>CAZWAD010000005.1:0-156227 GCA_964631835.1 uncultured Chitinophaga sp.
CTTTTTTTTCGGTAAGTTCGTTTTTGCCGTATTCGTTCAGTCGTTCTTCAACATTTGAGGGTTGCAAACCTTCGGGGTATGTATTTAGCAGTTGTTGAATTTCGGAAAGGGCAATAAGTGATGATTCATTCATTATACAGTTTGACTATTGATTGCTTCTTTTACCATGATGTATTCCAGAATGTTTTCAAGGTCTAACACTCCGATAAATTCATGTTTATCATAAACAAACGCCAATGAATTTTTGCCCGCTATCATAACCGGATATACTTCTTCTAATGATTGATTGGCATTTAACCGAATTGGCTCCTTATCTGCAACAGAATGCAGAATGGTTTGCTTTCCGTTATCTGAAAGCGCTTTTATTATTTGGTCTCTGCCAAGCGTAGCAACGGGTTGCTGGTTAGCTGTTACCACAAAATTTTTGCATTGCCCGTTGAGCAATTTATTTACGGCAGTTTCGATGGTGTCGTTTTCTTCGATGGTCTCGTATTTTTTCATCAGGATGTCTTTTACCATAATGCCTTTCATCATAAATCCGGCTTTAGTCATTTCGGCTTCAGCTTGTGCGCCAAGGATGATAAACACACCAATGAAAATTAAAAACGGATTGGAAAAGAAACCTAAAAAAATAAACCCTAATGCCAGCAGTTGCCCGATTCGTGCAGCTACTGTGGTGGCAGTATGCCGTTGCATTTTTAATGATAACAAAGCTCTTAGAACTCTGCCGCCATCCATCGGAAAGGCAGGGATTAAATTAAATACAGCCAACCAAATATTTACTATGAAAAAGTTCAAAAAGAAGTTACTTCCGTTTACGCCATTCATAAGCAGAATAGTTAGTTCATTAGCGGCAGGCATGGTAATAAACAAGGCAGTTATACCGGCTAAAGCAATATTTACAGCCGGACCTGCAATAGCTACTACAAATTCCTGCATGGGTTTTTCGGGCATTCTTTCTAAACGGGCTAAACCGCCAATGGGTAAAATGGTGATGTCCTGAGTTTTGATGCCGTATCTTTTTGCAGCGAGTGCATGACCGAGTTCGTGCAAAAAAACCGTTACAAAAATGCTCAATACAAAAAGCACCATCCAACCTATTCTTTCGGCATCATGTCCTGCGCGGTAATTACTATATATGATATAGACAATGAGTATGGAGAATGTCCAGTGGATGAATACTCCAATGCCTGCAATGTTTCCGAGTTTGAATGAACCTTTCATAAAGGTTTATTTTGAGTTAGTTAATGTTTCAGTGCCTAAATTAGTTAATGCCAGCAAAAGCGATTTCTTGCAAGATTGCAGTTCTCGATGCACATTCATCAGGGTAGATGCTTCCACTTCATTGAGTTGATTGTTTTTGAGTTTTGTAAACACCTCTGATTTTTATTTCTCTTCCTGTGCCAATGCCTCATTTAATATTTGCTCAATTTCAGCATTGATATTTTGCTGTCAGACAAACTAAGTAATTGATTTAGCAACTTGTCAAACTCCACCCATTCATTGCGTAAAATGGTGCATTGCTTATGTAAAATATCATTGGCGGAGGATTCAAATTCTTTTAGGTTGTGATGAATATTTTTGATGGCTTTGGCTGCAAAAATTGATTACTCCGTCAAAAATTGATTTGAATAAACTTTGAGTTTTGCGCTTAAGAAACAGTTTTAGTGACCTGCCCGAAACATTTTTCAGCACGGATTCCAATTAGCTCATTCCGTAAAGGAACAAACCAAGCCCGGCTAAAAATTTCCATGTTTCTAAATTCTTTATTACCTGAGTTCATTTTTATAATTTCCGTTCAGCTCTCAATCCTTCAAATTTTTATAGGTTTCGGACGTAATTCTTTCCCTTTCACAATTAATAAAATTGTTGTGTTATACCTAAACTCTTATTAGTCTGAATGATGGAATCTGTCGCACCCATGTTACTTTCGGTTAATGCACGGATAGCATCCACCGTATCCGGTATAACGATGGCTTGGTTATCTACCATGTAAGCATAATAAAGTTCATCGCCTTTTACAGTAATCATATCCTCCCAAACGGCAACTTCATACATATCGCCAAAAGGTCTGTTTCGAGTCAGCATCAACTCCTTAATAGAATTGATGGCATGGAATCCTTCGGAATGTTTTACAAAGGCAATTCGTGAAGATTTGCGAAATGCTTCAATTACTTCTTCTGCCGAAGTTGGGCGTGTCAGCTTAACGTTCCAATAATGGATGTGTGCAAGTGTTTGAGGCACTTTTGCGGCAACCGTGACCACATCTAAATCAGGAATCACCGTTTGTGCATCGGGTGCCTGGTGGCTTGGGATTTTAGGTTCAAGGACAATCGTATTCATAATTCCGCCCTGGTCACTTTCCCAAGGGTCGGTAGCTCTTCTCATTAAAGTGCCGCGGGCATATTGCAGAAGTCCCGCTTGTTTGAGCGTATGCAGGGTTCTTACAATAGATGTCGTATTACATGAAACCACACGGGTGCATTCACTGTTGAGGGCTGTGTCGTAACTTACTTCCGCAACAAAGGAATGGTTTGTAATAGAATGCTTTTCGCCACCCTGCAAAATGTATTTCACCCCTGCCATTTTGTATTTGGCAATGTTAGCCGCCCCGAATTTCTTGGGCGTGCAATCTACCACCACATCACAACCGGATAGCATGTCTTCCAACAAACCGCTCACTTCAATTCCATTTTCTTGCATGAGCGTAAGTGCCGCGGCATCCGCAGAAAAAACTTTGTATTTTTTTTTCAAAGCCATTTTAATTCGCCAGTCATTCGATACATCGCAAACTCCAACAAGTTCCATATCAGTTTGTAATAAAACGGCATCGGCTACCCGTTTTCCTATTACGCCATATCCATTTACAGCGACTCTTGTTTTTTTCATGTTTGTAATTAGTTTACGGAACTATAAAGTAATTGGTGAAGTGATAGTTTCATCATTTGTGCATGGTATTAGTATATAGGGAATGCGTAGAGTAAATTACATCTTCATTTCGACCCCAGTACAGGTTCCCATTTCTCACAATAAACCTTTTAAATCGCTTGGGTTCTGCAAATCGGCTGTAATATCCTCCCAATTTTGAGAATGCTTTAGTGAAGTCAAGTTCCTTTTCCGTTCCATCATTAAAAGTAACACGTAATGTTTTATCGTGCATAAACTTGGCTTTAACCACGCTAATTACTTTTGGTGTCTTCTTCATATCTCTATCGGCTTTAAAGTGGAAATTTCGGTGACTTTAAACACCTCTTTTTGGTCCGGATTGACCTCCTGATTTCGGAGCGGTTTGACCACCATAACGGCATTGTTGAGCGGATAAGATTGAGCCCATAATGTTTGTAGTGCACCTTGTGCGCATAAAACAAACAACATGGCCAACAACCGAATCACAATGGCTAAAGTAAGACAAATACTATCGCTCATATGCAAGGTATCAGAAAGAAAAAAATCAGTTAATTGACGAGTGCTTCATGCAGTACCGTCAAAAAGTGTTTGCGCATTTACGAGCGCGGGCAACTGCAATGGTCGACATTGAGCAGATGAGCGACTCTTCACTGACCATTTATTTTTGCCCCGATGAATACCGTGAACCTTGCCCCCGTGCGCCAACGCTCATCGCAATTTTCCCGGAGATGGAGAAAGCGCTAAAGCGCAGAGGAGGAACCCGCACCAAACAACCGGAGAAATAAGTAGGAGATAATTGCAAATGAATGATTCTTGTATCTCATAATTCAAGTAATTAGTATGGCTAAATTGGGTTTGGTGTAAGATAATACTGTGGTTAAGCGTATTAAGTACTTTTCAACTTTTGAAACTTCCATTTAAACTATGATTTCACCTTATTTAAAGGTACACTATTATAGTAAAAGTTAACTATATTTTCATTACAAGGCCATTTGTGTCACTGTGTTGTTTCCTTCAGTCGATAAAAAGTTCCTCGTTCCTATTAACTTAAACCTCAGGAATGCATCGGCAACCAATTTTAATTATTTGAATCCTACAATGTACAACCCCCCAACCCGATTGAAACAATCCGAAAACGTTGTTCTTTTCTTAAAGCATTACCAATTTGATTTAATCGCCAATTTTTGGCCAAGTCGTTCCATGTCCTCTCCTAATTTTTTATCAAGCAATTTAGCGTAATGCTGTGTGGTAGTAATATGTCTATGGCCTAACATAGAGGAAACACTCTCGATTGGAACGCCATTGTTGAGTGTAATGGTTGTTGCGAAAGTATGTCGGGCTATATGACAGGTGAGATGTTTTTGTATATTACATAGTTCCGCAAGTTCTTTGAGATATTTATTCATCTTTTGATTGCTTATTACACGGAATATTCTCTCATCACCGCTTTTGGTTTCAAATCCGGGACAATACTTTCGTACCAACCCCAGAGGTGTTTTCAATAATGGTACGTTGCTCTTTATATTGGTCTTTTGCCGTCTGGTTCTTATCCAAAAATATCCGTTCTCTTTTTTAAGATTTTGAAGAGTTAGATTTTTGATGTCGATATAGGACAGGCCAGTGAAACAGCTAAAAATAAAAATGTCTCTTACGTTAGAAAGTTTGTTTGGAGGTAAATCAACTTCCATGATCCGCTCAATTTCGCCTTCACTGAGAAAATCTCTGATAACCTCCTCGTATTTTATTTTGAACTTTTGAAATGGATCTTTATCTGTATAACCATGCGCCAATGCTGCTTTGAAAACTGTTTTAAAAGTACGAATGTGTTTCATTGTTGTATTATGACAAGACTGGGCTTCAGTTTTAAGATAGAACTCAAAGTCCTCAATAAATCGCAAATCGATTCGATTAAATTTAATGTCACTCAAGAAATATTTTTTATGCAGAAAATTTTCAAGGTGCTTTTTGGTACACTTATATTTAAAAACGGTTGCTTTCGTATTGTTGGGCCCGCCCAATAATCTTTTTCTTTCTATCAGCCGGTCAAAAGAAGAAAGTAGTTTAAAACTATTATCCGAATCATCCATCTGATTTCCAGTAAGTTTTTGCCGGATGACATTTAAGTCGCAATCCAAATTCCGCTGAATTAACTGCTGATAAATTTCCTGTGCACGCTGGCGATACTGATTGGTCAAATGAAGCACATATCCTCTATCCTTGTGCTTGTGGTTTAATGACTGATCCTTTTCACTCCAGCAGTTTTTTCTAAGTTCATAACTAAGCGCAATATCGGTCCGCATACCTGCCATTGTCATTCTCATGTATAAAACATACCGGTCTTTGCTACCTGATTTTAGCTTTGGATAAAACCTGATTTTTAAAGGATGCAATTCCATGATGCTCAGTTTTATTAACAAAATTAGCAGTGTGAATGCCGGGCTGGTAGCGCACATCAGCGCATTGTCGCATAAAACAGCGTAAGGATTAGCGGAAGGAATTTATGTGGGAAAATCACGCTCGATTTACGCTCGCTAAAGGTGCGTTTCGATGCGCTTTTTTGCGCTCTCCCAAAATAAAAAACCCGCCAAGACTCAATGCTGGCGGGCTTTTTCGGTATATTGCGTTTATTTGTAATATAGCTCTGGTGGACCTGGTGGGAATCGAACCCACGTCCGGATAAGTTGACTGTAGACTTTCTACATGCTTAGTTGCTTATTGGTTTTCGTAAACCGGCAGGATAAGTAACCCTCCAACCTGTTTCTTACATCCGTTGTTCATACACCGTAAAGAGGATGAATCTTTAGGGGTACGTCACCAGGTTTTGGTTGCTGTTGCGCTGTGTATGGTGCCTCAAGCGCAGAGCAAATGGTTGTTAATCTCTAAGATTAAGCAGCCATGGCGTAAGAATATTCGCCATTTAAAAACTATTGCATAATGGATTAGCGTGGTATCATACACCCACGGCATGCGGGTTTACCTTCAAGGCTTCCCGTCAATTCCAGTCAGGCCCGTAATTTCAAAGAACAGGGCAAAGATAGCAAACCTGTTGCCAACGGCTTCGTAAAAGCAATTCTGACAGGTTTAATTTTACATTAGCCCCATGAAAATCGGTATTTTACGCGAAGAAAAGTTCCCCCGCGAATCGCGCGTTCCCCTTACTCCTTCGCAATGCAAGTTCCTGATGGAGCGCAACCCCGATATAGAGGTTATTGTTCAGCCCTGTAAATACCGTTGCTTTACCAACGAAGAATTTCAATACCAGGGAGTAAAACTTTCGGAAGATGTTTCCGGCTGCGACTTTCTTCTCGGGGTAAAGGAAGTACCGGTTGCCGCCATGCTGAATAACAAAACTTACCTGCTCTTTTCGCACGTGATTAAAAAGCAGAAGAGGAATAAGAAAATGCTTCAGGCTATGCTGCAAAAGAACATCCGCCTGATTGATTATGAGTGTTTGAAAGATAAAAAAGGCAAGCGCATAATAGCTTTCGGACGCTGGGCGGGAATTGTGGGTGCTTATCATGCTTTGCGAATGATTGGTTTCCGAACCTCCCGGTTCCGCCTCCGGCAACTGATAGACTGCCTCAACTTTGCCGAAGCTCAAAAGGAATTGGAGAAACTCGATTTACCCAATTGGAAAATTGTACTTACCGGAACCGGCAGAGTGAGCGAAGGCGTTTCATTTATGTTCGATATGGCGGGCATTAAAAGAGTTTCGCCTTACAACTTTTGCTATAATGAGTTTGATGAGGCTGTTTATACCCAACTCACTTCAGCGGATATGTATTACAAAGAAGGAGAGGAGAAGTTTAACTCTGAAAATTACCACGCTCATCCCGAAGAATACAAGTCTTCTTTCTATCATTTTACCAAGGCAGCCGATGTAATGGTGAACGGCATTTATTGGGACAATCGTATTCCGGTATTCTTCACCAAAGAGCAGATGAAGGAAAAAGATTTCCGCATAAAAATCATTTCGGACATTACCTGCGATGTAGCTCCCGACTCTTCCATCCCCTCCACCCTTTATGCCTCCTCCATTGCCGACCCTTATTATGGCTATAATGCACAAACAGGTGAATTGACTCAAACTTTCCAGGAAGACTCCATTGATGTAATGGCTATTGACAACCTGCCCAACGAGCTTCCCCGCGATGCCTCCGAAGATTTCGGGAATATGATTATGACCCGCATCATTCCCGAGTTATATAAAGCCGGCAAATCGGAAATGATTCAACAGGCAACCATCACCCAAAACGGCAAACTGACCGCACCTTATTCGTATCTGAGCGATTATGTAGCCTGAACATTGCCGCTGCGTTCAAAAATTGTTTCCCAAAAGCTTCCATTTTTAACTTCGCGCCATAATTTAGCCGCGCTTAAAAAAACAGCAATGAATAATTCAGTCTTGTTCAGAAGTTCTATAGGAAAGAAAGTGGTGATGTCTTTAACGGGGCTCTTTCTTATCACTTTCCTCATCGTTCATGCCTCCATTAACAGCATGATTTGGTTTAACGATGGCGGGGAAACCTTTCTTTTTTATGCTCATTTTATGGGAACCAACCTCATTATCCGCACCATCGAAATCGGTTTGTTTGCCGGCTTGATTCTTCACATTATTGACGGGCTTCTTCTCTGGAAACAAAACCGCGATGCACGCCCGGTGAAATATGCTTACAATGTTCCGCCCGAAAAAACAAAGTGGTATAGCCGCAGCATGGGGCTTCTCGGCACTTTGATTCTTTTCTTTTTAATTGTTCACCTTAGGAACTACTGGGGACCAAACCGCCTGAACCAGTTTACAACAGGAGAGGAGCTTAATCTGTTTGAACTGATGCAGGAACATTTCAGCAGTGCCGGAATGGTGCTGTTTTATCTGGCGGGGTGCTTCTCTCTCTTCTGGCATTTGCTCCATGGCTTTAAAAGCGCGTTTCAAAGTTTGGGAATAAACAATTTGAAATACAACAAAGGCATTGAACTGGCGGGAATTGCCTTCTCGGTAGTTATTTCAATTGTGTTTGCGCTGATGCCGGTAAGTTTTTATTTCGGGTGGATTCAATAACTATAAACCATTAACTTTTTTCAAATGGCTCTCAATTCAAAAATTCCTTCAGGCCCGCTGGCAGAAAAGTGGGACAACTATAAGGAGCACGCTAAACTGGTGAACCCGGCTAACAAAAGAAAGCTGGAAGTAATTGTGGTGGGAACCGGTCTTGCCGGTGCAAGCGCTGCAGCAACTTTAGCTGAACTAGGTTACAAAGTAAAAGCATTTTGCTTCCAGGATTCACCGCGAAGAGCGCATTCTATTGCTGCTCAAGGTGGAATTAACGCAGCAAAGAATTATAAAAACGATGGCGACTCGGTTTACCGGTTGTTTTACGATACCATTAAAGGTGGCGATTTCCGCGCCCGCGAAGCAAACGTTTACCGCTTAGCCTATGTTTCAAGAAATATTATTGACCAGTGCGTGGCGCAGGGTGTTCCGTTTGCGCGTGAATATGGCGGCTTGTTAGATAATCGCTCTTTCGGTGGCGCACAGGTTTCAAGAACTTTCTATGCCCGCGGACAAACCGGTCAGCAGTTGTTATTGGGCGCTTACGGTGCGCTTGAAAGACAAATTGGTTTGGGCAATGTAAAAATGTATTCGCGCCACGAGATGCTGGATGTAGTTGTTATTGACGGCAAAGCGCGTGGCATCATTGCAAAAGATTTAGTAACCGGTGAGCTTGAAAAACATTTCGGTCACGCTGTGTTGCTTGCTTCCGGTGGTTACGGAAATGTTTTCTTTCTTTCTACCAATGCTATGGGAAGTAACGTAACTGCTGC
This sequence comes from uncultured Chitinophaga sp., assembly GCA_964631835.1. Lineage (GTDB taxonomy): Bacteria > Bacteroidota > Bacteroidia > Chitinophagales > LD1 > Bog-950. Next base: position 8,731 of record CAZWAD010000005.1, read on the forward strand.
ATGGAAAGCACACAAGAAGGGGGCTTACTTCGGCAATCCTTGCTATACGCAAATTCACCCAACTTGTATTCCTGTGACCGGTGATTACCAATCGAAGCTGACTTTAATGTCAGAGTCGTTGCGTAATGATGGTCGTGTTTGGGTTCCGAAGACAAAAGAAGATGCGAAGGCAATTCGCGAAGGCAAGAAAAAAGCTGAGGATATAAAAGAAGAAGACCGCGATTATTACTTAGAAAGAAAATATCCTTCGTTCGGAAATCTTTGTCCGCGCGATATTGCCAGCCGTGCAGCGAAAGAAGCCTGCGATGATGGCCGCGGTATTGTTCCTTCCGGTTTTGGTGTGTTTCTCGATTTTGCTGATGCCATCAAACGTCTTGGAGTTGAAACGGTGAAAGCGCGTTATGGTGAGTTGTTCCCGATGTATCAAAACATCACCAACGAAGACCCGTTGAAAACACCCATGAAAATTTATCCTGCGGTTCACTATGTCATGGGCGGTTTGTGGGTAGATTATGAATTGATGACAACCGTTACCGGTTTGTATTGTTTGGGTGAAGCGAATTTCAGCGACCACGGTGCAAACCGGTTAGGCGCTTCGGCACTCATGCAAGGTTTGGCGGATGGTTACTTTGTGATTCCGTATACCATTGGCAATTATTTGTCGTCAGAGATTTTTACCAAACCGATTCCGACTGATCACCCTGCTTTTGTGGAAGCAGAAAATGCAGTGAAAGAAAGAACGGAGAAACTTCTTTCGATAAAAGGGAAAAGAACTGTGGATGATTTCCACCGCCAGCTTGGAAAAATTATGTGGGAATATTGCGGAATGGCGCGCACAGCTGAAGGATTGACTAAGGCTCGGACCATGATTCAGCAATTGCGCAAAGAGTTTTGGAGCGATGTAAACGTGCCGGGCACAGTAAACGAGTTCAACACTGAATTAGATAAGGCAGGACGTGTTGCTGATTTCATCGAATTAGGTGAGCTGATGGTAATTGATGCGCTAAACAGAAACGAAAGCTGTGGCGGACATTTCCGTGTAGAATACCAGGAAGAAGGTGAAGCCAAGCGCGATGATGAAAACTACAAATATGCAGCAGCATGGGAGTTTACAGGTGTAGATGCCGACCCGGTCCTTCATAAAGAAGAATTGGTTTATGAGAATATTCAATTGCAAGTAAGAAGCTATAAGTAAAAAGAAGAGCTATGAAATTTAACCTCAAGGTTTGGAGACAAAAAAACGCTAACGCACAAGGCAAACTCGTTGACTACACCATAGACAACATCAATGCTGATATGAGTTTTTTAGAAATGATTGATGTGCTGAATGATGAGTTAGTGCGCAAAGGAGAAGATCCTATTGCTTTTGACCACGATTGCCGCGAAGGTATTTGCGGAATGTGCAGCATGTATATCAGCGGACGCGCACATGGGCCCCAGCATGCAGCAACTACTTGTCAACTTTATATGCGCTCGTTTAAAGATGGCGATACAATTTATGTAGAACCTTTCAGAGCCGGTGCATTTCCAATTATTAAAGACTTAGTGACTGACCGCACTGCATTCGACCGGATAATTGCTAAAGGAGGCTTCATTTCTGTAAATACAGGACAAGCACAGGATGCAAATAATCTTCCGGTTGCAAAAGAGGATGCCGAGAAAGCAATGGATGCTGCAGCTTGTATTGGTTGCGGTGCATGTGTAGCCGCTTGTCCTAATAGCTCGGGTATGCTTTTTGTTTCTGCAAAAATCTCTCAACTGGCTCTATTGCCACAAGGCGAACCGGAAAGAAACATACGCGCCATTGAAATGGTAAACCAAATGGATGCCGAAGGTTTTGGCAACTGCACCAACATTGGTGCTTGCGAAGCGGAATGTCCTAAAGAAATTAAGCTTACCAATATAGCACGAATGAACAGGGAGTATCTGCTGGCTTCGATAATAAATGAATGATTCTGGAGTTATTCATTTGCAAAATAGCTAAACAATGGTTCATTAGGTTTTCGGATAGATACTTCACTTAGTAATAAACGTAACCAACGGAATCGTGCAATTGACCTGTACGATAGTATTTCATGCGCTGTAAAACACGACCTGAAGAGTCTACAATGTATTTATAGGTAAAATACTGTGTAGTATCTCCTTTGTCGGTTACTCCCACCAGTTTTTTCAGCAAGTTGTTTTTTACAGCACAAATACAACCTGTAACACCATATAATAACGAGTTTACTGTTTTAGAATAATAATCATAAGTGTAAAAATATTCTGCCTGCCCTGGCTTTCTTTTTTTTCCGCGTAAGGGAATATAAGCCTCGCCCAAAATATTTCCCTCAATATCATAATCAAGCATCCATGCTCGGTTATCTCCGATGACAGAGTCTAAGTGATGAGCGCCTTTTTCGACCAATGTATCATACCGTGAATAACCTCTGGGGTCTTTCCACTGTCTGTAAACATAATTGGCATTGTACTGATAATCCCATGTTTCCCCATAGGGCGCATCCACATGGGTAACTCTTCCTTGAACATCGTAATAATAATTACTGCGCTGCCCGTTAAGATAATGTTGAATATATTCTAAGCGGCCTTTTATAATTACCGATATTGTATCTTGTGGTTGAAAAAACCAAACAACAGGTTTGAAAAAATTATTAATAAGAAAGCAATTTTCAAAGAATTATTCGTCATGTTTCAAAAGTAGCCATCAAATACAAAGGTTTTGGAAAGATATTTTAAGATATGCAGTTAGCATATAATCAATTGTCACAGTTTTGTAAAATTTTGAGTAAAGATTTATAAAATTCGAAACTTTGGTAAATTATTGGTTAATTTCAGTTCGCGAAAGAAGCAGGACATGAAGCCCGGATTATTTCTTACAGCGTTTTTTTTCTTAGCCTTGGGGTTTTTCAACTGCGTTAAAGCTGTCTCCGTAGGGCAGGTAATTGGACAAATCACAGAAAAGGAAAACAACAAGCCGATTTCCTACGCTGAAGTTACTTTTGAAAATAGCATGGATAAAGTGGTAGTAACCGCTAACGAATACGGCTATTATTATGCCGATCACCTTCCTACCGGCAAATACCAAATGAGGGTTTCGTTCAATAACCGAACTTTTTTCGCAAATAAAATCCGCGTTTACGATGGCTATACATCTGAAATAAATCTGAGCTTGAGCAATAATAACTCGTTGCCTTCTATTGTTCAGCTTGAAGATCCGGAGCCGGCAATTTTTGTTTCTAATGATGTGGTTTTGAAAAACAGTTCTGTCAATCAGCCAACGCGTTCGTTAAGCGAAGTGTTAAGCGTTCAGCCGGGAATGGATGTAGTCAACGGCAAACTATACGTAAAAGGAAGCAGCCGTGTGCAGTTTTTTATTGACGGAACTCCGGTTATGGGCCCGCCTGTTTTGCAGCGTGTGTGGTGATAAAACAGATTTCTTAAACATTAAAACAATAAACTATGAAAACACAAAAATCAAAAAGGGGTATTATTCTGTTGTTGTTCTCTCTTTACGTTCAATTTTCTTTTGCATTAACCGGGGGAAGTATTATGGGACAGGTAACTGACCCGGAGACCAAAAACCCGGTAAGCGATGCGGCAGTTGTACTTGATTGCCAGGGGACTCAGAAAGTTTTCATGACAAATGAAAATGGATTTTATTATGCGAGTAACATTTCTTCCGGGGTGTATAGCATTAAAGTTTCGTTTATGAGTAAAGTTTCAGAGCCGATAGTTGTAAAAGTCGGGGACGATGAAACTAAGGAGGTAAATATTCTTTTCAGTGTCTATTTAAATATAGGCACTGTGATAGTTGAAAGTGACCCGATTGTTGATGCGCTTAACCCTACAAGCAGCAAAATTCCTCGAGTCGTCTTTGAAAAAATGCCTATCCAGAAAGTTACAGATTTAAATGAAATCATTGGTGGAGCAATAAAAATTGGTAACAACTATTATGTGCATGGCGCGCGTGCAGGAGGTGTTTCTTACTATATTGATGGCTGCAAAGTTATGGGCACTCCTAATATTCCTCTTTGCGGATTGGATACATACCAGAATTACACCGGATTTATACCGGCAAAATATGGCGATGCAACAGGGGGTGTAATAGTAATGGAAACAAGAAATTTCTTTGGTGAGCAGAACGATTTCTGAGTATTCACTATAAATAAAAAAGCGTTCCGCAGAACTGCGGAACGCTTTTTTATTTTGTATGACTTAATAAATGTTTAAGCAGAAAAATTACACTCTCGGAATAATTACTCTGAAAGTTGTCCCCTTGCCAACCTCGCTTTGCTTTACAAATATTTTTCCATTATGATATTCTTCCACTATTCGTTTGGTGAGAGATAACCCAAGCCCCCATCCTCTACGTTTGGTGGAGTATCCCGGTTCAAAAATTGTCTCAAATTTATTCTTTGGAATACCTTTTCCTGTATCGCTTACATCAATTAAAATGTTTTTCGAGTCTGAAGTTGCCTGTACCTCAATTTCGCCTTCCCCGTCCATCGCATCCAGTGCATTTTTTAAAAGGTTTTCAAGGACCCAATCAAAAAGCTGTCGGTTAATGCCGAACCTAAGTTCTTCATTGCAGGAAATTGACATTTTTACTTTATCGCTTGCCCGCCTACGCATATAGTTTACGTTTCTATCAAGTGTTTCGTTTACATTTTCAGAATTTAACTGGGGAACCGAGCCGATTTTTGAAAACCTTTCTGCAACAAGAGATAGCCGGTTAATATCACTTTCCAATTCAGAAAGTATTTGCTGGTTTTGTTTCATGCCCTCAGTTTCACGGAGATATGCTACCCAACCTTCCAGTGAGGAGATTGGTGTTCCAAGTTGGTGTGCGGTTTCTTTAGCCATACCCACCCAAACCAAATTCTGCTCAGCCTTTCGGGCATTGCTGAAGGCGAGGTATGAAATCAGAAGAAAAGCTGCGAAAATACCAAGCTGAACAAAGGGGAAAACACGAAGTTGCTTGAGGGTTTGAGAATCATCGTAGTATATTAACCGTTTTACCCCTTCTCCAAGGTCAGCGATAACCGGTTCGTGAGCGCTCTGCATTTGTTTAATCATTTTCAGCACGTCATCGGGGTTTTTCATTTTTACCGAATCAATATTACCGTATGCAATCACTTGTAGTTTTTCATCGGTCAAAATGGTGGGAGTAGATGCGGTGTTCACCACCACTTCCGAGATAAAGGTTTCAATCAGGTCATTCAGGGTTTGCCTTAGTTTGGTGAAAAGGTTAGAGTCTTTATAGTAAATGTAATTCTTGCTCACCTTGTAATCAACCAGAATGGGAGGATAAATTGAAAAATCTTCACGCATCTGTTCGGGAAGCTGATTAAAGTTGTTTACTCTTGGCAAAGAAATATTTCTTGCCCCGAGAATATTGCCCCTTTCGTCAGTCAGAATAGCGGGTATGTCATTATTTGAAGTAACTATTTCATTAAAGAAAGTTATCATTTCGTTGTCATCTACTTTCAGCAAGAATTTAGTTGATTGGGCGTAAACGTTAACCTTCTTTCGTTCATCAGCGGCAAGCTTTGTAAAAAGTTCTTTAGTATACCTAACTAAACGGGCCTTTCGTGCGATAGCCTCAGCCCATAGACGCGCTTTATATTTTTCCTCTTCGGCAATTTTATTAGCCAGTTGATTTGTATAAACTACCGTTGCGATGCCGATGAAAACCCCCGTTAGCAGGAGAATGAGTTTAAGATTTGACTTACGGGTGTAGACGTCCATTAACAGATGTAAATATGTAAAAATGAAGATGAGATTCCACAATCTTAACTTTTAGTCTGAAGTTGTATCAAAATCCAGGAACTGAGGCTGTTCGTGGACGTCAAAATGTTTTTCTTCTTTCCGCTCAACGCTACTTTGTGTAGCAGCTAAATTATTCTCTAATAGTTTTTTTAAAACTTCTTTTTCATTTCTGAAATCATTTTGAATTTTTTTTCGGATTGAAGACTTGTCAAACTTAATTTTCGGATTACTCATATCACCAGTCATCGAAAGATAGATATTAACTCCTTCATACGGGTCATTCTCTATGTAAGACGCCTCTTCGGTATGTCGCTTATACTTTTTAGCAAGCAGCTTATGCAAGTTAATCTTGAAATGATAATCAACTACGTTATCGAATGAATGATGTCCGTAAAACAAGAGGTTAAGTGCCGATGTTCTTATTTCAAACTCGGGGAAGTCAATCTGTCTTCCCGCGATTTTTATAGTGTTTTCAAGGTCTGCAAATTTAATGTGTTCAAGCTCCTCGATGCGTACAAACTTAGAAGCAGTGCGCAGAGGTTCAAATTTTAAAAGTTCGCCTTTCGTAATTTTAAAATCGACAATGGCTGCGAGAGCATTTTCATCCAAAACTTTATAATTCTTCCAGGTAAGGTCGAATGAAGTTACTGCTGAAACAGTACCTTTTAAATGCTTACCGGTTAACGTATTCTGTCCGAAATTTTCGCATTGATTGAAAATGTCGGGTATGTCCATGCCAACAGCGCTTACATCCATTTTCAGATTCAGAGAGTTGTTGAGGGTAAAACTGACGAGCCCCTTAGCCCTTAAGTCACCGCTCATAGTTTTTGCAGTTAGTTGATTTACCCTAACTTGACCGGGTGATACTTGCAAGTTAGTCCGAAGATTTTCAAACTTCATTTTCCGAAACAAAAACTGCGTCATTTCCACATCAAGGTTCCCTTTCATACTGAAAATTTCGCGGATGTCAATCTTCTCTTTTAATGGAGCCTGGGACCGATTCTTACGCATGTAATAAGCATCGAGGATTCCGGTAAGGTTGAATGTTTGTGTTTTTATTTTTCCGTTCACCTCCAGAATAGTATCATTTGCCTTTCGTTTTTCATTGAGATTGTAAATAAACTGCAAGAGATTTTCAATTCTGCCCCTGAAAGTGAAATCAGTGCTCAGAAAATTTAATGTGAAATCCTGTGCTTCGATGACCTGATTGTCGTACTTTATTGAGCCATTTATGTTGCCATAAGTAATTCCATTTTGTTGAAATTCCACATCACTAAATTTAAGTTCACCTGTACCGGAAAGAGTTGAATTTTCAACACTTGTCAGGTCTGATTTTTTGCCTTTTAAGTGAAAACTATTGAACGTAATGAATCCCCCGATTTCACGAATTGTTGAATCGGGAATAAATGATGAAAGTTCTGAGAGGTAAAAAACACCATTTGCATAAAAATCAAAATCAGGTTCGGATAGTTTATTAAGTGACAGGCTGAACTTAAACGGATGGTTATTGAGTGTGCAGTTGAAATTACTTATTACCAGTTGGTCGTTTCCATTTTCCTCCAGTTTATAAACGGCATTGGCATGCACATTTTTCAACAGTTTATTGTATTTGCTGATTCTTAATTCGCTTTCTTGTAAATCAATATTCACATATACTTTTGGCAAAGATGATTTGCTGATTATTCCTGTTACATCCGCTCTGATGGAATATCTGCCGCTTCCGTAAGCACCCACAAAATTGGATTTGTATTTTTCTGGAAAAAGTGAAAAGAGTGAGTGCGCATCTTCCCCTTTGTTTAATAATTTGAAATCCAGTTGAATCCCATCTTTTGCAAAAGCAAAAAAACCTATGACATTAAACGCGGTCGCTTCAAGAGAGATTTTCCCTTTTTTGAAATTGAACTTTTGTTTAAGTCTGTCTACTTCTAGGATTACCTCTGCAGATATATTTTTGCCTGCAAAAAAGTCTTCCCCATTGGTAAAAACCCGGTTTACAGTAAGTTTCCCTTTTGAATCCAAATCAAAGTTTTGTTCCCCTAAGTTTCCCTTTAGTGTTATATCTTTTAATTTCAAATCAATAACGGTTGATTGTGCCTTATGGATATAGGTAAATCCCATTTGTTTAACCTTTGCGTTTTTCAACAGGATAGAAAACTTGTTTTTTGATTTTCTTGTATCAGACTTAATAATATCGAAGTTGTTCTTGCCGGTTTCATCTGTGTATAAGTTAAGTTCGCCATTACGAACTAAGACCCTTGAAAACTCAATCTCATCTTTCATAAGACTGAAAATGTCACACAGAAATGAAACTTCTTGAGCCGATAGTAATTTTTTATTCCCTTTCTGGATTCTATCGTCTATCTGAACATTGTTAAAACTTATAGAGGCATTCGGAAAATGTTTTAGTAATGATAAATCAACGCTTCCATTTATTTTAATCGGAACATTTACCTGGTTACTTATTTCTTCGACTATTGCCTTCTTAATCCTGTCCTCCAAAAGCTGTGCAGATATAGTAGCAACCACAATTAACCCGACAATTGCAAAAAGCAGAATAAGAAAGATTCGCTTCCATTTACTCTTTTTGTTGCCAGCCCGATTGGTTTTACTTTCTCGTGCTTCCACTTCTTTTTTCAACGTAAAGAGCTTTTATAAATTTCGTTCTGGCCCATTTCAATATATACAAAATCAAAAAAACTTATTTTCACGAACAGCAGCCATAAAATGAAAGGTATTTTTTTTGCAGGTTTAGTGTTAATAATTTTTTGTTCTTGCAAAACGCAGAGAAAAACGATTGCTGATGTTGCGCCTGTAGAAGATACATTAACAGATAACTCACACCGTAAGCTATTGCGCGACAAAGAAATTTTTTCTTCCGTTACAGAAGTTGTTCCCTTGGATACCGTTTTTATCCGGAAAGACACACTACATCTGCTGACTAAAAAAATTCTGGGCTGCGATACTGAAAATTTCAAGTTGTTTTGGAACGGAACTGTGCTCAAATCACTTCCGCCACAGGCCAATGTTAAATTATTTCAGCAAGTGAATGCCGATTGTAAAGAACGCCATGTTTTTCACCTCACCTATAATATTTCGCCCCTCAGACTTAAAAATGATTCACTTTCTGTAAGCAATGAATCTTTGTGGAGCAAAGTAACCGTTGTTAAAGTTGGAGGCTGGAAAAATATTCTGAAGTATGAGTTTTAGATATTGCGGTTAAGATTGTTGAGGGGATGACCAATCCTTGCTTTTTCCATATTAAAATAGCATATTTGCGCTCCCAAAATTTAAAGTAATGAGTAAAATATGTGAATTGACTGGTAAAAAGCCCTTGTTTGGTCATTCGGTTTCGCACTCTAACCGTAAAACCAACCGCAAATTTTTACCTAATTTGAAAAAGAAGAAGTTCTACATCCCTGAACTGGATGAATGGATTGAATTAAAGGTTTCTGTCGCTGCCCTTCGTACGATTAACAAGAAAGGTATTTACAACTACCTGAAAGACCTGGACAGGAAAGGCGAAATTAAACTGAACTAATAACCTTTGAAACTATAAGCAATGGCAAAGAAATCAAAAGGAAACAGGATACAGGTAATACTGGAATGCACCGAGCAGCAGGCTGCAGGTGTAGCTGGTATGAGCCGCTATATCACGTACAAAAATCGTAAGAACACAACGGAAAGAATCGAGTTGAAGAAATACAACCCGTTTTTGAAGAAAGTAACATTACATAAAGAGATTAAATAATTGAATCATGGCAAAAATTTCGAAGAACGCTAGAACGGACCGTGCTACAGTAGCAGGATCTAAGGATTACGTTAAAGTAATTAAGGCGGTAAAGTCAAAAACTAACAACTACTCTTTCCTTGAGAAAATCGTTCACAAAGATAAAGTGCAGGATTATCTTGCCGGGAAAGAGGTATAACAGTTTAAAAAGATTTATTTTATAAAGCATCTTTCGGCTGAGGGATGCTTTTTTAGTTTCTAAAGAGTATGGGATTGTTTTCATTTTTTTCGAAAGAACATAAAGAAGACCTAGAGAAGGGCCTGAAGAAAACCAAAGAAGGCTTCTTTTCAAAAATAACACGCGCTGTAGCAGGTAAATCAAAGATTGATGATGAGGTGTTGGATAACCTGGAAGAAGCGCTTGTTGCATCGGACGTAGGTATCGAAACGACCATTAAAATCATTAAACGGATTGAAGCAAGGGCAGATAAAACCAAGTTTGTTACTACCCCGGAAATGAATCAACTCATTAGAGATGAGATTGAAAGTATTCTTACTGAAAACAAAAATCAGGATTTATCCAATTTTGATACTCCGATGGGAACCAGTCCCTACGTAATTATGGTGGTTGGAGTAAATGGTGCAGGTAAAACAACAACCATAGGAAAACTGGCTTACCAGTTTAAGAACAATGGGAAGAGGGTTTTGTTAGGGGCCGCAGATACTTTTCGTGCCGCAGCTGTTGACCAGCTTGATATTTGGGCAAAGCGGAGTGATGTGGAAATAGTTAAAGGACAACACAATGCCGACCCTGCTTCTGTGGCTTACCAGGCAGTTGAAAGGGGAGTTGCTATCGGTGCTGATGTGGTGATAATTGATACTGCGGGGCGTTTGCATAATCGGGTTGATTTGATGAACGAGCTTTCAAAGATTCGGAGAGTAATGCAAAAAGTTGTTGCCGATGCTCCGCACGAAGTATTGCTGGTCCTCGATGGCTCAACCGGTCAGAATGCCATTGGACAGGCCAAGCAGTTTACTGCTGCAACACAGGTTTCAGCACTGGCTATTACAAAACTTGACGGAACAGCTAAAGGAGGTGTAGTTCTTGGTATTTCTGACCAATTTCACATTCCTGTTAAATATATAGGTGTAGGCGAGGCGATTGACAAGCTACAGGTCTTTAATAAAAGGCTTTTCGTTGAGTCTTTATTCAAAGGGGTATAGATGAAAACAAAGACTTTAAAAAAAGATAAAGTATCTGTCATAACACTCGGATGTTCGAAAAATACTGTTGATAGCGAAGTTATGATAGCTCAACTGAATGCAGGGGGCTATGATGTTCAGCACGATAAGTGGAATAAAGGACGGAATATTGTCATAGTCAATACCTGCGGTTTTATTGACCGGGCTAAAGAGGAATCCGTCAATGCAATTTTGGGATATGCCGATGCAAAGAGCAAAGGCAAAATAGATAAGCTATATGTTACCGGTTGCCTTTCTCAGCGTTATAGGGATAACCTCGAAACAGAGATACCGGAAGTAGACGCCTACTTCGGAACCATGGAGTTGCCCCGTTTGCTGAAAACTCTCAAAGTAGATTACAAGCACGAATTGATTGGTGATCGGTTTCTTACCACACCTCTTCATTATGCCTATATGAAAATTTCGGAAGGTTGTAACCGTACATGTTCATTTTGCGCAATTCCGTTAATGAGGGGGAAGCATGTTTCACGTCCGGTTGAAGAATTAGTTAATGAAGCTGCAAAGTTAGCAGAGCAAGGAGTGAAAGAACTCATCCTGATTGCTCAGGAACTTACTTTCTACGGGTTGGATATTTACAAGAAACGCAAACTGCCGGAATTACTGCATGAACTTGCTAAAGTTGACGGCATCGAATGGATTCGTTTGCATTATGCATATCCTGCTCAATTTCCATTAGAGATTATAGATGCTATTGGTGAGAATGAAAAAGTATGCAACTATCTCGATATGCCCCTGCAACATGCAACTGATAATATTCTCAGCGCTATGCGCAGAAATATTACCAATGCTCAAACCCGCGAATTGATTCATAATATAAGGGAACGGATTCCTTCTATTGCTATTCGTACAACCATGCTGGTTGGTTTCCCCGGTGAAACGGAGGATGATTTTAATGAACTGAAAGGTTTTGTTGAAGAAATGCGTTTCGACCGTATGGGAGTGTTTACCTATTCACACGAAGAAAATACACGCGCTCATATTTTTGAGGACAATGTTTCGCAAGAAATTAAAGAACAGCGGGCTACTGAACTAATGAGTTTGCAAGAAAATATTTCACTCGAACTGAACCAAAGCAAAGTTGGAAAGGAATATAAAGTACTTTTCGACCGAAAAGAAGGCGGCTACTTCATCGGGAGGACGGAATACGACAGTCCCGAAGTAGATAATGAAGTGCTGGTGGATGCTTCCTCGCATTACGTCAGTAAGGGAAGTTTTGCCAAAGTAAAGATTACTTCTGCTGAGGAGTTTGATTTGTATGGTGAAATAGTATTGTAAGGGCATTAAACCCCGCGCAAACTCCATGCCTCAGGCTTATCTGCAAACCATTTCTTTACTTTGACCCACACCTCCTTAAATAATTCCGACTGGCGGTATACCTCAAGCGAATCTTCATCTTGCCAGCGACTATAAGTAAAGAGAATATTCGGGTTTGAAATATCGCACAATAATTCAACACCGCTACACCCGTTAAAGGAAGCAATTATGTGTTTTCGCGCATTGAATTCGGAAATAAAATCGTTCACGTTACCCTCAGTAAAAGTCATTTTCACAATCCGAATCAGCATAATCGGTTAATCTGCAATTACTAAAACTGATGATTCCAGTTTCAACCCCATCAGCGTTTCGGCTTTACCTTTGTTGATAGCAACCTCTAAATAACCATCGCCATTGAAGAGGCAAACCATTTCACCTTCCTCTACATCCGAATACGATTGGCTGATGGTTTTTGTATTCGCCACATTGGCAAATACAGTAAACGGTTTTTCACCGATGTATTCCTGAAACAATTTTCGGGTAACATTTACAACTGCATTTCCGAAATGATCAATATAAATGATACTTCCGCGTATAGAGCCTTTCGATACCACGGGTTGCAGCAACCGGTAGCTTACAATTTGAGTAATCAAATGAGCAAAGTCCGTAGGGCGATATTCTTTGTGCAAAAGCTCAATTACTTTGGCAATTGCTTCCTCGTAAAGCAGTGAGCTGGTCTCCAGAAGTTCATCATTTACCTGGTAAATTTCATGTGCTTGCTTTTCCGAAAGCAGGGAAAGCACACCGTTGTCGAACGTCAGGAAATAATGCTCATTCAGGTGCGCCAGCAAAAGTCTTCCGTGCCCTCCGCTGCTGTTTACGTGCACCACATGAATAGTCCCCTTAGGAAAGTACCGGTAGGCGTTTCTAACCACGAATGCAGCCTCTTTGATATCAAAAGGTTTAATGGAATGCGAAATGTCGGTTAACGGAACATTTCCGCAATGCGAAATAACAGAACCCTTAAGCGCTGCTAGATAATAGTCTCTCGTACCCAAGTCGGAGGTTAAGGTTACTTGAACCATTGATGCATGTGTTCTGACAAAAGTCTTTTAATTCATCCCCTTAGCAAAACTGTAAAGTGGAAAAAAATGTGGATAGATATATTTTGCTGTACAGTTTTTTCCTTTTCGATATTGAATAGATTTGTTTGCGTAAAAAATACCGGATTTGACAGAAATAACCCTCAACATCGAAGGGATTGACCCGATTGATTTCTTCGGGGTAAACAATTCAAGATTCAATTACATTAAGAAAAGTTTCCCTACACTTCGCATGGTTTCGCGGGGCAGTAGTATTAAAGCCGAAGGAAGCGAAAACGATATTTCTGTCTTTAAGCAAAAAGTGGAACTCATGGTTGATTACATTGAGCACAACGGTAAGCTGACAGAGGAAAGCATTGAGAAAATAATTCTCAGTGAAAACGGTAACAAGCCCCGTAAGGAGAAGGATACAGGAAACATCATTGTCTATGGCAATAGCGGACTGGTTGTTCGTGCACGTACTGAGAACCAACTAATGATGGTGAAGCAAAGTGAAAAACATGACATTGTTTTTGCCATTGGTCCAGCAGGCACAGGGAAAACGTACACTGCCGTTGCTCTTGCGGTAAAAGCATTGAAAGAAAAGAATGTGAAGAAAATCATTCTTACCCGCCCTGCAGTGGAAGCTGGTGAAAGCCTCGGATTTCTTCCGGGTGATTTAAAGGAAAAGATTGACCCGTACCTCCGCCCGCTCTACGATGCACTGGATGACATGATACCTGCTGATAAACTCACTTATTACATGGAGAACCGGGTGATTGAAGTGGCACCTCTGGCTTTTATGCGCGGGCGTACCCTTGACCACTCTTTTATTCTTCTCGATGAAGCACAGAATTGCACCGATATGCAGTTGAAAATGTTCCTTACAAGAATAGGCGCAAACTCCAAATGCATCATCACTGGCGACCCTACACAAATTGATTTACCGCCTAAAATAAAATCGGGGTTGTTTACTGCATTACGTATTCTTGAACCCATAGATGGCATTTCTACCGTAAGGCTTAGTGAAGCTGATGTAGTACGTCACCGATTGGTAAAAGAAATAATCAAAGCCTACGAAAAACTCAATGAAACACGCTCAATTGATGAAACCTCAGGCCATCCGGGAAACTGATTTTCATTTTCCGAATCAAACTCAAGTGTATCATGGAAAGGTGCGTGATGTGTATACCCTGACGGATAATTTAATGATTGTTGTTGTTACCGATCGCATTTCAGCGTTCGATCACATTCTTCCAAAACCGGTTCCCTGTAAAGGTGCTGTACTCAATCAAATTGCACAGCATTTCCTCGAAGCAACAAAAGATATTGTCCCTAATTGGCTTCTGGCTGTCCCGCATCCAAATGTTTCCATCGGTAAAAGATGTGAACCGCTTCGTATTGAAATGGTTATCCGCGGGTATCTTGCAGGTCATGCTGCGCGCGAATATAAAGCCGGGAAGAGGGTTTTATGCGGTGTAGCACTGCCTGAAGGGCTGAAAGAAAATGACAAATTTCCGGAACCAATCATTACGCCTTCTACAAAAGCTATTGAGGGGCATGATGAAGATATTTCACGCGAAGAAATTATTAAGCGGGGAATAGTAAGCGAAGAGATTTACACGCAAATGGAAAATTACACTTACAAAGTTTTTCACCGCGGTCAGCAAATGGCGAATGAAAGAGGTTTAATACTTGCTGATACTAAATATGAATTCGGAATTTATGAAGGCAACGTAATGCTGATTGATGAAATTCATACCCCCGACTCATCGCGGTATTTCTATCTGGAAAGCTACGAAAAGTACCAGCGAAAAGGTGAGCCTCAAAAACAATTGAGCAAAGAGTTTGTGCGGGAATGGCTGATGACAAAGGGTTTCCGGGGAAAAGAGGGACAGAAAATGCCCGATATGCCCGATGACTTTGTTAATTCCATCTCTGAACGTTACATCGAACTGTATGAGTTAGTTACCGGTAAAAAATTTGTGCGCTCCGGTTCCGAGAACATTCTTGCAGATATTGAGGGTAGTGTGCTGGCTTATCTGGCGGGGTAACAACCAAATTACTTATTATTTTGCGCGCTTAATGACCATCCTCGGTATTTCTGCTTTTTATCATGATTCAGCGGCTGCTGTTATTCATGACGGGAAAATAATTGCCGCGGCACAGGAGGAAAGGTTCACTCGTAAGAAACACGATGCTTCGTTTCCCGTTAACGCCATCCGGTTTTGTCTGAAATATTCCGGGACCTCCATCAATGAATTAGATGCGATTGCTTTTTACGATAAACCGCTTTTGAAATTTGAGCGGTTGCTGGAAACTTATTACGGCTTCGCACCTAAAGGAGTTGCTTCATTTGTTACAGCCATGCCGGTTTGGCTGCGAGAAAAACTGCTTTTAAAAACGATAATTCATCAGGAGCTAAAACAGATTGCGGAGTATGATAAGAGGAAAGTGAGATTCCTTTTCCCTGAACATCATTTGTCCCATGCTGCCAGTGCCTTTTTTTCCTCACCATATAAAGAAGCAGCAATTCTAACGATTGATGGAGTCGGAGAGTGGGCTACTGCATCAATTGGCATTGGTAGAGAGAATTCAATTGAAATTCTTAAGGAACTACGCTTCCCTCACTCGTTGGGTTTATTGTATTCTGCTTTTACCTATTTTCTTGGGTTTAAGGTGAATTCCGGTGAGTATAAACTGATGGGCCTTGCACCGTATGGCAACCCCGACTCACCTGACGTGGCTGAATACGTAAGAATAATCAAGAGCAATCTCGTTGATATTAAAGATGACGGCTCCATTTGGCTTAATCAGGAGTTTTTCAACTATGCCACCGGTTTGCGGATGGTGCATGACGATAAATGGGAGAAACTGTTTGGGTTCAGGAAGAAAAGCGAGGAAGATGAATTGCAGCAACATCATTGTGATTTGGGTTACGCTATACAAAAAGTCACCGAAGAAATTGTTTTAAAAATGGCTAACGAGGCTAAGCGGCTAACCGGGGCTGATTATTTGTGCATGGCTGGTGGTGTAGCTCTTAATTGTGTTGCCAACGGCAAACTTCTCCGTACCGGTATATTCAAGGATATTTTTGTTCAGCCTGCTTCGGGGGATGCAGGCGGAGCTTTAGGTGCGGCTCAGGCGGCTTATTATATTCATTTTAACCGGGAGAGAAGACCAATTAGCTCTCAGGATGAAATGCATGGCGCGTTCTTGGGTCCTGAGTTTTCGGACATGGATATTGAAGTTGATTTAAGAAAGTATAGAGCAGTATATAAGAAGTTTGATAACACCGATGAACTGAATTCAATAGTTGCCGGGTTAATCAGTGAGGGGTGTGTGGTTGGTTGGTTTCAGGGAAGGATGGAGTTTGGTCCGAGGGCGCTTGGCAACCGAAGCATTTTGGGTGATGCGCGCAACCCCGAGATGCAGAGAAAACTGAACTTAAAAATAAAATACCGCGAAGGCTTCCGTCCATTTGCTCCTTCGGTAAAAGCGGAGGATTGTAAAGAGTATTTCGACCTCCATTCTGCTTCGCCATACATGCTTATAGTTGCACCGGTTAAGGAATCGAGGAGAAATAAAATGCCCACCGGCTATCATTCCATGCCGCTGATGGAACGACTGTATGTTCTCCGTTCGGATTTGCCGGCTATCACTCATATTGATTTTTCAGCCCGGGTGCAAACCATTCATAAAGAAACGAATGAACGCTACTGGAAACTGCTCGATGCTTTTAAGCAAAAAACAGGCTACAGTGTAATGGTGAATACCAGCTTTAATGTGCGAGGCGAGCCGCCCGTTTGTACTCCTGAAGATGCGTACAAATGTTTTATGCGTACCGAAATGGATTACCTGGTTGCGGGTAATTATCTTTTAGCGAAAACGGGGCAACCCGAATGGAAAGAAAAAGAGGAGTGGAGGAAAGAGTTCAAATTAGACTGAATGTAGTGCAACCGGGAAATGGCTGAAAGTTTATTTAACTTTGCCTGTGCTTAACTGTTTAACTACTTAACTTTTTAAACCTTACAACATGGATTTTTTAATTGACTTGTGGAAGTTTTTAATGGAACGCAAAAAGTGGTGGCTGCTTCCCGTTATAGTCGTTTTACTGTTACTGGGCGTATTGATTGTAATCGGCACGGTAGCACCTGCAACCGCTCCTTTTGTTTACACTCTGTTTTAATTCATGCAGCACGCCAAGCCCAACCGCGAAAGGGATTTGGAAACCATATTGGTGCTGTGCGTGGCATTGGTGGTTATTTATTTTTTTACCAAACAGCAGCATAACTGGCTCCTGAAGCTGAGCATTGTTCTGGGTATTACCGGCATGATGTCCAAATACCTTGCCGCAAAAATATCGTGGGCGTGGCTTAAACTGGGTGAACTGATAAGCTTAGTTATGGGTAAGGTTATTCTTACCATTATATTTTATGTCTTTCTTTTTCCGGTAGCACTGCTTGCGCGAGTTTTCAGCAAGGGGAAAGACAGCCTTCAGCTTAACAAAAGCAGTTCGGATTCATATTATTTTACCCGCAACCACAAATACGTACCCAAAGATTTAGAGAACGTTTGGTAGCAAAACCTAAAAAGTATAAAATAAACTTAAAAGGCAACCCCTCATGAGGTTGCCTTTTAAGTCTTATATCAACTGACAATGGGCGGCAGTCAACCGGTTTTAGTATCTGTAATGTTCAGGTTTGTAAGGTCCGGTTTTCTTTACGCCTATGTAAGCTGCCTGCTTGTCGTTGAGTTCTTCGAGCTCGGCACCAATTTTTTCGAGATGGAGCTTAGCTACCATTTCATCGAGATGTTTCGGAAGCGTATAAACCCTGTTCTCATAACGTTCAGCGTGCTGCCATAGCTCCAATTGTGCCAGTGTTTGGTTGGTAAATGAATTACTCATTACAAACGAAGGATGCCCGGTGGCACAGCCTAAGTTTACAAGCCTTCCTTCGGCAAGCACAAGAATATCCTTTCCTTCAATAGTGTATTTATCAACCTGGGGCTTAATCACATCTTTGGTTTTTCCGTAATTGCTGTTAAGCCAGGCCATGTCAATTTCGTTATCGAAATGACCGATGTTGCAAACCACTGCGTTATGTTTCATAGCGCGGAAATGTTTCTCGGTAATAATATCGCAGTTGCCGGTAGCTGTAACAATAATGTCGGCTTCCTTAATAGCCGTGTCCATCTTTTTTACCTCGTAACCTTCCATGGCGGCTTGCAGGGCACAGATGGGGTCGATTTCAGAAACAATAACGCGCACACCCACACTGCTGAGTGACTCTGCCGAGCCTTTGCCTACATCGCCATAGCCTGCTACGACCGCTACTTTACCTGCCATCATCAGGTCAGTAGCCCTGCGCAAGGCGTCTACCAGGCTTTCGCGGCAGCCGTATTTGTTGTCGAACTTCGACTTTGTAACTGAATCGTTTACATTGATAGCCGGGAGAAGCAGTGAGCCGTTTTTCTCTCTCTCATACAAGCGATGAACACCCGTGGTGGTTTCTTCCGAAATTCCGCGGATACCCTGAACGAGTTCGGGATATTTGTCAAAAACCATGTTAGTCAGGTCGCCTCCGTCATCTAAAATCATGTTTAACGCTTTGCCGCCTTCAAAAGCAAAGAGCGATTGTTCAATACACCAGTCGAATTCTTCGTTGGTCATTCCTTTCCAGGCAAAAACCGGAATGTTAGCCGCAGCAATGGCAGCAGCAGCATGGTCCTGCGTAGAAAATATATTACACGAACTCCAAGTTACTTCAGCTCCCAGTTCTTTGAGGGTTTCAATAAGCACAGCCGTTTGAATGGTCATGTGCAGGCACCCGGCAATGCGCGCGCCTTTCAGCGGTTTTGATGCTCCGTGCTGCTTGCGCAGGGCCATAAGCCCGGGCATTTCGGCTTCCGCCAGTTTTATTTCCTTGCGGCCCCACTCGGAAAGGCTCATATCTTTTACTTTGTATTTCACTTTTTTTTCAGTTGATGTTTCTGCCATAATTTTGTTTTTAGCGGGGGCAAATATAACAAAATCAGATGCTGGTTTCAATGGCAGATTACCAGTTGGCGGTTCCGAATCAGGGGGTAGAGTTTCAAAATTCCATCCTGATATTTTCATTCACGGAAACCCGGCAAGGTTTCTGACCGTGGGTATTGAGGGTTTTCTATAAGGAAACATATCGCTTGCAGTCAAGAAGTTTAATTATCTATTTTCACGCCCTTTAAAATTTTACATGAATAAATATTTTTTTTTCTGCTTGTTGTTTTTGAGCAGTTTGTTTTCTTTTTCTCAAACCAATCTTTCGCTTCTCGGTCATCTTACTTATAACACTTCCTGCTCAAACCTAACCGGTTATGCTGATTCGCTGGGAAGGGAGTATGCGCTGGTAGGAACAGCAACCGGGCTTTCGATAGTTGATATAGACACCCCTTCTAATCCGCATGAAATATTTTTTGTTCCGGGGGCAACCGGTTTTGACGGTTTCTGGCGCGAGGTTCGGGAGTACAGGGGTTATGCCTATGTAACCACTGAACAAAACAGCGGACTGGTTGTAGTTAACCTGAATTATCTGCCTGACAGTATTCAATATCATACCATTAATCCGGCAGGGATGAATACTTCGCACACTATTTTTATTGATGAAAACGGGATTGGTTATGTAAACGGTACAGACCGCGATTTGATTTTTCTGGATTTGAATGCTAATCCTTACAATCCGCCTGTTTTGGGAAGATTTACGAACAATTATGTGCACGATTGCTATGCCCGCAACGATACTTTATGGGCGGCTTGCATTAACGATGGAATTATCAAGGTGATTGATGTGAGCAACAAAGCAACTACCAATCAGCCCTCAAAAACTCTGGCAAGCTGGTCAACACCTCTTGATTTCAGCCACAACTGCTGGCTGAGCGATGACGGAAATTATCTTTTTACAACCGATGAGAAGCCGAACTCTACACTTACCTGCTATGATGTTTCAGATCTGAACAATGTTACTGAAACGGATAAAACACAAGTTGCTCCGGGCAGTAATACGGTGATACACAACACTTACTTTCTGAATAACTATTGCATTACTTCGTATTATACTTACGGTATTACCATTCATGATGTAACCAGGAAAAATAACCTGGTGGAGGTTGGAAGTTTTGACACCTCTCCGAATTTTTCGGGCGATGGATTTAATGGCGCATGGGGGGTATGGCCTTACCTGCCTTCGGGAAATATTATTGTGAGCGATATTCAAACCGGTTTATGGATTCTGAAGCCAACCTACAAACGCGCTGCTTATCTGGAAGGAGTGGTTAAAGATTCCGTTTGCAATACTTTGCTGAACAATGTGAAGGTTGAAATTGTGGAAGACACCACTTCTGATTTCACTAATTTTATAGGCCATTATTCTTTCGGCACACCGGACAGCGGCACTTACACTATTCGTTTTTCAAAAGCGGGTTATCAAACGCGGGTATTTCCAAATGTGAATTTGAAAAATGGTTTTCTTACCACCATAAACGTAAGTCTTTTACCGGTTGCCACTACTCACTTGGTGGTAAGGACAGTTGATTCTCTTACCGGAGCCGAGCTTCCTTTTATCCGGGTTTTAATTCAGGATACGAGCGGAGCAGTGTTTCGCGAAATTTCGACTGATTCGAGCGGTGGATATGAGTTCTGCGATTTTGTGCAAGGCGATTATGTGTTTTATGCAGGGAGGTGGGGAAAGAGAACGGCAAAAGTTTCGGCAATCATTTCAACTTCTTCCGATACGGTGACTATTCCCATTGCCAATGGCTACTATGATGATTTTGTGATGGATTACGGATGGACTGTGGTTACAACGGCATCATCTGGCGATTGGGAAAGAGGAGAACCCATCGGGACTTTCGACCAGGGAACACCTTCTAACCCTGATTTTGATATAGCTACTGACTTTGGAACCGATTGTTATGTAACCGGTAACAACGGGGGCAGTGCGGGGAGTGATGATATTGATAACGGCTATACGATTTTGCGCTCGCCTTTGTTTGACCTTGCTAATTACAACGACCCGTATATCAGTTATTACAAGTGGTTTTTTAATGACGGAGGGCAGGGGAATCCTCCTCCAACGCCTAATGATTCATTGATTGTTTATTTATCGAATGGCGTTGATTCGGTGATTCTGGACATGAGCACCCGGGATTCATTGCAGAGCCGGTGGGTGTATAAGAAGTTCCGGGTGAAAGATGTGATTGTGCCTTCGCCAAACATGCGTATTGCATTTCATGCGCGCGATGCCAACCCCGGACATTTTGTAGAGGCCGCGCTGGATGTTTTTATGGTGGCGGATTCGGTGGTGGTGAGTGGATTACCCCCTGACCCGCTAAAGGGGGAACTGCTAAGCATTGAGCCGAACCCGGCTTCGGATTATGTTTTGATAAAAAGGGAAAACGATGAACCGGCAACGCTGGTTTTGACAGATATAGAAGGCAGAATCTTATCAGAGAATGGTTTTACTGATAAAACAATCCGTTTGGCAGTTGGTGATTTAAGTAAAGGAGTTTACATCGTAAAACTTCTTGATAAAGGGATTGTTGTTGCCAGTAAGAAGCTGGTTAAAGCAGATTGAGGAGTTTCCAGGTGTTAGGGAACTGCTTTTGAACTTACCGTAACCCCATACTAGCAAGTGCGGCTTTTTTCCAGGCTGATTGCATTATAATTTAAGAAGATTGCCGGGCATTTAAGGATAATTGCGCAGCTGTTTTGGGTGACTGCACTGCCGCTTATGACGATTGCAATTCGATTTTGGAGAGTTGCACTGTGATTTTGGACGATTGCCCACTTGTTCGGGATGATTTCCTAAGAATTTTGGCTGATTGCCCAGTGAGTTTGGGCGGTTGCACTACCGTTTTGGTTCATTGCCCGGTTGATTTGGGTGGTTGCCCAGTGGATTTGGGTGGTTGCCGAAGGCTTTTGGGTGGTTGCCCAGTGAGTTTGGGCGGTTGCCCGACTGTTTTGGTTCATTGCCCGGTTGATTTGGGTGATTGCCCAGTGGATTTGGGCGGTTGCCGAAGGCTTTTGGGTGGTTGCCCAGTGAGTTTGGGTGGTTGCCCGACTGTTTTGGTTCATTGCAGAAGTGTTTATTTCGACTGACGAGGGAATTTGGGACACTGACAGGGGTTTTTGGGTCGCTTGCCCGGACTTTTTGGGGGATTGCCGAAGGTTTTGGGATGATTTACGGAAGGTTTGGACTAATAAAGAGGTTGCTGAAGAGCCCCCGCTTCCAAATTCCTTGCAGTTGATTATTTTTACCGCCCTTTTGAAAACGGTGACTGTAGCTCAGTTGGTTAGAGTAGCGGATTGTGGTTCCGTTGGTCGAGGGTTCAAATCCCTTCAGTCACCCAAACAGCAATAAAAGTTCTCCGAAGCGCGGAGAACTTTTTTATTTTTCAGCATGGCGATTGGCAACCCTTTTAAAAACTCAGGCACCCAAAGAGAAGTTTTGGTTTTTATGCTGAAGCTGGCTGCCATCTGGTTGTCGTGGAAAGGGATTTTGTATGTGTTGGGGGAAGAGCAGGTTCCGGTTCATGAGAGAATTTTTCCTGCTTTAAGCGAGCAGTGGGAGCGCCTGAATAACATGATGCGGTACGTTGTTTTGAACGGAGCAGATGTGTTAGTTCAGCTTTTTGGTTTGGAAACTGAAAACACCGGTTATGCTCTACGGGTGAAAGGTTACCGGGGTGTTGGTGTGGGGAATTATTGTCTGGGGTTTCAGATGATTTACTATTTCACTATGCTCATTTTAATTACTCCGTTCCGGTTTGGGATGAAACTGTTTGCTGTTTCGACAGGAGTATTTATGATTGTTATCCTGAATATTTTCCGGGTTGCCGGGGTTTGTTATATAGCGGCTTTCCACCGGCAGTTGCTTCCGCTTGCACACGATTATTTTTTTAATGTTGGTGTTTTGGGAATATTACTTCTTTATTACTTGTTCCTGGTTCGAAGAAAGCAGGTGTAAAATTTCACTTCGCGCCATTTTATATTTTTACCGGCCTGAATATGATGAAGAAAATAAGATTTCGTGAAGCACTTCGCGAGGCCATGAGCGAGGAAATGCGCAGAGATGCATCGGTATTTTTGATGGGCGAAGAAGTGGCGGAATATGATGGCGCATATAAAGTAAGCCAGGGAATGCTGGCGGAGTTTGGAGCTAAGCGTGTGATTGACACACCTATTTCCGAACTCGGTTTTGCGGGAATCGGAGTTGGCGCTGCCATGAATAACACACGACCTATTGTAGAATTCATGACCTGGAATTTTGCATTACTAGCCATTGACCAAATTATAAATGGGGCAGCTAAAATGCTCTCCATGAGCGGAGGGCAATACGGCTGTCCTATTGTTTTTCGAGGGCCACAGGGTGCAGCAGGGCAACTCGGTGCGCAACACTCGCAAATGTTTACGAATATGCTTGCATCTGTTCCGGGACTCAAGGTTATTTCTCCTTCCAACCCGTATGATGCAAAAGGGTTGTTGAAAGCTGCGATTCGTGATGACGACCCGGTCGTGTTTTTCGAGAGCGAGGTGATGTACAGCGATATGGGTGAAATACCGGAGGAGGAGTATGTCCTTCCAATCGGGAAGTGCGATGTGAAGCAGGAAGGAAGCGATGTTACGCTGGTTTCGTATAATAAAATGATGAAGATTGCTTTAAAAGCCGCAGAAGAATTGGGGAAGGAAGGAATAAGCGCAGAGGTGATTGACCTTAGAACTATCCGCCCGCTCGATTTGGAAACTATTATTGGTTCGGTAAAAAAAACCAACCGGTTGGTAGTTATTGATGAAAGCTGGCCGTTTACATCTGTCGCTTCCGAAATTACATACGGTGTCCAGAGATATGCGTTCGATTATCTGGATGCACCGGTTCGCAGGGTTTGCGGTGCAGATGTTTCCATGGCTTATGCCCCCAATTTGGTTGAAGCGTATATGCCTTCGGTTGCAAAGGTGATTGAAGCAGTAAAGGCTGTGAGTTATAGATAATTCGATATGAACCGGACAACAGATTACAGGGAATTTTGCCAAGCCTGGTTAAACAGCTGGAGCGGGAACCAGCCCGATAAACTTCTCGATTTTTACACGGAGGATGTTTTCTATTCTGACCCGGCAAATCCATCGGGATTAAAAGGGAAAGACGGGTTGAAAAAATATTTCGAAAAACTCCTTGCTAAAAATCCTGATTGGAAATGGAATGCTGAAGAAATAATGCCGACCGAAAAAGGGTTTACATTAAAATGGAAAGCAGTGGTTCCTGTGACTGATAAGGAGATAACCATTTACGGCTTAGATATTGTTGAACTTGCCGGAGATAAAATATGCCGCAACGAAGTTTATTTTGACCGCACACTTTGGCTTCAGCTTTTGAACAGAGTGTAAAAACTTTTCCTTTCAGTCTTTCGGGCAAAGCATTTATTTGCTACCTTTAAGGGGTAAAATTTAAGCGGATGTTGAGAGTGATTTGTGTAGCCCTTTTTTGTTTAGCCGCAGTCGTGTGCTTTGCTCAGACGGATAATGATTCTTCCACGCCCAAAGTTGATTCGTACCAGATTTATTTGAGGAAACCGGCTAAGGAAATCCGTGAAATTAAGAACCATAAAACCTGTGAGCCGATTAACGGAACTCTTTCCGAAGGCGGGAAAAAAATAAAGATGCATGATTACGAACCCGGGAGCAAAGTGTACATACAGGTGATTTATATGGACGGAACAGAAGAGGAAATAATCCGGAGCCCGTGTTTTATTGACCCGGTGATTTGAAGGTTAGCCTCCTGTAGCACTCATTTGATACCGCTGTTTTGTTTTATCGGAAAAAAGATACTTTAGGCTCTCGAAATTTATAACCAAAATTTTTAAACCAAGAACATGAACACAATTGTAGGAGTTTACGAATCGCATCAGGATGCATTGGATGCTGTAAAAAAATTACAGAACGAAGGTTTTGACACCAAAAATGTTTCGCTTGTCAGCAAAGCTGAATTGGTGAATGACCACATCCATGTAAAGTCGGACCATACGGTTGAAAAGGCGGAGTTAGGAGTAGGCCTGGTGGCAGGCTCTGTGATTGGTGTGTTGACAGGAATCGGGATTTTTGCGATTCCCGGCCTGGGTTTTCTGTATGGTGCCGGTGCATTGGTTGGTGTGTTAGCCGGCATTGATTTTGGTATTATAGGAGGAGGTATTGTTGCCGTGCTTACTGGTATGGGCATTGACAAAGTTGTTGCAGAGAAATATGAGAAACATCTGAACGAAGGCAAATTTCTTGTTTTCGCACAGGGCGATGAAAAGCAAATTCATCATGCTCACGAGGTGCTTCACACCCTCGACCTGCAATTAGAGCTTGAGAAACATTAAAATTTTCCGGTAGTTATTTCTTTTCGATTTCGGTCAGCCTCTTCCTCAACTCTTCATTTTCTTTTTGAAGTTTTTCAATGAGTTGCTGTTGTTCCTGAATGGCTTTGATAATAGGGACAACAAACTGAGAATAACCCAATCCGTAGGTATCATGCCCATTTTGCGGCCGGTAAAGACCATCAAAATCATAACCTAACGAATCAGCAAGATGTTCTACTTCCTGAGCAATAAATCCTGAATAGCGTTTACCGGAGGCGTCTTGTTCTTTAAGCTGCTTCACATAGCCGGCATCCTGTTTCTCGCCAACATGTTTGCTGATGGCTTGTTTATTCAGGTGATAGGTGAGGGGCTTGAGATTATTAATAAAATCAAGACCGGGTACATCGTTGCGTAACTCTGATTTAAACCTTCCGTCAGAGGTATTGAAATTAACCTGACCGAAAATGCTCGTCACCAAAGTGTTTCCGATACGAACGTAGTTTGAACTTGGCGCCAAAGCATTGTAACCTATAGCGGTTGAGTTGGTTTGATTGCCGGATGAGATATCGGCATAATAACCCAATGCGGTATTATAGCTGCCATCAACTACTGAATAAAGTGCGCCTACACCGGCTCCTGTATTTCCAAAACTGGTTGTGCTTGAAAACAATGACGATTCGCCAAATGCCGAATTCTCGTAACCGGTTGTGTTGCCCTGCATGGAGTTTCTGCCCGATGATGTATTGCTCCATCCGCTGGTGTTTGCTCCAAGAGAAAGATAACCCAGTGCAGTATTGTTATATCCGCTGGTATCAGCCCGAAGTGCATAAACTCCGATGGCGGTATTCTGCGCACCGGACGTAATGGAGTAGAGCGCATTGTAGCCTACGGCAGTGTTTAAGCTACCCGAGGTATTGTTGCGCATGGCGTTCCCCCCAACAGCTGTATTGTTGTTGCCTGAAGTATTGGAATACATTGCTTGTAACCCAACCGCAATATTTTGCGTACCGGATGTATTGCTGTAAAGAGAGGCATAACCAACCGCAATGTTTTCATTTCCTGAGATATTGCTGTATAGCGAGGAATGACCGATAGCGGTATTGCTATTGCCGGAGCGGTTGCTGAGCATGGAGTTTCCTCCGGTGGCGGTGTTATATACTCCTGATGAATCGGAGTAAAGAGCCCGGTAACCGGTTGCGGTATTAGCATCTCCATTTGCTAACGAATACAGCGCTGCATATCCGATTGCAGTATTTTGAATACCGGTAGCGTTGCCAAGCATTACCTTGCTGCCTACACCGGTGTTCAGATTTCCGCGGCTGTTATAAAGCGCTGAGTCACCAACTGCCACCACATCACTTGTCGAAGTATTTGAATAAAGCGCATCGGTTCCTACGGCTACATTTCTCCTGCCGCTGGTGTTTGAACGCATGGCTTCGAAACCTGCCGCCACGTTGTTTGCACCGGTAAGGTTGCTGCGCAAAGCGGTACTGCCTAAAGCTGTATTATTTGAACTTGTTGTAGAAGATAAAAGCGCATTGAAACCTACTGCCGTATTGTTGCCGCCAGTTGTATTTGTAAATAATGTTTTACTGCCAATTGCAGTGTTTTGACCAGTGCCTCCGTTTTGATTGTAAAGGGCAGAGTCTCCAACAGCAACCAAATTACTTACAGTGGTATTAGAGTAAAGCGATTTGTAACCGACTCCTACATTTGAGTTTCCAGATGTATTACCAAGAAGTGCATCAAGTCCGTTTCCTACATTATAGTTTCCAGTGGTATTCGAGTAAAGAGCAGAATTTCCAGTAGCAGTATTATATCGTCCTGAAGTGTTGGAATAAAACGCACTTCGCCCAACAGCTGTGTTATCACTTCCTGTAGTGTTCGAATAAAGTACTTGATATCCAATCCCAGTATTGAAACCTCCAGAAGATGTTACGTTACCTGCTTGATAACCAAAGAATGTATTTGCAGTTAATATACTAGCTTCTATCCTCCCCGCCTTCTGATTATTCACTCTGATACTAAACGGCACGTTATCTGTAGTTCCCAGAAAATTAGTTCCGTCAACTGTTCCTGCATTGCCGGTTAAGCCCCATGCATTTTGAGCGCCATCGGCACCGGTGGGTCCGGTGGGGCCTGTAGCGCCCCCGCCTCCGCCTGTAGGTCCGGTGGGTCCTGTGGGCCCGGTAATTCCGGTATTACCTGTAGGTCCTGTTGCCCCGCCACCTGAACCGGTTGCTCCTGTAGCTCCAGTGGGTCCGGTAGCTCCTGTTATTCCATTTCCTCCGGTAGGGCCTGTGGAGCCAGTTGTTCCAGTTCCCGTAGCACCGGTAGCGCCAGTGGGTCCTGTCAGCCCTGTAGGACCGGTAGCTCCCGTACTTCCATTATTTCCACTTGCTCCGGTAGCTCCTGTAATGCCGGCAGGGCCTGTGTTACCTGTAGCACCGGTTGAGCCGGTTGCACCTGTGGCTCCAGTAATTCCTGCAGCCCCGGTCGCGCCTGTAGCTCCGGTCGTTCCGGTAGCCCCGTTATTTCCTGTTGGGCCGGTGGGGCCGGTTGCACCTCCACCTGAGCCTGTGGGTCCAGTGGGGCCTGTGGGACCAGTAGAGCCCGTATCGCCTGTTGCACCGATCCCGCCTGTATCACCAGTGGCTCCTGTAATTCCGTTAGCGCCAGTGGGTCCGGTAGGTCCCGTAGGGCCTCCGCCAATTCCACTTGGGCCTGTATCTCCTGTTGGGCCGGTGGGGCCTGTTATTCCGATTCCTGTGGCACCGGTTGCACCGGTCAGCCCGATAGCGCCCGTTGCACCTGTAACTCCTGTATTTCCTGTTGCTCCTATAGCCCCTGTTGCTCCGGTATTACCTATCCCTCCTGTATTTCCGGTTGCACCGGTGGGGCCTGTAGCTCCGGTAGCACCGCCTCCTGAGCCAGTTGGTCCGGTTGGCCCGGTGGGGCCAGTAGACCCGGTAGCGCCCGCTGGACCTGTGGTTCCCCCGCCACCGCTGTTAGCAGCATACAAAGCATAAGGCACACTCACTAATTCGGTTGAGCCCATGTTCAGGAAGTTAGTTCCCCCATTTGGGTCGTATTCAACCAGTAAATATTTATTCCCAGTTGCCCAGTTTATTGCAGGAAAGCTGCCGAAAACGGGTGTGCCGCGCCCTATTTTTAAAGTAAACAAACCGAATTGATTTGTGGTTACCTGGTGAGTTTCCTGGTATTCGGGGAAACCCGGGTTTATTCCGAAATTGATGGACAGGCGAACTGAAATATTCCTGTTGGCATAAGGAGTACCCGAAGCATCGCGCGCAACAGCCTGGTAATTAACAGCCTGAGGCGGAACTTGCGAGAACACTGGAAAAGCAGAAAACAGAAAGAATGAAAGAAGTAAAATGGTATGCTTCATATAGTATTTAGTACCCGTAGATAAAGTGTGTAAAGATAAGGCATTTGTCAATGGTTTTTACACTCTTTATATGAAGGGATTTTAATAAAGCAAGTTGCACGATTTGAAAAGAGCCGGGCGAACGAGTTCAGGCACTGTTTTTTGATTAAGAATGATAAAAAATACAGCGTTGTTTATCCGCTTTTACCCGCAGGCACTATTGGCGAAAGCGCTGAAAGTGGCTTTTTATGGAAAACTGGGTTTGCAAGAGTTTGCAGCGGGTGTTCGCAGTTGGAAACAGGGTTTGCAAGGGTTTGCAAGAGTTTGCAAAAGCTGTTTTTATTTTAAGATAGGAGTTTCAATTCCCATACCTGAACTACGGAACTCTAATCAGCAAGCGAAGGCTATGCTCTCACAATTGTTGAATCCAAAGAGGTAGCGGAGATGAATAAAAGTAATTACAGGTGGAGGATTGTAATTACAGATAGGGCCTGTTATGCATCAGTGGTATTTTGTTTCATTTCAAAACAGGTTTATTCTTTCTTGTTTCTGTTTTCATGGCTTGCATCCGTTTTCATTCGTTCTAAAGAACGGAGCCATAATAATGCAAATGCAAAGAGAAAAGCCCCTGTTAATATCAACGTTTCTAAAACACTTTCCATAATCACTTCAGGTTTTTCTTCATGGTACCATCTGGAAAATAATGTTTCAGCATATCTGTTTTCAACGAGTCCATTTCGCGGAATAAATCATTAAACCGTTTCCGGTTTAATTCATATCGCTTATTGAAATAATCGCTGTTTAAAAAATCGTACTTAAAAAGCGAATCGCTGAAGAAAATGGGTTCAAGGCTGCTGTCAAGCCAGTCGTCATACCTTGAATGAAACCGGGTTCTGAACTGAGAATAAAAACTATCGGAACTCAGTTGTTTTATCCTGCCACCGGGGGATGAGTAATAGTACGAGTAAGCAGAGTCATACTGCACTAAGTTGCCCTTGTCATCATACGTCTTGTTTACCCTTATGCTCACCTGCGGTTGAGTAGTATCCGGAACTGATGAAACAGGAACCTGTTCAACGGCTTTATTCTTCTGACTGTTACACCCCAGCACTTGCAGGGATAGTAACGCTAATAAAACATACCTTCTCATAGCATTATCCGTCTTTTCTAAAAATTTGTCTGCGTGAAATGGTATAAGCTATCCGGTAAAAAGGCTATGCCGCCACCGGGGCATATAACATTTCAGCCGGAACCGGCTTCACTTTCAATATATAATCTGTCAAATGCCGTACTTCTTTCATCCGTTCAATCTGTTCATCGGGTATCGAAACATTAAATTCAGTTTCCAATACCATTATCAACTCTACCACATCCAGCGAATCGGCACCCAGGTCTTTCTTTAAATCGGAATAAGGGTTTACCTTGCTTGGGTCAACTCCTAAAGTATCGGCAATAACCTGCTTAACTCGTTCATTTATTGTTTCCATAAAAACACTTTATTAAATGAATGGCCAATCTTTTACAGGGAAAGGCGGGTTTTACCCCGCCTTTCTGGACTGTTGATGAATTAGCTGATTTGAATTACACGAGCCGCCTTTGATTTGGCTTCGGGAGTTTTAGGCAAACTGATGTGCAAAATACCGTCACTATACTTTGCCTGAATCTTTTCGCTGTTCACCTGCTTTTCAGCCAAAGTGAAAGTGCGAACAAACGATTGGTAGTTATACTCCTGGCGCAGGTAGGCTTCGTCATCTTTACTTTCATGCTGCTCCTTCCTTTCGCCAGAAATCACCAACCGGTTGTTTTCAAGCTCAACTTTAAAGTCGTTTTTTGACATACCGGGTGCAGCTACTGATATCTCATAGCTGTTATCGGTTTCGC
Source organism: uncultured Chitinophaga sp. (assembly GCA_964631835.1). Taxonomy (GTDB): domain Bacteria; phylum Bacteroidota; class Bacteroidia; order Chitinophagales; family LD1; genus Bog-950. The sequence continues at coordinate 39,467 of CAZWAD010000005.1, forward strand.
GGATATTCACCGCAGGTACCGTTCCTGAAATAGTGTTGCCCTCGGTATTCGACCAATTGAACCAGTTTCTGAAAAACGGGTCATCGAAAAGCGATGGTAATTCCGGAAACAGAGATAGTCCTGTTCCTCCGTTGCGTTTCATTAAAGCTGTCATAGTTCTCAAATTTTAATGGTTAAGAAATAAAATAATGAACTCTGAAAAATTTAAATCGCGCGATTCAACAGGTATTTGCAATAGGCGTACCATAGCTGAAATCGCTGAAATTTTTTCAGGTTTACTGCAAAAATTTCAGCGATGTTGCAAAAATTTCAGTGAGATGAGACCACAGGTAAATTTCAGGGAAAGAAAGACAGGCTTATTTACTTTTGTATGTATTATGGAAGTCAACTTTACTTTATTCAGGCATCGCGTAACCCTGCTTTACCAGCTCATTTTTGCATTGGCTATAGGTTGGGGAGGTATGGCTGTATCAAAGATTTATAAGGCTGAAGCCGGGACAGAATATTTTGCCGCCATGCTGGGCATTATCCTCTTTGTACTCATTAACACCATAGTTTCAGTGGCAAACAAAAGTTTTTTCCGATACACTGTACCCTCGTATTACATGTATATTCTTCTGGTTGTTGTACTTTTTCTCAGCGCCAAGTTTCTATCGGGAGTGAGTATATGGACACTGCCAATTTATCGGAACATGCTTGCCACCGTTACCGTTTTCTATGCCATTGTAAGTATTCTGGTGCGTACAGTGCTTTTTATTTTTGAAGCCGCAGAAAGAGAAAGCTAACTCTTCAGTTCGCGCTTGAACGGGCGAATGATTAAACGAATATTCCGGTCGTAGTTGATATAGTTCCAAAGCCAGTTAATGAATACTACTGTTTTGTTGCGGAAGCCTACTAACAACATGAGGTGTAAACCCATCCAGGTGAGCCAGCCGGGGAATCTGCCGAAGGTAAGTTTGCGGATTTCAACCACTGCACGGTTTCGCCCGACAGTTGCCATAGTTCCTTTGTCGAAATACCTGAACGGAGAGGGGGGTAGGTGTCTGAATGATTTTTTGAGATTGCCTGCTACTGTCTGTGCTTGCTGAATTGCCACCGGGGCAATTTGCGGGTGACCGCCCGAATACTTTTCCTGCACCATGCAAGCCACATCGCCAATAGCGAATATGTTTTCATATCCTTTTACCCTGCAATAATCATCAATCAGAATTCTTCCGCGGGGGCTGATGGCTTCGGGCCTGAGTCCGTCAATTAGAACAGCTTTAACCCCGGCAGCCCAAATAAGATTTGATGTGTTGAGTTGTTTGCCGGTTTTAGTTTCAGCAACGGTTCCGTTGTACTTGATTATGCCGGTGTTCAGCCAAACCTCGCAGCCTAACTCTTCCAGATAAGCAGCTGCGCGCTTGCGGTTGGTTTCATTCATGGCTTGTAAAAGTTCGCTGCTGTTTTCAATCAGTATTACCCGCATCTTCCGGAAGTCGAGTTCGGGATAGTCGTTTGGAAGAACGTGCTTCTTTAGCTCACATAATGCACCGGCTAATTCCACACCGGTCGGACCACCCCCTACAACAACGAATGTCATTAGGGCTTCCTGCTCGTTGATGTTTTTGGTGAGTAATGCCTGTTCAAAGTTTTGAAGAATCAAACTGCGAAGGTTGAGCGCTTCGGTTACGCTCTTCATAGGCATGGCGTTCTCCTCAAAATCTTTGTTGCCAAAATAGTTGGTGGTAGAACCGGTGGCTATAACCAGGTAATCGTATTTCAATTCGCCAATGTTGGTGATGAGTTTATTTTCTTCCGGAATTATTTTCTGCACTTCACCCATACGGAAGTGAAAGTTCTGCTGACCCTTGAATATCTTGCGGATGGGATAGGCGATGGAGTCCGCCTCCAAACCCGCAGTGGCAACCTGGTAAAGCAAGGGCTGAAAAGTGTGGTAGTTGTTCTTATCGAGAAGAACAATCTGCACTTCAGCATTCTTTAACTGCTTGGCTAATTCCAACCCACCAAAGCCACAGCCGATGATTACGACACGGGGAACTTTTATTTCGGGGACGTTGATTTGCATAACCGGTATGAATCAACGCGAAATTGAAAAGAAAAATGACACATCAGTCCAGGGTGTCGAAAAAATGCCTTTCCTCTTCACGCTTTTCCATTTCAAACTCGTGCGGAGGAGGTAAATCAACTTTCCGGACGAAGAAAGCAATAAGTATTCCGCTTAAGGCTCCGAACAAATGCGATTGCCACGACACACCCAGCTTCGGTACAAAGCCCGCCAGCATTTGCCCGAAAACGATGTAAATAATGGTAACTAGTATGGCGATACCGAAAGAAGCTCTGTCCTTTCGGAATAGCCCCGAAGCAATCAGGAAAAAAGCTATGCCGTAAATAATGCCGCTGATGCCGATGTGCACACCGGTATCAGGAGCAAAAAGCCAAACCAGTGTTCCGCTTGCCAAATGAATGAACACTAAAACCAAAAGAGCCACTTTGGGATAGGCGTTAAGCAAAACAGTGAGCAAAATCAATATCGGAAGTGTATTGGAAACCAGGTGTTCGAAACTGCCGTGCAGAAAAGGAGAGAAGATAATTCCTTTTAACCCTTCCCGGTGGCGGGGCCAGTTGCCATATTCCGAAAAATCTAAAATACCAAACACCTGCACAAAATAGATAAGCCAAAGCACCGACACTAAACCGATAGCAGCGTAAATGTTCCGCCAGAAACTGTTTCTCTCGCCAATCATCTGCCGAAGTAAATAATTATTAGCATTCAGATGGTTGATAACCGCTGCACCGGTTCAGTTGGCTTTATACATTTCCGATTATCTTCGCCCGCATGGGTAAAGTTATTGTTGCTCCATCGGTTTTGAGTGCAGATTTCGGAAATCTGCAGCGCGATACCGAAATGCTGAACCGCAGCGAAGCTGAATGGATTCATATAGACGTAATGGACGGAGTTTTTGTGCCGAATATTTCTTTCGGCTTTCCGGTTTTGAGTGCTATTCGTAAGCATACGCAAAAGTTTTTGGATGTTCACTTGATGATTATTCAGCCCGAGAAGTTTATACAGCATTTCCGCGATGCCGGAGCCGACATGATTACCGTGCACTATGAAACAGTTCCTCATCTTGATTCTGTCATTCATCAAATCAAAAAGACAGGAGCACGTGCAGGTGTATCGCTAAATCCTTCCACTCCGGTTTCGGTTTTAAAAGAAGTAATTCATTTACTCGATTTGGTATTGATAATGAGCGTGAACCCCGGCTTTGGAGGGCAGAAATTTATTCCCTCTGCAATCCGTAAAATAAAAGAGGCAAAAGCCCTGATTTCAGAAACAGGTTCCCCGGCTAAAATTGAAGTGGACGGAGGAGTAGGGCCTTCCAATGCTAAAGAACTGATAGAAGCCGGTGCCGATGTGTTGGTAGCGGGAAATGCAGTTTTTGCCTCAGCCGACCCGCTTCAAACCATCATTCAAATAAAGAATGCAGCAAAATAAACCTGCTCAATTGCCGTTTAGCTTGGTCATGTTTCAAAGAGTTGTATTCATCGCTCCTCTGGTTTTCTTATCAGTTTTTTCATGGGCTCAAAAAACAGGAGTCATTCTCGGCACTGTTACCGACTCAACCGGTAAGGGTTTGGAGTTTATTGATGTGGTGGTTGAAGAAAACCAGCGCTACAAGGCATCCAGTGATTCAAATGGTAAGTTTACTTTGGTTGTTCCTGCTGATAAAAAAATCACACTCGTTTTTTCTTCCTTAAACATTATCCCGTTCCGGGGAAGAATCACCGTTGATGAAGGTGATACAATCAGCATTACACAGGAAGTGGCTGTAAAGGAAAACATAAAAAGCGAAGTAAAAATTATCGGGGAGAGGAAAGACGGGCAGGTGAGTACGGTGAATGTGGAGAATCAGTTTTTTATTTCTTCGGTGAATGAAAGTTTCGAATCGAACCTTCAGTTTCAGACATTGGGAACTTCCAAGACCAATGAACTTTCATCAGCCTATTCTGTCCGTGGGGGGAACTTTGACGAAAACCTGGTTTATGTCAACGACTTTGAAGTTTACCGTCCTTTCCTCATTCGCTCGGGGCAACAGGAAGGATTGAGTTTTGTAAACGGAAGTTTGGTAAGTAATGCAAAATTTTCCTCCGGGGGATTTCAGGCCCGCTATGGCGATAAAATGAGCAGCGTGCTCGATGTTACCTATAAACGGCCGAAGTATATTTCAGGGAGTATTTATGGAAGTTTACTTGGTGTTGGCGGACACATCGAGGGTTGCGACAAATCAAAACGCTTTACTTTTCTTGCCGGTGTTCGTCAGCGGCTGAGCCAGTATATTTTAAGGAGTTTAGAAATACAGGGGCAATACAGCCCTAACTTTTTAGACGCACAGGTGTTTCTTACTTACACTACAAAAAATCAACAATGGGGTGTTGAGCTAATCAGCAATTATTCGCGCAACCAGTTTGTGTTCAAACCGGTTAACCGCGAAACAAGTTTTGGTTTGCTCACCGATGTAAAAAAACTTACGGTTTATTTCGATGGTCAGGAGGCAGACAAGTATCATACCCTGATGAACGGCTTGGCGCTTATCTATGCGCCCACCGACAGCCTGCGCATTAAGTTTCTTTGCTCATATTATTTCAACCGCGAGAAGGAAGCGTATGATATTCTTGGAGAATATTATCTGAGCCAGGTAGAAAGCGATTTAGGGAAAGATAATTTCGGGGATATCCTTTACAGCCTCGGAGTTGGAGGACTGCACGACTGGGCGCGCAATGTTTTAAACACCGATATTTATTATGCCGGTACGCGCGGCTCCTGGTTTAAAGGGCAACACAACCTGCAATGGGGTGTTGACTACAAACACGAGGTAATTCAGGATAAATTAAACGAATGGGACCGGTTAGACTCTGCCGGTCACTCATTGCCTTACGACTATGTGCAGGATTTCAATAATCCGTTTATCGTTGACACCAACACCTATTTCCTCAGCGATAAAAATCAAATCGGGTTCAATGGAGTTTTGAAATCTTCCTTCAACCTGCAGTCCAATCGAATTTCCGCTTTTATACAAGATACCTGGAAGTTTGGTGACTCTTCAAAGTTCAGCCTGAATTACGGAGTGCGATTTACTTACTGGGATGTAAACAAAGAACCGGTGATTACTCCCCGTGCTCAATTCAGCTATAAACCCAAAGGCAAAGCAGATATTGTTGTTACTGCTGCCGTGGGCACCTATTATCAGCCTCCGTTTTACCGCGAAATGAGGCAGTTGAACGGTTATGTAAATACTGCCCTGAAAGCTCAGAAATCGGTTCATGCCGTTGTTGGATTTAATTATGCTTTCAAAGCATGGAAACGGAATTTCAGTTTCACTACTGAGGCGTACTACAAATATTTGTGGGATATGGTTCCGTTTAAATACGACAACGTCCTGATTCGTTATCTCGGAACAAACTCATCGAAGGGTTATGCTGCCGGAATAGATATGCGCCTGAATGGCGAATTGGTGGAAGGCGCTGAAAGCTGGATAAGTTTAAGTGTGATGAAAACCGCTGAAGACCTGATTGGTGACAAGCGAATTGCTTATTACGATTCCAGCGGCCGCGAAGTATCAGCCAGTGCAGATTATGTCAGCACCGACACCATTTCTCCCGGTTACATTCCCCGCCCTACCGATCAGCGGGTGAACTTTGCCATGTTTTTTCAGGATTACATTCCCAAGTTCAGGTTCATCAAAGTACACATGAGCCTCGTTTTCGGAACGGGGCTGCCTTTTGGTCCTCCGGGTAACGACAAATACAAAGATGTTCTGCGCCTGCCACCTTACCGCAGGGTTGACATCGGTTTCAGCGGGCAACTGTGGAATCCGGTGTGGGCTAAAACAAAAAACAAATTCAATCAGGGATTAAAAGGAGTTTGGATTTCGCTGGAAGTGTTCAATATTTTCGGTATTACCAATACGGTTTCATACCTCTGGGTGCGCGATATTGGCAATACCCAATATGCCGTTCCCAATTACCTCTCATCGCGGAGAATTAACGCGAAAGTGCTGGTGAATTTTTAGTCTTTTTTCATCACTTATATCCTCCGGCTTTCTGTGATGTACAGTGCGGTATAACCATTATACTAACAGCCTGTTAATAAATTACATAAATATAGATATGAATAAACTTGCTTTGTTGGTATAAAAAGTCCTATATTTGTGCCATAAAGCTTATAAAAAGGTGCGCAACCGTTGATGCTTTACTGATTTTAAGCTTGTTTTTATTAAATAACTGTTGAAACCATTTTTTATGATGATGCTGAATTTCCTGCTGGGCATGTGCACCTTGTTTGTCCCTCTTTTTATTTACCGCGGTTTTCTTTGGCTGGTTGATTCCAGGAGGAAAAGTGTAACCGTGGCTCCCGAACCGGTAGCTGATACTGAGCTTACATTAGCTGCAAGCTAACCAGTCGGTATAATTAGTTTACCACCCCTAAACCCTGTTTATACCGGGTTGGGCGGATTTTATTGCTGATTTAAACTCCCTATTTCCACCCCCGGCAGATCTGCTCCTGCAGCCTGATATTTTATTGCTGTCTCAAGAACCAAACACGGCAAGGCTTTTTCCAAAAGCAGTGATGCGGCAATTCACATAGGATATGGAAAAACTTACAAGCCATATTTAATTAAAACCCGTTAACTTTGAATAACTAAAACTAAGATTATGGGTATCCGGTTTTTAAAGTACGCTTCACTCTATATCAGTTTTGCCATCATACTTTCCGGTCTTGTGGTTGGCGGTAAATGGGTTTTTATTGCACCGCTTTATGCTTTCGGGTTCATTCCGCTTATTGAATTATTTTTCGGAGGCAGCGAGCGCAACATGAGCAAAGCCGAAGAAGAAATTGCCAAAAAAGATATTAAGTATGATTTGATTTTGTGGAGCGCGGTGCCTATTCAGTTTGCGGTAATGTTTTATTTCCTCAACCGGGTAGATGACGGAACTCTCGCCTGGTGGGAGTTGGGCGGTATGATTTTTACTTTCGGTGTTTCCTGTGGCGTTCTCGGAATTAACCTGGCTCACGAACTCGGGCACCGGAATACCTGGTACGAGCAGTTGCTCAGCAAAATGCTTCTGGCTACTTCGCTTTACATGCACTTTTTTATTGAGCACAACCGCGGGCACCATAAAAATGTTTCAACGGATGAAGACCCTGCCTCATCCAAATACGGAGAAAATATTTATTCCTTTTTCATACGCTCGGTTACCGGAAGCTGGCTTTCGGCATGGCATATTGAAGGTGAGCGCTTGAAAAAAGCAGGTCAGGGTTTTTGGAGCATTCATAACGAAATGCTCGTTTATCAGCTTATTCAAATTGCGCTTCTTGTGTCCATCGCAGTTATCTGGAACTGGCAGGTGATGTTGTGTTTTGTCGGCTCGGCTACCATCGGCTTTCTTCTGCTTGAAACCGTAAATTACATTGAGCACTACGGCTTGCGCAGAAAGAAAATAGATGGTGAGTATTACGAAAAAGTAATGCCGGTTCATTCCTGGAATTCCAACCATCCTATTGGAAGAATCATGCTCTTTGAACTTACCCGCCATAGCGACCACCACTATATGGCTTCGCGCAAGTACCAGGTGCTTCGCCACTTCGACCACAGCCCGCAGATGCCCACCGGTTACCCCGGCATGATGGTGCTTTCTTTAATACCGCCTCTTTGGTTTAAAGTCATGCATGCTCAAATTGCCAAGTACCGCGCTACTACCGAAGGCGCTGACCTGGCGTGACAGGTCCCCGCTGCTTGCTGAAAAGCCGGAGCCGGAGAACATAAAAAAAGCCCTGCAAAAACAGGGCTTTTGTATTTCTCCCGCAGCTAGTAGCTCGCAGCCTGCTGCTTTTTACTGCACAGCCGTAAAGGTAAGTTTGTAATGTCCTTCTGCTCCACCGGTGTTCTGCACGTTCAGTTTGGTGTTAGCTCCGCCAAAGCCGAGCAGGGTGGAGAACTCTTCAATGCTTATGGTGGTGATACCCGGTGCGCGCTCGTAGAAAACACCTGCCGGTGGATCACCGGCATTGGGTGAGGAGTAGAACTTGAGCGTAGAACCGGTGATTTCGAAAATCACCATCGTAGCTGGCGAAGGATTTAAACCGGGAAGCGGAATGTTTTTAATGAGCGCAGGGCCTACATCGCCTTCAAATATGAGCGAAGAACCGGTACCGGTTGGATTGAGCAACACGGTTGCCTCATGTTTTTTTCCGGAAGCTATCATCACGTTGCTCAGCGCACCGTCTTCAAATAGTTTGTGTTTGATGATGAAGTTGTGGGGGCCTTCTTCAATATCTTTATAAGTAACAAAGCCGAGTTTGGTGGTGCGCTTGAAGGTACCGGAGGCATCGCGGTACACTTTGGCGCTCCGCAGAGGTGCATTATTTGCTTTATTAAGAACAAGGATTTTGAGGACGGTAGTGAAAGCAGCAGGGTCAATGATTTCGCGAGCTTGAAAATATCCGCTCCAGAACATATTCTCCGTTTCCTCAATCGTATTCACCATCTTATCCATCTGACCCACCAGCAATTCATCAATCAACTCTCTTATCATATTATGCGCCTGCTTATTCGCCTGGCTTTTGCTCACAATCGCCTGCCTCGTTTCTCCCGTTTTCGTCCGGTATAAATTTACCGCTGCCTGCAAATCTGTTACATCGCTTGCCACTAACCCAAACGGTGTCGCCCCCGCTGTATTGGCATCCGCAGCATCATGTATCTGCTGGCATACATCATCCACATCTTCATTGGCCAGCTTATTCAGTTTCGCCTTGGTAAAATTTACAAGCGCCTTCAGCGTATTGTTGTTAGTCGAGTTCGCAAAAGCCAGTGTCGCACTAGCGCACTTAAACGCCTTGCTTATCATCAGCGCCCGCAGCACTCTTACATCTGTCGTCACTCCCGTAGTGCTTGCACCGCCCAGCTGGTTCATGCCGTCTATCAGCACCCGCTTGTCCTTTACATCCTGCAGGCGCAGCGCAAAGTTTGGTATGCCTGCCGTTGCTGCTGTGTTCAGGTCGCAGTAACTGGTTAAACCATCAATCATGTTCACCCGTTTATTATCTTTTTCATTCATAACATTCGCTTTTCTTTTTTGCTGCCAGCGTTAGCAGGGTTTTATTTGTTTTTATTCTTAGATGTCAAATCCGTGCCATTCCATAAAAACCTGCCTCACATTAACTTTTGTTTACAATCATTTGTTAACGGGCTCACCCCTCATATACTCTTATATATGCCTTGTTAAATTTTTAAGAAAACGCTGTCATTCTGAGTGAGGCTTTGTGAGCGAAGAACCTTGCATTTATCTCCTCTCTGCCCTGCCAGTTGCTATGCAAGAGAGGCAGGGGTGTGTAGTATTTTCAATCATGCTCCAATCATTTAATCACCAAAAGAACTTGTAGCACGAAAGCGCGAACTAATTTTAAAACTCTAATTTTGAATGGCGCGAATAAAGCGGAAGCTTACACTTTCGCGCAGCGTTGGGGACATAGCGCCTAAGTGTTTTTTCATTAGCCCATACTTCGTAGTCTCCTGCTTTCTTTTCTGCCCGTCAGGTTGTAAAATTTGCGGTTCATTGTATCCGCTGAAAAATAAATCGTGCGCTGCAATAATCACCCCATTTATTTTTGCTCTCCGCGCAAATACAAACAGCCAATAGCGAATTGTTTTTATTTGCACAACAACTAACTCAAGCAAGAATAAAACATGACCATCATTTACATTGTTAGTGCTTTAGTTGTCGTGTTGCTACTTTATTTCCTACTTAATCGTTTTAAAACAAACAAAAAGCAAACCGATAATCAGGAAACAGAGGTTAAGCATGAAACAGATTCGGAAACCCCGATAGAAAGTCCGGTTGTTCATAAGAAAGAAGAAACTGATTTACCTGAAAGCCCTGAAATTGAGTTTGGAGAAAGACCCGAAATAAGCAGGTATAACAAATGGCTCAATCCGCCAAATGGATTTATAGAAATGGAACACGGTGTGGTAGATGATGAACCAAAGCAACCTCTTCAAAAGGAAAAGTATTTTACACTCATGAATTCCATTGCTTTCACCAACTCCGGCTCCCGCCCTTCCAATCAGGACACATACTTTGAAGGTGAAAACCTCTTCATAGTTTGCGATGGTGTTGGTGGTGCGGCTTATGGTGATGTTGCTTCCAAACTTGCCTGCAATTCTTTTGCCGACTACTTTAAAAACAATCAATCCAATATTTACGGCTACGCTTTTTTAAACGAAGCACTAAAATATACTATCAGCAACTTTCAGGAAACCGAAAACCAACATCCTGAAATGAAAGGCATGGCTACGACCATTGTCTTAGTCAACTTCGATAAGTTCGGAGCAATCGTAGCTTGGCTTGGTGACAGCCGCCTATACCACATCCGCAACGGTGAAATACTTTTCGTTACCGAAGACCACTCTCTTATTAACGATTTACGCAAACAAGGCAACACTGACGAAGAGAAACTCAAAAATATTCGCAGCTACATCACAAAATCTCTAAGTGCAAAAACAGAAACCGAGTTCTCTTTTCAGGAAATTGAATCAGCAAAAATTCAAAAAGGCGATTACTTCTTTCTTTGTACCGATGGTGTTCGCGAAAACATCACCGATGAAATTCTCTGCAATGAACTAAACACCCAAAACTCGTTGGAGCAAAAAGCACAAAAAATCTTTTCTCTTTGCGAAGGAAAGACAAGAGATAATTTTACTTTTCAAATTATAGAAATATAAGACCATGGACTTGCTTATTTTACTCATACCCCTTGCTCCTTGCTTAGTTCTTGTCCATTCATTTCTTTTTTTCTGGAATGGCAAAACGGTGTTGAATAGATTTGTTTTACTGGTTCCCGAAATCTGGCATCTAATAATTCTTCCGTGTATATATTTAGACCTTGAATGGGGTCCGCACTACGGCAAATACCCTCGTGCAACAATCCCTGAACAATTTCTTTTACCTCTTTCGGTGGTAATATGGATAAGTGTTGCCGCCTATTTTCTATCGATGCGCAAACAAAATCACACTTCTCTTTTTCGTTGGGCTGCCAATATTCTGATGTTGTGGGGAATTGCCATCAATATATGGATGGGTTTAACTGATAAATCATTGGGTGAAATGTGGTTCGTGATAAATCTGCCAATCATACTGCTTTATCTTGTTGCTCTGGTTAACCTGAATGCTTCGTGGAATTTAAGGGATAACTTAATTTTTCAAATCATAGAAATTTAAGTGCATGGAAGTAACTCTACAATCTTTTCGTAAACGCTTCACTTACGACCCAGCCAAAGACCTTCTCGGCAAAGGTGGTTTTGGTGAAGTTTACAAAGCCTATGATAATGAAGACCATATTTTTGTTGCGCTCAAAATCTCACAAGGCACAGCCGATGACAAATACAATCTCATCAACGAAATAAAACGCTTCAAAAAACTCAGCCACCACAACATTGTAAAACACATTGAAGCGTATGAAGTAAATACAGGTAGCACCGATATACACGGCAAACCCATTCTTTACCATGTGGGCATTTTGGAATATGCCGACCACGGCACACTTGCCGACCTGCTCAAAAAGCCCGAAGACTTCCGAAGTTTTGGAAACTTCGGAAGTCTTATAGAAGATTTAGCCACCGACATTATCGAAGGGCTTGCATACCTCCACAGCAAGAACATCATCCACCGCGACCTCAAGCCCACCAACATTCTACTTTTTAGCGAAGGCGAAAAACTCCGCGCAAAAATTACCGACTTTGGTATTGCTAAACGCACTGATGCCACAGCCGCAAGCACTCAATTGGTAGGCACGGTGGAATACATGGCTCCTGAATTTTTTAGCACCGGCAACATTACTCCCGCAAGCGATGTTTGGAGTGTAGGCGTTATGCTCCTCGAAGCACTCACAGGCACTCACCCTTTTGGCAAAACCACACAAGGGTTAAGCAACGAGCAAATCATAAACAACATACTCAACAAAGACCTAAGCACTGCCGCCCAAAACCTAACAGAACCGTTAAAAGGAATTATCACTCGCTGCCTTTTACGCGAGCCTAACCTTCGACCTCAATCAGCTAATGAATTGAAAGGATTATTGCAAGCAAGCGATGACACTTTTTCGGAGAAGACGCAGTTAATAATCCGACCGAGGAATGAAAGTAAGGGGATAAGTAAACCAAGAAAAAAGAAATTGTTGGTGGCTTTTGTTTTTGTGTTATCTACATTAAGTATTGGTATAATCGGATGGCTTGTTTCCAGTGGTAAAATTGGATTTAATAACAAACCCGCAGACGACAAAAAATCAACTTTGGATTTTAGTAAGGTCAATAAAGAATCAAATTTAGCATTGGATTCTTCAAAAGAATCAATAGATGCTTCATCATCAAATAATTCTACTACTAAACTTCCATCTCCCTATGAAGTTCTTGGAACAGAGCATGACGCCAATACAACTGACCCGAATAATAGGAAAGTGTATTGCTGGTATGGATACCAGGAAAAGAAAATTGGAGAAGACAACAAAGGGGGAATAGTGGTATATGATGTGGTTAACTACTCATCAGAAATAATTGAACTTTCTGTGCCAAAACAAATTTCAAATAGTGAAGTTTCTCATTTAATTGAAAAGCACTTTAAAGAATATTGCCCATTTAAAGAAAAAGAAAGAGGTAAAAACTATTATTACACAATTACAGGCAAGAGAGGACCAAATGTATTGCCAACTCTAAGCCAAGCTATCAGCGAAAGATCCAGAACATTTGGATCACCGGTAATTTTTACTGTTTGTTCCAAACATATTCTTCAGAACAACATTCTTAATGCGAAGCATCAATCGTATGACAACCCTAATAAGTTTGGCATTAACTTTTATTGCGTGGCTTTCTGGTATAATCTAGAATGGATTCCTGAATTATCAAAAGTTAAAAGAACAAGCTATGTTTCTCCGCCAATTAAAATAAAATGCGCTACCGATGATAACATAGATATGATGAATGAACTCTTACAGTATCATATTGAAAACAACTGTATCGTGCCGGAAGGTTTTACGGTAGGAGTAAGTTCATTCATGGTATATCAAGAAGCTTTGGACTACATTACTGAGCAATTTCCAGAGGGAGAAGCAGTGGAAGTTTGCAATCTTAATTATTTTCAGAAGGTTGTTTGTAAAAAGAATGATTAATGAATTACCAAAACCGCTTTGTAATTTTTATTGATATACTCGGCTTTAAAGAGAAAATCAAAGCAACAATCGATGAAAGTAGAAATGATAAACCTGAATTAATTCATGCGGTCGCAAATGCGATGAAATTGACCCCACTGTTGTTTGAAGGCGGCATTGGGATGAAGAAATACTTTTCTAAATCTAAAAGGGTTACACAGTTTTCCGACTCAATTGTTATTTCTTTCGAGGTTGAAGGGCTTGACGATGTTTTTATGGCAATCGCAAATACTCGCTTGTTAATACTTGAACTTATTTACAAGGGTTTTCTGTGCAGGGGTGGCATTGCGTTAGGAAAGCTCCTCCATACAAGACGGTATTTATTCGGCCCCGCCTTAGTAGAAGCATACGAACTTGAAAGCAAGGCGGCAATCTATCCCAGAGTTATAGTCAATCAGCAAAGCTTAGAAAAAGCCTTTATAGCTTTCGTTCTAAAGAAAAAGCAATATAGTAAGGGTGATCTTATTGATTTTGCAGAAATCGAAAAACTTTTTGCAAAGGACTTTGACGGCAACTTCTATTTGGATTATTTCAGAAATATAGGTAGTGAAATTGATGAGGGTTTTGAAATAAAATATTACATGCAATTGGAATCCCTTATCAAAGCTGGACTCGCGTCCAATAGCGAAGCAACTAAAATGAAATATTATTGGATGCGGGAAAAGTATAATCAGTTCGTTTTGCTTGCCAAACGTCCACGCCTTTGGAAAGCGTTGAAAGAACATAAAGAACTTGAGTTACTAAAATTTTGTAAAGACCTGAAGAAAATCTGATGTGACGATAAATATTTACTTTCAACAAAAACAAAATGAATATGGCATCAGCATCATTTATTATTATTCTCGAAGATGTTCATCACGAGATAAACTTCTATAGTCTCGAAGACTTCCGTAGAATTTTAAGCGATGAAAAATTCGAAGAAGTATTAAATACAGAAAATCTTGAAATTCATAGACCTACTATTGAACGTCAACAAGGTAAACTTACATTGCTGTATATCATTGCAGGAGATAGACTTGTTACATCAACAGTGTACAATCTAATTGGTAAAGAGTAATTACTTGTTCTGAAATTATAAACCTACTTTCCATTCCTTTGCACCATGCTCAACTTCTTTCTCAAAATTGTTTATGCGCTCAATTTATAATGCAAGACACACCACAACACATCAAACAACTTCAGCTAAAAATATGGCTGGCAAAACCACCGGCAGAGCGGCTTCACCGCATGCTTACAGATAACGTGGCGTTGTATAAATTTTGGGAGGCGGTTAAGCAAAAACAAGCCACAAACAGGCACAAAAAATAAACGCTCCGTTGCCGGAGCGCTTATTTTAATTCGCTTAACTTCTTTTCAATTCTTACGTATAACTCTATACACAAAAAAATCATTTATATTTGCAATCGTTATGGCAATAGCAATTAAAAGAACTCCTGTATTAAAAGGCAAAGTTGCTACGCACTTTAATACCATGCTGGCAAAGGGTAAAACCAAGGTAACCCGGGCGAGCATCAGCCGTTCTATTGCCGATACCAAAGCCATACTTGCCAACTACAAAGCAAAGAAATGATTTCCTTAAGAGAACACTGTTCTCTTCATCGCCTTTCATCCGGTAATTTGATTTACGATTTTATTTGCGACAATACCGACCTCAACGACTTCTTTGCCAACGATGCCATTAAATATCAGGAAGAACTTTTAGGCGAAACATTCTTTTTCCGTCATAACGAAACAGGCGAAATTGTTTGCGCGTTTACCATGTCAAATGACAGCATCCGCACCGATGATTTGCCCAACAGCCGCAAAAAGAAAGTAAGAGAAAACATCCCTCATGCCAAAGGAATGAAATCCTATCCGGCTACGCTCATTGGTCGCCTTGGTGTGGCTAAAAAATTTGAAGGACAGGGAATAGGCAAACAAC
This sequence comes from uncultured Chitinophaga sp., assembly GCA_964631835.1. Taxonomy (GTDB): domain Bacteria; phylum Bacteroidota; class Bacteroidia; order Chitinophagales; family LD1; genus Bog-950. The sequence goes on from CAZWAD010000005.1 coordinate 54,649, forward strand.
TGATGAACTTCATAAAAAGCATGTGCCTTATTGAAGATGGCAACCGCTGTCGCTTTTTATTGGTTGACGCGTACAATAACGAAAAAACAATAAACTACTACACCAAAAATGAATATCAGTTTGTGTTCTCTACCGAGCAGCAGGAAAGAGATTACTACGAAATGCCTCCTGAAAAGGAACTCAAAACCCGCTTCATGTTCTTCGACCTCAAACTGTGGGCAGATAAATCAGAAGTTTAACGCTTGATAGTATTTAAAGTAGATTCGATAATGCTTTTCATTTCATCATCTTCATCTAATTCAATGCTCACCTTGCGGTCATGTACCAGTTCATTCAGGTAGCTTATTTCCTGCTTCAGAGTATGGTAGGTAGTCTTTACTCCGGGGTATAAATCTGACTTGTAAACCTTATTTAGTGTTCGGGTAGCTCCGGCTACAAGTTTCTTAATAGCTTCCGGTGCAATCTTCGATTTCTTAAATCCATCCATATCCCGCTCTATTTCAAAAGTAAGCTTCAGTACAACCCCATGTAACCCGGTAAGCAGTCGGTTTAAAGCATTCATCCGGTCAAGCAATTTGTCTACCTTTTCTTGCCAGCTCATTTCTTCTTTAGAGAAAGTCTGTGACTGCCTGAAGGCAGTTTCAATCTTCGAATCTATAGTTGCTACAGCCATAACTCAGGTTTTATAAAAATACGATTTTGAGCTTAAATTGTTCCTTGTATTAGAACTAACGTTACGCAATGCTAAAAATTTTTCTGTTGATTTGTAATTAATGCAAACCTATACCATCGGTCGTAATCCATCTTCCCAAATCGTTCTTTCTGCTAACTTTTGCAGCAGAGACCACGCCAAACTTACCATATCCGGTAACGGGAAAATATTTCTACAAGATACCAGCAGTAATGGAACTACTCTAAACGGTAAGAAAATCAATAACCAAACCGTTGAAGTAAGATATGGTGATGAAATACTTTTTGCAGGTGTTGAGAAATTAGATTGGAGCAAAATCGAAAAACCCGAAATAAAAATTAGTGCACCGGTAATTCCAAATCCCGCAATCAAATTCGTCAGGAGGCACGCACTAAAAACAATTATATCATTGACTGTTGTCGGTGTATTATTCGTGGTTGTCAATTTTGCTATTAATCGTAATAGCATACGCCCCGAAATCCCGCTAACTCCTTCCGATATTTATACGCGTTACCAAAGTGCTGTAGCGCTTGTGGAGGTAAAATATTTTGTTCGCATTCACACAAAAGCCAACGAAGTCTACTTTGGTATTGAAGCCGGCAGCACCATAGGTTTTAGCAAAACCAAAAGTGAATTACAACCTCTTACTTCTGAAGGTACGGCTTTTTTTATCGATAGCAACGGTACGCTAATTACCAACCATCACGTAATCGAGCCCTGGATGCACGACCGTGATTTACGCGATTATTTTCACAAAAGAGTAAAGCCCGCTATCAAGAAAGCATTGCGCGAAAATGGATGGGGTGATGATGAGCCTCAGTTTTATGGCGAGTTAGAAGCAATTTACATTTACCCCAATGGAAAAACTTTTTCCTCCGAAAACAGAATTGAATGCTCAATTCTTTGCGCATCTGATAAGGAGGAAATTGATTTAGCTTCCCTGCAAGTAAATTCACATCGGCTACCGGCAGGTGTAAAGGTCGTTTCAACTTCCGATATAGAAACAGACGAAAAGAAAATTAAAGTAAATACACCTGCCTATGTCATAGGTTTTCCTTATGGCGATGCTTTAGCCTTAAACGAGGATAATGAACTTCATTGCTCATCAACACAAGGCAGTTTTACCCAGGTTCCCTCAAAGTCTTATGTTCAATACTCGGCACAAACAGCCAGTGGCGGCAGTGGCTCTCCTGTATTTAATGAATACGGAAAACTTGTTGCTGTTACTTATCTCGGCTCCACATCGGGTCAGAGTTTCAACAGGGGCATTTTGGCGAAGCATATTAAAAGAGTATTGTAACAGCGCACCCCATACGTCTTTTAGTCCGCTCACTGTCTCCTTTCCTCGCTCCGCCATAGTGCTTCGCGGAGGAGCAGTGCGCAACCTTGGAGTCATTGCGCTTTTTAGCTCCGCACTTCCTCTTAACCTCTGCGTGACTCTGAAGTTCCAATAAACAGAAGTTTACAACTTCCCCATTCTCAAATTCTCAAATTCTCTCATTCGCTAATTCACCAATTTCCCGTTCTTCCAACTCTTAACCTCTGCGAAACCTGGAACAAGCCCGCGTACTGTTTTTTTTCCAGCGGCTTGCCATCCTTCATGGGCTGTACTTTAATCTTAACGCCTGTTTTTCTTGCAGGTCTTCAGGAAGTGCGGGATGAATTGCGGTAACTATTCAACGGCCTCTGTTTCCAGCAACTCTTTTCTCTTTTCGCGCCAGTAGTTAAAACCATAGGCAACAAATATTTCTTCTCCTTTAAGTATGTCGCGGGTTGCTTCCATATACATCGAATGGTCATCGGCTGAATAGAACCCGGCATTGTTAGCTATTCCTTCTATTTTGCTTATACCGTTTGCATCGTTGGCATAACGCGCCTCACCATCCATGTTTATGCAGTCACCGGTGCCATCGTTTATTTCCAGCAAGTAGTCGTTATAGCTATGAAACTCTTCTATTTCTTTTGCCGTAAGCCGGGGACCGGTAATAGGCACAATCATTTCTCCGCGCCTGATGTGTTCAATAGCAAACAAACCCTCACCGGCATCAGGAATCTGTGATTTTGCCACTATGGCTCTGACTTTATACTTCATTTTTCCACCTTGTTTTTCAAAAGGCGGCAAATAAAATAAAATATCAAAGTTGAAACCGGTTTTTTTTATCTGCGGATGTTCACGTTCTTCCAAGTCTTAGGCTCGCGAGACTTGGAAGTTCCAATAAACAGAAGTTTACAACTTCCCCATTCCCCGTTCTTCCAACTCTTAGAAGCTGCCCGTGTACTGTAATTTTATTCCAGCGGCTTGCCATCCTTCATGGGCTGTACCATAATCTTCACGCCTTTGGCAATATCTTCCTGGTATTGCTTCACAACATCTTCGTAAGAGAACATGGCTTCAAATTCACCCATCAGCGCCTCGATGTATGGCTGAGGGTCGAAGCCGGTGTTATGGCAGTAGAGTAAGAACATCCAGCAGGAATTGAACAAGCGGTTTTGCACTTCCTGCATCACTTCTGCATCCAGCATTACCTGCTGTTCCTTACCCTGAATCTTTCCGGTGGGTTTTGCCTTGCCGTCCATCACGATGTCGCCCATGAGCATAAAAGAGCGGGCATCGTGGTCTTCGATAAAAAAAATCATGCACGGCAGCGAATTGAGCTTATGAAACCAGCGCACCGGTATTTCGTGGCCTTTCCAGTCGTCTTCATCGAGGGGGTTTTTAAGTTCGTTGGTGAAGGAAACCTCTATGGCAAAAATCCATTTCTCAATCATTTTGGGATAATGCTGCAGCAGCATGATAATTTCCTGCAGGTAATACACATCCATTTTACGGACTACATCCTGGGGTATGCTGATGGTGAGCGTTTTCCGCTCGCTGCTGGCGAGCAGTCCGTAATTAAGCTTGAAGTCGGCAATGAGTTTGTTACCCGGGGTAATCAGATAGTTAGGGCTATGGGCAGGGAGTGTTTTACCCGCGGCAACGCTTTCAGAGAGGCTGCTGTCGAGCAGGCCTTCCTGGTCGTAGAATTTAGAGAACATCTGTTTAATATCATCCCAGCGGGCGTAGGTAAGGCGTATGAACTCCATCAGTTCATTATACTTACCAATGGCTTTGCCATGAGCTTTATATAAAGAGCTGAGCTCATCGAGCACCCCGCGGAACTCCTGCTCATCATCGTCATAGGAATTAAGGTCAAGCGAGTAGTCGTTATAGTTTCTATATAAAAGGTCGCAGGTTTCATCGTTATATTTATGAAAATCATCTCCCAGCTTTTCATCGCTCTGCTCATACTTTTCATATTCGGCTTGTATGCGGGTGCATTCATCGGTAAGGGGGTCTAACACCTGCCGGTGAAAATCATTAATGGGTCCGGTACTAAATTCGCTCATACGGCTTTCGAGTTCACTCAGCGCACTATCATCCTTCTTCTCTACCACTACTTTCGCTTCATCGTGCATTGTTTTGATGGTGTTGTCAACCGGGGCAAATGCTTTTTCAGCAGCAATAACCTGGTCTGTCAGTTCACCAAATTCATACACCAGCTTATCCTTTTGTTTCTTTAGTTCTTGCGCGCGGTCGTGCAATGCCACATACGCGCTCAGCAGTTCTTTTTCGTAGGCGCTTTCTGCTTTCGAGTCGTCATACTCCAGTTCGATTTTTCGAAGAGAGTGTTCAATGGTTTTTTTAATCATATCGGTAATGAGGCGAAAGCTACATTCTTTTTTGTGGTTAAACAAAATGTTTATCGGTTCCCTGAGCCCGCGAAATGTCTTCCTTCGCCTGGCGTTGGGCGCCTTGCGCTTCAGGATAGAATGATGTAAAGCCAACAGCAGTCTGTTTTTTTTATCTTTATATCATGTCCGATAAGCTTAATAACCAAGACAAGTCAGCAGCAGAAATTATGCTGGAATGGGTACAGGAACAGGGTGATGAGTATAGGTTAATGCGTGCAGATGTTTATTTAAGGCACCTCAAAGAACCCGGTAATAAACAATATATTGATCTGATAAATTTAATGAAAGCAGCAGAACGGGAACTAAATACTTATGACGCTGCATTTTGGGAAACCAAACCCGATGAAGATGCACTGCTGAACTTTATCAAAGAAAAGTTTGTAAAATTTTACAACGAAAATCACCGCTCTTCCAAATCTTAGTCCCGTTCTGCCAAGTCTTAAGTTCTGCGTGACTTGGAAGGATTTAACAGACTGCAGTCTCTGACTGCTTTCTCCTATCGGTTCCCTGCACTCTCCAACCACAACCACTCCAATTCCCTCCAATAATTTTCTCATAGATCCCATAAGTCATATCTCCGGTTCTGTCGTTAATCGTGTGAGCATTGCAAACAGATTTTAGACTCATCTTCCGGTCCCCTGCGTTTTTGTATTAAACCTTAGTAGAATAAATTTGACTATTCTAAACCAACCTTATAAACCTTATGGACCCTTCCTGTCGGTCAGGCAAGGTTGCCCCGTTGTTCCAAGTCTTCCAAAGGATGACTTGGAATTTTAAATAAAAAGCAGTCTCTGACTGCGTCTTAAACTGTCCCACAAGTCCCATAAGTCATATTTCCCCCTGTTTAACACCATTTTCACACAATTCACCCCCTTCCCATACCCCCGTTGTTCCAAGTCTTCCAAAGGATGACTTGGAATTTTAAATAAAAAGCAGTCTCTGACTGCGTCTTAAACTGTCCCACAAGTCCCATAAGTCATATTTCCCCCTGTTTAACACCATTTTCACACAATTCCCACCTTTCATCACCCAAACGTGGCTTTTTACCGTGTCGCGAAACGCACTGTCCGTGCCGCGAAGTCATCTGTCCGTCCCGCGAAACGCACTGTCCGTGCCGCGAAGTCATCTGTCCGTGTCGCGAAACGCACTGTCCGCATCGCGAAGTCATCTGTCCGTGCCGCGAAACGCACTGTCCGCATCGCGAAGTCATCTGTCCGTCCCGCGAAACGCACTGTCCGCATCGCGAAGTCATCTGTCCGTGTCGCGAAGTCATCTGTCCGTGCCGCGAAGTCATCTCACCGTGCCGCGAAACGCACTCAACGCCCCGCAAATCGTATTAACCCTGTCGCCAAACACATTAACCGTCCTTCGAAAGGCGCTGTCTGGCTCGTTAAAAACGCAAACCATATTGCTAACTCCAATATCCTCATCCGCCTTTCCCGCTCTCGCACCGGTCAGTTAGCTTCCCTCATTTTCATAGCAGAGAGCCCCACCGGTTGTATTCTTTACCCCACACTCACACATTCCACGTAGATAATTGTGGGTTGTAAAATTCTTTCCATAGCCCCTTTCCTTTTGTTATTCGCTTTCGAAAAGACACGCAGTCAAATGACTGCATCACACAAAAAGGAATATTATGGAGCCACTTTTTCAGTTCGATTTGCCCAAGGACCAGTCATCAATTATTAAAGTATTTGGTGTAGGGGGCGGAGGAAGCAATGCCGTAAACCACATGTTCGACCAGGGCATTGTAGGTGTAAACTTTGTAGTGCTCAACACCGACTCGCAGGCGCTCGATATGAGCCGCATTCCGAATAAAATTCAACTCGGGCCTGCTTTAACCCAGGGGCTTGGTGCCGGTGCTCGTCCTGAAATTGGAGAAAAGTCGGCTGAAGAATCTATAGAAGCCATCCGCGATTTCCTGTCAAAGAATACCAAAATGGTTTTCATTACCGCAGGCATGGGCGGAGGAACCGGAACCGGTGCCGCGCCTGTAGTAGCCCGCTTTGCCCGCGAAATGGGAATTCTTACCGTGGGAATTGTAACCACTCCTTTCTGGTTTGAAGGCAAGTCGCGTTACAATCATGCGCTGGAAGGAATTGAGAAACTGCGCGAGAATGTTGATACCCTGCTCATTATTAATAATGATAAAATACGCGAGATGTACGGCAACCTGAAGCGCTCGGAGGCTTTCGGTCATGCCAATAACATTCTTACTACTGCGGCAAAAGCCATTTCAGAAATCATTACCGTGCCCGGTGAAATCAACGTTGACTTTGCCGATGTGCAAACGGTGATGAAAAATGGCGGCTCTGCTATTATGGGTTGTGCCACTGCCGAAGGCGATGACCGTGCCATTCGTGCCGCACAGGGCGCGTTGAATTCTCCTTTGTTAAATGACAATGAAATACGCGGTGCCAAGAAAGTGCTGGTGAATATCACCACCGGTACTCAGCAGGTAACTATGGACGAGATAGGCTCTATTATGGAGTACGTTCAGGAAGCGGCAGGAAGCACAGATATTATCCTCGGTGCCTGCGATGACCCTTCGCTGGTGAACAAGCTTTCGGTAACCATTATAGCTACGGGGTTTGAAGTAGGCAAAAAAACAAAACCTTTTGCAGAGCAAAAGGTGGTGAAAGTTTACGAGTTGAGCGACAAAACCGAGGAAACACCCGCACCGGTGGTTCCCGTTGTCCCCGTAGTTCCTGTTGTTCCGGTTGTTGAAGAGGTGAAGAAGGAAACACCGGTTATTCCCATTGTAACCAAACCGGATACGGAATTTCGCCCGGCAGCGGAATTGGTTCTTGATGAGGAGGAAGACTTGTTTACTCCTTCGTTAGGAATGGAATTGCCTAAAGAAGAAGTAAGCTTTGAATTTGATGTAACCCGCGAAGAGCAGGTTCTTCCTGAAACCCTGCTTACCGAAGAACCGGTTGAAGAACTGGAAGAAACACCGGAGTTGAAAGAGGAAGTTTTGGAAGTAAAGGAAGAAGTTCTTGAAGTAATGCAGGAAACTCCTGAAGCCGAAGTTGAAGAAGCACCGGTAGCTGAAGAGGAAGTATTGGAGTTGAATGAAACTGAGAAAGCGGAAACTGCCGTAACAGAGCAGAAGGAGGAAGAATTTATAACTTATACCAAAACAACTTATGAAGCTGAAGAAGCTGCTAATCAGGAAGGCGAGTTGGATAAGCAACTTGAGGACAGGAAGAAGGTTTTGGCGGGGCTGAGCTACCGTTTCGGCAGCAAGCAGAATGTAAATGAGTTTGAAAATGTACCGGCTTATAAAAGAAAAGGTCTGGAGTTGAACGGTGACACAAATTATTCAGCGCAAACAGAGCAATCGCGGTACAGCGTAAGCACCGATGCTTACGAAAGGCCGGAAATCAAAAAAAATAATTCGTTCCTGCATGATAATGTTGACTAAAGCAGGTTAAAGAGTCTCTCCTTTGTTAGTGTGTCCATAAATTCCCGGGTCGCTCGACCCGGGTTTTTATTTTTATTCTGTTCATGAAAATTGTGTAATTAGTGTCTTTAATTCATGTCCAATGAAAATTCAATTTGCTGCCACGGATGAGCAACTGCTGAAATGCAGGAAAGCAATTCTTGAACTGCGTCCGCAAATTAGAAGTGAAGAGTATCTGGAAAAAGCAAAGCTGCTTTTAAGCGAAGGGGCAAAAATGATTTATGCTGATGAGGAAACAGACGCTCCGGCAGTTTCTGTTTTTCGGATGAACTACTACTTTGCCCGCGGCAAGAATATTTACATTGACGATTTATCAACTCTTCCCGAAGCCCGAAAGAAAGGATATGCCGGTGCGCTTTTGGACTTTATCATCAATTACGCCAGGGAAAATAACTGCGAAAACATTCATCTGGATTCGGGATATGGAAAAGACAGGCATAATGCCCATCGTCTTTACCTTAACAAAGGGTTCTTTTTAGCGAGTCATCATTTTGTGCTTAACATCTGATGATTACTCCAGGAAGGAAATAATCTCTTCAATGACCTTCTTGTTTCTGATAATCGTATTATGGCCTGCTCCTTTGGCATTTATACTTTTAATTTCAGGATGAACGGAAAGAAACTGAAGAATATCTTTCAGTGATACCACCTCATCATCTTCATCATAAATAAGCAAACTTTTATCTGCTTTAATTTTTTCCTTTCGGAGTATCAGATTCATCTTCTCCACAGGAATTTTGAACTCTGCCTCCATTCCTTTAAAGAAAACGCTTTGCATTTTGGGCGGCACGTTCAGCATTTTAAAAACTTCTTCAATAAACCTTCCCGAAACAATCGGGATGGCAATCATCACTAACCGGTTCACAATAATGTCATGTTCCATCAGTAAATAAGCACTGGCGCCCCCGCCCATTGAATGGCCGATAATGGCATAAGGCACTCCGGTTTTTTCAATCAGTTCTGCCATAGCTTCTTTAAAGTGAAGCAGGTTGCTGGTTTCGCCTTCAGACCCACCGTGAGCTGGCCCGTCAATAGCAATAACACGGTAGCCGTTTTCAACAAGTGCGGGAATCATTTTGTAGAAATCCATAGCCATAGCATCCCATCCATGCACGAGCAAAACAGTCCGGTGGCTGCTGCCCCACACATAATATTTCATTTCTACTTTTTTCTTCGAATTGCGGAACTCGCTCACCATGATGGTTCGCTTATGTGCTTTTTTCATCAGGGTTTTATGCGGAGGACGAAGTACTCGTTTACGGGGAGAGAAAACCATTTTCACCAGTATTTCAATCGCGGTTTCAGGAGCTATGTTTCCGGCCACCGTAAAAAATCTCTGAAGCCATTTTATTTTAGAAGGAAGTTGCCTTTTCTTTTCAGCCATCTTAATTTGAATTCAATTGAGCAATTGTATTTTCACCCGAAGAAATGAAAACTTTCAATACCATAATCGGCAAGGATGTTCACCTGGCTATAAAGTATTTAAAAGAAGGAGAAACTATAGGCATCCCCACCGAAACGGTTTACGGACTTGGTGCCAACGCACTGAATGAAGACGCTGTTTTGAAAATATTCTCGGTAAAGAACCGCCCGTACTTTGACCCGCTGATAGTTCATGTTCATTCAATAGATGAAATACCGAAGTATGCTGAAGAAATCCCTGAAAAGGCGGAATCTTTACTTCGTCAATTTACTCCGGGACCACTTACGGTGCTGCTGAAAAAAAAGAAAATAATTCCTGATTTAGTTACGTCCGGACTGGATACGGTTGCTGTTCGTATCCCATCTCAGCCTTTAGCTGCTGAGCTTTTGCAGCAACTCAATTTTCCGCTTGCGGCACCGAGTGCAAATCCGTTTGGCTACATTAGTCCAACTTCGGCTCAGCATGTTTACGACCAATTGCACGGTAAAATTCCTTACATACTTGATGGCGGTTCTACAGAAGTAGGCGTTGAATCAACAATTGTCGGCTTCGAAAATGATGAACCGGTTGCTTATCGTCTTGGAGGTTTACCGGTTGAGGAGATTGAGGAAATAATCGGGAAAGTGAGAATCAGCATAAATGAGAATTCAAATCTTGTCAGTCCGGGAATGCTGAAAAGTCATTATGCCCCGAAAAAGAATTTGAGAATTCGGCAATTTGACAATTTGACCATTGAGTCGCAAAAAACAAATGCAGGAGTTATAGCTTTTGATAAATATGTTGACGGAGTTAAGAAAGAGAATCAGATTCTACTTTCCCCATCAAGAGATTTAAAGGAGGCAGCTAAAAATCTTTTTGCAGCCATGCGAAAACTCGATGAAAGCGATGTGGATGAAATAGTTGCAGTAAGGTTTCCCGATGAAGGATTAGGAAGGGCGATTAACGACCGGCTGAAACGGGCAAGTGTCTAACTTATTAAGTCCATCATCTTCGCCACATACTTTCCAATAACGTCAAATTCAAGATTTACAAGCGAACCTTTTTTTACTTGCCTGATGTTGGTGTGTTCGTATGTATAAGGAATAACAGCTACGGAAAACAAATCATCTTTAGCCCGGAAAGCAGTAAGCGAAATACCGTTTACGCAAACGGAACCTTTCTCTACTACTAAATTTTCTTTCGAAGGTTTATATCGGAATGTGTAAATCCAGCTTCCGTTTTTTTCTTCTGCCGAAGTACATTCACCAATTTGGTCAATATGACCCTGAACAATATGTCCGTCCAACCGGTCTCCGATTTTCATACTGCGCTCAAGATTAATTTCAGCGCCAACACCAATTGCACCAAGGTTAGTTTTCTTCAAAGTCTCATCAATAGCTGTTACCCGATGGGTGTTTCCGGTTACTTCTACAACCGTTAAGCAAACTCCGTTGTGAGAAACGCTTTGGTCAATTTTTAACTCATCTGAAACAGGGGAGGAGATAACCAAATCAAGATTGTCTGAATTCTTTTTCAGTTCAACCACTTTCCCGATTGTTTCAATAATACCAGTAAACATTTACTTGCCCCTGATGAGATGAATAAACCCGCCTCCTTTCTTCTGCCCACTTAATGGCCTGCGTACAAGTCCGTTTTGGTGTTGCTCAAAATAATAGCCGGCATAAACATACACTCCATCGTTGAGCGGCTTGCCGGTGAGGTCTGTCCCATCCCAGTTTATTTCGGGGTCTTCGGTCTCAAAAACCTTCGCGCCCCATCGGTTAAAAATCTTCATTTCAATTTTAGGAACAAACCGGTACGGCTTAAACGGATGAAACCTGTCGTTTTGCCCGTCTCCGTTAGGAGTAAATGTATTCGGCAAAACGTAATAGGGGCAGTTATCAACGCAAAAAATATTACTGAAGCCGCTTTCGTTGCCGACACGGTCAAGTGCGGTAACGGCATAGCATCCGTCCAGGCTTTGGCTAAGGGTGTGATTGAAAGTGGTGTCGTTCCTAGTACTCATACTATCCAGAAAAGCAAGGTTCGTGGAATCGCTGCCAAAATAAATGAAGTAGTGGGTAATATCATCCGAGCAGGAATCAATCTGAATATCCCATTTTAAATAATTAACAAACTGAGGGTCGTTCCATGGCTTGCCCTCATATAAATCACAATCGTTGCGCACGGTAAGCGTTGGCGGGCAGGGTGCAGTAGTGTCAACCGGTATGCCGCAATCTTCCTGTGATTTATTAATCAGCGGTTTCGGGAAAATATCTAATGTATAATGTCCATAAGTTTGAATGTAGTAACAATAGTTGGAATCGTTTGTTAAGCCGAGGTCGGTAAAGTTGTGATTGTAAACCGTGTCAATGGCTTCAAAAAGCGAGGTGACTTTGTTGAATTTGTATACTGCAAAACTGTCGTTGGCCCACGGAACATTTTCACTCCAGGTTAAAAAGAGTGACTGGTCGGAGGGAAGCACATTCAAATAAACCGAAGATGCTGGTGCCGATGGTCCGACCGTATCATTATTCGAAAAGAAATAAACCCGGTAGCTCCACGGTGTCGTACGCGTGTCAATTCCGGCATCAGTAAAAAAGGTATCGGTTATGGAGGAGTAAGAAGTTGCATCAGGAGTTGAAAGAATAAGAGTGCCGGTATTGAAGTCAGAACCATTACTTCGATACAGATCAAACCGGTAAGGGGGTGGATTTTGAATGGTATCGAGGTTTGCACCACCGGCAAGCGGTTTAGCCCAACGTATAAATATCTGCCCGTTTGTTACATCGGTTTGCTGAACATCTACATTTAAAATTACCGGAACATTGACAGGCATGTAAATACAGGCTTCATCCGAAGCCACACTTTCGTTGGCTCCAAACTGGAATAAACCGTTAGGTGAAAGTTTAGAAAAATGAGCCACAATACGGTAGCTGTATTGTTGACCAACAATAGTAGTGTTATCATTATAGGAATACGTAAAAATGTTAGTGCCGGTTAACTTGGTATAACCTCGTCCTGCCAGTCCGGTTTCGCAGTAGTCGGGAGTAAACGGGTCGCAGCCCGTTTTTCGCCATATTGAAAATCCGCGGAAATCAGGTGAAGATGAACACACGTACGGGTTATCCCAGTTGAGGGTTACACTTTGGTTAGTTGCCGTTGCTGTAAGCCCGGCAGGAGGTGGGGCAATCACGGTTATTTCCAAGGTTTCCAAATCAACTAAAGGGACTTCTACTGGTGGGTTTCCGGGTATCTGGTAATTATCGGCTGCCCGGAATACTACCAGGTAATTTTGTTTTTGAATATGGCTGCAATCCGTATTCCATTGGAAAGTACTGCCCACAGGTGAAAGCCCTGTAACAGTTGGAAAAGCTGCCGGTGATGAGCTAACCCGGAAAGGCGCTCCATCGGCAGAAAGAGTAACCGTTTGAAACGGTTGAGGGTCTCGCGCTGTTACCTGGAGGATTAGTGAATCGCCTGCACGTATGCATGTATCTTTAGGAACCGTAACCAGTGGCGGGTCGTTATTATTACAAGTTACAATAATCTGCATGTCACGAATCACGGTACCCAGGGGCACACCGTTCCGGTATTCTGTAATCAGAATGGCAATGTTATAAATACCCGTACGGCATGGTGTAGCCCATACAACTTGCCCTGTATGCCGGTCAATAGTAAAAGTGTTTGGAGAAAAACCCTGGCTGATACAGTATTGGTCAGGATACATATACACCGGTACGTTAGTGCCCTGGTCTTGCAGGCAAATCATAAATTGAAAATCAAGGCTGTCGCCATCTCGGTCCCATGCCAGAGGGTTATGAATAAAAGTATCGTTGCAATTCGCATAGTCAATTGGCGGGTACAAAAGTTCGGGCGAGGAGTTAAAGCCAATGTTCGCCAAATCTGTCGGGAACCTCACAGTATCTTCGACATAAAAAGGGATGTTGATGGAGTTGCCCCCGTCAATATTATTGATACCATCAATCCGGTTCATGTCGAAAAAAGAAATGATGTAGTACCGGTCGGGCGGTGGAGGAGGTCCTGGGTAAGAGTGTTCAGCCACATATTCGTTCTTCTTAATACTCGGATTAGTAGCAATTATCACTCCGTCTTTAAAACCGTTGCCGTCAGCATCTATACCATTTGAGCGGGCTATCAGCGATGTAGTTCCGTCACCCCATGATATAGTTATTGTATCTCTGTCCGCTTGCACACTTATTCCATCGTATTTGCTGTAAGTAATTACGGTGGCACGAATCCGGTAGTTGCCTATATTTTCGTAAATGATTTCTCCCGCCCTGTAGTGCGTGGCAAAAATCAATTGGCAATTGACAACCATCAGCAGAAGAACGGGAAAAATCCTTTTACATGAAAAATTCATCGAAGCAAAATACGTAATTATTGATTGAATATTATGCAGATGATATAAATTAAGATTTGTGACCAAGACAGAACAGGTTCAACAACGCACTGAACGAACTTCTAAGCAAACTTTCTAGTAAGTCATCTTAAAGCTCATGCAGGATCTTCTGCTTTGTGTGTAATAGATCAACGGATATATACAACATAGAGAACTTGATTTTGTTTTGCACTAACTGTGTATGCAATTTCTCAATCTGCGGTTTGAACCAAACAAACTGTAAAACCCTCTAAAAACAAAACGGGTTTTGTGTAGTAAAATGCCGGAGTGATTAAATTTCACATACCGGTTGTAAATACCTTCTCAAAAACGGAACATGGCGAGGCAAACGTGCGTAAAACACAACAAAAATAGCCTTGTGAGAAGTTTAATCTCAATATTTTTCATAGTCCTTTGCATTAATTCATTTGCTGCTGTTCAGGCTAACTTTAATTCCGATAAAACAGCGGGATGTCCTCCTTTACTCGTCAATTTCACTAATACATCATTGCCCGCAAATGCTACGTGGTATTGGGATTTCGGAAATGGCAACACATCTTCTTTGCAAAACCCCTCAGCAGTATTTAATAACGCAGGAACATATCAGGTAAAGCTAGTAGTCCGGAGCGGCAATCAAACAGATTCGATTAGTAAAACGATTACGGTTTATCGCCCCGCTTCAGTTGATTTTCACGCACCCCAAACGCAAAGCTGTCCCGGTGTTGAGTTGCAGTTCATCAGCGATGCTGCAGCCGGTGATGCTCCCATTGTTGATTACGCCTGGGGTTTCGGGAACGGAGTAGCCAGCAGCTTAATGAACACTTCTCATACATATTCACAAGGGGGAGTTTACGACATTACTTTGGTTGTTCAGGATGCCAATGGATGCACTTCGAACAAAACGAAGAATTCATATATCCGTATTTTACCCGCACCAACTGCATCGTTTATAGCTACACCTCCTTATAGTTGTAATGCTTCGCAGCTTATTTCATTTACAAATACTTCAACCGGTAATGGACTCAGTTATCTCTGGGTACTGGATGACTCTGTTACTTCGGTGTTGCCAAATCCTTCACACACTTATATTCAAGAGAAAAAAGAAGTAGTACTTGCAGTTACTGATGTTAATGGCTGTGTAGGGACATACAAGCAATTTGTGAGCGCTACAGATGTAATTGCCGATTTTACAGTTACTAAAACCACGGCATGTACAGGGGAAATGATTCAGTTTGTCAACAACTCCAACATTATTGGCAGAGCTGATTGGTTTTTCGGGGATGGAACTGCTTCATACAATATTTTAAATCCGAACAAAGTTTACACCACTCCGGGAGTATATACCGTTAAACTCATTAATACATACAATGGCTGCAGCGATACAATAGTAAAAATAGATTACATCACAATTATTGAAGGTACAAGCCCATCAATATCTGTGGATATGCCACCTCCGGCCGGATGTGAAAGCACGGCTGTCGTAAACTTTACAAACTCCACTCCGGGCACTTCACAGATTCTTTGGATGTTTGGAGATGGAGGAACCTCTGCCGACCAAAATCCGTCACATACATTCAATTCAAACGGAGTTTACCAGGTTATAGTAACCATAACCGACAGCATGGGTTGTACATCGCGAATTACAGTTACTACACAGGTGAATAGCATAGCTCCTGTTCCGGCTTTTACCAATGAAGCTGTAAGCTGTCCGCAGGTACCGGTGAAGTTTACCAATCTCACACCCGGACAGGCGGCATCGTATTACTGGAATTTCGGTGACGGACAAACTTCAGGTGACAAAAGCCCGCTGCATACTTACAGTCAACCGGGAACGTACTCGGTTTCGCTTACAGTTACCAACCCTAACGGATGCGATAGCACTATAACCAAAGTCAACTGTATTACCATTGATAATGTTACTGCTGACTTTTCGGTTAACCGTACCTTTTCACCCTGCCCGCCTTTTGTAACTATCTTTACCAGTTGGGCTAACAAACCCGAACTTGACTATCTGTGGGATTTTGGCGATGGAACCACCGACACTGCTGCTAACCCAACCCATATTTATTTTCATCCGGGAATCTTTACGGTAAAACTGTTTGTAACCAGTCCTATTGGCTGTACGGATACAGTGATTTATCCGGATTTAATTGAAGTTCAGGGGCCAACCGGTTTGTTTTCGGCTGTGCCTTCATCGGGTTGTGTACCCCTTAATGTAACTTTTCAATCGGCAATATCTGATAATACAGAAAAGATATGGTGCGATTTGGGAGATGGGACAGTAGTTGAAGATACACTTCACTTTGTTCATACTTATAATACAGTAAATACATTTTACCCGCGATATATTCTTGTGGATCATGTGGGCTGCACCGTTCCCTATGATTTGCCTCCTATTGTAACTCATGAACTGCCTGTGTTACTGCTTAGCGATACAACCGTTTGCGATGGTGAAACCATTTCAGTGTTGCTGGGAACAGAAAAGTACAAGTGGACGCCTTCAACTTATTTAAGCTGCGATACTTGTTCTGATGTAACCATTGTACCCCAGTCAAATATTACATACAAGGTTACTGCTACGAATGAACATGGATGTCGTTTAACTGACACCATGCGCGTAACTTCTATGGATTATCCTACACTCAATCAAACTTCCCAGGTTAAAGTTTGTAAGGGGGCACCGGTGCAGCTATTTGTTGGCGATGCCCACAGCTATAACTGGTCACCAGCACTGTATCTGAGCGATTCGGCTACCGCCCGCCCTGTTTGTACACCTCAGGGCTCAATTACTTATCATGTAAAAGCATCTAACAGCTTAGGATGCAGCACCAATGCGCAGGTTACTGTAGATGTGCTTGACAAAATTGATATCGGAATAACTTCAGATACCACTGTTTGTATTGGCGATGAATTTCACTTGCGTACAGCAATTATTAACGCTCCCGATTCGGAAGTTCATTACCGCTGGACACCCACTTCGTTTGGAGACAATCCCAATCCGCTCATTACCGGTTTAACCCGGACAACCACTTTTACGGTTATTGCGGAAAGCAGCACTTGTAAGGCAGATACCGAATCGGTTACGGTTCGCATAGTCAATCTCCCTGATATGAATGTTTCCGATGCGGTAACAACAACTCCAGGCGCTGAAATTCAGGTTTGGGCACAGTCGAGGCAAAATCTGAGTTATTTATGGTCTGCCGACTCGGTTAGCTGCACTGATTGCAGGGTTACGAACATCTATCCATCAAAAAGCCAGTTCGTTTATGTTACAGGAACAAACTCTAACGGCTGCAAAACAACCGATTCCATCAATATTCATGTGGTTCCATGCGATCCGGAATCAATATTCCTGGCCAACACTTTCACTCCTAATGCTGATGGGTTGAATGACAGGTTTGTTTTACACTCTAAAGCCCTGAATAGTCTTAGTTACTTCCGGGTATTCGACAAATGGGGGCAAATGATTTTTGAAACCAAAGACCTGAATGAAAGCTGGGATGGAACGGTTAACGGTAAGCCTGCTCCGGTAGGTGTTTATGTATACCTTCTCGGTGGCGAATGTCAGAACGGTTTTACTGTAACAAAGAGCGATGATATTACGTTAATACGATAATAACAAACTGAATTAAACAAATAACAAAACAAGAATTACAAATAACAAAAACTAAAACACACAACAATGTCTTTACACAGCAGAATCAGAAAAATACGCGAATACCGCGGACTTAAGCAGGCCACTGCCGCTCAGCAAATGAATATTACCCAGCAGGCTTACAGCTACCTGGAGTCGAAGAGCGACAACCTGAAAATGGAAACCATGCAGCGCTTTTGCGAGGTAATGAAAGTGGAAATCCCTTTCCTCCTGGCATTCGATGTTCCGGTAACGGAAGAGAATATACAATTGTTCGAAAGGCTGAACCTGTCGGGGGTAGTGGAGGAATATAAGAAGCTCCAGAACCGCATTTCGGTTTACGAAGAATTGCTGAACAGACAGAATAATGTTCATCGCGGGAACGATACTAGCACGAACCTGCAGATTTCTTAAATAAACAAAGTATGATAAAACGTTTACAAAAGGCTCTTGCCTTTGCAGCTATCTTATTGTCCGGTTTGAAGCCCGTTACTGCGCAGGACATTCACTTCTCGCAATACAATGCTTCGCCACTCCTGCTTAACCCGGCTTTAGCTGGAATGAACGCGGGCGATTACCGCGCTTATGCCAACTTCAGAACCCAGTGGGTGACTATTTCAAAAGGTAATACATACCGAACTTTTGCAGGTGGCGCAGATGTAAGTGTTGGAAAGGTAACTAAATACAACAGTTTTGCAGGTCTTGGTCTTTCTTTCTTCAGCGACCAGTCGGGCGATGTAAATCTTAACTCTAATCGTGTTGACCTTACGTTTGCTTATCATTTTATGCTTAATCGTAAAGGAACAATGCAGTTTTCTGCCGGATTGCAGGGAGGTTTTAACCACCGCAGCATTAATCCTTCCAAAGCAGTTTTCGATTCGCAATACGACCCGAATACCGGAACAGTTGACCCTAACGGAACGCGCGAAAACTTTGGAAAAACAAGAGTGATGTTTGCAGATGCAGGTGCAGGTTTAATGTTCAGCGCTATAACACGTAAAGAGGTAAACTACTATATCGGTTTTGCTGTTAGCCATATTAATCAGCCTAAGGTTTCATTTCAACCTAACGGCAATGACGGTACAGGATTACTTCCTGAAAAACTTCCTTTAAAAACAACCATTCACGGGGGCGCCTCTATTCCGGTTAACGACCGTATAGCGCTGATGCCTAACTTCATGGTTCTTCAGCAGGGAACCTCATACGAATTTAATGTTGGCTGCCACGTAAAAACCGTTTTGGGGAATATAAAGCTAAGTAAAACTGCCGCCTACTTAGGCGTTCAGTATCGCGGTTTGTTTGACGCTGTTATAGTTAGTGGTCGAATGGATATTAAGGGTCTGAGTTTGGGTTTAAGCTACGACATTAACATTTCAAAACTCGTTCCCGCCTCACACATGGTAGGTGCGCCTGAAGTATTCGTTATGTATCAGGGCGGTTTCCGCAAAAAGCCACGCCCGGGTCATTGCCCCCGAATGTTCTGATAAAGATTTTCATGGTCTCCGTTATTAAAAAGCCACCCCGTAAGGTGGCTTTTTGCTTAACATACTGCGGCCGGGAAAAGCAATATCCTTCTTAGAGGAGGAGATATCTTCCTCGTTTTTTTAACACAACAACAGAAAAATCTGTAACCCTTGCCAATTCAACGGAGTTATTTAAGATTGTTGAGATAATGCATCTTTCCGTTTGGATTTACACCTGGTTTCAATTAACAGGCAGTCGTGATGTCCTTAAGGTTACATTAAATTAGGAGTTTAAACATTTTTTCACAAAAGAGGGTATCCTTTTGGCTTATTTAATCGTCTAATGTATATATGTGTGTGCATATTTTTACGTTTAACATATAGACAGAAGATTATTTTGCGCATTGAAAACTTAAAAGCTTGTTGATGACATTATTCACCCCTGAAAGAAAAACACATCATGGGCTACAAAAATTATAAATTCAAAACACTACGGGTCTTTGCCAGCGATGAATGGCTGGCTAACCGCACCCGCGAATACCGGACGGTGTTCGACCGCTCCGAAACCACATACATTTCTGCCGAAATTGCTTTCTACAATAAAATGTTCGATGAACAGGATTGGGAAGCTACGGTTACGTTAAAAGCGTTCTCCCATCTTGACGGGAAAAAGAAAGAGTTGTGCTCGCAGGATGAAAAGCGCAAAGTGCGCATGGATGAAAACGTGGTTTACATCAACAAGGGATGGGGGATGGCTTCGCCCGGTACATTTTGGACAAAAGGCGAATACAGTTGGGAGGCATATATGGATGGTGAACTGATTGGTACCAAACGCTTTTATATAGAGGATGTGGGCAGGGTAACTGCTGATTCAAATCCGTTTTTTGATATTGAATCTCTCCGGTTCTTCACCGGTGATTACAACGCTGTAAACGATGAAAACAAAATTTATCTCAAAACTATCAGCCGCACCGAAACGCAGTACCTGTATGCGGAGTTCAAGTTCAAAAATAAACTGGCTATAGACTGGAACTGCGAGCTTTATTTCAACTGGTACAATGCCTCAGGTCTGGCTAAGGCAAAAATTGAAAGGTTCAGAAAAATAGAAGCCGGAAAGATGAACGAGATATTCACTTTCAACGAAGGCTGGGGAAATGATATTGCAGGAACATGGAAAGACAGCCATTACCGCCTCGAGATTATTTTCATGGACACCGTCATCGCTGTTGTTCACCTTGATACAGGCGATGAAGATGAGGAAGGAGAAGTGGAAATTACAAAGCTCAGCGGAAATGTGGCGGTTTCTGATGTTTCGCATCCTGCCGCCCCCGATGAATCACTGGACGGTAACGTAAAAAAGCTGGACGACCTGATTGGTCTGGAGGAATTAAAGAAAGAAGTAAAAAACCACATTGACTATCTGAATTTTCTCAAACTCAGGCAGGAAAGAGGATTTAAAGACACGGAAAGAATAAACCTTCATTCGGTATTTACCGGTAACCCCGGAACCGGTAAAACAACGGTGGTTAAACTCCTCGGGCAGATTTATAAAAGCATGGGTTTGCTCAGCAAAGGTCATGTAAAAGAAGTTGACCGCTCACAACTCATTGGCGAATACATCGGGCAAACCGCACCCAAGGTGAAGAAGGTAATTGAAGAAGCTAAAGGGGGAATATTATTTATTGACGAAGCCTATTCGCTTGCCCGCGAAGCCGATGACTCTAAAGATTTCGGTAAAGAAGCTATTGAAGTTTTAATTAAGGAAATGAGCGATGGCTCAAAAGACCTGGCAATAATGGTAGCCGGTTATCCGCACGAAATGGATGTGTTCCTGAAATCGAACCCGGGAATGCGCTCGCGCTTCGCCAATTACTTCCATTTTGAAGATTATCTGCCCGATGAGTTACACGCCATTGCCATAAAATATTCTCAGCAGAAAAATGTACGCCTTACAGATGATGCAAACAATTACCTGAGCGAGCAGTTGATGGAAGGCTTCCGCAACCGTGATAAAAGTTTCGGTAATGCCCGCTATGCCATTTCGATAATTGATGAAGCAAAAATGAATTTAGGTCTTCGCCTGATGAAACGTGCTGACCTTTCCACATTGGACAGTGATACGCTTTCTATTATTGAAAAAGAAGATGTGGAACTGGTATTCAAGCTTAGAGGCAAGAGGAAATTTAATATCACCATCAACGAGCGTTTACTGCAGAGCGCAATGGACGAACTGAACGGCCTGGTAGGAATAGATAATATTAAAACCGAGGTGACTGAATTGGTAAAACTGGTCCGTTTCTATCATGACATCGGGAAAGATGTATTGAATAAATTTTCGCTGCATACCGTGTTTACCGGAAACCCCGGTACCGGTAAAACAACCGTAGCGCGCATCATGGGCAAAATATTTAAAGCCCTGGGATTGCTGGAGCGCGGACACCTGGTAGAATTAGACCGCCAGGGACTGGTAGCAGGGTTTGTAGGACAAACCGCCCTGAAAACAGAAGAACGGGTAAAAGAAGCCAAAGGCGGTGTATTGTTTATTGACGAAGCTTATGCCCTTGGCGAAGGAAATGACTTTGGCCGCGAAGCCATTGAAACCTTATTGAAAAGAATGGAAGACAGCCGAGGTGAGTTTGCTGTAATCGCAGCCGGCTATACCGAACCCATGAAACGTTTCCTCGAATCGAATCCGGGGCTCCGTTCCCGTTTCGACCGTACTTTTACTTTCAACGATTACTCATCTGACGAACTGTTCAAAATCGCGCTTTCACTGCTGAAGCAGGAAGGCATTCGCATGGACGATGATGCGTACGACTACTTGCAAAAATATATTGACTCTATTTACGAATACCGCGACAAATATTTCGGCAATGCCCGCGAAATCCGAAAGTTGATTGTTGAAGCTGTTCAAAATCAAAACCTGCGCCTTGCTTCCATACCCAAAGAAGAAAGAACTCCCGAAATGCTCAATACCATGACTGTGGAAGACCTCAGCGAATTCAAGATTGAAGAGGGCAGAAGAGGAAGCCTCGGATTTAAGTATTAAAAGAATGCCCGCTCTCAAGCGTTTCAACATTCGTGTTTACGGCTTGCTGATTAATGAACACGGGCAACTGCTTGTTTCCGATGAATTTTTCAAAACCGGTAACCGCTCAACTAAATTTCCCGGTGGCGGATTGGAGTTGGGCGAAGGGCTTATCGAAGGCCTTATCCGCGAGTTTAAAGAAGAGACTGGTCTTGATGTTTCCGTTAAGGAGCACTTCTACACCACTGACTTTTTCCAGAAATCTTATTTCGACAACGAAAGCCAAATCATCAGCATTTACTATTTGTGCGAATGCAGCAGTTGGCAAAAGCTGAAAACTTCGGATAAGAAATTTGATTTTGAAATTCCCCAGCCCGGTGGGGAAACAGAATCTTTCCGCTGGATTTATCTGAAAGATTTGAAGCAGGAAACTGAAATCAACCTTCCGATTGATAAAATAGTTGCCGATAAACTTGCCGCGCGGTTTAACTAACCGGCTAACATCCAACCGGTGGCAATGACACTGCCTGGTTGCAAATACGCTTTAAGCAATTAACTTAGTGAATTATTTAGCAGCGTATGAAAATTAAAATACTGATTCCCTTTCTCATGGTTTTAGCTTTTTCGTCTTGTAAAAAAGAAAAGAAAACAACCGGTGAACTTTCCGTACTCAGTTACAATGTGGCGGGTTTGCCCGAAGGGGTTTCGGGTTCGCACCCGGTATTATATACATCATCTATCAGCCGCCTGCTCAGTGAATTTAATGTAGTGCATATGCAGGAAGACTTCTGCTACCACGACTCTCTTCTTTTGTACGATACACACCCTTACCGCTCCGGTGCTACCGGATGCGTTGCGGGCGGAGGCTTAACCGTGTTTTCAGATTTTCCGTACACCAGCCTTCAGCGAATAACCTGGAATGAATGTGTGGATTTCGATTGTTTTGGAGCCAAAGGATTTACTTTTTCAAAACTTGAACTTCCGGGAGGTGTTGTTATTGACTTATATAACATTCATGCGCAGGCGCAGTCGTACCCGGAAGCCATGGAAGCGAGGAGGAGAAATATTGAGCAGTTATGCACCTACATCAACACGCACTCTGCCGGAAACGCGGTTCTTTTGTTTGGCGACTTTAACAGCCGCTATACCCGCGATGGCGATACGATTAGAGCAGTGCCCGGCCTCGGCTTTAAAGATGTTTGGGTGGAACTTCTTCGTGGTGGTGAATTGCCGGTTTACGGCACCTCATCCTTAGGCAATTGCGACCCGCCCCGCACCAAACCCGACTGCGAACGGGTAGATAAAGTTTTTTACCGCAGTAATGATAATATTGAAATCACCCCTCTTGAATATATGCTTGACGACCCGCGCTTTTACTACAACGCCAACGATACCCTTCCGCTTTCCGACCATTGGCCCATTTACGTTAAGTTCAGTTACACCATGAAGAAGTAAATTTCTTAGCCCGCACAAATACAAAGTTCTTCCGGGCTCTCAGGCTTTGCCCGACCCGGAAGTTTCAAATAACAAAAAGCTTGCTTTTAACCACAGTTCATGTTAGCGGCTGGTTTATCCTGCCTTTCATTTATATCAGCACTTCACTGACTTGAATAACAGGTTGGATATTTGTAAAGTTTGGAAGATCACTCATTATTTTTTCGGCATTGGGTCCGAAAGAACTTTCAAATGCCTGCATGGTATCAAAATAAAGGTTGCCCATGGCAGCATAAGGAGCCGCGGCACCAGGTGCCCCGCCTGCCAGTCCTTTTTCAACAGTTGCGCCCTTTACAGAGTCACCTAACAATCCGCCAACCATAGGCACATGCTTATTGCAGTAATAATCCATATTAAATGTTTTGTCATCGCCATTTGGATAAAGCACACTTACTTTAATCATTCCTTTTTTCATGATTGTTCGATTTTTATTTCCTACTCGTATGGCTTTTCGGATTTCGCCCCGTTTTTGAAAATGGTCGCTGGTCTCCACTTTTATTCTGTCAACAAATTTAGCTTTAAACGGTCACTGTCGCAGCGCGTTAAACTTGCCGCTTCGTTTCGGGGGTTTGCGATGGCGGGGTGTTTTAGCACTAAACTTCATTCGGAGAACTGAACTTCCACCTTGCACAAATCGAAGATTCACGAATTCCATTTAAAATCAATTATAGCATGAGTAAATGTGTCTGCGAAGCACGGAAACCCCGCTATCGCAAACCCCTTGTTACCAGCAGTGTTTCTCTCTGTCGTTGCAGTGTCCGTTGTCATTTTTTATTAGTTGTTATTACTGGAAATTCTTTTGTCAACCTGTCAAGTTGTGCAAGTATTGGTTTAATGTATGACTGGTCAAAAGTAATTGTAAAAGTCAGTCGGCTGTATGGTTGTCCACCGTAGTCGTTTGCTGTTACGTCAGCCGTAAAATGTCCGAAGCCGTCACCGTTTATTTTTAATGTCACGCTGCTTTCCATGTCGGTAAACTCCAGTCCACCGTTTAAGTTGTTGTCGAGAAGTGAAAACCCCTTTTGTAAATACTCGAATTCGTCTGTCAGCATTGAAACTTCATACTGTCCCGAAAATGAACCGCCCTTTACAGAGATTTTAGTCCTAACCCAGTTGTCGTCATAGTAGTTGTCAGAACCAGTCCGCTCGTAAGCAAATGGCTCAAGTCGGAAGTAATTGCCGTTAGCAGAAATTTCAAAATATGTGTCGCTACTTTCCATAAACGTTGTCAGTCGTGTTAGGTGATTGTCTGTCCGCAATAATTTTTTCCAAAGTCAGCGTTGAACTGTCCGCCCGACAAAAGTTGATACGAAGCACAAAACTTAAAACCTGCGACAAAGTCAAGTCCGAAGTCCGAAGCGGACAGTCCACCGATGACTTTATAAACTGTCGTGATTGTGCTGTCGTCTAACATTGCTGGTAACGGTTCAGGGGTTTGCGATGGCGGGGAGTTTTAGCACTAAACTTTATTCGGAGAACTGAACTTCCACCTTGCACAAATCGAAGATTCACGAATTCCATTTAAAATCAATTATAGCATGAGTAAATGTGTCTGCGAAGCACGGAACCCCCGCTATCGCAAACCCCTTGTTAGCGGTAGTTTTTCTCTCGTTGTCCAATGTCGTCAAGTTATATGTTTTTAAGTTTCTCGTCAAACCAAATGTCTTCATAACCGTTTCTGTCTGCTAAAAAACGAAAGCCAACGTCAAGCCCTAAATATTTTATTATGTCTGGTCGTTGTTGTAGTAAATGTTCTGCACAAATTGGTTGAAAGAAGTCGTCCGCTTCTGAATATTCACCTGTCCAAATAAACCAACCTGTCGTCCCTTTTTCGCTTGGGTGTCTAAGTCCGTTAATTGGGTCTTTGTCAAGGTTAGCCGAAACACCTACGTTTAGTTTTTTGTTGATTGGTTTCCAATTTGAATTGTGTGTCGTGCAAATTTCTTTTTGTTTGTCAATATGTGAGTTCCAAGAGTTGTAACTCATTAACTCGTCTTGTCCTGTTAGCAGTCTGTTTTTCCAAAGACGAATATTTGTCTTGTTGATTTCAAAATTTATTTCTTCGTTGTCCCAGTCAAAAATTGTTTCGGAAATTATTTCGTCTCCGTCCCAATCAAAGTCGTCATCACTAATTGCTTTCCACGCAAAGTCTGTAATAACCAATTTGTCAATTTTGTCGTCCAAAAAATTGTCGCAGAGTTCTATTAAATGTTGTCTGGTTACTGTCATTGCGTGGTCGTCATAGAATTACCGCTAACGTTTTACGGATTGCCGAAGGCGCGGTTAAAAATGCGCCTGCTTATCCGCAAACACTAAACTAAAAAGAATGAACAAAGCTACCACTAAAGACCTCGCCCGCGCTTTCGGCAATGCGATGTTAGCGGCTGGTTTTCTCACGTCATTGCTTGACAACCTTTCCAGTTTTCAGCGTTCCTTTGTTGCTCCTTAACTCATAAAAGTAAATGCCGTCTACCAGTTGCTCTGTGTTTACTGTCGTGGAGTTTGTAAAGGTCTGTTGCAATACTTGCTGCCCGAGAAAGTTGTAAAGCGAAACAGTTGTCTGCTCATTGGCGGCAAGAGAGAAAGTAAGTTGATTGGAAAAGGGATTTGGAAATAAACTTACGCCAGCATTTTGTTTTGGTTCTTGAATGCCAACTGAAAAATTGCAAGGAAGCGAATCAGTTGTTAAACAGACGTCATCAAGGTAATAGTAGCCAATATCATAAAGGCAAAGACTGCTTCTGAAGACAGTATCTGTCACTTGATAACCATTAAAATTACCTATGATGATGTAATTATAAGCGGAGTCAGCAATAAAAGAACCTGATATTGTTGTCCAATGTGTGGAATCGGAAATGATTGATGTCGAGTTTATTTTTCCGTAATGAAACATTGAATCTTGAGGCATTACAAATGTTATCTGAAATGAATCTGTTGAAAACCCTATTCCTAAATTGTTAGTCGCATAGCTCGAACATTCTGTCAGGGAAACTTTAATTGAAGCGTAGTATTTAACGCCAATTGTAAGCGGTGTAGTTAGTCGTGCAGCATAATACTCATACCAAGGAATACTTTCCTCATAAGACATAAGTCCTGCATAATTGATACCTGTTGCTGGTTCCTGAAAGCCTGCAAAATTTATTGGAACACCTTTCATGGTGTCAGTGTTACAAGTGCTATAAATATCAGGTGTGCCTCCAAAGGAAGTCCACCCTTGAATGGAAAATATATCGTCTATGTAATTGGGGCACCAATTGAGATTTTCAAAACTCGGATTCGGAACTAAATTCTGTCCGAAGCAAACCCTGCAAGTCAGTAAGAGAGAAATTGTCAGAAGTTTTTTCAATGTGTTACTGTCGGTTAAGCGATGAACTGTCGCGGTGCGTTAAACTTGCCGCTAACTTATTTATACCCGCACCATTTTACATTGAGAGGTGCGGGTATCCCCCCAAAATGGGTGGCTAAAGCGAAGGTATCCGCTTTTTCCTGTTTCGCTTTATTTCCTTAACGGAGGGTGCCCCACCCACCGGTAAATAAATGTAACCCAATCCCCCAAAAAACAAAAAAGCCCCGTTTTTCAGCGGGACTTGACACATTGTAAATGTAAAGGAGGACCCTTTACAAGGTATAATATAAACCACCGTTATTCGAAGTCTTCCGAAGGATGACTTGGAACAACAGGGGCATAACACTTCCCAAGTTTCTGCCCCACCGCTAAAGCCAAGCTGCCACGCGCAAAATCTTCGGAAGTCTCGCTAATACTCCTTCGTGTAAACCGTGCAATTCGTGTCTTTAACTACGGAAACACAAAATTTACAATAGTTGTATTGCCTGCTACCACCGTTACATTATGGCTGATAATGTTTGCCGGGTTGCTGTTCAGCGCGCCCTGAATGGTATAATCACCGGGCGGCACATCCGGAAATATGTAGTTGCCTGCCCCATCGGTAGGAATGCTTACCGGGCTGCCCGGTATTTGCAGCGTAACAGTTCCGGGCGCACTGCTGCCGCCCTGTGTTACCTGTCCGCTTATAATTCCCATGGTTGATGTAGATGCCAGCACCACTTCCAGCGTGGTGGTTTGGTCCTTTACAATTACTGCCGGCACAAACTTCTCCACAAACCCGTCTTTGGTAAACCGCACACTCTTGTTACCGGCAGTAAGCCCTGTCAGTTGACCCATGCCGTCCTCATCGGTGCTGCCGGTGCGGTCGTCAACGCTTACAACAACATCCTCCAGGTTATTATTCAAAGTATCTTTTACATGAAAACTCAGCGTACCTATATTCGGGTTCTTCTTCTTGCGCTTACCCAGGTCAATAATTTTTCTGCCGTTGATGTAAGTAATATAAAGGTCGGGGTTGGAGGTCATAAAAATCTTCATGCCCTCGTCTAACCGCTCTTTAACAATTTTATTCGCCTCGGCAAAATGCCCGGCAAGGCCGGTAGTGGCGCTTCCTTTTTGAACGGTAGCTGTGCGCGGGGCTTCAGCCATTCCCTCAAAATCAGTTATCAGCGTCATAAATTCGGCAAGCACCGGAGCAGTTATTCCGCGCCCTGCCAAAGCCGCCAGGTTGCTGTTTGCCCGGTCGTGAACCAGCCGGCATATATCCGGCAGCTGCTCATCGCGCATGCGGTCCAGTTCGGTGGGGCTGTAATTCACCTCTTCAAACAAAGTATAATTGCTGTCGGCACTCGCCAGCGCCTTTAAAGCTCCTGCCACCATTATCGCCTTTTCTATCATATCTTCTTTAACATCGCCTTTATCGCGCGCTACTCCGGTGGTTTGAAGTTTCTGCTTAGGCGATAAGGCTTTAATGGAGTTTACCTCTGCCGCCAAAGCGTCAAAGTCGGCATCCAAATCGGCAATAGCCGCAATTGCTGCTGCAAAAAGAGCGCGTATAGCCTGCAATGTTCTGAACATCGAAAGCTGATTTTCCTGTACATCTGTCATTGGTTTTATTGTTTATGGTTATTAAATATTGTTTTTCACCGGTCTGTTCTTCAGCCATAACTTTTTCTGTTTTGTAATGCCAATTTGACCGTCTGCGCCCAAAACACTCCAAAAAGCCCTTAGCAAAGCCATCTCCGCACTAAACATTGCCACCTCCGCCAAAAACACCGGCTCCTCCGCACTAAACATTGCCAACTTCGCCAAAAACAATGGCATCTCCGCACTAAGCATTGCCATCTCAGCTCAAAACACCGGCTCCTCCGCACTAAACATTGCCACCTCCGCCAGAAACAATGGCATCTCCGCTTCAAGCATTGCCATCTCCGACAAAAACATCGCTGTCTCATACTGACACAATGACCTCTCGCGGTCAAGCAAAAGCTCCTCAGCTCAAAGCATTGGCATCTCCGCCTAAAGCATTGGCAACTCCGCCCAAAACATTGGCATCTCCGCCCAAAGCATTGGCATCTCCGCCCAAAACATTGGCAACTCCGCACAAAGCATTGGCAACTCCGCCCGAAGCATTGGCAACTCCGCCCAAAGCACTGCCGCCTCAGCCAAAATCAGGGCGCTTCATCCGTATCCAAACCATCAAGCCCGCTAACCCGAAACCAGCCCCGCTTTCAGCTTTAAACTTCCGGCTTATTATGTCAAAAAACTTTACGCAAAAATATTTTGCATTCTCACCAGCAGAAAATATATTTGGTTGCAAATAGCAATCTGCGGAGTTGCAAAATGCAACCCCGAAAAAAGTTTTAACCGGTTCAAATTATGTCCGGTGAACACACTGAATGAAAATATCAGGAAACTAAGGCGCCTGCTTGACCTTACCCAGGAAAATATGGCTGCGTGCCTGAAAATTTCGCGGCAGGCTTACAGCAAAAAAGAATGCGGGAAAAATAATTTCACCAGCCGGCAGTTAAGAGATGTTGCCGCTGAACTGAAAACCACAGTCCGGAAACTCAAAGACGGCTCCTGCTTCCATCATCTTCCTCAGCCCCCTGCCGGAGAAACACCGCCCGCTGCCGAAGCAGTTCGCCAGTATCAGAAAACAATTGCCGCTCAGGAAAAAACCATTGCCGCTCAGGCTGAAACCATCAGCGTTCAAAAAACCGCTATCAGTGAAAAAGACCGGGCTATCTGCCGGCTTAGAAAAGAAGTGCGCAGCCTGCGCAATAAAGTCCTTCACCGCAAAGCCGCCTGGAGAAGCCGACAGAGTTTAGTCAGCCTTGGCAATAAACACATCGCTGCGTTCGTTCAGCTTCGCCTGCAGAAGCCGGGAGAGTTTCACCTTGCCGATGACATACCTGGCAGAAGAACTGGTAAAGCGCTCTGAAATATCATGAACGTCAAGCTCTGCAATAATTTTTTCATCGCTGAACCGGATATACAAATTCAGCGCATGCTCGTTGCTGAAAGGTATAGCTCCGTTCTGTTTTATCTTCTTGTATTCGTACCGGTAGTTATAGCTAAGCGCTGAAATATCGGAAAGAACCGCAGAGCCCGTAGGATGCCCCCCCGCGCCCTTGCCCAGGAAGAATTGCTTGTCCGAAAAAGCCGCGCCAAGCTGAACGGCATTGAATTCGTTTCGCACTTCATAAAACCAGTCGTGCTCGCGAATGAATTTCGGCAGCACATAAGCCACAATCTTGTTATCGGTGCGGTAGGTGTGTGCTATCAGCTTTATTTTATAGCCCTTTTCGCGCGCATAAGTTGAATCGGCAGCCGACAGGTTCTGAATGCCGAAGTTGAAAATGTCATCGGGCTTTACAAACAAGCCGAAAGTATGGTTAACCAGTATCACTAACTTGAATTTCGCATCGAAACCTTTTACATCGAGCGTAGGATTGCTTTCCGCAAACCCCAGTTCCTGCGCCTGTTTCAAAGCGGCATCGTAGGTAAGCCCTTCATCCGAAGTTTTCGTCAGAATATAATTAGTGGTGCCGTTGCAAATTCCTTCGAGCGAGGAGAGGAGGTCGTTGTCGTAGTACTCTTCCAGGTTGCGGATAATGGGAATACCTCCGCACACCGATGCTTCGTACAAAAACGATACGTTGTGCTTTTGCTGAAGTTCGTACAACTCGGTCAAATGCTCGGCAATCATTTTTTTGTTGGCAGAAACCACCGCCTTGCCTTTTTTCAAGGCTGCCGATACAATGTCAAAAGCTTCATCGGCATTGTCAATCAGTTCAATCACCGCATCCAGCGAATCATCGTTCAGTATTTCGTCTTTGTCGAAAGTGAAATATTCCATGCCAATAGGGCGCGGCTTGTCTTTGTGTTTTACACAAATCTTCGCCACCTCGGCATTTATCCCTTTCGTTTTATGCAATACATCATAAAGCCCCTGCCCCACCACTCCGAAACCGAAAACTCCCAGTCGTAATTTCTTGTTCATATAGCCAGATGTTTCCGGAGCAGTTCCGAAATTGTTTTTGTTTCAATTAAAAAACCGTCATGACCATACCCCGATGAAATAATTTCCAGCACCGCACCGGGAA
Source organism: uncultured Chitinophaga sp. (assembly GCA_964631835.1). Classification (GTDB taxonomy): domain Bacteria; phylum Bacteroidota; class Bacteroidia; order Chitinophagales; family LD1; genus Bog-950. Next base: position 85,416 of record CAZWAD010000005.1, read on the forward strand.
TACTCTCCGCCAGGAACTGCTGCTCGCTGTTCGGGAAAAGAATATCGGTTGAAATGCCCACCACCAGCGTCTTCGCCTGTATCATAGCCAGCGCACTGTGCATCGAACCTCTCCCTCTCCCCACATGATGCGAATCCATGGCTTTGCTCAGCGTATAATAGCTGTCGGCATTAAACCGCTTCTTTAATTTCAACCCCTGGTACTGCATATAACTTGCCGCGCGGAAGTTATCGAGTTTATCTTCTGTATCGGTTTGTGTGTTTTCGTAAATAGTATAGTTGCGGTACGAAAGCATGGCAATAGCCCGTGCCGCTTCCAGCCCGTTTTCGCCTGCGGCAAGCGCCATTCGCTGCGCTTCATTAAAAGCTATTCCCCAGGCGGAGTGCCGCGCGTTGGTGGCAATCACAAAAAGGTTTTTGATAAACTGCGGCTGCATTATAGCCCATTCCATTGCCTGTTGCCCGCCTAACGAGCCCCCGCAAAGCAGATGTATTGATTTTATGCCCAGTTCACCGGCAAGAAGCTGATGCGCTTTTACCAAATCGCGGACAGTAATTAAAGGAAAGTCTTTTCCGTAAGGCATACCGGTATGCGGGTTTACGCTTGCCGGACCGGTAGTACCGTAGCACGAACCCAGAAGGTTGGCGCAAACCACAAAGTATTTCCGGGTATCAAAAACCAATCCGTCACCCGCCATTCCTTTCCACCAGTCAGCAACATCGGCATTGGCAGTAAGCGCATGGCACACAAAAACCGCATTGTCTCCGGCTTTATTCAGGCTGCCGTATGTACAATACGAAATCTCCGGCCCGGGAAGCGATTTGCCGCACTCCAACTCAAAAACACCATCGAAAGTAAACTTACCCGAAAACATTTTCTTTTTGAAAACAGGGAGGGCGAAAGTAATTTTTTCCCGCATTTGAGGTATAGGCGATGGCGTATTGCCCCGCCCCGGAAAGCAGGGCAGGAAAAAAAATACGGGAGATGAATTAGATTTTTTCAATAACAAATATATTTTTACGGCAAATCACTAACCATGAAAAAAATAAGTTTTCTGTTTCTGTTTGCCGCTTTCTTATCGCTTCGTTCTTTTGCCGAAGCAACCGATACCTCTGAAGCATCTTCAGATACATCCTCGCTGAAACTTCAGTTTCTAAGCTACGATACCACCGGGAGTATAAATCTCGGAACAGGGCTCGCAACCTTGAATATTCCCGCAGGCTTCAAATACCTGAACTCAGAGCAAAGCGGATATGTGTTGCACGATTTGTGGGGCAACCCGCCATCAGAAACTCTCGGAATGATTTTCCCTGACGATGCCGGTGAACTCATACCCGCCACCTGGGCTATAAAGATTTCATACGAAGAAGAAGGGCATGTAAAAGATGATGATGCAAAGGATATTGATTACGAAGAACTGCTCACTCAAATGCAGAAAGAAATAGAGGAAGCAAACCCGCAGCGCAAGGAAGCCGGGTATCAGGGTCTGTCGCTCCTCGGCTGGGCTTCGCCACCTTACTACGATAATCAGGAAAAGAAGCTGCACTGGGCAAAGCGTATTCTCTTCGAAGGCGACTCTTCAGAAACGCTCAACTATAACATCCGCATCCTGGGCCGTAAAGGTGTACTGGTTTTAAATGCCATTGGCGAAATGGAGCAGTTGAATGAAATTAAATCCCGAATCAACCCCATTCTGGCAAATGTCAATTTCAACGAAGGCAACCGCTATGCCGATTTTGACGAAAGCACCGACAAGGTAGCCGCTTACGGTATTGGCGGGCTGATAGCCGGTGGAGTGCTTCTTAAAACAGGGCTGCTTGGCAAAATAGGGATTTTGTTACTTAAATTCATTAAACCGGTACTGGTTGGATTGGCGGTTTTAGGTGGGGCAATCTGGAAGTTTTTCAGCGGTAAAAAAGACCAGCAGGCCTAATCCGGTAAACCGGCTTTTACTTTGTTTCTTTTCGGGAAATGAATGGTGTAATATGCGGTAACAACTACTAAGCCGGCAACAAAAAACACCAGCGCATAGTTCCTCAGGCCATCATCGTAAAAAAATTCTCCTGTCATCCATATTCCGTTGGCGCATATCCACAGGCAAACAGCAATGTTGTGAAACAAATCCTGCAGGTTTTTCCGCGAACGGTACGCAATGTGAACCGCCACCAGGAAAGTGGGAACTATCATAATCATCCCTCCCGTGCGCCAGAGGGTAATCCAGCAGGTGTCCTTCAGCAGCCATAAGGTAATGTGCAGATTTTCGTATTCGCGGATATTCTTAAACATGGGAATTGTTTTTCGGAGTGAAAATAGCTTCGTTGCTTTACCTTTTGAAATCGGAGTTAACTTGCGGGCGTGAATGTGTTGCGAAAGTTGGTCTCTTTCCTGCTCTACTCTAATATTTTCATAGGTGTATGTGCCGTGGCTCTTGCTTTTACAAACCAGTTGACCATCGAAAACCGGTTTTATTTTGACAAGGGCATTTGGTTTGTTTTTTTCTCTACGGTGTTTACTTACTCCTTCCTCAAACTGAGTAACCCCGAAGGTACAAGGATTAACAATGCTCATCGCAGTTGGGCAAAGAACAACCCGCAGTTAACGCGTAATATTCTGCTTATCTCCCTCATCGGTACGGTTTGCTTTCTTGTTATGCTTCAGCGGCAGGCAATGGTTATAGTTTTATTGCTTTCGGTGGTTACTGCTTTTTATGGATTCATTTCCCTGCCTTTTTTCCGACCGCAAAAAAAACTCCGCGATTTCGGATTGCTTAAAACTTTTTTTGTAGCCCTGGTTTGGTCGGTAACCACAGTGCTTGTTCCGCTTTCCGGTAATTCCCCCGGTGCAGATATGCTTCTGTTTCTCCTGGCGCGCAGGTTTTTGTTTGTTCTTGCTTTAACTATGGTTTTTGAAATAAAAGATTTAAAGGGCGACAGTCAGCACCGGTTGCGGACATTACCGGCAGCATTTGGGGTTTCAAATACAAAACTCCTGGCGCAGGGAATATTGCTTGCTTTAATCCTTATTAATTGTATTCAGTATTACTATTTTGACCTTTCTTTGTTAAAGATGGCGGCAGTAAACCTCTCTTTATTAGTTTCAGTTATCTGCATACAACCTGTGAATGAAGAAACCGGAGAAAACTGGTATTATTTCATTCTTGACGGAATGATGCTTTTGCAGTTTCTCCTGGTTTGGTTTGCGGTATTTTATTTTGAATAAAATCTCCTGCGCCAGCGCAGGAAAGGTTTTTCAAAAATTTCAAAACTCAACGAGCTAATCATGAATGTAGCTATGAAAATAGCAGATGGAATAATTATAAATGTTTGAAGCGCTGTAGGGCTCCTGTTATACGAGGACAGAAAATAAGTTGCCGCGGTAATAACTACCCCGTGATAGCAGTAAAGTCCGTACGAAATTTTGCCACCGTAATTTATCAGGCGGAATCTTCCCGCTTTATAGAATGAGTTGTCAGAAAAACATTGCTCAAAAATCACAAAAGCAAAAAGAATGGAGAACAGCAGGCGCTCGGTAACTACCGTCAACGGTACGGAGAATATCTGCCGGTAAAAAATAATGAAGAGAAGAAGAATAATGTAAACAGCGCATATCCATGTTCTATTAAGAGCAATAAGTTTCGTAAACAATCCCTTTCGGTGAAAGGAAATGTAGGCAGTAAGTGCGCCTGTGGCAAAATTTCCAACAGCGCTGAGTGTATGAAAATATAAGGAGAGGTTTTTATCAAGGTTCATAATCCGGAACAGGAGAGAGGCCCCCAATAGAAAAATACAAATTACGGGGTAGTATTTTCTAAGCAGTTTCATCACAAAAGCCCAGGCCAAATAAAACTGCTCTTCGATAGCAATAGACCAAAGAAAAACAAGGAAGAAGAGAAAAGATTGTCCATGCTCAGTGATGTAAAAGTTAATCGTAAACGATATAAACCACCAGATATTCGGGTTAGGATGAGAACTAACCTGTTTCAAAACTTCCTGTTGAAGTAGAATGACAGAATACCCTGAAAGAACAATCAGAAAATAAAGCGGCCAGATGCGCAGACTCCTGCGAATCAGAAAATTTCCGGCACTAAACTTTTGGCTTAAAGAATATTCTTCTTCTATAATCCAGGTAATCAGAAAACTGGAAAGCACAAAAAAGAAATCAACACCTATCCTGCCCAGAAATTTAAGTTCTGCAAACCAGTTTGTAAGAAAGGGGTCTCCGGGATAGTATTTTATCAGAACGGCATGTGGCAGAAACACCAGTAAAAACGCAATGAATCGCAAAGCATCGAGATTTTCAAAGTACTTTTTCTGTTGTGTGTACACGAACCGAAGATGCGGATTTAGTTCGGAAACAAGGCAATCTGCTTTGCTTCTATCTTTCAGGTTGTCAACTATATTTGCTGATATTAAGAAGTAATATGAATTCAGAAATAAGAAATGACTGGTCGCTGGATGAAATCCGTGAAATATATTTTTCACCGGTTCTTGAATTGATTTACCGGGCAGCCTCAGTACATAAAAAATACCAGGCAGCTTCAGAAGTGCAGGTCTGCACCTTGCTCTCGGTTAAAACCGGTGGTTGCCCCGAAGATTGCTCTTACTGTCCGCAGGCTGCGCGATATCAAACAAATGTGGAGGCCGGGAAACTGCTTACTTATGAAGATGTAATTTCAAGGGCGCTCGATGCTAAAACCGGAGGTTCTACACGCTTTTGCATGGGGGCGGCATGGCGTAACGTGCGCGATAATTCCGATTTCGATAAAGTGCTTGATATGGTTAAAGGAGTGAATGCACTCGGCCTTGAGGTTTGTTGCACACTCGGTATGCTTACAGAACAACAGGCAGTGAAATTAAAAGAAGCGGGATTGTATGCCTACAATCACAACCTGGATACCTCTGAAGATTACTACGGAGATGTTATTTCTACCCGAACGTATGATGACCGGTTGAATACATTGGCTCATGTGGAGAATGCAGGATTGAGTGTTTGCTGCGGTGGAATAATTGGTCTGGGTGAAAGTGATGACGACAGAATAAAACTGCTACACACACTTGCAACGAGGAAGAAACACCCTGAAAGCGTACCGGTTAATGCACTGGTCGCTGTAAAGGGAACTCCCCTTGAAGGAAAGGAGCGTGTGAAAATATGGGATATGGTGCGCATGATTGCTGCAGCAAGAATACTTATGCCCGAAGCTATGGTTCGCTTAAGTGCAGGAAGAAATGAAATGAGTTACGAGCAACAGGCATTATGTTTTTTAGCTGGAGCTAATTCCATATTTACCGGTGAAAAGTTGCTTACTACTCCCAATCCTGACTTCGATGCCGACAAGGAAATGTTTGAGTTGCTCGGGTTGAAAGCACGGGAATCTTTTAAAGCCGAGGCGGAAAAACAGATTGCATAATTTTTTTGGTTTGTGTTTTTTCGCGCCAAATCATGAACACTTCCATCAGTAATTACATCCTTTCCAAACTTCAGCAGCGAAGAGACGAAAACAACTTCCGTTCACTTTCAGTCAAAAACGGGCTCATTGATTTTTACTCGAACGATTATCTCGGTTTTGCACGTGATGAAGACCTAAAGCGGAACATTCAGCAGGAAATACAAAGCAATAAGAAATTTCTTCTCGGCAGCACCGGTTCACGCCTGCTCTCGGGAAACAGCGAATATGCTGAAACACTCGAAAAAAAGGTTTCATTTTTTCACCGGTCAGAAGCGGCTTTGATTTTTAACTCCGGCTTTAATGCTAATTACGGATTACTTTCAACACTGCCATATTCGGGAGATACGATTATTTATGACGAATCCGTTCACGCCTCTATTCACGATGGCATTAGAAACAGTAAGGCGAGTTCAGTTTCTTTTGCACATAACAGCATGGAGGATTTGCGGGAAAAATTAAAATCTGCTGATGGTTTAAAGTATGTGGTTGTTGAATCAGTCTATTCAGTAAATGGCGATTTTGCCCCATTGGTTGAAATCACCGGATTATGTCACCAGTTCAATGCCGGTATAATTGTTGATGAAGCCCATGCAACGGGAATTTACGGAGGCAAAGGCGAGGGCCGTGTGGTTGAACTGAGTTTAGAAAACCAAGTACTTGCAAGGGTTCATACTTTCGGTAAAGCGTTGGGTATTCACGGAGCTGTGGTCCTTTGTTCAAACGAGTTGAAAGAATTTCTGATAAACTATTGCCGGACCTTTATTTTTTCAACGGCATTGCCATATTATTCTTTGGCGGCAATAAACTGCGCTTATGATTTTTTGATTAAAGCTGATGAAAAAAGAGCAGCTCTTTTTTCGCTGGTAAAAACTTTTACGAAAGAGTACAGTACCGCCCGAAATATTGCCACTTCTCCCATTCAAGGTGTTTCAGTGGCCGGAAATAAAAAGGCCAAAGATGCTGCTTCCGAGATTCAGAAGCAGGGCTTTGATGTAAGAGCTATACTTTACCCCACGGTGCCGAAAGGGAAAGAGTGTATCAGAATTTGCCTGCATAGCTATAATTCTGAGGAGGAAGTAATTAAACTTGCCCGGTTAATCAATACGATTGCATGAGAGAACTGCCTAAACGGATTTTTATAGCAGGCACGGGAACAGGAATAGGCAAAACCGTAGTGGCTGCCGTTCTTTCAGAAGCACTGCATGCCGATTACTGGAAACCGGTTCAATGCGGGGAGCTGAATAATACCGATACCCAGATTGTTCAATCTCTCATCTCAAATTTTGTAAGCAAATGTTATCCCGAAGCCTATAAATTTAATACACCTTCTTCACCTCATTATGCAGCGGAAACTGAACATATCTCTATCAATCCCGAACGATTAGAGATTCCTGATTCCGAAATCCGTGTTTTAATTGAAGGACCGGGAGGGCTGATGGTTCCTTTAAGCAAGGATTATCTGGTGATTGATTTGATAAAACACCTGGAAGCTTCGGTAATTCTTGTTTCTAAAAACTATCTCGGCAGCATCAATCATACTTTGCTTAGTATTGAAGCCCTTAGAGAGCGAGATATAGATGTGCTCGGACTGGTTTTTAACGGACAGAATCTTTTCGATAATGAGGAAATTATTCATCACTTTACCGACATTCCTGTACTGGGGAAAATTGAAACCGCAAAATCAGTTGATAAGGAATTTGTTAGGCAGCAGGCGGATAAGATGCGCGTAACTCTTTCGCAACACTTTGAACTGTGAGCGAAAAACTTCCCCAATACTCTCTTTGGCATCCGTATACCCAAATGAAGGATGCTGAAATAATAGCGATTTCAAGGGGGGAAGGAGCTTATCTATATGATGATAACGGAGAGAAATACATAGATGCTGTCTCAAGCTGGTGGACAAACATTCATGGACATGCACACCCGTATATTGCCAATGCAATAGCTGCACAAGCTAGGAAACTGGAGCATGTGATTTTTGCAGGCTTCACACATGAACCGGCTTTGAAACTTGCAGAAAAACTGTTGCAAAGGATTCCTTTTCATTCAAAGGTATTTTATTCCGATGACGGTTCAACAGCCGTTGAAGCAGCGCTGAAAATGGCATTGCAATATTGGAGCAATAAAGGCATGGAAAAGAAGAAGGTGATAGCCTTTCGCGATGCTTATCATGGTGATACTTTCGGAAGTATGAGTGTAAGTGCCAGGGGAGTATTTACAAAGCCTTATCAGCGGTTGCTGTTTGACGTTGAATTTATTGATACTCCGAATTTTGAAAATAGAGAAGAAGTTGTTGAACAGCTTACTTCTTTAATTCTGAAAGATTCAAGTTGCCCGATTGCAGCTTTCATTTTTGAACCTTTAGTACTTGGCTCTGCAGGCATGAAAATGTATCCTGAAGAAACGCTGGACTCGTTGATTTCCATTTGCAAGAACCATAACGTTATCACTATTGCAGATGAAGTAATGACCGCCTTCGGCAGAACCGGTAAATTTCTTGCTACAGATTATTGTACAAATAAGCCGGATATTATCTGTCTGTCAAAAGGTATTACAGGTGGGTTTCTTCCTTTTGCGGCTACTACATGTACGGAAAAAATTTATGAAGCGTTTGTTTCGGATGATAAAACAAAAATGCTTTTCCACGGACATAGTTATACGGCAAACCCGCTTGGATGTGTTGCTGCTATTGCCAGCCTTGAGTTGTTTGAAAACGAGAGAACTTTTGAAAGTATAAAACGGATAGAATCGCAGCATTACACATTTGCGGAGGGTTTAAAAGGACATGCAAAAGTCAAAGACATAAGGATTAAAGGCACCATTGCTGCAGTTGAGTTAAATACCAGCCAGGAGAGTGGCTATTTAAATACAGTTCGTGATAAGGCTTACCGGTATTTTATTGAGCGCAAAATCATTCTTCGTCCTTTGGGAGATGTAATTTACATTTTGCCTCCTTATTGTTCCAGCAATGAGGATTTGGAGTCTGTTTACCGGTGCATTTTTGATTTTCTTAAAGAAATTTAAAGGATGGCTGTCAATAGCAAATTCTTTGCATTTCATCGTTCAACTCCTAACATACTTATATTCGGCCCGCGGTTTTATGAAGTATATTCTAGCTTTTGTTTTCTTGTTTATAACAGGTCTTCTCTTTTCACAGGCAGACTGGGTAAAACTGAAAGCTGTGGTTATCGACAATTACACACGTAAAACATTGGCAGGCGTGAGTGTAATTAACCCTAAGTTGAGTGTTACCATGCCTACCGATACAAAAGGGTATTTTGAAACTACCGTTGTGAAGAGCGATACACTATTCCTGTTCTTTCCCGGCTATCACACTGTGAAATTTTCAGTCGCTGACTCAGTTTTTAAAAGTGAATACCAGTTAAAGTTATTGATGGAACCCCTTACAACGTCATTAAGCCAGCCGGTGGTGGTTAAGCCGCCCAAAACACTTGAAGAAATTGAAGAAGAGAGAAGAAACCTTGGCAAAACTCCGAAAGAGTTGGAACGTCCTGAAGTTTCATTCACAAGTCCTATAAGCGCGCTTTACGAAATGCTTAGCGGAAAAGCCCGGGAACGTGAAAAGCTCAAGCAGCAGATAAAAGATGACGAGCGAAGAAAAGTTTTTAAAGCACTGCTTGATTATTATAATGAGAATGGGCTCATTGACTTGCCCGAGAGGAACTATGATGACTTCATCAATTACTGCAACATGCCTCTTGAATTTCTGAAATACAACACCGATTACGAAATCACTAAAACCGTGATTGCCCTTTATAATAAGTACGGAAGGGAAACCGGAATCATAAAATAATCAGAGGAAACTGTCTAAAGCAAGGGCATAACTTTCGAGACCGAAACCGGCAATTACTCCCTTGGCTACTCCGCTAATCAGCGAAGAGTGCCGAAAATCCTCACGGGCATTGGGGTTGCTGATGTGCACTTCAATGACCGGGGTCTTTACAGCCGCTACTGCATCGCGTATAGCAACGCTGGTATGTGTGTAGCCGCCTGCATTTAATATAATGCCATCGTAGCTGAACCCCACTTCCTGGATTTTATTAATGAGTTCGCCTTCCACATTGCTCTGGAAATAAGAAAGCTGTATTTCATCGTTGTAAACAGCTTTTATTTCTGAAAAAAAATCGTCAAAGCTCATGCTGCCGTAAATATCGGGCTCGCGCTTACCCAACAGGTTAAGATTTGGTCCGTTGATGATGATGATTTTTTTCTTGCTCATTGTTTCAGTTATGGTGGATAGAATTAAGTGTCGTGCAATCTAAAATCTAAAATCAAAAAAATAAAATTGTATATGAATTGGGAAAGTTACATCAAAGGTTTTATCAGTTATTTAAAACTGGAGAGATCACTTTCGGCAAATTCGGTAGATGCGTATGAGCGAGATGTACGCAAGTTTGCCGGTTACCTGTCTTCCGAAAACCTACATCTGCCGCCCGAGGAAATAACGCTGAAACACCTCGAAGGTTTTGTAAAAGCCATTTCAGCACTGGGTTTCGATGCCCATTCTCAGGCGCGGATAATTTCAGGTTTACGTGCCTTTTACAAGTACCTGTTAATGGAGGATTTAATTCAAATGAACCCTACTGAGTTGCTTTCTATGCCCAAGCTTTCGCGTAAGCTGCCTGACACACTTTCTGTGGCTGAAATTAACTTGCTGTTTGATTCTATTGATATGAGTACGTCCGAAAGTGTGCGCAACCGGGCTATGCTTGAAGTTTTATACGGCTGTGGGTTGCGGGTAAGCGAACTCACCACTCTTAAAATTTCAAACCTTTTTCTGAATGTAGATTTTATCAAAGTTACAGGTAAAGGCAATAAAGAGAGATTGGTGCCTATAGGTTCGCAGGCTGTAAAATTCATTAAGCAATATAAAGAAAGTGTACGTGTTCACGCACCGGTGCAGAAAGGGGAAGAAGACATTCTTTTTCTTAATCGCAGGGGAAGACGTCTGTCCCGAATGTATGTATTTCTCATAATCAAAGAATGTGCAGCTAAAACAGGTTTAAAAAAAACTATTTCACCGCACACTTTCCGCCATTCCTTTGCAACACACCTGATTGAAGGAGGTGCTGACCTGAGGGCTGTTCAGGAAATGCTCGGTCACTCATCTATTACAACTACCGAAATATATACTCACCTCGACCGTGACTATCTGCGCAGTACAATTATGCAGTTTCACCCCAGGTATAAGTAGGGTGTGAACAATAGCCACTTAGATTCTTAGCCTATTAATACAGTTACAACTGTTATGGCAAACTTTTCAACACCCCAAAAAATGACAAAACTATGACAATTCAAATGTGTAACCTTGGCTGTTTAGTCATATATTTGTCGTCATATTTATAGTCAATCAATTTTTTTTGAACTAAAAATGCAAACATTATGAAAACAAAAATTTTACTTGGCGCGCTATCAGCAATAGTTGTTGGTTGTTTCGCTTTTCTGCTTGCCCCGCAGCATGTTCCGGGGGAATTTCTTCTCGAGAAACCGTCTAAAGAAAAAAGTAACGGTCTCAGAAAAGCTCAGCGGGCTAAAGAAGCTATGGAAGCCCGTTTTGACAAACTGAAAGATGAGAACGGGAATTTCTCCACCTCATATTACTACAATGCGTTGAAGCAGGCAAACCAATTCAAGATGTTGGGCAGCCGTTCGGGTTCGCTCAATTTACAGTGGGAAGAATTAGGCCCCGATAATATTGGCGGAAGAACCCGCGCCATTCTGATTGACAAGCGCGACCCATCGAACAATACAGTTTATGCTGGTGGAGTGGGAGGGGGTATGTGGAAATCAACTGACGGAGCTAATACCTGGCAGCGATTGACTAACTGGAACAATTGGCTGACCGTTTCATGCATAGCTCAGGGACCGGCACCTAATTATACCATTTATATAGGAACAGGTGAAGGCTTGGCTCAAGTGGGAGGCTCTTCTTTCAATTCTGGGAACATGGGTAACGGAATATTTAAGCTCGATGCCAATGACAGCCACGTTCTAATTACTCCCGATGGATTTTCTCCGAACAACACTATGAATACATCCGATGTTTGGGCTGTTGTAAACCGTATAGCTGTAAACCCCAATGACGGCAACCAGATAATAGCTGCTACCGGTAAAGGGCTTTACCAGTCTTCGGATGCAGGAACTACGTGGGACCCCATTACAATACCGGGAGTTGCCAACGGACAATCAGCTGCCGATGTAGACTGGGCGAGTGATGGAGTAAATATTTTTGCATCGGTAGGTGGTAATAATAAGTTAGCCGCTTCATTAAACGGAGGATTTTCCTGGCAGCGTATTTCCAACACCACCAGCCCCGGATTTCCAGGAACTCAGGGCAGGCTTGAAGTGGCTGTCGCTCCTTCCGACCCTAACATACTTTACATTTCTGTAGCTACTACAACCGGAGCCACTTACGGAACCTACCGTTCAGCTGATGCAGGAGCTACCTGGACAACAATAGGACTTAAAGGCCCTCTCTTTAATCCTTTCGGAGATAACAATCAGGGTTGGTACGATAATGTTATAGCAGTTTCTCCGGCTGACCCGAATAAAGTTTATCTCGGAGGGGTTAATTTTTACACCTGGAGCGATCAATCAGGATGGAAGGAGGCTGATGCCGGCTTAGGTGGAGGGCAGGTTAACCCTCATTACATACATCCTGATAAACATGCCATTACCATTGCTGAAAATAATCCTGAAATTATGTATGTAGGCAACGATGGCGGAGTTTACAAATCGGTTAATGCGGTATCAGCTTTCCCTTTCCCTTCGTTTTCGGTCAAAAACAGGGGGTACAATGTCACACAACACTATTCGGTTGGTGCAGGATTGGCTGGTGATGTTTTAGGCGGTACACAGGATAACGGAACTCCTTACATTGACTACCATGGTAATACCAGAATGGCTGCTGAACAGGTAACCGGTGGCGATGGAACCTATGCCGAGATTTCACACCTCGACCCGCGCATCATGTTTTCAGGAGTTTATTTTGGTTCTAATTACCGTTCGGGTAACGGAGGAAGTTCCTTCGGTGGTTTTTACGATTTAAAAATTGACCCCAACAGTTTTAATCAGCCTTCCCGCTGCTCTGGTCAGGAGGATAACAGCGCACAATTCATTTCGCCTTTCTGGCTGGCTGAAACCAAAAATGCTGCTAACGGATTGAAAACCGTTCCTTATGCGGCCGATAGGGATTACACAGCAGGTGAAGTAATTACAGTGCAAAGCAAAACCGCTAAATATCCGTTTCAATATACTTTGCCTTCTGCCCTCAGCACAGGCGATTCGCTTTATATCCCCGACCCGGTTCGTTCGCGGTTTTTCACGCATTCCATTTGCGGTTTGTGGGTTACACCTGATGCGCTTGACCTGGGAATTATTCCCCGCTGGTTCCGTGTACTGAATAATATGAGCGGCTGGCCTGTGTCTGTTTCAGCATCGTCCGATGGTGATGTGCTTTATGTAGGAACTACCGGTGGAAGAGTTTACCGCTTCGGTAATTTTAACGCCCGCTGCGATACAGCCACTTATTTACCAGGCAGTGCTCTTAATACAGTTACTAATCTTTATACCAATTCAATTCAATACAGGAATGTTCAGGTTACTTCGCGCTCTATCGAGGGTATTTGCGTTAACCCCAATAACAGTAATCATGTAGTGGCAGTTTCAGCCGGTTTTTCAGCAACTACCCCCGGAGCCGCTCATGTATTTGAATCAATCGATGGAGGTCAAACATGGACACCACTTGTAACCGGTTTGCCTAATATGCCGGTTTACGATGTGGTTGTACATGATGATAATACCATTATTATCGGAACAGAACTTGGCATCTGGAGTTGGGATGGAAGCCAGTGGAACGAAGAGAACGATGCGTTCACTCAACCCGGCAGTGCGGGAATGCAGCGAGTACCGGTTTACCGCCTGATGGAAAAACCACTATATAACGATAATTGCCGGGTTATTTATGCAGGCACACATGGCAGGGGAATGTGGCGTTGTACAACTCTTACAACTGGAGGCTGCGAACTTACACCTGGCATTACAGGAATGAATGACGCGAAAAACAATGTTCAGATTTTTGATTTGAATATTTTTCCAAACCCGATTTCGTTAGATTCAAGAGTTTCAATCACTTTAGATAAAAGTACGGATATTACTTTCCGTGTGTTTGATATGACAGGAAGACTTTATAAGGAGATTACTCACAGAAATACCAAGGCAGGAGAAAATGTTTTTGCTTTGGATGCTTCGGGCTTGGCAAGCGGAACTTACCTGCTTGCAGCTACGGTTGGTAATACGAAAACTCAAAGCCGGCTATTTACTATTTCCAGGTAAAACGCTGAAGATAATTTCAGAAAAAGCCGCTGGTTTAACCAGCGGCTTTTTTATACATACAAGGCAGCGTATTCTTTCATGCGCTGTATCATGGAAGTAAGCCCGTTGGAGCGTTGCGATGAAAGATGTGAACGCAGGTTTATCCGGTCAATGAATCCCAGTTGGTTGTTGATAATATCTGCCGGTCTTTGCCCTGATAAAACCCGAATCAGCAGGGCAATCAATCCTTTTGTTATAGATGAGTTGGAATCCGCATCAAAAAAAATTTGATCGCCTTCTTTATAGGCATGAAGCCAGACTTTGCTTTGGCAGCCTTTCACCAAAAAATCATCCGTCATAAATTGGGGTGCAAGAGGAGCAAGTTTTTTACCTAAATCAATAATGTGTTCGTACTTGTCCATCTGGTCATCGAACAGTTCAAACTCTTCCACAATTTCATTTTCAATTTCCTGAATTAGCTTTTCCATGCAGCGAAGATACACAGATGAAAATCAGGTAAGAACTGCCATAGAGCGTTTAATGCTTTTTACAAGCACATCAATTTCGTCTTTGGTATTGTAAAAAGCCAGCGAAGCGCGGCAGGTTCCGTCAATGCCTAATCTATCCATCAGCGGCTGACAGCAATGATGACCAGTGCGTATGGCAATACCGTGTTCATTCAGCAAAGTTCCCAAATCATAAGGATGAACGCCATCAACTAAAAAGGACAGAACAGAAGATTTGTTTTTTGCGGTGCCGATAATTTGCAATCCTTCAACTTCTAAAAGTTTTTCAGTTCCGTAAGAAATGAGTTCGCTCTCGTATGCGGTTATTTTATCGAGTCCTACTTCATTGATGTAATCCAGAGCAGCGCCAAGAGAAATCCCTCCTTCAATATGCGGAGTCCCCGCTTCAAACTTATATGGCAGTTCATTATAAGTGGTCTTTTCAAAAGTTACGGATTTTATCATTTCGCCTCCGCCCATGTATGGCGGCATGGATTCAAGAAGTTTTTCTTTCCCGTAAAGAATGCCTATCCCGGTGCCGGCAAAAACTTTATGCCCGCTGAACCCGAGGAAGTCACAGTTCAAATCTTTTACATCCACTTTTTTATGTGGCAGCGCTTGCGCAGCATCAATAAAAACAGCAGCTCCTGCCTGGTGTGCAGCAGAAATAATTTCTTTTACTGGATTTATTGTCCCAAGTGCGTTTGAAATGTATCCGACTGAAACAATTCTTGCTTTTTCTGAAAGCAACTTCAAATACTCCTGAAGAATTAATTCTCCGGAATCTGTAATCGGAATCACTTTAAGAAAAGCTCCTTTTTCTTCGCATAGCATTTGCCAGGGAACTAGGTTGCTATGATGCTCCATAGCGCTAATGATAATTTCATCACCGGCTTTTACATGTTGCCTTCCGTAAGTAGAGGCAACAAGGTTTACGGCTTCGGTCGTTCCGCGCACAAAATTTACCTCGCACTCTTTGGCGTTGATGTGTTTTGCAACCGTTTTTCTCGCCTCCTCATATTTTTCTGTGGCAAGTTGTGCAAGGTGGTGCGCCCCCCGGTGAATGTTGCTGTTATACTGTTCGTAATAACTTCCAATGGCGTTAATAACGGCTAATGGTTTTTGCGAGGTTGCGGCATTATCCAGGTAAACCAGCGGTTTACCATTTACCATTTGATTCAGAATAGGAAACTGCGCACGAACAGAAGCATTCATCAGAAATTCAGTTTCAGTTCATCTTTCAGTTTATCGCACAAAAACTTGCGGATGGGCTTGCTGTGTACGTGTTCGATTACTTCATGTGCGAAAGCATAAGTTAAAATCTGAGTGGCTTCTTCCTTGCTGATTCCGCGGGCGCGAAGATAAAACATGGCATTTTCATCTAACTGACCGATAGCAGCGCCATGCGAGCATTTTACATCATCGGCAAAAATTTCAAGTTGCGGTTTGGAGTTAATACTTGCTTCGTTGGAAAGAAGAAGTGCCTTGCTTGACTGAAAAGCATTGGTCTTTTGAGCAGCGGGCTTTACAAAAATTTTACCGTTAAACACACCGGTTGATTCATCATTGAGTACCCCTTTGTAAAGCTGGTTGCTTGTGCAATTAGGTGATACATGGTCAACGAGAATATGATTATCAATATGAGCATTTTCTTTACCGAAGTATAATCCGTTCAAATCAGCATGAGCATTTTCGCCAATCAAACGGGCGGTTAGGTTATTTCTCAGCAAAGTATTTCCGGTTCCGGTATCCGGTGCCGAAAAAGTTATAGAAGTAGTGCTGAAATTTCCATCGCGCTCAACCTGTGCCTCCAAAGTATGAATGCCAATTGCATTACTTACTTCCAACTGAAGTTTCGCTACATTGAGAGAAGCATTTTTACCGATATACATTTCGGAAACATGATTGTAATTCACCGGAATATTGCTTGCGTTCCGGAAATCTTCAGCTAGTTGAATTGAAGCCCCGTCTTCCAGCAAAACCAGGCTCCTTGTTTGTGTAAAAATATTTTCATCAGAAGCGGTAAAGAAATACTGAATGTAAATCGGCTCATTAACCAACACATTTTTCTGAACATGGATGAATGCGCCATCATTTACAAAAGCTGTGTTCAGGGCGGCAAAATGTTCTTCGTTATAGTTAACCAGCTTACCGAAATACTTTTCAATGAATGGTGAATGTGTTGCAAAAGATTCTTTTATGCTTGTTACAGTAATGCCTTTCATGTCGGGAACAATGCTTAATTCGGGGTGGAAAATTCCGTTCAGAAAAACAATACGGAAAGCATAAGGCGGCAAACTGGCTATATAATTTTTTACAGCTGCATTTACTTTTGAATCAACAGGTATGAGCGAAAGGTGTTCACTGAGTTTTGTTTTAATGTTCGTGTATTTCCATTCCTCATGACGGTTAGAGGGAATGCCAAGTTTTTCGAATGCATGAAAAGCGTTCTTTCTTAATCCGGCAACATGTGTGTCACCGATTGAAGCAAATTGTTTCCCGATATTTTCAATCAAACTCATATCACTTTTAGTCTGCCAGTTGACCGACTTCATCTTTAACCCAGTCGTAGCCCTCTGCTTCTAACTTCAATGCCAGTTCTTTCCCACCGCTCTTTACAATCCTTCCCGCAAATAATACATGAACAAAATCAGGAACGATATAATTAAGCAGCCGCTGGTAGTGAGTGATTATTAAAAAACTTCTGTTTGTATCGCGAAGCTTGTTAACTCCGTTTGCTACAATACGCAGAGCATCAATATCCAAGCCGGAATCTGTTTCGTCCAAAACACACAGAGAAGGCTCCAGCATGGCCATTTGAAATATTTCATTGCGCTTTTTTTCTCCCCCACTGAATCCTTCATTAATGGAACGGCTTGCCATCTCTCTCGGAATTTCAACCAACTCCAGCCTTTCCTTCATCTTCTTCAGAAAATCTTTGGCATCCATCGGCTCCAATCCGTTGTGTTTTCTTTTTGCATTTACAGCGGCCTTCATGAAGTTGGTAACACTCACTCCCGGAATTTCCACCGGGTACTGAAACGCAAGAAAAACACCTTCGCGAGCACGTTCATCAGCGTTCAGTTCCAGTAAATTTTTCCCGTTGAATGTTACCTCCCCGGAAAGCACTTCGTAATCTTCCTTACCGGCAAGAGTAGCTGCCAAAGTTGATTTACCCGTTCCGTTGGGACCCATGATGGCGTGAACTTCGCCCTCTTTTATTTCGAGGTTGAAATCTTTAAGAATTTGTTTGCCGCTTACGGCTACGTTCAGATTTTTTATTGACAGCATCTTTCTTTTTCGGTTTTCGGTTTCGTGTTCTTTTATTTTCGGTGCTATAAGCATCTCTTTTCAATTCTTCATAAACCGGTTTCAGAATTTTTGAATAAATTATTTTCCCGGTTTTATAGGCTCGAAATAATTTAAAAATCATCCTACACTGCCCTCTAATGAAATACTCAGAAGTTTCTGTGCTTCGACAGCAAACTCCATTGGCAAGTGCTGAAATACTTCCTTGCAATATCCATTAATAATCATACTCACCGCTTCTTCGTCTGTTAAACCACGCTGGTTGCAATAAAACAAAAGGTCTTCCCCGATTTTTGACGTAGTTGCTTCATGCTCTACTTTCCCGGTACTGTTTTTTATTTCCAGGTAAGGGAAAGTATGTGCTCCGCATTTATCGCCAATCAGTAAACTGTCGCACTGCGAAAAATTATAGGCATTATCGGCAGTTTTATGAACCTGAACCAGGCCGCGGTAAGAATTATTGCTTTTCCCTGCTGAAATTCCTTTACTCACAATCCGGCTACGGGTGTTTTTACCGATATGAGTCATCTTGGTTCCGGTATCAGCCTGCTGATAATTATTAGTAACCGCTACGGAATAAAATTCACCAATGGAATTATCTCCTTTTAAAATGCAACTCGGATATTTCCAGGTAATAGCGCTTCCGGTTTCCACCTGTGTCCAGCTTATTTTTGAATTTACACCTTTACACATTCCGCGTTTGGTAACAAAATTGTAAATACCTCCCTTTCCTTCTTTGTCACCGGGGTACCAGTTTTGAACGGTGGAATATTTTATTTCAGCGTTGTCGAGAGTAATCAATTCAACTACTGCTGCATGTAGCTGATTTTCATCGCGCATGGGAGCAGTGCAGCCTTCGAGGTACGAAACATAACTTCCCTCATCGGCAATAATTAAAGTGCGCTCAAACTGACCTGTGTTTTCCGCATTAATCCGGAAATAAGTAGAAAGTTCCATCGGGCAGCGGACTCCTTTAGGGACGTAAACAAAACTTCCATCACTGAAAACAGCGCTGTTAAGAGCCGCATAAAAATTATCGCGTTGCGGTACAACTGAACCGAGATACTGTTTTACTAAATCAGGATGCTCACGAATAGCTTCGGCAATGGAGCAGAAAATTATTCCCTTTTCTTTAAGCGATTCGCGGAACGTGGTAATCACGCTTTCGCTGTCCATTACATAATCAACCGCCACACCGGCAAGCAGTTTCTGCTCCTGGATAGGTATGCCGAGCTTTTCATACGTTGCACGAATCTCCGGGTCCAAATCGTCAAGCGATTCAATTTTCTTTTTCTTCTTCTGCGCGGCGTAGTAAATAATATCCTGAAAGTTGATTTTTGGGTAATGTACGTTCTGCCAATTCGGCTCGTCCATTTTGAGCCAGGCGCGGTAAGCTTTTAACCGCCACTCGGTCATCCAATCGGGCTCAAGTTTTTTGGCAGAAATAAAACGGACTATATCTTCATTTAAACCCCTGGCAGCAAACTCCTGCTCAATATTGGTTGTGAAGCCGTATTTATAGTCACTGCCAACTACTTCATCTATAATTTTATCGTTTTCAGCCATTTTAATTCCGCAAAGTTAAACTCTTCTGCAAATTTATTTAGATTTTGTCTAAACTTAATATTCTTATCAAGCAACTATATTCGCCCGAAATTTTTACTGAATGCCGCAAGCCATTGATGAACTTCTGCAGTTAATTGAGGTGCCCGAAACCAATAAGTCAACTCCCATAAAAGATTCGGAGGCGAGGTTCATTTATGAGTTTGTGAAAAGTAAGAACTTCGAAAAGACAGCCGAAACAGGCTGCGGCTATGGTAAGTCTGCTGTTTCTATTATGGCGGCCACAGGTAAGCCGCACATTGTTATTGACCCTTTTCAAAGGAATTACAGTTACGGTGGAGTAAATAATATAAAAAAAGCAGGTTTCGGACAATTGCTAAATTTCCGGGAAGACTTTTCACACAATGTTTTACCCAAACTGCACGAAAAGCAAGAAAAATTCGACTTCATTTTTATTGACGGCAATCACCAGTTCGATGGAATTTTGATTGACTTCTATTATACCGATTTATTGCTGGAACAGGGAGGCTATTTCATGTTTCACGATACCTGGATGCACTCTACCCGGCTCGTAATATCGTTCATTAAAAACAACCGCCCCGATTACAAATGGATTGAATCGCCCCTGCGCAACATTTGTATCTTTCAAAAATCGGGAACCGATAAGCGGAACGGAATGGAGCATCACGGCTTTTACACTTCAAAGTCGTGGCTCACGCATCAACTTATTATGTGGATGAGCGAAGGGGATGAAACTTTCTTAAAAAAACTTGCTTTTAAACTGAAAGGAATTTACACCAGGTTGAAGCCGAAGTAATTATTTTTTCTGCCCCTTCAGTTTCTTCTCTTTCTCAACTACCTCGGCAAAGTTGTTTTCTTTTAAAATAGCAACTGTTTGTTCGCGGATAATTTTAAACACTTCGCGAATGGGGCAGGTTTCTTCATCGGTACATTCTTCGCAGGGCTCGTAAAAACGGAAAGCCACGCAGGGAACCAAAGCAATAGCGCCTTCAAACAGGCGGATAACATCGGCCATGTTAATTTCATCAGCAGGCTTTATAAGATAGTAACCACCGCCCTTGCCTTTTTTACTGCCCAGGTAACCGGCTTTACGCAGGTCATTCAAAATGGCTTCAAGAAATTTTTTAGGTATGTTTTCTTCTTTTGATATTTCGCTGATTAGGGCGTGTTCTCCTCTCTTTTGTTTCGAGAGATATATCATGGCTTTTATAGCGTATTTGGCGCGTTTCGTAATCACGGCTTGAAAATATAAAATCGCGGGAAACAGCCATGCCCGTTTTTTGAACCCTTTTTGACAGACGGTAAAATTTTCACAGCCGCCACTCGTCAGCAGATTTATATTTGCCTTTAACTTTTAGAAACTTAAAACAAATGACAACAAGAACGAACCACGAAATTGACTACCGGATATTTGGAGAGGAAATGCAATGTGTGGAAATAGAACTCGACCCTCAGGAAACGGTTATTGCCGAAGCGGGGGCATTTATGTACAAAGACCAGCCGGTTCAGATGCAAACCATTTTTGGCGATGGAAGCAAAGGCGGTGGCGAAGGAATTATGGGTAAACTGCTTGGAGCAGGTAAACGACTGCTTACCGGTGAAAGCTTGTTCATGACCGCCTTTACCCACCTGGGAAACGGAAAAGCAAAGGTGGCTTTTGCCTCTCCCTATCCCGGTAAAATTATTCCGATGGATTTACAGCAAATGGGCGGTAAAATGATTTGCCAGAAAGATGCTTTTCTGTGCGCGGCAAAAGGAGTTAGTGTGGGTATTGATTTTCAAAAACGCCTTGGCACCGGTTTGTTTGGCGGAGAGGGTTTTATTATGCAAAAGTTGGAGGGAGATGGAATGGCTTTTGTTCACGCGGGCGGGCATATCATTGAAAGGCAATTAGCTCCCGGTGAAACACTGCATATTGATACCGGTTGTGTGGTGGCGTACACCAAAGATGTTGACTTTGATGTGCAGATGATTGGAGGCATAAAGAATACGTTGTTTGGCGGAGAAGGCTTTTTCTTTGCTGTTCTCCGTGGGCCCGGAAAAGTTTGGCTGCAAACGCTTCCGATTTCGCGCTTAGCTTCGCGCATCATCCAATATGCGCCTCCCGGTGGAAGAAAAGAGGAGGGAAGCATACTGGGAGGCCTCGGGAATATTCTTGATGGCGATGGTTATTAGTAACAGGTAAAAGAGTTTTGTCATATTCGCATATGGGTTTTGATGCCGCTCAGGTTTTTTCTATTGTGCTTCGCTCTGCTGCAGTTTACCTGTTTATCATTTTTGCTATTCGCTTGTTTGGTAAAAAAGAACTGGCTCAGTTGTCGGTTGTTGATTTGGTTTTTATTCTTCTTATCAGCAATGCGGTGCAAACAGCCATGGTAGGAGCCGATACTTCGCTGCCGGGCGGAATTGCTGCAGCAACAGGCTTATTTACCATTAATTATATTTTCAAATTCCTGATTCGGAAATTTCCCTCTTTCGGCCGCGTTGTTCAGGGACATGAACTGATGCTGGTTTATCATGGAAAAATTCAAACCGATAACCTTGAAAAATCAATGCTTACCCGGGAAGAACTGGAAGAGGCTGTTCGGGAACATGGGGTCGAAAAAGTTTCTGATGTTGATCTGGCTATACTTGAGGTGGACGGAAATATCAGTGTAATGTCCAAAGGGTTCAGTCATAAAACATCAAGAAAAAAAACAGCTCATAAATCTGTTTCGAAAAACTTCTAACTCAACCCAAAGAGCTTTTTCAGCTCTTTAGTGTCATGTAACTTTGCACGACCGGCAAGCACTAATCGAAGTTCCCTCCTTGCCAGGGCAGAATCGTACATCTTTTTTTCTTCTTCTGTTACCGGTGTCAGCGGAATTACTTTTTTGGGTTTGCCGTTACTGTCAAGAGCAACAAAAGTGTAATAGGCTACATTACATTTGTATCGCGTTTGCGAAGGAAGATTTTCAGCCCATACTTCCGCATACAATTCCATAGAGGTGTTAAATACCCGTGTAACTTTTGCGTTAATTGTTACCACATCGCCCAGCTTGATGGGGTTTTCCCAGCTTACGTTGTCAACCGATGCAGTTACCACTACAGCGTTTGCGTGTTTGCCTCCTGCTATGGCGCAGGCAATATCCATCCAATGCAGTATTTTCCCGCCCCTCAGGTTGCCTAACGCATTAGTATCGTTAGGCAAAACAATTTCGGTCATCGTTATCATCGAATCTTTCGGGGCTTTTCCTTCCATATTTTATTCCTGTTTTTTACCGTAATGAATTTCGTACAGCGAAGATCCTTTACGAAGCTTGTCTAATGTTATAGTGCATTTCATGTTGGCGGCTTCCTGTTCTTCATTTTCTGAAGAAAATTTCATACCAGTGCCTGAAAGACGTTCAGAAGAAATGCCGTTTTCGTAAAGATACTTGGCAATCTTCATCGCTCTCATCATATCGGGCCTAAGGTAACGCCCTTTGATGCCGGTAATAGCAAGCCTGAAATCAGGCAGTGAATCTATAAAGGCAAATACCTGTTCGTCCTTAACTTTGTCGAATTCGCCTTCGTCTGAAAATCCGTTGAGTTGCACATTCACCTCAGGGTTGACTGTAAGCCATTGTAAAAGATTCCGGAGCATAACAGCATTATTTTCTCCCTCTATATCGGTTATGTTTTTGCGGTATGTAAAAACATAGCCGCTCACGCTATCGTTAAGGTTGGTGAAAGCTGAGTCGAGCTGAAGGCTTTCCCGGTCAGCCTTGCTGATGAGCAAACCGGTGATATAGGGATTGATTTTCAGGTATTCATTCGCAAAACTTTTTACCTCATCCACTTTCAGGTCGAAGACGCTGTCAGCAAGAGAGCGGAAGTAGGAATTATCTTTAAAAGCTGTGTATAAAGCCACTTTGGCAGGATATTCTTTTGAACGGAGGATATGGTTGTAGTTTCTTTTAAAAATAAGTTTGCCAGCGTTGAGCATGGTTTCGTTCAGCAAAGTTTTTTCAAGCCGCTGAAGCTCAGTAATTGCAAACTTGTATGTGGCGTAAAGGTTCTCCTTTCCCGGTTGAAGAATAATGCGGAATATCGCGCTGAAATTATTGGCTTCATACTGAGCTATGATTTTTTTGCACCCCATTTTTGCTGCCTTTACTTGTATGAAGTTGTTCCGGTCATTCAGAATTTCGCTGAGGAGGAAAGCGCAATAGCTGGCTTGAACATTGCCGGTAGTTCCGGGAAATTGCCAGCAGATTTGAAACTCAGGAGTGGCGGTGGAGTCTTCCTGAATAAACTGTGTATTAAAAACCATCGGGCGCAGATGAAATATCTTTGTGATGGTTTCGGGGTCAAACTGACTTTTCACCAATGAACTCATAGAATTGGTAAACACCTGCTCTATTATCTGCCAGTTAAAGTTTCCCGATGAGGTTACAATGGTATTGTTCGGAACATAATATCTTCTCCAAAACAAGTTTGCCGTGGTGGCAGTCATGTTTCTAAACTCTGCCGGGTTTCCGGTTAAATTAACTTTCTCGAAATCCTGGCGGTAAATTCCTTTAAGCAGTGTTTTTTCAAAAGTAATGCGGGTATTTGCAGATACGGTTTGTAATTCTTCAACCATTAATTCTTTCTGCCAGCTTATTTCTTCATCTGTAAAGGGAGTGTTGAAAACAGAATCTCGCATCAGTGAAAAACAGCGTTCAAAGTTATCAGCTGAGGGAATAAACCGGAAAATTGCATACTCCGAGGTAAAATTAGCATCGAATGGAGTGTTGCTTAAGGTAAACTGACCGGTATTTTTAACAAGGTATGTAGTAATGCGCTGCCTGAGCTGCCTGAACACGATATTCGCCAAGCCGCTCAATGAATCGTTTTCATATAAACTGCCTGCTTTTATGAAAAAGTTGATTTCTGTGTTCGGTGAGTTAGGCAAATACATTGTAATCATGTTCAGCCCGTTGTTAAGTCTGACGAGGTTCAGGCTGTCTGTAAACTGAGTTCTTCTTTGCGCGTGAACATTTAAGGAAAAAATTAAACCTGCTATCAGGAATGGAACAATTCTTTTTAATCCCGCCATAGCGCAAATGTTCAAAATACAATCGGCTCTTTCAAATTTGCGATGAATAAAATGTTTGGTGCCCGTTTTTTCGGTTGATGTTCTCATCAAATTAACTGGAAGATATGATTTTACCTCTTCGAATGAGATAAATTTACATCCTTTCTGCCTGGTATTCTAGTCTTGTTGTTAATTACCCCCAAAGCAGATATTGCTAACATGAACAAAAACTATTGATTGAAAGCAAAGGATTTTTAGTTCTTTTTACTCCCTCATCAAAACCTGAATTGTGTTTCTTGAAATCTGCCGAAGAAGAATATCCTTGTCTTTAGTCAGTTTATCAATAATGCTCTGGTTAAAGTGGCGGATGGTTAACAGCGTAAGCCTGCTGTTTTGCGTTATGGTAAAATCGCTGCTTAACTCATGAATAATATTCTCAATTTTCTCCTGCTTAAAATCTACAACAATCGAAAAGCTGATGGCGGCATTCTGCATCATATTCACCCGCAGCCGGTTATCCGCAAAAGTGCCGAACACCTTGCTTAAATGCTCCTCCGCTATAAATGAAAAATCCTTTGCTGAGAAGGAAAGCAAAACCTGTTCGCGCTTATAAATAACAACCGGAGGAAGAAAAATAGTATTCGCGTTAGCGCTGATAACCGAGCCGCGCTTGTTGTAATTGACAAAACTGCGCACCTCCAATGGAATATTCTTATTCTGAATAGGTTTAATCGTTTTCGGATGAATCACGCTTGCTCCGTAATAAGTCATCTCAATCGCTTCATGGTATGTCAGTTCACTCAAAAACTGAGCCTCTGGAAATTCCTTTGGGTCAGCGTTCATTACTCCTTCCACATCTTTCCAAACCGTCATTCGCGATGCATTCAGCGAATACGCAAAAATAGAAGCTGTATAATCAGAGCCTTCTCTTCCGAGTGTAGTTGAAAACCCTTCCGGTGTGCATCCCACAAAACCTTGTGTTATTACAAAACCGGTTTTGAATAATTCAGGAACTTTTTTGCTGATGGTTTCTTCTGTCTTTTTAAAATCAACTTTTCCTTCTGTGTAAGCATAGTCGGTAAACAGAACTTCCTTTACATCCAGCAACGAGTTTTTAAGCCCGAGCGAGTTAGCGTAGTCGCTTACGATAGTAGTGGAAATATACTCGCCTGCAGAAACCACCTGGTCATATATGTAATTGTAATTGCGCGATGAATTTTCGTTCAAGAATTTCCGAACGCCATCAATAATTATTTTTACATCATCAGTTGCTTTTTTTAACCCACCGTTGCTGTATAAATTTTTAATAATATCCAGATGCTTTTCATAAATCGTATCTAAGTTCTTTTCCCATTCAGGTTTTGAAGCATAGTATAAGTTAACCACTGTCTCCAACTCATTTGTGGTTTTACCCATTGCTGAAATAACCACAACTTTCTCATTGAAACTGTTTTCTCTAAAGATAACAGCAACATTTTTCACTGCCTGTGCATCTTTCACAGATGCACCCCCAAACTTGTACACTTCCATTATTTCTAATTAGCTGATTTACAATACGTGTTCAAATACGTGTTTATTTCAGTATCACTCATTTTGCAGGTAATCCATTCTTTGTCAAACTCTGCACCAATTGTTCTGTAAAATTCAATAGCCGGAGTATTCCAATCTAGTACCTGCCAGCGTATTTGTGTTACGCCTTTTTCGTTTGCGTCTCTCAAAACTTCGTTCAGCAGTTTCCTCCCTATGCCGAACCTCCGGTAACTTTCGGTTACAATTAAATCATCCAGGTAAAAAATCCGTCCTTTCCAGGTTGAATATGCGGTGTAGTACAACGCCATGCCTATAATTTCATTGGTATCAGCAGCCTCTGCAACAAACACTTTATAAATCGGGTTTCTACCGAAGCCATCTTCTCTCAGCTTATCTTCGGTATTAACAACCGCCTCCGGTGCGCGTTCAAACAAGGCAAGCTCTTTTACCAGTCGGAACATACCCGGTACATCGTTCACATCACCTCTGCGGATAATAAAACTCATTGTTCAATTTTGAGGGCTGCAAAGATATTCTTCGGTTGATATTTTAAAAGAAGGTGTGAAACCCTATTTGATATATTTGTTTATCCAGTTATTACTTTTTTAAATGAAAATAGGAACACCAATCTCCCGATTTCTTGAAGGCACTACGAATATCGAATTAGCCAAGGTCATCTACTCGCTCGCTGAAGGCTGTAAAATCATCAACGGTTTTGTACGCAATGCAGCTCTTGCCGATATAACAGGAGCAACAGGTAACACGAACGTACAGGGGGAAGCCGTTCAAAAACTTGATGCGCTTTCCAATCAAATTCTGATGGATTACCTCAAAGCCAGCGAAACCTGTGCCGGTTATCTTTCAGAAGAAAACGAAGGAATTGTCACCCTGAATGAAAATGGGAAATACACCATTGCTGTTGACCCGCTTGATGGCTCATCGAATATTGATGTTGCCGCCCCTATAGGAACAATTTTTGCAGTAAACGAAAGAAATAGTTCGGCTGGTGCGGTAACTGAAGCTGATTTCTTACAGAAAGGCTCGGCAGCGAAAGCTGCCGGGTATTTTATTTATGGCAGTTCAACCATACTCGTTTTAGCAATGGGCAATAGTGTTAATGGATTTACATTAAGTTCTGCCGATAATCAGTTTCAGCTATCTCACCCTGAAATAAAAATTCCTGATACCGGGAAAATTTATTCTGTAAATCAAGGGAATTATGAAAAGTTTGATGACAGTTTGAAAAGCTTTATCTCCTGGTGTACAGATATCGATAAAAATACATCTCGTCCTTTTTCTCTGCGTTATATAGGCTCTATGGTTGGCGATATCCATCGCACACTTCTTAAAGGTGGAATTTTCATTTATCCGGCAAACAAAGGAGAGTCTAAGGGAAAACTTCGGTTGCTGTATGAATGTATTCCTATGTCGTTTATTGTGGAGCAAGCTGGTGGAAAAGCAACAAATAGCAAGCAGCGGATTCTCGATATTCAACCTGCGGAGTTTCATGAACGCAGCGCTGTTTTCATTGGCTCCGGCTACCTTGTTGAAAAAGTTCATGAATTCGGAAAGGCATAGCAAAACTGAATGAAAAAGAATCTGTTGTTTGCTTTTTTTCTTACCACACAAACACTGTTTGCGCAAACGTATCCTGTTGCCTTAAACGACACTTTCTCCGTAAATAAAAACAACACTGTTAATCTACCTGTACTTAGTAACGATTTTGATGCAGACGGAGACTCTTTAACCATTACTCTCTTTCTCCCTCCCGCTAACGGTAGTGCATCTCTTTATGCAAACCAGATTATGTACACACCCCATTTCAATTTTTCAGGGGGTGATATGCTCAGCTATATAATTTGCGATGCAACAAATCTTTGCGATACAGCAGCAGTTTATATTTCTGTTTTGAATACAAACAATGCACCGGTTGCCCTTAGCGATAATTATTCAGTAGCTGAAAACTCTTCCATTCTGCTTCCAGTTACCAGCAATGACTTCGACCCGGATGGCGAGGCATTATCTGTGTCTTTAATTGTTCTACCTGCTCATGGAACTGCTTCAGTTGTAGGTAATCTGATAAGCTATATGCCTGACTCATTTTACTTTGGTATTGATTCTTTAGTTTATGCAATTTGTGACACCGGTAATTTGTGCGACACGGCAACTGTTTACATTTTTATTAACGGCTCTAATAGTTCACCGGTTGCTACCGATGACCAATTTACATTTACAGATACCCTGCGTTCGGCTTTTTTAGATGTATTGTTTAACGATTCAGACAGTGAGGGGGATTCGCTTTTTGTTTCGAAAGGGATAGACCTAGATAATACAAACATTCTCGGCAGTTTAAGTGTTGACTCAGTTACCGGCAGGCTTGTTTTTATCCGCAACGGTCTGTCATGCGGTACAGAGGTTTTCTCATACATAGTTTGCGATTTCAATTCCTGTGACACTGCTTTGGTTTCGGTTACTATTAATTGCCCTTCCGAAATTTTTCTTACCGAAGGCTTTTCACCAGATGGCGATGGAATAAATGATAAACTTGTTTTTACCGGGCTTGAATATTTTGCACCGGCATCGCTTAAAGTTTTTAATCGTTACGGGAATATCGTTTATACCAATGAAGACTATAAAAACGATTGGGATGGAACTTACTCTTTGAATGATAACCACAAACCTCTTCCTGACGGTACATACTTTTATATTCTGCATCTTTTCAATAACCGCAGCTACAGAAACTTTCTGGTAATTAACCGGTAGATTTTCAAGTAAAAGGTTAATAAACTGGAGAAAACAACAGGAGTAAACTTTTATGTCTTAATGATTTAGCAACTCCTGCTAAATCATAGCTGTATCTATAAACAGCCGAACCTTCCCCTCTGCGTCTTTACTGTATTGTTTCATGGCTTCATACATTTCGGGGCGGTCATAAATCACGAAATACATAAACGGGTCATAGATGATGCTTTTCTTGACATCAAAATGCGGGTCGCCATCGGCAGCATTAAGAACCGTCACCTGCACTTTATGTTCTTTGCGGAATTTATAAGCGGCACCCTTTACCAATTGGCGGACATTTTTTGGCGAGCCCACGAGCAGAGTCGGATAAAGAATTCTGTCAGTAATTTTCATAGAATCAATCACTTTAAAAAAACCCTTTGGGTTTTGAAGTTTGAGATGCATGTAATCGCCCCAGTTAATGATAAAACCCGCAGCATCGAAACTGCCGTCTTCATCAGGGAGCATGAAAATGCGTGAAGTAGCAGAGGAACCAAGAATCCTGTCCACCATCCGGTTAAAGTTATCCTCGGAATGAAGTTGATTGAAAACATATCTTCCGCGTAGTGCTTTAATACGATTGTAATATTCTTTAAGGGCTGTCTTATCGTTTGAGATGTCAACTAATTTTTTTGCAGAACTGCTGCTGCCAATCACCATATTGATGTGCGTGTTATTGCGCATAGGGAGGGTTTCGAAAAACTTACCCGTGCGCTGGCTATTCATTTTCAGCGCATCTACAATAGCCTGGTTCTCTCTTCCCATAGATGCGTACACAAAGTGAACATCGTTGAGTGTAACAATATCGAGCAAAATGCTGAACATGGTGGTGAAAATTCTTTTCCTGCGGTATATGGGTTGCCCGTTTACCGTGCGTTCACTCAAGCGAAGCACATTATAATAATAGCCCTGAAGCTTTTGACCATCAGGTGAAGTAAAATCAATAATGTTTGCATGGATGTAGGCAATCATGTTGTAGTCTTTGCTGCCGTCCTCACCGGTTTCAAGCGGATGAAGAACAACTACAATGATGGCATCGTCAAAAAAATACTGAACCGAATCAGGAAATTTATGAAAGTAGCTCTGGAAAGTAAGTTTGCCTTCGCCTTTTTCGTTCACATGTTTTTCAGGAACTGAAACCACTTCCCGACATTCGCTGTAAAAAAACTCAGCGTCATCGCGCAAATCAAAATGTGATAACACCGAAGAAATTTCTTTCATCAGTTTAATCGGAAAGGCAAGCATGATGAGTTCATCTTCAAAAGCATCATCGCATTCAATATCACGCCTGATGTATTTCAACTGAGAAGGATTCTGCGGGTCTTTGCCCTCTATGTAATAGTAGTGCCGCTTCTTACTCATACTACAACCTGCTAAGAGGTCAGTTTTAATCCGAATTTATTTCCTTTAGAAACGATACCGGTGCGTGCCCGTTCAGTAAGCCGATTTGCCTGCCAACCTTTATAAACTTATCGATAATAAAATCAAGGTGTCCGTCTTCATGTGTAGCCATGTAACTGGTGCGTAGCATCTGCATACCCGGAGGGGTAGCAGGCGAGATAAATGCATTAACAAAAACACCCTCTTCATAAAGCATTTTCCAGATGGTAAATGTTTTTTCATCGTCACCAATAATAACAGGAACGATTGCGGCTTGCCCCTCCACAACTAAAAAGCCAGCTTGCTGCAAGCCCTGACGAACCTTGTCAGCATTTCTGCGTACTTTTGCTGCGAGTTCGGGTTGGGCTATTAAAATTTCAAGCGCGGCTGTGGCAGCAGCAACCGAAGCCGGAGTAGGGGAAGCAGAAAATATCAGTGCAGGTGATTTATGTTTCAGGTAATTAATAACCCGTTCGGGTCCGGCAGCAAACCCGCCAAGCGAAGCGAGGGTTTTGCTGAAAGTGCAAACAATCAGGTCAATATCGTTTTGGGCATTAAAATAATGGCAGGTTCCCCGGCCGCCTTCTCCCATCACTCCAAAACCGTGGGCGTCATCCACTAAAACATTAGCGTTATATTTCTTTGCTACTTTTTTCAGCGCATCAAGATTTGCGATAGTTCCCAAAGCGCTGAATACACCATCAGTAACAATCAACTTGTTAGCTTCTTCAGGAACTTGTTTCAGCCTGCGTTCCAGATCATCGGTATCGTTGTGTTTGTAGCGCAGCACATTTACATTTAGAGATGCCCCGAGCAAATTACCAGCTACAATGCTTGCATGATTATCCTTATCGCTGAGTATATAATCGCCTTTATTCAATAAAGGAAAGATAACCCCCTGTCCTGCCTGATAGCCTGTACTGAAAAGAAGAGCAGCTTCTTTACCCATGAATCGGGCAATCTTTTCTTCAAGTTCAATATGAAGGTCAATGGTTCCGGTCAGGAATCTGGAGCCTGAGCAACTGGTGCCGTATTTCTCAATGGCTTTAACCGCGGCTTCTTTTACCATCGGGTGAGCGGTGAGACCAAGGTAGTTATTACTGCCTGCCATTACCACCTTTCTACCCTCCATCATCACTACCGGCCCTTCGCTTTCCTGGATAGGTCGAAAGTAGGGGTATATGCCTTTCTCTTTTGTTATATCCGCAATGTCGTACTCAAAACACTTGTCGAAAAGCCCCATAGGATAGTTTTCGTTAACGAATAAAAAATCCTTAACAGCGCAAAGATGAAATTATTCAGAGAAAATTACGCAGGAATAAAAAAAGAGAGCTTGTTTGTGGATAAATAACCATCCTTTTTCCTGAAAATAAAAGCGCCCTAGGCAATGCCTTGGGCGTTTAGTGATTCTGTCGGGATTCGAACCCGAGACCCATACATTAAAAGTGTATTGCTCTACCAGCTGAGCTACAGAATCAAACCCGTTTTTCAAAAACGAGGCGCAAATATATACGCTTTGACCAAAACTAAAACTGTATTTTTTTAAAAATACGTGGAGCTTTCAGAATGATGTTGCCAGCCGCAGATATAATCCTGTGCCGGTATAATGAGATGGGGCAACCAATCCAATAAGATTTGAAGTGCCGATTGTAAAATCAAAATACTTCCATGATTTCGAGAAATCAACTCCCAGATTAAACAGGCTGTAATTCCCACCTCCGGCACTTACTGAAAAAACCATATCGGGCTTGATAAAATAATTGGCTTTCGCAAAGCCATAGACGTAATACCGGGGGATATGGCGGTACTGTAATCCTGCACTTAAAACAAGTTTATTGCGTAAAAGAGGTTTGGAAAAAACAATTGAAGCGGTAAATGGAATGAAGAGTGAATATTTGTTTGCTGTGCGTGATGGAAGGTTTGCACGTACAGCACTATCCAGATTCAGCGTATCAAAAGTCTGACTGCTGAAAGAAGTCAGGTCAGGAATAGTTATTCCCTGAAAGTGAACCGACTTCACTGCTGAATAGTTAACAGGTGTGGTTCTGAAACTCATTATCCCAATGTCAGAAATGTCGAGAGTTATCTTCCATTTGTTGCGGTTCATGAAACCGATGTTGAAGTCCCCGGAGCCTCCGATTCCGTTCAACTGCCCGAAATTTGTTGCTCCTTCGCGGGCGGTATTAAAGCTAAGGTCGTAGTTAATGTCAATAAACTCACCGTCAGGCGCTGTGTAAAGCCAGGCGTTATTGGTTCTAATATCCTGGTTGTTTATCACCTGGATAAACGAAAGTCCTACACCAAATTGAACCTGGTATTTGCCGTAATCAAATTTCTTTTTGATTCCTGCCGAGGTTTGGCTGAAGATAAAATTCTGAAAACGAAGATTGCTCAGATCAACAGTATCGTCTTCAAAGCGGGCGTTACCGTAAAATATCAGTTCGTATGTTTCTTTGGCGGCAGTAATATTCCTCGTTTGGCGGTGATGATGACTTACATAAAACGTACCGTCCCATTTTTTCAGATAGCGCTGGTAAGTAATCCCGGTTTTCATAAAATCTTCAAAGCGCAACTTGTCCTTTATCCGGTTATTTGTACGGTCTTTCAGTGCTTTCGAAATCGGGCGCCTGAAAATCATGTTGAAAGCTAAACTTGCCGGTGCGGCATTGGAGTTTCCGGAATAATCGAAGTCAAGTGTGATGCGGTTGTTTGCTCCATACCTTAAATCTTCATTAAAGACATTATTCAAAGTTGAGGATGAATGATTGTAAAGCCAGGCGTATGTCGGGGATGGCGAGTTCTTAATCTCTTTAACGGCTGTATTTGTCGAGTCTTGCGCTGAAATGCTTAATATAAAGAGTGAAAATATTGTAATTGTAAGTAAACGGTTCTTCATCATTCTGCTCAACTTATTCCTGAGGTTAAAATTTAGCATTCACCTTGTAGTTGAAGCGGGCGGTGAATGTTATTTCAAGTTTATAATCGCTATAAATTTTCAGGTGCCTGCCATTACAAATGGTGTTGCTCGAAACAGTTGAGAAATCGGCAGTTACTACCGCGTGTTTCGCGCGCTTTACATTTTCCATTCGCTCTTCGTTTACATACATCGGCACTTTACTTCGCTTAGAAGTCTCTGTTTTGCAGTCATTATTTAAATCGGCTGCGGCTATTGTTGTGTTCATCATTAGTGTATCTACTTCATTCCAGTTTTCGTCATAAAGTACCATCGTTAATACCGCTTCAATAGGGTATTTGTTCTGCGCTATCAAATTGATGATGCCATCGCTTATTCCGTTTATGTTGGTATTAGTCTGGCTGATGTCGAAATCGAAGGTGTCTTTCAGTACCAGGTTGTTAGCTATTAAAGAAAGCGGAACTTCTGCATTCAGATTTATTTTCAATGCACTTTCAAGGTAAGCAAAGTCGCGGTATTGCTGCGTGTTGCCTGCCATATTGGTTTTTACTTCAACATTATATATCAATTTGTTAGGTAGTATTCCGAGCAAATCCTTAATGTTTGAATTGCTGTTGTTGATAGCAAAATTGCTTACAGCAGGTGTAAGTGGAAAATCGCTGGCACGGTTAATTACCAACGGCTGACCAACAATAGAACCGGTTAAAGTCCGTGAGCCGTTATTAGGGCTAACGGCAGTAAGCGAGTTTATTTTCACCTGTCCGTCAACACCAATGCCGTTTTCAACGCTGAAGTTCATATTCACTGCTTCCAAATCGAGCGAGCCGCTTTTGAAAATATTCAGGAAATCGAAATCGGCAGTATCAATAGTGGAAAGAGTGTCTCTGCCCGCATAGCCTTTAATGTAATTGGGGGCTACTTTGGTAATTTCGTAACGAATCTTAATGCTATCGGATGTTGTAATATGGTGAGTAACCGTATCCTCATCTATATGCGCGATTATTCGTTGCGTATATGAATTAAACTTAGCGCCATCTTTTCCTGTAAGGTTTATTGAAAATCCTGCCATATCAAGGCTATCATCTATTGTTGAAGTTCCACCCGGGGGAGCCGGTGGTACAGTTGTAAAAACTTTTAAGGGGTTTCCTGATTTATCATAAGCACCAACCAGTGTATATTCCAGATAAAGTTTTTGCGGCACAGAACTGGTGATAAATACTTTCAGGTGGCCTGAACGGGCATCTACATAAGTAAATTTCCTGTCGTTTATTTCCTGAGTAACATCTTCAGTAATGTCAACAACGTTTTGAGCAGGAAATTTTGCCCAGGCTTCGGAGGCTTTTAAGCGAGTAACAAATAATTTAATATCCAAACTATTGGAAGTGTCAATTAATACAGAAGTACCGTTGCTACCCGGAGAACTCAGGTTAATAATTTCAAAATCCAGTTGACTGGTTACTCGTGCTCCGGCAATGGAAATAACATAAAATGCGGAGTCATGAGCATTAACACCCCACGGAAGTGTGTAGGAGGTTATCAGAGAGCCGTCTCCCGTATTTTTTAAGTTTAAAGTGGCACCGCTAATGGGTATCGGCAAGTTGTTGAACACTGTTAGTTCAACTTCACCTGATGTGAGCATAGCGCTATCAAAAAAAGCGGTGGCGTCATAATGAAAACTTCCTGGAGATATTCCGCTAATAGGAGGAACTGGGATATAATTTCCATTCTGTCCTAACAGAAATTGGCCTAAAAACTGGGTTGAAGGACTTGAAAGCATATTTATGGCAAGCGCTCCAAGTGAGGAACGAAAAAAAACTTCTTGATAGGGTAATGCAATATCAGTTAAGTTATATTTCTGTCCGATAGAAGTATCTGGTATTTCTATAATGGCCTCTGCAAGGCTGAGACGGTAAAGTGATTGTGTAAAAGCCAGTGTTAAGGAATTATCAGCATTTGTTTTTACCACAGAATCTTTCGCCAAATTCTGCAATGTTAAACTGGTTGTTGCTATCGGAACTAACAATTCCGTATCCCATGTTGTACGTTGTTCTTTTCTGCACGATGAAGCAAAAATGGCAAAGGCTAAAAAAAGATAAAGGTTTTCTCGTCCACACCTAAAATTCATTTAATCTCAAAGTTTTATTTCGGGTTCTAAAGTAGAAAAATCTTATTTGCATCATAAATGAGTATTGCACGGAGTTTTTTATCTGACAATCAAACCAAGTTCATATTTCTTTGGTTCTCTTTAGTAGTATGGCTTATTTGCCTTCCACTTTTTCAAGATGGGATGTTTCTTGACGGGACTCAATATGCTGCCATATCCAGGAACCTTGCAAGAGGAGTCGGTTCATTTTGGTTTCCTGTTTTAGCCCAAAACTCAGTGGCTGGTTTAGATACTTTCCACGAACATCCTCCGCTTGTTTTCTTTTTGCAGTCCATCTATTTTAAATTGTTTGGTCTTCAAAATATTTTTCCAGAAAGGTTATATTGCTTAACTACTTTCCTGATTACTTCCTTTTTTATTGTTAAAATCTGGATGAGGGTATTTGCTGATGATTGGTATATTAAGAAAAGTTGGTGGATGCCTCTCATAATTTGGATTTTGATGCCGATAGTTTTTTGGTCTTACACAAATAACATTCAGGAGAATACTGTATCGGTTTTTACTACCACTTCGGTATATTTCTTAATCAGAGCAGTACAGAAAGACAGAATCTTCGCCAGACCTTTCTTCTATATTGCCTGCTTTTGCATTGTTCTGGCTTTCTTTTCCAAAGGACTTCCGGGATTGTTCCCTATAGCCTTTTTCTTAATCTACTGGATTTCTGAGAGAAAAATTTCCCTGTTCTCTGCTACAATTTACACCTTTATAACCTTATTTTTTTTTGTAATTGTTCTGATTCTTGTTCTGCAATATAAACCGGCAAACGGGGCATTGCACATTTGGTTTTTTGACAGGATGTTGAAACGGATAGCTTCCGACCCTGTTGTTGGGAGTCATTTTAGTATCCTGAAAGGTTTAATGTCGCAACTGCTGTTACCAATCGTTACCGCAGCCCTGCTCATCTTTATCAATAGAACCAGGAAAATCGAGAGTAGCTTTAATATGCGGTATTTTACCTTTTTCGTTTTGATTGGTGCAGCAGGTTCACTTCCCTTGATGCTTACTTTAGTTCAGCGTAACTTTTATTTTACTCCCTCACTTCCGTTTTTCGCCATAGCCTTAGCATTGCCTGTTTCATCAGGGCTGAAATTTTTTTGGCAAAAGCCTCAGCTATTTCCAAGGCTCAATCAAAGCATTACCGTGCTGATGTTTGCACTGTTTATATCAGGGGGGGTAGTTGCTATTTTTAAAGCGGGTAATGTAAAAAGAGACAACGATTTACTAAGTGATGTATATTCTGTCGGAAGAATAATACCTGAAAATTCTTTTACTACTGCTACACAAGAAGTGATGTGGGGCAATTGGCAATTCAGATGTTACATGATGCGATATAATTCAATTTCATTTACAGAGGTGGATTCATGTGACTACATGATTACAACAAGAAGCAAAATGGTAGGCGACAAGTACGAAGAAATAGATGAGCCCCTTCATTTGTTTTCTCTTTACAAAAGAAAATATTAAACTTCCTTCACCTACAGCAAAACCACTTCACCTGTTAAGAAAACTTGCTCTATCGTTTCTATATCTAAAGCAGTTCCTTCACGCCTGTTTTTATTTTCCTTTTTATGACAAAGCAGCAAATTTCGCAAGGAACAAAATTTACTACCTGTAAATCAAATCAGCTTTTCGAGGATATGTACGGCAGCGGTTTCCAACTGACTGTGTTTTCCAGGGGTTTTCAGCAGATTTTCTAAGTCGGTGCGAGCTTTCTCCTTCTTTTCGGGAGTATTCAGATATTTTTGACGGTAGGTTCCTATCAATTCAATTCCTTCTGCATCGTTGATGCTGTCAACAGTATTCCTTATTTTTTCAATATCCTCAATCTGTGTTCTTGATTTAATAAATTGAAGTTCTTCAGGAGTAAGTGGCGAATTCATTTCTGCGGCATACACAAAAAGAAAAGCGAGGAATTCATTATAGCTCCATCCCGTGTAATTTGTCTGCATGGGTTAAATTAAAGTAAAAATGGCATTGCCAAGGTAAGTCCGAAGATAGGAAAAGATTGATGGGTGCAATTACGGACTAGCTGGCGAAGCAGGAGACGGCTGAGGTGTAGGGTTAACTCCACCCGGGGGAGGAGTAAATCCTTTATTCATTGCTTCGGTTTGTTCCACCTCCGATTTGGGTAATTGCTCTTTTGTTGTTATCCCTTTTTTATCTACAAAAAATGAAGTGGAAAGCGATAAAACTATAAGCGCTATGGCAAAGCCCCATGTAAGTTTTTCAACTACATCGGTAGAGCGTCTTGCTCCTAAAAGCTGCTGACCAACACCGCCCATGGTTGCGTTTAGCCCTCCGCCCTTAGGGTTTTGAATAAGCACAATAGCGCCAAGCAGAAAGCAAACAATAACAATCAGAATAGTTACAAATGCGTACATTGCTAAATTTTATTTTTCAGTTCAAAAATCCGGGCGGCAAAGAAATCATTTTTTTCGGGATATTTCAAAGAAAGGATTTCGTATGCGCGAACCGCTTTCTGATACTTCTTTTGCATTTCGTACACCCTTGCAATAGTTTCAGTAATGAGTTCAGGTGCAAGTTCATTTTCTGATGTTGTGGATTTTACTTCTATGTGTTTATGTTTCTGTATCTGCTCTTCAATAAACGTTTCCAGTTTTTTTGAATACTGCGTTTCTTCTTCCACTAATTCACGAACAGGTAAATTTGTTTGTATAAGTTTATTCAGTTCATCATCCCGAGTAGGATTTTCGTCAACAGTTACAGCGTGTTTGATTTCGGCCTTTACAACATCAGGTCTGCTGAAAGCCTGAATCCATTCATCAAATGAATGTTCCTCTCCAACGTAAAATATCTCTTCCGATTCAGCGGTGGGAGTAGCGGTCTCTCTTAGGGCATTTTCTTCTGTATTCTCAGTTGGGGGAATTTCCTCATGCCTCTCTTCAATGGCCGGCTCTTCCGGGAGCTTTACTTCTTCAACATCATTTTTAACCTCATTGTAAGCAGTCGTAGCGGGGCGTATCTGGGCTGAGGTAGTTTCGTTGTCATTGAAAATGGAGAAAAGCAACTCGCGGTCCTGTGCATATAATACAGCCAGTTGCAACTGCTCGTCAAACTTGGGGCTTTTCTCCTGCTGATATTTCTTTGCCAGCAGGATATGTGCCTGCTGAAAGTACGGAAACTTTTGAATTATAGCTTCCAGTTCACCGGTCGAAAACCTTTCCAGCATTTTATTGAAGTTCTCTTTTGAAATATTTTCTGACACGGTTTGAAATTAGTGGTTTTAATGGCGCTTACCATTTAACTAATGCCCTCTGAAAAATATCGTCAACTAATTGCCGGTTAATTTCATCAATCAGCCGGTCCTCAACCGTTGTAATATTTTCAGTAGAGGGAACCTGCGCATAACGCGAAAAACTTTCCGTCCATTTATCTTTTTCATCTTTCGTGTTTGTAAAATTCACCTGTACTGTAATAGTAAGCTTGTTCAGTCCGCTGGTTGCTCCTGCTACAGGGGCATCACTGGTATAAGTATAACCTGTAATTGCTCCGCTAAATTGTAAATCGCCTTCGCGGGTGGCTTGTTTTAAATTCCCTTCGGTTTGGAACTTAAGTTTCAGCCTGTCGGTAAAAGTTTGAGGAAGAGAAGCAGGGCCGTTGTTGGCACGGTTTTGAAAAAGCTCTGCCGAAAATGTGTGGATGTCGGGCGGAATATTAGCACCGGTAAAAGAATATACCTTGCAGGACGACAAAAATGAAGAAACAGCAAAAAGCACGAGGTAAAGGGAAGACAATAAACAGACGGCTGAAGACCTCTTCAAATGGGTTGTTTTAAATCAAATCTCAATATTATACTCCTGAATTTTCCTATAGAGCGTACGCTCTGAAATTCCCAAATCATTAGCAGCATTTTTTCTTCTGTTCCTGTGTTTTTTCAAAGCTTTAATTATCAACTCCCTTTCCTTGTCGGCAATAGAAAGCGATTCCTCCACAGTTTCTGATTCGGTAAAGTTCTTTTTATCCTGAATCACAAACGGCTGCTGCGCAGTCGGCTGCGAAATAATAAACGGCTGATTGCTGTTTGTATTGCCTGCAATGGAGTGAACCGGCTCCCCGCTTATTTGTTGTTTGGTAACACCATATACAAATTGCTTCAAATCATTCAAATCCTGCTTTAAATCGAAAATGAGCTTGTATAAAATTTCTCGCTCGGTAAAATTGCTTCCCCCGGTCTGATAACGGGCTTCGGCTAAAGCCGGCAAGCGGCTATCGGTAATGTCCGGAACAATTTCTGCCAGCTCTTTAGAGGTTACTTCTTTATCGCCAGCTAAAATGGAAACCTGCTCAGCCACATTTTTAAGTTGGCGCACATTACCTGGCCAGGGATATTTTATAAGAAGTTCTTTAGCATCATCCGTAAGTTTTACAGAAGGTATCCTGTGTTTCTCTGAAAAGTCGGAAGAAAATTTTCGGAAGAGAAGAAATATGTCTTCGCCTCTTTCGCGCAGAGGTGGTATATAAACCGGAACGGTGGAAAGGCGGTAATAAAGGTCCTCACGAAACTTACCTGCCCGGACAGCTTCTTGTAAATTCACATTGGAAGCGGCAATTAACCGTATGTCGGTTTTCGCTACTTTGCTGGAACCCACGCGGATATATTCACCGGTTTCAAGTACTCGAAGCAGCCGTGCCTGGGTGCCGTGAGGAAGTTCACCGATTTCATCGAGAAAAATGGTTCCACCGTTTACAGTTTCAAAATATCCTTTACGCGCTTCGTGCGCACCGGTAAACGAGCCTTTCTCATGTCCGAAGAGTTCGGAATCAATAGTGCCTTCGGGTATTGCTCCGCAATTAACAGCAATAAACGGATTATGCTTTCTGGCCCCAAGCTGGTGAATGATATGAGAAAAAACTTCTTTACCTACACCGCTCTCCCCGCTGATAAGAACGGTTAGGTCTGTTCCTGCTACTCTTTCTGCAATGCTGATAGCATGGTTGAGCGCGGGAGAATTACCGATAATTCCAAAACGATTTTTTATTGATTGAATTTCCATTTTCTAATTTGCTGATTGACCGATTAACGTTGCTGCTGTACAATCTGTAACTTTTATTTGGACATAATCACCGGGTTTCAGATTCCCTTTGGGGAAAACGATAACCTGGTTCTGAGTATTTCTTCCAAATAACTGCTCTTTGCTTTTGTATGATATTCCTTCCACCAACACTTCGTACACGTTTCCGATTTGCTTCTTGTTGTTCTCGTGTGAATGTTTCATTTGCAAATCAACCACTTCCTGCAACCTTCTTTTCTTCACATTTTCAGGAATGTCATCCTTGTATTTTTTGGCAGCCAATGTTCCCGGGCGCTCACTGTAAAAAAACATATAAGCCATGCTGAACCTTACATCCTCCAAAAGTGAAATAGTATCCTGATGCTCCTCTTCAGTTTCTGTACAAAAACCAGTGATAATATCGGTTGAAATGGCGGCTTCGGGAACAATATGCCTTATGGCTTCAATTCGCTTCAAATACCATTCGCGGGTATAGGTTCGGTTCATCATTTCCAGAATCCGCGAATTACCCGATTGAACAGGCAGGTGAACGTACTTGCAGATATTGTGGTACTTAGCCATAACATGCAATACGTCATCGCTCATATCTTTGGGGTGAGAGGTGGAAAAGCGCACTCTTAAATCCGGAGCAACCTGTGCAACCATTTCAAGCAAGCGGGCAAAGTTTATCACGTTATCCGCATACTTAGCCTCTACCAGTTTTTTACCAACTAATTTATCATCTGTTGTAAAACGATAAGAATCTACGTTTTGACCTAGAAGAGTTACTTCACGATAACCTTTTTCATATAAATCTTTCGCTTCGGCAATAATACTGTGGTAATCGCGGCTTCGTTCCCTGCCCCGGGTATAAGGAACCACACAGAACGAGCACATATTATCGCAGCCGCGCATAATGCTGATATAAGCTGTAATTCCATTACTGTTCAGCCTGACAGGATTTATTTCAGCATAAGTTTCTTCGCGGCTCAAAAGAACATTTACCGACTTTTGCCCTCCTCCGGCTTCTTTCACCAAAGCGGGAAGTGTACGGTAAGCGTCCGGACCTGCAACTATGTCAACAATCTTTTCCTCTTCAAGAAATTTCTCTTTTAACCGCTCAGCCATACAGCCCAATACACCTACCAAGGCGGCTTTACGCTTTTTCTTTACCGTGTTAAGGTTTTGAAGGCGCTTTCGGATTCGCTGCTCGGCATTATCGCGTATAGCGCAGGTGTTAATCAGTATCAAGTCCGCATCGGTAAATTCAGCGGTGGGAGAGAAGCCCGCTTCGGTAAGTATGG
The DNA here is from genome assembly GCA_964631835.1 of uncultured Chitinophaga sp. Classification (GTDB taxonomy): domain Bacteria; phylum Bacteroidota; class Bacteroidia; order Chitinophagales; family LD1; genus Bog-950. Next base: position 126,721 of record CAZWAD010000005.1, read on the forward strand.
AAGCCACCACTTCGCTGTCGGCAAAGTTCATTTGGCAGCCGTAGCTTTCAATATAAAATCTGCCAGAGTTACCTTTTGTCCGATTATCTTCTATGCTAAATACCTCTCCCTGGCGCGTTTCGTCAATCTCTTTTCCATCGGTTTGGAAAGATGTTTCGTTATGATAAAGTAAACTATCCATTAGTTTTTAAACGGGCTGCAAAGATAAATTTTTGTATGACAGATTGACAGAGGAAAGGGATGTGATAAAGATTCCCCGCTTTCCGGATGCTTGTTCAGAAAACTCCAAATCTAAGGGCAATGTTCAGGAAAATTTAGTGAGTTTTAGCCGAAAACACTTCGATATACTCAAGGTGACATGTCATGTTGAGATTGTCGAAGCATGTAATGGAAGTAAAAACTGCGTTTTTTACTCACTTTTTGGCGTTTTCCCCTCGTTTTTCTCCAACATGTCTATTACAGCCCGAAACGTGTTTATGATACATTGAAACATAGACATGTTACGAACGAAAACAGACACGATACGAAGTGAAATAGCCATGATTCGAAATGAAATGGACAAGATACGAGCGAATATAGACAGAATCGTTGCTATCGTGTCTTGATTTCGAAGTAAAATAGGCACGATACGAACTATAATAGACATGATAGCATCGAACATGTCCATTATAGCTACTGTTCAAGGCATTTCAGCATGTATCATAGACACGATAGATGGAAACATAGACATGTTTCTTCGTATCATAGACATTCCGCAAAAATTTGTGTTTGAAGTGTTTTGGATTGTCTCTTTGCGCTTTATAAAAGGTTGAAAAATCTCCTGCTTATTGTCATTAGTTTTTGCGAAAAGAAGCGCAATGTCCTCTATGCTTCGTAAAGAGAGACGTTTCAGACCAGAGATATAAGTTCCCTGCGAACTATAACCAAAAATGAAAGCCTTTCCGTATGGTGGGAGGGCTTTCGTATTTCAGGAGGTTAAAAACCACCGCCTGAGGATTGCAACCATTGTTTTTTAGAATTTTCCGGTGTAAATTGTTAACTGGCGTGGTGAAAAATTATAGATTTATATTTTCACGCCTCTTTTATTTAACGGACACAAAATTTAATGTATGAAAACTTGCTTACGCGTTGTAGCTGTAGTATTAGTCAGTTTGTTTCTTAATAACACATTTGCGCAATGTGTTTTACCTACTATTAACCTTCAAAACCCTTCATTCGAAGGCGTACCTCAGATGCACGTTACTCCGGCACCCTGGTCAATTTGTATGCCGGGACAGACACCCGATACACAGCCCGGAAGTTGGGGAGTAACCATGCCTCCAACCAATGGCAGTACATATCTTGGTCTGGTTCACCAGCCCAGTACCGGATGGCAGGAAGGAGCATCAGAGCCGCTGAATACACCATTAGTAGCTGGAACAACCTACACATTCAGCATTGATTTGGCAAATTCTTCTAATAATCAAGGTCCGCCAATCGGTATTATACCCGGTTGTGTTGAATTGCAGATTTGGGGCGGTTATGGTGCTTGCGACCGGAACACTCTGCTTTGGAACTCAGGCAACGTTACCCCTTTTGATACATGGATTACTTATACAGTAAGTTTTACCGCTCCCGCCAATTTTACTTGGATATTCTTCCAGGTTAACAGTTTGGGATGTACCGATGGACCTTATCTTTTAGTTGATAACATCGGAACAATAACTCCCACTCCGCTTCAGTTGCAACCCACAGTTTTGGCTGCAGCGTGCAACGGTACAGCAACAGGTTCAGCTTACATGAGCTATTCAGGCGGAACCCAGCCTTTAACTTTTACCTGGAGCAACGGTGTTACTACTCAAAACAACTCTAACCTTTTTGCCGGCACTTATACACTTACTGTGGTAGATGGAGCCAACTGCACTGCTACAGCAAGCATTACCGTTACCGAGCCTACAGCAATTACCGTTACCACTTCTTCAACCGATGCAAGTTGCACGGTGAATAATGGTACAGCGACCGTAAGTGCTTCGGGAGGAACGGGAGCTTTTACCTATTTATGGAGCAACTCTCTAACAACACAAACAATCTCCAACCTGGCCCCGGGAACTTATTCGGTAACTGTAAGAGATGGAAACAGTTGCACGGCAACACCCCCCGGAAGTGTTACAATCAATGCCATAGGAAGTATAGCATTATCACCGGTGGCGTATGATGCCGCCTGTGGAAACAGCAATGGCTCGGCAATTGCAAATCCTGTAGCAGGAACAGCGCCATTTACTTTTGCATGGAGTAATGGAGGAACCACGGATACTATTTCCGGATTGCCGCCCGGTACTTATGATGTTACCGTAACCGGTGCTGACGGCTGTACGGCTTCCGCTTCGCTTACAGTGGGCAGTTCTCAAAATCTGGGCATAGCCACAGTTCAAAACAATATAAACTGCGGGGGGAATACCGGTTCGGTTCGCGTAACGGTAACCGCAGGCACTCCGCCATATACTTATGCATGGAGCAACGGAGGAACAACCGATGAGATTACCAACCTTCCATCAGGAACTTACTCGGTAACAGTAACAGGCTTTGGCGGATGTTCAGCTTCTGCTAGTGAAACTGTGTCAACCGATGATATCACCGCACCGGAGGCACTTTGCCAGGATATTACTATTACCCTGACCGGAAATTCAGCATCTATTACAGCAGCCGATGTGGATGGAGGAAGCAGTGACGATTGCGGAAGTATTACTTTAGATGTAATTCCATCATTATTCGATTGTTCTAGCCTGGGAGGCAATGCGGTAACTCTTACAGCAACCGATGGTGGGGGCAATTCGGCATCGTGCGGTGCAACTGTAACCGTAATTGATAACACAGCACCTGTTGCATCCTGTCATAATCTTACTTTAGCTTTGAACGGAAGTTCAGCTTCAATTACAGCAGCGGACATAGATGCCGGAAGCTCTGATGAGTGTTCGTTAACGCTTTCTATTTCCCCTTCTACATTTGATTGCTCGAACCTTGGAGCTAATTCCGTTACTCTTACCGCGGCCGATGGCTCATCGAACTCATCTTCCTGCGGAGCAACAGTTACTATTATAGATGATACACCTCCGGCAGCAGTTTGCCAGGATGTAACTTTAGCTTTAACCGGCACATCGGTTTCCATTACAGCAAATGATGTAGATGCGGGCAGCACCGATAACTGCTCCATTGTTTCGCGCGATGTTACCCCTTCTGAATTTACCTGTGCGAATTCAGGAAGCAACAACGTTACACTTACCATTATTGATGGTTCGGGAAATACAGCTTCCTGCTCGGCAATTGTTACTGTTACTGAAACAGGTACCCCGGTTGTAGCCTGTCAGGATATTCGTGTTTCGCTGGTTGGTAATTCTGTTTCCATAAATGCAGATGATGTGGATGCAGGCAGTTCAGACAACTGTGGTCTTTCATTATCTGTAGTTCCTTCTTCTTTTGATTGCTCGCAATTAGGAGCAAATACTGTAACGCTTACAGGAACAGACGGCAGCGGTAACTCTTCAAGCTGCACAGCCACAGTAACCGTTGCTGACGATACTGACCCTGTTGCCGCCTGCAAGGATATTACGGTAGGCTTGAGCACAACTTCAGTTTCAATTTCAGCAATAGATATTGATAACGGCAGTTCCGATAACTGCTCCGTTTCGCTTTCAGCAGCGCCAATAGCATTCGATTGCTCCAATCTTGGAGCCAATACTGTTACACTTACTGCTACCGACCCATCGGGTCGCTCCTCTTCATGTAATGCTACGGTTACTGTAAACGATATTGCCGCACCGGTAGTATCCTGCAATACGGTTGTGGTTACTTTATCAGGAGGCACGGCAACTATTACGGTTGATGATGTAAACGGAGGCGCCAGCGATAACTGTTCCTATACGCTGGCTGTAGAGCCTTCATTCTTCCAGTGTTCTGATTTAGGGGATAATGATGCTATACTTACTGCTACCGACCAAAGCGGAAACTCTTCGTCCTGTATTGCTGTAGTTCGGGTGCTTGGCGGCTCGCCATTTACTTGTTCGGTTACTTCTACACCTGAGCCCAGCAGTCAAATAACCAACGCTCCACCCACCGTCATATATTTAGGTTACGGTCCGCAGCGCACTAAACTGGCTGTGTCCACTTCTGTTCCCGGTAATTACACTTATTCATGGTCACCGGCTGCGGGATTAGACTGCACCGATTGCGCTGCTCCCATATTCTCACCGGTGACTAACGGAGTATTTGTATTTACTGCAACGGTTACCGATCAGCACGGATGCCAGTCAACCTGCAGCATCAGTATTTGCGTGGTTGATGTTCGTGCATCAGGCGGATGCGGCCGCGGAAATGGCGGAGGCACTGGCGGCACGGCAGGAAGCCCCAACCACGGCAACAGTCCCGGGTTTGTGTATGTGTGCCATGTTCCACCGGGTAATCCTGCCAATGCGCATGTTATCTGCATAGGCGTTGCGGGTGTTCCGGCTCACGTTCCGCTTCACGGAGGCGACCGGCTGGGACGCTGCGAAATCAACTGCTCTTTTGCCAAAACCGATGAAACCGATAATGTTCCCCAATTGATTTACGATGAAACGGGAGAAGGTTTCGACATACTTGTTTACCCTAATCCGTTCAGCAGCCAGTTCCACATTACCGTGGAAACATTCAGCGAAGAGCGAATTGATATACGCATGTTTGATGTGCTGGGTCAGATAGTTGCTGTTCAAAATGGCGTTGAACCTAACAAGGATATAGTTCTTGGTGACGGGCTGAGCAACGGCTTCTATTTTATAGAAGTTACACAGGGCGGCATCAAGCGCGTAATCCGTATGACCAAGGGCAGGTAATTTCAAACATTCCGGTCAGTTAAACGTTAACTGATTCGGAGCAGCTAATCTCTAAAACCCCGTGCCAGGCGCGGGGTTTTTTGTTGCAGGTATTTCTAAGTTTGGTTGTAGTGTCATAATGTATTTTCCAATACCCGGTGTGTGCATTTAACCTCTGGTTTTTCAAGTAAGTGAGCCTGACACAATATTTAAAGGACAAAAACGCTTAATAAATGGCTGTTTCCTTTGCTTATGAAATTTTTTCTGCTTCAGGCAGTCTTTTTGTTTCTACCGGTTTTTGGGTGTAACCATCCGCTGGCTAAAGGCGAATTGCCTGATTACTCCGGCATAAAAGCGGCAATTACTGGCGAGCAATTTCGAATCCGCAGTCTTTATTCTTCTGAAATATCAGGTGAAAGAAAAGATTCGCTGATAAAAGAAGCACGCCAATATATTTTCCGCGAAATGATTAACCGGGTACTGCCCGCCTGGTACGGCACACCCTGGGCGTTTGAAGGCAATACAACCGAACCTCAAAACGGCAGCATTGCATGTGGTTATTTTGTAACAACCGCTTTGCGCGATGCAGGTTTCAATTTACCCCGAATCAAATGGGCGCAACTGCCTTCAGAAACCATGATTAAAAACATGGCTGACAAGAACAACATAAGGCGCTACAGCCATGTTCAGGTTAGCAGGGTGGAAGAAGAAATCCGCAAATCAGGCGAAGGGCTTTACATTGCCGGGCTTGATATTCATGTGGGTTTTGTAGTGAACACCGGCAACTCAATCATGTTTGTTCATTCCAACTATTACGAACCGGCTGAAGGGGTTATGGCGCAAACGCTTAACAGTGTTAATCCTTTTCGGGATTCGAAATACCGGGTTATCGGAAAAATACTAAGCGATGAAATGGTGAGGCGATGGATTACGGGTGAAAACCTCGGTCTTTAATCTGTCTTTTTGTACTGCAACTGCCGTATTAATTCTGCCTGAAGGTGAAGAGTCGGAAAAGGTTAATTGCCAAAAGCAAGCCACTGGTTCACCGGTGCAAGGTTCTTGAAGTTACTGCCGCGTATTTCTGAACTTATCCCGAAGGAGTTGCGGATACAGGCGGGCAGCATTTCAATCTTCAGCAATCACTTCAATCAATGCCTGCTTTACTTTTTTATTGTAATTAGCCATTTGCCGCTTACCGGTTTTGGTGCAAACACAATTTTCTCTGATACAATGCTCCTTGCTTTTCGGAATACCGCTAAGGCGAAGACATAAATCATACCCGGCAACTATTTGACGCAAAGTTTCGTGCCCTTCTAAAACAGATTTTACCTGTAAGGGCGTTTCTCTTTTGCTTTGGAGTTTCTTCAGCCCCAGACGGAGGAATCCGGTTTGGTCGTAATAGCTTACAATACCATAAAGCGGATCGTAGCGTTTTTGTGCGCGGTTATATCGGGGCCACAGCTTTTTAATTTCAGCGGTTTCCAGCGCAATAGCTTCTTCTTCCGATTTACAAACGGTAAAGCGCAAATGGTAAATTTCGCGCATAAAATGCTGCCGCTGCGGTGCGGCACTGTTGCCGGTAAAATGACTGCTGACGCGCTTCTTTAAATCTTTCGCCTTGCCCACATACACCGGCTTGCCGCTGCGCCCTATGAAATAGTAAACACCGGGCTGCCGGGGCAGAGCCGCAAATTCTTCCCCGGGCAGGTTGGGAGGAAGCTGCGTTTCACCGGAATGGCGCTTCAGAAAGCTTTCTATTACACCGGCAGTATCAGCCGCCAGCATTTTTTCAAACAGGAGAACAGTGGCAGAGGCATCGCCTTCAGCGCGGTGGCGGTTGGGAATGGTTATATCATGATAGCCGCAAATGTTAGCGAGGCTGTATGAAGGCAGGCCGGGGAAAAGCCTGCGGCTAAGCCTCATGGTGCAAAGCTTTTTGCTTTGCCATTCGTAGCCGCATTCGGCTAAATGTTTTTTCAGGAAGGAGTAATCGAAATTGACGTTGTGGGCGGTAAACACCCTTCCGCTGAGCAGGGTGTGGACCCTTTTGGCTATTTTGCTGAAGTCGGGGGCGCGCTTTACCATGTCACCGGTAATACCGGTAAGCCCGCTGATATAGGCCGGAATTGGCACCGGTGGGCGCACCAGCGAGCGGAACTTCTTTTTTACTTTTTTGCCATCGTGTATGTAAATACATATTTCGGTAATACCGTTTCCCGAAGCGTGGCCGCCCGTAGTTTCAATATCGGTAATGGCGTATTCCATGGGTGAAGGAGACCGAAGGTAAGGAAATTGAGCATTTGGGAATAAGAGCATGTGAGAATTGAGGAATAAAAGAATTGTTAGAACCTTACCTCGCACTTATCCTCCGCTGGCAGAGGCGGAACAAAGTACCGGAGATGGTCTTTTCCCTCAAAATCCACCCAAAACTAGTCCTTCCGCAATTCCTCATACCCAAAAACTGGCTTTTTATACCCGCGTTTAGCGCACTGTCAGTGCTGTTAAGCGTTCTGTCTTCATTGTTAAGCACACTGTCTCCCTTGAAATTCAAACTGTCTTTACTGTTAAGAATACTTCCATCCCGCGAAAGCACACTGCGCTTTTCGTTCAATTCGTTCAATTCGTGTCTTAGTCCTCCAAGGCTCTTTTTCGCTAAGTATTAGCGAAACTGCAAACTACTACTTTGTTTATATATAGGATGAAAGCTTTGGTTATTCCCATGCAAAAAAATCAGCACCCTGAAGTTTCACAGGTGGGTAAAACAATTGCAGAGCAGTACAACATTCTTTTAACGTGGAATTAAATTAGAAGTGGAGGTAGGAGGGGAGCGGATTCCGATCACTTAACTTCTCTATTAAATTTACATTTGAGCCGGTTAAATCAGATATATCAATCTCATCTCTAAAATATTGCTTTCACCGGTAGCGCTTCTTTACGGAGCCATTACGGCATTTCGCAACTATCTTTTTGATAAAGAGATTATCAAATCTTTCCGGTTCGATTTTCCGCTCATTGGTGTGGGAAACCTTTCGGCAGGCGGCACCGGTAAAACTCCCCATGTGGAGTATCTTATATCCCTGCTGCAATACACTTACCGTGTAGCTACCCTCAGTCGCGGTTACGGGCGTAGGTCCCACGGGTTTGTGCTTGCCGGCACCAACTCATCGGCAGATGATATTGGCGATGAGCCCCGCCAGTTTAAAAAAAAATTTCCCGATACCATTGTAGCTGTAGGCGAAAACCGGGTGCTTGCCGTGCCCCGTATTTTGGATGCCCATCCCGAAACAGATGTTATACTGCTCGATGATGCTTTTCAGCACCGCAGCATCCATGCGGGCTTGTCGTTGCTGGTTACTGACTATGCTAACCTTTTTACCCGCGATTATCTGATTCCTATCGGCTGGCTTCGTGAATCGAACCGGAACTATCACCGCGCTGATATTATTATTGTAAGCAAATGCCCACCACTGATGTCAATAGAAGAGAAGGAGCATATTATTGCCGAGCTCAGGCCCTTCCGGTATCAGCATATTTATTTTACCACCGTACAATATGGCGCGCTTTATTCGTTTACTGACAATATGTTTGGAGCCACTCTGGACAAAGACACAGATGTTCTGCTCGTCTGCGGAATTGCCCGGTACGATGAACTGGAGACGTATTTGCGTTCCCGCGTGCGCAACGTTTTTTTACGCGGCTATCGCGACCACCACCGGTTCGATGCTTTCGATTTGCAAAATATCCTTGATACTTTCGACAACCTGGGCGACACGAAAAAAATGATGATAACCACCGAAAAAGATGCTGCGCGCCTTGAAACTTACCGGCATTGGTTTTTGCAGAATAAAATTGAAATATTCGTGCAGCCTATACGCATTGATTTTTTATTCGGAGAGAAGGAAAAATTTGATGCAGATATTGTTCAATACATCGAAACCACCAGGCAAAATGTTACAAACTGAAAAAGCAAAATGGAAGACTTACTGAAAAAGATTAGGCAAACGACTACATTTCTGAAAAAGAAGATAAAAAAGGATTACAAATATGGAATCATCCTCGGCTCCGGCCTCGGAAAGCTTACCTCCCATATTAAAGTGCATAAGGAAATACCCTACTCCCAAATTCCCAATTTCCCGCTGTCAACTGTAAGGGGGCACGGGCGCACACTCATATTCGGTGAGCTTGGCGGCAAAAACGTGGTGGCTCTCAACGGGCGCTTTCACTATTACGAAGGCTACTCGGTGGAAGAGGTTACGTTTCCGGTTCGCATCATGAAAGCGTTGGGAGTGGAAGCCCTGATTATCTCCAATGCATCCGGTGGCATGAACCCGGAATTTGAAGTAGGCGACCTCATGATTATTACCGACCATATTTACCTGGCGCCTGACCATCCGCTCCGCGGAAAGAACTACGATGAACTCGGTCCCCGCTTTCCGAATATGAACAACACCTATAGTCCGCACTTTATCAAAAAAGGATTGCAGATTGCCTTAGATAATGACATCGCCTGCCATACCGGTGTATATGTAGGCGTACAGGGTCCCACTTTCGAAACACCCGCTGAGTATAAAATGTTTCACATTATCGGTGGCGATGCGGTGGGTATGTCTACAGTCCCCGAAGTGATTGTTGCCCGCCATGCCGGTATTGAAGTTTTTGCCATTTCCGTAATCAGCGATATGGGCTATCCGCCTGAAAAAGCAGACAAGGTAACTCATGACTTTGTGTTGCAGAAAGCAGCCGAAGCTGAACCGAAAATGACCAAAGTGGTTACCGAATTGTTGAGAGCTATTTAATACAGCAATGACCTGATATGAAATATGGAACGGTTCCGAAGTTTTTATCTCTGTTGCTTTTCTCATTTCTCATTTTTCACTTTTCATTTTCCCAGAAAGTTGACTCCATTCAGCCGCTATTCGGCAAAAAAGGAGTGCTGAAGCCTTCCACCAAAAACGATACCTGGTTTACTGCTGCCGAGCCTGAGAAGCATTTTGTGATTGACTCCGCCATTTTCGGCATTCAGTATTACAACCGCGTGCAGCGCGATGGAATTGAATATGTCAATGCAGGAAACACCGGCAGTGCGGCTTATCCGCTCGTGTTTTTCCCGAACCGGTTCACCGGTTTCAACTTGGGATATAATCAGTTTGATGTTTACCGGTTCCGAAAGGACTCGGTGAAGTATTATCAGGTAATTCGACCTTATACGGAGCTGAGCATGATTATCGGTTTGCAGAACGAGCAGCTTTTTGAAGCGAAGTTTGCTAACCAGCACAAGGGAATAATTTATTACGGTGTTGACTTTAAGCGCATTGCCTCCAAGGGAATTTATACGAACCAGACCACGAATGACAATGGCTTTAATCTTTACGGTATTTTCAATTCCAAAAACAAACATTGGAATGTTCAGGCTGATTTGATTTTTAATGCATTCAAGGTAAACGAAAACGGTGGGCTGCCGCTTAACCCGTTTGATTCTTCTTTTTTCCAAAAAAGTTTGGTACCTGTGCGACTTGAAGTGGCAGAAAACAACTACCGGCAGGTTGATTTTTATTTAAAGAGTTCCTATAATCTCGGTAAAAAATATTTTGAGCTGAAAGATGATTCTGTCCGGGTTCAGACACTTATGCCTCTGTTTAAAGTCTCCTATCAGTTCAACCTTGAGAGCAACAAGAATAAATTCCGCGACCAACGGCCTGACTCGGGATATTACGGGCGCTTTATGCTCGAAGATTCTGTTTTTAATGATTTGAATTATCTGAAAATAGGAAACGCACTACTGCTTGATTATCATGCCCGCAAACTCACTTCCGACTCGGGCTATGTAGAAAAGAATTTTATTGCCAGTGCTGAAGCAGGGTACGATTATTATTTCATCACGCAGAATCTTTTACAGAGCCATACCGATAACTTTTATGTAAGCGGCACTTTTCGAAGTAATGCTGCTGCCGGTTCAAGGTTGTTTTACAAAGGGAGTGTCAAATACTTTCCGTACGGATGGAACCAGCACGATTTGTTAGCCGATGCGGTTGTGGGTTTTGATTTCGGCAAGTTCGGGATGTTTTCTGGCAATGCTACATATCAATTAAAGGAGGCGCCATATATTTTTGAAAGCTATGTTTCTCATCCGGTAAACTGGCAGTATAATTTGCCTAAGACCAAGCTTTTCGGAGTGGGAGGGAAGTATCAAAACCACAACTACGGAATTGTAGCCGATGTCAATTATTATGTGCTTGACCATTTTCCGGTTTATCCTGGGCTGAATTTGCCTTATATTGATACTAGAGAGGAAAATATTTTTGTAGCTCACTTCGGAAACCGCAACGGGATCTATGGTCTGCACCTTGATAATGATGTTTGGTTTACCTCAGCACCAAATACGGGGCTAGTAAAGCAAACTTTCCCCATGTTGGTAACAAAGCACAGCATTTATTATGAGCGAAGGATTTTCAAAAAAGCACTCTGGTTTGCCATCGGTTTCGACCTGCGGTATAATTTCCGGAGTTATGCCCCTTATTATGAACCTTTCCTCGGAGCATTTTACCCAACCGGTGTTCAGCAGAAATCTTTCCCTGTGCTAGACTGGTTCCTGAACATGAAAATCAAGACTGTAAGGGTTTTTCTTAAGGTTGATAATATCAGTTCTTCGTTCGGACCTAAAGGATATTTTCCTCTGGCGGGTTATCCTGCACCCGATGTTTCATTCCGTGTCGGAATCAAGTGGAGGTTTTTTGAATAAATATTCCTGCTGGGGAGTTATTTTCAGAAGAAACAACAAAAGAATAGCTACAGCAACCCCTGCAGCCGCAGTAATAAATACGGCTTCGGGCGAAATGTATTTCCAGATTAGTCCTGCTAAAGTGCTTGACAGGAATGCCATAATTGACACAAGCCCTGAATATGTTCCCAATGCAGAAGCTGTTTCCTTAGTGGGGACCAGGTTGCTGATAAAGGCTTTCGATACCCCTTCAGTACATGCGGCATATATCCCATATAAAATGAAAAGAGTAACAAACCCCGCAAATGAAGTATTCAGTCCAAAGCCGGCATAGACAAAAACAAAAACTGAAAACCCGAAAATTAAAGTTTTCTTCATTCCTAATGAGTCGGCAATATGACCAAAAGGGAAAGCCGCAAGAGCAAAAACAAGATTGTAAAGAATATACAGTCCAATAACATGGGTATCGTTCCATCCGCTTTGCTTAACTTTAAGAAGCAAAAACAAATCTGAGCTATTGAAAAAAGCAAACAGCAACAGAGGGAAAAGAAGCCTTTTGTAACAGGCAGGTGACTCGCGTAAGTAATTAAGCGTTTGTGACAGTTTGAAAGAAAGTTTTGGAGTATGTACCCTTTTTTTTTCACGAACACAAAACGTAAGCAGCGTACCTAGAATGGCAGGAATAAAAGCTGCAATGAAAATGACTTTATATTGTTCAGGGAAACAAAAAAGGAATACAAGAGCAACTACCGGTCCTATGGTAGCTCCTAAAGTGTCCATGGCTTTATGAAAACCGAAAACCCTGCCTTTAGTTGACGGAGAACATTCGTCTGAAAGGATAGCGTCCCGAGCGGCAGTCCTAATACCCTTTCCCAACCGGTCAGTAGTTCGCGCCAAAAAAACCCATAAAGGATAGGTGAGCACAGCCATCATGGGTTTTGAAACAGCGCTTAACAAATATCCTGCATGAACAAATGGAAGCCTGCGTGGACTTGCATCACTCCAGCGCCCGAAATACCCTTTACTTAACCCGGCTGTTGCTTCGGCAAATCCTTCAAGAACTCCTATCCAAACCGATGAGAAACCAATACTTGCCAAAAACAAGGGCATGACCGGATAAAGCATTTCACTGGAAATGTCATTGAACAAACTGATAATAGAAAGAACCCAGATGGTGCGGGTAAGGTATTTCATTCTGCCATTGGCATGTTTACAGATAATGCAAACCGGTATCAAATTCCGTATTCAGAATCTCGGCAACGTATTCATAATCCTTTTTAAAATCTACAAAATTTAATCCGGATGTGTTAAGTAAAACAATTCTTGAATTTTCCTGAGATTTAAAATAATCTAAGTAAGCATTTTGAATCTTATGAAGATATTCCGGCTTGATGTTTTTCTCGTAATCACGACCTCGCGTTTTAATGTTTTGCAGAAGTTTTTCAACCGGGGCATACAGGTACAAAATAAAATCGGGTTTAGGTAAAGAAGGGTTGATGATATCGAACAGCAGGCGATACAACTTAGCTTCATCTTCATTCAGGTTGTTGCTCGCAAAAATTAAGCTCTTCTGGAAAAGGAAGTCGGAGATAGTGAATGACTTAAAGATGTCAGCTTCGCTCAATAGTTTTTTTAAATGCTGAAACCGTTCAGCCATAAAGTATAATTCAACCGGGAAAGCATGTCTTACAGGGTCTTGATAAAATTTTGGAAGGAACGGGTTTTGTTCGAATTCCTCAAGAATTAGTTTCCCCTTAAAATCTGAAGCAATTTTTTTTGCAAGTGTGGTTTTGCCTGCACCTATACATCCCTCAATAGTTATAAAATTATATTTCACAAAGCGAGTTTATAATTTAAACCGGAAAACTAAAGGCGCTAAAAACAAAAAAGCGCCCCGGTATCCGGGGCGCTTTTTTGTTTTGAAGAACTGATTAGTTAACACTCACTGGTTCAACTACAGGTTTTTTCAATTTGTAAGTTTCGCCATGCTGCGTAAAGTCAAGACCATCTTTCTCTTCCTCCACACTTACTCTGAGCGGAACAATCATGGCAGTTAGTTTATAAATCAGGTAAGAGCCTATAAAAGTAAATACTATCACAATAACAATAGCAAGTAAATGATATAGGAATGTTTGTGTTTGACCATAGAATAGTCCAACATCTTTAGCAAAAATTCCGGTAAGAATCATTCCGGAAATTCCCCCAATACCGTGACATGGAAACACGTCTAAGGTATCATCAAGGTTCGATTTGTTTTTAGCCCTGACTGCAAGGTTGCTTACAATAGCCGAAACAAAACCTACACAAAGCGCTTGCGGAACAGTTATAAATCCTGCAGCAGGAGTAACAGCGACTAGTCCAACTACTGCGCCTACACATGCACCTATTGCAGAAGCTTTTTTACCTCTTACGGCATCGAAGAAAATCCAACTCATCATGGCTGTGGCGCTGGCTACTATGGTTGTAGCGAAAGCAGATACAGCGAGTGCATTCGCACCTACTGCCGAACCTGCATTAAATCCAAACCAACCAAACCAAAGCAAACCTGTCCCTATGATTACAAAAGGGATATTGGCAGGCCCGGCAAATTGTTTGCTGTCGTCAAATGTGGTTCTTCTTCCAAGAATCATTGCTCCCGCTAAAGCTGCTACACCTGCGCTCATGTGAACTACTGTTCCACCAGCAAAGTCAAGCACGCCTAATTTAAACAGAAATCCATCAGGATGCCATGTCCAATGTGCTAACGGGCAATAGATTAAAACGGACCATAAGCACATGAAAAGAAGATAGGCGCTAAAGCGAACACGTTCGGCAAAACTGCCAGTAATGAGGGCCGGAGTAATAATGGCAAATTTTAATTGGAAGAGGGCGAAAAGAAGTAAAGGAATTGTTTGAGCAAGTGGCCACCTCCCATCAATTACATTATTGAACATAAAAAATGTTCTTGGGTCGCCTATAAATCCACCAATAGAAGTTCCAAATGCCAAACTAAAGCCTATAACCACCCAAATTACGGTAATAATGCCCATGGCAATAAAACTCTGAAGCATGGTAGAAATGATATTCTTCTTACTTACCATACCTCCATAAAAAAAGGAAAGACCGGGAGTCATCAGCAAAACAAGACCGGATGCGGTAAGCATCCATGCAATATCCCCGGTGTCAAGGTCAGGGAGGGTTATTCCCTCTGCAAGTGTTGCGGGGGCGGGGCTGTAAAATACTCCAAGAATGCTTACTGCCGCAAGCAGCAAAAAGGGAACTAGGTATTTGTTTCTCATATTAAATAAATATAATTATGTTATAAATTGGGGCAAAAATATAAAAATAGAGCTTAAAGCCTAAAAAGTTTTTAACATTTTGAGGAAAACCACGTAATTTTCTATCCCTTTTTCTAAACTAATGAAATTTTTGCGAAAACCTGTTGACTTGAGTTTGTCAATTGAAGCGCGGGTGAAGTATTGGTATTTATTACGGATATTTTCAGGAATAGGTATATATTCAATACTTTCGGAAAAGTTTATTGTGGCAAAAATTACTTTTGCTAAATCGTTAAAAGTTCTTTCCGTTGCCGAGCCCACATTATATATTCCTGAGTTAATTCCGGTTCTATATTTCTTAAAAAGAAACAAACATACGTCAACCACATCATCTACATAAATAAAATCGCGAAGCTGCTCCCCGTCTTTATATTCAGGGTTATGGCTTTTAAAGAGATGCATCTTCCCCGTGTTTTTAATTTGCTTGTAAGCTTGAAACACCACAGATGCCATTTTGCCTTTGTGGTTTTCATAGGGGCCATAGACATTAAAAAACTTAAGCCCGCACCAAAAAGGAGGTGTCCGCATTTGTTCAGTAGTAAATAGATCAAACAGATGTTTAGATAGCCCGTAGGGGTTAAGTGGTTTCAATTCTCTTAGTAGCGAATGATCATCGCTAAATCCTTGGTCCCCTAATCCATAAGTAGCTGCAGAAGATGCATAGAGCAAAGGAATTTGCTTTTCAGTGCAGACTTTCCAAAGAGTTTTTGAGTAGTTCAGATTTAGCGAATCGAGAATTTTGAAATCGAATTCAGTGGTATCGGTTCGCGCCCCGAGATGGAAGATAAATTCTACTTTTTCACTATTATCATTAACCCATTCGGTAAAATCAAAGCGAGGAATCTTTTGACTGAAAGATACTCCCTCCAGATTCTTGAACTTTACAGAGTTATTAAAATCATCAACCAGGATAAGATTGGTAAAGCCGTCTTTATTTAATCTTCGAACAACATTACAGCCAATAAAACCTGCAGCACCAGTGACAACAATGTTTTTCATTGTTATCGCTGAATGGTAATTTTTCGGGAGAGTACGGCTAAAGGAGATTGTAGCTGAACAAAATAAACACCAGCATTCCAATTACTGACATCAACTGTCCTTCTGTTCTGGAAAACTTCTGAGATCATTATTTGCCCGGAAAAATTCGTAATCAAAATAGAAGTGAAATCATTTCTATTTGTTTCTATTTGAAAATACGAGCTGGATATTGAAGGATAAATCTTCACATCCGGTTTATTGGCTTCATTAATTCCCGGGTTCAGATTTAGTCTTACCTTGATAGAGTCAACATCTACATAATAACTGCTTCCGTAACCGAATTCGCAACGGAGTTTGAACTTAACAACCTGACCTCCGTAATTGGTAATAGGAAAGGTTATCTTTTTAAAATTGGTGTTTGGCTGATGATTGTTTGAATCAACCCTGAATATTTCCAGGTAATTGACAGAATCGGTAGAGATGGAAATAGTAAAATTGTCAGTGGTAAGGTTTTTTTGGGTGGAGGGATAAATAAAGTCTTCCACCATCCTGTACCAGAAATAAAACTCAGTGTTGTTGTCGAGCGGACCAATCCAGGGAGTAATGGCAGAATCCACAAAATCGGTTCCACTGATGTCAGCAGCAATACATTTATCGTCATTTAAGCCATGTCCGGAGCGAACTTTCATATCTCCTTGCCAGCCTGCAGGCAGTGTAAGAGATGGAATACCGGTAAATCCTTCATCGTATGGATAAACCTGTGAATTAGTTTTCGCAGCAATGAACAGCAGGCAGAGAAAAATTGTTTTTTTTATCATGAGCGGGAAACGGGACTCGAACCCGCGACCCTCAGCTTGGGAAGCTGATGCTCTACCAACTGAGCTACTCCCGCATTGGTATAAAAATAAGAACTCTTTACTTTTTCGTTCTCATCTTAAAGCTCCATTGAACTTTAAAGCGGGATTCAACTTCTCCCATTTCCGATGTGCCTATGCTATTGGCAACAACTGTTTGCCCTTCGCCTGTAATAATTGCCCTCTCAATGGTTTCGTTGATTGCTTTGCCATCTGTGCATGTAAAAGTTGTAATTCCAGTCGCTTTTTTTACATACTCGGAATCAACTTTGGTAACCAAAACTGCTACTGAAGGATTCGATTCTATAGTCATCATCATCCCGAACATTCCAGTACTCATTTCAGCTGCCATAGAAAGAACAGCAAAGTAAGTGGATCGAAAAGGATTTTGATTCAACCATCTGTAGGGTACAGTAATTTCGCATTTATTCAGGCTGAATGATTTTACCTTAAGACCGGCTATAAAGCCCATAGGAAGTCTTCCGGCAAGAAATAGCTCAAACAACAGACGGTTATTAAGCATTTTTAGATACTTTTCGTCAGTAATTTTCCGCGTAGCCCGGTACTGTTCCAGTAATTCTGTATTTGACATATCAAAGTTTTTGTAAAAGGCTGATTACCGTTTCGTTTAATTTTTGCTTTGCAAGATGAAAATTTTCTTCACCTGTTAAAAGATTTTTTTCTACAACACATAAATGGTAGAAAGATTGCTTTTCAAACAAACAAGGATATACAAAGCCTAAACCGTCACAGGTTTCGCAGTCAGCTTTATATTTTTCCGCGCGAAGCGGATAATTGTTCCTGTCAGAATAATGGTTTACAGTAACACTCACGGCTTTTTTGAAAGCTGAGAATATATTCATATAAGCGCTGGTGAGGTTAATATAACTTCCCCGGATATGTGGTTCATCATCTTTGTTCAGAAGACCAAAATCATAATAGTCTTTCCATGACCCGTTAATGAATGTGCCGAAATCGCCCGGTTTTTCGTTAACAACATTCAGTACAGAGCCAACAGCAATTTCCTCTTTGTAAGAATTCCCGAAACCAGCTTTCAAAGCAAGGTGATATTTTTGGCTGGACAGTGTTTTGGTAATCTTATAAGAGGTTTGAAACAAACCTACCCCGGTTTCTACAATATCCACTTCGTGCTGGTTGAATTTTGCAGAGGAGACAAATGAACGTGAGGAGTGGTTTTGTATCTGAATCTGATATTCTTTCAGAAACTCATCTGCATCTTTTAAAGAGGCAAGACAAAGAAGTAATTTCATTTATCGTTAATTCGAAATAGCTTGCAATAACCACTGGTTCATAGGAAGCCCCGCTTTGAAATGGGAGAAGACAATGCTGTCAATTTTACTGCCGGTTACATCTTTTCGCGAAAGCTTCGCATAATACCAAAACTGTTTATTGGCAATAAGCGGCTCTTGCTTAATGAACTCCTTGTATGTCGGGTCCAACACTTTGTTTTTATCCCCGAGCAGTGTTTTAAACTTTGCTTTAAATGGTTTGTTCTTCAGAAGTTTTTTGAAATCGCTGTGGTTGTAATAAATTTCCTGACGAATTTTTGCAATTTCCTCCTTGGAACAGAAGTATTTGCCACCGCCAATCATAATTTCATCATTACCGAAGTGCATATAAAACCCCGGATAGTCATTATCTTTTGTTCCGGTGCGGCTAAAAATGGCAGCAACATTTACTTTGTAAGGCGATTTATCTTTTGAAAAACGAATGTCGCGGTTTATGCGGAAAATTGCTTTTGAAATATTCTGGTTTAACTCAGGGATTTCTTTCGACAGCTTGGCGGTAAGGTCTGTAACTAATTGTTTAAAAGGTCCTTTTACCTCGACTTCATAGGTGGTTCGGTTTTTCTCGAACCATTCTTTGTTGTTATTCTTTTTGAGTCCGTCAAAAAATTTGAAGAAAGCAGGACTAAAATACTTCATATTGTCATATATAGGTTAGAGAACAATGATAACGTAATACTGATAAAGAAAAAAGATTTGTGTTTTCAGTTGATTTGAAATATAAAAAGGCTCAGCGTTTGCTGTTTAGTAATAAGTTTAGGAGTAGGATTTCCAACTTACCAATTCTCTTTGCCGATCCAGAAATCTAACCGGTAATAAAATAGAGGAAGAAAGCCAAGCTGGTAAATTTCTCTAGCTGGCTCTTGTGGGCTGATGTACTGTATGCGCAGGACGTTCTTGTACATTGCCACGTTCACCAGGTCGATTCCTACCTCATGAGTAAACCGCCTGGTGTTACACCGGTAGTTAAGCTTTACATCAAACCGAAAATAGGGCCTGAACTGGTACTTATTACGTTGAGCATTTTGAACAATTGGGTCTTCATGAAGTTGTGATAAAAGAGTGTCATACGGTGTGTAACGTTGCCCGCCACCGAAAGTTATTTTACCGCCAACACCTATGGTATTTATTCGTTTCTTACCCCATTTGAACTCTTTGCTGCCAAGTGCATTTAAGATATAGTTGCCGTTAAAATCACTGTTATACCATTTCCCGTCACCAGCTCTCAATTTTGAATCATACAACGATGCACTAAACATGAAGAACCAATTATGGGTAAAGAATTTCTCTAGCGTAAACTCAATACCCATGTTTCTTCCCAAGCCGGTGCTGCCTAACTTCCCTGGAAAAAAACGGTCAAAACCACTGCCTTCGTTCAGCATATTATAGGAAGATGCAAAAGTGTCAACCGGTAAACTCCACAATTGCTGAAAATAAATTTCAGTTTTAATACGGATATCCTTTTTGAAAAAAACATCATAGCCCAAAACCACATGAAAGCTCCGCATAAAATCAAGGTTCTTGTTGTAAATCTGTGCTGAATCATTCTGCAGAAAATACTGATACACCGGAAGAACCTGAGAATGCAAACCGGTTCCGAAAGCGAGCGATTGATTTCCTTTTAATTGCCATTTTAATGAAAATCGAGGCTCTAAAGCAAAAGAGTGATTCAATGTAAAGTATTGAGCATGAACTCCCGCAACGAGAGAAATTTTTTCGCTCAAGGCATATTTCCATTGTAGAAAAGGTTGAAGTAAAAGATGAATACCGGCTCGGGTATCAAGTCTTTTCTTCCAGAAGTAATTGGTAACAGTTGTTTCAAATTGCGGCTCAAGCAGGTTGCTGTCAACAAAAAGGGGCTGGAGCATTTCGCTAGTTACTCCGTAACGAACAGCACTTCGTGCACTAATCTTATTATTACGAAGAAATGAAAGTGTGTAGCGAGTGTTTACAAAAAAATAATCAAGCTTGCGGTAAATATTGTCAACTGCAAAGTTCCCTGTGACTGAATCGACATGACGAATAACCCGTTCAAAATGATTTTTGTTGTATTGGGTTGAAACAGCCAAAGAAACTTTTGAATATTCGTGTTCATTTACCTGGTGGGTATAAGTAAGCCCAAACAAACCCAATCCCGCGCGAAAGTATTCGTCCTGATCTTTGGAAGCATAGAGGTCACGTTTCTCGGGTTTTAGCCGGTTACTGGTAATGAGATTAATTTGCGAATACCCGCCAATTCCGAACACGCAAAGATTATCCCCATTCTTAAACGGGAAATTCATTTTGAATTGCAGGTCTTGGTATTTAGGAATGGCTTCGGTACCGATATCAATACCAAGTTTTACTAATCCTTCAAGTGTGGCGTAGCGTCCGTTGAAAATGTAGGATGATTTACTTTTTTTATTTAAAGGACCTTCACCGAAAACTTCAGTGCCAAGCATTCCTAACTGTGCAGTGTATTCGTGCCGCTCATTGTTCCCGCTTTTTAAACGTATGTCAAAAACCCCGGCAACCGCATTCCCGAATTCCGCGGGAAAAGCACCGGAAAGAAAATCAGAAGTGGTTAACATCCGGTTGTTCAGTATGGCTACACTGCCACCGGTAGCTCCGGCAACCGCAAAGTGGTTGGGGTTGGGAATAATCACATTCTCCAACCGATACATTACACCAAAAGGTGAATTACCGCGAATAACCAAGTCATTCCGCGAATCATCGGTGCCTGATACTCCGGCAAAGTTTGATGCCATCCGGGCAGGGTCGCCACGGCTGCCGGCATAACGTTCTGTTTCCTCTACGGAAAAAGCACGGGCACTTAACACCGCCATTTCGTTAATAGTTTCACCCTTTCGTGCGCCTCTTATTTCCACTTCTTTCATCGTTTCCACTGAGCTTTCTACTTCAATATTCAGTACCACCTCTTTTCCTGAGTTGAGCAGAACATTAGGAATGAAAACCTTTTTATAGCCAACAAACGAAACCATTACATCTACTCTGCCCACAGGAATCCTTTCAAGACGGAAGTTTCCGCCAGCATCGGTTGTGGTGCCGGTAAGGATTGCAGAATCATTCTTTACGGCAACGGTAACTCCTTCCATAGGAAGGTTTGATTCTTTGTCAATTACATTGCCCCGGATGGTTTGAGTAATGGTTTGCGGATAAGTGATAAGAACAAAGGAGAAATTTATCAAAAGGAGAATGCTGAATTTTTTCATCCGCGAGAAACTTTGACTGCTAATGTAAAAGACTTGCTTTAACCTTACCGGTTAAGGGTTGAGGTGTGGTGTTTATTTTAACGCAAAAGTTTCTTTGTTTAATAATTTAGTTTAGTTTTGGTTACAATATTAAATTCCTACAACTATGGCAAAGAAAAGCAAAACTGTTACCCACAAGCAAACCATTCTGCTAAGCAAAGTTACCGGACGATTTGTATCGGCTAAGTATGCAAAAGCAAACCCTTCAAAGGTTTTCAGAAAGCCGGTGACCATTAAAAAGAAAGTCTAGTTACTAACCGCGGGGGGTTGAAGGTATCACGAGTTTTCGTGATACTTGCGGTTTATCCTTTGTTAAAGGGTAAGGTGGTGGTTGCTTTTAACTGATTTCTGGTTTCAGTTTCTCATCAATGCAAGCAGAGTGGAAAGTTTCTCCCGGATATGCTTGCGTTCCACAATAAAATCAAGGAAGCCGTTTTCAAGTTGAAACTCTGCAGTTTGAAATCCTTCAGGAAGTTTCTTCTTAATTGTTTCCTCAATTACTCTCGGTCCGGCAAAGCCAATCAACGCACCGGGTTCAGCAATATTAAAATCGCCCAGCATAGCAAACGAAGCTGTTACACCACCGGTGGTAGGGTTGGTCATTAAACTGATGTAAGGAATTTTAGCAGCGGCAAGCTGATTGAGTTTAGAAGAAGTTTTAGCTAGCTGCATAAGTGAAAAAGCGCTCTCCTGCATTCGCGCACCGCCAGAGCGGGAAATAATCACTAACGGAATTTTGTGTTCTACACAGTAATCAATAGCCCGTGAAATCTTTTCTCCCATCACGGAACCCAGGGAGCCTCCTATATAACTGAAATCCATCGCGGCAATCACCAATTTGCAACTATTAAGCTTTCCTGTGGCTACCGTCATGGCTTCGAGCAAACCCGTTGATTCGGTTGTGTCTTTAATTCTTTTTGAATAAGGTTTAAGGTCGGTGAAGTTCAGGAAGTCAACCGGTACTAATCCGCCAAAGAGTTCTTCAAATCCGGCATCATCAAAAATCAAACGGAAATAATCTTCGGAATCAATCTTTTCATGATAATTACAATCCGGACAAACATGCAGGTTTTCTTTCAGCCTGGTGAGCAGGTAAGTGTTCTTGCAATTTCCGCACTTATGCCATACTCCTTCAGGTGTTTCTTTCTTTTCTTCGGTAGAAGTCTGGACACCTTTACGAAATCTTTTCCACCACGGAACTTTTTCTTCAGCCATGGATGCCATTAGGCTACAGTTATTTCTTTAGAAAGATACACATCCTGAATTGCATGGAGCAGAGCAGTTCCTTCTTTAAACGGACGCTGAAATGCTTTGCGACCTGAAATTAATCCCATGCCGCCTGCGCGCTTATTGATGATTGCGGTTGAAACAGCTTCTGCTAAATCACTTGCACCGGATGAAGCCCCGCCTGAATTAATCAGCCCGACTCTTCCCATATAGCAATTCGCTACCTGATAGCGGCACAAATCAACCGGATGGTCGGTAGTTAAATCGGAGTAAACCTTCTTATGGGTTTTGCCAAAACTCAGCGCGTTATATCCTCCGTTGTTCTCCGGAAGTTTTTGCTTAATAATATCAGCCTGTATAGTTACCCCCAGGTGATTGGCCTGACCGGTTAAGTCAGCTGAGGTGTGATAATCAATTCCGTCCTTTTTAAATGCAGAGTTGCGCAGGTAACACCACAACACAGTTGCCATTCCCAGTTCATGAGCATATTCAAATGCTTCACTTACCTCAACAATCTGTCGCTTCGACTCTTCGCTGCCGAAATAAATGGTAGCACCTATAGCAGCAGCCCCCATGTTCCAGGCGTCTTTTACTTTGCCGAACATGATTTGGTCGAAACTGTTCGGGTAACTGATAAACTCGTTATGATTGATTTTTACAATAAAAGGAATTTTATGCGCGTATTTACGAGCCACCATGCCGAGAACACCGAAAGTAGAAGCTACTGCATTACAGCCGCCTTCAATAGCCAACTCAACAATACTCTCCGGGTCGAACAAAGGAATGTTAGGCGCAAATGATGCACCCGCACTATGTTCAATACCCTGGTCAACAGGAAGGATAGACACATAACCGGTGCCTCCCAGCCTGCCGCTATCCATTATTGCCTTAAGATTGCGAAGAGTTGGAATATTGCGGTTGCTCTCCTTCCATATCGTATCAAAATGTTTTTTGCCGGGAAGATGGAGGACGTCTTTAGAAATAGTTTTCGATTGATGGTCTAAAAGATATTTGGCTTTGTCAGCGCCAATCAGTTTCTCGATTTCGTCTCTTTTCATTCCTTGGTGAGTAATTTGATAAGCGAATGTAAAAAAATTGATTAGCTGATTACCTAATTCCTCACCGACTGCAGCTTAGTTAGGTATTCCTCAAGACGGGCATTGGTTTGTTTGCCGCCTTCTACCGCCCCGTACTCGGCATTCACTTCGTTCAGGCTTTCGAGGTTCGGGAAAGTCATCTTAAAAAATAGTCTTGTTTTTGTTCCTTCTTCTGTAAACGTAATAGTAGTTCGGTGCAGCACAGGTATTTTGTAATCATCGTTAACATGCCGAAATATAATACGCCCGGGCTTTACAATTTCCTCGTAAACTATATTATTCGGATAATCGGTTCCATCAGGGCCGTGCATAGTAAGAAGCCACTGACTGCCAACCTTAAGTTCCATGCTATGGGTGGTAATGGTAAAACCAAATGGACCCCACCAGTTTGCCAGATGCTTTGGGTTGGTAAATACGTCCCATACTAACTCGCGGGGAGCATTGAGCAGGCGTGTCATAATTATTTCGTTTCCTGTTACTTCATTGGTGGCTTCGTTGTTGTGAATGGCGCTCATGGGTTATTTGTGCATGGGTTTTTCATTAAAGCTCACCATCCAATTGATACCGAATTTATCGGTAAACATACCGAAGTAGTCGCCCCAGAAAGTACTAACCATAGGCATATTCACTCTTCCACCGGCAGAAAGCCCGTTGAAATATCTATCGGCTTCCTCTTTCGATAAAGTGTTGATGGAAATAGAAAAGTTATTTCCTGCCTTAAAGTCTTTTGCCCACTCTCCACCGGTGTCGCTGCCCATCAGGACAGTTTCCTGACTTACCGGTAGCGATACGTGCATTATCTTTTCCGCATCAGCCGCTGCAACAGCAGCCTGACCTTCCTGGACAGGCATGTCTTTAAACCGCCCTATATACCCGAATTCGCCACCAAAAACCGTTTTGTAAAAGTTGAATGCTTCTTCGCAGTTACCGTTATAGGTTAAATACACATTTACTGTTGCCATAATTGTAAGTTAAAAGTGATGAAATGCTAAGTTGATAAAAGTAAACATTTGCCTCACACTTTCAAAGGATTTGTTTGGGTGTGCACCTGACGGCTATTCGCCTGATTTCAATAAAATACTTGCGGAGTAACACTCAGTGAATTGGGTCTTAAAAGTAAGCACGGGCGTACAAAAAAACCGCCTCCTTTATGGGGTGGCGGTAAAACCTCTGACGCGACTCAGAGATTTTTTCTCTATGGTTGAACGAAAATATAGACCGCTTAAACCAATAAATCAAGAACCGCTGAATATTTCTTTAAGGTTTTTGTTCAGTTGAGAGTCAATTACACCGTTTAAAGGCAAAACCGCCAGGGCTTTGCAGTCCCCTGAAAAAAACGGACCTGTGGAATCCGGCCGCTTTTGCATCTTAATAATTACACAAATTATCCACTATGTTATGTCTGCGTTCCTCCGTTTCAAAAAAAAGATATTTTTACGCCACTTAAAAAAATACGAATGAAATTTAATCTCATACTCTTTCTTATATTATCGCTCGTTTCGTTTCAATCCTTTTCGCAAAACGCCAGACTAACAGGCACTGTTACCGATGAAACCCGGGAATCACTTATCAGCGCTAACGTTGTTATTGACGCCAGCAAAGGGTGGGCGGCTGTCACCGATTTTGACGGTAAGTACGAAATCAGCGTTCCGGCTGGTACTTATGACGTTTCGTTCCGGTATATCGGAAAAGAAGAACAGAAAATCAGAGTAAGCCTTTCGGCAGGCGAAAACAAAACTCTTAATGTGGTGCTTATTGAAAAGCAGCAGCTTATTGATGTGGTGGTAGTTACAGGCAGCAAATATCAAAAGAAACTGGGCGAAGAAACCGTTTCGATGGATGTAGTGAAAGGAACCACTTTAACCAGCCAGAACATTACCAGTCTGGATGGTGGTATGAACCGTGTACCCGGTGTAACTATAGCCGATGGGCAAGTTAATATTCGCGGTGGTGCAGGATGGAGCTACGGAGCAGGAAGCCGGGTATTGGTAATGATTGATGACCTGCCTTTATTAACAGCCGATGCAAACGATGCCAAATGGAGTATTGTTCCAATGGAAAATGTTGACCAGGTAGAAGTAATCAAAGGAGCAGCCTCAGCGCTTTATGGTTCGGGAGCGCTCAACGGAATTATCAATGTGCGGACAGCATATCCTACCAACGAGCCCTTAACCCGTGCTACAGTTTATACCGGTATTATTGAAGGACCTACCAGAACCCCTAAAATGAAATATTGGGGCAACAAAAACCCCATGACAGGAGGTTTCAACTTTGCTCACCGTCAAAAGTTCGGGCAAAACGACCTGGTATTTGGCGGAGCATTCGACCAAAATACTGGCTATCTCGATAGCAGCGATTCACATGCAGTTCGCGGAACTATCAAATACCGCTACCGCTTCAAGAAAGTACAAGGCTTAAACATAGGCGTTAACTTCAGCGGCTATTACAGTTGGGGAAAAACGTTCTTTTTCTGGAATGGTATAAGAAACGTAAACGGCATTAATTACGATTCGCTTGCTTATAAACCTTTCCCAAATACCATCACTCAATATAAAACCACCCGCTTTACCGTTGACCCCTTTATTGACTATTATGACAAGAAAAACAACCACATCAAGTTTGTAGGTCGCTTCTTCAACGCAACCAACACCACCACTACCGGGCAGGGTTCAACTCCGAACCGGTATTATGCTGAGTTGCAATATCACCGCAAGTTCGATTTCAAAAAATTTGATTTCAATATTGTAACCGGTGTGGTAAATGTGTATGATGACGTAACCCCTCCAAAAGGTGAGGGGGGAAGTCTGTTTGGCAAAAACAACATTTATAACTTCTCTTTATATGCTCAAACCGATTTCAAATTCTTTCAGAAACTCAGCATAACCGTTGGCGCAAGGTGGGAATACTTTTCTGTCAGGCATTATTTAACCGATTCAACAGTTTCGTCTGTTAGCGGTACAGATACAACATGGAGCAAATACGATCGGTTAGCATCCAAACCTAACTCGCTCAACGATTTAAAATATCCTCTGTTTCGTATAGGTATCAATTACCAGGCTGCTGAAGCTACATATATCCGTGCTTCATTCGGGCAGGGTTTCCGGTATCCGACTATTGCTGAAAGATATATCAGCACTAAAGTAGGTCCTTTAACCATTGCTTCTAACCCCAACCTGAAACCCGAAAAAGGTTACAGCGCTGAGTTAGGCATTAAGCAGGGTTTTGCCATGGGTAAAGGCTGGGTCGGTTATGCCGACCTTTCTGGTTTCTGGAATCAATATGATAATATGATGGAATTTACATTCGGGCAGTTTGGCGCACAAGCCGACTGGCTTAACTCCAACGCCAACTTTGGTTTCGGGTTCTCTTCTCAAAATGTGGGTAAAACCCGCATTCTCGGAACTGAGTTTGTTCTTGCCGGTCAGGGTAATTTAGGCCCGATTGGTTTACAGATTGTAGCCGGTTATAACTTTATTGACCCGCGTTCGCTTAACTGGAACGACACCCTTTCGCTTTACAATTACGAAGGAGTTAAGCTTTCCAATCAGGGAACAGCTTATGGAGCTTACAACCCCGAGAACAATCCCGATACGATTCCTTTTATAACCTATTCACAAACTTCGAGCTCAAACTCCAATTTTTTGAAATACCGAAACAGGCATACGGTAAAAATTGACCTGACTATGACGTATAAAGGTTTGGAATGGAACTCCAACCTCCAGTACGCCAGTTATACTGATAATATTGACTATGCTTTCGTAAGCCCGCTGTTCAAGTTTCTGGGGCCAAGTGCGTTTGGCGGACTAGAGCAATGGCGTAAAGAAAAAGCCGCCATACCTATAGGCAAAGGCAGGGGCGACATTATCTGGAATATGCACCTGGCATATAACTTTAAGCAAGGTGTTCGTTTGGCTTTTGTTGTAAAAAATGTGCTGAACTGGGAATACACTCCGCGACCCGCTTATCTCGAATCGCCACGAAGCTACACTGTTCAGCTTAGCTATGTATTCGGTAACATAGGCAAAAAGCATAAAGAGGCTGACATGTAACCTTAAAACAAAAGGAGGCCGCCTGAAAAGGGCTGTCGTGTTGAGCGTAGGCTCAGCGAAGCGAAACATCTTGTATTGGGTTTCCAATGAAATTCAAGATTCTTCATTCCGCAAAGCCTCCATTCAGAATGACAGCCTCTTTTGTTTTTACCCACTGAGTTTCCCTCAACGAACCCTTAACATCTTTAGTATGTTTTACGAACTTTATTTTCAGAAAATTTTTTTCGCGCAACGGCAACAGTGCAACGTCCATCTTTCGTAGTTAATAAACGGTTTTATCCGTAATTGATAACTTTACGCCCGCTTTGGGTGAAACTTAAAAAACAAGATATGATAGCAGAAGCAACCGGAACAAGAAGCGAGTACCTGATGGAACTGGAAGAGCGCTACGGAGCGCACAACTATCACCCGCTGCCTGTGGTTATGGAGCGCGCCCGCGGGGTGTACATGTGGGATGTGGAAGGCAAGCGGTATTACGATTTCCTTTCAGCATACTCAGCCGTTAACCAGGGGCACTGCCACCAGTTGCTTGCCGATGTAATCCGCAAGCAGGCGGAAAAGCTGACACTTACTTCCCGCGCTTTTTACAATTCGGTTTTGGGTGAATACGAAAAATATATCACCGGTTATTTCGGTTACGACAAAGTGCTGCCTATGAACACCGGTGTTGAGGCAGTGGAAACAGCCGTAAAGCTGGCGCGCAGATGGGGTTATAAAGTAAAGAAAATCAAGGAGAACAAGGCTAAAATCATTGTGCCGGAAGGTAACTTCCACGGCAGAACTCTTCTGGCTATTTCAGCATCAACCGACCCGGAGAGCTATAAAGGGTTCGGACCGTTTGTTCCGAATTTTGTTCAGATACCTTATAATGATTTGAGGGCTTTAGCAACCGCGCTGAACGATAAGGATGTTTGCGGGTTTTTGGTAGAGCCGGTACAAGGCGAAGCCGGTGTAATAGTTCCCGATGAAAATTATTTAGCCAAAGCCAAATACCTGTGTGAAAAAGCGGGTGTTCTTTTTATTGCCGATGAAATACAAACCGGCCTGGGGCGCACCGGTAAAATGCTGGCTTGCGATTGGGAAGAAGTCCGCCCCGATATTCTGATTCTGGGCAAAGCGCTTAGCGGAGGAATGTTGCCTGTTTCTGCTGTGCTTTGCGATGACCCGGTTATGCTTACCATTAAGCCCGGTGAGCATGGCTCCACCTATGGCGGCAATCCCTTAGCCTGCAAAGTTGCCATAGCCGCTTTGCAGATTATTAAAGATGAAAGCCTGGTTTACAACGCATTTTACCTGGGCAAGTATTTCCGCACCGAACTGGAAAAAATTAAACACCCGCTCATAAAAACCATACGCGGCAAAGGTTTGCTCAATGCCATTGTGCTTAGAAAGGAACGCGAAGAATACGGCTGGAACTTATGTATGCAGTTAATGGAAAACGGTTTGCTCGCCAAACCCACCCACCATTACGTTATCCGTCTTGCCCCCCCTCTTTGCATTACCAAAGAGCAGATTGACGACTCCATAGCTATTATCAAAAAGAGCTTTAAGGAGTTCGATTATTAGAGCAGCAGTTTTCAAAGCATTACGTCAGGGGACTTTCGTTTCGGAAAGCCCGATGCAAATGTGGGGAGCTCCAACACTTCGCGAAGGAAGACTCCGATGGGAACGGAAACTGGTAAAATGCCACTGTTCCCACCAAAACCACCATAAGCAGTATTAATAATGTGATAAGCTCAGTAAGAAAAGACTGCGTTTTTCTCATTTTTTCGATGTTTTTGCCCAAAACTGCGCAGGATAGTCATACCCAGAGGCAGGATAGTGATACCTGGAGGCAGGATAGTGATACCCGGAGGCAGGATAGTGATACCTGGAGGCAGGATAGT
>CAZWAD010000006.1:0-144359 GCA_964631835.1 uncultured Chitinophaga sp.
ACCGGATAGAACTTAATGTAATGATTTGCCATAAAATGGTTTTTAATTGATAAAATTTGTTCCTTGACTGAATACTCAGAACTAATGGTCTTCGAGATTTTCAAGGAAGGAAGGGACTTCCGAAAAGCGGGCAGAGAATTTATCCCAAATAAAAAATCTTAGCTATCTTATCAAATTACCCTCCACTTTGTAAGAGCGGAATTTTTGTCATTGCTGCTCAAAAAATCTGACGGAATATGGGGGTCATTCTGACAGAACGTATGAAAAATTTCGGCTGTTGGCTGTTTGTGTTTGGCTGTTGCGCGTTAGCGCAAAATAAATGGGATGATTCCATCCAGTAAAAAATAGACGAGCATCATCTCTTTTATTTTGCTGAAGGATAGCCGATGGGCTTTGCCCGTGTTTTTGTATTTTGTCTTTTAATTGACCCTGCTTTCGTTAAAGCGCAAAATGTGAAAAGGCATTGCTGCTAACTTACTGATTGGCGCGGCACTCCCTCCACTCCCTCCACGCTTCAAAACTTCGCAATGGTAGTATTAGTGTTTTCACAGCACAGAATCTATTGCATTTTTTAAAAGCAATTCATCTTGTTCAAAATTCACAAAACCTTTGTAAGACACTGATTCTTTTAAGGCTTTTTCCAAATCAAATTCTGACTGCTTCATTGAAAATGCAATTCCATTTTTCATCAATTCACTTGCAAGATATTCTTGTTCTGTTTGACCGGGTGTAGGAATGAAAATGGCTTTCTTATTCAATTTTATTAAATCCATCACGGTGCTATAGCCCGAACGGGAAACAACTAAAGAAGATTGACTAATTGCCTCATTCAAATCTTTCGATAGAAGATGATTTACCTCGGTGTGATTTCCGGTTTGTTTCATCCGCGATTCTTCGTTTACATTGCCGCGAACCAACAATGTTCTCAGACCGGATGATTTGAATTGTGCCCGAATTTTGTCAATAAGAATTTTCCGCTGAGGGTCAGGACCGGAGACAATTGCCATTACATCATATTTTTTTTCAGCCCCTATTCTTTCAAATCGCGAAAGATGTCCGATGAATTTTTTGTTGATGCCATTAGGAGATAGCAGGAGTTCGGGAGCCAATGAATCATAAGGCGCAGGGATCCAACATTCATCAAATTTTTTTATCTGCCTGTGGTTAAAGTGATTGAGATACTTTTGTCCCCACTTCCAGCCATCGGGCATTAAAATGTTCAATTGGTGCGTGATAAAAATTGACTTCACATTTTTAGAATAACATCCATAACGATTATCCGAAATCACCGCGTTTACTTCTTCTTCCTGAATTATTTTTTCTGTTACCTGATGTTCATTAAAAATTGCTTTCAAAAACTTCGGAAGTTGCGTTGCTATTTTTAAACCCATTGAACCATTGCCCGAAGAATACTGAGGATTGTAACCCGGAAGCTGAATTATTTTAAGCAGCGGAAATTCTTTTTTTAAAAGAATAAATGCATCTCCGCTGGAGGCAAGCATCACCTCACAGTCCCTCTTCAGCAATTCGTTAATAATAGGAATGCACCGTGTTGCATGCCCCAAGCCCCAATCGAGCGGGGCAACTAAAATCTTTTTCTTTTTCACACTAGCGCTTTAAATATGAAGCCCCGATTCAAACACTCTTCTACAAAACGGGGTAGGGCATAGGTCAGGTTCCTTTCTGCTTTCACCGTGTCGTGAAATACAATGATGGAACCATCACGTACGGCTTGAAGGGAAGCTTTCAAACATTTTTCAGCAGAAAGCGATTGATCATAATCGCGCGTAAGCACGTCCCACATTACAATGGTATATCTTCCTTGAAGTTGCTTAATCTGACTTCTTGAAATTCTGCCATAAGGAGGGCGAAATAAATTAATTGGCAATTGACAATTGACATCTAACAATTCATTTGAACACAGATTAACGTCCGCTAAATATTCTTTAGTCTCGGTCTTCCATCCATCAAGATGTTTGAAAGTGTGGTTTCCAATAGTGTGACCGGCTGCCGCAATTTTTTCAACCATTTCCGGATACTTGCCTGCATTAGCACCAATACAGAAAAAAGAGGCACTGACATGGTACTTGTAAAGCACTTCCAATACAAATTCGCTAGGACCGGGAGAGGGACCATCATCGAACGTTAAGTAAAGTTCCTTTTTGCGGGAAGGGATTCGCCAAACTAATGAAGGGTAAAGAAAAGGAAGGATAAACGGAGTGCGGTGAATCATTCAATTCGAAGATTTGAAAAGTAATCAGTTTTATTTTTTTTGACTTTAAAGTTCGAAACTGGTATGATATTACACCCATACCTTAGTACCTTCGCTACAGTTGGTGCAGATGTCAATTTCTTTTCTGCTCTTCAATATTCTGGAACGGAAACTCTGATACAGTTCACTCTGCCAAATTTCTCTGAATGATTTTGAATTTAAATCACCGAGCTGATGTTGAGCATCCTTATCAAAACAGCAGGGAACAATTTTTCCATCCCAGGTAATTACGCAACTGTGCCACAACTTCCAGCAGTGATTCAGCAATTCGTTTTTGATTTGATATTTGCCACCCGCTTGTTTTTTGTAGCGTGAATATTTTTCGGTGGTGGGTATCAATTCATTCCCATTTTCAAAATCATATACCTGCGCAGTTTTCAACTTTACTTCATCCACTCCGATTTCCTTTGCTAACCTGTTTACCTCTTCAATCTGATGCTCATTCGGTTTTACCACCAGGAACTGAAAAATGATGTGCGGGGTTTTTGATTTCATTCCCTTTCGTGCACGGACCAAATTTCTTGTTCCATCAATTACCTTTTCCAAACCTCCTCCAATGCGGTATTGCTCATAAGTTTCCTGTGTAGTTCCGTCAATAGAAATAAGAATTCTGTCTAAACCGCTTTCCACGGTTCCCCTTGCTTTTCTTTCCGTCAGAAAATGGGCGTTGGTAGAAGTAACAGTATAAATATTTTTCTGGGAAGCATAGCGTACCATCTCTAAAAACTTTGGATGCATATAAGGTTCACCCTGAAAATAGAAATAGAGATAAATGAGCTTGTCACCAATTTCATCAACGGTTTTTTTGTAGAAATCATATTCTAAGTTTCCTGTTGGTCTGGTAAAACTTTTCAAACCGCTCGGACACTCAGGGCAACCCAAATTACAATTCGTGGTAGGCTCAATGGAAACATTAAACGGAACTCCCCATTGAACAGGTTGCCTTAACCATTTCGATAAATAGAAGGAAGAAACAACAGAGGAGGCATTAAAAATCTTCTCCGAGTTGAGTTTAGAAATGAAATTAAATGTATCGTTGAACTTCAATTGAAAATGCGGTTTACTATTAAGTTACTAAGAACGTTTCATGGGGGAAAAAATAACCGCCTTGCCGAACTGGAACAGGTGTCAGATTTTCTCCGGAAAAAAGAACATTGCCCTTGGACATAAAAATGGAAGCCCCCGCAAACTAACAACGGGGGACTTCCGGGGAAGGGGGAAATATTTCCCTCTACATGAAAAGCCAGCATATCATTAATTTTTCAATGCGGCAATAGCATGCTCTTCTTCTTTATAAATTCCAAAAACACTTTCGAGCTTTGTCATTTGTAAAAGCCTTTTGGTTTGTTCGGGTACCGAGCAAAGTGCCAACTCACCACCTGCGTTCCTTATTTTGGGCAGGGCGAACAGCAGCAGCGACAATCCGCTGCTATTCATAAAATTCATTTCCCTTAAATTGAACAGTACTTTCGTGGTTCTGGATTCAATATTCTTTTTTATTAAATCCATGACAGAAGCATTGTTCTGCTCATTTAATAAATTCCCATGAGGGAAAATGATAAGTACTCCTTCTTTGATTTCACTTTTCATCTTTTATATTTTTTATATGATTAGGTGCATAAATTCTAAACATAAATAGAACGTATGTTCTAAGATAAGTTTTCTGTGTCAGACCTTCTTTGCGAGAAAAAATAACATAGGAGTAAAAATACCTTGTTCGCCTCCCCTCACCAATCCATCGGCTGCCATTTCCAAAACTTTGTGAACTTCGGTAGTCCCCTTGGGTACTATACGGAACGTTTCAAAAATGCGAAGGAGATTCCTCATAAAAAATCTTCCGGCAGGGCTGGTTCGCAGAGAAGTGAGGGAATATCCTGCTCCCTGAAGAGGCAAATACCAAGGTGTTTCGGGGTCACATTCCGAAGCGACATCGCGACATTCAAGAACCTTGAAACCTGCTTTCTCCAATGCGTTTGTTACATCCTTGGCATAGTTTAAATTAGAAAGTCCGTTACCGATTTCAATCTTTTGTTTAATATCTCTATGCTCAGGACTATCGGGGTTGTAGCTCTCTTTCATCACCCAATCGTAACTTGCAAAGAGAGCACCGGGTTTAAGCAGGCGATTGATTTCTCGGAAAACTTTGTCGCGGTTTTCAGCAGCGTGACAGGTAGATTCAATAGCATAAGCCTTATTGAAGCCCTCACTTTCGAGAGGAATTTCCATCCAATCACATTCTATAAATGAACAGTTTCTATTTAGCCCCTGTTCCTTAATAAATTGCCTTGCCTTTCCAATTTGGTAAGCAGAATTATTGATGCCGGTGATAGACGCGCCTGTCTTTTTCGCGAAATTAATCATGGGTCCGCCAACGCCACATCCTATATCGAGGCATTTTTCGCTCCCTTTCAATTCTAATTTTTCAGCCAGAAACATTTCATGCCGCAGTAATGAAGTTTGAAGTGTTTCTCCTTTTTTACGCATCCCGAAATGGAACATTCTTCCCCAGCCGTGCAGGTAGAAATCGGTGACCAACGAATAATATTCTATATTGAGCGTAGCGGCATTCTTCAACCGTTCTTCCGTTCCGGATTCATTGCCGTCAAATCGTTTTGAATATCTGTCAACCGTGGTTTGTATTTCCACTCTTTCCGTTGGCTCTTTTAATAATTCGGTTGTTTTCATTCTGTTTTGTTCAGTTTAGATAATCAATAATAGTTTTTCGGGTTATGTTTTCTTCGCAACGTTCGTAATGCAGTTTTAAGAATTTCATTTAATAAATTTATACATCCCATGCTCCGCCCCAGGAGGAAATTGACTTGATATTCTGCTTCTTTTCAAACTCTTTTATCACCTCTTCGCTCACTCCCATTTTCGAAAAACCTCCATCATGAAAAAGATTTTGCATAGTAACGTAACGGGTTAAATCGCTAAAAAGAGTAACACAATAGTTGGCGCAGTGTTCTGACGCTGCATTGCCAAGCGGACTCATTTTTTCGGCAAAATCAAAGAAAGAATCAAAACCTTTAATACCGGTGCCGGCAGTGGTTCTTGTCGGTGACTGAGAAACAGAATTGATACGAACCTTTTTCTCATTGCCGTAATAATACCCAAACGAGCGAACGATAGATTCCAAAGCCGCTTTAGCATCTGCCATATCTCCGTATCCCGGGAAAGTTCTCTGCGCGGCAATGTGGGTAAGTGCTACCACACTTCCCCATTCGTTGATGGCATCCTGTTTCTTACATGTTTGCAGAAGTCTGTGGAGAGAGAAAGCAGATATGTCAAATGTTTTTTGCAACCACTCATAATTTATATCTGTATAACTTTTTTCTTTTCTCACATTCGGACTCATACCGATAGAGTGTAATATAAAATCAAGTTTGCCTCCGAGATGTTCTATCGATTGTGTAATCAGATTTTCCAAATCTTCTATCACAATGGCATCGGCAGGGATAATGATGGTGCTGCACTGCTCCGCAAGTTTGTTCATTTCACCCATGCGCAGCGCCACAGGAGCGTTGCTTAAAACAAACTTTCCACCTTGTTCATGAGTTTTTAAAGCCACTTTCCAAGCGATAGAATTTTCATCGAGCGCTCCGAAGATGATACCGCGTTTGCCTTGCAGAAGATTGTTTGACATATTTATATTTAGATTGTAGTAAATTCAATTAAGGAATTCTATACACAACAGAGTTGATATTCATACCCGCGCCTACGGAAGCAAAAACAATCTCATCACCCATGTTAAGGTCATGCCCTTTGAGCTGACCTTTCATTATAAAATCATATAGTATCGGCAAAGTGGCCACCGAATTATTCCCTAATTCAGCTATAGTCATGGGCATTATATCATCAGGTATTTTGCTTTGACCAAACAGGGCGAATAACCGTTCTAAAATTGCCTCATCCATTTTGGCGTTAGCCTGATGCATGAGTATTTTCTTTATTTTATTGAAAGTGACATCCGCTTTGAGCAGACAAGATTTAATCACGTCCGGAACGGTGTTTAAAGCATGGGCATAAAGTTTTCTTCCCTCCATTTTTATATATAGAGTCCCATCGTTCAGGGCGTGATTATTAGCCGTTCCCATTTTCAAGTAATACGCTTCGTTCAAGGTATCTGTCCGGGTTTTATGTGCCAAAATACCTACCGGAGAACCACTTTCGTTGCGCTCAATAATTACCGCACCTGCTCCATCGGAAAAAATCATACTATCTCTGTCACTTGGGTCGCAAACTCTGGATAATGTATCGGCACCGATGACCAATACTCTTTTTGCATCGCCTGATTTGATGTAATAATCAGCCTGTATGACGGCTTGCAACCAGCCGGGACATCCGAAAATTATATCGTAAGCAATGGTGTCAGGATTCTGAATTTTTAATTTGTGTTTGACCCGCGAGGCAAGACTTGGCATCGTATCAACTCTTGCGAAATCCTGAGTAACATCTGCAAAATTGTGAGCTACTATTATTATATCTATGGTTTCTTTATCTATTCCGCCTGATTCGAGAGCATTCACAGCAGCGAAGTAGGCGAGGTCGGAAGCTACAAGGTCTTTAGTTACGTACCGTCTTTTAGATATTCCGGTTATTTGCTGAAATTTTTCAATAGAATCTTCAATATCTTTTTCAGATTTCACTCCTTCAACGGAGTAAAATTCATTACTTAAAAAGGCATCGTTGTGAACTTTAACCGGAGGTATAAAACTGCCCGATGCGCTGATAATTGAATTGAAGAACCTTGCCAAAAGTTGGTATAATTTAAAAATGAAATAATTAAGCCCACATAGTTTGGGACGATAACTCACGATAGTCCGCAAGTATTTCTCCATCTATTCTATATATCCTCTTGTGGTCCTGTGTTCCCAGATAAACTACTGAACGGCTGAGATTCCATTTGCTTGGCTCACAAATTCCTTCTTCGCCATTCAAATCCATTTTAGAGCAGGCATCAAGTATTTCTTCGTACTCAGAAACAGAAACACGGTTTCTTTTGTCTAGCAGCGCACGGGAAGAATTATTTCTCATCAATCGGTGGGCACCTTCCGTCACTTTCCCGCTCATAAATTCCGCTCCACACCCGCTTCCATAGCTAAAAAGACTGACTAATTTGCCTGCCAGTTTTTGTGAAGAATCTTCGAGAAGATACGCCAGACTCAAAAACAAAGCACCGGTGTAGATATTTCCTATTCGCGCATTGAGTTCTAAAAAAGGCGCCACTTTGTGGTTGTAATCTTTTACCATTGATTTCCATTTTTCGCTGTCTTTCTCAAAAGCATAACCCACTTCTGTTTCCAACAGCCGCTGATGCGCTTTTAGTGCCATCTTTACAAATGGAACATGATAGAGACATGCTTCAAATCTTTCGGAAAAGCGGTTGGCACTCCCAATGGTTTTTATGGCATTGTTCTGAAACATATTGTAGGCACCCGTCAAAGCTTCGAGATAACATTGGATGGAGTAGTGCCCATCTGCAAAAGCTTCTTTGCTATAGTTCGGTCGCCAAAAATCCATTACCTGTTTTGCGAAAAAGCCTTCGTTCTGATAATTTATTTCCAGTAAAGCAGGGTTATCAGAAATCAGCATAGCAACAGCCCCTGCGCCCTGAGTAGGTTCTCCGGCAGTATTTTTTCCGTACCGGGCAATATCACTTGCAATCACCAGTGCTTTCTTTCCTTTTGCCCTGCCGGATAAAATATAATTAACCGCAGTATTAAGGCCTGCCATAGCACTATAACAAGCATGTTTAATTTCGAACACCCTGCATTGTGATGAAAGACCGAGAATCTGATGGACATAACTTGAAACAGGCTTGCTATGGTCAACTCCTGTTTCAGTACCTACAATAAGTAATGAAATGGTATCGGGGTCAATATTGAAATTACTGATTAACCGCTTTCCCGCACTGGCAGCAAGTACAACGGTATCTTCGCAGGGGGTGACAACCGACATTTGTTGTTGTCCAAGTCCGTTCTGATATTTTGCAGGGTCCACGCCTCTTGCTCTTGCTAATTCAGCCATATCCAGATAATGTTCCGGTATATCAAATGCAATTGCTTCTAATCCTATTTTCATTTTGTTGATTTAGTTTTACACTTCCTCCACGATAAATACTAGGAGATTTTAAATTTATTGGACAATGGTAAGTGACTGCAATTAAGCGAGCAATCAAAAATATTCCATAACTACGGTAGCCAAACGCGCTTATTATAGGCATTGCGAAATATTCGCTTATGTTTAAATAATTATTACGACTTTATACTACGATGTCTAAGACAAGATCAGACCATCTTTTCCGGCTTATTCAGTCGCTCTCGAAAAGCGAAAAACGTATGTTCAAATTATATTGCACCCGCGCAGGTGAGGAAGACAAAAAATTCATCCGTTTGTTTGACTTGATTGCAAATCAGAAGGAATATGACGAACCCAAGTTGCTGAAAAGAGCACCTGAATTTAGGCCACATCAGATGCCGAATATGAAAGCACATTTGTACCGGCAGGTTTTGAAATGTCTTCAACAGGCGAATACAAATAAGCTGCCCGAAGTCTATATAACCGAGATGATTAACTACGCTCGGATATTATACAGCAAATGTCTTTACCGCGAATGCCTGATGATGATTGATAAAGCTAAAAAGCAAGCAACAGAAAATAGCAGCCACCTGCTATTACTTGAATTACTTGAACTAGAAAAAATGGCAATTTTCCAGCGCGAAAGCGTGAATTTTGAAAAAAGAGCAGATGAGATTATTAGGGAAACTTCGGCTACTTCGAAGTCAATACAGAACATAAATATTTTTTCTAATCTTTCACTTCGGCTAAATTCTCTTTACCAGAACATCGGTTTTATACGAAATAAAAACGACCTGAATAAAGTGACCAACTTCTTCCACTCCGGTTTGCCCGAGTATAATGAACAACGACTTTCATTTTACGAGAAACTTTATCTCTATTATTCATATACCGGTTATTACTTCTTTATCCAGGATTTTAAGGAAGGCTATAAATACGCTCAAAAATGGCTGAGGCTCTTCGAAAAAAAACCTGAAATGCAGGAACGGAAAACTGAAATGTATATCAAGGCACTCAACAGCGTTCTCGTGGCGCAGAATAAGTTATATCTATATCAGGATTTTATGGTAACCCACCGTAGGCTGGTAGCATTAAAAAGGAGCAAGAAAATTATTCTAACAGAGAATATTAAACTGCATTTATTTAAGACCATTTACATCCACGAGATGAACCGGCATTTTATGTTGGGAGAATTCAGGTCGGGAACAAGAATTGTTTCGGGTCTGCAAAACGAACTCAATAATTTTATTCCCAAACTCGACAAGCACACGGTACTCCTTTTGTATTATAAAATCGCCTGTCTCTACATCGGCAGCAGTAATTTTAATGAAGCATTAAAATGGCTGAATAAAATCATCAATGAAAGAGATACCTATCTTCGGGAAGACCTGCATTCGTTCGCACGTATCTTACGACTAATCTGTTATTATGAACTGGATGATGATGATAGTGTGGAATACAATATTCGTTCCACGTATAGGTTTCTTTCGAAAAGGAAAAGTTTTGTCAAATACATGCAATTAATTGTAGCTTTTTTGAAAGGTATAAGAATGGATTATTCCAGAAATGAAGTTATCTCGCGGTTCAGGGTACTGAAAAAACAGATGGAAGAACTGGAAAAAGACAAATACGAAAAAAGGGCGTTCATTTATTTCGACATCATTTCGTGGCTTGAGAGTAAGATCGATGGACGGATGATACAGGATGTGGTGAAAGAAAAGGCGCTACGAAAAATGTCCATATCTTAAGATTGGCCTTTTGAGGATATGAAAAGTAGAATAGATTTTCCGGATAATGGCGGATAATCTGTTTTTACTCCTCAAATATCTTCGGCTCCTGAGAAAGTTAAGCCTTCATAGTTTCAACGATAAATTTCGATTATCTTTTGGTTTTTCGGATTTTACTATCCAGAAAAGTAAGTCCGGATAGGAAACAAAATAGTCGAATGCTTTGAAGCTGTTTGATAAACTATTCAAATTCTCTAATGGCCGGTTCTCTGCTAATTAGTGTAAGATTGTTTGCAAATTGTTTGCAAATAAAAAATGGTTACAAGACTTATTTGCTTGTAACCATTTGATTTTAAGGGTGGGAGCTACAGGGTTCGAACCTGTGACCCTCTGCTTGTAAGGCAGATGCTCTGAACCAGCTGAGCTAAGCTCCCGTTTATAAAAACGGAGGGCAAATCTATACGAGTTGCTCAATTTTTCAAACCATGAGCGAAATATATTTACCGCACAATGTTGAATTTGCCATATTGAAGCGCGCGCATTTCCTTATTAAATATCCGGTAAGCATAGCTCCCTTCTGGAAACAGTGAAACGTCCAACTGTGCACGTGAGAAAAAGTTTTTTCGGATAACAGTTTCTCCTAAAATATTTTTTATTTCAACTACAAACTCACCGGTTGAGTTCAAAATTTCAATCACTAAATTATTCGCTACAGGGTTAGGAAAGACTCTAAACCTGACTTTGTCCTGTAAACTAACTACCGAAGTATTGGGTGTTACTGTAACGGTAACAAGAGCAGTATCGCAATTAGGGCACGTGGAACTGTAGCTGTCGCAAAGTTTATAGTAGAATGTATCAACTCCTGTAAATCCGCTGTTAGGAATGTAAAAAATGTTGTTGTTGCTATTGTACGCACTTCCATTTTGGGGATTTGTAAGTAGGCTTGTAAATAAAGGCTCGTTATCCGGGTCAGTATCATTAGATACAACCGGAATGATTGCTGTATCTGTATTTTCAACAGTTGTTGCATCATTAAATGCGATGGGAAATGCGTTAGGCGAGTAGGTAGGGTTGTATTTGTAAGCTGTATTGACATAAAAATTAGCCGCCATTATTTCATTACCTGCAGAATCTACAGCACTTAAGCGTATTGAATCGCTGTTAAAAATCTCCAGCCTTCCATACGCGGGGTTAAAGTTATCATTACCGCAAAGACCACTGCCCCCCCTGTTCCAAATATTAAAACGCATGAATTTCTGGTAAGTAAGCATATCCTGTGTGTTGGCAATTTTCAGGTTTCCGCAATTCAGTTCGGGCAAACCAGAGTTAGTTCCGTCATCCAAACCAACTGTTCCTGAATTTCCGCTCAGCACGAATACGTTCCTTATATTATTTTCGAAGATAAAAGACAGAAGAGAGTCCTGTTCTTCACGAAAACCGCACCACATGTCGGCAAAATGGTTTGTAGAAGCGAATGCCGAACGCGGAAGATTAATGCCTTGTATTTGGGGGTTCCAATAAGGGACAATCCCGTTGCCGATTTTTATAAGCGTATCTAAAGCAAACTTGTTGGCAACATTAAACGGAACGCTGCTTACAATAAATTTCCATGTGGCTGTTGAGTTTTGCAACCCGTTCTTTAGCCAAGCTAACTGATTTGCTCCAAGCAGTGAAGTTCCTGCAACCGGCTGGTAATACCAAAAATTGCCTATTTTAACTACTGTTACTAAATCAGGACCGCGCATGCTTCGGGTATCAAGGACAAAGAACTCGCAATTGCCCGATATAAAGCTGTGATAAATTCCCTCCGATGAATTCTGTAAGTTGTAACCCGGAAACCAATCCTGGTAACCCAAAATAGAGTTTAACCGGGCTTGGGATGGCATATTCCAGTTTTCAGGTGAGCCAAGCGAACCACTGAAAATGTTTATGATGTAACCCAACACATTACCGCTGCCACTCATGACATTCATATAATCGTGGTCATCATATACATAATCAAGAGCTAGCGATTTGGTAAATGAACGGTGTACGTTTGAAGCATAGCGTTGTTTGTAAATATTTTGAACGTTGCTGTATGTTTTTGCCCAACTGCTAGGGGGGCTTGAAAAATAAATATCGAACCATCCGTTGGCATCCGGGTAGCCCCAGTTACCGGTTTGTATAAATGCTTTTGCTTTTTCGGTTTTAGCCTGCTCAAAAAGAAGAGAGTCGGAGCCGCCAAGGTTATCAATACTTGAACCGGTTAAAAACACCTGATGCCCTGCTGTGCCCGGAGTAAGAAAAGTTTCAAATTTAGCTTGGTCGCCAGAAACAGTTCCGCTAATTGTTACCCTTACATAATGTTTGGTATTAGCTGCAAGTCCTGTTAACTCAACAATAACCGTGTTGTCTTTTGTCGCATCGGTTAAAGCGTTTGAGGAAGCCACAATCGCAGAAAATGTAGATGTTGTACTAGCTTCAACAACGATGTTGGTAGCAACATCGGTGCGAACAAATACCCGACAGGAGTTTTCTGTAACTCCTCCAATAAGAGGTCCGTGTGTAACAGTTTGGGAAAACGCATAAAGAGAGGTAAAAGTCAGGAAGGAAACAAGATAAATTTTCATCAATAATTTATTTAAATAAAAAAAAGAACGAAAGTAATGGAAAATTATTCCAGTAATTAATAGAAGAACTGCTTAAGGATTTTTGCTTTTTTGTTTTTCCCCGGTTTTCTTCTTCTTGGTTTTTTTCTTGGGAAACAAATCAGCCGGTCTATCGAACTCCTGCCTGTACGAAAGTCCCACACCTGTTCGGTTTGTATTTCGGGAGTTGAAGTAGTCGTAATTAGTTCGGTTAAAAGCTTTAGCGCTCCACCTTCCATCGGGGGTAAGTGAATATTGAATCTGGAAATCGCCCGTAGGAATAACTGCCCGGCTTCCCCCCTGTACTCCATTATTGCTACCGTTTGGATCTACAACGGTTGAGTTCCCAAAATCAAGATTGCCACCTGCGTTGATGGTAATACGGTTGTTCAGAAGACGCTGCTGAATAGCAAATTGAACTTCTCTTCGCACATCAATAGTTTGCTGATTTCCTGAACCCCCGTCAACAGAGTTAGGCAATGTTGACTGGTCGTACTGACGATAGCCAAAACGAAATTCAAAATCGCGCAGAGTCTTAATGTCTGAAGTGCCTATTAAACTGTTGAGGTAATTTGAAAATTGCGAGGAAAGAAATTCGCTGACAGTGTTAGCGGCTGTTCCGCTTATATATCCCTGGAGTTCATTACCCGTGAAATTATTTTGAGAAGGCAGGAACCTGTTCATTACAAGCAATCCGAAAACCTGATTGTTCAGGTCTTTCTCATTGTTTTTTAAAAGAGCAAGTTTTTGGTCAACATAACTTTTTATAGTTGGGTCGGCATCAATGGCTTTAATATCGAATGTGATATTAGGCCTTTCCAATGCTCCGGTAAGATTCATAAACAGCCGGATTGGTATGCGGCTTCTTGAAGCGGTCAGAATCTGGTTTTGTGAAGTGCTTTCTGTCTGAGCATTCGGGCTGTTGTTAATCAGGTCGGCAATTAAATCGTAGACGGATGCCCTTACTTCGTAAACAGCATCTACGTTTAACCCGGCTTTATAAACATCACCGGTAAAGTTGATTGTACTGCCACGATTGATTTCAAAGCGTTTATTCACCAGGCTTTGCAAAGTGAAGAGATAGCTTCCGCGTTCAATTTCGTAATTACCATAAATTGTTGTGTTACCACTCCTCGGAATTTCAATTTTCAGGTTTCCGCGTCCGTAGGTGGTTAGTACATCACCGGCTACAGGGTCGAGTATGATATCCATCCGCGCATCGGGAGTCGCTTCTAAATCCAGAATAAAATTCACACCGTTAAGTTTAAGTTGAGGTGTAGGCGTAACTGCCGTTTGTTTCTTTTCATTAGGATTTACAAACCGGTAAAAGCCGTACCGGTTGATTTCATATGCCGTGTTGACAGGCAGTTTGCAATAAGTACCCGGTCTGGTCAGTGCATAAGCTCGTATCAGGGGACTGTTAATGTCACCGAAAAAAGAAATGTTTCCCTTACCGTATGCTACACCATGGAAATTCGGACTTTCTTTCGCGGTGGTATTCAGAAACTGACCATTTTCGGTATTTACTCTGAGGTCAAGTGCAAATTTGCGGAAGCTTTCGTGATTTATTCTTCCATGGCCGTAGATCGCATTTTTGCGTACATCGTAAATGGTAATGTCGCCAATATTAAATCCGCGTTCATCTAATAGTGCTTTATGTTTTTCTATCCGGTAAGTTGTATTTAAAAATGAAACTGTAACCGTATCATTGATTAAATCAACCTCACCAAGTAACAAGGGTTTTTTGAGTGTGCCGGTAACGGTTGCATGGACAACGGCATAGCCCCGACAGTCTTTCACATAGCGGTTAAAGAATTTGTAGTTCAGAAAATTTAAACCCAAGCGCGAAGCGTCAACATTTATTTTTAAGGAAGGGCTATCTGAACTCAATGAAACATAACCTGATGCTTCGATAAAATTATTAATGCTTCTGACCGATGACTTCACTAAAATCTTTTTTCCCGAGTCATCAAGCCTGGACTCTACATTTATGTCGCCAATTAGTTCATTACCGAGTTTAAATTCATCCACTACAAAGTCGGCAAACACATTCGGTTTATAGAAAACATCTTCCACTACCAGTTTCCCATTGATGGAACCCTGGATGTCCTTCATTTTGGTGGCGAACATTCCTGTGAAATCACTAATGCTTGTGTTTGCCAGGGTGAGTTTAATTGAAGTTGAAGTATCGTTTTTCAGATAACTATTTATGTAAACAGCCTGCTCCTCGGTACGAAATACAAGGTTGTTGGTGGTTACCTTTTTACCTTCAATAAAAATTACATTTCCGGAATTAAATTTCCAGAAATAATTACCCAGTTTGATATCGGAAGGGTGTATACTTACAACAGCCCGGTTTTTTTGGGGAGTAAGAAAAGCCGTCAGGTTAGCGTAGTTATAATTCTGTTTATCAGCAACGGAAAGGTCGAAGCGAACGGTTTTATTTTCAAGTGTTCTTGAAAGAACCCCAACGGTATCGAGCAGCAGGCTGTCGCCACTATACACTTTGTCAATGGATGTACGAAAGTCAATATCGCCTTTTTTAAAATCAGAACGTAAGTCAGTCCTGCGCAACACATACTCTCCGAATTTCAACTCGGGAATATTTGCAGTAAGGCTTAACTGATGGTCAATGCTATTGAAGTTT
This sequence comes from uncultured Chitinophaga sp., assembly GCA_964631835.1. Lineage (GTDB taxonomy): Bacteria > Bacteroidota > Bacteroidia > Chitinophagales > LD1 > Bog-950. The sequence goes on from CAZWAD010000006.1 coordinate 15,352, forward strand.
CCCTGTAACCGGGAATGGCGGATGAGTTCAAATCTGGGGTGAATAACTTGTGTGAGGTTTTCGGGTTCGAAAATACGGAGGTCGAATGAAAAATTCTGCGGGCTTACAGCCGCTAGTGTGTCGGTATAATCTGCGGTAAAAGTATATTTAGCAAAAGCTATTAAAGCCCGAGGAAGTTCTTTTATCGTAAAATTCCCTGCCAGTTCACCTTCGGCAAAATCAGAATTAAGTTTGATTTCTTTTGTTTCGGCAGATAATAATTTCGCATTAACGCTGAAGTTTTTAATACTAGCTTCGATAGTGTCGCGGGCAAGAGTAATGTCACTCAATTTCAAAGAACCAACCCAGTCATCAATTTTTGCCCCTTTAAAGTCAGAGATCATTCTTCCTGAAACGCGGAGGTCGTCTTTAGCCAGGTTCAGATTTTTTAAAAATGCCTTTTGAATATCTGCATCAAACTTAAATTCAGGAACCTGCTCAGTCAGGTCTGCTATGCCATGAAAATTCATGTCGAGGTAGGCATCGCGTATTCTGATTGAGCCGTCAAATGATTTTTTTAAAACGGAACCATCAATTTTTGCATTGTTGTAATCATAGTTGAACAGACGGATACTGGAAATGTTTCCATCCAATCGGGCATTGAGGCTTTCGAGAGTAAGGCCGCCACCGCTGATTTTGGTCTCGAGGGAAACCTTTCCGAGATTTTTTTCAGCATCGAAATATTTTCCCAAATCGAATTCATTGAGTGCAAGCAAGCCCTTGTAAAAAGCTTTGTTGTTTTTCTTATCATATTTGAAATTGACATCTGTATTGGCTGTGCCAAGAGCAGTCACAAACTTACCGTTTGAAACAAAGTCGGTTAAGAAGCCATCGAGCGAACCGGTGTAATAAACCAACCCGAGGTTATAGAGATTTTTGGGATAGCTGATGTAAGGATAGAACCTCCTGATGTCATCTACGGTTGCTGCAAGGCGTTTTACTCGAAGATTGAGAGAGGTTTCGTAGATATCGGGCAAACCGCGAGAGGAAAAGCTGCCTGAAAAAACTGTAGCTTCACCGGTACGTATTTCAACGTTTTTGCCCTTCAGGTTGCTTACGGTACCTGTAATTTCACCGGTTACGGAAAGTTTGTTGTGTTCAATTTTATGGATATTGCGGATAAAGTAACCCAAATCTTTGAGCGAAACCCTGGTGTCATTAAATTTTGCATGCAGGCTGACACCATCCAGAAAGTTTTTAAAGTCGTGAAAAGCGCTGTACCTGAAACTGAGATAGTTTTTGATTTCGCTGTTTGGGGTTTTAAGGCTTAATTTATCGAGAGTAATGTCGTTTACAGACACCCGTGCCTGCGCTATAAGGCTTTGCAGCTCGAACCCGCTTCTTTCTTTGGCAGAAAGCTGTTTCACATTTGCGAGAATGCTATCGGGCTCTATGGTTCCGGTTTCGGCAATAAGGTTAATACCGGAAACATCGAGGTGTTTAAAGTCCATTCCTTTAGGAAGTACTGTGTCGCTATTATGGTCGGTAAGGCGGAACCGGGTATTGGTAAGGGCAAACTCCTGAAACTTCAACCGGAAACCGTTTGCCATGAACTGAACGTGCATAACCGAGTCATCGCCCGGAGTTAATTCACGCCTGAGCAAGTCAACTGTTACATCAGTTCCATCGAGTTTAACTGATTCGAGGTCAATCAACTTTTTAGAGAGTTCAAGTTTATTAAGGTCAATTTCGCAGAGAGGAACAAAAACATTTACCTCGGTATGCGACTTTTCATCGAGGTAGCGGAATCTGGTTTTGCTTATTTCGAATTTGCGCAAATCAATACTCCATGCTGCGGAGGCAGAGGTATCGGGCTTTTTTTCAGCTGAACTGAAGTTTTCAAGCAGTTGGGAGAGGTTCATGACCCCGCTTGAATCTTTATGTAAAAACAACTCCGCGCCTTTGAGCGAAATTTTTTTCACTTCCAGCTTTTTGTTGAAGAATTCAAAAACCTTAAAGCTTACCACCAGTTCGCTAATACCAATAAGTGTATCGCGGTTATGGTCTTCGATATATACATTTATAAGGTCGGCTTTATTGAAAAACTGAATTTCAATGCGCTCCACTGTAACCTTTGAGCCGAGCTGGTTGGAAAGAATGGCAGCAGCACGATGAGCCAGGTAGGTTTGAAACGCAGGAAAACGAACGGCAATAAAGAAAGCAGCAATGAGGGATGAGAGGGTGAAAAATACAATAAGAAGAATCCTTAATCTCTGTTTGGTCAACCGTATTTTTTTTACATCATAATTAACGCAGAAAGCGGAATATATTTCTGATTTTCGCCACTTGTGAGCATTATTATTCTTGCCATAGAATCATCTTGTGACGACACTTCTGCCGCTGTGGGCAAAGATGCCAAAATTCTTGCCAACGTTGTTGCCGGTCAAAAGGTGCATGAACAGTGGGGCGGGGTGGTGCCGGAACTTGCATCGCGGGCGCATATTCAAAACATTGTTCCCGTGGTTGATTCGGCAATCAGGCAGGCGGGTATTTCGGGTGATGAAATAAGCGCTGTAGGTTTTACCCGAGGACCCGGATTGATTGGTTCCTTATTGGTGGGGGTGAACTTTGCTAAAGCTTTTGCGCTGGGGAAAAATATACCCCTTATAGAAGTAAACCACTTGCAGGCGCATGTTCTTGCACACTTTATTGATAATAAACCCGGCTTTCCTTTTTTGTGCCTTACCGTTTCGGGGGGGCATACACAAATCGTTCTCGTTAAGGATTTTTTGCAAATGGAGGTAATCGGTGAAACGCTGGACGATGCGGCAGGCGAGGCGTTTGACAAGTCAGCGAAACTCTTAGGACTGCCCTACCCGGGCGGACCTATGATTGACAAACATGCCCGGGACGGCAACGCGGAAAATTTCTTTTTTCCCGAGCCCCAGGTTGCCGGGCTTGATTTTTCGTTCAGCGGGCTGAAGACTTCGGTTCTTTATTTTCTGCGGAAAGAAGTAAAAGCCAACCCGCAGTTTATACATGAAAACCTGTACGATTTATGCGCGGCTATTCAAAAAACAATTGTAGATATTCTTTTAAAAAAGCTTGAAGCCGCTGTTAAGCAAACCGGGGTTAAAGAAATAGCGCTGGCGGGCGGAGTTTCGGCTAACAGCGAGCTGAGAAGGAGATTTGAGCAACTTGGAAAGGAGAGGAAGCTGAAAACTCATGTGCCGCAATTTGAATACTGCACCGACAATGCCGCCATGATTGCCATAGCGGCTCATTATAAGTTTTTGAAAGGCGAGTTTGTTTCGCAGGATATTGAGCCGCTGGCGAGGTATCATTTGTGAATCGGCAGCAACAGACTGAAGGATTATGTTTACAAAAAATACATGGACAGGAACAGGTAAATTACTGGTAGGCTTGCTAATTGCATTAACGGCAGGCAGCGGATTTTTGCTTTTTCAGAATATTAAGCTGATGAAGCAGGTAAAACAACTATCAGGTAAAGGGGAAGAAGTGACCATTACCCCATTTAAGGCAGAGGATGAGGAGGAACAAAGCCCTTTCGACAAACCGCATACCGACCCCAGGGAGAATGAGTTTGCCTCAGCAGGGGCTGAGGGAGTTACCTCGCTGAAGTTTGAGGAGGTGGTTCACGATTTCGGAACCATAAAAGAAGGGGAAACGGTAAAAACGGTGTTCCGGTTCAGGAATACAGGCACAAACCCGCTGATTATATCATCGGCAAGGGGCACCTGCGGGTGTACCGTTCCGGAATATCCGAGGCACGCCATTAAGGCGGGAGGCGTTGACGAGATAACCGTAATGTTTAACAGCGCAGGCAAAAGCGGTGAGCAAACCAAGGCGGTAAACGTAACAGCCAATACCGAGCCCGCGGTTACGGTATTAACCATTAAGGCAAAGGTTGAAGATAAATAGAATCATGGGGCGTATTCTTGCATTTGACTACGGATTAAAAAGGGTTGGCGTAGCAGTTACCGACCCGCTCAAGATTATTGCCAATACCCTGCAAACTATTCCTACTGCACAGGTGTTTGAGTTTATAAAAAAATACTGTGCGGCTGAAGAAGTAGAGGCTTTTGTAGTAGGTTATCCGTTTTCGCATGGCAGAAGGGAGAATGAAATAACCGGGCATATTGATAAGTTCATACTCAGGTTGGCAGAGTTATATCCTGACAAGGCTGTTCATAAGGTAGATGAAAGCTTTACCTCCAAAATGGCGGCTCAAACCCTGCTCGAAAGCGGGGTAAGCAGAAAGGAGAGGAGGAAAAAGGAAAATACTGACGCCATATCTGCCAATATTATTTTGCAGACCTACCTCGCCATGAAAAAATAAATCTGAAATTCGCGCAGCAAAAAACTGAACTGATGATATTACCTATTGTAGCATACGGTGACCCGGTGCTTAGAAAATTTTGCGCAGATATAAATAAAGATTATGCCGTGCTGCAAAACCTTATAGACGATATGTTCGAAACCATGGAGAACAGCAAGGGAGTAGGGCTGGCGGCTCCGCAGGTGAACAAAGCCATCAGGCTGTTTGTTGTTGACTCGAACCGCATGTATGACGAGGAACAGCAGAAAGAAGGAATAAGAGAAGTGTTTATCAATGCCGAAATGATTAAGGAACTGGGTGAAGAATGGATTTATGAAGAAGGCTGCCTGAGCATACCCGGAATACGCGAAGATGTAACCCGGCACGAAACCATACGCATAAAATATTACGACCGCCATTTCAAGAAACACGAAAAAGAGTTCGGGGGGCTTACCGCGCGCGTTATTCAACATGAATATGACCATATCGAAGGAAAGCTTTTTATTGACCACCTTAAACCTTTAAAAAGAAGCCTCCTCAAAGGCAGGCTCGAAAAAATATCGAAGGGAATAGTTGAGGTTGATTACAAAATGCGCTTCCCGAAAAAATAATATCCCCCCCCGCCTCCCCAAATTTGTAATTCCTTTCTTACACAGCTTTCTTTTTTCCAAGAGTTTACTGCAAATAGTTAGTTCAGGGGTTCGGAAAAATCTGTCTAAGGCCCACAGCAAAACGTCTAAGGCCCATAGTAATTTGTCTAAGGCTCATAGTAATTTGTCTAAGGCTCATAGTAATTTGTCTAAGGCTCATAGTAATTCGTCTAAGGCTCATAGTAATTCGTCTAAGGCTCATAGTAATTCGTCTAAGGCCCATAGTAATTCGTCTAAGGCCCATAGTAATTCGTCTAAGGTTCACTCCCCAGCCATCTTTTATGCAAAAACGGGCAAAAAATGAATAAAACAGGGGCTTTTTGGGGTTTTGTGCAGGAGTTGATATGGCTCTTACTTGTAATTCTGCTCTTAACAGTGGCAATTCACTTTACAGCAAGGGTGTTTTAGTCCCTGCATCGTCTCCTTACGAGGTTTTATGTCCCGATAGAGTCTCCTGTGCTAATTATTTGCGAGACTTCCGAAGTTTTACCGCGTGGCGCATGGTTCAAATGGTTCAGCGCTTAAAACTTCCTGAGCGAAAAAGTTTTAAAAACGCGCAAAACATACTGGCGGAATTTTAAATCGGTTTCGTAAGTGTAGGTGGGGTCTTTATACTGAAAGGTAACTGTAAGCATGTAAGCGGTTTTCTTTTGGGGCGAATGCACCACCAAATCGAAACGCGAAAAGTTGCTTACCTTGCTTCTGCGGTAAAAATGAGAAGAAAAGAGGGTTGCAGTTTCACCGCTGGCAATGGTAAGGGTGTCGGTTTCGTAAGTATGCCCGGCAGGAGTAATGCGGTCGGGGTAGCCGGTAAACTCGCTGAGAATAAAATCGCGGGCGGGGGTTATGCTGTCGCACTGCAGCTTTCGGAGAATAAGAAATGCGGTAAGGGGGGCATCGTTAATAACATGGGGGAGGGCAACATCGGTAAATTCATATTTCTCGAGAATGGGCATTCCCGGTGCCTGGGGAACGTTCTTCCACTTCTCCGGCACATCGAAGGTGTACTCGTTGGCTTCTACCCGTTTAGTGGTTTTGAAAACAGAGGTGTCAACCTGGGCAATTACAGAAAAGCCAGGAAGCATGAAAAAGATTAGCTTCAGGCTGTTACTTAAAGTTTTCCTTTTTACGGAATTACCAATTACCAATTGAACAAGGAACAAACAATTTTCAAAACTGAAATGTCTTAACCGGTCGTTGCTCTTCCCGTTTCGGTTATTGTTTGAAAATTGGTTATTGGTCATTGGTTATTTTATAACATCGAAGTATGCAGCAAACTACCGGATAAGGGTCAGGTTTCCTTTCTTCTCGATATTTTTTCCGTTGAAATCTTTGCCGTTAATATAATACACAAAGGTTCCCAGTTCCTGAGGTTTGCCTTTGTAAGTTCCGTCCCAGCCGCGCTGGCAGTCGGAAGCGGCATCGCAAAGTTCAGCCGCATTATTGGAATAATACACCATTTCGCCCCAGCGGTTAAAAATTCTGATTTCGTATTTATCGAGTACCCCGAATACGGTGAAGAAATCATTCGTTCCGTCACTGTTAGGGGTAAACGCCTGAGGAACTTTCAAATAACAGCTTACCACTTTCAGTTTAACCGAATCGCTGGCTTTGCAACCGGCAAGGTCGGAAACTACTAACAGGTATTCACCGCTGTCAACCCCGAAGAAAGCAGGGTTGAGAATGGTTGTATCGCTTAATCCGGCAGAAGGGCTCCATACAAAAATCTGACCGGTTGAAGTAGCGGGAATAATGTACGGGTCATTATCGCAAACATCGGCATCGGGGCCGGCATAAACGGTGGGAGCAGCGCCAACGTTAATGGCAACCGTGTCTCTGTTTATGCATCCGGTGGTATCGGAAGCGCTTAAAATGTATGTTGTGCTTTGCGAGGAAATAAAAGTGGGGTTAATGTCAGCAGGGTTGTCAAGGCCGGTAGCAGGTGTCCACATAAAATCGGGAGAAGAAGAAACAGCGGGAATCACATAGCCTCCGCCATTGCATAAAGCAGTATCGGGTCCGGCATCGAGCGCAGGTCCCGTATTCACTGTTATTTTAAGCGAATCGTGACGAACACAGCCGTTAATTCCTTTGGCATTCAGAACGTATTGCATGGTTTGCGGATAATCAAACAAAGGATTTAAAATACTGTCGTCACTTAATCCGTCAGGCGGATGCCAGTAAAAATCGGTGGTAGAAGAGGAAGCGTTGATTTGGTAAGTTTCGCCTTTACAAATGGAAGTATCGGGTCCTGCATCAGCCGCAGGCGAAGGTTTTACAGTCAGCAGAACGGTGTCCGCGCTCTTACATCCGCTGCTGTCGTAAACAATAACTGTGTAAGCACCGGTTTGCTCGGGAGCGGTAATAATGGTTGCCGTTGTATCGCCTGTATTCCATAAAAACTTCAACCCGGCTTTAGTGGTGTAGTAAATACGGGTGTTAAGAACCCGCGGACCGATGAAAGCACCAAAGGAATAGTTGTTGGCAGTGCCCTGTACAAAATCAATTACACCATCGCTTTTGAATACCACACCCTGATTGGTGCCTGTGCCCGGGCTATACTGCATGTTTACGGCCGTGGGGTTGTTGATAGTTGTAATGTAAAAGGCAAAAGTATCTCCGGCAGCTATGGATTGATTTACTTGTATGGGAATAACAGTAAACTGAGCAGGCGGATTAGCGGGGAAGTTCCAGTAAGAGCCCAACTGATTCCAGGATAGGGGAGTTTGCTCAAAGCTCCGGTAGCTGCCGGACTTTCCGTAAATCTCCTGCTGAACTAACTGGGTTGTTGACAAATATTTTACGGCAAAGGAGTCAATGACTACATCATCGTGAGCAATAATATTGAACATAGCGCCCTGGCGACCTTGGGTGGTAGTAGTGTCTTTGGTTACAAAAACTCGGGAATAGGGTTCGGCCTCGGCATTGAGAGTAATTGGTTCACCGGCACAAAGCGATGAATCTTCACCTGCATAAACGCTGTAAGGAGTTATCACTTTTACGGTGTAGTAGCCGCTGTCGCCCCCGCAGGCATTCAGCGAATAATTGCTGATGGTGAAAGTTCCAATGGTGTCAAAAATCATGGTTACCTGACTGTTGCCCTCATCAAATATTTTTACACCGGATGGGCCGTCCCAGTTGTAGTAAGTTTCCTTCAGGTATCCGACATTATAAGTCACGGTATCGCCAAGGCAAACTACGGTATCGCCTGTAATGCCAACATCAGGAATTCCGATAATGGAAAGAGTAGCGCGTGCTGAATAAGGTCCGTAGCAACCGAAATTGATTTCCCGTACTGTGAAGTAGTAATCGTCAATCGGTGCGTTGGTAAAATTGACAAGCAGAGGATTATAAGGCCATATAAAGGGCTGGGTGTTGTTTAGCCCGTTTGATGCCCACTCATAATCCGAAGGGGGTCGGTTAAAGGGAGATACGGTGAGCGAGACAATACCAAGATTACATTCCACGGTATCTTCCAGAATAATTATAGGAGGAATGGTGTCAGGTGCGCCAATGGTTATTCGTATTACGCTACCGGTCTGGTTCCAGGGCTGGCTGGAGCAATTGCTCACAATGCGCATATAATAAGCTCCGGGTGGGACGGGCAGAAGGGCTTTATAAGGAGGCACGCACAAAACAAAATTACCTCCAATACTGTCGTGGTAAACACCCAGGCCACCGCTATTCACTAAGCTGAAATCCATCATGCTTCGCAACTCAATCGTCCAGTTGTTGCAGGTGTCGTAACTCGCCTGATTATTCCATTCGTTGGGGTGAATGACTAAAGTGTCACACAAATTCGGATAAGGTTGTGTTCCTGAGGGAACACAGAAATGAAGATCCTGATGGTTGTTGGTATGTTCATCGCACTGAACAAGGCAAAACGGACCAATGGTTGTTCCTGTTGTAGCCGGACTGGTAGCCCTTACACGGATGTAATAACCGCAGCCGGGAGGAACATTTTGAGGGATAAGGCCGGAAATATTTCCGGGAGGACCGGGGTAGGCATCGCGGCTTGGAAGACTTCCGAGAAAATACGGATTAGCAAAGCTGCCGCTGCTGTTTGAGAGTTCAGCGATATAAACATTATTTGAAAGAAAGACTCCGATAGAATTAAACTTAACATCAATTACACTCAGAATACAGGTAGTATCCGCATCGTTCATCACGGGCGCGTTGTTGGTTATTACGGTTTCGGGGCAATTTTGAATGGTAAAACAAACAGATGCAGTACCTACGATTTGCGGCTCGGGGTTTAACCGCCTTATTCTGATTTTAAAGCAGGTTCCGGCACTGTCTCTCGGAACCTGGAATCCGATAAAACCGCTTGTATCAGGAGCAAAAATATTGAACACGCCACCGTTATAAGGATTTGAGAAGTTCCCGTTGCGGTCGCTCATTTCAATCTGGTAAATAGCATCACACAAAGGAGCGCTGAGCGAATAGCCGATGGTAAGAAAATTATCCTGGCAAACGGTAAGTGGAGAAATTAAATTGATGGAAAGGGTAACGGGGTTGTTCAGATTATCATAAGTACCCACGGCTATTATATCGTCAATTCCAAATGAAATATTGGAGGGAACTCCCGATGCCGGATTCACCCAGCGAAAGCCAAGCTGAAGATTTTGCACATTATTAAATGCCGGGTCCTGAATAACTTCATATTTCCAGCGCGATTGATTGTTGTACTTTGCCTGCCCTGTTTTAATCCAGGGGCCGCCATTCACCCGGTAATAAACTTCGCCATAAGCATCATTAGTGCCCTGGCATATCCAAAAGAAAGTGAAAATGACATTGGTCATTCCCAAAGTGCAGAAGGGTCTTCCTAAAAAAGCAAACCGGTCGCTGGCATTATTCGAATTCCAGTTGGCATTTGAAACACTTGTTGTAGTTGCATCATGAATATGCAGGTAATTTGAAAAAGGCGCTCCGTTAATTTGCCCGCTGACTACACTGTCCTGAGGTGGTGTATTAGGGTAAACCGGCATGCCGGTATAATTATTGTTTATAATCCACTGGTTTGTTCCAGAGTTTGTACCCACGCCACCGGTTGTTAAGTCAATATTCGTTGTGCCGGTTTCAAAAGTTTCGGTTAATAAAAGTATTTGCTGCTGCGAAAAGGCAACCGGAAAAGTGAAAGCCGCAAGAAAGAGAGTAAATAACTTTTTCAATTTTTATTCCTGGTTTTCGTAAATCAATCTGCCGTCTAACTCACCAATGATTTTAAACTCCGTTCTTCGGTTTAACTGATGGCAAGCGCAATCACCGCTTTGGTCTTGCGGACATTCAGCAATCTTTGAACAATCTTCAAGCGTTTTTGTTTCGCCATATCCTTTGGCACTAATTCTTTCTTTCGGGATTCCCTTTTCATCAATCAAATAATTCACACAACTCTCTGCCCGCTTTTGCGAAAGGTTCAGGTTGTATTCATCAGAACCCCGCGTATCGGTATGTGAACTTAACTCAATTATTATTGTCGGGTTTTCTACTAAGATATTATAAAGGGTGTCAAGCGTTGCTTTTGACTCTGCGCGCAAATCCCATTTATCGAAATCATAGTAAATATTGCTCAGCCGGTATGCTTTGTCTTTTTCCAGCTTCTTCAGGTAAATATCTACTACCTGTGTATCACTTTTTGCGATTCCCATAGTGCTGAATGTTTGTGAAGAAGCAAAATAACCGTCTTTCACGGCACTCACTTTATAAAGCTTTTCAGGCTTGACATTAAAGAAGTAGGGAGTTTCGCCTTTTGATGAATCATTAGCTATCACTACATCACTTTCAGAAAGATTATTGCTTCGCAAAGAAAGATTGATTGCCGCACCTGTAATAGACTGATTTGTTGCCTCGTCAATCACTCTTCCTTTTACAGCAAGAAAAAACCTGCGGTCATATTTGAAAGCAAAAATGTCATCGCAGCAGGTTTTGCCGCGCACTGAAAAAATTCCGGGACGGTTTGAAACCAGATAACCTTCTTCGCTACTTTTTCCAAAACTGAAGTTATAATCATCACAGGAAGTGCTGAAAGGAGCGCCCAGATTTTCAGGGCTGTTATTGAATTTGCCTGATGCATCGCTTTGCGATTTGAAAATATCCCTTCCGCCCATGCTTATCCATCCGTTACTGCTGAAATAAAGTGTAGATGATTTTGAATCATAAAACGGAGTTACTTCATCCCGGTCAGTATTTATTTTTCCTCCCAGGTTTCTGGGTGAGCCGAACTCGCCTTTTTTGTTTACGCCTGAAGCCCATATATCTAATCCGCCTTTTCCGTTCGGTCGGTCACTTACAAAATACAGAACATCATTCCCGCCACTTCCTTTGACATAAAACGGCTGTGTGTTTGTGCAACCTTTCAGGTTAATTGTATCACCCAACCTCTTGCCTGCACTCCATTCCACCCCTTTTAGCTCACTCATATAAATCGCGCAATTCTGCTTTCCAAACTCAGCTTCACAGATAGTGTAAAAAAATTTTGCACCGTCATTGCTGAAAGTTCCGTTGGAGATATGTTTGCCCTCCTCAGCAAACTGTTTGAATTGTTCCGCTACGGAATAGCTGTCTCCGCTTATATTGCTTTTATACATCTTGAGAAGTACATGCTCCTTCTTCGCATCGCTTTTGTCACTTTTAATCCAAATGACTGTGTCGGAATGTATGGATGAAAAATAAAGCACATCGTCTCTGAAAGCAGGAGCCATGTCGGCATAATTTGAATTCACTTCTTTACCCAAGTGATTGATTTTCACAAAAGGGTCAGGCTTCGCTTCTTTAATTGCAAAGTTGCAGCCGTCAATTTCCGTGCGGCTCCATTTTTTCATTTTTGTCGCATCAGTTTCTTTGTAAATTTTATTGAACCGCTTGAACATGGCAATCGCTTCTTCGTATTTGCCTTCCATTTTTGTCATTAATGCAGCATAATATAAAGCAACCGGAATGCCGGTAGAATCATCGCTGTAAGCCTGGTTAAAATATTTTGCGGCATTCTCATAATCGTTTTCCAGCATGTAGGTTTGACCTAGTTTGAAAAGCACAGACTTTTCTCCAGGGGCATTTTCAAGAATCTTGAGATAAAGTTCTGTGGCAGAAAAAACCAACCCTTGTTTGAAAGCATCATCTGCCGCTTTGATGTACTTCTTCTTGTTGAACTTTTCATCAGCAGGATTTCCGAATGAGCAGAACAGCAAAATGAAAAATGAAAAATGAAAAATGAAAAGCCGGACAAGGAACTGCCGCAGTTTTTTGTTTTCAATTCTCAAGTTCTCAAATTCTCTCATTCTCAAATTCGGTTTACATTCTTGGGCAAGGAACTAAAATTGGGTATTCAAATTTCTTTGGTTTAATAATTCCAGTATAAAGAATTGCCAGCTCAAATCCCCCTCTGCCATCAGTTGCAGGTTGCAGGCTAGAAGAATTAATGTCGTATGCAAACAGTGCCCGTACATTGTAATATTCTACACCAGCACTTATAATACCCGCATCTAATCCCGTTGCACGGAACCAGCCGCCTAGGCTCACCACTGCAGTGCTTTTGCCGGCAGGAATGTGATACTCAAAGCCGGTTCCGAAATTTATTTCCTTGGCCTTGTTTTGATATTGAAAAATGAAATTGGGAGTTATATAAAAGTTCTTGAGTGCTTTAAAACGCAATCCTTCATGAACAGAAAATCGCATGGGGAGTTTTACACTTTTATCTCCGAGAAAAGATTCTTTCGGCTGAACAAGATGATAAACTGTAAAGCCAGTCATCATAGCCGCCCAATCATTGAAAGTTGACTGGTGAAGCAACCCGGCTTGCATATCGAAATAACCCAAATTTGGTTTTCCGAAGTTTTCTCCGTTAGGAATAGTCAGATTAAAATCACCGCCCGAAAACTGATTCGGGAAAGCAAGTTGCTGCCACTTGAGACTTTTCTGCGTGTAGCCAAGCTGAATTCCAAGACCCAGAAAATGCCGGTGATTTTTATCGAGCCCTTTATGAAATGCGGCTGAAACCATTCCGCTGTTCATGGAAAGTTTGCCATCACCACTTTTGTCGCCCACGAACAAAGCGCCCACACCAAAAATATCGTTCGGCAATTTTGTTTGCAATAGCTTAATATCGAATGAAGCCGAATAAGTTACAAACGGAGTTGAAATGCTTCTCCACTGATTGCGATAAATTCCCGCTACGCGATAAGTTCCGTCATTGGCACCGGTTAAAGCAGGATTTAGGTTCAGTGGGCTTGCATAAAACATGCTGAAGTGAATATCCTGGGCATTCATTTGGTTGGTGAGAGCACCAATCAATAGGCAGAATGAAATTGAAAAGAAAAAGCGGGTAAAAATTTTCAAGCCAGCCGTGTTTTATTGATGCGCTGAAAATAAAAAAATCCTGTTTAGGAAATAGTGGTTCTTTTTCTACTTGCGCTTCAGTTTTGCCATATAAAAACCATCGAAACCTGATTCAGCCGCAGAAATTGATTTTTCCTCAATCAGTTCAAAATTTATATTTCGTTGAAGAAACTTTTTCACCTGTTCTTCATTTTCCGAAGGAAGAATACTGCATGTAGAGTAAACTAAAACCCCACTGGATTTAAGCATAGGAGCATACTCATCAAGTATTTGCGCCTGTGTTTGCTTTAGTTCTTCTATAAATTTCAGAGTTAAACTCCACTTCGTATCGGGCTTTCTTCGCAAAACCCCTAACCCGGAACATGGCACATCCAGCAAAATTCTGTCGGCTGAGTTTTGGAGTAAAGATTGTTTATTGAATGAAAGCTTTTCTGCCGGGAAAGCGGTAATGATTTTACAACCTGCGCGGACGGCTCTTCTTTCCAATTCTTCCAATTTGTTTGTATGAACATCCACTGCAAGAATTTCTCCTTTGTTTTGCATTAATGCTGCTATGTGCAGCGATTTTCCTCCGGCACCGGCACATCCGTCAATTACTTTTATGGATGGTTTTACTTCCAGAAATTGAGAAACCAATTGAGAAGAAACATCCTGAACTTCAAATAATCCGTTTTTGTATGGAATGTAGTTACGAAAATTCTTTCGGCTATGAAGAATTACTGCATCGGGAGCTGATTCATTTTCCGAAAATTCAATTCCTTCATCGCTGAACATTCGCTTGATGATGCCCTTATTTGTTTTGAGTGTATTGACCCGAATGCAAAGCTTGGCCGACATATTGAGCGCGTGAATCTCTTTTTCCCAGTTTTCTCCCAACTCTTTTTCGCCAAGTTCATCCAGCCAATCGGGAATTGATTCGCGGATAGCCCGAATACCTTTTGCTTCCTCATTTCTGATTACGATTCTTTCTGAGCTCAGGCCTGAAAATTCGCTCCACTCGGGCAGCAAAAAGTTTTCGAGAATTAGTTTTGTTCCTAAAATTTTCCAGAGAGTTCCTACGCTCCAAACTTCTTCTTCCAGGCAAAACTCATACAACCTTTTGTAGCGGACTATGGAATAAATATTATCAGCAATAAAATTCCTGTCGCGGGCGCCCCAGCTTTTGTTGCTTTGAAGAAAATTGGCAACAGTGACATCAGCCTGCTTCTTTTCAAGAAGAATTTCTTCCAGTCCGGAAACAACAGCTGCTGCAAGATTGCGGTGAAGTTTCATTAGGTTTCAAACTTGTTATAGCAAGCGCAAAGTTATAATCCCACCAGGAAGGTATAAAGGTCGCTGTCTTCGTTCAGGTAGCGGTAATGGATATTGAGTTTTTTCATCCGGTTGACTAATCCTGCAAAATCTTCTTTACGCTTAAGTTCTACGCCTACCGTTGCCGGCCCTTTTTCACGATTTATCTTCTTGGTGTATTGGAAGTAAGTGATATCCATATCCTGCGTAAGAACTCTATCAGTAAATTCTTTTAAGGCACCGGGCCGCTGAGCGAAACTGACAATGAAATAATGTTTCAATCCTTCGTAAAGCAGCGAGCGCTCTTTTATCTCTTCCATCCGGGTAATATCATTATTGCTTCCGCTGAGAATACAAACCACGTTCTTACCTTTAAGTTTCTTGGAGTAAAAGTCAAGGGCCGAAATGCTTAAAGCGCCTGCCGGTTCAGCAACAATAGCATCCTCGTTGTATAGTTTAAGAATGGTAGTGCAAACCTTGCCTTCGGGAACGAGAATAATATCATCCAGCAGCTGGCGGCAGATTTCGAAAGGAATATCACCTACCTGTTTTACCGCAGCGCCATCCACAAAGTTGTTTATTTCCTTTAACGGGGTATTAACCTTGTTATCAATGGAAACTTTCATGGAAGGCGAGCCCAGAGGTTCCACTCCAATGATTTTTGTTGCGGGGCTCAGATGACTTAAAACATTCGACACGCCCGCTGCGAGGCCGCCTCCGCCAATAGGAATAAATATGTAATCAATTTTCACCGGTGAGTCTTCAATTACTTCCAGCCCTACGGTTCCCTGGCCTGCTACCACCAATTCATCATCAAACGGATGAATGAAAGCCATTCCTGTTTTGTGAGAATCTTTTATTGCCGCGTTATAGGCGTCATCGAAAGTATCGCCACCGAGAATGACATCAATGTATGACTTGCCGAATAATTTCACTTGCTTAATCTTTTGCCCCGGAGCGGTTGAAGGCATGTAGATTTTTCCTTTAATACCCAGCTTATTGCAAACGTAAGCCACACCCTGGGCATGATTACCCGCGCTGGCGCAAATCACCCCTTTCTTCTTTTCGGCTTTTGAAAGATTACTGATTTTGTAAAACGCGCCACGGATTTTATACGAACGAACAACCTGCAAGTCTTCGCGCTTCAGGAAAATTTTCGCGCCATATACTTCCGATAAGTTAAGGTTATGCTGCAAAGGTGAGCGAACAGCTACTCCTTTTAAAGCCTGTGCAGCTTTCAGTGTTTCGTTATAAAGTTTTTCGCGCATTATAGAAAAAGTTCAAAGCTCAAATATCAAAGATCAAAGATGGATATGCATATTTATAAACACTCTAAACTCTATATTTTGAACTTTGATTTTTGATTTTATTAATTATTCCTTGGGTCTCAGGTTACGCACTTGTTTACCGGCTTGCCACATTTCCGACTCGCGGATTTTTTTCAGCTCTTCTTCCAGCCTGGCGCGATAATCAGTTTTTCTTCCCTCGGCAATCACCCGCTCAGCTTCCTTGCCGGTTGAAACACTGGCATAAAGCTCTTCAAACAAAGGTGTATTTAAATTTCTGAATTTTTCTTTCCAATCGAGTGCGCCACGCTGCGCAGTAGTGGAAGTATTGCCAAACATCCAATCCATTCCGTTCTCAGCAACAAGCGGCATAAGGCTTTGAGTAAGCTCCTCTACCGTTTCATTAAACGCTTCGGAAGGAGAATGTCCGTGCTTGCGCAAGGTATTGTATTGTGCTTCGAACAAGCCTGCCAGCGCACCCATCAGAATTCCACGTTCACCGGTGAGGTCACTGTAAACTTCTTTCTTGAAATCGGTTTCAAACAAATAACCGGAGCCGATACCGATACCCAAGGCAATGGTTTTCTCCTGAGCTTTACCGGTAGCATCCTGGTAAATAGCGTAGCTTGAATTCAAGCCTTGCCCCTTCAAAAACAACCTGCGCAAAGATGTTCCGCTGCCTTTGGGCGCCACCAGAACAACATCCACATCTTTCGGAGGAATAATTCCTGTCTTTTCGTTGAATGTAATTCCGAAGCCATGAGAGAAGTAAAGTGTTTTACCGGTGGTGAGATGTTTCTTTATAGTTGGCCACAATTCAATTTGTCCGGCATCGGAAAGAAGAAACTGGATGATGGTTGCTTTTGAACATGCCTCTTCAATATCGAAAAGGTTTTTGCCTTCTGCCCAGCCGTCTTTCACCGCTTTGTCCCAGCTCTTTCCGCCTTTGCGTTGACCGACAATGACGTTGAAACCATTATCTCTCAGGTTAAGTGATTGACCGGGCCCCTGCACACCATAGCCGATAATGGCGATTGTTTCGTTCTTCAATACTTCACGCGCTTTGTCGAGCGGAAATTCTTCGCGGGTCACTACGTTTTCTTCTACTCCTCCGAAATTGATTTTTGCCATGGTGCTTCTTTATTTTTTGTTTTTCTTTTTTGCTGCGAGCCTCCGGTTGTTTCTAATCTCTTCCAGTTCGCGTAAGTAGGTACTGAGCTCTTTCATAGGCTTGGTTACTGCCACACGACCGGAGCACGCAAACTCAAGAATGCCGAAAGGCTTTAGTTTATTGAAGAGGTTATTGATTTCGTGGAGGTGACCGGTTTTTTCAATGACCAGAAAATTTTTATCCACGGTAAGAATCCTTGCATGATTTTCGCGAATTACATTTTCCGCATCGGAGTTGCTCAACTCCACCGTTCTTATTTTATAAAGCGCAATTTCCTGGTGAACAATTTCCGAATCCTCATGATAAAAAGCTTTAAGCACATCTACCAGCTTATCAATTTGCCCGATTACTTTCTTCACCTGTTCGTGCGAAGTTTTTACCACTATGGTGTACCGGTACACATCTTTCACTTCCGATTCGGAGGCGGTAATACTTTCAATATTCAGGTGCCTGCGCGTAAAGATGATGGTAATGCGGTTGAGCATGCCCACAACATTTTCGGTAAAGATGGATATGGTGTACGTGTTCTGCATTTCTTATTTCAACCTGATTTCAGAAACCGATGCACCGGTGGGCACCATCGGGAAAACATTTTCTTCTTTCTCCACCACCACCTCAAGCAAATAAGCCCCCTGGTGATTGAGCATAACATCCAGTGCCTGATTCAATTCTTCCGGTTTAGTAACTTTTGAGGCCTCAACACTGTACGCTTGGGCAATGCCCACAAAATCGGGATTCACCATTTCGGTAAATGAGTACCGGTTGTCGAAAAACATTTGCTGCCACTGGCGCACCATACCCAGGAAGTTGTTGTTGAGGATAAGGATTTTTATGGCGATGTTGTACTGAAGGATTACCCCGAGTTCCTGCAAGGTCATCTGAAAGCCACCGTCACCAATTACGGCAACCACCTCTTTACCGGGCCTGCCCATTTTTGCGCCTATGGCTGCGGGCAATGCAAAGCCCATGGTGCCGAGGCCACCGGAGGTCACATTATTTTTTCCTTCGTTGTATTTGTAATAGCGCGAAACCACCATCTGATGTTGGCCCACATCCGACACAATTATCGCGTTGCCTTTCGTTTTTTCAGACAGAGCGCGGATGATATTCGCCATCTTCAGCTCTTTTGCCTCTACCGCCATATCTTTCTGAATCACCTCTTTGTATTCTTTCTTCTCCAACTGGCGGAATTCCTGAATCCATTTGGAGTGATTGGCTTTCTTCACATATTTCAGAATAGCGCGCAGCGCCTCTTTTGCATCCGCGTGGATAGCTACATCAGCCTTTACGTTTTTGTTGAGTTCTGCTTCATCAATATCAATATGAATCACCTTGGCGGCTTTGGCATACCGGCTAAGGTCACCGGTTACCCGGTCATCAAAGCGCATGCCTACGGCAACCAGCAAATCGCTCTCGTTAGTTTTTACGTTAGGCGCATAATTGCCGTGCATGCCCAGGTAACCCACATATTGCGGATGATGAGCCGGAAAAGCGCCCAGCCCAAGCAAGGTGGAAGCCACAGCAATACCCGACTTTTCGGCAAATTTCAGTAACTCTTTCTCCGCAGCTGAAATAACAATGCCGTGACCCACCAGCAGCATCGGCTTTTTCGCCTTGTTCAATAATTCAGCTGCCTGTTTCAGCTTGCTTTCTTCAACAATAGGATGAGGAAAGTAACTGCGGATATGGTGACATTTGTTGTAAGCAAAATCAAGATGGCCGAACTGCGCATCTTTGGTAATATCAATAAGCACCGGACCGGGGCGACCGGTACAGGCAATGTAAAACGCTTTGGCAATAGTATCGGGAATATCCTGCGGTTTGGTTACCTGCACGTTCCATTTGGTAACCGGCATGGAAATTCCAATCACATCGGTTTCCTGAAAGGCATCGGTGCCGAGAAGTTTGGAAGATACCTGACCGGTAATGCAGATTACCGGTGTGGAATCCATCAGCGCATCGGCAAGACCGGTGATGAGGTTGGTGGCTCCGGGGCCGGAGGTGGCAAAGCATACTGCCGCCTTGCCGGTGGCGCGGGCATAGCCCTGCGCGGCATGAACAGCGCCCTGCTCGTGGCGGACGAGGATGTGGTTGATGTGTTTATCGAAATCGTACAGCGCATCGTAAATAGGCATGATAGCGCCACCGGGGTAACCGAAGATGGTATGAACGCCTTCTTCGATTAGCGAACGGATAACTGCCTCTGCACCGGTAATTTTTTTCACCTCGGTAAAATTGAGGGGCGAATATAGGGAGAAGTATGAGATGGAGAGAGAGACGGGTGACGAATAACAGGTGGCAGGTGACGGTGTTCCGGTTTACTGCTATTTTGCTTTTACACCGGCTGCCGTAGGTTTGATAACGAGGTGCTGGTTGATATCTTTGAGCAGTTGTTCGATGATGTAGTGCTGGGCTTTTGTTTTTTCTTCTTCCGGTTTCATATTTTGGTTAATATCGAGAGCGAGGCTGAGGTTTTGGGTAAGCACTAACTTATGGTGGTATTGCCCCATTTCGGTGATGGTTTTGTTGTACAGATAAAATAAAACAGCGGCAATAAACTCACTGAGAATTCCGGCACCGGTGGATACGTAGGCGGTTTCGGTTTTGCCGAAGTACATGAGCACGATACCGGCTATGATAATTCCGAAAGCCACGAGGGCGCAGATGAGCGATACGCTGAAACTTTTGTTGCTTTGAATACGGGTTTGACGGTAGTAGTTGTCAATATGTTCGCTGTTGATGCGCACGAGGTTGCGGAACATGTCTTTTTCTTTGTCGGGGGCATCTAAGAGTTTGAGGTGCTCGTTTTTACGGTATTTGCCTATTTCTTCGAGTATTTTTTCTTCTCCGCGTGTGAGATACCAGTTCCATAATTTATCAGCAGCGGAATAAAGAATAAAAAAGAGGAAGACAGCCACCACTGTCAGCCCCATGGTGAATTGGTTATAGATAAGGTAATATCCGCCTCCGAGTATGCCCACAACCGCAGCGCTGGTAAATACGGGAAGAATATCAAGGTAGGGTCCGCTGATGCGGGTGCGGATGTCAACTAAACGGGCAATGAGGCTGCGCATTTCGGGGTCGTTGCCATCGGTAATGATTTCTTTTACACCGGCAACTACCTTTTCAACCTGTTCCTTTTCTTCTTCTTTTTCAAAAAGGGTTTTCAGTTTTTTGAGTTTGTCGGCAGGGGAAATTTCGAGGTTGAGGTTTTTATTGATTTCCGAAAGCAGTATTTCGGATTCGCGCTTTTCGCTCATGGTTTTTTGCTTTTAGTTATCGGGCAGGTATTTGGTTGAACCATTAGCATCCTTTACTGCGCGCAGGCATTCTCCGCGCTGGTTGGGTTTGGCAGGGTCGTAAGAGATATGCACCCAGCGGTCGAATTCTTGTATCAGCTGGTCGAAGGGCAGGCCGCTGGCTTTAAGGTTTTTGTAAAGGGTTTCGGTGCTGGTGCCTGATACTCCAATGTCGGCTGCTTGACCTTTTACGTGCTGGCTGTTGGCAGCGCCTCCTATGGCGGTGTTTACGCGCGGGCATCGGTATCCGCTGCTGATGTTTATTCCCTTTCGGAGGTTTTCGCGGAAGGGCTGGAGAATATTTTCGCACAGGGCGGTGAGGTTGTCAACCACTTCTTGTGGCGGGGTGTATTGTTCGTTCATGTTGAGCCGCTCGGCTGTCTGGCTAAGTAACAGTTCTTCGAGGGTAAAGTTTTTGGTAAGCTGCATAGGTTTTGGGTTTAGGGTTTAGTTAATTTAAAAATATTAAAGGTCATCTATGCTTGAATTGCCAGGGCTTTGATTGTTATTATCATTTTTAGATGTTTTAGGCGATTTGAAAGCGTCTTTAGTTCTGTTAAGAACAAAACCTGAAATGCCTCCCAAAAGGGTTCCCAATACCTCGCTGCTAATTAGTTTGGCTAACCCCAATATAAGAATAGATAGAGTGACTAATAATACAGTACTTATCTCGAGTAAAACACTGGAAGGAAATGTTGAAATTTTGTTACCACTGTCTTTGGTTCCATAATATAGTTTAAGCCATTGGGTTCCTATAAACAGAATTAAGATAGTGGCGCAAAAAAGCGGTAGCCCCAGGTATATAGCTGTAACATTTATTTCTGATTTTTTATTGGACGCTTTCTGGAGGCTCAGAATATTTTTTTGAAGCGACTTTAGTTTTTCTTTCGCCTTGTTTAACTCGTTATCTATTTTCTTGAGTAAATCGTCTCTGCGTTTTTTAGTAGCCTCTGTGCCAAAAATATTTTTAAGCCGGGTAAACTCACCATTGTTGTTTAGTTTGTCCTGAAGGTTTTTTTCAGATTCTTTATCGAGTAAATCAATTTCATGGTAGCCTAGAAAATCGTTATTTCTGATTGATGTAAGCATGTTATCAACGTATGTGTTGCGGGAGCCGAATACAGTTATTTGATAAATAATATTGCTTAACTGCGAAATTTGTGAAGACATTTCTGATGTTTGTTTTGCTTTCGCAGCGGCAGCAGCCTTATCGAGCAATTGGTCGCAAGGAGTGATATCTATGCCATTCAGGCGTGTTTTTTCTAAATCAAGAAAAGTTATTGCTTCATTAATTCCGTCAATGAGTGTAGAGACTCGTTTGAGTTCCTCATTAATGGCAAATTCATTACCCGATTCAATAAGAGTGCTGTAATATTGGTTCTGGAAATCGCTGTTGTTTGCGGTGGCGCCATCTATTGCGGCTGCATCTCCTTGTGCCTTAAGCGGGCTGATAAAGGATACAGTTAGGGTGGCAAAAAGAATAATTAAAATTTTCAGTCTCATGGCTTGTTGTTTTTACTGTTTCTTCATCCCTATTCCCCCACCTCACCCTACCTCAATCCTGTAACTTCCCGGTACTACGCCTGTATTTATTACACTGAGGTAAACACGGGTGCCGTTATAACCTATGTCGCCAGCGGTGGCGGGTACCTGGTCGTTAGCGGGTACATCGGCAAAGGGGTCGCCCGGGTTGGGGCCGGTGTTGGGGGTTTGAGCATAAAATATGCGCAGCGGAGTATTGATTGATTTGAGCAGCAGCGGGGTGTCGGTTTCCCAGTCGGTGCTGGTGGTTACTACTACCGGTGCACCGCCAACACCAATGTTGCCTTCGAGTATTATAGGTTCGTTTTCATTTATGGGCGGGTTGTATTGGTATTGGTTTCGCTTGGCGGGGTTATTGCGGTACACGCGCTGGGCAGCGTCAATCGTTTGCCGTGTTATTTTATATAGTGCATTGTAAACCAGCACCCTGCCCTGGCTTATTACAGGTCTTCCTTTAATAGTAAGGTTTTGCTCGCGGTTGCTGTTGTTCAGGGCATCGCGTTTATCGGGTATGCCGTCAATAGTAGCAGGCGGGCACCCTGCGCCCTCCAGTTGAGTGCGGTATTTGAGCGAGGTTGTATTCAGCTCGTCAATAAACTCAAACATGCGCTCGGTGGTTGAGTTGGCTTTGCGATAGGGCTGCCCTTTTCCGAATTCTTTCAGTATCGGGCTGCGTTTTCCAAAGGCTTTACCGGCAAAGTAAATCATGTCATGGTACAAATCCTGGCAGGCTTTAGTAGCCTGGTCAACGGTTTGGGTTTGGGTGGCTATTTGACCGGAAATAACCGAGTCATCGGTATAGTTTACAGCATTGTCAACAGCCTGTTGCCAGGCGGTAACAAAAGCGGCATCGTATTCGGTATCAAAAACCGAAAAATCAGCCAGGTCATCAGCCAGCAAATCTTTCAAAAGCTGGCTGTGTTCCATCAGGTAGTAGTCGGGGCCTTCGTAGTCGCGGACAATTTCTTCTTCCATAAGTTTCAGGGTTTTGAATTCGGATTTTAAAAATTGATTTGAAGACTTAAATAAGATATGTAGCAGCCCGAAAACCGGGCTGTAAAAGCCAAAAGCTGTTGTGCAGCGGGGGCTGAATTTGCCGCACTGCCCGATAGCTGTGCCGCATTACCGGCTGGCTCTGTTGCGGGGCCCTTTAGGAGTGTTGCATTATCCGAATGGGTTGTTGCAGGGCTATTTAGGCGTATTGCATTATCCGAATGGGTTGCTGCAGGGCTTTTTAGGTGTGTTGCATTATCTGAATGAGTTGCTGCAGGGCTCTTCAGGCATGTTGCAGATGCAGCGTGGTAAAAGAGGCGTGCAGTAAAGCTAAAGAGCCATGCAAAATGGTTAAAGAGGCGTGCAACAAAGCTAAAAAGCCATGCAGCAGATTTAAAGAGAGGCGCGGCATGATTAAAGAGCCATGCCGCATAGCCAAAAAGGGCTGCGGAAAAGCTACGGGGTATTGCGGCATGGTAAACAGATATAGCCTGATGGTTTTCGGGAAGTGCATGGAGCTTGCCGGGCCATGCCGGGGTGTTAAAGGGCGGTGCGGAGGGTTGAAAGAGAGGAGAGGAGGGCATGGGTTAGTTGGGTTTATCAATTGAACTCATTTCCTTACCAAAACCCCAATTTATACCCAGCAGGGTAATTATTTTTTTACTGCTTAAGCCAAAATCATTTCCGAAAGTTCCCGTTAAAGAAAGATTATTGGTGAACTTATAACTTACAATACCCACCATTCTTTTTTCAATTCTGGATTTAGCCGTAAAATTTTTCCTGCCGATAATTTCAAATGAAACCGAAAGGTTTTCTAACTCAAGCATAGCCTTGGCGCCAAAATCGAAAATATGTGAGTGCATAATGGTCGAATCGGGATTCATGTGGAATCCATCGTACATATATCTAAAGCTTAGCAGTCCATCAAAGTATGATTGGGTTTTATTATTACTTTTCTTTTTAGCGCTTATAAAAAAAGGAGCCGCCCCTGAAAAAGTGGTCCATACGCCAGCACGCCCCGTTTTCCAAATGGTATCGTTTAACCCGTAACCCGAAACACCTGCAGCCAGGTCCCAGCTAAATACAGGTCGTTCATTCATTAACTCTTTAATTTTTGCTGCAGTACCGGTCTTAAATTTGGCATTGGCATTTTTAATAAAATCTTTTTTCTGCTCTGCATTAAGCCCGGTAGGCATATCAAGTATTAGGTCTAATTCTGTCAGCGTTTTGCTATGCCATGCTTTCATTTCATCTGAAATTTCCCGGGCATAACCTTTGCGATTAACTTTAATAAGCGTAGTGCGAACTCCTGCCGAAATTATTTTTTGAGCGTTGGCAATGGTGTCGGGCACCATATCTTTTTGAATAAATGCCAGCGATATGTTTGTGAACTTGGCGGCTGCTCCGGGCAATGATTTGTACGAACTATCGGGCTGTTGTTCTAAGCCTGCTAAGGAGTACACACTTCTTTTAGCCGGCTTAAACCACCAGTAAGGCGTAACTTCGGTGGTATAGTTTTGCGGCCAGCCGTCTTCCTTGTTAAAAGCCTGAACAACTCCGAGTATAAATGCTTTGGGCGTTTTCGGTGTTTCAATAAGAGTGGGCGAAGCATCTAACAAAATAAAGGCAGGCGAAGTAGGCACATCTAATTGCTTTAGCTCTAACTTGCTTTCATCGGTTTGCGCAGAGGCAATAGAAGCCAAAATCAGAAAAAGGTATAAAGCAGATTGCCGCATAAGTTTATTTAATAGTTTGTCAGGTTAATTGAATTTCTTTAAACAGAATAACTGTATTGAAGTCATCTAAAACCTGCTTTTCGGGAATGTCAAAAACTTTATAACCGTCTTCGCCAAACTCTAAAATGTATTTGGCATCAATAGCATCAATTTCTTTCTTTTTGGCAGCTTGGTCGGGAAAAATACTGAGGTCAATTTTAGTAGCAATTCGAAGTATTTTGCCTCTTAAAGTTGAGGCTTGTCCTATATCCTGGCGTGGTATGTCACCGGTGGCGTTTTCCGATTGCCCTGCGGGCGAACTCGGAAAAACAGCACTTGCTTTTGATGCTGCTAAAGCATCGGTAGTAATATCTGTGGCATGTTTTATTTGTTGTGAGCCATTTCCCACCTTATATTCATCCATATCTTTCTTTTTGTCTCTTTTTCCGCCTACTCTATTCAATACCCCGCTTTTCGGCATCCGCGGCTTTCTAAATGCAATAGTAAAGCCGCGCCCTGCCGGAATGCAAACACAAATTTTCTTCATTGTTCAGCTTTTTTATGTGGTTTTTTCATATACATTTGAAAACAATATATACCGAAACACACGTTGGGCTTATGTTTCAGGCGGTACACAAAATGTTCTGATTGTTCCGGTTTTTTGAAGCAAAAAAAATTTTTGCCTATGCACCTCGAAACCGTTGTTCAGGTCATGCGCGCTTTTACACCCAACCGGTTCAAGCGCCTGAAACAATTCATGCACTCGCGCTATTTCCGGGCGCCAAAACCGGTGGTAGCCCTGTTCGACAGCCTTGCGCGCCAGCACCCGCACTTTGAGCCCGCTAAGCTGAGCCCCGAATCCATTGCCGGGCGTTACAAAAGTCTTTCCACCCCGCTTAAACAGCGCCAGGCAGGAGTAAAACTGCTGCGCTACCTCAAAGATTTTATTGCCCTCACCAACTGGGAAACCGACACGCACCACATCTTCAAAAACCGCCTCGAAGGCTTACAGCAAATGAAACTTGGCAAACTGTTCATGCAGGAATACCACGAAGCCATGCAATACCTCAGCCACCCCGCTAACCAAACCCCCGATAGCTTTTACTACCGCCACCTGTTTACCGGTTTTTCTGTAAGCGGTGCCGAAGTTATTGCCCGGCCCGCGCGCCCCGGTGAACTGGAACCGGTGCTGGCTACTCTCGATGAGTTCAGCGCCATTCAAAAGCTGCGCTATACCTGCGAAATCATCAGCCGCAGCCGCAGCAGTACCTCAAGTGCCATGCATCCTGACGCCCTCAACCGCCTTCTGGCGCCTTACGCCCGCAGCAGCCAGCCATATATCCAAACCCTTGTACATATCTGCAAAATGCTGAATGCCCGAACCTACTCTTCGGCTCAGTACTACTACCATATCATTAAAAACAACGTAAAACGCCAGCGCAGCAAACTATCAACAGCAGCCATCGAAAGCAATGGCTACGCCATTAACCAATGCCTGTACTGGCGCAACCTCGGCTACGAACAAGCCGAAGAAGAATACCTCTGGTGGCTCGAACTGAAAGTGGAAAACAACCTGCTGCTTATCGGGGATGAAATTTTGCCCGTTACCTTCCGCAACATCGCAATTATAGTTGCCGAAAACCGCCAAACCGCCTCGCTCGAAAAATTTATTGATGAATATGAAAACCACCTTCCCGCCCCCTGCCGGCGGGCTTATGTAAACTTTGCCCGCACTCTGCTCTGCTATTGCCGCCAGCAATACACCCGGGCTGTGCGGCTGCTCGCAACTGTTTCGCTCAAAAATGAGGTTATTTTTAACTGCCTTGTTAAGCGCTGGCTTTGGATATGCCTTTACGAATGCAACTGCTCCGATACCGATACTCTCGAAAACCAACTGCGCAGTTTTGCCTTATACGTAAACCGGCATACCGTACAGCTTAACGGAAATCACCCGGTTTTCCACCGCTTTATAGCTCATGCGCGAAAGCTCTTGCGCGGGGCACCGGTTAACTTATCTGAAAATGAAAGTAAAATACTGAAAGAAGAGGGAAATTTTTCAGGCAAAAAATGGCTTGCACAAAAACTGGAAACAAGAAACCTCAGCCGCCAAAGGCTAAGCCTTAAACCCTAAGCGCTAACTCGTAAACTTGATTTTTTTAAACCTTACCACACATTAATCACCGGGTTATACTCGCCCGGGTTATCGCTGTCTAAATTCTGCACTACGTGCATTTTGCCATGCGGTTTCAGGGCGGTAAGCAGCAGGTCGCTCAGGCGCTCACCCGCCAGCAGCACTCCGCCTTTTGTGGAGCGCGAAATTTCATTAGTGCCTTCGTAAATCACTAACTCCAGCATGTACGGCAGGTTCTCGCCCGAGTTGTTTCTAAGCAGTTGCACCGAAAACTCCACCAGGCAGCCGCGGTGTAAATCTTCCGGAAAAATAACCAATGGCTTTTCGCCCGCGTAGCCGCCCTCTACGGTTTTTATTTCTTTCAGCCCCTTGTCTTTGAAACTGAGTTTGTAAGTGTATGATGCTTTGCCGGTAATAACAGCCACTGCTTTCAGCGGGTGACCGTTCAGTGTAAAGTTTGCCAGGTTCATAGTCGCGTAATGGGTTTTTGTTTGTTTCTGCATACAAATAAAAGATATATCTGCTGTAATTACAATAACGGTTTTTCGTGATTTTGCACAGCCTGCCGGAAGCGGCATAAAAGACAGAACAGGTAAAGTTAAAGCTCAGCCCTTCATAGCCCGTATGCGCTGCAACAGCGTAGGGTGCGAGTAATTAAAAAACACATAAGCCGGGTGCGGCTGCAGGTTAGAAAGGTGGTTTACCGAAAGTTTTTTCAGCGATGAAATAAGCGGTTTTTCCGAATAGGTTTCTTTGGCGTATGCATCGGCTTCGTATTCGTTCTTCCGGCTGAACACATTGAACAGCAAACCCGTTACGAGCGACACCGGTGAATACAACAGCGCAAACGTAACAAGCGAAAGAGCAAACGAATTTTCTTTCGCGCCCAGCACCTCAGCCATCAGCGGAAAACCGGCAACCAGCCCGAACACAAAAAACAAAATGCCCGTTTGCACAACCGATATAATCATTCCCTGCAAAATATGTTTCTTTTTATAGTGCCCCACTTCGTGCGCCAGCACCGCGGTTATTTCCTCGGTGTTCATGTCCTTAATCAAATTATCATACAGCACAATGTTTTTCCTGTTCCCCAGCCCGCTGAAGAAAGCGTTGGCTTTTGTAGAGCGTTTGGAACCGTCCATCACTAAAATATTAGTAAGCGGAAAGCTAACCTTCGAGGCATATTTCTCAATGCTTTCGCGCAACTCACCGGCTTCGAGGGGTGTCAGTTTGTTGAATACCGGTAAAAGAAGATTTGTGTAAAACATGGCAAACAGAATGGAAAATGAAGAAACAACCAGCCAGCCCGCCAGCCAGAATTTATCGCCTAAAACTCCGAACAGGTATGTAAGCATTGCCAGCAAGCCGCCACCAATCAAAGCGCTCAGCAACAGCCCTTTTATTTTATCGGTTACAAAAAGTTTAGCTGTGGTTTTATTAAAACCGAATTTCTCCTCAATTACAAATGTGCTGTACATATCAAAAGGCAGCGACATCAGCCCCGATGCCAGCGCCAGCAAACCGAAAAACAACAAGCACTGAACAACAGGAGAGGAGGAGAGGCTCCGGACGGTTTCATCTAACCAGGCAAAGCCGTGCAAATACAAAAACACCACTGTTACAGCCAGCGAAATTACCGAGGACAATGTGCCGAGTTTGTTGTTTGCAATTGCGTAGTCTTTCGCTTCTGCATATTTCTTTTCGTCATATAAGCCACTCACTTCCTCCGGCAGGGGCTTGTCCCAGGTTTTCATATTCAGCCACGAAAGCGTCTTGGACAGCGCAAACTCCAGCACCATAAAACCGATAATTAAAAACAATACTGTTTGAGCCATAGCAGAAAATTAATGCAACCGGTGCGAAAATAATTTTATTGACATTACATTTGCTTCCGCAAAATGAAACTCCATGAACTACTGGCTCATTAAATCCGACCCCGAAACTTATTCCTTCCAACTTATGCAAAAGGAAAAGAAAACTTTTTGGAACGGAGTGCGCAACTATGCAGCCCGCCTCCACCTCCGCGCTATGAAAAAAGGCGACCTCGCCTTTTTTTATGAAAGCATGAACGGAGAGCCTTCGGTGGTTGGCGTAGTGCGTATTATAAAAGAACATTACCAGGACCCTACCACGAAAGACGACTGGAGCTGCGTAGACGTGGAATATGTCGGGCATCTCCAGCGTCCGGTTACCCTTGCTGAAATCAAGAAGAACAAAAAGCTGGCGAAGATGGCGCTTGTGCGCATTTCCCGCCTCAGCGTTCAGCCGGTATCTAAGGAAGAATGGGAGGAAGTTACCCGAATGAGCAACAGTAAAAACTGAAAATGGCGAACCGCTTCTCTTTTAACTCGCTCTTCAACACAGTGTCAAAACTTATTGACGAAGAAGTGACCGAAGCGAAACTCAGCCCGCAGCAAAAAAGCCATCAACAGGAAATTGAAAACTCTGTTCTTGTTCTTGCCGCGGCTGTTCTGCGCTGCGACAAAAACTTTAATGCCCGAACCGAGGAAGTTCTTACCGGTTACTTTGCCAGGCATTTCGGCTCCAAAGGAAAAGCCCAGCGCATTACTGCGGTATCGGGACACATGGAAACCGGGACGGAGCCATTTGTAAAAATTGCCTGCAAGGAATTAAAACTGCTTACTACACATGACTCGCACAAAAACATTGTTTACTTTCTTTTTACCATTGCCGCTGCCGATGATTTTATAAACGCCCGCGAAACACGTTGTATCCACCGCATTGCCGGTTACCTCGGCATCAGCGCGAAAGATTTCAATGAACTGAAGCAAAACTTTTTGTCCATGGACAGCCCGTATTTCATTCTGGGTATAGAAGAAGGCGCTTCGCTGGAAGAGGCAAAATCAGCTTACCGCAAAATGATACTGAAATATCACCCCGATAAAGCAAAGGGCAAAACCAGCGAAGAAGATAGTTTGAAATTCAGGGAAGTGAAGAGGGCCTTTGAAGCAATTAAAAACAGGAGTTAGTTTGCTGTTTCGCTTGCCAAAACGAATTTCTTTATATCCTCTGCTACCAGGCGGTTCAGGTATGTGGTGGGGTGGCCATCGTTTACAATAAAGTATTTATCAAGCTGGCTCAAACTGTAAGATGAGTCTTGCTTAACGACTGACTGGGTCCAGATGAACGGGAGTTTGTTCTCTTCAATAAATTTTTCCAGAAACGGACCCCGCCAGTCATCAGTCCATTCATAAACAGTCTTATGTTCGTTATCTTTTATAACTGTTGCCCCATTAAACACCAGGAACACAAACTGAATGTTTGCCTGCCTTAGTTCATCAATCATGTCTTTCATTATTCTGTTGTTTAACTCCATTTTGAGATTATTCCTCGCCTCTTCTCCGCGTAAGCATACTTTCATGCTCTCTGGCATAGGATTCAGAGTGGTGTAAATAAATCTTCTCCACAGATACGAAGTAATCTCAGGAGGGTTTGATTGAAAAAAAACCTGTGGGTTACTTTCAAGCGGGACCCCTTTAAGAACTAATGAATCGTCTTCTATCCGGTAGTAAGGTTTTTGCCCGCCTCTGTTGGTATGAAGGCTTCTGTCAAGGTCAATATCTGTTATGCTAAAAATGACAAATGGGTTTTTATACTGCTTGTATGTATGTTTTAAAAGTAATTGAATCTGGTCAACGCCATATCCTGCAACCCCATAGTTTAATAAATAGTTTTTCGAAGAAAACGAGGTGTCATTATTAAGAATGGACTGAAAATTTACTACCCCATCAACCCCCTGAGCAAAGGAATCACCAAATAAAAGAACCGGCCGTTTTTCTTTTACACTATCGCCATTATTGTGTTTTAATGTTTCCCGATTGAAATTACCAATCCAGCCGAGTAAGGGCTGAGGGTGTTCGGGAGCTTGAGACTGACCTCCGAAAATTCGATGCAGCTTCCAGTAATCATCATCATTATACTGGTTGGCATAAAGTTCTTCCCGCTGAATAAATTTGAATTTATCCGATTTGCTGAAAAGAAGCTTTTGGAACACAAATTCTGCTGCGACAAAGCAGAACAGTGAAGATATAAGCAGAAGCAATAAATTACCTGAAATCTTTTTCATTCAAAGTCGTTAAGGCACAAAAGCAAATATATTTAAGTAAGGGGAAGAAAATGTTGAAAGAGAATCAAGATGCAAAACAAGAAGTCATTGGCCGGAATCACTTCTCAAAGCAAACTTCATTATTTCATCCGAGATAAGCCGGTTAAAATACGTGGTGGGATGTCCGTTACTTTCCATCATATATTTGTCGAGGTTGTTTTTATGGTAAGCCGTATCTCTTCGAATTAAATCCTTACTCCATATGCAGGGCAATTGATTTTTGGCTATAAAACCGCGCAGAAATTTATCTCGCCAGTTGTCTTCATTCTCTACGCTGAAATGGTAGTCGCTTTTGCTTACATAATGAAAAACAAGGAACACAAAGTCAATTTTTTCGTTTCTTAATTCATCGATTACGAGCTGAAGAACTTTTTCATTCAGCGCTGTTTTGTGTTTGTTCTTAGCAGCATCTCTTTTCAACCATGATTTCATATAATCAGGAAGAGGATTGCGCGGAGTGTAAATGAACCTTTGCCACAGATAAGAAAAAATTTTCGGAGGGTTGTTTCTGAAGAAAATTTCAGGGTCATTCTCAACAGGAATACCCTTTAGCGCTAACGTGTCTGCAATAATCTCGTAGTAAGGCTTTTGACCAATACGGTTAGTCAGTATAGTTCGGTCAAGGTCGCTGCACATGATGCTGAAAATCACAAATGGTTTTTCATAATGCTTGTATGAGTTTTTGAATAACAGCTGAATCTGATCAACGCCATACCCTCCAACTCCATAGTTGAGCAAGTAATTATTTTTTGAAAAAACTGGATTATTGTTAAGAATAGACTGAAAACATTCTGAGCCTTCAACACATTCAGCAAAGGAATCGCCATACAACAGAACAGGCCTCCTGTTTTTTAGGCTGTCTGTGTTGTTGTGTCGTAAGTTTTTCCGGTCAAAGTCACCTACCCAGCCGAGCAGAGGATGGGTTTCTTTGGGTGGGCCGTATTCACCTCCAAAAATATGGTAGAGTTTCCAGTAGTCGTCATCATTAAAATAATCAGCGTAAAGTTCCGGTTTGCGGATACTTTTAAATTTTTCGATATTACTGAAAAGGATTTTTCTATAGGCAAATTCAGCAATTGCCAGGCAAGCAAAAAGTGAAACAGAAAAAAGAAATAAGTTGATGGTGATATTTCTTAGACGCATTTTTTGCCTGTTATCTTAACCTTTTGACGTTGTCACTCCCATCTTTTCATCCTCAAAACGGAAATAAAAATTCAGCCAGGCAAGTAGGGTTACTGCAGCTGAAGCAATTATAGGCAGGCGGAAATCAAGCGTAACCAGCACTCCCGCGATAAGCGGAGGAATTGTAAATGCCAGTGACGCAATGCTTTGCTGAATACCAAGGATTTCCCCCTGGTTTTCTTTTGAGGCAAGTATGGAGACAATGCTGGTTTGGTTCGGTTGTGTCAAGCCCTGGAAAATGGCAACAAAAGGATTGATGAACAAAAGCAGCCACCAGTAGTCTGGTAGAAGAATAGCTAGGATAGTTATCGCCAGCCCGAAAAGCGATACCCGCAACACTTGCGGAGGTGAAAATCTTTTGCTTACCTGCCGGATGACAACGCCCTGAGTAAAGGCAATCCACAAACCAATGTAACCGAAAATGAGTCCAATACTTTTTTCATCGAAATGAAACTTTTTTATCAGGTAAACCTGGTTAAACTGCATAAAGAAACTGAAACCGAATGCCTGCAAAAAAACAGAGAGGAAAATCACCCGCATATTAACCAGCGAAAGCGCCTTTTGAATGTTGCGGATGCCGGCAAGAAGAGTTACTCTGCCTGGTGCATTGGGTTTAAACGTTTCGGGGAACTGGCTGTATACATAATAAATATTCACCAGTGTAAGAAAGGCAGTAAACCAAAGGGGTGTGGAATAATCAAAAAAGCTAACGATACTTTTATCAGCTAAGATCCCACCTATGGCCGGTCCCAGAATAAATCCTAATCCAAACGACATGCCTATTAATCCAAAATTTTTGGCGCGTTCTTCGGGCTTTGAAATGTCAGCCAGTGCTGCAGTAACAATGGAAATATTTCCACCGGTGAAACCGGGCAGAGCACGGGCAACAAACAAAAGCCACAAAACATGATATTGAATGGCAAGGGCAAACAAAACATAGCCAATAAACGTACCGACCAGTGAAATTTGAAGAATCTTTTTTCTACCGTATTTATCAGCAAGTGTTCCGAGTATTGGCGCACCGAAAAACTGGAAGAACGGAAAGGTGGCTGTTAGGATTCCGTAAATCATGTTGCGGGTGGCATCGGTCATTTCAGGAGGCAACATGCCGTGCTTGTTTTCAACAATCAGCGGAGCGAAAACAGGAATGATAATACCCACTCCAAGTAAATCAATAAATACGGTAATGAAAACCGCAACGAGAGGATGCAGTTTCTTCTTTTCTTGCACAACACGAAGAAATGAAAAAGATTATTCGATTCGGAAATCTCCGTGACCTTTGTAATACAGCGAGTCGCTGGCGTTGTAGAATCCGTAATACAGACGGTAATTTTTGCGCTGATGAAAAGAAGTAATCCCCCGGAAATCAAATACAAGCATGCCCGGTCCACCGGTGAACTTAAAAGCATGGTAATATAAAATTTCCAATTCAGAGTTCACACAAGCCGCTCTCATTTTGCACTCTCTTTCGGTGTTTACCCCCAGAACAAACCTTCCATCGTTAGGGTTTGGAATTGCCGATGAAAGCTCAATATATCCGGGTAATGAATCTGTTAACATAATAGTATCATTGAAGTTAATGAACAAACTATCCCTCCCTGACCAGTCATTATCAAAAGTCCAGTCGGTAGTGTCAGGCTCGCCTATGGTATCTCCGCTTGCATTAGTTGCTGTATATTTTGAAAAATCATATCGATTGGTATTTGCTTCCTTTTTACAGGAGATGAAATAGAAAAAAATATAAAACAGCAATACTGAAACAAAGAATTTCTTCATCGGTGTTTTCTAAGAACCGGCAACAGGCACTTTCTTTTTCTTGACAAAGCCTGAAGTATAAACGGTGAAAGTGAAATGATTCATCATCTGCCCCTGTGCCAGAGGCTGAAAGCCATAACTGAAATCTAACTGGCGAATGCGAACTCCCAGACCAACAGAAATACCCGGTGCGCCACGCCTGGTTGCAAGTTTTAACTCCTGCTGGCGCAGATGATTGTAAGCTACATCAACCCGCACAATTTTCTTGATGTTGAACTCTACCCCGACAATTACGTGACGGAAAAGCTTATCGGCTATATATTTCTTTTGTTTAATGTCCGATGAATCAGTAAATAAATTATCCTGTTCTTGTTCTGCAGGGTTGTTGTAACGTATATCCCACCGGTGCAGGTTGTGAAGGGTAAGGTGAATTCTGAACGGCACATTTTTAAAACCAAACGAAACCCCCGCTTGTAAATCGAAGGGAAGGGGCTCACGTATACTTTTATTATAAGGTTTAAACTGTCCCCCCACGTTCTTTGCCACAATACTTGCGGTTACATTATGAGCGGTATCGTTAATCATCACTGCCAAATCAGTAGCCATTCCCACCGAACTGTAAATGCCAAGCTGAGAGTAAATAAACTTGACGTTCAGCCCGGCAGAAAATAATTTGCCGAACTGATAACCATAACCGGCATACAAATTCATTTCGCCTGCACTGAAACTGCCCAGAATATTGGCAGCTTCATCAGTTTCAGTAAATTTTCCGTAAGCAATGTATTGTAACCCGAATCCGAAGGTACCCGAAACTTTATCAAACCTGCGAGCATAAGCTACATTTCCGAAGTTTACACCTCCTGGATAAACCACCGTACCAAAGGCAGCTTGTGTGTGCATTTTTCGGTTGAGAGCAGCAGGGTTGCTAAGTTGCACACTCAAATCATGGTCTAGGATGGAAACGTTAGTGCCACCTAAAGCAGTGATGCGTGCATCAGGGGAAAGAGAAAGAAATTTATAAGTACTTTCTCCACCTATTTGGGCGAAAGCAATGCGGCTAATTGCTAGAAACAAGAAAGAGGCGTAGGCTTTCTGCATGAACTGCTTTAGAATTTTGATGCTAATAAACGCTAAGGTGAGGAGATTATTTTGCAATTAATGAAGCATCAATCCACATCTGTTCTATTTACCCCGGCAAATTGAAGAATAAAATCCTTGCCGAAAACCTGTGCAGGTGATTTGGCGCCATGTGGAGGTTCTTTCGTCAAAATGCTTTGAGCAATTTTTACAGCTGTCCACGCAGTGAGGGTATAACCTTCGGGGAGTTGAAGCAAAGCATGACGGGCAATACCGGCACTGTTGCGTACCTCCCCCCAAATGGTTCCGCTTGCTTTTTTACGCATTTCTGAAGTAGGTCCTTCGGGTCGTTTTTTTATTTTTTTTACAGCTCTATTCTTAAAGAACCGGGAGTTGAGCAGAAAGCCGAGATAATTGCTCAGTTTCATTGCCCGGATTACTTTATCGGGCAGATGGTTATAAATGGTAATGTTCGGAATGCCTGTACTGCGGTAAGCTGTGGAAATATCGCCCCATGGAATTGCTGTTGCTTTGCGCTTGGCATCACCATAGTCAATCACACGGGTTAGTTCTCCGGCTAAAATGTTGAGCAGTTTTCCATGCCTGCGCACCATGCATCCGGCACCCATGTTTTCGGCTACGGTAATTGCTGTTCCGTGTGAAATTGCTCCGCCTCTTTGTAATAAAGCCATTTCGAGGTGTTCAGCATCGGGCAAACGCTCTTTCAGGTGAACAGCAAGGCAGTCGGAGGGAACTACATCAAAGCCAGCACCTGACATGAGGAGAACTCCCTGATGCTTCGCTTCTTCATCACTCGAGAACATTTCTTCAAACACTTCGTACTCACCGGTTATATCCAAGTAGTGGGTTCTGGCTTTGAGACAGGAATTCATCATTACTTTAGCAGTAAACTTAAATGGACCTGCACAGTGAAGTAAAACTTTAAAATGGCTTATTATATCGGTTACCCGGAGTTCATCTTTCAAATCAAAAACCACAAAGGGGAGGTTGTACTTTTTGGCAAGTTGTTCAGTGCGGATTCTGTCACGTCCGGCAAGGGTGGGTTTTAATCCATTTTCTACCGCATGTTCGGTAATCAACTTTCCTGTATATCCATAACATCCGTATATCAGAATTCCTTCTTTCATTTTGCTTCGGTTTTACAAGGCGGGTCGAAGCTACTTTTTATTGCAATAACCAAAAACAATTTTTTAAAGTCTCTTCTTTACCTTTTTATAAACATCAGATTATTGTGTAATCCCTAATTCGAGGCTGTAAACCAATAACAATAATTGCCTCAGTTCACCTGTGACGAAGTGAAGCACGAAAAACAAGAAGAGTTTTGTGATGGGGGGAAGAAAATATTCCCAACGTGTCGCTTAAAAATCTTTGTAGAGTTAATAAGAACGTAACGCCTAAATGTTTTTTCCTAACCTTACTACCTTTTCACAAAGTTTTTTTTGTAAGGAGTTGAAATAAAGGCGGGCATAAATTTTATCAGAACAATTAAAATGTTTAGCTTGCTTTGAGATAAAAAGTTTTCAAATTATTTATTCACTAAAACAATTGTTATGGAAACAAATGATTACAATCTGTCAAACCCTCGCAGAGAGTTTTTGGGGAAATTAGCTGCCGGTGCTACTGTGTTAAGTTTAGCTTCATTGTTTGCGCCTTTCACCGCTGAGGGACATGCAAATCTTCCGGCAGCCGAAGAAGACCTGGAGGGTTGGTTTAATAAAATTAAGGGTAAGTCCCGTATGGTGTTTGATGCCACCGAGCCGCATGGAGTTTTCCCCTTTGCATGGCCGCGTGTATTTCTGATGACCAACGAAAAAACGGGTACACCTGCCAGCGAGTGCAGTACTCTAGTTGTTTTAAGACATGCAGCTATTCCTTTTGCTATGGAAACCAGGCTTTGGGAAAAATACAATTTCGGAGAGGTGTTCCATGTAACAGATGAGGAAACAAAAAAGACAGTAAACAGAAACGCTTTCTGGCAGCCGAAAGAGGGAGATTTTAAAGTTCCTGGAATAGGCAATGTGCAAATCGGGATTAACGAATTGCAAGCCAGCGGAGTTATGTTTTGTGTCTGTAACATGGCAATGACAGTTTATAGTGCGGTGCTGGCTCAAAAAATGGGTCTCGATGCTGTAGCAGTTAAGAAGGACTTTGATTCGGGTGTTTTGCCGGGGATTCAGGTTGTTCCTTCAGGAGTGTGGGCATTGGGTAAAGCGCACGAAAAAGGTTGTGCTTATGTTTTTGTAAGATAATTTTTCAATCTGTTAATAGGACGACTGCCTTTCCGTTTCCGGATAGGCAGTTGCATTTTATAGATAGGCTATTCTTCCGTTGTGAATTTGTCGCGGCTGGTTTTTACTTGAAACTTGCTTTCTTAGCCCGGTATGCATACAGAACTGAGGTATCACATCATCAACAAATACAGGGAATCAATCAGCAAGCGGTATGATTATGACCGGGTTAAAGACAATCCCGATTTACCTAAAGCCCTGAACCGTAAAACGGCTAATGAATTACGGAAGTTTTTTTTGGAAAAACTCTATTCAGAACCAACAGAGCGTGAAAAACTGGATGCTGCTTTTAAGCAGCTGGAGTCTTTCATAGTCCACCCGTCAAAAATTTGGGGGCTGCTCGGAAACCTTCCCGCAGCCATACTTGAGTTCGGATTCCATTTCCCTGCTGCTATTAAAGCTGCAGTTTCTGCTTTGGAAACCCATACATCGGCCCGCCATTTTGAAGACACTCTCCTTCATACCGCTGTAAGTAAAAACT
The DNA here is from genome assembly GCA_964631835.1 of uncultured Chitinophaga sp. Classification (GTDB taxonomy): domain Bacteria; phylum Bacteroidota; class Bacteroidia; order Chitinophagales; family LD1; genus Bog-950. The sequence continues at coordinate 53,011 of CAZWAD010000006.1, forward strand.
TTGAAATGCCTTTAACCGATAAGCAGTTTAAAGAATGTCTTACATCTATACCGGTTGACCAGCTTCAAAAATTCATTCATGATTTGTCAGCTCTGTTTTATGTTATTTCCGATACTGAGTTGCTTGGAAAAACCATACATATTATGCAAAGCGTACTGAAAAGAATGGAAAACAAACCACAGATTTACGGTACAGATGATACCGATGCCATAGAATTAGGCATTGATATCTTTCAGAATGGCCATGAACTGCTTGGGAAATACGATGAAGAATCCAAGAAGGAGATAGTTGATTTTGTAATTGCCCAGGAAGCAAAATTTATTGATAGCCTGCACCATAAAAGCCGCTGATTTTCAGCTGAGCCAGGCACAGTTTCAAATGCACCGAAGTTTTTAATTTTACATCTGCAAATGCACCGATATATATGGATACAAATTTTAAGGTTCATGTTTTACTTTTGGGTTTAACCCTCCAGCTATCATTTTCGTCATGCACAAAAACCTGCGATGAAGGTTACGAAGGCAAACGCTGCGATGTGGCTATGCGCGACAAATTTCTCGGACGTTGGAACGCCACCGACAATCCCGGAAACCTGACTTATATCGATTCGATATTTTATGTAAATAGCAACACTATTCTTGAAGTGTATATTGCCAAAAACTTCGGCAATTATTTTCAGCGAGAAATAAAAGCAAAGGTTGACGGCAAAACCATTACAATCAACAAGCAGAAGCCCTTTGGCGATTCGCTTTATGTACAGGGCACAGGTGTGATTACCGATGATTTCGATACACTATACTGGAATTACTACATCATTAACGAAATCGACTCACCCGTTGTAACCACTTCTTATACCGGAGTGTGGACCCGCTGATTGTTAATAGGACCATTTACCTCAACAGATACATACGCAAGGCTTAAAACTTACGTTTACATTTGTAAGTCCGAAACCAAAATGGAGGGTTATGAAACGCGAAATTTTATTTCTGTTTAGCGTATTTACAGTACTGCTTAGTACAACTCGGTCTTCAGCACAGAATACAGCGAGGCTACATACCCCTGCCACCGATTCATCAGCTTGGGAGGAAAATACAGATTCGACTCCCACTATTTTTTTGAGTGATGTTAATGTGGTGCATTTCAAATCGCATGAGGAGTGGATACAATATTACAAATACAAAAGCCGTATTCAGAAAGTCTTGCCGTACGTAAAAGTTGCCAAGCAACTTTATGCTGAAATCAAAGAAGAGAAAGAAAATTCGCGCAGGCGTGTTTTCCGGCATTATAGGAAAGATGTGGAAAAAGAAATGCGCATAAAATTTGAAAAAGAACTGAAAGATTTAACCACCGGACAGGGCGAAATGCTCTTTAAACTTATTAACCGCGAAACAGGGAATAACGCCTTCACTATTATTAAAGAGTTGAAAGGCGGCTTCACAGCATGGTTTTACCAAATGGTAGGCAAGCGCTGGGGATATGATTTAAAAGAAATGTACGACCCCCAGAAAGAAAAAATAATCGAACTCATTATCCGCGAAATGGGTCCGGCTTATAATCAACCGATTTAGAAGGTTGAGGATTGATATTATTTTTTATTGAATTGAATTTTCTTCTGATTCAGCCGAAACCTTTTTCCATCTTATTCCGTAAAAAATGTCATTCATCTATTTCAAAACATATCCCTCTTGTATGAATAACAAAGCAGTAACAACTATCCTAATTATAGCAGCAATGATCATACTCAACTCCTGCAAAAAGGAAACGATTACAAAAAATACGTCCTTTGCTTTTAACAGCACGGAATCAACAAAAATTGTACGCCAACTTTTTGCCCTAGCCATGCCTGTAGGGGCAAAGTCGTTTGCGTTTAAAAACAGTGAGTTCGAATGTGTAATTATTACTAAAGATAGCCTTTCAAGCCCTCAAACCACTACTTACAATTATGGCAGCGGATGTGCAGATGACGCTGGGGTGGTGCGCAAAGGTATTATAACAGCCACTTATTACAATGAAAACATTCAAGAACAGGGAACCGTTATCACTCTCAGCTTTACTAATTTCTTTATCAATAACGATGAAGTAAGAGGAACTATGAGTATTGAAAACATAGGCGCAAACGGCAGCGGAAACTGGGTGATTCGTTACCTCGCCAATTGCCAGGATTTTTCGCCTGTAAATGGAGAAACCCAGATAGAAGCCAACCAGTATTTCGAATGGGTGGAAGGCGGTAATACACCGGTGTATGACGATGATGTATTTTCCATAACAGGTTCGTGTTCTGCTACAACTATCAGCGGTAACCAGGCTATAGTTTCGATTCAACAGCCGCTGTTGGCTAAAACCTTACCCGGCTGCAACGAATACTTTGTGCAGGGGGTTACCCTTACTCAAACTACAAATGAGTCCGACAGATACCTTGATTATGGCAATGGTGAGTGCGATAATCTTGCAGTGCAAACCGTTAACGGTAATTCCCAGACTATTGTACTTGAATAAATGTTTGTGCAAACTACACTGCATCATGATGTAGGGGCCCTACTATACCTGTCTCCGATTTTTCGCATTGAGCCCTCCTATTTTTGGAGACTGTTTCAAGTGGAGAATTTCGATCCATTATCTCCCCGAATCCCTTTCTTATCAGACTTTACAGTTTTTCCCTATTGTATCTTTCAATGCTGCGTGCACCCAAATCAGTTCTGCGTAGATCTCTTTCAACCGTGCGGTTTCTTCTTCTAACTGTTTGACCCGTTTCAACTCACTAATGTCCATCCCTCCGTATTTGGCTTTCCAGTTGTGTAAAGTCGCATGATTGATTTTTTCTGACTTCCTCCCTAATTTTAAATAGGCGAACTTCAGGGAAGTTTACAATTAGTCTAAATATTCCTTAATTTATTTTAACTGTATTATAATTTACAGCTAACTATCATCTAATCAAATTTTTATAATAATAAGGTGTTATAACATCAACTTTGCATCTTAAAAGCTTATTGGTCGAACTCTTGACTACTTCACAATTTGGAAAAATGAAACAGTATAACATAATCAAGTTTACTCGGTTAATCGTGACAAAGAGGGTTATTGCCGGGATAATACTTTTACTGGTTTGTTGCCGTTTAACAGCTGGTAAAAACAAGCAAACTGAATTTTTGACAATACCCTGCCTTTCGTGGAACCAGACCGACAGTTCCTTAAGAAGTCTATTAGCACTGTGCCCACGGGCTATTGATAGTGTACGCACACTACGTGAGTTTACAGCTATTGCCGTTAAAGGTTCGCGTGAAACGAAACTTTATGATCTATACAAACCAGGTATCGGATACTCTCTACCCGAACTGTACGACCTTTATACAAGCGATGCTTCCGTAGCCATTTGTTTTGACTATGCCAATTTCTTTTCTAAAATTCTTACTTATTACGGTATCGAAAATTACATATTGGCTACAGGTTTACCAGGGGTACTTGTAGGCGGACATGCCCAGGTTGCTGTGGTAGTTAACACAGACAGTAATGAAGTGGTTCAGGTACACGACCCCAATTTCAATATGGAATATGTTAATACTAGTGGTGAGCCTATAGATGTTCGCGAACAAATAAAGTATATTGAAAGCGGTAATTTTAAAGGTAAAGTGTCTATTCGCGAGGGTCGAAATCCACGATCTCTATTGCTTACTCATAATTTCTGGAAATTTTTTAGAGTTCTGAATCCTTCATATAAACAAATCAAAGGCAATACCTTAAGCAATAATGCGCAGGTGCCTCATGTTGTTTTTTATAAGGAGTCATTACATAACATGCTCCATAAAGTAAGGAAAAATACCAGAAACTACATTAGCAAGTATATTGGTTACAAACCACCTCGCAATGCCAGAATGCTGGAGTTAATGTTGCCAGTTGCAATTAACTGTGTTGAGCAGAAAAACCAGAAATCCGAATTACTAAAAGAGCAAATAAAGAGGGAGCAAGCCTTTGTGCATTGATTTTAAAATAACCACAATCGAAATGATTAATAAAACTTTTCTTGCCCCTAAAGACGAGCGCAGTTGGCAAAGAAACAATTCAGTTTATTTTACGTATTAAAAACTAATCCCGAAAGGGCGTTAGTAATGCAAAGGGCACATTCGCGGTGCCTTTTGCTGTTTTAGAACGGGGTGTCCTCCTCGTTTTCAAAATCTTCTTTCTTATGCTTCTTTTCAAAAGTGATGTCATCGCCAGGGGTATCATCATTCATTCTCGATCCAAGGGTTTTGAAATTCCCCTCCTTAGGAAGTTTCTTTTTTACTTCTTCGTACTGCTCATCGGCTGAAATCTCATCAAGGTTTTCAAATTTGGCAAAGCTGCTGATGAAGCGTGTTTTCACCGTGCGAATCGGTCCGTTACGGTGTTTGGCTATAATCACTTCGGCAATGTTGCGGTTGCTGTTTCCTTCAGCATCGGTATCGAGTCCGTAATATTCACCTCGGTAAAGGAAAATAACAATGTCAGCATCCTGTTCAATGGCTCCTGATTCGCGAAGGTCGGAGAGGATGGGTTTCTTGTCTCCACCGCGTGTTTCCACTGCTCGTGAAAGCTGCGATAGAGCAATAACCGGAATCCCCAACTCTTTGGCAAGCCCTTTCAGCGAGCGCGATATCTGCGAAATCTCCTGCTCACGGTTGCCGCCTCTGCCGTCACCGGTGCCACTCATCAACTGCAGATAGTCAATCACTATCATCTGAATATCGTGTTGTTGCTTAAGCCTGCGGCACTTGCTGCGAATTTCAAAAATGTTGATGGCCGGAGTGTCGTCAATAAAAATGGGAGCTTCTTTCAGTTTATCAATCTTGGATGTAAGAATCTGGTATTCGTACGGATGCAGGTTTCCTTTACGAATCTTCTCTGAAGGAATATGTGACTCCATCGAAATCATCCGCTGTACCAACTGTGAGCTCGACATTTCAAGCGAAAAGATGGCTACCGGTTTCTTGTGGTCAATAGCTGCGTTGCGGGCAAGAGCAAGTGTAAAAGCTGTTTTACCCATAGCCGGGCGGGCAGCAACAATAATTAAATCTGATTTCTGCCAACCCCCTGTAGCTTTGTCCAGCTCAATAAAGCCGGAAGCCACACCATTCAAATGGTCTTCGCTTACGTTCATGCGGATTTCCATTTCCTTCAGTTCACCCATCACCAGCGAGGAAATATCCTGCGACTCACGCTTCAGGTTATTTTCCGAAATACTGAAAAGGTTCTTCTCAGCTTTATCCAACAACTCAAAAACATCAGTAGTGTCTTCGTAAGCATCTTTTATAATTTCCGTAGAAGTGGAAATAAGCGTGCGCTGGATATGTTTTTCTGCAAGCACCCGAGCATGATATTCTACATTGGCAGCCGAACCTACCTTATTCGTAAGCTGCGCCACATAAAAAGGGCCTCCTGCTGCATCCAGTTCACCGTTCTTCTTCAACTGCTCTGTTACGGTAAGCAAATCAATAGGAGCTAGGTTTTGGTACAGCATGCGAATAGCGCGCCAGATGCGTTGGTGTGCATCTATGTAAAAGGTTTCATCCTTCAGAATATCGGCTACATCGTTAATGGCATTTGATTCAATCATCACAGCACCTAGCACAGCTTCTTCAAGTTCTTTTGCTTGAGGAGGAAGTTTGCCAAAGTCAGTTACACTTGTGTCGGAAACAGTTTTTCTTACAAATGATTTCTTAATTAACTCTACGTCTGCCATATTCTAAAACACTTAATCGGTGATGGAATTTTGTCCTGCCCTATTTTGGCGGGGCGACAAAAATTCACTTTTGAAAACACATTAAAAAACAAATTCCACTATATATTTCCCAACCGTTCCACTAACAGTTTCTCGCGGTTTATCCACACAAAACAGAATCAGAATCGGATTGGTGAAAGTAAGAAAGAGGAATTTTAAATTTTCCGGGTTGTCAACACTGTTTACTGAAATGCGTTTAGCCCTGTAATATCCTGTCCTGTAATCAAAAGATGAATATCGTGTGTGCCTTCGTAAGTAACCACTGTTTCCAGGTTCATGAGGTGGCGCATAATGGGATATTCTCCAGTAATTCCCATTCCTCCTAAAATCTGGCGGGCACTGCGGGCAATGTCTAAAGCTATTTCGCAGCTGTTGCGTTTAGCCATAGAGATTTGAGCCGCGGTAGCGCGTTTTTCATTCTTCAAAACTCCCAACCGCCAAACCATCAACTGGGCTTTGGTAATTTCGGTAATCATTTCCGCAAGCTTTTTCTGCTGCAACTGAAACTGACCAATGGGTCTGCCGAACTGGATTCTTTCTTTGGCATAACGCAAGGCAGTATCGTAGCAATCAAGTGCAGCACCAATTGCTCCCCAGGCAATTCCGTAGCGAGCTGTAGAAAGACAACCCAGCGGACCCTTTATTCCCGAAACATTAGGCAACAAGTTCTCTTTCGGAACTTTTACATTGTTAAACACAAGCTCACCGGTGCACGAAACCCGCAAACTCCATTTATTATGAGTGGTAGGCGTTGAAAAACCTTCCATACCGCGTTCCACTATCAAGCCCTGAATTTTTCCCGATTCGTTCTTTGCCCAAACAACGGCTATATCGGCTAATGGAGCATTGCTAATCCACATCTTGGAGCCGTTCAGCAAGTAATGGTCACCTTTGTCTTTAAAGTTAGTTTCCATTCCCGCAGGGTTTGAGCCGTGGTCGGGCTCGGTCAATCCGAAGCAGCCAAACAACTCACCTTTAGCCAATTTGGGTAAATATTTTTTGCGCTGTTCCTCGCTCCCATAAGTATAAATAGGATACATCACCAACGAACCCTGAACCGAAGCCGTAGACCGCACACCGGAGTCGCAACGTTCCAATTCCTGAGAAATAATCCCATATGAAATTTCATCGAGCCCGCCACCACCATATTCAGCAGGAATTGTTGGACCAAAAGCACCCAACGCTCCGAGTTCTTTTACAATATGTTTGGGAAATTCTGCCTTCTGTGCATAATCTTCAATAACAGGGCTGAGATTTTTCTTTACATAATTGCGAATGGTTTCGCGTATTAGTTTGTGTTCATCGGTCAACAAATCATCAATTAAATAGTAGTCGTGTCCGTTGTATAAATCTGAGCGCATTTTTAAAGGTTAATAGTCAATAGTTAATTGTTAATCGGTAAAAGCGAAAATAAAAACTATTGAATGTGATTCTTATTTCAGATAAAACTTTAAAATTGAATCTTTAAAACACGAAACTAAAATACATGGGTCTGATAGCAGTTGAGGGTTTGCAGTTTTATTCACATCACGGTTATCATAAAGAAGAACAGGTTCTTGGCGGAAAATACGTTGTGGATATATATATGACCTTGAATTTTGACGAAGCTGCGGAAACTGATGATTTAAAGAAGACCATTAACTACGAGGAAATTTACCAGCTCACTAAAATTGAAATGGAAGTTCATGCCAGGTTGATAGAACATGTTTGTAAAAGGATTTTAATGAAAGTGAAATCAAAATATCCGGAAGTGACGCACGTCAAAGTAAGAGTCAGCAAACACAGCCCGCCATTAAAAGGTCACGTAGAAAGGGTGTTTGTGGAACTGGAAGAGTGATTTGAAGATTTGTTTTTTTGGATAGATTTGCGCTCCCTGAAAAACGGAGTTATATTGCTAAATATGGTCGGATGGCCGAGGGGTTAGGCAGAGCTCTGCAAAAGCTCCCACAGCGGTTCAAATCCGCTTCCGACCTCGTAAAGGTTTCAGCGAAAGTTGAAACCTTTTGTTTTTTTATCATTAAGAGTCAATTTAATTCCTGTAAGATTTTCTTCGGCAACTTAGCCTTTACCAACTCATACGACTGCCGGATGTATTGTTCCCATTCTTCCCTTCTGAAAGCCGTTTCATCTTCCACATAAATCCATTTATAGCGGGCAAGGTAAGGCGCAGGAGTGATTCCCCTACGTGAAGAAAGATCTTCAAACTCTTCATCGGTAACTTTCAGTGAAACCTTCAGCACTGAACTGAAACCCGTAACGCAAAACATTTTCCCTCCAACAAGAAAACATAAATCGTTTCCCCATTTTACATCTTCGGTTACATGAGGTAAACTGTTGCAGAAATTGCGTAGTGTTTCTAAATCCATAACAACTTTTCCCCGGCAAAAGTAATCTCACAAAACTTATTGCGTATCCATTTCTATCCTGTTGAAAACATTGTGGAAACCTATTAAGCGATTTCAATCGTTCGGGAAGTTGATTTTCTATTTTCGCACAGGTTTTAGGGACACGATTAACGTTTAATCTTAAACGACAGTAAATGCAGTTAACTACATTAGAAATCAAGGGTTTCAAGAGTTTTGCCGAGAAGACTACTATTCATTTCAATAATAAAATTACAGGGGTTGTAGGACCCAACGGCTGTGGAAAATCAAACGTGGTGGATTCCATACGCTGGGTTTTGGGCGAACAGAAAACTTCCATGCTCCGCCTCGAAAAAATGGAAAACCTGATTTTCAATGGCACCAAAAGCCGCAAGGCTTCGGGCATGGCGGAGGTTTCTCTAACATTTGAGAATACTAAGAACCTTGTCCCTTCCGAATACAAAACCATCACCATCACCCGCAGATTATTCCGCGATGGCGAAAGCGAGTATCTATTGAACGGAGTTTCGTGCCGGTTGAAAGACATTACTTCTCTGTTCCTCGACACCGGTGTCAGTTCCGACAGCTATGCCATTATCGAGTTGGGAATGGTAGATGAAATTTTGAACGACCGCGAAAACTCACGCAGAAGATTATTTGAGCAGGCAGCCGGAATTTCTAAATATAAAAAGCGCAAGAAAGAAACCATTGACAAACTGAAAGGCACCGATGCTGATTTGGAGCGCGTGAAAGATTTGCTTTTCGAAATTGAGAACCAACTGAAAACTCTCGAGACACAAGCGAAGAAAACCAAGCGCTATTACGAGCTTAAAACAGAATACAAAGAGTTGAGTTTGCTCCTGGCAAAATACAATTTGCAAACGTATAAGGAGACCTTCAAAAATCTTGAAACCCAAAAGCAAACCGAAGGCGACAATAAACTGGAACTCGAAACTGCTATTTCTCAAACCGAGGCAATGCTCGAAAAGGAAAAAGCGGATAACGTTGAGAAGGAGCGCGCTTTATTTATGGTTCAGAAAAAACTCAACACATTGGTGGAAGGTGTCGGGGAAAAAGAGAATGAAAGAAATCTGTTGAATTCTGAAATAAAATATGCGCTTGACAAAAAAGATACTGCCGAAAAGCAAATCATTGAGGCCAGCGATTCAGTTGAAAAATTAAAGAGTTCCATTGCTCAGCTTTCAGTCGAAGAAGAAACGGAAACAAAAATTTTGGATGAAAGAAAAGCGGAGTTGGCAGTTCTTGAATCGGAGTTGAATTCAATCCGCGATGAACATTCTGTTTTAAAAACTACTCTGACCAACGAGCAAAAAACTTATACCGAAAAAGAGAGGCAGATTTTTGAGTTCGAAAAGCAATTGGCAGTAAACCAAAGCAGCAATGAAAGCCTTCAGCGCGATTTGCTGCTCAGTGAAGAAGATACTCAGCGTAAAAAAGTTGAACTTGAAGAATTACAAAAGAGTCTTGCGGTTTTAAAAAATGACAAAGAAGTTGCTGAGAAGAAATTGAATTTGCTCGTGAGCGAAGAAGAAACTAAGGCGAAAGAAATAGCAGAGTTGGAAACGCTCATCGAAAATATCAGGCGAGAACACATTCAGGAAACAAGAACACTTGACGCCAGGAAAAACGAATATGAGTTGACAAAAAGCCTGGTGGAAAATCTTGAAGGCTTTCCGGAAAGCATCAAGTTTTTGAAGAAGCATGAGAATTGGACAAAAGATGCGCTCTTGTTGTCTGATGTTATTTATTGTCCCGAGGAGTACCGCGTGGCAGTTGAAAATTATCTGGAGCCTTACTTGAACTATTATGTGGTGCAAAATTTTCAGGAGGCTCTTGCCGCTGTGAACCTGCTGAGTGATGCGTCCATGGGCCGTGCTAACTTCTTTATTCTCGATGAGTTTGAAAAGTATCAGGCGAATCCGGTGCAGCAATTTGACGGAGCCCGCCATGTAAACGGGCTGGTGGAATTAGATGCGCGTTACAATAAACTCAGAGCATTTCTTTTCGACAATGTTTACATGGTTGATGATTCGGTTTCGTTTGACGTTTCGCAATTTGACGTGAGTAACAAGAAAGTGGTGCTGCTTTCTAAAAACGGAAAATTTATTCGCAAGGATTTTTCTCTCAGCGGTGGCGCGGTAGGTTTATTCGAGGGAAAGAAAATAGGAAGAGCGAAAAACCTCGAAAAACTACAGGAAGAAATTAAAGCGCTTGAGTTATCTTCTTACAAACTCCATCAGCAAATTGCCAATGCACAGGTGAAAATAAATTACCTGAAAATGAATGATGCGAAAGCCGAAATTGAAAAAGAGCGCAATTCGGTTAGTCAGCTTACCGGAAAATTTGCGGCAGTTCAGGCGAGCATTCAAAGCCTGGAAAAATTCCTGGAAAGTGCCGGAGCAAAAAATAAGGACATCGGTGAAAGAATTGAAACTCTGAAAACAGAAGTGGAAGGTATTCACGTTGAATTGAATTCCCTTCGCGAAACTCAACTCTCAGCCAAAGAAGTTTTGGAAAAAACCGATAAGGAGTTTGTTGAGCTATCGAACAAACTCAGCGAGGCTTCATCCAGATACAATCAGAAAAATATTGAGTTTCATCAGCAGCAGAATAAAGTGAATTTCGTGAGCCAGGAACTGGGCTTCAAGAAAAGCCAGGTTGAAACACTCACCGTTCAGCTTACCCGCAACAATGAAGTGATTCTCGAAAGCCAGATGCAGGCAGAAGAATCACAGAAAAAAGTAAAGGAACTTGAAGGGGCTCTGCTTTCGAATTACGCGGATAAGGAAAGCTACCAAAATGAAGTTGAAGAAGCAGAAAAAACTTATTACGACTCGCGCGGAAAAATAAATGAATTTGATACTAAAGCCCGCGAGCTATCCCGCAATCGCGATAATGTTGCGAATCTTCTGAATAACATCAGCGAAAAATTTAACGAGCTGAGACTTTCTCTTACTTCAATGAAGGAGAGGCTGAGCGTTGAGTTTAATTTTGATATCAACGAAATTCTGAATGAAGAGTTTGAGATGGTTCAGCCGCTTGAAGAAGTTCAAGCGGAGGTTGACAAGGTGAAAAAGCGATTGGAGAATTTTGGTGAGATAAATCCAATGGCGCTTGAAGCATTTGAGGAAATGAAAAAACGCTACGATTTTATTGTTGCGCAGAAGAAAGATTTGGAGGACGCTAAAAATTCTTTGATGGATACTATCAAAGAAATTGAAGCCACCGCGAAAACGCAATTTATGGATGCATTTACCAAAGTGCGTGAAAGCTTTGTGAAAGTGTTTCATACGCTTTTCAGTTACGATGACCAATGCGATTTGTATCTTGAAAATCCGAATGACCCGCTGGAATCAAAAATTGAGATTGTGGCTAAGCCGAAGGGCAAGCGGCCTACGGTTATTGACCAGCTTTCGGGCGGTGAAAAAACCTTAACTGCGACAGCGCTTCTCTTTTCGCTCTATCTTTTGAAGCCCGCACCATTCTGCATTTTCGATGAGGTGGATGCACCGCTCGATGACATGAACATTGGTAAGTTCAACAAAATCATTAACGAGTTTTCGAAAGAGTCGCAGTTTATTATTGTCACTCACAATAAAATGACGATGACTTCGGTGGAGGCTATCTATGGTGTCACTATGCCGGAACAGGGTGTTTCGCGTGTTGTGCCTGTTGATTTCAGAAGTTTGAATTAAAAAATGACAAACAGAGGCGCATTACTCACTGCGACTATTACTGTCGTTTTCCTTTTTCTTTATTATTCGCACCTAATAGTAAATGCCGACAAACTTGGCTATGGAGTTGGAGGAGATGGCTATAAAAATTATTACACCTTAACCTACTACCTCGAAAACGACTGCGGCACTCACTTCAGTGGAATGAATTATCCGTATGGTGAAAATGTTTTGTTTACCGATAATCAACCGGCAATGGCGTGGCTTTTAAAGCCCATCGCTGCCACCTTTCCCTCTTTTACAAAACATATACATGGTTTTATAAGCTGGAGTATATTAGGTTCAATAGTTTTGACTGCTGTTGTTCTGTATCTAATACTATTACAATTATCTGTCGAAGTCTGGCTGGCTGTTTGCTTTTCGGTTTTAATTGCCATGCTCTCACCTCAACTTAAGCGTATTACAGGTCACTTTTCATTGGCGTATAGCTTTTTTATTCCTGTAATTATATATCTGCTGATTCGTTTTTTCAAAACAAATGGAGCGGTAAAATATATTTTATGGCTTATCACATTCATTGCCTTTTTTTCGTTTATACATATTTATTATTTAGCCTTGGCAGCCTTGTTTGTTTCCATTGTCGGGTTTCTTTCTTTGTTGGGAGGCAGAATAAATTTTCAGCGCATCAGGTTTTCAATCTCATTACTGCTTAGCAGCATTATTCCGTTTCTGATTTTGAAAGCCTTTCTATTTCTGACAGATACAGTTTCAGACCGTCCGTCATCGCCTTGGGGTTTTCTTGCCTACTGCTCTACCGTAGCCGATATTATTCTTCATCCAAGTACTTTTATGGGAGAATTAGTCGCAAAACTATTTCCATCTGCCCGGATCGTATACCATTATGAAGGAATAGGATATGTAGGTTTTGTAACAGTACTATGTTTGCTTGCAACAGTGATATGTCTTTTGATTTATGCCTTTTCAAAAAGATATTATCTTAGAAAATTCGCGCCTTTTAATTACTTACTGCCTGCTGCTTTTGTGGTGCTGCTTTTCGCTATGGCATTTCCTTTTAAGTTCGACCGCCTCGAAAAATATCACGAACTGTTACCTTCAGCGGTCAAACAATTCCGGTCTGTCGGCAGGTTTTCGTGGGTGTTTTACTATACCGCTGCCATTTTCGCTTCGGTTTTTATTACACATGTATTCGGGCAAATAAAAACCCGAAAACCGTTAGCAGCCTATTTTTTTATAGTTGTTGTAGGTGCGGTTTGGTTTGTTGATATGAACATGATTTCAAACCGTTACAAAAAAGAATTTACCGATAATAGTACTGAAATTGACGAACCGGCAGAGAAAAAGCAGTTGCTTGCCTCTTTATCCAAAACCGGTAAGAAGATATCCGATTTTCAGGCAATTTACCCACTTCCACTTTTTTTAAATGGTTCTGAAAAATTTCTTCAACTATCTTCAATGGCATTTCACGGCATGCGGACTTCTTTGAGTACGAAACTACCGCTGGTTTGCGGGCAAATGTCACGCACTTCGCTTTTGCAAACGTTTAAGCTGATGCAATTAGCATCAGATGATTTATTAGAAAAAGATGTGTTGAAAGATTATAATGACAATCGGCCACTCCTGATGATTTATGATGGTGGAGAATTAAATTCTCAGGGATGGAGGATTTTTTCGAGAGCAACATTTCTATTCAACGCCAATGGTATCCAGTTCTTCGAACTTCCTCTTTCTGCTTTTACCGATAGCAGAGGTGCCATAAAAAGGTCAGTATCTGAAAAGCGAAGCCAATATTACAAACACAAAAATTTTGAAAGTACAGATTCAATAAACCGGATACTGCTATTGAGTTTTGAACAATACCCTGTTCCTTATTCGAAATTCGGCAAAGGCGCTTATTGCACAAGGAATTTGAGTCCAATAATTTTTTTTGATAGCCTGCCAAATGGTTTAGCCAATAGCCCCTATGAGGTAACGTTCTGGACTTATGGCGGTGCTTCCGCAGATATGTTTATTGACGTGTTTATTTATGAAATTGATGGACATGGAAATTACGTAGCCAGGCATAATCATTGCCCAAAATTTGACTATGACAATTATCATGAATGGGCGAGGAGTCAGTTTTACTTTTCGTTACAAAACCCAAAACACAAAATTCTCATAACAGCCGAAAGAGGAGCACATACTTTTGATGAAATAATGATTAAGCCGGTTAACGAAAATGTACTATCGCATTACAAACAATCCGATAATTTCATGTTCAACAACTTTCCGATTTGGTAAAACAGCTATCTTGCCGCCATAGTTTTTTTTATGTCTTCCGGAATTAATTTATCTGTTGTTGTCCCATGTTTTAACCCGTCTAAGGAATGGCTTAGTATTGTTTTTGATAATTATGAAAGAATCAGTCGGCAGATTGAAGCCTGCGAATTGATTGTGGTGAATGATGGCAGTACGAAAAATTTTTCCCGACAATTGTTCAAAGAGCACGCCCAAAACTATCCGGGGCTGAAATTAGTTTGGAATGAGAATAACCATGGCAAAGGTTTTGCGCTTCGCAAAGGTGTGAAAGCTGCTCAGGGTGAGTTGATTATTTATACAGATATAGATTTCCCATATACATATGACAGCTTCAAGAAGATTTATTCTCCATTGCAAAATGGAAGTGCTGATGTGGTGATTGGCATACGAGGAGATGATTACTACACACATCTGCCGAAGGTAAGAGTGAGAATTTCTAGACTTCTGCGCTGGTTTATTATCAAGTTTCTTCGTATACCTACTGATGATACACAATGCGGACTGAAAGGAATGAACCAAAAAGGGAAAGAAGTTTTTTTACAAACCACCATTAACCGGTACTTGTTCGACCTTGAGTTTATTTTTCTTGCAGCTCAAAGAAAACTTAGCATTAAAACGGTGGAAGTGCAGATTAAGCCCGAAGTCCAACTCACCACTATGAGCTGGAAAATTCTTTTACAGGAGTTCGGTAATTTTTTAAAGATATTCACCAAAACTTTCTTCTGAATGAAATACAAACTATCACACAAACACTCCAGCAAGAGAGCATTTATAACCGGTGGAGGTAGCGGGCTCGGAAGAGCATTAGGATTAGCTTTAGCAAAAGATGGTTGGACTGTTGGCATTACTGATATTAAATCCGTAGCACTTACCGAATCGAAAAAGCTTTTGGAAGACGGAGGCGGCAAAGTATTTACCTACCAATTCGATGTTTCGAAAAGAGAGGATTATAAAAAGGCTTTTGATGATTTTATTTCTAAGACCGGTGGACTTGATTTGCTGATTAATAATGCGGGTGTTGGCGATGGCGGCTTGTTTGGCGAGTATGATTTGGAGCATTGGGAATGGATAACCGGTATTAACCAGATGGCTGCCATTTTCGGCTCACATTTTGCCACACCGGTGATGAAAGAGCAACGCAGTGGACATATTATTTCCATTGCCAGCGCTGCGGGGCTTGCTAACATGCCCAACATGAGCATGTATAATGTGACGAAGGCAGCCGTCATCTCACTAATGGAAACTCTTTATGCCGAACTTTATGGTGCTGGAATAAACGTGAGCGTAGTTTGCCCCACGTTTTTTCGCAGTAATATTATGCAATATCACCGCGGAGATAAAGACGCCAAGAAAATTGGCGAGACTATTATACAACGAGCAAAATATTCAGCGGATGAAATTGCTGATTACATTCTTACACAAGCTGGCAAAAACAGATTTTATATTCTTCATCCCTGGCAGGCAAAAATGGTTTTCCATGTACGCAGATTTCTGCCGAACCTGTTCCTGAAATACAAGGCAAAGGAGTTTGCCAAGAAGGACTGGGTGCAAAAAGCGCTGAAACAAAAGTTTTAAGAGATTATTTAAACAG
The DNA here is from genome assembly GCA_964631835.1 of uncultured Chitinophaga sp. Lineage (GTDB taxonomy): Bacteria > Bacteroidota > Bacteroidia > Chitinophagales > LD1 > Bog-950. The sequence continues at coordinate 68,728 of CAZWAD010000006.1, forward strand.
GTCAATTATTACAGAAAGTTCGTGATTCACCATTTTTTCGAATTATCTAATTGTTCACATTTATTCCACGCTCCAGTGAGATAGTTTTTTCAAAACAACTAAAAATTTTGGAAGGATATTTATCAATTAACTGGTAATTGTGTGTAGCCATAAGAACAGAAGTATTGTGTTCATGGTTGATTTTAATAAGTAGTTTAAGAATGTCATCAGAAGTTTCGGGGTCAAGGTTACCGGTCGGCTCATCAGCAATAAGCAAAGGAGGATTGTTGAGCAAGGCTCGGGAAATCACGAGACGCTGTTGTTCTCCCCCTGAAATCTGGTAAGGCATTTTATTGCTGAGGTGTGAAAGTCCAACTTCACTCAATACCTCTGCAATTCTTTCCTCACGTTTTTCGCGCTTTTCCCATCCGGTGGCTTGTAAGACAAAATCAAGATTCATGTACACTGTTCGGTCATTAAGCAGTTGAAAATCCTGAAAAACAATTCCTATTTTTCTGCGCAGGTAAGGTATTTCTCTTTTTCTCAGCTTACGCAGGTTATAACCGCAAACAGCAGCTTCGCCTTCGTGTACGGGCAGTTCCCCATAAAGCGTTTTTATAAAACTGCTTTTTCCGGTGCCGGTTTTGCCGATGAGATATACAAACTCGCCCCGTTTCAGTTCAATATTCACTTCACCTAGCACAAGCACATTGCCATGGTAAACATTCACGCCCGAATAGTTGATAACACTTTCTTCCATCATATTAAGTTACAGGGTGCGAATTACGAAATGAAAGCAAAACTTCTGACAACTTTAGACTAAAAATTTTAACTTTTAACTTTAAATTTCTAATTTCTTCTACACTTGCTACACCAGTTTTCTGTATCTGAAGAAAAATAATGATGCTGAAAACATAAGTATCCAGTAAAGCCACTCGGCAGTCCACACCCACCAAATGTTTACCCAGCTGCTATTGATGACAAAAATGAAATAAGCGAGATAAAAGATAACCACCACCACCTGGATTCCCAGAGCTATGAAAATATCTCCAATACTGATTACTCCATTAAAATAAATGTTACTAAACGACATCAGGATAAAAACTCCGAAGATGATTACCAATGAATCTTTCGCTAGCGGAACAATAGAGACATTATCGAATTGATTCACAAAAACACCTATGAAGAAATCTGGAAATAGAAAAATAATAAGCGAAGAAAAGAGCGCGAACGAAAGGCTCACGATGCTAATTCTTTTTACTGCCGTTTTTATTTCCGGAAAATTTTGTTGCCCCATTAGGTTTCCTACAATCGTATTAGCAGTGGAGCCGAGCGACCAGGTGGGAATGGTGAAAAATAAAATCAACTGCCTGTAAATGGATGAAACCGCCAATACATCTTTCCCAAGCTTGTTTTCAATCATAGTAAAGAATACCAGCCAGCTACCTACTGCTACAAGAGATTGCCCCATGAGTGGAATGGAAATCCTGGTCATCAGTTTCATCAGCTGTTTATCGAATTGCCTGAATTGAAACAAATAAAACTCCTGTTTCCTTTTTCTATAAAAAGTTCCGAAAAATAAAACAGCAATAGCTACCGTTTCAGAAATTGTAGTAGCTAAGCCGGAGCCGCCAATTCCTATTTCGGGCAATCCGAATTTCCCGTAAACAAGACCATAATTGAGTGTGATATTGAAAAATGTCATCAGAGCTACAGAGAGCGAAAGGACTTGCGTGCGTCCGATGCCGGAGTAAAAAGCAATGAAAATAAAACTGAGATAACTTGGGACTAATCCCCAGATACGGTATTTTAAAAATTCTTCTGTACGCGAAATAATATCCTCGTTGTAAAGCATTACCGAGAGAATCTGGTGAGTAAAAACACGCACCAAAACAAAAAGTGTAAACGATACAGCAAAAAGTGCCAGTACCGTGTTGTCAAAAATATTTCCTACTTCATGTTTGTTGCCTTCGCCCATCCTTCGGGCTATAAGCAACTGTGTTCCACGGGTAAAACTGAAACCCATCATAAACAATACTGAGTAAAACACGCTGGCAAAGCCAATAGCATCAAGTTCGGTTTTACCCAGGTTGCCCACAAAGATGGTGTCAAATACCCCGTTGCATGTCCAGGCAAGGTTGCCGAGTATGAGCGGTAAACTGATTTTGAGAATCTCTTTATATGTTGCTTTAAGCTGTGCCAAAAGTGCATTTGGGTTAAACAATTGCCATGGTTGCAGAGCCTTTGGCTACAATTACTTCATCTTTTTCTTTCAGGTAATAGACCTCTGCCTCGCAAAAATGAAACCGCTTACCTGGTTTAACAACTCCTCCACGAACAAAAAATATTTCGGCAGTACCCGGATTGAAGTATGATATTTTAGCTTCTACTGTAAAAACTTTTTGACCTTCTTCAACTAGCGAATAAGAGGCAAAGCCCTGAATCATATCGAGCAGTGTTGCTGATACACCACCGTGAAGCCATCCATTCTGCTGTTGGTGCATTTCCTGAAACTTGAGTTCCCCTTCCAAATATCCTGCTTCAATTTTTGTGATTGCAAACCCCAGCCACTTGATAAACTGATTTTTCCCAATCATTAATTCCGTGTACTTCTTGAATTTTGGGTTACACGATTCCATTTTTTTCATAACTTTCCAAACATATAAAAGTTATGATAATAAACTGCCGTTGAAACAGTGCAGCGACTCATTTTCATCCACTAATATTTTACATTCGCATATGGCTTCAGCACAAGTCAAAAACTCGTTTAATAGTATTGGAGAAATTGATGCTTCATTTATTCCTTCCTCACTGGAGTTACGTCTTTCCGTTTCCGATCAAGCAATACGGTACTTTGTTTTGTCGCAAATCCACCATCAGTTGATTTGTTTTGGCGATTATACCTTACACCACATTTTACATGTCGATGAATTAACCACCCAACTGAAAAAAATTTATGAAAAAGATGAAATATTACAGCTCGCATATGGCAAAGTAATTATTGGTTTCGATGGAAAATATTCTTTGGTTCCCGTTGAATTTTCAGATGCTATTTCATCGGGTGGGGAAATGTCGCAAATTGTCAATGAAACAAAAATTGTTTTTGAAACTACTCCGGGACTGCTTATTTGTTTAAAGAAACTTTTTCCGGATGGAGTTTTTTCCCATTTGAGTTCTACGTACCTTAAATCGCTTCCGGAGTTTTTAGATGATTCAAAACAAAAGCTGTTTGTTTGTGTGGGTAAAAGCTATTTTGACGTGATACTTTTTGATACTGATAAAAAGCTTCATCTTATGAATCGCTATGAATACATGACAGCTGCTGACTTTATCTACTTTACATTATTATGCTGCGATGAAATGAAAATAGACCGGGAGACTGTTGAACTGATATTGCTTGGGGAAATAGATATACAATCAAAGATTTATGACATGTGTCACCGGTACTTCCGCGTTATCAGTTTTATTCAAAAACCGACCGGAGTACATTTCGCAAAAGCATTTGAAAGGTACCCAAAACATCTTCATTTTAACCTCTATAACCTGAAGGTATGAGGATAATCGGTGGCGCGTTAAAAGGCATACGTTTTGAGCCGCCTAAAAATATTCCCACACGCCCAACTACAGATTTTGCAAAGGAAGGTTTGTTTAACATCATCAGCAATAATTTCAATCTGGAGAACACCAAAGTTCTCGACCTTTTCGGAGGAACGGGAAGTATTTCCTACGAGTTTGCTTCACGGGGCTGTAAGAATGTTATAACAGTAGAAATTTTCCCCCGATGCGTGGATTTTATTAAGAAGACCGTCAAACACCATCAATTAAATGCAATAACTGTTTTTAAGACGGACGTTTTTAATTTTATGCAAAACTGTAATAATAAGTTCAATCTTATCTTTGCAGGGCCGCCTTACCCGTTACCCAACCTTGCCAACATTCCAGATTTAATTTTCAAATATCAATTGCTTGAAGGAGCCGGGTGGTTTATTCTTGAGCACAACCCGAATCATAACTTCGAGAACCATCCTCATTTTTTTAGGAGTAAGAATTACGGAACCACTATATTCTCTATTTTTGCGAACGAAACTCAATCAAACCATGAGTAAGAAAATCGCTGTTTTCCCCGGCTCTTTTGACCCTATCACTACAGGTCATGCGGATGTTGTTCACCGTGCAATGCCTTTGTTTGATGAGATAATTATTGCCATCGGGACTAATTCCCAAAAGGCGAGTTTATTCCCGTTGCAGAAAAGAATAAAATGGATTGAAACCGTGTTTAAAGGAATTGAGAAAATTAAAGTAGAAAGTTACGAAGGACTAACTGTGCACTTCTGTGAGAAGAAAAAAGCTAATTATTTGTTAAGGGGCATTCGCAGTTCAGCAGACTTTGAATATGAAAAAACTATTGCTCACCTGAACCACGATATGTTCCCCCAGTTGGAAACCATTTTTATTCTCGCGCGGCCTGAACTCTCTTCCATTTCATCCACCATTGTTCGCGAGATTATACGAGGCAAAGGCAAAGTATCGAAATTTGTTCCTGGAGAAATTGCCAAAGACTTTTAGTTAAAAATGTTTTTTTGCAGAGTACTTGTTTCTTTACTTTTTCTTTTAAGCCTTGTCAGCCTTTGTTCTCAAGACCTTGATTCATTAAAGGCAACTGATTCGATAAAAACGGAAGTATTTAGTGATTTATCTTCTGCTAAAGACACTTCAGACAGACTAATCAGCAGGGCACAGATTCTTCTTTTAAAAAAAGGTGCGATTGTTGTTCGCTTAAAAACTAATGAACGCTCTTTGGAGCAATACAGAAAAGCAGGCAAGAACGAAATTGCCGATAGAATTGAATCCGAGAACTTGAACCGGAACAAATTGATTATGACAGCATTCAAGAGTCATTTCCGATTTTGCAAAGTATATTTCATCTACGCTAAGAACACGAAGCAATTTCTTGAAGGAAAACCCGGTGTCTTCTTAAACGACAACCTTCAGGTTGATACCAGTATTCGTCCAAAGGAAAAATTTGTGTTGCTGGCTGAGTATGGAACTGTGATGTCGAATGTAGTTCAGGATGAATATCATTTTAAAGAGTTGAATAAAACTTCCGAATCAAACCAGCCGGCTGCGTCCTCAGCCATCTTTTTAAGCGACCTTACTTTGACTCAGTTAAAAGAGCCATTTCCGTTTTTTGTGGTTGTTTACTTGGATAAATATAGTAAGGGGATAGAACGATGGAGTAACTCATTGGAAAGATACTATCAGAAAGTAATAAACAAGAAGGATAATTTTCTCTCCGAATTTGCCCTTAAGCTAATGTCTTTCCCTCATTATACTATGCCTTATAACCCGTACCCGGATCCGAATTTTTACAGGCCGGTTGTTCCTCTTTTCAACAGGTAGTAATGATTACTTTAAAGATCCTCGACATCGGCTTAAAAAAATATTCCGAAGTTCTTCACCTTCAGCAAGTACTCTTCATCAAAAATGTCGAAGCAAAAATCAAAGGGAATCGTACGGAGAACTACCTTCTGCTCTGCGAACATGAACCGGTATATACTCTTGGTAAAAGCGGCAAGCCTGAAAATATTCTGATTGACCACACAGAAAGTACCGCTGAATTCTATCACATTGATAGGGGAGGAGATGTCACTTTCCATGGCCCCGGGCAGTTAGTGGTTTATCCCATTCTTGACTTAGATACTCTGAAGATGAATGTAGCTAGATACATTTTCAATCTGGAAGAAACCGTTATTGAAGTACTGAAGAATTACAACTTAACAGCTGAAAGAGTTTCCGGTGCTGCAGGTGTTTGGCTTGGTAATAGAAAGATAGCTGCCATCGGTGCAAAAGTTTCCCGCCACATTACCATGCACGGCTTAGCCGTTAACCTAAATACAGACCTTTCCAATTTCAGCAAAATACTCGCTTGCGGTTTAGAGGGAAAGGGAACAACTTCCCTGCAAAAGGAATTGGGAAAGGAAGTTAGTATGGAAGACTTTAAGAAAATTTTTATAGAAACGTTCGGCTCCGTATTTTCCGTAAACTGTCAACAGGCAACTGTCAACTGAAATACGTGCTTCTCTGCATGATAGCTGCTCCTCACCATCGGTCCGCTTTCCACATACCGGAAACCTTTGGAAAGCGCAACCTGCTTGTAGTAATTAAATTCTTCAGGAGTAACATAACGCGCTACCGGTAAATGCTTTCGGGTGGGCTGTAAGTATTGCCCAAGCGTGAGAATATCCACTTTAGCTTTCCGTAAATCATCCATCGCTTCAAAGATTTCCTCTTGTGATTCGCCTAAGCCGAGCATCAACCCGCTTTTGGTTCTTTCAATGCCGCTTTCTTTCAGCCTCAAAAGTACTTCCAGGCTGCGTCCGTATTTTGCTTGAACCCGCACTTCGCGGGTAAGCCGCTTAACTGTTTCAAGGTTATGTGAAACCACTTCCGGTTTTACATCAATAATACGCTGAATATTCTCTGCACTTCCTTTAAAGTCCGGAATCAATGTTTCAAGAGTTACACCGGGGTTAACTTTTCTGATAGCCCGGATTGTTGCCGCCCAAATCTTCGAGCCCCCATCAATCAAATCATCGCGGTCAACAGAGGTAATTACAACATGCTTCAAACTCATTTGTTTTACCGAGTTGGCTACACGAAGCGGTTCGGTAATATCTACAGCTTGCGGATTACCGGTTTCTACACTGCAAAACATACACGAACGGGTACAGGTGTTTCCCAAAATCATCAGGGTTGCTGTTCCTGCTCCCCAGCATTCAGTTTGATTGGGGCATTTGCCGCTTTCGCAAATGGTATGCAGCTTGTGTTGTTGTACATTCTGCCTCACCTCGCTGAACTCTTTTCCCGAGGGCAGCTTTATTTTCAGCCACTCCGGTTTCGATATTTTATTTTTTAACGGTGCAACCTCTCTCATTGCCGCGAACATACTGAAAACCGCTCATTCCAAATTCTTCCAAAAAATACACAACGCACATTTTGTAACCCTTAAATGCGCAGATTGTTTATTGTTAATCATCATCGGCTGATACAACCTTGCTCACAAGCGCCCGTAAAGTGTTTTGGATATAAGCCGCACTATGGAGCAGAAAGGTATTCGTACAAACACAGTAAATGCAGTTGAGGTAAAACCCGTAATTCAACCCGGCACTGAAACAGTAAGCCAACCCCTTACTTACATTGTTGAGGACGACAAAGCCAATAACTTCCTGTGTAAAATGACTTTGGAAGAAGCCGGTGTTACCAACACACGCTCTTTTCTTCGTGCTGAACTTGCGTTGAATGATTTAAAGCTAATGCAGGAACGGAAAGAAGTTTTCCCCTCTCTGATTCTTCTCGATATCAACATGCCCGCTATGGACGGCTGGAGTTTTCTTAACGAATACAGGCAGTTTCCTGATGAAGTAAAATCCGGAACATCCGTATTCCTTTTTTCCTCTTCCGACCACCCGCGCGATTTGGAAAAAGCAAAAGACTATCCCGAGGTTTTAGACTTTTTAGCCAAGCCGCTTTCCGAAGAAGTTGCAAACGCACTGAAAGAAAAATACATTCGCTTCTCAATCCCCGCTTAAGGGATTCAGAAGATTATGAATGTAAAACCACCTCTCCTTTTTCTTTTTCTATTTCTCCTTTTTAGCTGTAATAACAACCCCAAACTTCCCGTTTACGGCAGTAAGATTGCTGTAAACGGAAAGGATAGCATGGATTACACCCTTCCCGACTTTGTTTTTGTTGACCAGGACGGAAATACGATAACCCTTGCCTCAGTTCAAAATAAAGTTCATGTGGCGGAGTTTTTCTTTACCTCATGCCCCAGCATTTGCCCCAAAATGCAAAAAGAAATGCTGCGCGTTTACGAAAAATACAAAACCACTGACGATGTTGCCATTCTCGCTTATTCTATTGACCCTGTGCGCGATTCTATTGCCAAATTGCGTTCCTATGCCAGCAAGCTCGGAGTTGAAAACAGCAGCAAATGGCATTTCCTGACCGGTGATAAAGACTCGGTTTATTCCATAGCCCATGGCTACCTTGTCAGCGCTGCCGAAGACCCCGATGCTCCCGGTGGGCACATACACAGCGGCAACTTTATTCTGGTTGATAAGCACCAGCGTATTCGCGGGTATTATGACGGAACCACCGAAGAAAGTGTGCAGAAGCTGATGAGCGATATGGATGCTTTGCTTAATGAACAGTAAGTAAGATAACGTTTTACGGATTGCCGAAGGCGGGGCTTTCGGAGCACCAACCTGTCAAGCTACTACTACTGTTTATTAATTGCTTCAATGTTCATATTCGCACGTCCGCCCCGCTTTTGGCAAGGTGCTGTTATAAGCCGTTTTTCTTTCTGCATTCGTCCACTAACGCGTTTGTCAATGAGTCAAACCGTTGTTGAAATTTGAATTCTTCTCTGTTGTCTCTTGCGGTAGTGTCTTTATTAAAAACTGTAAAGTCTGTAAAATGAATTGCTAAAGGAGATTCACTTGATGAACCTCCGTCCGGCATTGCTCCACCCATACTACCTGAACCGCTTAATAAAACTCCAGGAGATTTTGTTGTCCGTTGCTTGTAGTCCCAAAGCATATTTATTTTTTGTCGCTTTCCGTTCTTGTCAACTAAATAATATTCGTGGTCAATTGCCCCTGCCTCAAAATCTGGTTGAATGATTAGAATTCCATTGGCAGGAATTTGCAAAACTCGTCTGCCGTTTTCAATGGCCGGATTGATGCCACACTTCTCACCATAAATAATTCTGAACTCTCCTTCAAAGTCATTTGGTATTAGATAAGTTTCTTTTTCCGGTCGTGTCAAATAGGAAATTGCAAAAGAAAATAAATACATACCGATAACTACAACAATTAATGTCAGCGGAAACGAAAGCAGTCCGAGTATAACCTTTGAAACTTTTGGCTTGTCAGCCTGTTTTGGTAAACGCCAGTCAAGAAATAGAAGTTGAAGAATTGAACCGCCAATCCATAAATAAAGAATTGGTATACTAAAAGCACCAATCCAGGGTCCTAAAACTAAAGCCACACAATATGCCCAACCGAATGAAAGCAGGCCAGCAGTTAGAATGATAAAAAGCAGTCGCAACAAAAAAGAATTTGTCCGAAATAGATTTAAGATTGTCTTGCCAGTTACGCCAAGTCCAACGGCAAGTGGAACAGTCCAAAAAACAAAAGCGTAAGTGTCGCCTTTGCCAAACCAATCTTGTCGATATAACACAATTGTCACAGCAACCAAACAAGTCATAATGTTGATAAGTCCGCTTAGAAGATTTATGATAAATGGTCTGTTCACTGTCGTCTTTTAAAATGGCTTATAACTTCCTTATACCGGAAGTTTTTTCGTCAAAAACTTCCTCCTATTTACACCTTTACGAATATAGAAGGAAGTTTTCTGTTCCGCCTATTTCCCGCTAAGTTTTATGCCTGTGTATAAGACTTCCGAAGTTTTCGAAAACTTCGGAAGTCTCGCAAATACCTAGCACATGAGACTCTATCGGGACATAATCGCATCGTTCTCCATACTTCCAAAGGAGAGACGATGCGGGGACTAATAGAGGTTGCCTGCCTTGTGTATAAGGGTAAGCAAAGAAGCCGCCATGCATACCCTCCAGAAACCAAAAGGCTGTGTCCACCGCTGCGGTGGCAATAAGCAGTGCGGCAATCAGTTTGAGCAAATCGCCAGGGAACCTGACTATTTGACCGGAGGCGCTCATAAATACCCCGATTTAACAGAAAAGATCTTACCTGAGCCTAACCTTGGGGCTCCGGAAGCTAACCTTGAAGCTCCGGTCTGCCACCTTGTCAGCCCGAAGCCTAACCTTGGGGCTCCGGTTTGCGCCCTTGAAGCGCCAGACCTTAACCTTGAAGCACCGACCTTAACCCTTGAAGCGCCAGACCCTAACCTTGAAGCTCCGGTCTAAACCCTTGGAGCGCCAGACCCTAATCTTGAAGCACTGGCCTGAACCTTTGGAGCGCCAGACCCTAACCTTGAAACTCCGGCATCAAACCCTGAAGCGCCAGCCTGAACCTTTGGAGCACCGGAGGTTAACATTTCCCCCGCATAACCTGAATCGGTCTTCAACCGGCAACTGTTAGCCTACTGCTTAATAAACCTTGCTTTATAAAATCTTTCTGTTGAGCCGGTAAGGGTAACCAGGTAAAAACCTGCGGGTAGGTTATCTACGTTCTTAGAGAAGGTGTTAGTGCCGCGTATTCCTCCTAAGGTTTCGTCAGCTACCATTTTGCCGTTCATATCGTAAACGTTCAGGGCTACGCGCTCGTCATTATTTAAGGTAAACTCCAGGGTAAACTGCGAGCCCACAGGGTTGGGGAAAAGCTTTACGGTGTTTGCCGTTATTACTTCTTCCTCTGCCGCATGAATCACTACTTCTTCTGCCTCATCAGTTTTGGCAGTAAGGTTGGTAATGGTTGCGTTAAGCGTATAGCACGAGGCGCTGGTGGCGCTGTTTACTCCGTAAACCCGTAAATAGTACGTTGCCGCTTTCGAAGCGTTATATGAAACCTGTTCGTTCGTGGTGCTTCCGTTGGCAGAAGTCACCAACAGGTTTCCCTTGCTGTCGTACAGTTCCAGGGTATAGTTTGCGGGTAAATCGGTTAAGCTCACAACCAGGTTCTTTTGTGATGTAGTGGTCGAAAATTTAAACCAGTCCACATCTGTTGAGGTTCCTATTTTGGCATTGATGTTAGTATTCACCGGAATAGTTTTAGCACGGTTGCGGGCTTCGTTAGGCTCGTAAACATCGGTGCATGATGGAATACTTTGAGTGGTAAACAAAGTAGAAGGCGACCAGGCGCTGCTCAGCAGCCCGCTGCAATTGCTTTTCACCTGCACTTCATAACCGGTTCCGGCAGTAAGACCGGTAACGTTGATGCTGGTGTTCAAAGTACTCATGTTGGTCCATATAGTTTGCAGCACTGGTTTAACCCGTACACTGTAATCGAGCACAGCCGAAGTAGTTGACCAGCTGATGGCAGCGCTGGTTTGAGTAATGTTCGAAGCCGTAACATTGGCAGGCACCGGACAGGAAGGGGCTGTGCCTCCGTAATTAAAAACACCGCGCACACCGTAGTGGTCGCTGATGTCGAACTTGTTCCACATAGGGTCGGCAACACTGCGATAAGGAGTAACTTCATTGCTGCTGCTACTGGGGCGCAGGTGCGATTTCATAGCCAGAACATAATCCAGGTGTTCAGGAGCATCACCGGTGCCTTCGAGATAGGTGTTGGTTTGGGTATTCCATGAGGCATTAATTCCCCCGATGTAATCGGGCATTACCGCCCCGAAGAAATCGGTCCACAGGCTGTCATACTCCCCCCACTTGTTGGTTAGTTTGTCAATGTTCAAATCGCCACCGAACAGTACTGCTTCAGCCGTTGAAATATTTTTGGCGGCAATGAAATTCTTCGCCATCTGCAACTGGGCTTTGCGCGTATTTACATCGTCAATATCGTTAAACGCATCCATGTGGGTGCCGAAAATGTGGTAGCGCACCCCGAGTTTGTTGAAACGCCCGTACTTGAAGCCTTTATATGCCGTGCAATCTTCCATATTGCAGGTGCTTCCGAAAAGATACTGGTCTTCGGTTTCGAGAGGCCAGCGGCTGATAATTAAAACACCACCGTCCTGAATGGGGTCGAGGGAACTGTGATTGGGAACATCCACTACCTGGGTTTGATACGGGTACTCTGCCGATAACTGCGCCAGCATATCAGCCCGAACATCATCATCGAGCATTTCCTGAAAAATAATGGCATCGTAATTATGCAGCAGGTCATCGTAATAGTTTTTGCGCGTGTCCTGGTCATCGAAAAACAATTCGGAAGGGCGCATGTATGCGTTTTGAGTAAGCACAGTCAGCTTAAGCGGGTTGGTTACATCGGCCGAAGGAATCGGGAACGGGTCGTTTTCCTGAATAGTGTAAAGCACATCATCGGCACCACCCGTAAAGTAGAAAGTGTATTTGATAGTCATTGACTTTCCGTTCAATGTAAAATTCTGCGAATGAAAGTTTCTGTCCGTGTACCATGGATGACTGAAACCCGGACCGGCAGCCGAACACCAGATGTCGCTGCCAATAAGCAAGCCATACAACTTTAATTTCAACTGCACCGTTTCACCACCGGATGTGAGAAACACCGTATGGTAAAAAGTATTACCGTTGTGAACACCGGTGTTACGGTTGGTCCAAAGCACATTTGTATTTCTGCTCCACGGGGCCAAATTACCGCTCATGCCCCACCACTCACCGGCAGACATCACATGGTCACCGGTTTGAGTGCAACTTACCCCGAAGTTCAGCGAAGTGTTGTTTTGAAAATATACATACGTAACCTGCCCGAATGTATGAATAGCCACAGCTATAAACAGAAGAGTAGAAAACTTTTTCATGCCCGTTGAAATTTCCGGCAAGGATACCACTTATTGTCCGTAACTAGTACTCAAAACAGTAAAGAAAAACGCAGAGAGTGCCCGTGGGTGTAAAGACCACAGGCAAAAATATATCTCAGCCCTTTTGTGGGGTGGCGCAGTTTTGTTTCTCCTGCCCATTTTTAACTTCTGCTTTTGCTCTAACTTTTTAGTTTTACCGCCTCAATTTTAAAAACATGAAACAAATATTTACGCTCTCCTTCTTTACCTTTCTCTTCACATCCTCTTTTTCCCAAATAACTATGGGCGCTTTTGATATGCCCACAGCAGGGTGGAGGCAACGGGTAGCAAAAGATACTCTTCCGCTTCCGGCAATCAGTTTTGGCAGCAAAGGCGCCAACCAGGTTTACTATTTCGGCAACCTGGTACCTGTGCTTACAGATACCATTTATTACGATGCGCTTTCACCCGCGCAGGCAGCGGTGTTTATTGGGGCTGATATTGCAGTTACAAGCGATAGCGTGAATTACTTATATACAAAGACAACAGGTACACAAAAGTTTGATGTTCGCGGAATTGAAGGCCGGTTAATTCCCGGAGCGAATATTATCAGGGCTCCTTATCAAACACCTTCAGACATTTTTCGTTTTGTTACACAATACGGAACCAATTTTACCGGCAATGCAGCACTTACAAAAGTAGTTCCGGGAAGTGATGTAGGTCAACCTACGGTAGATTCAGTAAGGTTGACTCTTACTACCACCTACACTGATACTATTGATGGTTGGGGGAAAATTACCACCCCAATCGGCTCATATAAGTGCCTTCGGAAGCAGAGAAAGGAGTTTATCCATACTGTAATAGATATCAAGGATGCGCTGTTTACATTCAATCAATGGAATAATGTTTCAAATACGCGTGATACAACACTCCGGTATACGTATCCAACGCGTGAAACTAAAGGCTCGGTTATAACTTTTGATTATGATTCATTGGACAATGTTACGGGAGTTACCTGGTCACTTATTCCGCCTGCCATTCCGCAGGCAAGTTTCGATACTACCTACGGGGGTAACGGCTCGGTGCAGTTTACTGATTTAACCGATGGCTACCCTGACCGCTACCATTGGGATTTTGGTGATGGTGACACTTCCAACCAGCAAAATCCCAACCATGTGTACACAGCCAACGGCACTTATTATGTATGCCTTACGGTTTACAATATTGCCGGCAGCAATATGACCTGTGACAGCGTGTATATTACCAATGTGGGTTCTGCTAACCAGCCACCGGTGGCGGTTGATGATACACTGACTTTACTGCAGGCAACAACTGTTCCAGTTTACCATGTGGCATCAAACGATAGCGACCCTGATGGCGATAATATTTGCATGACTGCTGTGTGGGGTTCTCCGTTCGTTGCCGAAGTGATTGGCGGAAGCTGCGATATGATTTCTGTTACTCCCGATTCAACCTTTACCGGAACCGACACCGCCTGGTATTCGCTTTGCGATAACGGAACTCCTTCGCTCTGTGATACCGGTATGATTATTTTTACCGTAAATCCTGATGGAAATTTACTACCGGTGGCAAGTTTTACTTATACGGCAAACATTTGCCAGGGTGTAATTGCAACAAATACCAGCACTAATACTGATAGTTTAGTGTGGAATTTTCATGATAATACAATTGGCGGTTATCCGGATACTACATTTTTCACCCAGACTGCTCAATATGGTGAAGATGGTGGCTCATTTGAAGTTTGTCTAACAGTTTTTAATCAATTCGGAGTTGATTCTCAATGTGCTTCTATTAATCTATCTCCATGTTTAGGTATTTCCAAAATCTTTCTTTCCGGCCATTTATCCCAATCCTGCCAATAATTACGTAACCATTGACATGAGGAACAATAATGACGAGGTAACACGAAACTATTCGGCAATTGAAATTTATAATTCAGTAGGCCGGAAAGTAAAAGTGCTTGGAGTGAATACGGGAAGCAGGGTGGTAAACATTCAGCTTTCAGACTTACCAAAGGGCATGTACTCGGCCGCTATTGCAGATATGGAAGGTGTTAAAAGAACTTTAGGAAGATTTACAAAACAATAACTACCAGACATAGCAGGAAGATTAAAAAACTCCCGGATATTACTCCGGGAGTTTTTTGTTGCAAACTGACTTTCGGCATCAGTTTCATATCCGGATGTTAGAGTAATATTTAGTAAACGTCATAGTTTTGAACCAACCATTTGATTTATTTTCACAACTTTGAACTGCTTAAATCAGGCGCCATGAAAAAGACTTTATCGCTGTTGTACGTTCTGTTTTTTGCTTCACAAAGTTTTGCTACTACCTGGGTGGTTGGTACTGTGGGTTCCACCTTCGTTCCCGATTCAATTACGATTACAGAAGGGGATACGGTAAATTTTTTAAACCTTGGTGGCTCACATAATGCCGTAGAGGTAAGCCAGGCAACATGGAATGTAAATGGCAATACCTCAAACGGTGGCTTTTCGGTTCCGTTTGGTGGCGGAATGCTTACCGGTCTTACTGCCGGAGTATATTATTATGTATGTACAGTTCATCATGCCTCCGGAATGAAGGGAAGAATTTTTGTTCAACCAGCAGTGGTTAATCCATCGCTGGAGTTTGTCATCACATCTTCATCATACACCGAAAGCGCGGGAAGTTTTCAACTGGCGGTGTCTATTACAAACCCAAACTCAAATCCCACTTCGGTAGATGTAAATGTTTTAGGCGGAGGAACAGCTACTTCAGGAACCGATTATATGTTCGGTTCATCTTTAACCTTAACTTTTCCGGGTAACAGCCCCTTTACCCAGTCAATCACTATCAATATCACGAACGACATTTTGGTGGAGGGAAATGAATCGTTTACCCTGCGTCTGGCTAACGCCACCAACAATGCCACCATAGGAACTAACGCCCAGCATGTGGTTACTATCCTCGATGACGATACGCTGAAGTTCAGTTTCCCAAATCCGTCTCTTACAGTGAATGAAAATGCCGGGTTAGTTGTTATACCGGTTCATTTAAACAGTATCAGTTCAAATTCAACAGAAGTTACAGTTCATTTGGAATCTGTTGGAACCACAGCCGTCCAGGGAACAGATTTTTATTTTAATGACACAACACTTTTCTGGCCTGCAGGAAGTTTCAATACCATTGACGTACCTGTAACCATTTTTGACGATACCACCATAGAAGCAGATGAAACGGTACGGTTAAGTTTAATCAATCCCACTAACGGAGCTTTGCTGTTTAATGATACTTTCCTCCTTACCATTTTGAATAATGATACTCTGCCGCCTGTGCCTGCAATTATCCGGTTTACTTCAACCACTGCAACTGTTACCGAAGATGACATAAGTATAGGTGTAATTGTGGAGACCAATAACCCCGGTACGGCAACCACGGCTTTTATAGTTGCGCGCGATAATGTTGCTTCAACCGCATCAAGTGGTACAGATTTTATTTTTCAAAACTGGCCGGTTAACCACGGACCGGGGCTTAATTATGATACTGTTTATATTCATGTGAAGCAGGATGCTTTGATTGAGCCAGCAGAAACAGTTGTTCTCCATTTTGCCGGACTTAATAATGCTGTTGTTGGTGCAGATTCTCTTTTTGTTTTAAATATTTTGGATGAAGACACGCTCACTGCGTCTTTTCACGGTGCAGGATTTAGTTATATAGAGGCTGATACCCTGGTGGCTATACGGATTACCCTTTCCACCTTTCCTGCTGATACTACTCATGTGAGTATTGCCCGCGCACCCGGTAATGCAACCAATAACATAGATTTTATTTTCAGCGACACTACCGTTGTTTTTCTTCCGAATGTAGTTGATACTCAAGTGGTCTGGGTGCAGTTAAAAGACGATACCATTGACGAGCCCAATGAGCAGATCAACTTTAATATTACCCAAGTAACTGCAGGCACAAACATTGCTATTGCGGCTTATACACTCACTATTATTGATAACGATTCACCTACTGGCATTAGTGAAGTTGATTGGTCAGAAAGGATTAGCACTTATCCTAATCCTGCAAGCGGCACTATGTTTATTGAAACCAGGAATAAGGTGGAGGAGGTAACCATCACCGGAATTACAGGAAATGTATGGTTTCGTTGGGAAAATCTTCCGGCCGGGAAAAATCAGATTGATATTTCTTCTTTACAGCCCGGCATGTATTTTATCAGTTCAACAGCTAATTCGTTCCGGTTCAGTAAACGATTTATAAAGCAGGATTAAATTCAGAAAAACAACATGAAAAAAATTTCATTCTTATTTCCCGTTTTGTTCAGCTCACTTTTATTACATGCCCAGATTCCGGTTATTAAACTTGATACTATAGCCTCTGGTTTTTCTCGTTCTGTGGATATTAAAAACTGTGGCGATGACCGGCTCTTTATTGTGGAAAAAGCGGGACGTATAAAAATTATGAACAAAACGGGTGTTGTAAATGCTACTCCTTTTTTAAATATAACATCAAGAATTGTTACCCCTTTGGGCAATGAACAAGGATTGCTTGGTCTTGCCTTTAGCCCTAACTATAAACAGGACGGCTTTTTTTATGTCAATTACATTACCGGAACAGGTAATGGTTCAACGCGAATTTCCCGATTTAGTGTAAATCCGACAGATTCAAACCTGGCTAATCCGAACAGCGAAGTAATCCTGCTCACATTTGCTCAGCCTGCTACAAATCACAATGGAGGAAACATGATGTTTGGCCCAGATGGGTATTTATATGTTGGTCAGGGTGACGGTGGTAGCGGACATGACCCATGGGGGACCATCGGTAATGGTCAGAATTTGAATACCTACCATGGCAAGATGCTTCGCCTAGATGTGACCAATCAAGTGACTTACGAAGTTCCTCTATCCAATCCCTTTGTGGGTGTTCCCAATACAATACCTGAAATATGGTCCTATGGTTTACGCAATCCTTGGCGTTGCAGCTTCGACCGTATTACCGGAGATATGTGGATTGGCGATGTGGGTCAGAATTATTATGAAGAAATAGACTTTCAGGATGCTACAAGCACTGGTGGCGAAAATTACGGGTGGAGATGTCGTGAGGGGCTTCAAGCTTGTATTACTTGTAATTTATCATCTTGCACAGGAGTTGGATATACTGACCCGGTTTTTGATTATCACCATAACAGTTTTAATAGCTGTTCAGTAACAGGTGGCTATGTTTACCGCGGAGCGCAATTTGCCGCTTTATGGGGAAGATATTTATTCACTGATTATTGTAGCGGTAGGTTCTGGAGTGTAAAACAGATTAGTCCAGGTGTTTTCGACCCGGACACGCTTCAAGATTTCGTGAATAACCAGTTCACTTCTTTCGGAGAAGACAATAATGGTGAAATGTACCTATCCGGTGATGGAAATGGGTTGATTTATCATATTACCGAGTCCTTAGATTGCAATCCTGTTGCTTTCATTTCTTTTAAAGACACCATCGAAGGCTGCCATCCTATAACCGTTTCGGCTTTGTATGGTGATACGCTCACTTACCAGTGGTACGGTGTAAATGGAGTTATCAACGGAGAAACTGCTTACCGGTTTACCCCTCAACAAAGCGGCTGGTACAAGGTAAAAGTTTCAAAAACGCTTTACCCAGGTTGCGAGGCTATGAGCGACTCAGTTTACATTAATATTTATGATACTACTGCCGTTACAGTCACGAATCTTTCTATTGTTACCTGCGTCAACTCCGCCAATCTTAGTCTCAATCCAAATATTTCTCCCACCGGTGGAATTTTTTCAGGTACAGGAGTTTCGGGTAATAATTTTGTTCCTTCGGCCGGTACAGTTGGTAATAACCCAATAGCTTACCAATATACTAATCTACATGGCTGTGTTTCTCGCGCTGGTTTCAATGTAGTTTTGAGTGACACAACAGTTCTTTCTCCAAATTCGACAGATACAGTTGTTTGTATTACCGAACCCACTTTTGTACTTACCGGCTATACAAATCCTGTTGGCGGCAGTTTTTCAGGCAATGGTGTAACCGGCAGTTCTTTTAGTCCGTCTGTTGCAGGAGTTGGTGTAAGTGCAATTACTTACGCTTACACAAACCTGGCAGGTTGTGAATCAATATATAGATTCAATCTTACTGTAGGAAGTGAAACTACTCTCGTAGAAAATGTTACGGATAGCTCATATTGCCTTACTGAAACTGCCGTCACATTGGCAGGCTTTGTGAATCCTATAGGCGGAATGTACTCAGGAAATGGGGTTACAGGGAGTTCATTTAATGCTTCTGTTGCAGGTATAGGAACAAGTCTGATTACCTATACATATTTAAACTTTTCCGGTTGTGAATCACGTGACAGTTTCAACCTGATTGTTGGAGATAAAACCATACTAACTCAAAACATAACTGACAGTATTTATTGCAACAACGAAAACCCGATTTCTTTATCCGGTTTTATGGACCCAACGGGAGGAACATTTACAGGGAATGGAGTTAACGGAAATAATTTCGACCCCACGGCTGCCGTCATTGGGTATAACAAAGTGGTATATGAGTACATAAACAATTTCGACTGTGAATCTACAGACTCTTTTACTCTAAGAGTAGACAATTGCACCAGTGTTCATGAGGTAATGAATGAAATGCAGTTTAATATTTTCCCGAACCCCGGCACAGGAGTTTTTAATGTAAGTATGAATGCATATAAAGCTCAAGATGCTGAACTGATTATTTCAGACCTAAGCGGTAAGTCCTGCTTCCGGAAACCCTTTTCAGTTAACTCAGGTCATCTAAGTATTACAGTTGATTTGTCGGAGTTGCCGAAAGGAGTATATTCTGTACTCTTGAAAACGAAGGACGGAAGTGCGAAAAGAAGTTTGGTGATTGAATAGAGTGAAGTTGTGAAGAACTGTTTATTTTTGGCTTTTCTTCTTCTTAGTGGGGAAATATTTTCTCAGCAGCAATTCCGTCTCCGATTAGAGCCCTCATCTTTAACTTCAGTTCCTGCAATACATTCCGGAGCATTTGGTTCATATAACCATAAATGGTTTTTTATTGGCGGTAGGAAAAACGGGCTGCATGGATTTCAGCCTCCGTTTGCATTTCCAACAAGCGGAATAAACGATAGTATTTATTTTGTTGACCCCATAACCGACCAGCAGTGGAGCGCCTCTGCCTATCAACTTGCCGATTCTATTCGTGAGGCAATTACCTCATCCAACATGCAGTTTTATTTGAGTGACTCGGTGTTATATTTAGTTGGGGGCTATGGATGGAAAGACGCTCTCCAGAATTTTATCACCTGGCCAACGCTCACCGCCATTGATATGAAAAGCCTGATGAATGCAGTAATTAATACTCAGCCCATTGAACCTTATTTCAGGCAAATAATTGACACCAATATTTTCCCCGTTTGTGGGGCACATTTGCAGAAGTTGGATTCTACGTACTATCTGGTTTTTGGCCACCGGTTTGATGGTACCTATGACCGAACCGATACTTCTTCTTTTTTTGTTCAGAATTATACCTATGAAGTCAGGAAATTTCAGATTGCCGATGATGGAATAAATCTTTCGATTTACAATTATTCGCCTGTTCTAGATTCATCCAATTTCAGACGAAGAGACTATAATCTTATCCCTTTTTTGGATCCATTCCGCGGTGAAGGTCTGTTGGCTTTCAGTGGAGTTTTTCAGTCTTATGTAAACCTTCCTTATCTCACACCCATTGAAATTTACAGGGACACTGTGATTGTACGGAACGATTTCAATCAAAACCTAAGCCAGTATCATAGTGCTGTATGCGCATTATATGATTCATCCTCGTATTCACAGCACAACATTTTTTTTGGCGGGATGAGCATGTATTATATGGATACGCTCACCAATCTGACGGTGACCGACTCACTTATTCCGTTTGTGCGAACTATAAGCGATGTTGAACGCGATGCCACAGGCTTGTATCATGAATTCGATAAAGGGATCAGGATGCCCGCTCTGCTTGGTACAAATGCTTACTTCTTTTATGATGACAGTATTCCATTATACAAAAATAATTATGTGCATCTTAACCTTCTTCCGGTTCATCAGCGAATTGGCTTTATTACAGGGGGAATAGAAAGCCCAGGTTTAAATATCAGTGAGACCGGAGCCGAAGTTAGTTTTGCAAGCCCACGTGTATTTGAAGTTTATATTGACACTGTAGATACCGGAATGCCTGTTGGCGAAATAAGTAATGAGATATTGAACTTTTTCTGCTACCCGAATCCTTTAAATAAAAATACTGTTATTGAATTTGAACTGAAGAATAATTACCGCCTAAAAGTTGAGTTACTTGACGCTAAGGGAAGTCTGGCAAAAGAAATCTTCAGTGGACAAGCCAATGCAGGTATGCAAAAAATCATTTTGAATACTTCTGAACTTTTGAAGGGAGTTTATCATTGTGTAGTTACAGTAAATAATTCCCGTAAATCTATTCGCCTGGTGAAGAAGTAGGTTTATCTGTAGAGTGTTTGGGTTCTTCCGAAGCGAGCGTATCACCTTTTATTTCCTCCTGTTTTTTACCGGTTCTTCCTGATTGCTTTAAAAGATGCTCTAAGGTTGCACGAATATCTTTCAGTTTTTCTTCCTTTGATGCAATAGTTTCGTTAATCATGTTGGTTTTTACTTTAATGAGTTGCAATTCGAGAGATGTGACCTTATTGCTCTGCACTTTCTTCTGCATGTATTCCAAATCTTTTTTATCACGATCAAGAGAGTGCTCCATTTTTTCGACAACTTCGGTTAACCCTTTTATACGTGATGCGTTCCTGTCGCTGAAAAAATTAGTTCTCTGTTCAGTCAAAAACTGAAAAACAGAATCGAAGGCTTTGCGTAAAACTACATCGTCAGTTTTAGCATACCGGTTTTTCCTACTCTCAGCCTGAAGGTTTTTCAATTCTTCAAACAGAGACTTAAAATTTGCCTTATCAGTAGTGCGATTACGTATATCTTCCAGTTTAGCAGCTACCTCATCGCGAAGCCTGGCTGAAGCGGCTTCAAATTCTGCACTTTCTGTTTTGCGGAAAGTTTTGAGCTTTTCAAAAACAGAGTTTACATCATCTTTGATTTTGTCCAGGCGGTCCTGGCTAATGTCTCGCTCCTTGCGATGTTCTAAAACTCGCTCCCAAAAAGATTTTGCATCATCAAATAATTTTCGGTCGTATTGGGTAAGTCCTGCAGCTTTTTTCTTCAATTCCTCAAGTTCAAGCAAGTAGCTTTCCCATAGCTTTGCTGTAAGCAGAGCGTAAGCCCATTCATTTTGTTTGATACGAACTTTCCCGGCTTCTTCGGAGCGGATGTCATCAGGCAAAATAGACTCAGCACTTAAATCAGGTGTAACTTCAATTGTGGTTTTAGGGAATTCAAATTCTTCTCCTGCAACCCAGTTTTTTTCAAGCTGTTCAACTTTTTCTGCCCTCAGAGATTTTTTGGGGATTACATAAAGAGCAACTTTGAATTCTTCTTCCCGAAGTTCATAAGCAAGAATAACTTCCTTATCGGCTTTGGTCAGACCGGTTGCTGTAAAGCGTGCGCGCATGTTCAAAAATTTGTGTCCGTTTTTTTTAAGGACATCAAAGATAATCTTTCAGGATTACATTTGCGAAACCTGAAAAGAAAATGATAAATGAATTTTGACAAAACAATAATTGAACAACTTAGACAAGAATTAAAGAAGCCGTTGCCAGGTGAGAAAGCACAGTACCGCATGGCGCCTTCGTACCGGCCAAATCTAACAAAAGAACAAATTGAAAAATTAAATCCTAAGTTAAGCGGTGTATTAGTGTTGTTGTACGAAAAAAACGGATTACTGAATATCGTTTTTACAAAGAGAAAACAATATGCAGGTGTTCACAGCGGGCAAATTAGTTTTCCCGGAGGCAAAAAAGATGACACAGATTTTGATTTGACTGAAACGGCTTTGAGAGAGGCAAAAGAAGAAATAGGAATAGATGAAGAGAAGATTGAAATTATCGGCAAACTAAGCGAGTTGTTCATTCCGCCCAGCAATTTTCTGGTTTACCCGAGCGTTGGCTTTGCTGACAGCTTATTGAAATTTAAACCGCAGGTAAATGAAGTAGAAGAAGTTATTGAAATACCCGCTCAGTTTTTTTTAGATAAGAAAAATACGAACATGAATACAGAGATAAAATTGTTTAATGATACACTGGTTCGTGTGCCCGCTTACATTTACCGGGGGCATGTAATTTGGGGTGCTACCGCAATTATGCTCAGTGAGTTTAGTTTTATACTGGGAAAATTATCTTAAATCAGTTTGCCAACATTTATTAACCATGCGGTTGTTTAGTTTACCGGCTTATTAACTTACGTTTGCCCACCTGCTTAGAAATGAAAAGCCTTCTTACTATACTTTTAATATTTTTTTTCTTTTCCATTTTTTCTCAGGAGAGACAGTATAAGGTTGGCATAATAGCCTTCTACAACCTCGAAAATCTTTTCGACACTATCAATGACCCCGATAAAAATGATGAAGACTTCCTCCCCACAGGCAGCTATCTTTACACCGGTGATGTTTATAAAGACAAACTCGGCAAGCTGTCTGACGTTCTTTCTCAAATCGGAAAAGATATTTCTCCTGATGGTTTTTCACTACTGGGCGTAGCTGAAATAGAGAACAGACAGGTTTTAGAAGAATTAGTGTCGCAGCCCAAACTCTCTTCTCGGAATTTAAAAATCATTCATTATGATGGCCCCGATGAAAGGAGTATTGATTGTGCCTTGCTTTACAACCCGAAGTATTTTAAGGTTACAAGTAGTACGCCTTTGTTTGTAAAACTCCAAAATAGTGATGGTAAACTTCATTACACTCGCGATATTCTTTGGGTTACCGGCTTATATGATGGTGAGTTGATTCATGTGTTCGTAAATCACTGGCCTTCAAGGAGAGGAGGCGAAGAAGCCAGCGCACCTTCACGTGCCACAGCAGCGGGTGTTTGCAAACATGTTATTGATTCGTTGATGAAAATTGATGTGCGAACTAAAGTGATTATTATGGGCGACCTGAATGACGACCCTTCAAGCGCCAGTATTAAGGAAGTGCTTGGGGCAAAAAATAAAATTAGTGATGTAAAATCCGGAGATTTGTACAATCCCTGGCAGGATTTTCTGAAAAAGGGAATCGGCACTTTGGCTTACAATGATTCGTGGAATTTGTTTGACCAGATCATCTTGTCTTCCGCGTTCCTTGAAAAGGAGCAATCCGGTTTCTTTTTTAAGAAGGCGCAAATCTTTAACCGAAATTTTTTGATTGAACAAACAGGAAAATATAAAGGCTATCCGATGCGAACTTATAACGGTAATAAATACAATTATGGGTACAGTGACCATTTCCCTACTTATTGTGTTTTGTTTAAAGAAGTGAAGAAAAAGTAATAGGTATCTTAAGATTATATATGAATATTGGCAAGAAATTCCTTTCCCTTTTATACCTCCTCTTTGTAATTTCTCAAATGGTGTATCCACAGGCTCCTGAACCTGTCTCTCAGCCGGTAAATATGCTTTTTACGAATGTCAGAGCATATAGTTTGGTGATGAGTTTTACAGTTTCCGCAGCAGATGGCTACCTGATTTTAAAAAGCGTACAAAATATTTCAGACGTGCCGGTGGACGGAATTACTTATGAAAAAGGACAGGGTCTTGGCAGTTGTAAAGTAATGTACGTAGGGGCTAACAACATTCATAACGTGCGAGAAGTTTTGGAGGGAACTAAATATTACTTCAAAGTATTTGCCTACAACGGCTCAGGCAGTTCTGTCAATTATCTTCAGACAAATCCTTTGACGGATTCCGTGGTTACAATAGCATCAGACCCGGGAAGTTATTATGCACTTGTTGATTCTTCTTCGCCAACATTCACTAATGATTTAACCTCACTTATCAATAATCATGTTATGGTGGCGTATATTTCATATCGCAACAATATTGTGCCTGCTATTTTTGAAAGAGATACAACCGGTGCGCGTTCAGTGATAAACTGCGAATACAGTAATGAAACTACTTTTTACACGCCTCCATTCGATTTTGTTTCGCTTGATTACAGCCGCGAACATGTCCTGTGTAAAAGTTGGATGCAGACTTATGCTTTGTACGGCTCAAACGTTACAGATTATCCGGAAGGAGCTGATTATTATAACCTTCTTCTAACCCGCCTGAACGGTGTGAATTCCTTACGTTCAAACCGCCCGTTGGGTATTCCGGTAACCGGGGTACAGTATTACAACCAATTCTCGTACGGGTTTGATGCAGGTGGCAAACAAGTATATGCGCCAAGAGCAGACAGAAGAGGAGATGCTGCGAGGGCCATTTTTTATGAAATGATTTGCTACAATGGACTAAATGGAAATTGGGGGCTGAATAATCTTCTTTCATTTGCCGGACAGCAAGACCAAAACATTCTGAAAATCTGGAATCAGCAGGACCCGCCTGACAAATTTGAAAGGACAAAAAATGAATTCATCTATTCTATTCAACACAACAGAAATCCTTTTATTGACCACCCTGATTGGGTGAATTGCATTAACTTCGACAGCATTTTAAAAACATCCTTTTGTGGTTCTATTTCAAGTATTAATTCAGAAGATGCAACGATAGCAATAAAAGTATCTCCTAACCCTGTATTTGAAACACTTAATATTGAATTTGCCGATGAAGTTTTATTCCCTCTTCAGATTTCTGTATCTGACTACACCGGACGAACTCTTTTTCAATCTGAAATAAGGGATACTCAATCTGCAATCAGTTTACTTACATTATCCAATGGCATTTATTTTCTCACCGTATCTAAAAGCAACCAAAACTCCTCTTTGAAATTTGTTATTCAACACTAACGATAATTTAAGTTTTTCTATACCCTGTAATCCGCATTTCTAATACATTTGACCTATTAAATCTTATTCTATGAAAAAGTTTTGCTTACTGATAATTACTGTTGTTTCTGCTGAATTTATCTATTCACAAGCGTGTTCCGATTTGTTCATTTCGGAATATGTTGAAGGCTCGTCCAGTAATAAAGCTCTTGAAATCTTCAATCCGACTTCATCGTCTGTAAATCTAAGCAGCTATACAATTTGCAGGTTTACAAACGGAGCAACCACAGCAACTGTATTTGGAATGAGCGGCACACTGGCTCCGGGTGCTACTTATGTAATTGTCAATTCGCAGGCTGATTCACTCATTAGGCTCTTGGCTGATACGATTGCCGGCTTCCCTAATTTTAATGGCAATGATGCATTAGCACTTTTACATCTCACCGATACTTTGGATGTTATCGGTGTAATAGGAGTTAACCCGGGAACAAACTGGCCTGTGGGTACAGGGTCTACACTGGACCATACATTGGTACGTAAGGAAACAGTTCAGACTGGAACCACCAATTGGGCACTCAGTTCAACTCAGTGGTACTCCTTTCCGGTGGACAACGTTTCTGATTTGGGAAGCCATACGATGAACGCCTGTGGAGGTCCGGTAGATACTTTAATAATGTTTTCACCGGTTTCAGCAACTTTGAGTGAAAGTTCGGGAACATTTGATGTTTTGCTTGTACTAAACCAGTTAAGCCCTTCAACAACTTTTTCGGTTGATGTTGAACTTACCGGAGGAACCGGTGATGCCGCTGATATTAACAATTATACCACGCAAACTATTACAATTTCAGCAGGTGCAGTTTCCAATGCACTTACTTTGGTTATTACTGATGATGTACTTCAAGAACCCCTGGAAACACTGGTATTCAGACTGGCTAACCCTTCTGCTGGTTTAACAATAGGCGCTGATTCCATATTTACACTTTCCATCGTTGCCAGTGATGTTCCGGTTCCGATAGTTCCAATTTCGCAAATCACACCTCTTAATTCTTCTTATCAGCCCGATTCTTTAGGCAAAGTGGTAGTTACCAGAGGAACAGTTTACGGAGTTAATAATCGGGCTACAGGGCTTCAGTTTACCATTCACGATGCTACGGACGGTATTCAGGTTTTTGCACCGGTTTCTAACTTCGGATATACAGTTAATGAAACAGATTCGGTGGCTGTAAGGGGCGCTGTTGCTTTTTTTAATGGCATGACACAGCTTTCTACGCTAGATACCATTTATAAAATAGGGGCCGGTGTTCTTGCTACTCCTTTGCTTGCTCAAGATTTGGATGAAAGTACCGAATCGGAATTGGTGCGCATCAATAATGTTCACTTGGTGGCTCCTTCGCAGTGGGATACTACTGGTAACGCCAGCGGTTTTAGCTGCGATATAACAGATGGGGTTAATACCTGGACTCTACGTATCGATGAACAAACCAACATTTTTAAAACTAATATGCCTAAACCACAATTTACTTTTGATGTTATTGGTATCGGAGGACAGTTTGATAACACCGCGCCTTATAATTCAGGGTATCAGATTTTACCAAGATATATGCAGGATTTTATTCTCCACTCTGGTATTCAAGAAACCGGTGAAACAAATGTACGAATTTACCCCAACCCCACCCGCGGGCAGTTCATTATTGAGCGGAACTCAACAGAACCTGCTGAATTAAGGATTTTTGATATAACAGGAAATCTTGTTCTTTCCTCTGAACTTAGCGATTCAAAGTTTGTTACCGTAAACAGTTCGGAATTAAAAGCAGGTGTTTACTTTATCGAAATAGCAACAGGTAAGAGCCGCACTTTTTCCAAGGTGTGTGTTTGCAGGTAAACGTGTTAAGAAACTTGTTTACAGAAATAAAGTCTGTTCAGACGGTAGTATAGTTATAACCATTATACACCCCGTATGTTATACCTTTACCAAGCAACTTAAAAATTGATTTTTGTTTCAATCATAATTACTGACATCCCAGCTATTTCCAAACCCGCCACCACTTTTTTTCATTTTCTTTTAGCTGAACTTCTGTTTGTAACTTTCTTTTATACCAAGGGTCGGTAATTTTTACAGCATTTATAAGAATCTGGGCAAGCTCAATGGGAGGGCCTTGTGAATCTTCGCCATACAATACCCGGAAAGAGTAATCCACTTGAGCTTTTTTACCCTGAAAGATAATAGACAAACTGCAATCCCTTCCGGCTTTGGCAGACTGGTTAATAACCCCGGCATAGTTAAAAATATCATCACTTACAGTCATCATCAATGCCTCAAAATGCCCATCATGCGAAATTCCCTGAACCAAGGGTAAATCTGTACCTGCTGTACTGCCGTCTCCTTTTCGGCTTAGGCTGCCTTCTTTTGTCAGTAAAATAAAAATGGAAGTTTTATCTTCTATTTCGAGTGTAATCAGTACCTGGTCAATAAATTTTTTAACCTGCATGTGTTCAAGTTACAATGAGTGTAAAATTAGGGTTGTAAAATAAACAATCATCTATAAATGGAAAAAGCCCCTGTTATCAGGGGCTCTTCTATTTCTAATTTAGTTTTTTTATTCTGCAGTGGCAATTTCTTCGCTCTCCAGTAGCTTTTTTTCCTGAATACGCGAGGCCTTCCCGCTTCTCTTACGTTGATAAAACAGTTTTGCTCTGCGCACTCGACCAGTCTTGTTTACCACAATATCATCTACAAACGGTGAATTGAGTGGGAAAACACGTTCTACCCCAACACCGCTTGCTATTTTACGAACAGTAAATGTTTTAGAACTACCTTCACCACGCAATTGAATTACATCTCCGCGAAACTCCTGAATTCGTTCTTTATTTCCTTCTGTTATCTTATAAGAAACAGTAATGTTATCACCTGGGGCAAATTCCGGATGTTTATTTGGCGGGTACATAACCTCTTCAACTGCTTTTAATTTTGGATTCATACAACTTGCTTTTTAAAACGGAGCGCAAAGTTAAAAATGTTTGCCTAAAATGGAACATTTTGAACGTTATTCTGTGCCTTTAATCAAATCCGGCCTGCGTTGCTTGGTTCGTTCAATGGCTTTTTCATGCCTCCATTCCGAAATTTTCTTTTCATGGCCGGAAAGAAGAACCTCAGGGACCATTAAATTTCTAAAATTTTCGGGGCGTGTATAAACTGGTGGTGAAAGCAAGTTATCCTGAAAAGAATCTGAAAGGGCAGAAGTTTCATCGTTTAAAACACCAGGAAGAAGCCGTCCGATAGCATCCACTAAAACAGCAGCAGCTAGTTCCCCTCCGCTTAATACATAATCGCCAATCGAAATTTCTTTAGTAATATATAATTCGCGGATTCTCTCGTCAATTCCTTTATAGTGCCCACAAAGAACAATCAGATTTTTTTTCAGTGAAAAAGCATTAGCTACCCTTTGAGTAAAAGGCAAACCATCAGGTGTCAGATAAATTACTTCATCATAATCTCTTTCTCTTTCCAAATGGTCAATACAGTTAGCTATAGGTTCACACATCATCACCATGCCTGCCCCACCGCCATATTGATAATCGTCCACCTGTTTTTGTTTGCTGGCCGAAAAATCTCGGAGGTTTATCACATTAATTTCAAGCAAACCCCTTTCTCTTGCCCGTTTGAGAATAGAATGGTTAAAGGGGCTTTTCAACAAATCAGGTAGAACCGAGATGATGTCAATTCTCATAAGTTGAGTAAACCTTCCGGCAACTTAAATATTACCTGTTTTTTTCGTTTATCAATTTCCAAAATAAATTTGTCAATAAAGGGAATAAAAATCTCATCTTTTGCAGTTTTTACTTCGCAAAGTAATTGGCTCTGGTTCTTAACCATACCACTGATTGTGCCTATTTTACCGTTTTTAATGTCAATAGCTTCATAACCTATTTGATTATCAATTATTTCTATCTTACTGGAAAATAATAATTTAAAGTCTTTTTCGGCAAGAAAAAGCCCCATCCCGCTTAGTTTTTTGGCCTCTTCAGGTGTTGAAATTTCCTCAAAAAAAACGAACCCATCGGTATCGCTGCTCCATTGGATTTCTTTTACAAACCAAGGAAGATAGCTGCCGTTACTTTCAACTGTAAAATGCAGTGGCTGTTTCTTTTTATTTTTGAGTTTGTTATTTAACATAAATCGAAAAGCCCCACTTAATCCGTGAGGCTTTCCTAGTTTTCCGACTGAAATATACTTCTCAGCCATTTGTCATTTAACTTTCAGCAGGAGGAGTTACACTTTCGCTATTTGTTTTCTCTATGGGCTGCTCCGTTGAAGTTTCAGCGGTAGTTTCAGCGGCTTTCTTGGCTTCTTCAGCTGCAGCTAATGCAGCCTGACGTTTAGCTTCACGCTCCGAGGCTTTCTTTTGCTCCTGAGCTAACAATTTTGCAGCAATTTCTGATTTGTCTTTATGGTGCTTTTTAGCGTGGTCAAGTACTTTGTTTTTGTGGTCCTCTACCCACTGCTGGTATTTCTTCTCAGCTTCTTCCTGTGTAAAAGCGCCTTTTGCCACACCGCGCTGAAGATGCTTTTTGTAAAGCACTCCTTTGTATTTCAGAATTGCCTTTACCGTGTTGGTCACTTCGGCACCTTTCTGTAGCCATTCTACGGCTTTATCCACATCTATGTGGATGCTTGCGGGCCGGGTAAGGGGATTATAATCGCCAATGCGCTCAATATAGCTTCCATCCCGCGGGGCGCGGCTGTCAGCTGCTACAATGTGGAAAAAAGGTCGTTTGCTTCTTCCGTGTCTTTGAAGTCTAATTTTTACTGCCATGTCTAAAAATCAATTTTAGGTTTGGTTATTGAATATCCTTTTAAAAAGGGGACGCAAATATGCGGGAACAATTCTTTATTTCCAAATTGATTACGTTTAAAATAATTGAATAGTTTTGTTGAATAGGGTATGAGTAACAAAAACAGCGTAACTATAAAAGAGGCTTTGGACCAAATGGTCAACGACCTGAAACTGAAGAGCAAAATTGACGAAAGCCGTGTAAAAGATGCTTGGGTGGAAGTAATGGGCCCACCCATAGTTAAATACACCACAAAACTTTCGTGCGCAAAATCGAAACTTTATGTACAGGTAAGTTCTCCCGCCTTAAAACATGAACTGAATTACTCCAAAGAAAAAATAATACAGGTGCTCAATGAAAAACTGGGCGAACCAGTAATTAGAGAAGTGGTTGTTTTTTAAATCTTTATAAGATTTGTGTTAAATAGCTTGTGCCTACTGACCCTGTATTTTACCAATTGCCATGCTTGTTAAATTTTATTATTTGAAATGTAGCTTGAATTCGTTTTAATTTATTCGCCATGCGCAAATTACGAAAGGAAGAATTGCTGCGATTATCAAAAGAAGAATTTAGAACACAGGAAAAAACTCCAATAATTCTTATACTTGATAACGTTCGAAGTCATTTGAATGTGGGTTCCGTTTTCAGAACGGCTGATGCATTTTTACTAGAAGCAATATATTTATGCGGCATTACTGGTGTGCCGCCTCATCGTGATATTCACAAAACAGCACTTGGCGCAACCGAAACGGTGAGATGGAAATATTTGCCCTCTGTTATGGATGCTGTTAAAGAGCTAAAACATGACAATTTCAAAATTGTTTCGATTGAACAAACAGAGAAAACAACAATACTCAACGACTTTAAACCTTTGGGGAAAGTAAAGTATGCTATAGTCTTTGGAAACGAGGTAGAAGGCGTTTCTCAGGAAGTGGTGAATGTTTCAGATACAGTAGTAGAAATTCCGCAATATGGCATGAAACATTCGTTAAATATTGCGGTAAGTGTAGGAATTGTGGTGTGGGATGTGCATTGCAAATTAATAAATTTCAAACCGCAATAAACTTTTTATTATTTCGCCATTATTATCCTATGGTAAAAAGTATTTATGACTTTGAAGCGAAAGGACTTGACGACAAACCCGTCAAATTGAGCGATTATAAAGGTAAAGTTCTTATGGTGGTAAATATTGCCTCGCGCTGCGGACAGACACCGCAATTAGGGGCAATGGAAAATTTGTATCAAAGATACCGCGACAAGGGTTTTGAGATTCTTGCTTTCCCTTCTAATGAATTCGGGAAACAACAGCCCGAAGATGGAATGGCTATTCAGGAGTGGTGCCAAAGGAAATACAATACTACTTTCAAAATTTTTTCAAAAGGGAAGGTAAAGGGCAAGAATGCTCATCCGATATATCATTATCTGGCTGAGCAATCAAGATTCCTTGGAATGAAAAACTATCCTCCATGGAACTTTCACAAGTACATTATTGACAGAAACGGCAAAGTGGCAGACTGGTTTTACTTCCTCAGATGGGCAGATAGCGACAAAATAACCGAAACGATTGAAAAGTGTCTGAACCAAAAGCCTGTTGAAAACTAAATTGAATGTTGGCTTATTAATTGCCAAATTCGCAATCCCAAATTCAAAAAGAACTTTAAAAATTAAATAAACAAGTATGGCAACCCAGTTAACAGACAGCAATTTTAAGACAACCGTAATTGACAGTGGCAAAGTAGCATTGATAGATTTTTGGGCTGAGTGGTGCGGCCCTTGCAAGGCAATTGCCCCTGCTATTGAAGAACTTTCGAAAGAATTTGAAGGCAAAGCGATAATCGGTAAAGTAGATGTGGACAGCAATCCGCAAACTGCCATGAACTACGGGATCAGGAATATTCCAACGATTCTCTTTATAAAGAACGGACAGGTTGTCGATAAGCAAGTGGGTGCGGTTCCGAAAGCTCATTTGGCAGCTATGCTGAACAAGCATCTTTCTTAACTAGTAGCTTAAAGATTATTCTTGCAGGGGCAATTGCATAATTGTCCCTGTGTTTTTTTGTAAAATGTTGGAGCAAAACCATTTTCCGGAAATTGAAAACCTCGAGCTACTGGCCAAGCAGGTAGTTGAAGGGTTTATTATCGGCTTGCATAAATCTCCTTTTCATGGTTTTTCGGTAGAGTTTGCGGAGCACCGGTTGTATAATCCCGGTGAATCTATGCGGCATTTGGATTGGAAAGTGTATGCCCGCACAGGAAAAATGTTTGTGAAGCGTTACGAAGAAGAAACAAATCTTCGCTGCCAGATAGTGATTGATGCTTCATCCTCCATGTATTTTCCGAACGATGAAAAGGCAAAGACGAACAAACTGCGTTTCTCGATTATGTCGGCTGCTGCTCTGATCAATCTACTGAAGCGCCAGCGCGATGCTGCAGGTTTGAGCATTTTTACCGATGAGGTTTTAGTGAATACCAATGCTAAGTCAAACACCAAACATCACCAGTTATTGTTTGCTCATTTGGAAAATGTTTTAAGGCAAAATCCGCAGAACGTAAAAACCAATGCGGCTAAGTGCTTAAATGAAATTGCCGATACAGTTCACAAGCGCAGCATGATTATCATCTTCAGCGATATGTTCGATAACATTGACACGAAAGGGGCAGATGAACTCTTCTCAGCTTTGCAACATTTGAAATACAACAAGCACGAGGTGATTTTGTTTCATGTAGTTGATAAAAGCAAAGAGTTGGAGTTTGAATTTGAAAACCGACCATACCAATTTATTGATATGGAAAGCGGAGAAAGAGTTAAGCTTCATTCGCGCGAGGTAAAAGATTTTTATGTGCAGCAAATAAGTAAATTCGAAAGAGATCTGAAACTACGTTGCTGGCAGTATAAAATTGACTCTGTAGAGGCGGATATCAATCGCGATTTCCGTCAGGTGCTGGTCCCGTTTTTGATCAAACGAACAAAAATGATGTGATTGGGTACTTCACTTTGCTTCGCCAGTTTCTATATTTGGCGCAGTACTGATTATTGAATTCTGACATGAAATTTTTAACGGACAAATGGTGGAAGTGGCTCTGCGTGGTGCTGCTGGTTTATGTTCTTTGTGGAAGTTTTTTTGTAAAACTGGGCCCCGGAGTTACTGAGGTTTCACCCGTAGTTTTCTATCCTGATTCAGTTTATACTTTTCGCATTTCTGCTTATCATGTCCATCTTAAATCACCGGAATCAGGTAAAACGCAATTGTGGTTTAAAAACGGTAATAATTACTATGCACCTATTGGTCTTTCGCTAATAGATAATGAAAATCTGGAAGCCCGGTTTGCTGTCGCTTCGTTACAGCAAAATGATTTTAAGCCTTCTGCATTTGATGTGGTTATCAATAATGAAACTGACGGCACCTTTGCTTTACGCGATGCGGTTACTCTTGTGGCATCTACTACCGTTGATTCCTCATTCTTGTATCGGGCAACAGTTTCTGAGCCGGAAGTAAAAAACAACAAGCATAACCTATTCTGTTTCCCGTATCGAGAAATACTTTATGAGACTATCCGCAATACTTTTTTTCATGTTCCGATGTGGTTTGCCATGACAGTAATGGTTTTTGTGTCATTTGTATTCAGCATTTTTTACTTGGTTGAAAAAAATGAAAAATACGATTTGATAGCACATGAATGTGTTGTAGTGGCCTTATTGTTCGGTGTTTGTGGCTACCTTACCGGTTTGGTTTGGGCTAAATATACGTGGTACATAGGGGTATCATGGGGCGATGTTGTCCGCAAATTATTATTGGAAGATGTTAAGATGGCTGCAGCACTTGTGGCTATTTTCTTTTATGCAGGTTACCTGATTGTACGCGGCTTGTTGGTTGACCACCTTAAGAGTGAGAAGATTGCTGCATGGTTCAATATACTTTCTTTTGTGGTTTTTATGATGTGTGTGTTTGTGCTGCCTCGTTTGACTGACTCCATGCACCCGGGCAACGGAGGAAATCCTGCTTTCAGCAAATATGATTTGGATAGTACGCTTCGCTTATTCTTTTACCCGGCAGTTATCGGCTGGATTTTACTTAGCTTCTGGATTCTCTCTATTCGCATTCGATTGGAAATACTTACTCAAAAACAAACTTTATGAAAAAGCCTATAGTATTTTTTTCAGTTCTCTTCTTCTTTGCCCTGACATTTGCTCAGGGCGAAACAGCTACCAACGATTTTTTTAAGAGCAATCTGAAGATATATGTGGTGGTAGCTGTGCTGGGTATTATTCTTACTTGTTTGTTCGCATTTCTCTTTTCCATGGAACGAAAGCTGAAGAGGTTAGAAGATACTTCGGTTTAATAGCTGTTATAGTTTTACATATAACGTTAAATCTTCAGAAAGGATAACCTATGGCTAACTGAAACTGCCCGGTCTTAAATGCGTGTGCATTTGTAAATTGCCAGCGTTTGCCCGGTAGCCTGCGGGGGTCGCGGAGGGGAAAGCCATAATCAAAGCGGATAACAAAAAAATTAAAGTCAAGACGCAACCCGGCACCCGCATCAACGGCAAACTCGCCCCAGAACCTGTTTAAGTTAAATTCACCGAATCGGCGAGCGTCTCTTCGGACAAGCCATACGTTGCCTGCATCGGCAAAAATTGCGGCCTTCAGCCATTTGTAAATGTCAAACCGGAATTCAGCATTTAGCTCCAGTTTGATATCACCGGTTTGGTTGAAGAACCCGACATTTCGTTTCTCACCGGTTTCACGGTCATAAACGGCAACATCAGCATAGCCTCCTGGGCCAATCTCACGAATCAAAAACCCTCGCAAACTGTTTGGCCCACCCACAAAAAACTGTTTTACAAAAGGTAGCGCTCGAGAATTTCCATACGGTACTCCCAAGCCCACAAAAGAGCGCACCGCAAACTGGCTGTGAGTATTCATGCGCACATAATTGCGCCAGTCTCCTTCAATCCTGAAATACTGCGAAAAAGGGATTTTGGCAATAAGAAACCTAGTATGTTCCGAACTTGTTTTCAGGTTAGCCAGCCGGAACCCACCGTAAATAACATTTCCAGCTGTTTCAATACTCGTACGAAAAAACATGTAATATTTATCGGTGTTACTCCGCTGGTTCAAAAAGGTGTACGTGTAATTAGGTCCGATTGTAATTTGTTCTTCATAACTGCTTTTGAGAATCGGATTGAGGCTTAGTCTCCTTTCAAACTCTTGACCCCTTTTTGGCAAAATGTAGAAACTTGCAGTAATTGGATTCAGCAGGTGACGCTTGTTCCTGTTTTCGTTCCATTCGTAGCCAAAAGAAGCGCTGAAGTTATGTAACTGGTACAGGAAACTTACATTACTTGCAGTGTCGAAGTCGAATCGGTGTTCAAAGTTATAGCTGAGGTTAATTCTTGTTTTCGGGTTCGTATTGCGCGAAAATATTCTTGCACGGAACGGAACAAGGAATTTGTTGAGGTAGTAGGTGACGTTGGAGGCAGCTGTAATGTTGATAATTTCAACCTTTTGTTTTTGGCTGAATCGGAGCTGAACCCCGCTGGAAACGTCAACCTGCAATTGGTCGGCTCGCTTGGAAAGATTTTTGTTCTTATACCCCATAGAACCCGAAACCCCCAGCAAGCCTTCATTACTTACGTTCAATTCAGCACTGTATTGTATACTTTGTTTTTTAGCGGGGGTAAGTCGAATAATACAATCTAAATAATTACCCTGCCGGCTGGCTTTCGCATAATCTACGCTGATAAATTTAAACGCCCCCAAGAGCCCGAATCGGTTGATAGTTTTCAGTTCCCGGTCTTTAGAATACAGACTGTCTTTCCCGAAAAAAACAGCTTCCCGCAAAATAGATTTTTTAAACTTCACATTTTTTGATATGTAGTAATATTCATCTTTCACAATGGTATCTCGCAGAGTACTATCGGTAACAAACTCGCTGGAGTAATCGCTGATGATATAAATATTATTTATTTGGTACTGCTGATGATCAGTAGAGTCGTTCGGCTGATTGATGGTAATTTTAACATTCACCGTGTTATTCCCGCCAGAAGTATCAAAATCGAAAGTGACGTACTCGCGGCTGAAGGTGTAAAAGCCGCGGTTGCGGAGAATATTCTCGATACGCTCTCTTTCTTTATTCACGTTGGAAATGTCGAACTGAGCATTTTTTTTCAGGTGGGTATTTTTCCAATGTGCGCGCACCAACGAGTCACATACATTGTGCTTATTCGGTAGTTCAATCTGACCGAACCTCCAGGCGTCATTGGTCTTAATGGTGTAAACAATCTTCGTTTTATTATTTTCTGTAATAACTGTATCGCTTACTTCGTTATGAAAATACCCCGAATAAAACAGGTATGTTTCCATGCGCTGCCTACTTCTTGAAACCAGCGAAGAATCATAAACCACTGGAGCTTCTCCCACCTTGTCTATCAGCCATTGCTTGAATTTGGTAAGCCGTTTGCCTCGTGTTGCGCTGTGGTACATCCACATACGCACCGGCATAAAGCCCAAAAACTTCCTGTTCGGCTTCTGGGCTGCAATTTTTACCAGGTCTTCCCGTATTTTTTCTTTCGCAGCAGGTTTTGCTTTTGCCTCGATTACAAATTTGTTTTTAACTAAAAGGCTTTGGTCTTCGGCAAGGTTTTTTGCCACCCGGCAGGAAGAGAACAGCGAAGAGAGGGTTAATAATGCAACCGATGAAAAAAATAAACCCCGAAAACCCTTCCGCATTAAATTTTTGAATTTACATTCATTCCCGATTCGTTATGCTTACCAAACAACAAATTTCATTTCTCCGGTCGCTGCAACAAAAAAAATTTCGCCAAATGTATGGCAAATTTTTGGTTGAAGGAGATAAATTGGTCAGTGAACTTCTTCAGAGCAATTTTAAAACTGATACAGTTTATTCAGTTGACAGTTGGCAGTTGAAAGATGACAGAAACAAAGTGAGGCATTCAGTTATTACGTATGAAGAACTGAAGAGAATTTCCACACACGAAAATCCAAATAAGGTTATAGCTGTGGCTGAGATGCCGAATTCTAAATTCATTGTTCTGAATTCTATAATCAACAGTGAACTGGTTTTAGCATGTGACAACATTAACGACCCGGGTAATGCAGGAACGCTTATCCGAATTGCCGATTGGTTTGGCGTTAACAAAATATTTTTCTCAGAAAACTCTGTTGATATTTATAACCCCAAGGTGGTAAATGCTTCAAAGGGGTCGCTATTCCGGGTCAGTTGTTTTTTTACTGACTTAAAAAAATTATTCCAATCAAATGCACATCTGAAAGTTTACGGTACTTTTACGGGTGGCAAGAATATTTATCAGGCAAAATTGCCGGAACATGCTTTCGTGCTTGTCGGCAACGAAGCCATCGGAATCAGCAAAGAACTGACGCCTTTTATTCACGAAGAAATTTCAATCCCTTCTTTTGGTAAAGCAGAATCCCTGAATGTTTCAGTAGCAACCGGGATAGTCTTAAGCGAGTTTAAAAGAAAAGGTTTGTTTTGAAAATATTTCTTCTATCTTACATTCATAATCTTACATTAATATGAAAAAAATATTCTTTCTACTTGTACTTTTTACAACATTACATTTTACCCCGCAAGCAGGTGTTTCAACTTTTGCAAAGCACAATATAGAAGTTCAGGTTACACCCAGTTCTGATTACTTCATATATCAAAAAGGCAATCAGCTTGAAGATGAACCCTATAAAAGCAGGTATCCGTTTGTTGGTTTTGGCTTTGGAGCGAATTATATTTTCCGTCCTGTAAAAGTAGTTGGCGTTTCAACGGGATTAAATTTCAAAATGCAGGGGGAATTTTATAGATACAGACATTACCCATTCCTCCAATCCTCGTATATACGTTACAAAGGGAATCAACATATTATGTACATCAACATCCCAATTTATCTTCATCTTTATAAAGAAATGACTAACTCAACTTTTGAATTCGCTGTCGGGCCCGATTTTAATATCCCTATTTTTTACCGTTCAGTTGTTACGGAGTTTAATGCTAATGGTGATGAAATAAGCACCTCAAAGGAATCTGAAAAACTAACTAAAGAAGCAAGGAAAAGTTTAGCTGCTTTTGGATTATCGATTTTTTTAGGAGGAGAAGTTCATTTATTTGATCAAGGCAACTTATTTATAGGGCCTCAGATTCAATTCTTAAATCTTGTTTCTTTTGACAAGGACACGAGAGATTACGAAAAAACAGTCAGAAAAGATTTTTTTGTTTCTCTAGGCATCAAGTTTGGTTTCCGCTTCCATAAATAACTGATAAGAGAATAAAATTTTATAGACGTATTCAACATAGTTGAGTTGAGTCAGCCTGTAAATTTGTAACCTATTCCGCGAATGGAGTGAAAGAATTTGGGATTATCCAAATCATCTTCAAAATACTTCCTAAAGTTAGTAATGAAGTTGTCAATAGTCCGGGTAGAAGGATAAACGTCATAACCCCAGACCTGCTGTAGAATTTCATTCCGGGAAACCACAGAGTTCCTACGGAGGTACAAAAGTTTAAGTAATGCTGCTTCTTTTTTAGTCAGCTCTAGTTTTTTACCTCTCGCTCCGATTGCTTTAAAAGAAATCAGGTCAATCTCGTTTTCTCCAAACTTAATGTCAGTAAGCCTTGCTTGCTCTTTTGTTCCCCGGATACTGTGTTTAATCAGCACTTTAACCCGTAAGAGCAGTTCTTCCAGATTGAAAGGTTTTGTAAGATAATCATCACCTCCCAGTTTAAGTCCGTTTATTCTATCTTGGCTGGAATCTTTCGCTGTTAAAAAAAGAATTGGAGTATCCGTATCGTTAAAGCGTATGGTTTTGCATACTTCAAAACCATCCACTTCAGGCAGCATTACATCTAGGATGATAAGGTTAAACCGTGCTCCCGAAATTTTTTTTATCGCTTTTTTACCAGTTTCGGAAATCTCTACCTCATACCCCTCCAACTCCAGATTAAGTTTAATGGCCTCGCGGAGATTTTCTTCATCCTCAACCAATAGTATGCGATGTGAGGAGGTTGGTGGAAGCATATTTTTTTGTTTTCTTTTTCGACCCATAAGGTTACAAACTTAATAACTGAGTTTTGTCACAGAATTGTAAAATTTTGACACACTTCCGGTTTATTTCACCTTGGGAATATAAGTTTAAATACCGATCCACCTGTAGGATTATCCTTGATAACTATACTGCCGTTATATATCTCTGCAATCCTTTTTATGATAAACAATCCCAGACCTGTGCCTTTCGTTTTTCGTGTATCTTCATTGCCAATGCGGTAGAATTTTTCAAATACACGTTCTTTTTCTTCTGCAGGAATTCCTGCCCCCTTGTCAGTTACATTTAGAAAAACCTTTCCGTCATTTTCCTTCAACTCCACTTTCACAGAAGTATTTACTTCAGAATATTTGATTGCATTGTCAAGCAGGTTTGTAACAACAGAGGTGAATCCCATAGGGTCAAAACACAGGTAAATTTCAGGTTGAATGTCAGTTTCAATCCCAATAGATTTTTTATTATGAAGAAATCTTTTGCATGCGTGTTGCGTCAATTCGGAAATGTTGACTTCTTCATTTCCCAGCCCGGGTTCTTCACGGTCAATTTTAGCGGCAAACAAAATATTGTCAACCAACGATTCAAGCCGGTCAACATCAATTAACGAGTTACTAATGAGGGCTTCTGATTTGTCAGGTTCCAGTTTTCGTTTTGCTAAAGTCTGAAGTGAAAGTTTAATGGTTGAAAGAGGAGATTTGAGTTCGTGTGTAATGGAAAGAAGAAAGTTGCGCTGTTGCGAGGCTAATTTCATTTCGCGTAAAAATACTTTCCGTACTCTTAATAACCCGAAAAGCAGAAGTAAAATGAAAGCGGTTCCCTCTGTTATAATCATAAACCGCTGGCGAAGATATTTTGAATGAACTTTAATGTAATCGTCTGAAAGTGTATAATCAGGCTTTTCGTTGAATTGTTGATACCGGATTTGATTCAGCTCTATTTTTTCCTTAAAAGCTGTTTCATTTTTATCATAAAGTAAATAAGCCCACCAGAACGAAAAAATAAGAATGTAAGCAAATACCACATAGAAAGTGGTGAAAGGATTTGCTGAAAAAATTTTTTCGAACATTATTAAAAAATGAAAGCAAGTTACGGAAACTTGGGGAATCGGCTCCAATCCGGTTTGCGTTTTTCAACGAAAGCGTTTCTGCCTTCTTTAGCTTCGTCACTGAGGTAATAAAGCAATGTAGCATTTCCGGCTAATTCCTGAATTCCTGCCTGCCCGTCCAGTTCTGCATTAAAAGCGGATTTAAGCATACGAATGGCAAGCGGAGATTTCTCCTGAACTTTTTTGCACCATTCAATTGTTATGTCCTCCAGTTTTTTTAAAGGTACAACTTTATTCACCAGCCCCATTTCAAGAGCATCATTTGCACTGTATTGATCGCACAAGTACCAGATTTCGCGTGCTTTTTTCTGCCCGACAATCCTTGCTAGATAACTAGCTCCGAATCCCCCGTCAAAACTCCCCACTTTTGGTCCTGTTTGTCCGAATATGGCATTATCGCTTGCAATAGATAAATCACAAACCACGTGAAGCACATGTCCGCCACCGATGGCAAAACCGTTAACCATTGCAATTACACATTTGGGAATAGAGCGTATTTGCTTTTGCAAATCAAGAACATTGAGGCGTGGTACAGAATCTTTCCCGACATAACCGCCATGCCCACGTACATTCTGATCGCCTCCGCTGCAAAATGCTTTATCTCCTTCACCAGTAAGTATAATGATTTGAATTTCTTCACTGTCACGGCAAATGTTCATAGCATCACTCATTTCCTTAACAGTAAGAGGGGTGAATGCATTTCGGTAGCGTGGACGGTTAATTGTAATTTTTGCTATTCTTTCAAATAACTCAAACTTAATTTCCTCGTAGCTTTTTATAGTCTTCCAATCACGTTTAGCCATTTAATTTTGTTCTTTAAGAAATGTAAAATAGTTTTTATACACTTCTGCGCTCAAAGTTCCGTCCGTTTTTATTTCCAGAATTTTAGGTTTGTCAGAAGAATTAAAGAATGTTTTCAGAATATTGTCTATTTCGTTTTTGCTTTCGCAAAAGTAATAAGGCAGATCATACATGGAAGCGAGATGTTTGGCAGTAAGATGGTGCTTTGTCTCAAAAAATTTTTCAAAATCCTTTATCTCTTTGGCTCCGTCTATCCATCGGAAAATGTTTCCCCCACCATTATTAATAATAATGATTCTGAGGTTAGGTGACAGGTAATTATTCCATAGTGCGTTTGAGTCGTAAAAAAAAGTGATGTCGCCAACAACCGAAATTGTCATGCTTTTATTTACATATGCTGCTCCTGCTGCTGTACTAAAACAGCCATCAATCCCGCTTGTTCCCCGATTACAGTTTACAGTAAGGGTGTTTTTGTGCGGAAACAAATTTGAGTACCGTATGGGAGTGGAATTGCCGTATTGAATATTTGCTTTGTTGGGAAATGATTTTACTAATGTTTCAAATACTTTCAAATCGCAAAAAGGTATATTAGAAATAAAGGCCTCAGCCGAATTTTCTATTTGCTGCAGAAGCAAATTCCATCGCAGCTTAAATTCTCCATCCCCTTTATCTGTGCTTTCCATTAAACATTCAATTATGTCCCTTTCGGTAATGAAATTGTAATTAACTTCTTTCATTTCAAAGAAATTTCTTTTCACTCGGCTATACGAATCGCAATGGTGACCGGGTTTATATCTCCTGAAAAAAGTTCTAAGACGTTTTGAAACGATATGTTTGCCAAAGGTGATAATTACATCAGGAACAAAATCTTCAGGTTGATTTTCAGTGACGATTTCAAAACAGCTTTCATAATTCTGTAAAACTCCCTGAATATTGCAATTTGAAATACTCTCTGCTAGAACCACTACATCGTTTCTGAGCAATAAATTTTTAATGCTTTGTTTGAATCCCACGTTCGGAGCACAAGAACCGACTACAATAAGGATTTTAGAAGCATTTATTAGTTGCTCTGACAATTGAGCTCGTTCAGCTGCAATCGTTTCTGGCATATCGTTGTCCTCGTCTTTAAACAGAATACTCGTATTCGTTTCTGTATTCTCTACCATGTGGTAAAGTGGCTCATCCATTTTAATGTTCAAGCGGACCGGAAAAGATTTCTCCAGGTAATAAAAGCAGGAAGATAAATCATTGAAAATCGTATTTACGTCCATTTGCGATTCGGCATCTCCGTTTATATTAAACACAGCGTAAGTAAATTCACGCATTATATTGGATTGTTCAATGGACTGGTTGTCGCCTTTAGCTACTGCGTCTTCGGGTCGGTCGGCAGTCAAAACCAATAAAGGGATCTGCTGATAGAAAGCCTCGCAAACTGCAGGAGCAAGATTTAAAACTGCAGTTCCTGAAGTACAAACCACAGCTACCGGCTCTCTGAGTTGTTGCGCCATGCCCAAGGCAAAATAACCTGACACCCTTTCATCGGGAATGACTATACATTCTATGTCAGGAATTTTCGAGAAGGCGATGGCCAAAGGGGCGGAGCGTGAACCTGGTGAGAAAACCACTTTTCTTATTCCCTTTTCATAGCACAATTCAGCAATAATCCTGACAACTTTCTTGCTTGTGTTCATTCGCGCAAAGGTGAAAAATATTAGCAGACCTTCACTTCTCCTGCAGGCTTAACAGCGTGTCAGCTTTAGTTTGAGTTTCTTCCCATTCTGCAACGGGAGTTGAGGCTGAAGTAATTCCGCAACCTGCATATACGACCAGATATTTTTTCATCACTTTCATACACCTAATATTTACAAAAAGATTAACTCCATTATTCAGGTACACAGGACCCAGATAGCCTCCATAAAAATCACGTGGAATTTTTTCATTTTTCAGAATAAAGCTAATGGCAGTACGCTTGGGAATTCCGGCCACTGCGGGCGTGGGATGAAGTCGTTTCACAATGTTGCGCCAATCAGGAAGGCGGTATGATTTAAAAGTAAATATTGTGCGAAGATGAAGAAGGTTTCCTGCTGAAATGGTTACAGGGCCATCGATATCGGGATTATGCTTGCTAATTTTTTTAA
This sequence comes from uncultured Chitinophaga sp., assembly GCA_964631835.1. Lineage (GTDB taxonomy): Bacteria > Bacteroidota > Bacteroidia > Chitinophagales > LD1 > Bog-950. Next base: position 111,942 of record CAZWAD010000006.1, read on the forward strand.
AGGTTTGAACAATATAATCACTTACTATTTTTTGTTCCTCAATTTCCTTTTTCCCCCAGACAGTTTTGCCGTTCATGGCGAAATTTTGCTGAGTACCCGCAAGTGAATAAGTTTTTGTCTCACTGTCATTCACAGACAGCAGTACTTCAGGGGAAGCTCCCAACCACAATCCATATTGTCGGGTAAAAACTAATGATACCAACGCTTCGGGGTGAGCGTTGCACAAAGTTCGGAAGTATTTAACTACATTGAAGCCAACTGGTGTTTTCCGCTTAAGTATTCGCGCAGCAACCACTTTCTTGAACTCTCCTGAGTTAATTTCTTTTTGAATCTCTTTGATATAAGAGATAAATTCCGCTTTTGTAGCTTCTTTTAGAATCTTTTCTTTCACATCTTTATTATCCATCTTCTGCAAGGGATCCGAAAAATTCAATTCGGGCAAGTTATTTTCATTGCATAAGATATCGGGACGTATCAGAATAGTCTGAAGTTTTCCGGTTTCGTGAAAAGGAGCAAAGAGAAACCCCGTATTACTTCTCTTTACAGAAGAACGTGTAAGAGTGTAAAGTTTTCTGTTTTTCTGGGCTACTACTTGAACAATTTTATCTTGAGGTAAGCGATAAAATGCAAAAGGTAAATTATTCCGGTTACAATAAGAAAAAAAATTTTGAAGTGATGTTTTGGGAAAGTGCGGCACCAGTTCTTGTTTCGGGCAAAACTATATTTTTACCGCAATCATACTTGAGTGCTGGGAAAAGAACTATACATTATCCGTCATGGGCAAACCGACCACAACGCAAGGGGAATTGTACAGGGAAAAGGGGTTGACCTTCCGCTGAATGAAACGGGCAGAAAACAGTCTTATGCTTTCTTTAAGGCGTACAGACATATCCCCTTTGATGTTATTTACACAAGCACATTAAAACGGGCGCAGGAAAGTATCGAACCGTTTAAAGCATTAGGCATTAAGCACGAGATTTATTCCGAATTAGATGAAATAAGTTGGGGCGATTTGGAAGGAACAATCTCTACTTATGAGAGCGACCTATTGTTTCAAACCCTGCTTATGAAATGGCGTAGCGGAGAAATACATGAAAAACCATCTCCTACCGGTGAAAGCCCTTACGAACTTCAGCAGAGGCAAAAAAAGTTTATGGATATGCTCCTTTTAACTCCGTACAAAAAAATTTTGATTGCTACACATGGCCGATTTATACGCGCTTTTATGTGTACCATTACCCAGCGCCCGCTTAGCGAAATGGAAAATTTCAAGCACATAAACCTTTGCCTTTATAAAGTAAACCAGAAGCTTGATGGCGGTTTTGAAATAGAGTTGAACTGTGAGCAAAAACATTTAATAGGATTATAGCAGGAACTGGCTGTTTGTTAAAATATTTTGGGTTATTTCACTCTGGCGGTGACAAAAATAGAAGTGCTCAAAAAAGGAATGCTGGTGATATTGTTCTTAAAGATATATTTAATCAGGAAGCGCTTCAGCGCCCCCTCTCTTAAAACATCCATTGGCGCGGTGATGTATTTCATTTCCAATACTTCAAAACCCGATTGCTCCAGTAGTTTATTTATTCTGGGCTTGTTATAAATGCGCGCGTTGGCAAAGCGCTGGTGAATAGGTTTTGGCAGCCAACTGAAAAACGGAACCCGGTTCCAGGGAAGTATAGGGAGCTTAGCCCCGTGGGTTTCAAAAACCCACCACTTGTTAGGGACCGATATTGCGCACAACGCACCGGGCTTCAGCCAGCGGGTAAAACGCTTCACATTTTCTTCATTTTCAAAATGCTCAATCACTTCAAAGCATACCAGCCGGTCGAACTTTTCATTCAAGTCTTCCTGTTCTATGTTCTTTAGAATAATGTCGCAATTGGTTAGCCTGCGCTCACTCTTTAGTATTTTAAACTCCGCGGTGTGGTCAAAGACGTCTACTCCCAAACAGCTTTTCATTTCAGGGGCAAGCGTCAATAGAGTAGCGCCATTACCGCAACCAATCTCTAGTAAATCAAGCTGTTTGCTGCAAAAGCCCGGTATATCTTTCACCAGTTCTACCCTGCGCGAAATAATCTTATCGGTTTGGTCGGCAGGGCGGCCCAAGTAGTGTTCTCCTTCAAAAAGTGTTTCGTCAACGCGTGTCATGTTCCGGTTATACTTTACTGCAAATGGGGCATAGGTCTTTGTGATGCCCTCGTGCCGGGCAATACTCCCTTCCGAAATAAATAATCTGCAAGTGCAACTTGTTCCACAGCTTTTCAGGAAACAGGCGCTTAGCATCGCGCTCGCTTTGCTCCACCGATTTTCCGTTGCTCAGTTTCCAGCGGTGCAGCAACCGGTGAATATGCGTATCTACCGGAAAGGCAGGCTTATGAAACACCTGGGTCATAATAACCGATGCGGTTTTATGCCCCACACCAGGCAGTTCTTCCAGTTCTTCAAAGCTATCGGGCACTTGTCCATTATGTTCCTCCAACAACATTTCCGACAAGCGATGAATGGCCTTGGACTTGGCAGGTGCCAACCCGCAGGGGCGAACAATATCTTCAATCTCTTTCACGCTGAGCTTAACCATTTTAGCAGGCGTATCAGCTTTTTTGAAAAGATGCGGTGTGGTTAGGTTCACACGCTTATCGGTGCACTGTGCCGAAAGCAGCACCGAAATAAGCATGGTGTAAGCGTCTTTATGATTGAGGGGAATTTCGGGATGGGGATAAAGTTCTTCCAGCTTTTGAATCACGAAGTCTACCCGCTCCTGTTTGGTCATTGCGCTAAAATAAAAAGTCCCCCGAGTGGTGGAGGACTTTCGCTTTGTCAATTAAATAAAGGCTTATCGCATTTGTACTAACTGACGGCTGTAAATATCCTTGTTCACCGTCATCTTTACAATTAAAATTCCGCTGTTGGAAGCCGCGCTTTTGCCAGAGTAAACCAGGTTGTAGCTTCCGCTTTTCTGGTTTCCTTCAAAAACAGTAGCAACCAGTTTACCGCTGATGTCGAATATTTCTAAGCGCACTTTTGCATCTTCAGTTAAGTTATAGTTAATCGTTGCATTATCTACAAAAGGATTCGGGAAAAGGCTGATGTTAAACTCTGCCGCTGTTCCGTTGGTTGTTTCGGGCATGGTTACCAAAGCCGCTACATTTACGCTGTTATCTACCTTGGCCAGTTCGGTTTCGCCACCGGTGCAGGGGTAATTATAAATTTCCATATAGCTGGGTGTGGCACCGGTAAGAAGCAGTTTTTCACCGCTTTTCACAAAGCTGAGCTCACCACTCTTAAAGCACCATACTTTGCCTTCGGCACGGGCTGCATTCTTCACTTCCTTTTCAGCAAAGTGAAGCTTGTTGCCAATGATTACTCCTTCGAGGTTCATATCGGCATAGTCACCATTGCTGCTGATGATGGTAGAAGTGCCGGTAACAATGTTACCTTCCTGCTTTAAATCAAATTCGTACTGGAATATTTCAATAAAGGATTTTTTATCGGGGGCATATTGCTTGCGCTTCCCCGACCATTTGCCGCTCACATCGAGCTTGGCTACCTGTTGGGTGTTAAGAACAGTGCTGTTGTCCTGGGCGAAGAGATGGTTAGCGCCAATCATTAAAAAAGCTAACACAGAGAGCGATAAACTTTTCATAGCTGTTGTTTTGGTTATTAAATTTATAGAATGATGCAATTGTTTTGAAATTCCACAATAAATGTAGTATTAAAATTTCCCGGCTCAAAATACGCGTGTTAAAAATTGTATAAGGTTTTGCACAGCTAGAACCTGATTAAGAAACGAATACCACCCACGTTTAGTAAATATTATCCTGAAACATCAGAGTAACCGAAATTATTCCTAACCAGGATGATGAACTTTTTTCGCATGTTTGTCCCTGCTCAAATTCGCAGCAGATGAAAAAAATCCTTGTAGCCAACCGTGGGGAAATAGCCCTGAGGGTGATGAAAAGCGCCCGTGAAATGGGTATCAAAACAGTGGCGGTTTATTCCGAAGCCGACCGTAAATCTCCGCATGTGCGCTATGCCGATGAAGCAGTTTGTATTGGCTCAGCACCCTCGAAGGAATCGTATCTGCGCGGAGACGTTATTGTAGACGTAGCCAAAAGACTTGATGCAGAAGGTATTCACCCCGGTTATGGTTTTCTAAGCGAGAATGCAGCGTTTGCCCGTCAGGTTGAAAAGGGCGGGCTCATATTTATCGGCCCCACTCCCGAAGCTATCGAAATCATGGGCAGCAAGCTGGCGGCCAAAGAAGCAGCTAAGAAATTCAATATACCCATGGTTCCGGGAAGCGATGGAGCAATAAGCGATGTAAACAAAGCGAAATCTCTTGCTCAAAAAATCGGCTACCCGGTACTGATTAAAGCAAGTGCAGGTGGTGGTGGTAAAGGAATGAGGGTTGTAAATTCTTCAGAAGAATTTGAAGAGCAAATGCAGCGTGCACAAAGCGAAGCGCTTAATGCCTTTGGTGACGATAGCGTATTTATTGAAAAATATGTAGCATCGCCAAAGCATATAGAAGTACAGATTCTCGGTGATAATTACGGTAACATTGTGTCGCTTTTCGAGCGCGAATGCTCAGTTCAGCGCAGACACCAGAAGGTTGTAGAAGAAGCCCCAAGTTCGTGCCTCACACCTGAAAAGCGGAAAGCTATTTGCGATGCTGCGGTGAACGTGGGTAAGTCGTGTGCATACACAGGCGCGGGAACTGTTGAGTTTCTGGTTGACGAAGAGTTGAATTTCTATTTTCTTGAAATGAACACCCGTTTGCAGGTGGAACATCCGGTAACCGAAATAATTACCGGTATTGATTTAGTGAAAGAACAACTTCGTATAGCGAGAGGAGAAAAACTAAGATTTACCCAGGATGAAATACAGATACGGGGTCATGCCATTGAGTTGCGTGTCTATGCTGAAGACCCTGCAAATAATTTTCTGCCTGATATTGGCAAGCTATCGCAGTATAAAAAACCCGAAGGTCCGGGTGTAAGAGTTGATGATGGTTACGAAGAAGGAATGGAAATACCGGTTTATTACGACCCCTTACTTTCCAAATTGATTGGTTACGGGAAAGACCGCCAGGAAGCTATTGAAAGGTTGCTGCGCGCTATTCACGATTATAAAATAACCGGTGTTAAAAACACGCTCTCTTTCGGGAAGTTTGTTCTCCGCCATCCCGATTTTGTTTCCGGTAAATTCGATACGCATTTTGTAGCAAAAAATTTCAAACCTGAATTTCTGAAATCGGAAGATGAAACCGAAATGGAAATTGCTGCACTGCTTGCGGGCTTTGTTTACGAAAGCGAAAGGAAAAATAAAGTGAGTGTTTCCAATTCTGCCAACGGGAAAAGCAAGTGGGCTAAAGAAAGGAGTTCTTACAGGGTATAGCCTATTTTCTTTTGCCCCGGCTGAGGAAAAAGACTACCGCAGAAATTATTACCGAAGGAATAATAAGAAAGAGATAAGCGGGTTGAGCGCCAGTAAGCCCGGTTAAATCATCAACCAATACAAATATTATTGGGGGAATAAGAAAAAAATAAACAAAAAGGGAATAAATAAAACTCCATATGGGAGGCAGGGCAACTTTCCCCATCCTCAATAAAGCCAAATGAAAAACCTGAATTGTAACAGCGTGTAAAATCAGGAAGATAATCAGCGCACTGTTCATGTTTGCGGTTAGCTATTCCCCGTCAATAATAATAGGAACCGACTGCACGGTATTGCTGAAATTTCCCGCCCTGTCGCGGATAATAATGCTGTAAATAACCGTATCTTTCGGGCAGCCGGGAGTTGGCGGAGCAAAACACTTTTTCGAATCAATGGCGCGTATGATATCAATTTCACCTGAAATGCTTTTGAATTTTCCTTCCGGCTCAACATTGGCAGAGGCAAAAGTGCCCACGCAGTTATCGCGGTTATCAATCAAAAAAACATTGAAGCCACGCAGTTTCAGGCAGGTTGAATCTCCGTTTTTCAATCCGCACTGGTTGCAGGTGTCACCGGGTGAAGGTGAAACACCTAAATCACCATCGCCATCGGTAAATGAAATAGTGATTGTATCAATGTATCCGCTTTTCAGAAATTCGGAAGAAACCGATTTGAATTCGATAACCGGTGCAATGGGATAGTCTGGCGCTTTTACGCAAGCCGTAACCGAGGCTATAACTACAAACAATACCGGATAAATGACTTTCACTGTGTCAAATAAACTCAAAATTACAGCGTTTATTGCATTTTTACTTTTCTAAAATTTCACCTTGCCTGCTTTAGCCGACAAAATATTTTCTGTCACTGAATCTTCCTTTGAAGAAACAGCCCTGGAAATTTTTGAATACCAGTTCAGCCGTGTTGATATTTATCATCGGTTCTGTACTTCGCTGCACCGGAAACCTTCGCTGGTGAAATCGCTGGATGATATACCGTTTTTACCGGTAGAGTTTTTTAAAACCCATCCGGTTATTTCAACAGAGAAAAAGGCGGAAAAGATTTTTGAAAGTAGCGGCACTACGGGGAGCATTCCTTCGCTGCATTACGCAGCCGACATTTCGTTATACGAAAAAAGCTTTGGCAAATGCTTTACACATTTCTACGGCAATCCGGAAGATTATGTGATTTCCGCACTGCTCCCTTCGTATCTCGAAAGAAACAATTCCTCACTTGTTTATATGGCTGAGCAGCTGATAAAGCTAAGCGGACAACCGGAAAGCGGGTTCTTTCTGAATGAATATGAAAAACTGAGTTTACTGTTGCGAAACCTGAAACAGAGAAAACAAAAAACAATTTTACTTGGAGTAACTTTTGCCTTGCTGGAATTCGCTGAAAAATATCCTGCTGATTTTCCTGAACTTATTGTAATAGAAACAGGCGGAATGAAAGGCAGAAGGGAGGAGTTGACGCGAAGCGAAGTTCACGAACGGCTTTGTAAGGGCTTCGGTGTTCAGGATATACACTCGGAGTACGGAATGACAGAACTGCTTTCTCAGGCATACTCCAAAGGCAATGGATTGTTTCAAACACCTCCGTGGATGAGGGTTCTTATCCGCGACATGACGGACCCTTTAAAAACAGAGAGAGGGAACAAAGCGGGCGGAATAAATGTTGTTGACTTCGCCAATATTTATTCCTGTTCCTTTATTTCTACCTGCGATTCGGGAAAGTTAAACGCAGACGGTACGTTTGAAATACTGGGGCGTACGGACCACGCAGAAATCAGAGGATGCAATCTTTTAGTTGTGCAGCAATGAACTATTTAAAACTTACTTTTTTATTCCGCCTTTGGGTAACTGACAAGAAACTGTTCACTGTTGTATTGCTATATATAGCCGGTATCCTCTTCTGTATATTCAATTGCAATACTTTTCTTTTTTCAAACCGCTGTGAAGAATTTCCATTTCTTCTTTACGGAATGTATTCTCTCAAAGAAGAGCCCCGGGAAACGTATTCGCATTATATCATCAGCATTGACGGGAAAATATTGCAGGGGTCACCGCTCAGTGATTCGCGTTATGAACTGGTTAACTCGGTTATTGAGCATGTTGAAGGCATGGATATTCCTTTGGAAGAGAAACAGAGAAAACGAGACAGCGTTCTGCGATGGCTTGAAAGCTATGTTCCGGGTGAAAACCGTATTGCTGTTTTCAGGAATACCGTTGCTTACAACTCAGCCGGAGAGCAGGAGCCTTTACACACCGAATTACTTTTTACCAATGACAGCACCCTCCGGTAACCATTCGGTTTATTTACTGAAACAGCGGCTTGTTTTCGGGGCTGTGCTTCTTATTTTTCTCGTCCGCTTTTTGAGTGGCACGCTGCTGTCGCAAACAGGCAGCGCTCCGTTTTTGTTTGAAGAGAACGAAGTAATCTACCGTTTATTTTTACGGAGCGGAGTTCCTCAATTCATCCTTTCCCATCAGCTTGCCGCCACAGCATTCGATATTCTGCTGTTTGTGTTTCCTGCCTTGCTAATGGTCGTGCGCCACCGTGTTTTTGCCGCTTTCGCTTTCCTGCTGTGGCTTATTTATTTTCTGACGTTCAACATCGTTACCGGTCATCATTATCATGGTTTGGCGGGAGCGCTGGTTATCATGGTTCCGTTTTGTTTTAAAGACGAAAAGCGGTTCGGGCTGATGTGGGAAGCCGCCCGGTATTACCTGCTTTACATCTTTGCCTCGGCAGCGCTGTGGAAGATTTTCCGCGGGTCGGTTTTTTACGGGGAGCAGCTTTCCAACATCCTGAAAAACCAGCAGCAGCTTTTACTGTTTATGGAACAGGGCGAGTATGTAAGCGGTGCGCTGGTGCAGTACCTGATAGCTCATACCGGTGTGGCACATTTGGTCTTGGGGCTCAATACGGTGCTGCAGTTATCGTTTCTGAGCGGTTTTTTTACCAAAAGATACGACTGGCTTCTTCTTCTTCTTGCCCTGCTTTTTGTGGTTTCCAATTACCTGGTAATGGGTATTGTATCGGCAGAACTGCTGGTGCCGGTTCTTACTTTGGTCAACTGGAATGCGCTTCAGGAAAGGCTTCGGCTGCGTTCAGCCTGACATACTTCAATACACTACCACCTTTGGCTTGTTCTGTAGAATGGTTTCTATTTTCAGCATTACCTCATCGGTAAGTTTGGGAAGCGAGTCGTAGCACTTCAGGTTTTCTTCAAGCTGTGAAACTTTAGAAGCTCCGAGGATAACGGTAGAAACATTTTTATTTTTCAGGCACCAGCACAGGGCGAGGTGAGTAAGCGAAATGCCAAGTTCCCGGGCGAGAGCGTAAAGATTCTTTACCTTATCCACCTTTTCATTATCGCCCAGGGCAAGGTCTTTGAGCCACTGCATCATATCCATGCGGGTTTTGCCGGTTTGTTTGGTGCCGTCAAAATATTTATCGGTAAGCAAGCCGCTGGCGAGGGGGCTCCAGATGGTAGTTCCCATGCCAAAGCTTTCGAACAGGGGCAGGTAGTCGCGCTCCATGAACTTGCGGTGGAGCATGTTGTATTGCGGCTGTTCCATAACCGGTGCAATCAAATGGTGCCTGGCGCACCAGTAATGCGCTTCGGTAATCTGCTGGGCTGTCCATTCGCTGGTGCCCCAGTATAGTATTTTGCCCTGGGTGATGAGGTTGTGCATGGTCCAGGCGGTTTCTTCAATGGGTGTGTTAATGTCGGGGCGGTGGCAGAAATACAGGTCGAGGTAGTCAACCTGCAGGCGTTTGAGTGCGGCATGGCAGGCTTCAAAAACATGCTTGCGCATAAGCCCCCGCTGGTTGGCTTTGAGGTTACCGGTTCTGCCCCAGAAGACTTTTGACGATACGAGCCAGGTATCGCGGTCCCAGTTCATTTTTTTCAAAATGTTACCCATCACTATTTCGCTTTTGCCGTGGGCATATACTTCGGCATTGTCGAAAAAGTTTACGCCCGCTTCATAGGCTTTTACCATCAGTTGTTCGGCTACATCATCGCTGATTTGATGCCCGAAAGTAACCCAGCTGCCCAGCGAAAGGGCGCTTACCTGCAAGCCTGATTTTCCAAGTCGTCTGTATTCCATGTAAAAAGAAAATAAGTGAAATAGTTATTGCTGGCGAATTTAGAAGGTTGTTTGAATTATTGCATGGCAACCGTCAGCAAAGGATTATACAGGGCTTTAGGTTTGAGAACCCTACCTCGGACTATAACTCCGCGGCCTCAAACTATGACTCCACAGCCTCGGACTATGACTTTGAAGCCTCGGACTATGACTCTGAAGCCTCGGACTATGACTCTGAAGCCTCGGACTATGACTTTGAAGCCTCGGACTATGACTTTGAAGCTTCGGACTATGACTTTGAAGCTTCGGACTATGACTTTGAAGCCTCGGACTATGACTCTGAAGCCTCGGACTATGACTCTGAAGCTTCGGACTATGACTCTGAAGCTTCGGACTATGACTTTGAAGCTTCGGACTATGACTCTGAAGCCTCGGACTATGACTCCGAAGCCTCGGACTATGACTCCGAAGCCTCGGACTATGACTCGGCAGCGTTCTTTTGGGCAAAAACATCGGAAAAATTTTTCAACCAGCCTTTCACTATCATTGCAGCATGCTCATTAAAACCGCTGAATATAAAGCCAGTTATACAGATGTAGACAAATGTCCCAAGGCAGAAAGGCCAGAGTTTGCTTTTGTGGGTCGGTCCAATGTAGGTAAAAGCTCGCTCATAAACTATTTATGCGGCAGAAAAGCCCTCTCCAAAGTTTCGAAAACACCCGGTAAAACACAAACCATTAACTACTTCGAAATAAACGGGATGCTCAATTTTGTTGATTTGCCGGGTTACAGCTTTGCCAAAGTTTCGATTGAGCAGCGAAACAAATGGGACAACATGCTGCGTAATTATGTTTTGCACCGCGAGCAACTGCTGTACGTTTGCCAGCTAATTGATTCCCGCATTCCTCCTCAAAAAGTAGATTTGAATTTTGTCAACTGGATGGGCAGAAACCATGTTCCTTTTATTATCGTTTTTACCAAAGCCGATAACCCAGGCAGCAAAGAAACAAGGTCACACATCCAATCTTTTAAAAACCAATTGCTCAAAACCTGGGACGAGTTACCCGGAATGTTTGTTGCCTCAGCAGAAAAGAAAACCGGCAGAGAAGAAGTGTTGGAATTTATTGCGAAAGTTGTAGAAAAGTATAGTGCAGATAAGGATTACCGCAAAATAGTTTGATTTTTTTGAAAATCTTCAGAGCAATATGCCGGCAATATTCTTATAGCCTGACCCCGAGTACCATAGTTTTTTGAGCTGTAAAATATCTGTTACATTTACCCAATCTATTCTACAAATTATTATGATAAAAAGTAAAATCGTTTTAATGGCTGTACTGTTTATTGCTGTCAAGGGCAGTGCGCAATGCGGGGTGTTTTTAAGTGCACAGGATTACATCAACGGCAAACTGACTAACGAAAGCAAAACACTAACAATCCCCTCTGGAGCGGGCCCTGACGACCGAGTAATATGCGGGGGTAAAAAATATATGTTTACTGAAATATGGGGGTTTAAAAACAACTTGTCTGAATACCGTATCATTTATGGTGAGCCGAAATTGATTGTGTGCAAAGGAAATATTTATGGTTTTACTCCTTATGGCCCTATTAAAAATAAAAGCAAAGGGAAGATTGTTTACTACCGAGAGGTAGTGGGTTTCGGTGAAATTATGATAACCAAAGATCTGAAGAACCCAGAAGTGACTTCTCTGGCCGATTTCAGAGATTTGTGGAGCTATATGGATACTGCTTTACTGCCTAAGGTAAAAGAATTCTATTCAAAATGTGTTGTGAACAATGAAGGGGTTATGCCGGTGCCAGAACAGATAATAAATTATTACAATTCCCTGCTTCCGGGTTATGTTACAGAGCCATATACCGATATCCTGCTTCAGGTTTATAGAGAGTGATACAGAGTTTGTTTAACTAACCCCCGAATTTCTCCAATATCAAGTTAGGTTTTACTTTAGGGGGAATTACATTTTTTTGATTACGTATAGAATAATGGCCTTGGTTAAGTTAGTAGGACTTCGAATGTTTGTTGTATATGTAGGAGCCAATAGGTTGTTTTCACGTTAAAAGAAAGTAAGTAGTATTATGTTATCAGTGCAGAAAAATCGTTGAGAATGTCCTTTTTACTCACGTCAGTTTGAAGTAGTTTTTCTCTTATTAACAACCGTTTGTTTATTATTCTTACTCATTTAATAAACTAAAAACCTTTTGCTTTCTTCGCACACCTAAAACAAAAAGGACATTATGCGATACCTCTTTACTCTTGTTATTGCAATTTTATTTATTCTACCATTAGTTGCTCAAAATAAGGGTGGCTGCGGAACCATAAGGCCTGAAAACTTTCAGCATTTTACTTCTGAGAACGAAAGGAGCATGAACTCGGTTTTTGCTCCTTCGCGTGCAGCAGTTCGAAATGTTCCGGTTGTTTACCATGTGGTAGCCAAAAACAACGGCACAGGTGCTGTAAGCTTAAAGACAATTTTTGAAACCCACTGCCAGCTCAACATTGGCTTCCAACAGCCCCAAGTGCATTTTTATATTCACGAGATAGATACAATCTATGACGATGCGTTGTGGAGCATGAGCGATGGTGCTGGCGGAACCGACCACTCACTTGGCTATGCCGCCTTTTCAGACTATAACTTTACCAACTATGTGAATGTCTACATCACCGGTCAAATGCCTGGATTGTGTGGCTTTGCCACCTTTCCGGGTTGGGCTCCCCGTGGTGGCGGGCTTTTCCTCAACAAAAGCTGCTGCGGAAAAAACGAGCAAACCATTCCTCACGAAATGGGGCACTTCCTCAACCTTGACCATACTTTCAACCAAACAAACCCGGTCGAATATGTAAATGGTACCAACTGTACCACCAAAGGCGATGGTTTTTGCGATACACCTGCTGATTTTCTTGATTCGAGAACTGCCTGTCCTTATACAGGATTACAAACCGACCCCAATGGCGACCTTTATAATGTAGTTATTGACGAAACTCTTTTCATGAGCTACTTCAACGACAACTGTATCAATCGGTTCAGCCCTCAACAGCAAAACGAAATGAATTCGGTTTTGTCAGGAACACGCTCGGGTCTTTTAAACCACACCGCACCAAATGTTTCGCCTCTTGATGCCGCTATTATGATTAGCCCGAAAGATGGCGATACCACTGTAAACAGCATAAGTACCCGATTTGAGTGGAGAGCGGTGGCTCGAGCCCAGTATTATGTTCTTTTTGTTCAAAGTGCTTCTTCTTCCGTAGTGCTGGTTGATACACTTATAAAAGATACTTTCTTTTCCGTAGCAAATCTGGCTCCCAACAAGGGGTATAAGTTCAAAGTTATTCCTATATCTTTTACCAACACATGTGGCGATAATGCAGTTTATCAAAATATCCAAACAGCCGCTATCAAAGCTACTATGGCAGTTTCAGTCCCCAGCTGTCCAGGTTATGACAACGCCTCAGTTACCGTTTCTGCAACAAATGGCAGCAGTCCTTATTCCTATGCATGGAGTAACGGACAAACTACCGCTTCGGCTACTAATCTGTATGCCGGCTCTTACGAAGTAACCATTACTGATAACAATGGCGAAGTAGTTATAGCTACGGTTTTCGTCACCGAGCCCTCTCCGGTTACGGTAGGTATCAATAAAGTTGGAAACAATTTAACTGCCACAGGTAACGGTGGAACTCCGCCATATACTTATAACTGGAGTAATGGTGCTACCGGACCTGGCAACAATAATATCGGCTTTGGAAGTTACAGTGTAACCATCACTGATTCGAAAGGATGCACCTCAACCCAAACTTTCGTTTACTCATCGCTTGGGGTTGAATTGGAAGCTAAAGTTGTTATGAATGTGTTTCCTAACCCGGCATATAAAACTGCCTCGCTTAATTTGCAGGTTGAATTGAATGAGCGAATTGATGCCAATATATTACTCATGAATCTAAATGGAGAAACCATTCAGCAGGTAAAAAGAGAATTTACTCCGGGCACGAATAAGATGACCATAAACATCGAGAACCTTTCCTCGGGTGTTTATTTTATTCAGTTTAAAGCGCTAGGTATGATTGAAACAGGAAGGGTCTCAATTATCAGGTAAACCGATGATATAAATCCAGAATAAATTTACCGAAGCCATTGCTTACTGCGATGGCTTCTCTTTTTAGCTTCATTGTAAAAACTCTTTTATGTTTCCGCGCAAAAAATTTCTTCAGTATTCAGCCGCCACAGCCGTTACTTTATCGCTTTCCGAATGGATGAAACCTGCTGAAGCTTCGGCTTTGCAGGAGCATTTGAAAAAAATTTCAGCTCTTGACCCTGCGGCAGCCGCACAGGACGAAGACTTTTGGAGTTACATACGCGAACAATACACCACTTCACCTAACGTTATTAACTTGAACAATGGCGGAGTAAGCCCGCAGCCCAAGCCGGTACAGGAGGCCCACATTCGCTTCTATCAGTACTGCAACGAAGCCCCATCATATTATATGTGGCGCATTCTTGACCAGGGACGTGAGCCCCTTCGCGCTAAAATTGCCGATATGGCAGGATGTTTGCCTGAAGAGATTGCAATTAACCGCAATACTACTGAGGGATTGAATACTATCATCTTCGGATTAAACCTGAAAGCAGGTGATGAAATTGTTCTTTCAAAATACGATTACCCGAACATGATGAACGCATGGAAACAACGTGAAAAACGTGACGGTATAAAGCTCAACTGGATTGAACTTAACGCCCCGGAAGAAAATGATGATTACATTGTTGCTAAATATGAAGCAGCTATAACCGAAAGAACACGAATCGTACACATTACCCACATGATTAACTGGACGGGTCAGCTTGTTCCCGCCCGCAAAATTGCCGACATGGCACACCGCAAAGGTTGCGAAGTGATTCTTGATGCCTCACACACATTTGCTCATATTGATTATAAAATTCCGGATACCGGCTGTGACTATTACGCTACCTCACTCCACAAATGGCTTTGTGCTCCTTTCGGAACAGGGTTTATGTATATCCGCAAAGAGAAAATAAAAAATGTATGGGCTTTACTCTCCGCACCGAAGCCCGATGCTGATAACATTGGCAAATTTGAAAGCCTTGGAACACGCTCCTTTGCGGCTGAAATGTCTATTGGCAATGCCATTGATTTTCAAACTATGGTTGGAACAAAGCGTAAAGAAGAACGTCTTCGATACCTAAAAAACTATTGGTGTAAAAAAGCTATCGGTATCTCTAAGTTTAAGCTCTATACCTCATTAAAAGATGACTACAGTTGTGCTATTGCCACCTTTAATATAGAAGGGAGGAAACCCGAAGATGTTTCCAATGCCCTTTTTGAAAAAAAGAAAATTCATACCACAGCCATTAACCATGAACAGGTTGTTGGAGTGCGTATAACACCCCATGTTTATACTTCACTTTACGAACTCGATAAACTGTTAGAAGGCATTAAGGAGATTGCTGAAGAGGGGGAGAAGAAATAAAATTCATCACTTCTTCCATAAACTCTTTGGGCTTATCGGCATGAACCCAATGACCCGCTCCTTTTATCTCCGTTAACTGATGATTCGGAAAATATTTTTCGATGAAAAAATAATTTTCTGGGTTGATGTAATTTGACTTTTCACCTTTGATAAAAAGTGCTTCACCGGTAAATGATTTAGATGAAGTAATACCAGCTGAAATGTTCGAATAGTTTTTATAGAGCGACTCTACATTGAACTTCCACCGGAAGCCCGGTTCGCTAGCATCGTTGCGCTGCAGGCTTTTGAGCAGGAATTGAACTGTGGTTTCATCACCGCTCAAATGTTCGCGCAGCACACTTTGCACTTCTTCGCGCGAAGCGGCATGTTTTAAATCAACGGCAAAGAGGGCTTTAAAAACCTCGCGGTGTCCGTCTTCGTACGGTACCGGTGCTACATCTACAACAATCAGCTTTTCAACCCGCTGCGGATGTTGCAAAGCAAACTGCATCACCGCTTTGCCTCCCATAGAATGGCCCAGGAGATGCGCTTTAGAAATATTTTGCTGGTCAAGAAAATGGAGTAAGTCACCGGAGAGAAGCTCGTAGCTGAAATCAGGGCTATGAGGTGAGCGTCCGTGATTGCGCTGGTCAATAATGAAAGCGGACAGTTGCCGGTTACCGGTTGGCAGTGAAACAGCCGAAAGATTTTTGGCAATGGTTTGCCAGTTATCTGAAGAGCCCAGTAAGCCATGAAGAATAACGAGGGGAAAACCCTCACCGAATTTTTTGAAATTGAGCTGCATAGAATGAATGTGCAAAGGACGCTAAGAATACGGAACAGAAAAGATTTTTGGATTCTTTATTCTTCAAGGTATGCCTGTCCTATTTCTTTGTAGCATTGCACCGTGCGTAATAACACCAAGCTTAAGTTGCTGCTTATGAAATATACGGTATCATTCGATATGAGTGATGACGGAATATTTACTTTACTGCTTACCGATAAAGCTGATAACAGCATGCAGCACTTCGAGGGCAGTTCGTACGGCAAGGTGCTGGCGATGGCGTATAGTTATTTACTTAAACACTTAAAAGAAAGTAAATAGAGCTTGCAACTTTCTTATAACTGCATTTGTTTTGTTTTCGGAAACGTATGCTTAACTTAGTTCGCTCTAAATTGTTCACTACTAAATCTAAATATCATGTCAACAGAAACAAAAACAAGCAATACCGAAAAACTGAATTTTGATATCAGCATTGAAGCCACACCAGCTAAAGTATGGCAGGTGTTGTGGGACGACACTACTTACCGTCAGTGGACCAGTGTTTTTGCCGAAGGTTCGTATGCCATTGCATCGCCCGATTGGAGCACCGGCAGCAGAGTGCATTTTCTTACGCCAAAAGGAGAAGGCATGTACAGCGAAGTAGCAGAGAACAAACCTAAGGAAGTGATGACTTTTAAACACCTCGGAGAATTGAAAGACTTTAAAGAACAACCGGCAAGCGCCTGGAGCGGAGCTACAGAAACTTACAGGCTTGAAGAAAAGGACGGAACAGTTAAGCTGACCGCTTCGATGGATGCTACCGATGAGTTTAAAGATTATTTTACCCAGACCTTTCCTAAGGCATTTAATATTGTAAAGGAGCTTTCGGAAAAGCCTATTGAAATAACCATTGAAGCAACTGTAAATGTTCCGGTTGAAGAAGCCTGGGAGCTATGGACTAATCCGAAAGATATTTGCAAATGGAACTTTGCCATTGACGAATGGCACTGCCCGAGTGCTGAAAATGATTTGAGAGTGGGAGGGAAGTTCGTTTACCGGATGGCAGCTAAAGACGGAAGTTTCGGCTTTGATTTCTCTGGCATTTACACCGATGTAAAAGCCAACGAAGTAATTGCATACACGATGGAAGACGGAAGAAAAGCGAGAGTTACTTTTACCGGTACCGGTGATGCTGTTAAAGTGGTAACCGTTTTTGAAGCTGAAGCGGAAAACTCCATTGACTTACAACGTACCGGATGGCAGGCTATACTCGATAACTTTAAGAAGTACGCGGAAGGTAATTTGTGATTGATGGCTAAAGTTGTTTTTAAAACTGTTGATGAGTATTTAGATGCACAAACCGAGCAGGCTGTCATTGCTCTTCAGCGGCTGCGCAATACACTCAAAAAGCTTTTTCCGCATTTAGAAGAGGGTATCAGTTACAGCATGCCTACGCTGAAGTATCACAGACGCATGCTGGTAAGTTATGCTGGGTTTAAAAACCATTACAGCTTTTTTATATGCAGTATGAAAACAGCCAACCGGCTTAAGCCTGAGTTGAAAGGAGTGGAGATAAAAGGAGTAACCATTCAATTTGATTACAACGAAACCATTCCGCAAACGCTACTGAAAAAAATTATCAGGGAGCGGATGAAGGAAACGGATGAGAAGGTGGCTTTAAAAGCGAAAAGAAAAAGACAAGAAAAGCGGTGAAACGTAAAAGTTGAATGAAGAAAATTACTTCTCTGCTTTTGCCAAAGAATCCTGCGCAGCTTTTTCCTGAAACCCCTGCATAATCTCTTCGGGTGATTTACCTAAGTTGGCAAGTGTAATAGTAACATCTTTAGCCATCGGGTGGTTGGGATATTCACGTAGAAACGTTTCGTAAATGCCTTTTGCAGCGTGAAGATTTTGTAAATCATTTTCGAAAACAAAACCCTGTATAAATAAAGCCATAGGGCGTTTTGAAAGCCCTGGATATTGCTTGTAAACCTTTTTGTAAAGCTCAATGCTGCGTAAAGGTTGATGAAGATAGCGATAAAAGTCAGCCGCTTTAAATAAGTACATCGCTCCTGTGGTATCATCCGGGAAACTAGAGGAATAAGTTTCGTAATCTCTTAATAAACTGTTTATAACCGCAGTATCATAATTGCCCTTCTGTGAGTCTTCGGTAAAAGACTTTTCCTTTTTTTCAATTTCCTCTTTCAATTTAGCAGATTTCATATTACAGGCATTGAAAAAGGAAAGTGCGGAAAGCAACAGGATAACTTTTCTCATGAAAAGATTTTAATACGAATATAAAAGCAGAAAGAAAAATGAATCCTAAAACAGATTCCTCTAATGTTTGAGAAAACCTGTTTGAATCAGTTCACCTCCATTAACTCTGTTTCAAAGATAAGAGTAGCGTTGGGCGGTATAACACCTCCTGCACCGTTTGCACCATAACCGAGTGAAGCAGGAATAATGAGTTTGTATCTTGAGCCAACGCTCATAAGTGCAATACCTTCGTCCCACCCTTTAATAACCTGTCCTTGTCCCAAAACAAATGGCAAGGGCTGTCCCCTGTCTCGAGACGAGTCGAACTTAGAACCGTCAGTAAGATAGCCGGTGTAATGAACTTTTACATTTCTCCCCGCTGTGGCGCGTGTGCCTGTGCCTTCCTGTAAAACTACATAATATAAACCGGATGCGGTTTTTTTAGCTGCCGGAAAGTTTTTCTTTACAAACTCATCAGCGCTGATAGTCTTTGCTTTGTCCTTTTCACCTTTCTGTGAGGCAAATTCTGCAGCCTTAGCTTTTAGCAGTTCGTCTTTTTTAGCCCAAACAGCAACAGCATCAAACGCCTGAGCTTCTTTGCCCACGCGGATAATATTTATCTTGGTCATCACCTCTCCGTTATTAATTACTGAAACCAGCGGTAACCCCTCTACCACACTTCCAAAAATGCTGTGCTTATAATCAAGCCACGATGTGAGCCCTTCTGTGATAAAGAACTGCGAGCCATTAGTAGCTGGTCCGGCATTAGCCATTGCCAGTAGACCCGGTCTGTCAAACTTTAACGAAATATCGAACTCATCACCGAATGCGTATCCTGGTCCGCCTTGTCCGGTTCCTTGCGGGTCCCCACCCTGAATCATAAAAGGCTGGGGAGTATGAATACAGCGATGGAAAGTTAATCCATCATAGTACGGTTCACCCGGTCCTTTAGCGCTGTTTTGAATTTTTCCTTCCGCAAGTCCAACAAAGTTGGCTACAGTTACAGGAACTTTTTTGTATTCCAGTGAAACAACTACGTTTCCTTTTGAGGTAACAATTTCGGCATACAAGCCGGGTGTGTCTCTCCACTTTTTTTCTTCGGCTGTGGGTTCGTAAGCCGTTGGCGAAGCCGGTTCTGAGGGTGTCATTTCGTTGTTTGTTTCGGTTTTATTTCCACTGGCATTGCATGAATTTAACATGCCTGCAAAAAGTGTAAGGGTTAAGAAAATTCGGTTCATTGTTTTATTGTGATTTTAAGTTTACAATTTAGTTAATCTAATCTCAGACTATGGAGCGAGTCTAAGAACTTTTTTTCGGTTTCCTCCAGGCCGAAAAAACTTTTTCCTCCTGCCGCATTAGTATGCCCACCTCCTTCAAAATAAGTGCGTGCGAAAGTATTCACATCAACTTTACCCCGGGAACGGAAAGATATCTTTATCCGGTCCTGCTCTTCGCTGAAATAAGCACTTACCACCACACCTTCAATTTTAAACGGATAATTGACCAATCCTTCGCTGTCACCGGCTTGCAAATTAAATTTTTTTATCTCGGCTTGACTCACCAAGATGTAAGCCACTTTTCCGCCATTCACTAATTTTAACTTCTCGTTCAGGCAATAACCGAAGAACCGCAAGCGTGTTTCGCGCAAAACATTGTTCACTTTTTCGCTGACATAATCGGGCTTAGCACCTTTGGCAATTAATGCTGCAGCTACGGTGTGTGCATTGGGTGTAGTATTGTTGAACTGAAAGAAACCATTGTCAGTGGCAAGCCCTACATACAAACACTCCGCAATTCGGGAATCAATCAAATCGGTTTGATTTAGACCGGCAATAATATCATAGAGCATTTCGGAAGTAGCGCAATACTTCACATCACTGAAAGTAATGGCTGCAAAATCTTCCGGCTGCTGGTGATGGTCAATCATTATTTTAATTGCAGAAGACTTTTTAATGACCTCACCAAGGTTTTCTAACCTGCTAAGTGCATTAAAATCGAGGCAGAAAACAACATCGGCTGATTTAATCTTCTCTTCGCTGACTTTTTTTAACGCCCTGTATTCGTAAACTAAAACTGAATCAAAGCCCTGTATCCATTTAAGGTTACTTGTAATCGTATTGGGAGAAATAACAGCAACAGCATGTTTCAGGCTTTCGAGGAAAAACTTCCAGCCCAGCGAAGAGCCCAGCGCATCAGCATCGGGATTGCGGTGAGTGACAATTACAATTTTCTTGGGTTGGGAAAGAATTTCACGGAGTTTATCAACCGAAGCCTTGTTAAATTTCATGGAGGTGCGAAAGTAAAAAAATAGGTTAATTACCTGTTGCTTAGGAATCAGGAGAACTCTTTTATTTTTATTTCAGTGAAACAATATTTCTGCGCTATTTGTCTTTGCCTTGCATCGGTTTATTCTTTATGTCAGGATACTACCCGTACCACTTCAAACATATCAGGAACTGTTATTGCAGAAGGTATGCCGCTTGAGCTGGCGGCAGTTGGTTTACTAAAGACTCCTTTTGCATCAATAACTGACAGTGCAGGACATTTTGAAATAAAAAATATTCCTTCAGGTAAATACCAGTTGCGAGTAAGTTTTGTTGGTTACGAAAACTTTCAAACCGAAGTTCTGATTCCTCAATCTCCAAATAATTTTTCTGTTGAACTTATTCCACTTACATCAAAGCTTAAAGAATTGGTTGTTACCGGAAGTCTGAAAGAAGTGCAGAAACTGCAAAGCGTTACTCCAGTGGATGTTTACACGGCAAAGTATTTTTTGCGAAACCCTGCCACTAACGTATTTGAATCGCTATGGAACATAAATGGATTATTCCCGGATATTGACAATGGAGTAACCAATACTGCTGATGTGCAAATCAACGGACTGGAGGGAAATTATTCAATGATTTTAATTGACGGTGTTCCAGCTATGAGCGGGATTGCAGGTATTTATGCGCTGAATGCCTTGCCGATGAATGTGATTGACAAGATTGAAATTTTAAAGGGCGCCTCGTCCACTCTTTATGGCTCGGAAGCAATTGCGGGAGTAATCAACATTAAAACTAAAACTCCATCGCGAACACCTAAGTTTTATACCAATGTAATGCTTACTTCAATGCTTGAAGCCAATGCTGATATTTCTGTATCATTCAAAATGAAACGAGCGAGTTCATTTTTCACTTTTGGAAGTGAAAGTTTTAATTACCGGTGGGATATTAATGGAGACAACTTCATGGATATCCCTTTGGTGAATCGCGCTAATTTTTACAACAAATGGAGTTTTACACGAAAGGATAACCGCCTCGCAAATATTTACGCACGCTATCTTTTTGAAGACCGGCTTGGCGGACAAAAAGATTTACCGCGGAGAACAACAGGCAGCGACAAATATTACAGCGAGTGGATACGAACTCACCAATGGCAGGCAGGTTTTCAATACCAGTTGCCGGTGAAGGAAAAGTTTTTGTTCATGGCTGATTTCAGCGAACATCGGCAAAACGCTTACTATGGACTGAACTACTACAAGGGAACTCAGCGCACCGGCTTTGCGCAATTTACCTGGGATAAGAAGCCGAATGAAACCAACGAAGTTCTCTTCGGTGTTTCTTACAGGGTGTATCATTATGCCGACAATACGGGACTTTCCGAAGATACGGTGACCGGTACCGGTAAGCTCTCACACATTGTTGCGGCCTTTGCTGAAGATGAATTCACAATCAAAGATGTACATAAACTTTTGCTGGGTGTGCGGGTTGATTACACCACCCGCAATGGCCCTATTCCTGCCCCGCGGATTAATTACAAATGGAATTCGTATGATGAAAAAAATGTGGTGAGGGCAGGCGTAGGAACCGGGTATCGTATTCCGAATTTGCTGAATGAAGGCTTTGGCGTGTTGAGCGGTTCGCGTAAAGTAGTAGTGGCAGAAAAACTCAGAGCTGAATTTGCCATCAGCGGAAATGCAGGCTACACCCGGGTTCAAAACCTGAAAGGAGGAGTGCTGAATATTGATGTGAGTGGTTTCTACACTTACTTTTTCAATTTTGTCAATCCCGAATACTCTGAGCCGGGATTGGTTATTTATAACAACAATAAAAATGGGGCCACCGCAGCCGGTTTTTCGTTGAATGCTGATTTTACTTTCAACTATCCGCTTAAAGTAGGTTTTGCATGCACGTATGCTTACGTATTTGAAGTAGAGAAAAATGATGATGGTGAAAAGGAAAGAGAAATTCCGCTTCACTCTCCGCCTTTCATGGCCAACTTTTATCTGAGCTACAATTTTCCCGTTCCCCAGCTTTCTATTGACTGGACAGGAAATCTTGTTAGCTCCATGCTTCTTTCAACCGTCCCTAACGATTTTCGTTCTGAGAAATCTCCCTGGTATTCTATTCAGAATATTCAGTTGACCAAGAAGTTTAAAAATGGACTGGAGATTTATACCGGATTGAAAAACATTTTCAACTTTATTCAGAAGGATCCCCTCCTTCGTCCCTTCGACCCGTTCAACCGGCAAACGAATATTGATAACCCGAACAATTACGTTTTTGATAATACTTACGGGTTTACTTCCACTCAAGGGATAAAAGGCTTTGCCGGTTTGCGCTATACCCTACAATAAAGTGCCCAACGCTTTTGAAACTTCGCAACTCTGAATATTTTCGCCCCGCATTTTAAAATAACAAAAGCGAAATAAATGGCTGGAAGAATAACACTGACTATGATAAAGCCCGATGCTGTTGCTGACGGGCATACCGGTAAAATTATTGATATGATTATTGGCGCAGGATTTAAAATTCAGGCGATGAAACTTACCCGCCTTTCGAAAGAAAAGGCAGAGGAATTTTACGCTATTCACCGGTCAAAATCTTTCTTTGGTGAATTAGTAGCATTTATGACCGAGGGCCCGATTATTTCGGCTATTCTCGAGAAAGATAACGCGGTTGAAGATTTCCGCAAGCTGATTGGCGCGACCAATCCTGCCAACGCAGCCGATGGAACCATACGTAAATTATTTGCAACCAACATTGAGCGTAACGCCATTCACGGCAGCGACAGCGATGCCAATGCTGAAATTGAAGCAAAGTTTCATTTCAGCGGACTGGAAAGGTTTTAAGGGAGGATGTGATTGGTAATTCAGAGATACCTTCCACTTCTGATAACCGGTATATTATTTATTTGCTGCAACATCCCTTTAATTTTATTTTTAGGTTGTGAAAAGGATTATTTCTTTCATTTTAATTTCTCCCTATTTCGTTCTTTCCGCTCAATCAGTAAAATATCCGATTACAGATATTATCGTTGAACGTAATGGCATACACATTCTCAACGCATGGTCAGGGGGCATGAATGCACCACAGTTTTCACCGATTGAATTAGATAACGATGGTCTTAAGGACTTGTTTGTTTTTGACAGGGGCGGAGACCGCGTACTTTCTTTCACTAACGATGGTTCGCACAGCGATACTGCTTTTAATCTTGCTCCTCAATATGAAAAACTTTTCCCGCCAATGAAAGAATGGGCGCTTATCCGGGATTACAACAATGATAACATCCCCGACATTTTTACTTATCAAGCAGGTGAAATTTCTCCTCAAGGTCAGCAGATACCTGTAGGTGTAAAAGTTTATAAGGGCTCGCTAGTTAACGGACATCTCCAATTTAACGTAGTGCAGTATTGCCTTCTTTACAACACTCCGCCTTCGCGAACCAATGTTTGGGTAAATGGCATTGGAATTCCCGGAATTGTAGATGTAAACCGGGATGGCGACCTTGATATCCTTACTCTTAATGTTTTTGCTTCTGCAGTTGATTATTATGAAAACCAAACTACAGAACTTGGACTTCCCGCTGATTCCTTTCTTTACGAAAAAGCAAGCGCCTGTTGGGGAAACTTCTATCACGGTTCCGGTAATAATTTAAAGGTTACACTCGGCATTACCTGCAAAAGCGAAGAAACCTTCCTGCAGCCACTTAATGGCTCACGTCATTCAGGGGGAGCCTTTTCAGTGTTTGATTATGGTTCTGATAATGATGTGGATTTGCTCTTTAGCGGAGCTAATTACGACTATATGGTTTTGCTAAACAACTCAGGAGATTCTTCTTATTCAAATATCGGATGGGTTGACACCTACTATCCTACTTGCAGTAGTCCACTTCAGTTTCCATTTTTCCCTAATGCATATCTTTTTGATGGGGATAATGATGGATTAAACGATTTACTCTTTGCTCCTAATTTAAGTGACTTTGCTCTTGATGTAAACAACGTAACTTTTTATAAACGCATTGCTGGCGATACTTGTATGTATCAATCCACGGGTAATGACTCCTTCCTTGTCCATACCCAACTTGATTTCGGTACCGATTCGAAAGGATTATTTTTTGACCACAACGGTGATGGGCTTATGGACATTATTATAGCTAACAACTTTCTTTACAATCCTGTTAATCAGGCGTTTTCAAGACTTTTCTTATTTGAAAATACAGGAACTACTACCTCTCCCTCGTTCCGCGAAGTTTCAGCAGATTACGCAGGCCTTTCCCGGTTTAGTATTCAGGGGGCTAATCCGGCATTGGGTGATTTAGATAACGATGGTAAAAAAGATTTACTGATAGGGGACAAAGATGGTAAAATCCATTTCTTCAAAAATACAGGAGGAACGATTGCTTCTTTTCCGTCTATGACCACGCCCAACTATTTCAACATTGATGCCGGAAACTTTGCTGCTCCGTATATTTATGATGTTAATAATGACGGTCTTAACGATTTGCTTATCGGAAAATTGAACGGCACAATAAGTTACTATCGCAATTTCGGGACATTAATTAATCCCCAATTTCATCCTGACTCCGTCAACGTCATTTTTGGAAATGTTGACGTATCGTCAGGTTCAATTGCTAATGGAAACGGTCATCCTTATATCACTTTGGACTCAAGCGGCAACTTGCTGCTTTTTGTCGGTTCTCACAAAGGAACTGTTTATCAATACTTAATTAATACCGACAGCATCTTCACTGGTTCTTTTGCACTAATTGATTCAGATTTCATGCGTTACGATGCAGGAATGAATGTTACCTTCCAAATTCACGACATCAACAACGATGGCAAGGCGGAATATCTTCTCGGCAACTCCTTAGGCGGCTTGCAACTCTTTAGCGAAACTGTTTGGGATTCAAGTACACTTCTTTCATATCCGAAAATTGGTTTATCCGGTTTTCTTCCAGTTTTTCCTAACCCTGCAAACGAGTATGTTACGTGTGTAGAGAACAAGGGTTGGAAAAATACAGAGATCAGTATCTTCGATATTTTTTCGCGTAAAATAACTACTCCTTTTTTCGCGGACGGAAATAAATTCACCTTTAACACATCTCATCTGTCGGGTGGTGTTTATATCCTCCGGGTTTTTAGTGATGGCAATTATTATTCTGCTAAATTTTTAGTTCAGCACTAGAAACATATTATTGCTGTTTTATCGCTTCTTTTTTTTTACACAGCATACCCACACACATCAAGTAAAGTCTTTTGTCTATGAGTCTATTCTGTTACATTTGTTTCCATTCAAAAATCCAATCATACATGAATAAATATTACTTCTCATCCATACTGTTACTTCTTCTTGTTTCCCCGGTTTTAGCACAACGAACTTGTTACTCACCTCAAGTTACAAACCAAAAACGTTCTGCAGATCCGATTTACGATAACCAAATCAGGATGACTGAGGAGGGGCTGAAGAAATTTGTTGCTTCAGGTCAGGTAAGCACCGCCACAGGCAACCGGGCAATCCGTACCATTCCGGTTGTGGTGCATGTATTATATAATACGTCTTCCCAAAACGTTTCGACTTCGGCTATTCAGGCAAAGATTGACTTGTTGAATCAGGATTACCGGAAGTTAAATGCCGATTTAGCTCAGGCGCGGTCAGTAGTTCGTCCTTTTGCTGCCGATGCAGAAATTCAGTTTTGTCTGGCTCAACAAACTCCCACTGGTCAGCCTACTACCGGAATTGATCGTGTTGCGACTGCCGAAGTATGTTTTGACCCAAACACGGAGTCGGATAAAATGAAATCATCTTCTACCAATGGAGTGAATGCCTGGGATACGCGCTACTACTTGAATTTCTGGATAGTGAATTTATGCGGTAATACTCAGTTTTCGGGCATCGGTGGTTACGCTTACCTCCCTACTCCCGGCATGCACGGCTCTTCGATTGACGGAGTGGTTATTGATTACAACTGGGGAATGATGGCTGGCGACCATGCCTGGACTCATGAAGTAGGACATTACCTCGGCTTGCATCATACCTGGGGTGACCTTTCCGGGAATGCCTGTGGTAATGTGTTCCCGAGTACGGATGACGGCTTTAGTGATACTCCGGATTCTAAAGACCCAAACTACGGATGTACGCCAATCTTTTCATGTACTGGTAACTCAGCTTATGGTGATTTGCTTGAAGATTTTATGGACTATTCCAATTGCTCCGTGTTGTTTACAACTCAGCAGGTAAACTACATGAATAACGTGCTTACTAATACCCGCTCCAGTTTACTCAGTACAAATGTTTGCAGCGCTACGGGTGCACCGCTTGCGGGGTTCACAGCGAATCCTACCTTAATATGTGTGGGGCAAACGGTTACTTTCACCAATACATCTTCTGGCAGCGGCAACACTTATAGCTGGACCTTTACCGGAGGTACTCCTTCATCTTCAACAGCAACAAACCCTACTGTAACCTATAATACAGCAGGAACATATACGGTATCTCTCACCGCTACTAATTCAAACGGGAGCAATACCAATACGCAGACCAATCTTATTGTAGTTTCCGGCAGTAATTCGCTTCCGCTCATTGAAGGTTTTGAAAATACAACCTTTCCACCAGCGGGGTGGTCAGTTACTAATTCCGATGCTTCAACAACATGGGTCAGAACAACAGCTGCCAGCGGATTCGGAACATCTTCAGCTTGCGCTTACGTAAATAATTATAGTTACAATGCAGCAGGGCAGAAAGACTGGCTCATTACCCCGGTGTATAATTTTAGCATCGTATCGGGCGGAAGATTAAAATGGGATTATGCCTATGCGCCCTACTCCAGTCCGGGATATTATGATTCGCTTGAAGTGCTTTATTCCACCAATTGTGGAACAACATGGACTTCTTTATGGAAAAAAGGCGGCTCAGGATTAGGAACAGCCACGGCAACCAATACTAATTTTGTTCCCAATGCATCTCAATGGAAAAGAGATTCTATTTCTCTTGCTTCGCTTAGCGGACAACCCAGTGTGCGCTTTGCATTTAAAAATGCAAATCAATACGGCAACAATATTTTTATTGACAATGTTAATATTTACAATACCATAACTACGCCCCAGGCACCGGTGGCAGATTTTATTGGTACTCCGACTACTGTCGTGGTTGGCAATACAGTTTCGTTCACTGATATTTCAACCAATACCCCTACCGGATGGAGCTGGACTTTCACTGGTGGAACTCCGGCTGGCTCAACACAACAAAATCCTGTAATTACATACAACACTATCGGTACTTATTCGGTTTCGCTAATCGCGAGTAATACTGTTGGAAACAACTCAATTACAAAAACAGCCTATATCAATGTGATACAAGGCGGAGGTTGCGACACGCTGGATAATATAAGCGCTACCGATACTGCGGTTTATTATCTCGTTCCCGGAGCATTGGGTTCCGGTTATGTATCAGGAAATAACTCATTTGGCGATTTAGCTAAAGCTGAATTTTACACCAACTCCCAAACCCGTCAGGTTACGGGTGCATACTATCTATTTGCCAGGGCGGTAGTAAACGGCACCGGCAGCATACAAGCTTGTATTTGGGATGCTTCGGGTACCGGAGGCAGCCCAGGTACTACGCCACTGGTAAGTGTTCCTGTAAACATAAGCACCATTATTGCCAACATTGCCAGTCAGAGCTATACTTTTGTCAATTTCCCGAGCCCGCCAACGGTTACTGGTAATTTTTATGCTGGTTTTATTCTTCCTACGGGTGCGGGCGATACAGTTGCTATTGCCACTACCACGATTAGCTCGCCTTCAGTAGGGCAGGGATGGGAGCAGTACGGTGATGGAACATGGCACACTTATACCGAATTCTGGGCTCAGTACATTCCCGGTTTTGAATTGTCGAACCTTGTTTTCCCTATCGTTTGTACGCCTTCCACAGCGCCTGCTGCTTCATTTACGGCAAGTAATACGGCTGTTTGTGTCGGCTCAACTATAAATTTCACCAGTACTTCTACGGGTAATCCCACATCTTACAGTTGGACTTTCACCGGTGGAAGCCCTTCAACATCTACTTCAGCCAACCCTTCGGTGACATATAATACTTCCGGTACGTATAATGTATCGTTATCGGTAAGCAACAGTGGAGGTAATAACACTGCTACCCAAAATAATTACATTACTGTTTACACGCGTCCAACACTTGCCACTTCTACAAATCCGGTATTATGCTATGGCGGCTCCACCGGCTCGGCAACAGTTACTGCCACTGGCGGAACTCCGGTTTATACCTATAACTGGAGCGGAGGTGGAACAAGTGCATCTATCACGAACAAGGCAGCCGGAACCTATACCGTAACCGTTTCCGATTCGCATCAGTGTTCGTCAACTACTTCGGTAAATATCAGTCAGCCACTTGCTCCACTAAGCCTGGTTCCGAATGCCAGCGATGCGGTATGCAATCAGCAAAACGGAACAGTATCGGTTAATGCTACCGGTGGAGCGGGAGGTTATAGCTATTTGTGGAACACCGGTGGAAATACACAGACTTTGAACAACGTAGGTCCGGGTGCTTATTCGGTTACAGTGAATGATGTAAATAGCTGTTCCGGCTCTGCAACTATGATAGTAAACAATACCACCAGCAACTTTGCAGTTTCCATTACGGCCGAAAACGCCTCGTGCGGAATCAATGATGGTTCTGCAGTAGCTATTCCCAACAACGGAACATTCGGGGTAACATATATCTGGAGCACCGGCTCTATTTCGGGTGCTATAAGTTCGCTTGCACCCGGAACGTACTCAGTTACTGTTACGAATAATGTAGGCTGCACGGCTTCCGCTACTTCAAATGTGAGCAATGTAAACGGCCCCACTACCACGATGAATGTTACCAACGGCACATGCCAGGGTGGCGGGCAGATTGATTTGGTTATATCTGGCGGAACCCCTCCTTTCAGTTTTGCCTGGAGCCACGGAGCTACTATTGAAGATGTTCAGAACCTTCCGGCCGGTACATACACCGTAACAGTTACCGATGTGAACAATTGCGTAAACGTAAACACCGCCACAGTTACTGATACCTCACCGGTAAGTGTTTCATTTACCACACAAAACCCTACAGCCGGCAGCAACAACGGCTCTGTAACCGCCAACCCGGCAAGCGGGACTCCGCCTTATACTTACCAGTGGAGTAACGGAGGAACTACGCAAACCATTTCAAACCTGGCAGCTGGTACATATACAGTTACTGTTACCGACTATGCGGGTTGCAAAAAGATTTCATCAGTTACTCTCAGTATTGTTTCCGGTATTGTTCAGGCAGAGGATTTTGTAAGCATTAGTATTTATCCTAACCCGGTCAGCCATGTTTGCTATGCTGAACTGGAATTGCTCGAAGCAAATTCTTTATCACTCTTTCTTTTCAACAGTCTTGGTCAGCCGGTTTGGGCTAAACAGCTTTCCGGGTTTAAACAAGGAATTGTACCGGTTGACATGAGAAGTTTGCCTGCAGGCGTTTACTTCTTCCGGGTGTCAACCGAGAATAGTTCCTTAACGCGGAGTTTGATTAAAGAATAGGAGGGAGTTTACTTCGATTGACGGGGAAATCAGAACAACCACCGTCTTGGATGTATAGCGATGATGGGGTTTTTAAAATACCCTATAACTTAAATCCGAAAACCCAGTTACCCATGGTGAGCATATAAAGCAGCAGGAGCGCAATGCCGGCAATATCTATTACCAGTCCGGCCTTCATCATATCGCGCGTTCGCATTTCACCACTGCCGTAAACTATAGTATTAGCCGCGGTAGCTACCGGCAGCATATAGCCCAGCGAGGCGCTGAGGGTAGCAGTAAGCATAAGCAGCAGCGGGTTAACACCCAGGCTTGCCGCCATAGGTATGATTACCGGTAATATTAACTGTATGCTTGCCGTGTTCGATGCAAACTCGCTGAGCAGGGTTACCATAATGGAAACACCCAGAAGTATGATTACAATATTTGTTCCCCGCAGTACCTCAAGCCTGTTCGCAATTTCGCTGCTCAGCCCCGATGATTCAAAGCCATCAGCCATGGCAAAGCCGCAGCCGAAAAGAAGAATGATATGGAAAGGAAGCCGCGAAACATCTTTCCATTCGAGTATATGCTCGCTGCTTTCAGTCAAACCGGGCACACTGTCCGGCTTTGATGATAAATTGCCAGAAAGCTTTTGTTGTGCAGGTATCAGAAAAAGAAAGAAAGAAGTAAAAACCACCACGGTGCTATCTTTGATATATGAGGCGTAGCTGCCGAAAGCACAGCTCCAACCCGGTATGGTAAAGGCCCCAAAGTCAATATCAGCACGAAAAAACCAAAGAACAACCGTAATAAAAAAAACAAAGGCAACCAGTTTCTCCTCATAGCGCAGTTTGCCCAATAGCAAATGCTGCTGGCGTATATAGCTCATGTCGAACCGAGTATTCAGGTGGCCGGGAATGAACATTTTTTTCAATACAAAATAGCAAACGGTAAGCAGAGTAGCCGAAAACGGAAACCCCAGCGCCATCCACTTTAGGAACGTTACCGGCTGCCCGTCAGGGAAATGACTCGCGTATATCCCCGCAAAAATCATATTGGGCGGTGTACCTACGAGCGTGGCCATGCCGCCTATTGTTGCACTGAATGCCAGACCGATTAGTATTGCAGTTGAAATTCCCTTGCCCTTAACTCCGTCATAAAGTTCTTTTTGATTGATAATTGCCAGCACTGCCGGCAGAAGCATCATTACTGTAGCCGTATTGCTTACCCAGCCCGACATTAAGTAGGAGGTAAGCATTACCCCCAGCAGCACTTTCGATGGTGTGTTGCCGGTGAACATAATAATTCGGTACGCCAGCCGCTTGTGAAGCCCCCACTTTTCCATAGCATAAGCCAGAAAAAAACCTCCTATAAAAAGAAAGATGATTTGGTCCATGTATTGCATGGCTACCGCTTCTGTTTTAGCTATGCCCAACACCGGTATTAGTATAAACGGAAGCAGGGAAGTAACACCCAAATGTAGCGCCTCGGTAAGCCACCATACCGCCACCCACACCACCACCAGTGCCATTCGTGCTGCTGCCTCGGGAATAATACCCTGTAAAACGACATACGCAACAATACTCAGCACCGGTCCTGCAATTATTGCCACCCGCTTTTTGCTCATGGCCTAAATGTAAACTTATTTTAAAAACACCGGTTCAATCCTCTGCCTTAAACTCAAAAACTCCAACCGGAGTGGTTATTTATCCGGCAGGGTGCAAGAACTTCAAAAGAACGGCTTTGCTGCAGAGAAGAATAGCCAATGGGCTTTGCCCCTGTTTTTGTTTTTTGTCTTTAAGCGACTACCCTACACAATCTTGTCAAAAATTTTCGTCAAAGTTTGCAAATAAAGGTTTGCGGCTTAGTGTTTGTGCCGAATTCTCTTAAATATTTGTCTCGCGGCATAACGCCAAGCCACTGTTATGGGTTGTAGACGCCTCACTGGTTTGACATGTTTATAGTCAGCAGTTAATCGTAGTCCCCAATTTCTTTGTTATTGAGTTTCGTTATTGTTCCATTTTCCAACTTCACACCACTTAAATACATTTTATTAAGAAATAGAATTGCCCTTCTGTCTACTTGGAAAACAATGTGATGTTGATTGTTATTAAGCTTATGATGCCAAAATGCAATTGAAATATTTTTATCGTCAATCGATGTCTCAATTGAGCCATAGTCATCAATTTTTAAAAAGTCCTGAACAGAAAGACTGAGAACTCTATTCGCTTCTCTGTCCACCGCATTTTGATATAATGTGTCAATTGGCATCATTTTGTTTGTCAAAATTATCAATAGGAAATCGTCTAGTAGCTATTAACCATAACCTAGTTATACCGGAAGTCTCGCAAATAAGATCCAGCGTTGTCTTGCGGCTCTTCGGAACCCACGATACAAGTGTTGCGGGTGCTTCAACACTTTGTGAAGGGCGACTCCGATGGGAGCGGAAACGGTTAAAATGCCACCGATACAACAATAACGAGCCCCGCAAGTTTGAGCACCGCCCCGAACGCTGTTAAAAAGCCTCTGTTTTTGGTTCTGTCGTTAATCGTGTGAGAGTAAGTCCAATTGACCGTTGAAGAAG
>CAZWAD010000007.1:0-98001 GCA_964631835.1 uncultured Chitinophaga sp.
GAAATTGAAGTATCGGTGAAGATGCCGATTACCCGCAACGGGACGGAAAGACCCCATGCACCTTCACTACAACTTAACACTGAATTTGATTAAATGATGTGTAGGATAGGTGGGAGACTTTGAAGCGGTGGCGCCAGCCATCGTGGAGTCAACCTTGAAATACCACCCTTCCTTTGATTAGATTCTAACTACTGCAACGTAGGACAATGTTTGGTGGGTAGTTTGACTGGGGTGGTCGCCTCCCAAAAAGTAACGGAGGCTTCCAAAGATACGCTCAGTACGCTTAGTAACCGTACGTAGAGTGCATTGGCACAAGCGTGTTTGACTGTAAGACAAACAAGTCGAGCAGGGACGAAAGTCGGGCAAAGTGATCCGGTGGTTCCGTATGGAAGGGCCATCGCTCATCGGATAAAAGGTACGCTGGGGATAACAGGCTGATCTCCCCCAAGAGCTCACATCGACGGGGAGGTTTGGCACCTCGATGTCGGCTCGTCACATCCTGGGGCTGGAGAAGGTCCCAAGGGTTGAGCTGTTCGCTCATTAAAGTGGCACGCGAGCTGGGTTCAGAACGTCGCAAGACAGTTCGGTCCCTATCTGTTGCGGGCGTTAGAAATTTGAGAGGAGCTGACTCTAGTACGAGAGGACCGTGTCGGACGAACCTCTGGTGTACCTGTTGTGGCGCCAGCTGCATTGCAGGGTAGCTATGTTCGGAAAGGATAAGCACTGAAAGCATCTAAGTGCGAAGCCTACCTCAAGATGAGATTTCTTTTAAGGGCTGTAGAAGATTACTACGTTGATAGGTCACAGGTGTAAGGATAGTGATATCGAAGCCGAGTGATACTAATTGCCCGTTTACTTTATATTTTTTTCGGTTTGAAATTTTAGTTTTATTAACCCAATGTGTCAAAATTTATTGTCCTAAGCTATAGGACTAAACTTAAGGGTGACTATAGCGAGGGGGTTCACCTCTTCCCATTCCGAACAGAGAAGTTAAGCCCCTCCACGCTGATGGTACTGGATTAAACCCCCGGGAGAGTAGGTAGTCGCCTCCTTATTTTTTTAAAGGCTGTCTCAACGAGACAGCCTTTTTTATTTTTATAGTTTAGGACCATGAAAGATAAACCATGATTTTTTTCCATTTCAAGAATATCTCAAGCCTTTTACTATTTCTTCTTTTACCTTATAGTTCGTTTTCCTCTTCAAAAGTATCGGTTTATGTTTCTGCTCATCAGGACGATTGGCAGTTGTTTATGGGCGTTAATGCGTATAACGACATAGCAAACAGTAACGATTCAGCCCGAGTTATTTTTGTTTACATCACTGCCGGTGATTACAGCGATTGTCTGACAGAATCTGATTGGGGAAAAATTCCTTTCTATTTAGCCAGAGAACAGGGAGCAAAGAATTCTGTAAGACTTGTTGTTGATTTTGGTAAAAAACATTTCGTGTGTCAAAATGATTCTGCAATAATTAATAATCATTTTGTTTTTCGATCTTCTTATGGCTTTGTTACTTCCTATTTTTTCCGTTTAGCAGATGGAGGAATGGGTGGACAAAGAAATATCAGTTTAAGGCATTTCCGGGAAAACCGTTTTGTGAATAATTATTCGATAGATAGCTTAAGCAATTACCTTACATGGGATGATTTAAAACAAACATGTCTTGGCGTTTTTCTGCGCGAAACAAAAAATGGCGATGAGGTTTATTTGAATCTATTTGACACCGCTCAAGCTATAAACCCTGGCGACCATTCCGACCATTATGAGTCAGCTTTGTTATTTACGGATTTGGCACAGACGAAAGAATTTACTGTTCGTTTGTTTGAAGGATATAATTCTGGAAGAAAAGAACAGAACGGAAATCTGAATGCTGAAGACGCTGTAAAAGAAAGCGGCTTGTTTGCTGTTTACAATCAGGCAATGGTGGATAACAGTTACCCTTCAATCTGGAATAAAGATTATCTAAAATTTTGCCGTAATAATTATTTCAGACTTTTGTCAGAGAAGTCCTCAGCAAGTTTTCACAGTGACAAGTTCCTGTTCCCTTCTTTGCTTTTGATTTCCTTACTCACTCTGTTACTAAGTTTGTATTGGTTTAAAGGGAAATAAAAATCCCTTAAAGATTTCCTCTCAACTCCTGCTCTCTTTCGATAGCTTCAAACAGAGCCTTGAAATTTCCTTTGCCAAA
Source organism: uncultured Chitinophaga sp. (assembly GCA_964631835.1). Taxonomy (GTDB): domain Bacteria; phylum Bacteroidota; class Bacteroidia; order Chitinophagales; family LD1; genus Bog-950. The sequence continues at coordinate 2,188 of CAZWAD010000007.1, forward strand.
ACTCTTAGCTCCGCAACGCTGAATGATTTCGAAAAAAACAGTTGGACGGTCTTGCACCGGTTTGGTAAATAGCTGAAGAAGATAACCTTCATCATCTCTGTCAACGAGAATATTTAAACGCTTGATTGCTTCGGTGTCTTCATTTATTTTTCCTACGCGTTTCCAAACATCTTCATAATATACTTCGGGCACATAAAGAAATTCTACTCCTCTTGCGCGCAGTTCGGTTACAGTTAAAATAATGTCATCGGTTGCAATGGCGATGTGCTGCACGCCCGCACTTTTATAAAACTCAATGTATTCTTCAATCTGACTTTTCTTTTTTCCTTCTGCCGGTTCGTTGATGGGAAATTTTACATAACCATTTCCGTTTGAAACAACCTTACTCATCAGCGCGGAATATTCTGTAGAAATATCTTTGTCATCGAAAGTGATAATGAGCTTAAAGCCCATTACTTCTTCGTAAAACTTTACCCACTCATTCATTTTTCCAAGTTCAACATTGCCAACGCAATGGTCAACATGCTTTAATCCAACGGCTTTTACTGGCACATTTGACTTTCTTGTAGTGAAGCCGGGAAGAAATGCACCTCTATAATTTTTCCGCTCCACAAACCTGTGAATGGTTTCGCCATAAGTTTTAATGGCTGAAATAACAACTTCTCCAAACTCATCTTTGAACACCGTTGGCTTCAATACCCCGACTCCTCCCCTCTTTGTGGTTTCATCAAAACTTTTTTCTGCATCGTTAACTTCTAGCGCAAGAACTTTAACTCCATCGCCATGTTGCAGAACGTGTTTTGAAATTTCATGCTCTGGTGAAAGAGCCGATGTAAGTACAAGACGAATCTTGCCTTGTTGTAAAACATAACTTGCTTTATCTTTTACTCCTGTTTCGGGTCCTGCATACGCTACTAACTCATAACCCCAGGCCGTTTGATAATAGTATGAAGACTGTTTTGCATTGCCACACCAAAATTCTATGTGGTCTGTTCCGTTTAAGGGAAGAAAGTCTTTTTCAACTTTTGTGTCTGGCTTTTCTAGTATTGTTTCCATTTCTTCCTTTTACTTATTCTACCCAACTTCTATAATAATTTCCATCTTCAATCTTCACGGCCTCTTCGGTTAATTGCAGCGGTTTAAATGTATCTACCATAACTGCCAGTTCCTGTGTACCTTCTTTGCCTATGCTTTTCTCAACCGTACCGGGATGAGGACCATGCGGAATTCCAATCGGGTGAAGCGTAATCATTCCGCGCTCAACATGTTTGCGGCTCATGAAATCACCATCTACATAATAGAGAACTTCATCGCTGTCAACATTACTATGATTGTATGGTGCAGGAATGCTCAGCGGATGATAATCGTACTTGCGCGGAACAAACGAACAAATCACAAAGTTGTGCGCCTCGAAAGTCTGATGCACCGGTGGCGGCTGATGAACACGACCGGTGATGGGTTCGAAGTCATGAATTGAAAAAGTATATGGATAATGGCAGCCATCCCAGCCAATGGCATCGAAAGGATGCGTAGCATAATGATACGGATAAAGCAATCCCTGTTTTTTAACGTAAATTAAAAAGTCTGCTTTGCGGTCGTTAGTTTTTAAGTTCTGCGGGGCTTTAATATCGCGCTCGCAATAAGGAGAATGCTCAAGCAGTTGCCCAAATTGATTGCGGTATTTTTTGGGATAAACCACCGGTGAGAAAGACTCAACAATCAGCAAGCGATTTTCCTTTTTATCAAAGTCGATCTGGTAAATTGTCCCTCGGGGAATAACGATATAATCGCCATACTCAAATTTCAATTCACCGAAAACAGACTTGAGAATTCCTTTTCCTTCATGCACAAAAATTACTTCATCGGCATCGCTGTTTTTGTAGTAATAACCCTTCATTGATTTCTGAGGTGCTGCAAGAACTATATGGACATCGTTATTAACCAATACCGGCTTCCTTGATTTAAGAAAATCTTCTTCGGGTTTTATATTAAAGCCTTTATAACACCTGTGCTGCATGTTCTTATCAGCAGCAATTTTGGGTGTAACATCTAGCGGCTCGTCAATTTTTTTAACGAGCGTGGGTGGATGGCAGTGATAAATAATGGAATACACATTTGAAAAGCCTTCGGTGGAAACCAGTTGTTCGCTATATAGCTTTCCGTTTGGTTTTTTGAATTGCGTATGGCGCTTGTGCGGAATCTTCCCTCTTTTCTGATAATGAGGCATACAAACTATTTAGAACATAGAATTAAGGTTTCGGACTTAACAGACAAGATACCGTTCAAAGTTATTCAGATTTTGGGATTGAGGCAAATGAATTTTCTCAAAAATGTTGATGCCTGTTTTGAAAATCAATTTATAATATTGTATCTGTAAGAACCAATGAGTATGAGAGCAACTTTACTTCTTCTAATAGCAGCCACACAGATTGCATTCGGACAAGAATTGGCGCTGGTACGAACAGCAGGAAAGTTTGGCTATATTAACAAGCCGGGCGATTTTGTTATCCAGCCCAAATATGAAAAAGCAAAAAGCTTTAGCGATGGCTTAGCTGCAGTGCTGGAAAAAAACAAATGGGGATTTATCAATATGCAGGGCGATATGGTTATTCCCGCGCAGTTTGACGAGGTAAAATATTTCAATAGCGGGTTATGCGTGGTGCTGAGAGGAAAGTTGTGGCTCTATATTGATAAAAATGGGGCAGAGGTGAGCATGCCTTCATCCGAAAAACGATATGATTTTGATGGCGGGGTGACCTTTATCAAACAAGGCGATAAAATAGGATTGATAAACACCAAAGGTGAAGTTTTGATAAAGCCCGTGTATGAAATCATCAAACCATTTGAAAACGGTTACGCGCGGGTAAAAAAGAATAGTCGCTGGGGTATTATTGACAAAACCGGCAAGCTGGTAGTGGAAACTGCTTACGATGATATAGGCGAATACTATAAAAATGTTGTATGGGCAAGACAGGGAACAGTTTTCGGGTTGATAATAGGCGGAAAATTTAAAGCCATTGAAGGTGTTGATAAGATATGGGATTTTTCTCCACAGGGATTAACCTATGCGCGAAAAAACAAACTCATCGGCTTTATTGATTTAACCGGCAATTGGGTCGTTGAACCGAGGTTTGAAAAAGCACGGGCTTTTTCCGAGGGGTTGGCACCGGTGTTTGCCAACGACCGGTGGGGTTACATCAGCACTTCAGGCAAAATGGTGATTGAAGCAAAATATGAGGATGCCGAAATTTTTAGCATCAACGGTTTGGCGCCTGTCAAACTTAAACGATGGGGTTTTATTGACGCAAATGGTGATTTGAAAATTCCTGCCGAGTATGATATTTCCGTAAACCTCGGTTTCCTGAGCGAAAAGGAGCAGCAGAAAGGATTTATAGGTGGTCTTGCCCGTGTAAAGAGCGACAAAGGATGGGGATTTATCGATTTGAAAGGTAACCTGATTGGCAAACAGTGGTTTGAAAACGCTGAGTTGTTCAGTAAGTGATTTTTGAGAAAATCAGGTAAAGAAAATTCATTTATTTGCCGTACAAACGGAAATAATGCGCTTTGCTCTTATCGGTTACGGAAAAATGGGGAAGGAAATTGAGAAAGTTATTCTCGAACAAAGCAAGGACGATGAAATTGTCTTAAAAATTACAGACCAAAACCCCGAGGAACTTAGTGTTGAAAATCTGATAAAAGCTGATGTAGCTATTGAATTTACCCAGCCCGATGCTGCCGTAAATAATATTTACAAATGTTTCGAGGCAGAAGTTCCGGTAGTGGTAGGAACAACCGCCTGGCTACATAAACTGGAAGAGGTAAAAAAGAAATGTGAAGGGAAAAATGGGGCGCTTTTCTTTTCTCCTAACTTCAGCATAGGCGTAAATATTTTCTGGGAAGCGAACCGTAAACTGGCGCAACTGATGAATTCTCAAACTCAATATGAAGTCAGCATGGAAGAGATTCACCACACCGAAAAGAAGGATGCTCCGAGCGGAACAGCGGTAAAGACTGCGGAAGTGATTTTGCAGGAATTGGAACGTAAAAACGACTGGAAACTGGATTCAAGTCAGCAATCCCCAATCCGCAATTCTCAATCCGATAACTTGTTAATCGTTGCTAAAAGAGAGCCCAATGTTCCCGGCACTCATACTGTTATATACACTTCTTCCGTTGATACACTCGAAATAAAACACGAAGCAAAAAGCCGTAGAGGATTTGCAGAGGGAGCAGTACTTGCGGCACGCTGGCTTGTTGGAAAAAAGGGAGTGTTTGAAATGAAAGACCTGCTTTCAATTTGAGAATTTCAGAATTTACGAACGAAAACAATTGCTCTGTAAAATGATATTTTCACCCCGAATAATTATTCTTCAATTCTGTAATTCTCAAATTCTCACAGCAGTATGATTCTCCTTTTCATTATTATTTTTTACATGCTTGCCATTAGGGTAGGCACATATGGTATTTTCAGAAAATTAGGGGTTGAACCTTGGAAAGCATTTGTTCCGGTGCTGTGTTCCATCGAGTGGCAAAAGATTATTCAAAAACCCAGGTGGTGGACCTGGATGTTGTTCGTTCCCGGAGTCAACTTGTTTTATGTAGCCAGCCAGCTTACAGACATGAGCACCGCTTTTAAGCGGTATGGTTTCTGGGAGCATTTCGTTGCTGTGGTCTTTGCGTTTGCATATATACCGTGGCTGGGCTTTTCTTCTAACGAAAAATTTCATGCACCAGGTGGATTTAAGGGAAAAGAAAAGCCTCCTGCACGCTCTACCGTTCGTGAGTGGGCCGATGCTATTGTGTTTGCTGTGGTAGCAGCAACACTTATCCGCATTTTTTGTTTTGAGGCGTATATGATTCCAACTCCATCCATGGAAAAAACATTGCTGGTGGGCGACTTTCTTTTTGTTTCAAAAATGCACTACGGAGCCCGAGTGCCGAATACACCTCTGGCATTGCCGCTGGTTCATCACACTGTTCCGGTTCTGAATATTAAATCGTACCTGGAGTGGATAAAACTTCCTTACATCAAGTTGCCAAGTTTTGAAAAAGTGAAACGTAACGATATGGTGGTATTTAATTTTCCTGCCGGAGATACCGTAGTTCTTGAAGAACAGGGGCCATCGTATTACGATATTGTAAGGCGCGAGGCAATGAAAGCCAGGACCGATTATAATACCATGCGCCAAATGCTGTGGGGAAGCAGCCATGTTCACATTACAGCCCGTCCGGTAGATAAGCGGGAGAATTACATTAAGCGCTGTGTAGCTATTCCGGGCGATACTTTAGAGGTTATAGATGGTATTCTTTATATTAACCATGCCGCGGCTTACCAGCCAGAGAATTTGTATGAACCTTATTTTATTGCTTTTAAAAGCGGAATCGTTCCCGACCATGCTTCGTACGAACAATACCAAATGGAGGATATCAGCTATCGCTTCGGTGTATTGCCTGATAATCATTACATCATGCTGATGACAAAGAAAGATGCAGAGGCTTTAAGGGGTGTTGGCGTAACTGAAAAGCTTGAGCCGTTCTTTTACAAAAAAGGAGAGCTGCAGGAGCCTATTGAAAATATTTTTCCGAATGATACAGCGAACTACAAATGGAACGTTGATAATTTCGGGCCGGTGATTCTACCCAAGAAAGGATGGTCAGTGGAGTTGAATGATTCTGTTTACCAGCAATATGACCGCGCTATTCGCGTTTATGAAAACAACACAGTTGAGAAAAAAGATGGAAAATTTTTTATCAATGGGAAAGAAGAAACGACCTACACTTTTAAAATGGATTATTTCTGGATGATGGGAGATAACCGCCACAACTCGCAGGATTCCCGCTATTGGGGTTTTGTTCCTGAAGACCATGTGGTGGGCAAAGCCTGGTTTATCTGGATGAGCATGAACGATAAAGCAAAGGGATTGAAAAAAGTGCGCTGGAACCGGCTGTTCAACTCCATCCACAGCAAGTGGGCGCCAGACGAAAAGAAGTTTACTCAGTAGACTTGCTTCCTATCTGCTTATTACAAATTCCCTGACGGATTTTTTTTCCTGCTGAATTATTTCAGCAAAATAAACTCCGGAAGCAAAATCTGCAAGTGCAATAAAGGTTGTCTCGGAATAAATTGTTTTACTCAATAGTATTTGCCCCAAAACGTTTTTCAGATTTATCACTGTTTGCGGTTTCCATTCGCTAAGTATCAAAATAATTTCATCGGAAGTAGGATTAGGATAAAGTGCAAAGGAGAAATCTTTTGCCGTTGGTCCGGTACCGGTTAGCTCATCAACAACTGCACTGCCGGTTTTTGCACAACCATTTGCATCGGTTATGGTAAACGAGTAAGTGCCTGAAGTGAGATTATTCCCGTCACCATTTGACCAGTGAATAATGTAAGGTGCATTTCCCCCAGAAACTGAAACATCAATCGAACCATTGCTCATCCCGGCAGTTGCATCGGTAACGGAAACAGAAAACTGAATCTCGGACGGCTCACTGATAGTGATGCTCTTTTCCACAGTACATCCTGCCTGGTCTGTAACTGTAACAGAACAATTTCCTGCCGTGAGATTTGACGCGGTTGCAGAATTGCTTCCATTACACCATTCGTATGAATATAAGGGCTCTCCTCCTGTTACAGATAAACTGGCAGTTCCATCTGTTCCGTTAAAACAACTAATGTCAGAGATGGTTTCGCTGATAATAATTTCTGTGGGTTGCGCAACTGTAAAGCTCAATTCGGAAGAGCAGTTGTTTGCATCATTAACTGTCACTGAATAGCTACCTGAATTCAGATTAGCAATGCTGGTTCCGTTCTGGCTGTTCGACCAGTAGAAAACATAATTCGGAGTACCACCGGTAGCGCTTACACTTGCGCTGCCGTTATTTGCCCCAAAGCACGATACGTTGTTTATGGTGAAAAATACCGAAATAACAGCGGGTTGTGCGATTACTATGGTATCGAAACTTTGACAATTGCTGCCATCGGTAATGGTTACCAGATAAACGCCTGCATCCAGGTTGGTATGAGATGATGCAGTTTGTCCGTTGCTCCATAAATAAGTAAAAGGGGCTGTTCCGCTGACAATATTTATAGAAGCGGCTCCGTCAGTAAATCCGAAGCAACTGACATTTTCCGTAACTGCTTCGGCAACTAATGATGATGCATTGATAATACTTACAAAAGATTCTGCCGTACAGTTGTGGCTGTCGGAAACTGTAACGGAATACATCCCCGGTGCCAGATTATCGATGTCTGCTGAAGTTTCGTTAGTGCTCCACAAATACATGTAACCGGCTGTTCCTCCTGAAACGTTTGTTGTTGCGCTTCCGTTGTTCAAATTGCAGTCTGCATGGATTGGTGTAATAGAAAAGGTCAACTCGAAGGGTTCATAAATATTGAGTAATACGGAAGCGGTGCAATCATTTGCATCGGTAACTGTTACATTATAAGTTCCGGCACCAACATTTAGAAGGGATGAAGCAGTCTCTCCGCCTGCCCAAATATAAGCAATGGGAAAGGTTCCATTATTTACTAAAACACTTGCACTGCCATCAGAACCTCCGTAGCAATTCACATCAACGGTTGATGCAGAAACATTAAGGGCTGAAGAACTACTGACTAAAACAGAGGTTATTGTTGAGCAATTGGTGTTGTCAGTAACAGTAACAAAATAGTTACCCGCAGAAATATTACTCAGCGAGGGTGTGGTTTCTCCGTTGTTCCACAAATATGAATATCCCGGATTGCCGCCAGAAGGATTTACTGATACATTCCCGTTGGAAAGACCGCATGTAGTATGAACTGTATTTGCAGAAAGATTAATTGCTGTTTGTTCGGTGATGGTTGCGCTTGTAACCAGTGTGCACAAATTGGCATCCGTTACAGTAACGGTATAAATACCAGCGACAAGCGAACTCCTGTTTTGCGATGTAATGCTTCCTCCCCAGTTAAAAGTGTATGGTGGTGCCCCGCCTGTTACCGATAAAAGAATTGCACCGGTATTACCTCCGTAGCAGTCAATATTTGTAACAGTCGGAAGAACCTCAATTGAATCCGGCTCGCTTATTATGGCTGATGAAGTGGTAGTACACAAATTAGCATCGGTTATAGTGGCCGAATAGTTTCCTGAGGTCAGCGAAGTTCTGTTTTGAGAAGTTATTCCACCGCCCCAATTAAAACTGTAAGAAGTTGTGCCACCGGTTACGTTCAAATTTATTGCTCCGTTATTACCGCCATTGCATGATACATTTGTAACGCTTGGAGTTGCAATAAGACTTGGGGGCTCACTCACATTTGCCGATGAAGTTACCGTACATAAGTTCGCATCAGTAACAGTTACCGAATAAGTTCCGGCAGTTAGCGAAGTTCTGTTTTGAGATGTTATTCCACCGCCCCAATTAAAACTGTAAGAAGTTGTGCCACCGGTAACGTTCAAATTTATTGCTCCGTTGTTTTCACCATAGCACAGCACGTTTGTTATTGTGGCAGAAGGCGAAAGCGGAGCCGGTTGCGTTACCGTAACTGACGAAGTTGCCGAACACGAGTGGGCATCAGTTATTGTTACAGTATAAGTTCCAGAAGCAACATTTGAAATGCTTGCTGTGTTTCCGCTGTTGTTCCAGGAATAAGAAAACGAAGGAGTTCCTCCTGAAGGAGTTACTGTTACACTTCCGTTGCTTCCTCCATTACACGAAACAGGAGTAGACGATGCAGCGGCCGCAAGTGCCGGATGTATGGTAACGGTTACAGGTACTCTTTCCGAAATGCAGTCCTGTTCCTTTACTTCCCAATCATAGTAGTAGTAGTAATTGTTTGGCGCTGTGGTGGTGTTGTTTCCGTAAATCTGAACCATGCCATTAGCATCTGTAAAAGGGAATGGGTTGACGGAGGTCGAATTGTTCCGGAAGAAGTTAGCAGTATCACGAACACCGAGTATGTAAGAACTTCCCGGCTCCAAATCAATGTTGAGAGTAACGCGGCTTTGACCATTAGGTATATTCAATCTCCTTTCGGCAATAACTCCGCCCACTGAATCGCGGTACTGGATGGTACGGTAGCCGCTTCCCGAAGCGTAAACGAGTACGCTCACCAGAATTGATTTTTTGTAAACATTGAACTTCAACCCGAGTGTTGAATTATTATTAAAATAACTGCCTGTGGCGAATGAGTTATTTGCCGGTCCCACATTATATATCGGTTGGGGCTGAGTATCCTGCACGTAGTAAAGGGTGGTATTGTTGAGAACAGGAGTAGTAAACGGGTTACTACCCGAAATTGCATTTCCATTGTTGTCGAACCATGTTACCGGGTTCACATCTGACACACTCAAAACAAACGAACTTGCCCCGCAGCCTGACGGGTTTGCTATCGCAGGTCCTGCTGGCTTTGAAACAGTGATGTAATTATTTTTTGTGTTCGTGTTATTTCCGTAGGCATTAGTTGCCTGAAGTGAAACGGTAAAGGTTCCGTTGGTTAAATAGGAGTGAACCGGGTGTTGCTGTGTTGAAGTATTTCCGTCACCAAAATTCCATAGCCATGAAGTAGCTCCACCGGTAGTCAGGTCCGTGAAGCGAATGTTACCTGTACACGTTTGAGTTACATCAGCCTTGAAATTAGCCACAGGTGGGTTGGTAGGAGTGATGCATGTCCACTGAATAGTAAAGCCTGCTCCTTCCACATACGGGTCGCTGTATTGGCGGACAGTAATGGAACCACCGCTCGAAGTGACATCTGCCGGAATAGTAGTACCTGTAAAACTTCCGATAACGGGGCTTGCCGTGGTAGGTCCGTCATATACATACAGGTAATCATAGCCTGCTTCCATATCAAACTGTGTAAAGTGGATTGTAACCTGCGAGGCTCCCGGAGGAGCAATGGTTACCGTACTGCTGGTATTACCCGTATAATTTCCCGTAGGGCCACCACTGTCGTAAATAGTACCGGTGCATGAAGTTTGGAGCGAATGCGAACCGCTAAGCGGCAGAATAACTACGCAGGGGTTTGAAGGGCTTACATTGATAAGATTGGTATATACAACACTGTCGCTACCGCATGCGCCACCGCTGTTGGCAACCAATTTAACTGTGTAAACTCCGGGGAGTGTGTAAGTATGCGAAGGATTAGCGGTTGTACTGCTTGTCCCATCGCCAAAGTACCACACGTAAGAAGTGGCATTAGTACTGGCATTCGTAAAGTTAACGGTAAAGGGAAGTGCGCAACCGGTAAGTGGTGAAGCACTAAACTGCGCATCGGCTCCGGACACATAATCACCTCCAACGCCCACAGCGTACCAGGCTTTGGTAGTACTGGCAACTTCCTGCGAGCAAGCGCCAAATAAATCATTAGCTGCCTGAATAGCATAAAAACGCGCATCGGCATAATCGCTGGTACTGGTAAGGTAGTTGACTAAATTCCGCCAGGCAATCTGATTGGCTTTATTTCTACCTATACCCACCACGCTAAAGGCATTGCCAATGTCATTAGTTCCCGAGCCACCCAGCACTAACCGGTAGTACCAGTGGTTCTGCACTCCGCTGTTGGTGTGAACACCACCGTAGTCAGCAGTGCCGGTGTACCAGTTTGTTCCCAGGTATGTGTCCGGGTCGCCATAGGCGTTCGGGTTACTCATGGAGCGGAAAGCCCCGCCAATATCTTCGCCAATAAGCCAATTGGCTTGAGCGGAGTCGGCATACCATTCTACCGCAGCTCCAAAAATGTCGCTGAACGATTCGTTGAGCGCACCCGGTTCATACGAGTAATCTAGGTTGGCGGTAAACTCATCGAGCCCGTGAGTAATTTCATGACCGGTAATGTCGAGTGTGGTCAGCGGGTCGTAAGTTGCGTTGCCATCGCCAAAAGTCATGCGTGTTCCGTCCCAAAAGGCGTTTACATAATTGGTATTGTAGTGAACGTACAGGTTGAGCAGATAACCGTTGCCGTTAATAGAGTTTCTTCCCATAGTCAGGTAAAAGTCATAAGTCATCTCCGCACCCCAGTGTGCGTCACCGGCATATTGGTCTAAGTTGGCATTTACGTTGTTCCAGTAATTATCGGCATCCGAAAATTCAACAGCCGCGCCATACGAGGTTCCTTTAAGCATGTTGCGGGTGCGTACTCCGTTTCCGCGGGTGGTTTCATATAAACGGTAAGCGCCATTGTAACTATCCGCCACAATGGGTTTGGCTCCCCGGTAAGCGGTAACTGCGGTTCCGTTGGTGTTGGCATCGTGAATGCGCGTGGCGGTTTTTAATACATCACCGTTAGCTGCATCCACATAAACATAGTTGCGGCTCATGGGTTCATGGGCGTAGATGTCGAACTTCCACACCAATTTGAAAACAGCAGAAGAGTTATCACCCACCTGAAAGATTTCCAATTCGCCTTTAGGAAAGAATGTAGCATCAGGATTTCCGCTTTCCCGTTTCAGAAATTCCTCTTCTTCGCGAAGCTGCCATTTATAAACCAGCGCATCAGTTTTCTTCAGGGCAAATTCAAGTGCTGAAGATTCACTGATTGAGGCAGAAGTATTAACGGACACATTTTTGAAAAGATAGCCGTTGAATTTTTTCACTTTACCGGTTTGCAGGTGGAGGAGAAAAATACCGTTGGTAACCGGTACATTATTCACCATCATCTGAAACCGTTTATGCTGCCAGCCAAGCTGGTCGGTTTCAGTGTTTTTTAGTTTAAAACTGTAAGAGGAGGGAAGCCGGAAAGTTTTTTGGAGAATTGTAAAGAAAGCGGTTTCGTCCGGTTCGCTGCCTGTGCGAAATTCGATAAATGCAGGCACTGCGTTCTCCTGTTTGAGCCAGATGTGTTCTGCGCCCTGCCACACCTTGTTGGCTTCATTGCCAGTCAGTTCGCGGGGGTGAAAATTTTGTTGGGAATAAGATAAGGCGGCTGTAAAAATAAATATAATGAGAGGAGATATTTTCTTCATTTCAGATGTTTGGTTACTCAAAGAAAGAAAAACTTATTGTGGAAATAAAACTTATAAACTGCCGGGAAGGATATGCTGCTTTCAGGCTGCCAACCTCTTTTACGCTTAAAGACCACTCCTTCGCCTCAAATCTAAAAAGCCCTTAATTCCTGCAATAAATCTGTTTAAAGGCTAAAACGCATATTCTTCAATAATTGCAGTATTTAATTGATTCCTGTATAAAGAATTAGTTGTGCTAATGACAAAACTACCTGTGTTCATTGCTTCAGCATCGAAAGCAATGAACACAACATCTATACTTATTGATATAGCTCCTATGTTTATTAGCGCAGCATCTGTGCAATGAACATTCCCTCTATGTTCATGAGCACAGCAGCTAAAGCAATTGTTTTACATCGAAAGACAATGAGCATAGCATCTGAAGCAATGAGCTCGGCAACTAAAGCAATAGCTTTACATCAAGAAGCAATAAACATAGCATCTGAAACAATGAACACAGCAGCTAAAGCAATTGGTTTACTTCGAAAGACAATGAGCATATCATCTGAAGCAATAAGTACAGTCCGTATGATTATTACTTCAGCTAAAATTGCCAATGAAGAGAGCTAAGAACAGATAAGATTTGCTCCGGTAGCCTGTTAAAAGTCTGAAGTGTTCAGCGCTTTTTCCGCTGAACCAAACTGTGTATTCCCAGACTACTGAAACCTGAAACAATCAACCATCCGCAGATTCCGAACTCAACTGTAAAAGACAGGAGTGTGGTTTTCATTTCAGGGTCATTATTAATTGCCAAGCCCACGCCAGCGTTTTTTTTCTTGGGGGGGAGTAAACCCTATAAATTCTTTTGCCTGAATATCTTTACCGAAACAAACAGCGGAAGAATTATCCAAAGCATCATTATAACTGCTGTGTAAATCAAACCAAAACCGTTGCCAAAAAACTGTTTATAAACCGCACCGGTAAAACCCATCAGCGAGCTGATGTCGAGTTTCATTAAAACCATGATGCGCGCCATGTCAACAGGGTTGAGCGAGGCAAGAGCAATTACGGCTTTGTCCAAAGGATAGTCGCTGAATGAGAAAAGAATTCCGAGTACAATAGCATCATAAATCACGGCAAAGTAAAACCACAGCAGCAGCGACATGCCAATGCCTTTGGCTTTATCGCGCATGGCTACAGATGAGAAAAAGGCAATTGAAATGAAACAGAGTGTCAGCGAAGCTCCTGAAAGCAGGAGGGTCAGGCCAGTTGAACCGGGCGAATAAATAATTACAGGTATGCCGATGCCGATGGCAAATGCAGCCATCATGGAAACTGATACCCCCAAAAATTCACCCATCAGAATGGAAGTCCGGCTCAGGGGTTGCGAAGCAAGCAATTCAATAAATTCATATGAGTTGTAGAAATAAGTAGTTGTAAAAACAATGCTGATCAGAGGGATGATGATAAGCACTACACTGAGCAGGCTGACTAAACTTTTTGCAGAGTCGGTTTCCAGCGTAAAAAGAACGAGCGACATGGTCAGCAAAAACAAGGTGTAAACAATAATCACTTTGCTTCGCAGAATATCGTAGATAATGTATTTGCTGATTTTAAGCATGCCCGTTTTGTGTCATGATTTTTGCAACCGCCTTTCCTAGTTTTTCTTCACCGGTTTGCTGTTTCAGTTCAGCAATGGTTTTATAAAAGTTCACATTCCCTTCAAACAGGTACATGATTTTATCCGCCATCTCTTCCACCTCGCTCATAATGTGAGAGGTGATGATGATTAATTTTCCTTCGTTCTTCGCCTTCAGGATTTTTGTTTTTACAATTTCAGCAGATAGGGGGTCAAGCCCTGCAGTAGGTTCATCAAGAATCAAAACCTGCGGATTGAAAAGAAAAGCAAGAGCCGCACTTACCTTTTGTGTGGTCCCACCCGAAAGAGTGCGCATGGCTTTGTTGAACATTTCCGAAAGATGTAATGAACTGATTAACTCCTCATCTAAAGCTGCATGTACAGTACGAAGGTCTTTCATCATTGAAAACAATTGACCGATTTTCATGTTTTCGGGGTAATGCCCAATTTGGGGCATATAGCCGATGTGATGACGGTAGGAGAAGTCACCGGCTACATCGCTACCGTCAAAGAAAATTTTCCCTTTGTCAGCAACTACCATTCCGAGTATGCACTTAATTAGGGTAGTTTTGCCTGACGCGTTCGGACCAATTATGCTTACCACTTCTCCTCTTCCAAAGGAGGTGCTTACGCCTTTGAGCACATGCAGCTTGCCGAAATGCTTTTCTATGTTTTCGGTGCGAATCATTTTTTTGTAACCATCTTCATCAGCGGCTTTTCATCCACAAAGGTTTCAGGAACAAGGCTTGGAATACTTTTCTCTACCCGGTTCAGGAGGTCAATCATAAAACTCCTCATCAGCATCACCGCATAGGGCATTTGTTCCACCAATACGGAATACAAACTTACCGGACGGTAAGGTACATCACCCACAGCATCGCGGTTTAAATCGTAGCCATCGTATTTATCCCAGTAATTGTTTTCAAAAAGATTTTCCTTCAATTCACCGTTAGTTGAAGCATCGAAAGTATTTCCCGAAAAATTATTGCGCACAAAAGTATCGAGGCGGCAGTTTGCCATTACCTTCATAGCGTAACCGTTATTCAGAAAATTGTTCCCTTCAAATCTCATTCTGTTTCCGCCTTCCATGGTAACGCCAACTGTGTTATTTGAAAAAGTATTGCCGCTGATGATTCCGTTGTCCATATCCTTAAGTAAAAGACCATAGGAGGCATCGCCCCAGTTATTTTGAAATTTGTTGCGGAACATGTGCACTCCTTTCGAATACATTACCGCCACACCGGTTCCGTTGTTGGAAAAAGTATTGTTCTCATAAACATCATTGTCTGAAAACATAAAGTGCAAGCCATACCTGAAATTTTTTTCGCAGAAATTATTTTGAATCAGGCAATGTTTGGCAAACTCAAAATAGATTCCATCGCGGTGCCCTTCTACGTGATTGCCCGTTACAGTAACGCTGTCGCATTTCCACAGATGAATGGCGTTACCTGTATCGCTGTTTCCGTAATTTGCTCCTTTACTCTTGCAGTTTTTTACTGTTACCTTTTTTGAATCGCTCAGGTAAATTCCGAAGAAAGTATTGCTGAGTACGCAATTTTCAATCGAAACATTTTGCGATTTAAAAACACGGATGCCGGCATAATCTTTCATGCTGCCGCGCTTGCTGTTTCTTATTTCAATACCATCAATTGAAACATGATTCCCCGTAATCAGCAAAACTTCGTCTTGTTCTTTTCCGTCAAAAACAGGGAGGCTTTCTCCTATAATGGTAAGCGGTTTATTGATTTGTGTGTTTACCGAATAATAAATTCCCGGCTTGATAACGAGTGTGTCGAAATCGTTTGACTGATCAATAGCCTGCTGCAGGTTTTGAGCCGGAGAAACGAAAATGGTTTTCCCTTCCAAGTACAAATTAGCGATGCACAAAAACGCAAGGAAACAAAGGGTTTTCATGTTCAGAAATTGATTTGTGTTACATCACCCCACAAAATCAAATCACCTTGCAGCTCTTTCTGAAACTTTTCTGCTTCTTCTTTTGTTTTAAATGCGGCAAGTTGTCCGCCCATGGGGCTGTTTACATTCCCTCCATGAAGAAAGAATGCTTTTTCAGTTTCAACCAGCTCTTCAGGATTAGCGTAGTTGATAACCAGAAGTTTGGCCATTGGAAAACTATTTCTTTTTAGATAGTTTACCATGCACTCGCCCGAGTCAAATTTCATTGCTTTACCTTTCTTGTTAATGAGTTCCGCTCCGAATTTTTTATCCATAATCGTCATCTTGCACAGTTCGCATTGGTCTTTGCCGTAATGGATGGGCTGGGGTTCGGTATTGCAGGAAGAAAATAAAAACAGAATAATGAATATTGAATATCGAATAAAGAATAATGAAGCCAACTTCACTTCGACATTCATTATTCGATGTTCGACTTTCGGCATTTTCTTAATTATCATGTTTTCTAACCATTTCGTAAACCAACAAACCTACAACCACCACAGCCGGGGCAATAATCAACCAGCCTCCAACATCGGGGAATGAACCGGCTGTAAAATTCAACAGCACTTTCCATCCGAATAACGGGGGCTGATAAGTCATGTCGGGAATTTTGATAGCGGCATGAGGGTCAAGGTGATGACCGTATTGATATTCCCAACGCCAGAAATCCCAGATTCCCCAGATACCACAAAAGACTAAGTAAGAAGAGTAAATCCACAGCATAAATCTTTTTCCAACCAACGCGGTAATAATTGCCAGCGCTACCATAGCCCAAATGAGCCAGGGCATAACCTTGAACTCCGGGAAATTTTCTTCCTTAATGAGCGCCATCCCTATGTAGTGATTCAATCCATTTATTTTTTCTACGTCACCTCCTAGCTTGTGGCTCCAGATTTCCATTTTCAATCCTTCAGGATATTGTGGCGCTTCAAGCTGAATCTGCCACACCGGAATAAAATTCGATGGAATCATGGCAAGCCCGCAAACTGCGACAATTATCCGGGTAAAAAATTTTAACTGCTTCATATCTTTCTCATTGAAACATCAACTACTGCAAACTGCTTTAGAAAAAGAAGGGAGTCGTCCTGACTCCCTTCCTGTCAACTATCAACCTTTATTCACCTGTTGAAAATTTGAGCGACACATTACTGCCCGGTGGCGATACGCGCACATAACCCTGCATTTCCTGGTGAAGTGCGGAACAGAAATCGGTGCAATACATCGGGAAAACACCAGCACGGTCGGGCGCCCACTTTAAAGTTTGAGTTTCGCCCGGCATCACAAGCAGTTCGGCATTGTTAGCGCCTTTCACAGCAAAGCCGTGCGGAACATCCCAGTCCTGCTCCAGGTTGGTGAGGTGGAAATAAACATTATCACCAACCCTTACTCCCTCTATATTATCAGGAGTAAAGTGCGAACGGATTGAAGTCATATACACGTGTACATCATTTCCGTTGCGTACAACTTTAGCTTCTTTCTCGCTCTTTGCCGCATACTTGTGGGCATTGGAATCTATCTTATAGAACTTCACTTCGTTTTTGGTGATGATTTCTGCCGGACATGCCTGTGCATAATGTGGCTCTCCAATGGTAGGGAAGTCAAGCAGCAATTGCATCTTATCTCCGCTTATGTCATACAACTGTGCGCTCTGGCAAAGTTCGGGGCCGGTTGGCAGGTAACGGTCTTTGGTGATTTTGTTAAGCGCAATTACATATTTTCCGTAAGGGTTAATACAATCGCCCATCGGAACGCATAAATGACCAATTGAATAATAAGTGGGAACACGGTCAAGAACCTGTTTTGTTTTTACATTCCATTTCACAATTTCAGATGAAACAAAGAACGAAGTATATCCGTTTCCGTTTGCATCAAATTCAGTATGCAAAGGACCAAGTCCGGGCTTCTCTACTTCACCATCGAGTGCAGCTTCATATTTGATTACCGGAACGCCATCAAAATCTCCGTCAAACGTTTTATCAGCAATCGCTTTCTGAATTTTGCTGAATGAATAAACAGGAATTACAGCAGCTAACTTTCCTGAAGCGGCAATATATTCACCGGTTGGGTCAACATCGCAGCCGTGAGGAGATTTGGGACAGGGTATGTAGTAGCAAATTTCAGGAAGTTCTTTCACGTCCAGCACGTTTACTGAAGTAATAATCTGAGAAGTGGCGGTATGAGTTTTTTCGTCATACACATTATGTGCGTACCTTGCCGGCCATTTCTGCGCTTTCCCTTTCGCCAGGTACTCTTCTGCTTTTTTCCAGTTTACTGCCAGAATAAAATCTTTATCGCGTTGCGATGCATTCACTTCGAGGAGGGTGTGCGCTTTTTCAGTGTTGTAGCAGCTAAAGAAAACCCACCCGTGCGAAACCGCCTTTCCGGCACGTGCCAGGTCATAGTCAACACCCGGAACCAGCAATTGAAAATTCAGGTTCATTTCTCCGCTATTAGGGTCAACTTTAACGAAGGAAATGGTTCCTTTGAATTTGTCTTTGTATTCTGCAATAGCCGCATCACCATCCTTATCATAAGGAATTGAGAAACGCGAGGCGCCAACCACGTATTCGGTATTTTGAGTTAAGAAAGGCGAAGCATGGTTTCCTCCGCAATTTGGAAGTTCAAGAATTTCCTCTGTTCGGAATGTAGCAAGACTTGAGCGCGAAATGCGCGGGGTGTTGTTAGCATTTACAAAAATCCAACGACCGTCTGCATTACCATCGGTTTTTGAAAGCTGGGGGTGGTGACTGTCATCCCAGGGAGCAAAACCGTGCGATGTCATGAGCAACGGTTTTGTCTCTTCACTGTAACCGTAACCAGTTTGAGGATTTTGCGAGAAAACGTCAATCTGTTTGAAATTTCGTCCGGATGGAAGCCCGTACACTCCCAACTGACCGCTGAAGCCACCTGAGGTAAAAAGATAGATGTCATCTTTTTTCCCCGGAGCCACGTAAACTTTTTCTGCTGCTTTTCCTGAAAGTGCGCTTTGGGCTTTAGGAGGTTTGCAACTGCTCAGCGCACCGAAAAAAAGCAGTGCTGAAACAGCGCTTATTAAAGTGATGATTGATAATCGTTTCATGTTTATTGGTTTTATTGTTATTGAATTATTGACTATTTATTCGCGGCAGTTTCAACACCTCCCGCATCGCTTTGGCGCAGGTATTCCAAAAGTTTCTTTGCATCGTCATCGCTCACATCCTGAAAAGTCATTTGCGTAAGATGTTCTGCCAGTAAATCCTTGGCTGTCGGGTCTTTTTTGGTCATCTCCTCGGGATTAGTAATCATATTCAGAATCCATGCGGGACTTCTTCTGGCGGTTATACCTTTTAAACCGGGACCTGTTTTTTTAGCATCGGTAAGATTATGACAGGTAGCGCACTTGGTTTCGAAAATTGATTTACCCTGCTCCGCCAGTTTCACATCTAATGCGGCAAGAGTTATGTTTTTGAATTTGCCTACACCCTGACCATCGTCTTTGGGCTCATCAGCTACCATGCTTTGTGGTGCATCGGTGCCTTCGGCTTTGTTTTCATTATTTCCGCAGCTATACAGAAAAAAAAGCGCTGCGGTTGTTGCGAGAGAGAGAAGTTTGGTGCTCATATTTTTTCGTTTTATTTTCTACGGCAAAAGTGCGGCACCGCTACTCGTTATTAAATGAGTGCTGTCAAGAAGGGATATGATTAAAGTCAGAAACAGAACCGGGTCAGTTCATATAAGAAAATGTAGAATCAATATCAGCGAGGTACGTATTTATGTGCTCTACTGCTTCTTTCGATTTTACCATATCTTCGCCATGAAGCACTGTAACTTCTTCTTTAATAGAATCAAGTTTTTTGCAAAGCAGGTTTTTTGTATCCGGGTCAAGGCGGCAAAGTGTATTTACCCGCTCAACATGCATTTGCATCAGGTCGCCAAACTCCTGGTAGGCTTTCAGGTTTTCAAACTTCTTTTTGTTGAGTAGCGTAAAGTTTTCAATCGTGTTGCGCATTCCTTTCAATTCCTGGGCTGTCGCGAAGTCAGTGGTCCACTTGCCACTCTCTTTTTTAGAAACAAAGGCTTCTTCCGGTTCGGAGACTGAAGATGAACCCGTTTGATTATTACAAGTGGTTAAAAGCAGTCCTGTAAATAGTAATACAGTTAAGTCTTTCATATTACAAATAGAAAGCGCAATTATCTTTTATATCATTCCGCGCCTTTATGACTAAGAAAAGTTGGAGGGATGAGTTTTGTCATTCCCTCAAAAAAGTGAACAGGATACGTTTGTACTCAATAAAATAAAAAAAACATGAGAAAGATATTCTTAGTACTTTTTGCACTGGCACTGCTTACTTCCTGCAATAATCAGAGTTCACAAACTTCTTCAACTAATGAATCTTCGGCTCCAGCGGCAGGACAATCTGCTGTTCAGGACGACCAATCACAAAAAGATGTGGTGAAAGTGGCCGTTGGCTCAAAAGACCATACCACTCTCGTTACCGCGCTGCAAACTGCTGAATATGTTGATGTGCTTTCCAACGCAGGCCCTTTTACAGTTTTTGCACCAACCAATGCGGCATTCGATAAACTTCCTGCCGGAACGATGGAAGGTTTACTGAAACCCGAAAAGAAAAATGATTTAAGGAACATTCTTGAATACCATGTTTTTGTTGGAGTTATTAAAACGGAAAGCATGAAAGACGGACAAACTCTTAATCAGGCAAACCTTGACAATGTGACTATAGGTGCGAAAGATGGTAAATACAAGGTTAATGATGCAAATATTCTTGCGTCTGTTCCTGCTTCGAACGGAGTTATTCACGTGATAGATGCGGTGCTTTTACCACCAGCAAAAAAGTAGAGAGTAGTTTATGCATCTCTAAAAAAGTTCCGGCTGCGGAACTTTTTTTGTGTAAAACAACCGCTTGGGTTATGTTTGGAAAACCGATGAATAAAAACTTCGACAGCGATGTAATGATGGCTTCGTTATTTGCGAACGCTACTGAAGGGATTGTGCTTGCCAACCGTACCGGTGAAATTGTTTTGGTAAATCCCTTTGGCGAAAAAATGTTCGGTTTCAAGAAAGAGGAAATGGTCGGAAAAAAGATAGAAATTCTTTTACCTGATGCAATACGTCAAAAGCATGTTCAGCACCGGGAAATATTTCACCGGAATCCGGTAAACCGCGCTATGGGAGCAGGCAGGGATTTATATGCCAAACGAAAAGATGGGAGTGTTTTCCCTGTAGAAATAAGCCTGAGCCACTATATAATGAATGGAGAAGCATTTGTGATTGCTTTTATTATTGATATCACAGTGCGTAAACAGCACGAGGAAATTCAGCGTAAGCAGAAAGAAGAATTGGAACGGGTAAGCAGCCAAATCAAAAAACTTAATACCGAACTGGAACAAAAAGTGGAAGACCGCACCATGATGCTCCGTGAAACATTGGCGCAGTTGGAAAAATCAAAAGAAGAGTTGGAGCATGCATTGGAAAAAGAAAAAGAGTTGAGCGATTTGAAATCAAGATTTGTATCTACAGTATCACATGAGTTCAGAACTCCGCTTGCGGCAGTACTTTCTTCTGCCGCGCTGCTTTCCAAATATACCAAGGAGGAAGACCAGGAAAAACGTGAACGGCATATCGAGCGCATTAAGGAAAGCATAAAGCATCTCAGCGCTTTACTTGAAGACCTGCTTTCACTGGGCAAACTGGATGAAGGTCTGATTAACCCTAAACTGCAACCGTTCAATTGTACCGAGTTCATGAGCGAATTTGTTTCAGAAATGCAGGCGATTGCCAGACGCGGACAGAAAATAAAATTCCTGCATACCGGCAAGGATGAAGTGGTAAGCGATAAGCGGTTGCTGAGAAACATCCTCCTCAATCTTGTATCTAACGCTATCAAGTTTTCTCCCGAAGATTCGGTGGTTGAGATTTCCTGCGCCAATAACAAAAAGCAGGTAATCCTTTCTGTAAAAGACTGCGGCATAGGAATTTCAGAAGAAGACAAGCAGCACTTGTTCGAGCGGTTTTTCAGGGCAAGGAACGCGCAGAACATTCAGGGAACCGGATTAGGGCTTCATATTGTTTCAAAATATATCGAATTATTAAACGGGAAAATAGATTTGAAAAGTGAAATAGACCGAGGAACAACTTTTATAATCACTATTCCTTCAAATTAAATGTTATGGGAAAGAAAATTGTTTTAATTGAAGACAACAAAGCAGTCAGAGAAAACATCGGGGAGATTCTCGAACTTGCCAATTACGAAGTTCATGCAGCCTCAAACGGCAAAAAAGGTGTTGACCTGGTGCAGAAAGAAAACCCTGACCTGATTATCTGCGATATCATGATGCCGGAGTTGGATGGTTACGGTGTGTTGCATTTGCTGAATAAAAGCCCCAAAACATCTTCCATTCCGTTTATTTTCTTAACAGCTAAAGCAGATAGAACTGATTTTCGAAAGGGAATGGAAATGGGCGCTGATGACTATATTACTAAACCATTCGATGATATTGAACTGCTGAATGCAGTAGAAACCCGGTTGAAAAAAACCGAATTACTGAAAACTGAATTTGCGGCAAGTGCTGAGGGCGTAAATGATTTCTTAAACAGCGCGCGTCTGAACGGTAAAATTGATTTGACTAAGGGTGAGCGGGAAACCCAGGCGTATAGGAAAAAACAAATGGTTTACACTCACGGACACCGTCCGTCATATCTTTTCTTTTTGGTGAAGGGAAAGGTGAAGTCGTTTCGTATGAATGAAGACGGCAAAGAACTGATTACAGCTATTTACAAAGAAGGAGATTTTATGGGTTACACCGCCTTGCTTGAAGAAACTTCTTATGCCGACAATGCAGAAGCTATGGATGACAGTGAAGTAATGCTCATTCCCAAGTCAGATTTTTATGCACTGCTCAACAGCAATGCACAGGTTGCAAAGAGTTTTATCAAACTCCTTTCGCATAACTTAGTAGAGCGTGAAGAGGCATTGTTGAATCTGGCATATAATTCTTTGCGCAAGCGCGTAGCAAATGGATTGCTTCATGTGTACGATAAATTCAAGAAAACTCCGGGCGACAAACCCAAACTTGAAATCCCCCGGGAGGATTTGGCTCAGGTAGTAGGAACCGCTACAGAAAGTTTAATTAGAACACTCAGTGATTTTAAAAGCGAAAAGTTGATTGAAATATCGGAAGGGAAAATTTCGGTGCTTAATGAGGATAAATTGAAAAACCTGCTCAACTAGTATTTGCCGGGTTTATTTCAGCCTAATCAGCGTACCTTTTCGCTTAATCAGGTTTTTATAATCCCACTGGATATCTCTCGCTTTTTTACACCAGCGTTTTAAATCTTTGGTGTTTACTTGGGCGGCTTCGGTATAGCGGGCTTCTGCGGCTTTAAAACTTCCTTCTTTTTGCAAATCCTCTTCCTCAAAACTCTGTCCGCTCCAAAACAATAAGCGGATACAGCTTTTCAGTTTGCCATAACCAACAATAGGATTCCCATCAATAAACCAAACAGGTATGGCATGCCATATTTTACTTTCTGCTTCCGGTAACTGGCTGCTGATTTCTTCTGCCAGCAGCTTGCATATTTTCTTGTCTTCTCCGGATTGTGCATTGTTGTATTTCTGAATGTCTTTATTCACCGGTGGTATTTATAGGTTGCCGAAGGTATTAAATTATTTTCCGGTTTAGTATTTTCGGTAAGCAAACTACTAAGTAAAAGCTAAAGTCATCAGCAGTAATAATGTGTGTAAGGTTTTCAGCGCCTCTGTATGAAACAATTCCAATTTTTCAAAACGTACGTTTATGTAAACGATGCACGGCTTAAATCGGCATAGGGGTATTTGCTGGCTATATAGTCGAAAAAATCTTTCTGCGAGGTAAAAACAATTTCCTCGTAAAAATCTTTTTCTGTAAAGCATTGCATTTCTTCAATGCTTATGTACTGCCGCATGTAACGTTCATCGCGCACAAACAAAATAGAGCGGTCTTCAGTTTTTTTGCAAAACAGGAAGCTTTCAGCACTATCAAGCAATGGAGTCATTGAGCAGGGCATTGTTACCAAGCCATCATTTATTTTGTAGATGGCTTTATTCCTATACGTCACAATACCGATATTGTTTCAGTAGTTATCTCCTGAGAATAATTCTTAAATCAAAATATTTACTCCCACTTGTCACGGTCCGAAAAATCTCTCTCTTCGGCTTCTTTATAAGCGTTGCGGTGTGTTTTGCTCATTTCAAGTCCTTCGCGGTTTTGCCTTTCGAGAGTCCATGAATCGGTGAGTGAGGTTTCGATCCACAGACTGCCGCTTTTGCGGAACACCTGTGCTGATAATCCGAATTTTTTCCAAAGTTCGCTTTCAAAACTGCTTACCGTGTTGCTGCCGGTTACATTCACCTTGCCGGCACTGTGAATCCTGCGGCACGAACCAATTTTTTTGTCGTGCGGAAACATTTTCGATTTGGGAAGGGCTTTTTCCGTTCGATGGGGTGCATCAAAAAACTCAACTTTCAGAAAAGGAAATTCTTTGTTGAAGTCGCTTTGTACATCGCTGATGGTTCTTGAATCGGTAATAAGAATTTCCATTGCTTTAATTTTTGAAAGTAACCGTGTCTGCAAATATCTCCTTTCAATCCCATCGGAAGGATGACTTTAGTCAATGAGGAAGATGATGTTGTTCAACAGCACGTGACGCACTAACAGAAATGAAGCCCTTTTACAATGTTTAATACGGGAAAAAGTAAGCAGCAATATCCTAACCCAATTTGATTTTTGCCAGTCTTAAATCCGGCTTTCCTATTTTAGCCTTGTTATGCGTATTCTTCTTTTGGAGAGTTTCTTTTCCGGCTCGCATAAGAAATGGGCGGAGGAGTTTAAGCGGTTCAGTGCACACACCGTTGAAATTGTTTCTCTTTCGGGCAATCACTGGAAATGGCGCATGCACGGTGGCGCAGTGAGCCTTGCATCTAAAGTCCTCTCCTCCGGAGAGAATTTAGGAAAGGTTGATTTGATTTTTGCCACTGATATGATTGACCTCAATTTGTTTCTTTCCCTTACCCGGAAAAAACTAAGCCATGTACCGGTAGCAATTTACTTTCATGAAAACCAGTTGAACTATCCATGGTCGCCAACTGATGCCGATGTAAAACTTCAGCGCGATAATCATTATGCCTTTATCAATTACACCTCGGCACTGGCGGCTACTCATGTATTTTTCAACTCACAATACCATTACGAGGTGTTTTTCGGTGAACTTCCAAACTTTCTGAAAGTTTTTCCCGACCACAACAATTTGGAGACGGTGGACGCCATCCGCAAAAAATCATCAGTGCTTCCGCTGGCGCTTGATTTAAAAAAGCTAGATGAGCACAAGCCCGCAAAAATTGAGAAGCCGAACCGGTGTGTAATTTTATGGAACCACCGCTGGGAGTACGACAAGAACCCCGAAAGGTTTTTCAATGCCCTGTTTGAGTTAGATGAGCACGGAATTGACTTTCGGTTGGTTGTTCTGGGCGAAAGTTACGAAAAACAGCCACCGGTGTTTGCCGAGGCGAAAGAGAAACTGACTTCCAAAATCCTGCACTTTGGTTATGCTGAAACTTTTGATGAATACTGTAAGTGGCTGTGGACTGCGGATTTGCTTCCGGTAACTTCAGCCCAGGATTTTTTTGGCGGCAGTATAGTTGAAGCTATGTATTGCAATGTAGTTCCTTTTCTGCCTAAGCGCCTTGCGTATCCGGAGCATATTCCTGAAAAATTCCGCTCCACCTTTTTTTATGAAGAAGAAGATTTTGTAAGCAGGCTGCAGCGAAGGATTATGGATGTAAAATACCTGCGTGTAATGGATACCCGGCAATATGCCCGTAAATATGACTGGAGTAATTTGATTGCCGTTTATGACGAGGCAATGGAAGGATGTTTGAAGTTTGCGGAATAAGTCACCCATTAAACTTTTCTTAGTTTCGTGTGTCAGAAAAAAATGTCATTATCCATTAAAACCATGAAAAAAACTCTACCTGTTTTTCTGTTGTTCCTTTTTTCGGCAGAATTATCTTCTCAGACACCGACATGGAGTGAGGATGTAGCCTGCATAGTTTATTCGCATTGCAGCAGTTGCCATAACAGCAACGGAATAGCTCCTTTCCCGCTCATTTCTTATAATGATGCGTTTACACACCGGTTCAATATTTCAGCATCTGTAACGGACAAAGCAATGCCACCGTACCTGCCTAATACTTCTTTTCAGCATTATGCTGATGAGAATATTCTGACAACACAGGAAATAAACACCATTGCTGAATGGGTTAACGGAGGTGCACCGGAAGGCAACCCGGCATCAGCTCCTGCGCCACCGGTTTATTCTTCGGCTGAAGTAATTACCAATCCGGATTTGGTTGGTAAAATGCAGCCTTACACCATACCGGCAATGTCGGGCAGCGACCTTTACCGCTGTTTTGTTCTAACCAATCCGCAGCCTGCCACCCAAAATATTTCGAGTATAGAAGTCATTCCCGGTAATCGCGCTATTGTTCATCACGTGCTTATTTTTCAGGATACATCTTCAACACCGGTAATGCTCGATAATAACGACCCGGGCGAGGGCTATACCAGTTTTGGCGGTATTGGCAGCAATTCGGCAAAACTGATTGGCGGATGGGTTCCCGGCTCGTCAGTTTTTGAATTCCCTTCGGGAATGGGAATGCAGCTTAATGCAGGAGCCAGAATTATTATTCAGGTCCATTATCCGGTAGGCACAACCGGGCAGACTGATTCCACCAAGGTGAATATTAAATTCACTACCCAGCCGGGGGTAAGGAATGTAAGTATCCAACCCATTCTGAATCATATTCCGGCTCCTTTCCCCGGTTCTCTGCAGGATGGTCCGTTGTTCATACCTGCGAATACAGTTAAGACTTTCCATTCGCAGTTTACGCTTCCGCTGCATGCATCTCTGCTCGGTGTGGCTCCTCATGCTCATCTGGTTTGCACCAAAATGAAAACTTACGGGGTAACCACAAGCGGAGATACTCTTCCGTTTATTGACATCCCTCAGTGGGATTTTCAATGGCAGGGTTCGCATCCCTTTCAGCGTATTATTAAAGTTCCCGCTGGCACGGTCTTGTATGGAGAAGCTACCTATGACAATACGGCCAATAACCCGAACAACCCGAATAATCCTCCGCAGGATGTGAGTGTAGGTGAAGCTACCAGCGATGAAATGATGCTCTTCTATTTTACTTATTTGCTCTATCAGAATGGCGATGAGGATATCATTATTGATACTTCATCGCATAAAGCGCATTACTTAGACTGTGTCAGCGATTTTGTGAGCGGGGTAAACGACCTGAATGTTATGGCTGAGATAGCGCTATTACCTAATCCTGCATATTCTCAAGTTATATTTATAGCTTCGGAAATTATGGAAGAAATAAAGCTGTTTGACGCTTTGGGTAGCCTGGTGTATTTTAATAAACCCGAATCGTTGACTTCCACCATAGAAGTTGGAAATCTTTCCGCGGGGATTTATGCCGCGACTATTGTCTGCGGAAATGGCAACTCGACCCGCAAACTGGTTATTCAGAAGTAAGAAAGAGATTTAGCCGATTATAGTAGCGAGCCAAACGAGGAATTAGCTGCTTCGATATTCTTCAGCCAACTATTCTTATACGGAACCTGCCATTTTTCCTCAAATTCCTTTTTCGATTGAACGAGGTTATTGAAAACAATTGTTTCATCGTGTATCTCACCCTTCTTCACCAACTCACCGAATTCAGCAATGTTGCAGCTAAGTACCTCGCGGTCTTTTTTATAAGCAATATTCCAGCGGTCGAAAAAATTAGTTTCAAGTTCCTTTTCCAATTCTTTGAGGAAACGAACTGAAGAGTCAACAGAACATCCGCTTATACCGACCTGGTTTTCATCAGCCATCAAAATGATGAAGCGGTCGTAAAGAAGAGTACCGTCACCCACTACGCCTTCGCGGTGCGAAGTCCAACCGGAAACAAATTGTTTTAGCCTTATTAATGCTGATTCAACGTGGTCAGGCGGTAGTTTCCTGACACTCTGGTAAACCCAAACCCTAGAGTTTGAGGGCAATAAGTTTTTAATCATAGTGGGTATTTAGGCTCTGTATGGGGTATAAAACAGCCTAAAGAACGTTAATTTGCTATTCGATTGTAATAATAACAAAAAAATGACAATTCTGTGACAATTCTCATTTCGTTTATCAACGTATAAAGTACAGTTTTGCCCCGCTAACTAAAAAGGGTTAAAATGAAACGAAAGAGTTTATTGTTTATGGCAGCCGGCTTCCTCTCTTTAGCATCCATCGGACAGACAGTGGTTAATGACTCTGCCGTAACAGGCTCGGGTAATACAAATATGGTTTTCTATAACCTGCAGACAGGCGTTAAAACAGTGGTTTCTAATACCGACTGGCATGTTGCTGTTTCGGTCCGCTCTTCTGTTTTTCCTAACAATACCTTACAAGGCACTACCGTTCGTATCAACGAAGCTTTTGGAGTAAAGGTCTATCTGATTCCCGGATTTACCGCTGATTCTTTTAATGTTTCGGTGGATACGACAGGGTTTCATAACTGGCAAAAGTTGAATGATTCGGACTCGCTCCTTGATTTAGGGGCTTTAAATACAGGACTGAATATCGGTGCCTTCAA
Organism: uncultured Chitinophaga sp.; assembly: GCA_964631835.1. Lineage (GTDB taxonomy): Bacteria > Bacteroidota > Bacteroidia > Chitinophagales > LD1 > Bog-950. Next base: position 30,363 of record CAZWAD010000007.1, read on the forward strand.
TTACGGTTGGGGCGTTTACGGTGGTTCACCCAACCATGATGTGGAGGGAAAAAAAGTTTACCTGTTTGAATTGCCGAATGGCGCGGTAAAAAAGTTTTTGGTTCAGGAATTAGACCGCGACACCGCTTGGAATTTAAAGTATGCTGATATTGATAATTCTAATCTTCAAACCCTTCGCATCAGCAAGCGGGATTACATTGGTAAGAATTTGGTTTATATAAGCCTTACAGACCATACGGTTCGCGATAAAGAACCTCTTTCTTCCAGCTGGCAGTTGCAGTTTTTGAAATACGCTGCTACTGATGTTCAGACAGGAAAGACGCTCCCTGCCGTAGGTGTTTTAACCAATAAAGGAATTACGGTTGCCAGGCGCGATGGAATGGAAGTAAGCGACAACAGCTATTCCGGGCTTTTATTTAAACCCGATATGAATGCCATTGGCTGGAACTGGAAATATTTAATAAACAACCAGCTTTTAGTTTCAGGAAAAGATGAGGTAACCGGAAGGGGCACTTACCGTGTGCACGACTCACTTGCTTATTTTATTCAAACACCAACCGATGTTTACAAGATAGTTTTTACCGGTTACACCGGAAGTTCAGCGGGGATAATTCAATTTTATAAACAGGCGCTTACCAATACTCGAATTGCGGAAACAGAACCTCAACAAACCGCCCGTATTTATCCGAATCCTGCGGATGATTTTCTAACGATTGAATCCGACATTCTTTCCTCTTACGTTAACGTGCTAGATATGAATGGGAAAGCAATTTTCGGAACTCCTGTCAGCGGAGACGTTTTCCGGTTAAATACTTCGGGGCTTCCGAATGGTGTTTATCTTCTTTCTGTTTCTTCACCGGAAAAGAGCAACTTAATCCGAAAGTTTATAGTGAATCACTTCTGAAAAGCTGGGATAAAACGAAATTGACAGCTATATAGAACAGCCCTCATTTCTCAAGATTGCAAAATCAAATGCATTGAGGTAGCAGCTAATCGTTTGCAAATGCCGCCTACGCTGTGGTTTAATCGTCAAAATGAAGGTCGGCTTTCGAATTCGGGTGTTGATACTGATCGGATACTCTATAGAAGTTCACATTGCAATACGCAACATTGTATTGACCGGGTACATGTTGAATATATACCAGCCCGCTATTGGCATTATAAGAGCCGCTAAAATTGAAAATCATTCTGCACTTGGAGGAGTCTGAGGGATAACCATCTCGTACAGTATAAACTTTTATGGAATTTTCTTTAGGCAAACTTCTCAAGGTTATGCTAAGTGAACTACTACCTGCCAGAGAGCAAAAAAGAGTCGGTAATCCGTTAAAATCGGGGTCGGTATAACCTGTATTTGCCCATAACGTGTTGATGGAGTTGCCTAGTTTAAAAGTATTATAACTCATGCCACATGATGGCATATTGGAGGTTAAGTTTACCGTAAATGTGGAGGATTCGCCCTCGCAAGGAGGATAACCTTTTACACCTTTCACTGTAAACTGCCCTGTGTAAGTGCTGGAATTGAGAAAGATGGTTTCATTTCTGCCTGTTCCTACTTTTTCACCTTCGGGACTATACCAGTAATAGCTGACATCTGTTTCGTAATTGGTAACGGATAAAGAAATGCTTTCACCCAGTTGCTTGGTAAAGTTATTAGCTGATAAAACAGGCTTAGCGGGTTTATCACCGCAGTCTGCAAACCCTAGATTTTCTACCTTAATACAGGAAGAAACAGCACAGAGAATAACTATAACCGGGACGTATTTCATGGTAGAATTTTTTTCATTAGAAAATTAAGCTGCCTAAGCCAACGTTTATTTGAAACAGATTCCTTAACATGATGTTGCGCCATTCGGCTTGTTGAACCGGACTTCCGTTAAGCATAACCATAGCAAAAGGGGTTACATTCAGGCAAAAGCCAATGTCAACAATTATTCTGCGAGCTATGATAAAATTTCGTCCCGTTCCTATAGTAAAACCCATAAAATGAGCTGTGGTTTTATAGCTGTTTACGTTTACTTCTGAATATCCTGTCTGATAGTCGTAGAAACCGTCTAACTCAAAGAGTTGGTCAGTTGCATATTGATAGTAAACTCCCAGTATTACATATCTGCCCACAGGAGCTATGTATCCTTTTTTTATATCAAACTTTTTAGCCAAAACCGAAACAGTATGCTGGGTATATCGGCCTTTGTAATCCTTTATGTTCACATTGTCGCCTAAACCGTAGTACTGTTCTATCTGCCCGTAAAACCCCTTTCGGTCGGTGTGTGATTTATATGTCATAAATCCGTATTTAACGCCTATAGTCCACGCACGCGCAATAACATAATCGGCTGACACATTATGATAAAGCATAGGCAATACACCGGTTCTGCCTACAAGAGTCGGGTGCATTATTCCCAAATCGTACTTCATTAAGAACTTCTTCCCCTGAAACCCCGGCACTTTTCCTTTGCCCCATGAAAAAGCAACTGCGCCAAATAACAGCAATAGTGTAAAATACTTTTTCATCCGGACACAATTTGATTTTTAACGGTCAGACGGAATATCCCTGATGTTCGTTTTGATTGTTGCTTTTGAATCATGGGCATTTCATCCTTTTTTAGCTTTTTTAATTTGCTGAAACACATCATAAATATGTGAATCAAGAATATCGGATTGTGTACGGTTATTTATTTCGCGGAAAGTGGCAAATCGTATTTTATCTGCTTTCACATCGTAAATAAGAGCGAAATAGAGGGTGTATTGCCCGTTGTTAATCAGCGAAGGCAATACTACCGGCAACAGGACAGGTAGAAGTATAGGTATTATTACAGACCCGGCACGTAATTTATTTTTATCAGTCAGCGAAATAACACCCGTCCACATAAAATAATCTGTATTCATTTTTTTAGCCAGGGCAGCTATCCTTTCTTTTTCTATAAAAGACATGTCCACGTCCTTATCATGATTGACTTGGTCTTTAAAGTAATCCTGTAATAAAGCGAGGTCATTTATCTTCTCAACATCATTTTCCTTTAGGTTCTTTGAGTTAAGCACTTCAACATCGAGCTTAGCTATCTTGGCATTGTGTTTTATACGTTCTGAAAAATCTACCTGCCCCGATTCGCTTTGAAGAAATTTGAATTTTTCCTTTTTGCGGGCATTTACTCTGGCATAATAAGGGTCAACTACCACTACTTTCTTGTATCCTAAGGCATAAGTACGCTTGTCGAAATATCGCTTAGGATTTTTCATTTCCTGAACTATATCCACATCCTCATCTGTATTCTCGTCATCGTAATTACTTTCTGCATATGTAAATGCATCTGTAAACCAGGATTCGTTCATAAATTCAACAAAGGCATACCGAGTAAAGCCGTCTTTACCCCAAATACCTGGTTTATAGGATTCGCCTGTTGTCTGATTCTTCGAAAACACAGTATCACTGGTCGCAGGCGTTTTACTAAAACTGGAAAACATATTGTATCGTTTAGTTAGCACAACCTGCGTTCGAAAGAGAGCATCTATGTCCTTATCCTCCGGATATTGCTTCTTAAGTTTTGCCAGGTATGCCAGCGCAACAACCGGTATATGGCCTTTTACATTATTTAACTTATCTATAAGGTGGCATAATGCCTGCGATTTACCCTCTACATCCTGTTTATCAAGATGAACTTTTTCTATGTTATTTGCTATGGAGTAACACGAAAGTCCCGAAAGACAAATGGCAATATTTTTTTTGAGAAACAGGTTATCCGGATATTTTTTTAATAACAGGTAAGCACAGTACAGACTTTTCTCGTACTGATGTTTAACAGTGTAAATACGACAAACTTCAAAACGTGCTGTTTCGCGTATTTTGTTAAACTCAACTTCGCCTACCAGATAATCGCTTTTGCCCGTGTTGTTGTAACCTGCCAGTGCTGTTTCGGTGCGTTTTCTGCGCGATTGCAGGTTTGGGTGCGTACTTCTTTCATCATCGTCATCTGTATACTCTGTGTTTATGGCTTTGGTTTCTGTCAGATAATAATCATCGGGAAATTTAAGCGTTGAATTTTCTAAAAAGTTTTTATCGAAAGTTAAATCGCCAAATGGCAGGTAAGAATATTTCAGTACATCATACATTCCGGGTAGAGTAGCTGAGCTATACCCTGAGTGTTTAAATATTTCCAACCCTTTTTCATCCGATTCAGTTTCCTTTTCCTTTGAAAACGCGCACCTTGAAATCAGCTTTTCATCAAGTGTCATACGGCTGTAGGCATCTTTACCTTTTGTTATTTTATCTGCTTCAACAAACTGCTCAATCGCATGTTTCTCCTTATAATGGACAATTTCATGGCTGATGATATACGCCAGTTGAGCTTCTGTTTCTATCTTCGAGAGTAAGCCGACAGTTATTAATATAATTCCCTGCCCGGTAGCAAAAGCATTGACCGCGCTCGTTTTAAGGATATAAAAGCGGAGTTGCTTACGGGTTTGCGGGTCGTACTCCAAAACTTTGTCGGCTACTTTATTTACATATATCCCCATGGGGTCGTTAAAAAGCACCTGACCGCTAAGCAGCATTTCATCAATGCCGAAATTGCTTTGTAACAGAAACTTCTGCTTTAACCTCCTGCTGCTGCCTTTTTCCTTTTTTGACAGGCTTTGTTTTGCTTCCTGATATTTTTTGGAAGAAAGAGTTACAAAATCTTTCGGCAATGTTCCGCTTGATTGAACGGGAGTATAGTTTGTTTCGAACTGTGCATGCAGAGCTGCTGATGATAACACAAGTATGAACAGAAATACCGATGCCCTGTAGTAACACATCATATAGCTGTGGTTATTTTAAAGTAATTTATCGGCAGTTGTTAAGTCAAAAAATCTAAGCTTCTTTCACTTATCTGCCTTTTCTATTGTTTTTACCAGGTCTTTAAAATCTCCGGCATCTATCGTGGTTACATACCCGAACGGAAGCCCGCCAACACATTTATGAGTAGAGGGGTCAGTAAGTATGAGGACATCGGTAGAGTAGCCGGTGGTTAAAACCATATAAACAGCATTTTCTTTTTTCCCGGCTACTACGTCATAAAAATCTTCGCGTCCCACAAATTCTATTTTATAAGGATACACCTTTTTTACCTTTTCTCTATCCTCCACATTATCATAGTAAACATAGAGCGTTTTTTTCTTCAGTATTTTTATGCTCTTGTTGTAAAAATTTTCATTCATGTATTCCATGCCGTGCATGAGTCCGGCCCTGAACTTGCTTTTGTTTGTTTTTACATATTCCAAGGCATCGTTTATGCCTTTAATAATATCAAGCATCCGAAACTGAAACCCGGGAATTTTGCCCTTATTCTGGTCCAAAGCTGCGCCACCAAAACTATACATGAATGAATAGTTTGTAGGGGTCAAATATTTATAGTCAGTCTGCGCAAATGCTATGATATCTGACATGGAAAGACTTTTTCGTTTTCCACCCATAATCAGGCAATACATACCATAATTGCCAACGGTCATGCCGTCACGGGTAACATCGAGTGTTAACGGAAGCAAAATGGCTGCACCGGGGTTTGACTCTACTTCTGAAAGTCGTTTGGGGCTTATTAACTTAAACTTATTCACTTTCCAATACAAAGTAAGAGCCTGCTCCAGCAAACTATCCAAAACATCGTTATCGGTTTTTTGAACGTAAGTGGTTTGAGCTCCTAAAAATTGTTGGAAAGCATCATCGTAATAATCGCGGGCGCAATATTGGGCATTCAACCCCAAAGACCAGCTTACAGCCAGAATAACTAAAATCTTTTTCAAGGTGTGTTAAATTTAGTTACGGCAAATAAAGAAACATTTGGCAGTAAAAAGAATTTAACCGATTTAATTTTTTATTGGAACAAACATTCCGCAAACCTGCAACACTTTTCCGGCCGCATACAAAAAAAGCGAAGCCATTTCTGACTTCGCCTTCGTCTGGGCGAGAAGATTCGAACTTCCGACCCCTTGCACCCCATGCAAGTGCGCTACCGGGCTGCGCCACGCCCAGAAAAAAAATCTTTGCTCGAATGTTGTGCAAGTATTTTCCGGGACTTACATGTCGGGGTGTGTTTCACCGCAGACGGAGCGCGAATATAGCAGAGTTAAGAATCAAAAAAAGATATTTTAGCTCCCCATGCAATTTGTCTTTCCTGCCTTTCTTTTTGCTCTTTTCGTTCTTGCCATTCCCATTATCATCCACCTGTTCAATTTCAGGCGTTACAAGACGGTTTACTTCAGCAATGTGAAGTTCTTGCGCGAAGTAAAAGAGGAAACAGCCGCGCGCAGTAAGCTGAAACATCTGCTGGTGCTGGCATCGCGACTTTTGGCGCTTGCGTTTCTTGTTTTTGCTTTTGCACAGCCGTACATTCCGCGAAAGAATACCGGTGCCGCTGCCGGAAGAAAATATGTAAGCATATATATTGATAATTCATTTTCCATGAATGCAGTAAGCGGAGGAAAGAGTTTGTTCGACTACGCCAAACTTACCGCTAAGGAGATTGCGAAAAGCTATTCAGCCGATGACCAGTTTCAGCTATTAACCAATGATTTTGAAGGTAAGCACCAACGGCTTTTAGGTAAAGAAGAGTTTACCCGTATGCTCGATGAATTGGAAATTTCACCGGTGGTGCGCAGTCTTTCCGAAATATCTGCCCGGCAGAAAGATGCTTTGAGCCGCGAGAATGGTAAAAACCAGATTGCTTACCTGATTTCCGATTTTCAGAAAAACATGGGCGACCTGAGCCCGGATTCATCAACGGCTTACAACCTAGTTCCGCTTGAAGCCGATGCCCGGGCAAACGTTTATATTGATACTGTTTTTTTTAATGAACCGGTGCAGCTTTTAAATCAACCGGTGCAGCTGATTGTAAAAATTGCTAATAGCGGTGAAAAGACTTCTGAAAACAACCGCCTGGTTCTTAAACTCAACGACCAGACCAAAGTGATGGCTGACTTTTCGGCAGATGCCGGCTCATTTGTTTACGATACCCTCACTTTTATTTTGAGTCAGCCGGGATGGAATAAGGGGTTTTTACAAATACAGGATTACCCCATTACTTACGATGACAATTACTTTATTGCTTTCAACGTTATCGAAAAAGTAAACATACTTGCGCTGAGCGAAAACCGCCCCAGCCAGTATCTGAATGCGCTTTTTAAAGACCAGCCCGAGTTTGATTACAACGCGGTTCTCATTTCCAATTTTGATGCGGCTATTTTGAAAGGTAACCGGTTAGTAGTTCTCGACAATCTGAAAACCATTCCCTCATCGCTTACCGCCCAACTCAGCTCTTTTTTAAGCACCGGTGGCGCAGTAGCGGTTTTTCCTGACGGCAAATGCGATATAGAATCCTACAACCGTTTCCTGAACGCCTTCCGCGCCAATTCCATTACGGCATTTTCCGAGCAGCCGCAGGATATGAACAGCATCAACCTTCAGCAAAGTATTTTCCGTGATGTGTTTGAAAAAATTCCTGCCAACATGAACCTGCCGCGCGCTAAAAAATATTACCGGTTTACCCGTTCCGTAAATTCAAACGAAGAAGCCGTACTTACCTTAAAAGACGGCACTTCTTTTTTAAGCCATTACCCTTTCGCAAAGGGCTCCTTGTATGTTTGCGGCTCTCCGCTCGATGAAAACTTTTCCGAGCTGCCGGTGCACGCTGTTTTTGTTCCCCTGCTGTATAAAATGGCGGTGCTCAACATAAGCGCCTCAGGCATCAGCTATTTTATAGGCTCTCAAACCCGTATTGAGGCCGATGCCCGGGAAACTTCGGGCGACAAGGTTTATAAAATCAAAGGCGAAAATGTAGAGTTTATTCCCGAGCAGTTTGCCGTAGGCAGCAAAATGCTTTTGGGTTTGGGCGGACAGATAAAAAAGTCGGGCTTCTATCAAATTAGTTTAGAAAATTCTGATTCGGCAGGCTTGCTGGCGCTCAATTTCGACCGCAAGGAATCGGACCTGAAATTTTTCACCCCGGCTGATTTACGGGCAAAATATACAGCCGGTAATGTAAGCATTGTAAGCAGCTCCAATGCCGGGGTTTCGGGTGTTCTCAGCGAGCTGAACCGCGGCACCCCGCTTTGGAAATGGTGCCTGATTTTAACCCTCCTTTTTTTGGCTGCAGAAATTGCCCTGCTCAGGTTTTGGAAGGTTTAACTGCAAACAAATATTTGCTTTTTTCCTTTCCCTTGCTAAACTCGTTACCGCAAAGCCACTTTGCACGGGTACTTTTGGGATATACAGCGATATTGTAACCGGCTTTGAATAAAAAAATTCGTCATGAATTTTTATTCGCCTTCAGCCCCTCTTATTTCACCGGCTCTGGCACTAAGTAATTTATCGGTTGTACAACCGGGGGCAGTACTCCAGCCTACCGGCAGGCAGGCGCCCAGTATCACACGCAGTTTTCTATTTTCAAAGGGTTCATTCCCTGTTTCTTTACTAACTCATAAACTTGCTGAGATACCTCAGTGGTTTTCTGAGAAAACTCAGTATTCTTTTGAGATGTCTCAGCATTATGTTGAGAGTTCTCAGTAATTTACTGAGAGTTCTCAGCATTTTACTGAGAGTTCTCAGAAACCTTTTGAGAAGCCTCAGAAGCCTTTTGAGAGACCTCAGAAAGTTTCTGAGATATCTCAGAAACTTTCTGAGATTAGGCAAAATGCCTCCAAGCCTCGTTTTTCATCAAAAACCCTATTTTTTAACCGTTAAAACTTAATAACCATGTCAGGAACACACGCACCCACCGCCCCCTCCTTGGAAATCGGGTACAGAGTATGCTTCTTTTACTACAATAAGTGGATAGCCAATTGTATTGGATGTAACTAATGGTAAACATAGAAACTCAAAATTTCGGTTTTAACATATTATTGTCTTTTAGATTCCTCATTATTTTATGAATTCACTAAAGTTTAAAAGAGTTTTGATAATATGGTTCAGAGTAGTTGCTACTTGGTTGGCGCTGCTTTATTTGGCAGATTATTTTCACATCAAAGTTGCGTCCATACCTCTTTTTGGGGTATTCGTTTCAGGGTTGGTAATAGCTTTATTAGCTGTCTTTGTTTGGGAAAAAAATAAAGAGTAAGTAACTAAGCGGTTAACCCTTAGTTCAACAACCTTCATTCTGCAATTCGTGTCGCCCGGTATTCTTCCTTTCAGCAACACCTCAACTTCGCCCCATTCCTCATTTTAATTTTTAATTTTGGGCTTCGGTATGGAAATCCTTCTCCGCTCTGCGCGAATAGTTGACAGCGGCTCTCCCTTTCACAACCGGCTAAAAGATATTTTAATCAGCGATGGCAAAATCAAAAAAATCGGAAATCAGCTTTCCAACCCATCCAAAGCCACCGAAGTAACAGCCGATAACCTTCATGTTTCCATCGGCTGGTTCTGCCTCCATACTTTCCTTGCCGACCCCGGCTACGAACAAAAAGAAACCGTTGAAACCGGCTGCCGCGCTGCCGCTTTTGGGGGCTTTACCCATATCTGCTGCCTGCCCAATACCAACCCTGTTATTCAAACCAAATCACAAATCGAATACATCCACCGCAAGGCGCTACATGAAGTTGTAAGTGTGCATCCGGTGGGAGCTATGACCCAAAACTGCCAGGGAACCGACCTCACCGAAATGTACGACATGTACGAAGCTTGCGCCATCGCTTTCAGTGACGGACTTAAGCCCAGTGTAAGCGCGGGAACCCTTGAACGCGCGCTCCTTTATGTAAAAGCCTTCAACGGAATTATTTTCACCCACCCCGAAGACAACACCATTTCAAAAAACGGGGTGATGAACGAAGGAGCAACCAGCGTAAAACTCGGGCTGCCTTCTGCCCCCGCACTTGCCGAAGAAATTGCTGTAAACCGCGACCTCTATATTCTCGAATACACCGAATCTAAACTTCATTTTCTCGATGTGTCGCTTAGCCGCTCGGTTGAATTAATCAGGAATGCAAAAAAAAGAGGGCTCAAAGTTTCGGCATCGGCAAACGCATACAACCTTATGCTTGACGAAAAAGCTCTTGCTGATTACGACACCAACTGTAAAGTGAATCCGCATCTGCGTACCAAACAAGATATTGCAGAACTGCTGAAAGGCATTACTGACGGAACTATTGATACAATTACTTCCGCACACCAGCCCCACGAAGAAGACTGCAAAAAACTCGAATTTGAAAAAGCAGAGTTTGGTATGATTGGTCTTGAAACCTGCTTCGCTATTGCGAATACAGTTTTGAATGGAAAACTTTCCACCGGAAAAATCATTCAGCTTTTTGCTCACAACCCAAGAAAAGTTGTTGGCATGAAAATTCCGAAAATAAAAGAGGGCGAAGATGCCGACCTTACCCTCTTCAACCCGAAGTTAAAATGGACTTTTTCAGAAAACGACATCCAATCAAAATCGAAAAACACTCCCTTTGTAGGCAAAAAGTTTACCGGTAAAGCACTCGGGGTGATTAATAAAGGTAAACTACAGTTAAACAGCTAAAGAAATGACAATAGATTATAAACTTGCTTTAAGATATGGGCTTATATCCGGAGCTATAATGACTCTGTATGGTTTCATTACATATATTTTCAGCGATTGGCTTTTTTCCGGATTTTGGATACAGTCTGTTTTTGGAATCCTTACAGCCGCGTTAATTGTTTTGCTGACAGTTTGGTTTGGAATTACATATCGAAGAAACCGGCCTGACGGAAATATATCATTTGGCGAGGCCTTTGTTGCAGTGTTTGTCATCTTTGCTGTTTGCATGTTGATGAACTTTGCAACTACATATCTGATAAACAATGTGATTGACACTCAATATCAAACTCAGTTAATGGAAAAGATTAAAAAAAATGTTACAGAGTTTATGGAACGTATGGGTGCCCCGGATGAGGAAATTGATAAAAGAATGGAAGAGTTTGAAGAAGGACCGAAAGATACCGATTTCGTTAGTTTGTTAGTTGGATACTTTAAAACGCTTGGCTTTGGGGCGATTCTCAGTTTAATCATTGCTCTTTTCGTCAAACGCAACTCACAAAAAAATCAGGTTTCGTCAGCCGGGTAAAATCTATTGCCATAATGCAAATCTCCATCGTCATTCCTACATATAACGAAGAAGAATCGCTCACCGAACTCACCGGCTGGATTGACAAGGTGATGAAAGAGAATAATTATTCCTACGAAGTGCTTTTAGTGGATGACGGCAGTAAAGACAAAACCTGGGAAGTAATTGGAAAACTTTCTGCTCAAAACTCACATATCAAAGGAATCCGTTTCAGAAGAAATTATGGCAAAAGCGCAGCGCTTCAAACCGGGTTTTCCTGTGCAAAAGGCGATGTGGTATTTACCATGGATGCCGATTTACAGGATTCACCGGATGAAATCCCCGCCATGTATAAAATGATTGTTGAAGAAAATTATGATTTAGTCAGTGGCTGGAAACAAAAACGCTACGACCCGGTGTCAAAAACAATTCCTACGAAACTTTACAACGCAACGGCAAGAATGATGTCGGGAATTTATCTTCATGATTTCAACTGCGGCTTGAAAGCCTATAAAAACGAGGTGGTGAAAAGCGTTGAGGTTTATGGCGAAATGCACCGGTACATTCCGGTACTTGCCAGGCAAGCAGGATTTTCCGGAATTGGAGAGAAAGTAGTGCAGCACCGGCCGCGCAAACATGGCATCACCAAATTCGGAATGGAAAGGTTTCTTTACGGGTTTCTTGATTTGCTTTCGGTTTCATTTATGACCCGCTTTGCCAACCGCCCCATGCATCTTTTCGGAGGATTGGGTGTGTTGAGTTTTCTTTTGGGGTTTAGTATTAGTCTTTACTTAACTATTGCCAAATTCATTTTTGAGCAGTACCGCATGACCGAACGTCCCATCTTCTATCTTGGTTTACTTTCTATAGTGATTGGCGTGCAGCTCTTCGTTGCAGGATTTTTAGGCGAGCTTGTTTCGCGTAAGGCTTCCGACAGAAATCAATATGATATTTCGGAAACGCTAAATCTGAAAAATTGATGGGATACTTTTCAGGAATTCAATTCCTCTCCTTCGGGGAGGCTAGGCGGGGTTTATGAAAGTCGTAATCCTTGGTTCTGCACATCCGCTTCGTGGCGGCTTGGCTTCTTACAATGAACGCCTTGCCCGTGAGTTTATCCGGCAAAGTCACAGCGTGCAGATTTACACTTTCAGTTTGCAGTACCCATCTTTCCTTTTTCCCGGCACTTCGCAATACAGCGATGCTACGGCACCGGATGACCTCTACATTCACGTAAAAGTAAACTCCATCAACCCGTTCAACTGGTTTAAAGCCGGGAAGGAAATTTCAAAGCTGAATGCAGACCTCCTGATTGTAAAATTCTGGCTGCCGTTTATGGCGCCCTGCCTTGGAACAATTTCAAGAATCGTTCGAAAGAACAGAAAAACAAAAGTGATTTCCATTATCGACAACATTATTCCTCACGAAAAACGAATTGGTGATTTTGCCCTTGCAAAATATTTCGTGAAGTCAGTAGATGGTTTTATTGCCATGAGCGAATCTGTGCTGGATGATTTAAACAAATTCGATTCTTCAAAACCTAAACTATTTTCTCCGCATCCTCTGTTTGACAATTTTGGGGAAGCACTTACCAAAACGGAGGCTTATGAAAAGCTCGGATTGGAAATAAACACCGAATACATGTTGTTTTTTGGGTTCATTCGTGATTACAAGGGGCTTGATTTGCTGTTACACGCTATGGCCGATGAAAGAATCAGAAACCTGAATGTAAAACTGATTGTTGCCGGTGAATTTTATACCGATGCAAAACCTTATGCCGATTTAATTCAGCAACTGAATATCCGCGACAAACTGATTTTGAAAACTGATTTTATTCCTGATAATGAAGTCCGCAACTATTTCTGTGCGGCAGATATTGTAGTACAGCCTTACAAGCATGCCACTCAAAGTGGCGTTACTCAAATCTGTTATCATTTCGACCGGCCTATGCTTGTGACTAACGTGGGCGGATTGCCCGAAATTGTTCCGCATGAAAAAGTAGGTTATGTAGTGGAGCCAAACCCAAAAGCTATTGCCGATGCGCTGGTTGATTTTTATAGCAAACATTTGGAATTTGTGATGCGCGATAATATTAAACTCGAAAAAAAGAAATATGCCTGGAGCGAAATGCTGAAGAAGATTTTTGAAGTGGCTTCAAAAATAAGCCGGTAAATCTCTCTATACTTTTTGACTGTAAACTGTAAACCGTAAACTTGCCCTCATGATTTATCGCAGCAAAGCGCCCCTTCGCCTAGGACTTGCCGGTGGAGGTACCGATGTTTCTCCTTATTCTGATTTATACGGAGGCGCCATTCTCAATGCCACTATCAGCATGTATGCCTATGCAACGATTAGACCCCGCAGCGATAAAAAAATTCATATCAGAGCTTTCGACCACCAGAAAGAAATTATTCTGGATTCGGAAAAGAAACTCCCCATTAACGGAGCATTCAACCTAGCCAAAGCAGTATATAACCGGGTGGTAAAGGACTTTGCAAAAAAACCATTGTCATTCGACTTAGCCACTTTCGTTGATGCTCCCCCGGGTTCTGGTCTTGGTTCTTCCTCTACACTTGTAGTTGCAATTCTCGGAGCGTTTGTTGAATGGCTCAGACTTCCCCTGGGTGAATACGACATCTCTCATCTGGCGTATAAAATTGAGCGTGAAGACCTCGGTATGCTGGGCGGCAAGCAAGACCAATACTCAGCAACTTTTGGCGGAGTGAATTACATGGAGTTTTATAAAAACGACAAGGTGATTGTAAACCCGCTTCGCGTGAAGGAAGAGTGGCTGCACGAACTCGAAAACAATCTCATCCTCTTTTTTACCGAAACTTCGCGCCTGTCCTCCACCATTATTGCCAAACAATCGGAAAATGTGAAAAAGAAAAATACAAAATCCATTCAGGCGATGCATAGTTTAAAGGAACAAAGCGTAATGATGAAAGAAGCCCTGTTGCAAGGCAACATTGATGATATCGGAAAAATTCTTCATTACGGGTGGGAGCATAAAAAAGCCATGGCTAAGGGAATTTCTAACCCCCATATCGAAAAAATTTATGAAGCCGCTATTTCAGCAGGAGCAACAGGTGGAAAAATTTCCGGTGCCGGTGGTGGTGGCTTTATGATTTTCTATGCTCCGTATAATTCAAAACATAAAGTGATTGAAAAGCTTAATACGCTTGGCGGCAGGGTTATGCGATACAGCTTTACTCCACACGGACTCACAAGCTGGACTATCTGAGCAGTTTTCCTGCTTTCAGTATTCTCCCTCCTTTTCTCGATGATAATAATCACACTGGTAGTTGAGTATGGTCATACCGACTAAGGTGTATGTGCCTCACCTTTGGCACTTAAATAATTACACTATTAAAATCCGAAAAATTATGAAATCAAATATGGGAGCTTTTGACGGATGGTTCAGAACTTTGCTTTTTGTTGTTTCGATATGCTATGCTGTGCTGGCAACTACAGCTCTGTCGTTTATATTGGCAGGTGTTACCGCAGTATTTTTCGGTAGCGCAGTTCTAATGTGGTGCCCGCTTTATGCCATGTTTGGATTAAATACTAATCCGACTGGCAAAGCTCATTAAGATATCCTCTTCCCAGCGCTGTGCTTCATTAATCGCTGAGCCCAAATCATCCAAACATGAATGCAGCAAAGGAAGAGGAAACTTTAACATGCTACCATTGCGGTGAAAACAGCGATGGTAGTATTGTTTTGGAGAACCATCAGTTTTGCTGCACCGGATGTAAAACAGTTTATGAAATACTCAACCAAAATGAGTTGTGCAATTATTATGATCTCAATTCGCATCCGGGTGCTTCGCTTAAAAACAAAACAAGCGACAAAAGGTTTGCATATCTCGATGATGAACAGGTTAAGGGTCAGCTCATTCAGTTTAATGACGGGAATATTTCAACTGCCACATTTTACATTCCTAAAATTCATTGCAGCTCTTGCATCTTCCTGCTGGAAAATCTTTATAAGCTGAAAGAAGGTATCTCACGTTCTACGGTAAATTTTATGAAACGCGAAGTGAATATCACTTTCGATAACTCGCGCCTCAGTTTGCGGCAATTAGTTGAATCGCTCTCAAATATCGGTTATGAACCTCTGATTAACCTCAACGATTTAGAGCGAAAGGAAAAGAAAGAACACCTCAAAAGATATTACCTGCGCATAGGCGTTGCCTTTTTTGCTTTCGGCAACATTATGCTGCTCAGTTTTCCCGAATATCTCGGAATTAACGCTTTGACTGAATCTCCGCTTCGTAAATTCTTTGGCTATTTGAACTTTCTTTTGGCACTTCCTGTCTTACTTTTCTGTGCACAAGAGTTTTTCCAATCTGCCTGGAGCGCCCTCAAGCAAAGAACCTTAAACATGGATGTACCGATAGTGCTTGGCATACTCGCCATGTTTATACGCAGCAGCTATGAGGTTTTCTCGCACACCGGTGCAGGGTATTTCGACACGATGGCAAGTTTGGTTTTCCTGATGCTCATTGGGAGATTATTTCAGAATAAAACTTACGACACGCTTTCATTTGAAAGAAATTACAAATCATATTTTCCGGTCGCGGTTACGGTTGTCAATAACAATAGTGAGACCACTATCCCACTCACCAAACTTCGCATAGGTGACAGGCTTCTTATCCGGAATATGGAATTAATTCCTGCCGATTCTGTTTTGCTGAAGGGGATAACTAACATGGACTACAGTTTTGTAACCGGAGAGGCTACTCCTGTTTCGAGACATTTAGGAGAAACCATTTATGCAGGAGGGAAACACATTGGCAGTTCGATAGAAGTGGAAGTGATAAAAGATGTTTCGCACAGCTACCTCACACAGTTGTGGAATGATTCAGCATTTCAAAAGAAAGGAATAGAGAACCTTACAACACTTGCTACAAAAGTTAGCCAGTGGTTCACACCCGCTGTTTTGCTTATAGCCACTACTGCGATGATTTTCTGGTGGGATAAAGATTTTCACAAAGCAGTAAATGCTTTTACCTCGGTTTTGATTATCACTTGTCCGTGCGCGCTGGCATTGTCTTCTCCTTTTACTCTCGGTAATATTTTGCGTACTCTCAGCCGTAAAGGAATTTACCTGAAGAATGCTCAGGTAATCGAAAAACTTTCAGGCATCAATACTGTCGTTTTCGACAAAACAGGAACGCTCACAAATACCAAAAACTCAAAGATTGAGTTTAACGGAGATGCATTGAGTGATTATGAATTGCAATTAGTGAAATCGCTGGTATATCATTCATCACATCCGCTTAGCAAGAAGGTAAATGAGCTTCTCTGCGCAGTGAAAATCATTCCCACTAAAGATTTTAAAGAGGAAGAGGGGCGGGGAATGGAAGGATGGATAGATGAAAATTGTGTAAAGATAGGTTCGAAAAAATATTTGTTCGGGGAAAATTACCCCGGAGTTTCTTCTGAATCAGATTTCCGCTACGCTTCAAAAGTCCATGTAGGAATTAACGGAAAAGAGAAAGGGTTTTTTCTGATTAAGAACGAATACCGGACTGGATTTGGCGAGTTGATGAAAAAGCTGAGAAAGAAATTCGCGCTTTATGTAGTGAGCGGAGATAACGATGCAGGAAAGAATTTTCTGAAACAATATGTGGATGAAAGTCGTCTTGTTTTTCACCAGCAACCGAATGACAAACTTCAATTCATCAAACAACTTCAGGTGAAAAACGAGAGTGTAATGTTTATCGGTGATGGACTAAACGATGCGGGCGCTCTGAAACAGGCTGATGTTGGAATCGCTATCAGCGATGATGTAAACAATTTCTCTCCTTCCTGTGATGGTATTATTGAGGCTGCGCAATTTCCGAACATTTCAAATATTCTGAACTTTTCCAAACGGGGAATAAATATTATCAAAACAAGTTTCGCTATCTCTCTTCTCTACAACTGCATTGGAATTTATTTTGCCGTTCAGGGAACTATGAGTCCGATTGTTGCAGCGATTCTTATGCCGATTAGCTCGGTAACCATTATACTGTTTGCCACGGTGGCTTCCACTTTTGCAGGCAGGAAAAGCCGTTTCTGAAATTACGTTTGATAAATAGTTTTGCAAAAACTTCCAGATGTCTTCCGCTATATTTTTCAAAGACCCGCAATTGCTGGCAGAGTTCAATAAACATGCCCGGTTAAAACATTTTACAACAGGTGACGTACTGATGTACCCCGGAGCTAAAATTGTTTTTGTGCCTTTGGTTATTAAAGGAAGTATCAGGGTATTGAGGGAGAGCGAAGACGGTAAAGAGGTTTTTTTGTATCATCTGTTTCCGGGGCAAACCTGTGCTACCTCTCTTAACTGCTGCCGGGCTAACCAAACAAACATGATAAAGGCAGTGGCTGAAGATGATACAGAAGTTTATATGATTCCTGCTCAGTTAGTGGATGATTGGTTCCGGTTCAGGGAGTGGAAAGAGTTTGTAAATAACACTTACTCCAACCGCTTTTCCGAACTGCTGAATGTTATTGACCTCATTGCTTTCAATAACATGGACGTACAGCTTCTTAATTATTTGCAGAAACGTGCGCAGGCGTTAAATACCAAAGCGCTTCATATCACCCACCAGCAAATTGCCTATGAATTGCACACCCAGCGCGAAGCCATCAGCCGTCTGCTTCGGCAAATGGAAAATAAAGGACTGGTAAAACTTGGCCGTAATGTTATCGAGCTTTCCGCCTGATAAAAATCAAATCACTAGGTAACAATTGTTCCCGACCATGTTTTTGTGGTGCCGCATCTTTGCACTATAAAATCAAATAACATGAAAACAAACATGGGAACTTTCGACCGACTGTTGAGGTTAATTCTCACAGCGATAATTGTAACACTTTATCTCACCAACGTAATTACAGGTACACTCGCCATTGTGCTATTAGTGTTTGCCGGTGTACTTTTGCTGGTGGGAGTCACGGGTTTTTGCCCTTGGTATCTGCCGTTCGGAATTAACACGAAATCTAAAACTCAGAAATCATGATTGAAACACTTAAAAATTTATTTGGAGCAGGAAGCTCAACTGACTTGAAAAAAATTATTGACGAAGGCGCAACCGTCCTTGATGTGCGTACTAAAAGCGAATATGCGGGTGGACATGTTAAAGGGTCCATCAACATTCCGCTGGATGTACTTCAAAGTAACATGAAGAAACTCGACAAAAGCAAACCGGTTGTTACCTGTTGCGCATCGGGAATGAGAAGCGGAACAGCCAAAGGTATTTTGGAAAGAAATGGCTTTACGGTTTACAACGGCGGCGGATGGATGAGCGTGCACTACAAAATTTCATAATCATGAAAGAAAGAATCCTGACCGGTTGGACTGTGACCAGAATTCTGTACCTGGTTATGGGAATTGCTGTAATGGTGCAGGGGCTGACGGAACAGGTATATTGGGGTATAGCTTTTGGCGCATACTTTGCCGCTATGGGCTTATTCAACTTTGGTTGTGCTGCCGGTTGCTATGGCGGCAATTACTACACTGGAACGAAACACAAAACCAAAAACGAAATTACAACTACTGACTTTGAAGAAGTAAAATCAAAATAACTATGGAGACAACCGAAAAACCGAAAACATTTCAGGAATTAATTAACTCCGATAAACCGGTGCTGGTTGACTTTAGTGCCGAGTGGTGCGGTCCGTGCAAGATGATGAAACCTATTCTGGATGAACTAAAAAATAAAGTAGGCGACAAAGCCACCATCATAAAAATTGATGTGGACCAAAGCCCTCAGGCGGCATCGGTTTACCAGATTCAAGGTGTGCCAACACTGATTTTGTTTAAAGGCGGACAAATTAAATGGAGGCAGAGCGGTGTGGTGCCTGCTAATTTTCTGAAACAAATAATTGAACAACATTCGCTCTAAAATACAACCATGTTCAGCAAAGGCAATAAGCTTTACAGTATTGTACGAATGAAATGTCCGCAGTGCCACGAGGGCAAACTGTGGCGCAGCCCGTTGTATAAGATGAAGTTTTACGACATGTACGAAACCTGCCCGGTATGCGGACTCAAATACGAACAGGAACCGGGCTTTTGGTATGGCGCCATGTATATGGGCTATACATTCAGCTCGGGCGCTCTGCTGATTGTGGCTATGCTGGGGCTTTTTGTTTTTAAATGGGAACTTCCACAAATACTAATGGTAATAAGCGCTACTGCAGTAATTGGGTTTTCGCTGAACACCCGCTGGCGCGCTCTACCTGGCTTAACCTGATGGTGTGTTATAACCCCGATTGGAAAGAGCAAAACGAAATGCGCAGAAAGAAAAAAGAAGAAATGCGCGCACAGGGAATAAATGTAGATGAAACTTCATCGCTGCTCAGCGAAGGGCAGCACGGTTGGGAATCGGACAATAAAGTTTTTTAAATAAACAGAATATGAAACCTCACGAGTATAACGTAGATATAAAATGGACCGGTGGACGCCAGGGAATGATGCGTTCACCCGAACTGGAAACCGAAATGGAAATAGCCACTCCGCCACAATTCCCGAAAGGGGTGGAAGGCATGTGGAGCCCCGAGCATTTGTTTACTGCTGCTGTAAGCAGTTGCCTGATGACCACCTTTCTCGCCATTGCCGAAAACTCAAAGCTCGATTTCACCGGTTTTGAAGTTAAAAGCAAAGGCATATTGGAAAATGTAGATGGAAAACTTTTAATGACGCGCGTTGAACTATTTCCCGAGGTTACCATCAGCCATCAAAAAGATTTGGAGCGCACGGAGAGGATTGTGCAGAAAGCCGAAGACATCTGCCTTATTTCTAACTCGGTGATTTCTAAAATTGATATACACTCTAAAATAAACGTAACACCCGAGATAATCGAAAAAGTTTAGCCGCATTGCGCGATAATGTGTGAGTTGGTGTGTGGGCGCGGGAAACCGCGCCCTTTTCTTTTTCCCTGACAAAAATCACCTCTCTCTCTTTCATCTGTCATATCACTTCTATTAACAGTCACACACATTTGCCGCGTAAAAACAAATGTGCTTATGAGTGTGATGTTTATTCTTATCGGAATCAGTTTAGTGTTCGCTTTGGGTTTCCTGGCGGCATTTATCTACAGCGTAATTGGCGGACAATACGATGATGAATACACACCTGCCATCCGCATTTTGTTCGACAGCAAGCCGCAAAAATCTTCTCACAAAAAATAATCATCCATGCAGGCAGAAAAATTCAGTTACGACAATACCAGTGTGCGCAATTTTGGTTACGCAGCATTTATATGGGGTGCGGTTGGAATGCTTGTGGGCGTAATCGTTGCGTTCCAATTCATTTTCCCTTCTCTCAATTTTATAGAGCATGCAACTTTTGGCCGCCTGCGTCCGCTGCATACCAACGCGGTAATTTTTGCCTTTGTAGGCAACGGAATTTTTATGGGTGTGTATTACTCGCTGCAGCGTTTGTGTAAAGCCCGCATGTGGAATGATAAGCTCAGCAAAATCCATTTTTGGGGATGGCAACTCATTATTGTAGCGGCAGCCGTTACGCTCGTTTTCGGAATCACCACCGGCAAAGAATATGCTGAGCTGGAGTGGCCTATTGACATTGCTATTACACTGATTTGGGTAGTGTTTGGCATTAACCTGTTCGGCACCATTCTTACACGCAGAGAAAGGCACCTGTATGTGGCTATATGGTTTTATATCGCCACCTGGATTACGGTGGCTCTGCTGCACATTGTAAACTCTATGGAAATACCGGTTACACTTTTCAAAAGCTATAGTGTATATGCTGGAGTTCAAGATGCGCTGGTACAGTGGTGGTATGGCCACAACGCAGTGGCATTTTTCCTTACTACACCTTATCTCGGTTTGATGTATTACTTTCTCCCGAAAGCGGCAAATCGTCCAGTGTATTCGTATCGGCTTTCAATTATTCACTTCTGGGCGCTGATTTTTCTTTATATTTGGGCAGGTCCTCACCATTTGCTTTATACGGCCCTACCTGACTGGGCGCAATCGCTCGGAACCGTTTTCAGTGTAATGCTCATTATGCCAAGCTGGGGAGGAATGATTAACGGCTTGCTCACTTTGCGCGGAGCATGGGATAAAGTTCGCGATGATGTGGTACTTAAATTTTATGTGGTGGCGGTTACCGCTTATGGCATGGCAACTTTCGAAGGTCCGTTGCTCTCACTCAAATTTGTAAATTCCATCTCGCACTTTACCGACTGGACTATTGCCCACGTGCACATTGGCGCACTTGGGTGGAACGGATTTCTGACATTCGGAATTTTGTTCTGGCTCATTCCGAAAATGTTCCGCACACAATTGTATTCGCGCAAGCTGGCGAACATTCATTTCTGGCTGGGTACCACCGGTATTCTATTTTATGCCATACCGATGTACTGGGCGGGCTTTACTCAAAGCTCCATGTGGAAACAGTTTACCGCTGAAGGAACTTTGCAGTATCCGAATTTCTTAGAAACAGTAACACAATTGATTCCGCTGTATGCAACGCGTGCTTTTGGCGGAACCCTGTATTTAGTTGGCGCTTGTGTTGGAATTTACAACCTGTATAAAACCATCAGACTGGGAAGTTTTGAAGCCAACGAAGCAACCGAAGCACCGGCACTCGAAAAAAATTACACAGCACACAGCAGCGAGCACTGGCACCGCTGGATTGAACGCAGACCGGTTCAGATGTTGGTAGTTGCATTTGTAATGGCTGCTATCGGTGGGATAGTGGAGTTTATTCCTACATTCTTAATCCGAAGCAATATCCCTACCATTTCGAGTGTGAAACCTTACACACCTTTGGAACTACAGGGTCGCGATCTATACATCCGCGAAGGATGTT
The DNA here is from genome assembly GCA_964631835.1 of uncultured Chitinophaga sp. Classification (GTDB taxonomy): domain Bacteria; phylum Bacteroidota; class Bacteroidia; order Chitinophagales; family LD1; genus Bog-950. The sequence goes on from CAZWAD010000007.1 coordinate 52,222, forward strand.
ATGTATGCCACTCGCAAATGATTCGTCCCTTCCGTAGCGAGGTAGCGCGCTATGGCGAATACTCGAAGGCGGGTGAGTTTGTTTATGACCATCCGTTTCAATGGGGTTCAAAGAGAACAGGTCCGGATTTGGCGCGTGAGGGCGGGAAATATCCTGATAGCTGGCATTACAACCACATGGATGCTCCGGGCGAAATCAGCCCCGGTTCCATTATGCCGGCTTATTCGTTTATGCTCGACAAGGAGTTGAACACTACTACCACTGCAAAGAAAATCCGCGCCATGCAAAAACTCGGTGTTCCCTATCCAAAGAGCTACGAACAAATTGCCAATCAGGATTTGGAAAAACAGGCGAAGAAAATTCAGGCGAGTTTGAAAAAAAATGGAATTGAATGCAGTGAGAAAAAAGAAATCATTGCGATGATAGCTTATCTGCAACGCTTGGGAACTGACATTAAAGCAGAACCGGGAGCTGAATCAACTAACCCATAAAACAGCGAGCCATGTTTTCATTTATTAAAAAATACGCGGAAACCATGAACGGTGCGGAGGTTTATCCGAAAATAGGATTGGCAATCTTCCTGCTTGTCTTTGCAGCCATGATATGGTTCGCTTTGCGTGCCGATAAAAAGTATATCGAAGAATTAGAGCATTTGCCTTTCGATTCAAAATAAATTACAGAAACATGAAAAACGTTTTTAAAAAAATATTCGCTTCAGTCCTTACGGTGTTATTTGCTGTCGTAACATTTGCCCAGGAAACTCCGCAAGCGTCAACACCAGCTCCGCCATCTCAGGATAACATACTCATGTATATTCTTATTTCAGGCATGGCAATTCTACTGCTGGCAGTTTTGTTTCTCGGGAATATGCTGGTTGAACTAACCAAACTTGTAATAGAGAAAAACAAAAAAGCGATGACGGTAATTCTGTTTTTGTTGACTTCATCAATCGTTTTCTCACAAGAAGCGCCCGCTGCTTCAACAACCGGAAATCTGGGAGCTAATTGGAATTTGTGGATGGCAGCAATTGTTCTCGGTACAGAATTGTTTGTTGTCATCATGATGCTAATCCGCATCCGTAAGTTGCTAAACGAACTTTCGGATAAGAAACCCGAACCTGCTTTTGAAATTCACATGCCGCGTTTGTTCGATAATATCAACGCAAGTGTATCGGTGGAAAAAGAGAAAGACATTCTGCTCGACCACAATTATGATGGCATCCGTGAGTTGGATAACGCTCTTCCTCCTTGGTGGAAATACAGCTTTTATATCTCCATTGTTTGGTCAATTTTTTATCTCGGCTATTATTATTTCGGTGGAGGTCCTTCGAGCCGCGATGAATACAATACCGAAGTTCAGTTAGCAAAAATTGAAGTGGAAGAATACAAAAAGAAGAATGCCCTTAATGTGGATGAAACAAACGTTCAGCTAGCTGATGGTGCAGGAATAACAGAGGGAACGGAAATTTTTAAAACTAACTGTGCTGCATGTCACGGTAACGTTGGCGAAGGAAACCAGGTAGGTCCCAACTTAACAGATAATTACTGGCTGCATGGCGGCTCCCTGAATGACATTTTCAAATCAGTTAAGTATGGCTGGCCCGCAAAGGGAATGAGAAGTTGGCAGGCAGATTTGAGTGCCGTGCAGATTAAAAATGTTACGAGTTATATTAAATCACTCCACGGCACAAATCCGGCTAATGCAAAGGAGTCACAAGGAGATTTATACAGCGAAGGTGGAGCAAACATTGATTCAACAGTTGTTGCTGCAGCCGATACTATAAAGAAATAAATAATAAAGGGGACACAAATGCATAACCGGTCAATGCCGGTTACATGCAGCAAGTGTCTCCGATATGAAAGAAATAATGAGTGCGCCAAATGAAATTTTCCGTGATTCGATAGGAACCATTACCAAAGAAGGCAACCGCAACTGGATTTTTGCCAAACGACCTCATGGTAAACTTTATAACTGGCGAACGGTGGTTAGTGTTTTTTATCTCATCATCTTTTTCGCCTTGCCCTGGGTAAAAATTGACGGTGAGCCGCTATTCATGTTCAACATACTGGAGCCTAAGTTCATCTTTTTTGGAATGATTTTCTGGCCGCAGGATTTTTTCCTCTTTGCTATCGGCTTCCTCACGTTTGTAGTATTCGTGGTGCTGTTCACCGTTGTATTCGGCAGGGTTTTTTGCGGGTGGTTTTGTCCGCAAACCATTTTCATGGAAATGGTTTTCCGCAAAATAGAATACTGGATTGAAGGTGATGCCGAAAAACAAAAGCGGCTTAACACAATGGATTGGAACGGGGAAAGGATTTTGAAGCGTAGCGGCAAGTTCATCGCTTTCTTTACAGTTTCGTTCATCATCGCCAATTATTTTCTCGCTTACCTGATAGGTATGGATAATGTGATGTTGTATGTACGCGAAGGGATTTTAAAACACATCACCACATTCATTCCGTTGGTAATTTTTACGTCCGTTTTCTTTTTTGTGTACTGGTGGTTTCGCGAGCAGGCGTGTTTGATTGTTTGTCCTTATGGAAGATTACAGGGTGTAATGCTTGATCCTAATTCCATTGTAGTGGCTTATGATTATGTGCGCGGAGAGCCAAGAGGAAAAGTGAAAGACCACGATACAAAGCATCTTGGCGATTGTATTGATTGCTTGGATTGTGTGCGTGTTTGTCCAACCGGGATTGACATCCGTAACGGGACACAAATGGAGTGTGTAAACTGTACTGCCTGCATTGATGCTTGTGATGTTATTATGAAGAAAGTCCAACGTCCAACGGGCTTAATCCGCCTTGCTTCTGAAAATAATATCAAAAAAGGCGGGAAGGTAAAATTTACTGCACGTACTGCCGCCTATACTGTGGCGTTGTGTGTTTTGATGGGGGTTCTTACTACGTTAATTGTAACACGTAAGGACATAGAAATTACGATTATGCGCGCCCAGGGAATGCTTTACCAGCAGCAACCGGACAGTAAAATCAGCAATTTGTACGACATCAAGCTTATTAATAAGACACGGAATAATTTTCCGGTACAGCTACGGGTTGAAGGCGATGAGTTGCATGGTGAAATAAAAATGGTGGGTAAAGATTTAATGGTTCACAGCGAGTCCATTGGCGAAGGAGTCTTCTTTGTGCTGATTGATAAGTCACTTCTTCATCACCGGAAGAATAAAATTGAAATTGGAGTGTATTCGGGAGATAATAAAATTGACGAAGTGAAAACAAGTTTCATGGCGCCAAACATTTAAAACCACATCAATGAAAAAGATAAACTGGGGCTGGAGAATTGTAATGCTTTACGGAGGTTTTGTTGCATTAATGTCATTCCTGGTCTGGAAAACTACTTGCGTGAAAGATGATTTAGTTACGCCTGATTACTATGCTAAGGAATTGAAATACCAGGAGCAATTAGACAAGCAAAAACGAACCAATGAGCTGAAAGAGCAACTAAGCTGGAATGTGGACGGAAGAAAAGTGGAATTAAAATTTCCGGCTGACCTGGTTTCAAAGAACGTAAAAGCTGATGTGCTGTTCTACAGCCCTTCGGAAGCACGAAAAGATTTTGAAGTGCGTTGCTCACCCGATTCAAATGGAATTTACCAAGTGAATTCAGAAAAATTCGAACACGGAGTGTATCAAATGAAAATTGACTGGAGCGTAGAAGGTGTGAGCTATTACAATGAAGGACTAATAAATATCAAGTAATGAGTTTTCTACTCGCAGCAATATCGCTTGGCTTCCTCGGAAGTTTCCATTGTATAGGCATGTGCGGGCCTATTGCATTGGCGCTGCCCTTGGGAAGCGATAACATGCCGAAAAGAATTTCGGGCAGTGTGGTTTACAACCTCGGCAGGATTTTTACCTATGGCATTTTCGGCTTATTGTTTGGAGCAATAGGAAAAGGATTTGTCATTGGCGGCTATCAGCAGGCGCTTTCGATTGCTTTGGGTTCAGTAATCCTATTTTATCTGTTTTTACCTGCCCAGGCAACCTCATCTTTTCCATTGACTAAAGTCATTCTTCCGTTCGTAGCAAAAGTGAAATCTTTGCTAAGCAAACTGTTTCACGAAAAAGGTTTTGCCTCGCTCTTTCTCATAGGTGTACTCAACGGGCTGCTTCCCTGCGGACTGGTTTACCTAGGTGTGGCGGGAGCAATTGCTACTGGTGATGTGCTGAACGGAAGTTTATTCATGATGGCATTTGGTGCGGGAACTTTGCCTGGCATGCTGCTGATTTCACTTTCATCAAACCTCATTAGTGTTAGATGGGGAAGTACAATCCGCAAAGCAGTTCCGGTGTTTGCCGGGATTATGGCCTGTATACTGATTCTGCGTGGAATGAGTTTGGGTATTCCTTATGTAAGCCCGGAAATGAGTAAAAACAAATACACGATACAAAGCTGCTGCCATAAAAAATAGAGGGAAGGAATATACAAATCAATAACTTAAGACAGAAAGTGAAGTGTATATCTGATATAGACCAGATTAAAATTTTATCTGTGAAATTATTTACTTGGCTTTCTGAAGCTACCGCTCAAACTCCAGCCTTTCTCCTTTCTCGCTTTCGACAAATATTCCGTTGTTGTAAACCAAGTTTCCGTTGACAAGCGTTTTTAATACCCTTCCGGTAAACTCATAATCTTCAAACGGGCTCCATCCGCATTTGTAAAGGATATTTCTGTGAGTTACTTTCCACTTTCTATTTACATCAAACAAAGCAAGGTCGGCAAAGTAACCCTCGCGGATGTAACCGCGATCCTTCACCTCAAAACAAACAGCCGGTGCATGGCACATCTTCTCTACTATCTTTTCGAGTGTAATCTTTTTCTGATGATAGAACTCAAGCATCACATTCAGCGCATGCTGAACCAGAGGTAGACCGGATGGGGCTTTAAGGTAGGTGTTGCTCTTTTCTTCAAGTGTATGCGGGGCGTGGTCTGTGGCTATTACATCCAGCCTGTCGTCCAGCAGAGCGGTGAACAATTCATTTTTGTGGCGCGCTTCTTTAATAGCCGGGTTGCATTTTATTTTGCTTCCCAGCCGCGCGTAATCGTTCTTATCGAACCACAAATGATGAACGCAGATTTCGGAGGTAATTCTTTTTTCTTTCAGCGGAATGTCGTTGCGGAAAAGCTTCAGCTCATTACCGGTTGAAAGATGAAACACATGCAGGCGGGAATTAAATTTCTTGGCCAGTTCTACTGCATATGAAGAGGAGTTGAGACACACTTCCTCATTCCTGATTTCGGCATGGCACTCAAAAGGAATATTCTCCCCGTATATTTCCTTATAAAGCCCAAGCCGTTGCCTGAGCAGTTTTTCATCTTCGCAGTGTGCTGTAATTAAAATGTCGCTCCTCCTGCTGAAAATCTTTTCCAGCACCTCAGGTTCATCTACCAGCATATCACCGGTTGATGAGCCCATGAAAATCTTAATACCACAAATCTTTTTCTTGTCCACCTTCATCAGCTCGTCAATATTGCTGTGGTTGGTGCCCATGTAGAAAGAGTAATTGGCGAGCGAGGTACGCGAAGCAATCTCATATTTCTCTTCCAACAGGCTAATAGTAACTGCAGGGGGGTGGGTGTTAGGCATTTCCATAAATGAAGTAACGCCACCTGCAACAGCTGCGCGGGCTTCACTGTAAATAGACGCTTTCTGTGTAAGGCCGGGTTCACGAAAATGAACCTGGTCGTCAATAATACCAGGCATCAGGTATAAACCTTCAGCATTTATCTCTTCGGCTTTAAACTTTACATCAAAACCAGAATCAATGCGTTCAATTCTTTTTTTGCGAATGAGGATATCTGAAGAAAAGATTTTCCCTTCGTTAATTACCTGTGCATTGCGGATAATGTAGTCGCCCATGAGTACCGGGCTAAGTTAGTTGCAAAATGAGAAAGGACAAGTATTAAAAAGTTTCGGGAAATGTTTATTACTTTTAGCCATTAGGTTTTATGTCCATATATTTTTGCATTACTTTTATTTAACTCAAAATTCAAATATCATGAAAAAGGTTTTATATGTGGCAGTGCTGGTAACAGTTACCGGCTTGCCTTTCAATCAGGTTCAGGCACAGGCGTGGACAAAAAGCACAAAGGTTTTAGCGTTGGGTTTTGGCGGCTCGAATTTTATTCATATTGACAACCGCTATGCCGATTATTATTATGGTTACTATGGAGTGCATGGTATTAAACGCGGCTGGTATTCGCCTATCACCGGTCAGTTAAATTTCCAGGGGGAGTTCGGAATTCACGATTATGTCGGGCTTGGATTTACCACCGGTTTTGGCGGCAGGGCGGGATGGGGTTGGTATTCAAATGGTGAGATAAATTTCCCCATCGGTTTAATCGCCAATTTCCATTTCTATCAATTAATAGCTGACAAAACCGGCAAGGATATTCATTCCGACAAACTTGATATTTATGCCGGAGTAAACGTAGGAAGCGGATTTGCTGCGGTATTTTTATGGAACGATAACTCGCGTGTGGTGCCCATTGTTTTTGGAGGTTTCCAGGCAGGAATACGTTATTACTTCTCAGAACGGGTTGGAGTCAATGCCGAAGTGGGCTATGGTAAGAGCTTTATCAACGGAGGGTTTGTGTTTAAGTTGTAAACTATTTGTAAAGAGTTTGTTTTTTGCTGACCTAGAATATATTTGTCAATAACTTATTAAAAAATCCATAACCGAAAATTTTATGAAACCCATTGCTACCGGTTTATTCATTCTGATTTCATTGTTTTCTTTTTCACAGACTACTGAGGTAGTTGTTCCTGCTAATACAAACATATCCATGATTCTGACTCAGGAAGTGAGAGAATTCAAAAATAAAAAGGGCGAGGCTGTAAAGTTTGTGGTTATTGACGATGTAGTTGTTGATGGTGTGGTGGTGGTGGCTAAAAATACGCCTGTGAATGCTAAAATTACCACCCTTAGCAAGGACGGTGATATGCGTATAGATTTATTTGATGTGGCTGCCGTTGACGGAACTATTCTGACACTAAATGATTGCTGGCATTTTACTACACGTGCACAGAACCTGAACTCAAAAGGCGCATTGGTGGTTAAGGGTGTAAGGAAGACCTGTGCAACAGCAGTAAGCGCTGTTGTAAAAAATACAACGGGACGATTCTAATTTGTTCTTTCATTAATTAAAAACAATTGTAGTCTACTAAAAAAAAACTCTATGAAACTAAGCAAAGCAATTAGTGTGGTATTTTTTTTGCTCACATTTACAGGTTTTGTAACCGCTCAGGAAAAATACGACTTAGCTGTTGTGGGATACTTCAGAGATGTGCCCGACCCTTGGATTCTGGTTTCAATTAACGGGGAAAAATTTGAGCAAAAAGCTGTACTGAAAGAAGATTTGAATGGTAAGCCATGGGGAATAAGCATGAACCCCTTACTGAAAGTTGTTAATAGGCTTCAAAACGAAGGATGGGAGGTTGTAGGCGGAATGGAAACAAGTGGATTACCCACACAGTCTATGTTTTATTTCACACTCAGAAAGAAGAGAAATTAATTCCTGAAATGATTTAAATAAAAAAGCCTCACGAAATTTCGTGAGGCTTTTTTATTTTTTACTTTAATTGCTTTTTTATTTCTTGCCTTTTGCATTACCTGTTGTACCGAAGCAGAAAGCAACATTGCCCGGCATAACAATAGCGTATTCAGTTCCCTCGTTTAAAGGTACTGATGGAACGAACTTATAAACTGCTGGTGCTACTTTAGTAAACTCGGGCTTAATATCATCTCTTTGAACCGATTTACCTTTACCACCGCCAAACATCATTGCACCGGCTGCGGCTGACTGAGCCAACTCCAACTCACGGGTATCTTTTGCAACAATTACTTTGGTAAAATAAACTGTTCCTTCCGGGTCAGTTTCAGCATCTGCTAATTTTACGATAAACACAGCGTCTTTGGGTGCAATCTTAATCGGTGAATGTCCACCTAGGATGTTCAAAAAGGTAACAGCACTTGCCCCATAGCTGAAACCTTTTGTTTTTGATTTCACCTCTTGAGTTGGCTTTTCAAGCTTGCTTAGAGAGCCGTCAGCTTTTACAAGCATTGGGGTGTTTTTAAAATCGGGGATTTGCGGATCCTGCAGAGCCACAAAACCGGTTGTAGCTATGGCTACAACAAGCAGAAGTAACATTGTCTTTTTCATTTGGGATAATTTTTTTGTTTCGGCAAATGTAAAAACTATTTGAAAAAAAGAAGTCCCTTCAAAAAAAGTTTTATGGAATTAACAGAGAATTCTTTTTAATGTGTAAACAGTTAATCAGCCTGTTATTTTTTTTATAAGCCCCTGCAAAACTGTTCCAGGTCCCACTTCAATAAACTCGGTGGCTCCGTCAGTCGCCATTTGTTTTACCGATTGGGTCCAGCGCACGGGCGATGTAAGCTGAGCTATGAGATTTTTCTTAATTGCTTCGGGCACGGTTTCGGCTTTTGCAGTAACATTCTGGTAAACAGTACAAACCGGAGAATTGAATTGTGTTTGGTGAATTGCTTCTGCCAATTCTTTTCGTGCCGGCTCCATTAAAGGCGAATGGAACGCCCCTCCAACGGGAAGCTTCAGGACCTTGCGAACTCCGGCTTTTTTTAGCTTGTCTATAGCCATATCAATTCCCTTTATGCTTCCTGAAATAACCAATTGCCCCGGTGCATTGTAATTGGCGGGAACCACTACTTCATCTTTTATTTCTGTACATATTTTCTCAACCTGTTCTTCGCTTTCGTAATTTAACACAGCTGCCATAGTGGAAGGAGCCACTTCACAGGCTTTTTGCATGGCTTGCGCGCGTACGAAAACCAGCTTCAGTGCATCTTCCAGCTCAAGAGTTTTATTAGCCACTAATGCCGAAAATTCACCCAGGGAATGACCCGCCACCATATCGGGTTTGAAGTTATCAATCAGCCAGGTGGAAATAACAGAGTGAAGAAAAACTGCTGGCTGGGTTACTTTGGTTTGTTTTAGTTCTTCATCGCTTCCTTCGAACATGATTTGAGAAAGCGAGAAGCCGAGAATTTCGTCTGCCCGCAAAAACATTTTTTTTGCAGCATCCGATTTTTCCCACAAATCTTTCCCCATACCTTTATATTGGGAGCCTTGTCCGGGAAAGATATAGGCCTTCATAAAATGTTAGCTGAGTTTTGCAGAAATAAGACTGATAAATTCACTCCGGGTGGTTTGCTTTTCAAACTCACCGGTGAAAGCCGATGTAGTGGTCACCGAGTTTTGCTTGGATACCCCGCGCATCATCATGCATAAATGTTTAGCTTCAATAACTACTGCCACACCCAGCGGATGTAACGCTTCCTGGATGCAGTCGCGGATTTGGGTGGTCATTCTTTCCTGTACCTGAAGCCTTCGGGCAAATACATCTACCACTCTGGCCAGCTTACTTAAGCCAACAATTTTCCCATCGGGAATATAGGCGATATGTGCGCGCCCGTAGAAAGGAAGAAGGTGGTGTTCACAAAGCGAATACAACTCAATATCCTTTACAATAACCATTTCGCTGTGATGCTCGTCAAATATTGCCGAGCGGAGAATGTTAAGCGCATCGAGCTGATATCCTTGCGTCATATAATGCAAGGCTTTTGCAGCTCGCTCCGGTGTTTTCTGCAATCCCCCGCGCTGAACATCTTCGCCAATTCCTTCCAGAATTTCACCATAAAACTTCTTCATTAAATCAAGCGACTTATCGTGGAAGATTTCTTTCCTTTCGTATTTCTTCATGTTATGGTTATATGGTTCGCAGTTCGCGGTTCACAGTAAATGCCAAAACTCTGTATTTTCTGTGAACCGCGAACTGTCAACTGTGAACTATTCCTCTCCGTAATATTCCACATAAATGTTTTCAGTTTCGGTTAATTTGATGCAGTGCAATTTGCAACCTTTCAACCGCTGTTCAAGCCATTTCCAAATCAACTGAACTATATTTTCAATACTCGGCATTACATCTTTCAGTTCGGGGACATCGAGGTTAAAATTTTTATGGTCGAGTTTTTCAACCACCTCTTTTTTCATTATTCGGCTAAGCTCATGTGCGTTAATCACAAAGCCGGTTTCCGGGTCGGGTTCACCTTTTACGGTCACAAACAAATCGAAATTATGCCCGTGCCAGTTTTTGTTAGCACACTTGCCAAATACTGCCTCGTTCGCCTCTACGCTCCATTTAGGGTTGTAAAGCCGGTGGGCGCCATTAAAATGTTCTCGTCTTGTCAAATAGACCATAGCCTCTTTGTATTTCTGTCGGCTGTATTGTCAACTCTCACACTCTCTCCAAAATCATCGCATGCCCGTGAGCACCGGCAGCGCAGGCAGCCAATAAAGCATATTTACCGTTTTCCTTTATCAGCCGGTTGGCTGCGGTAGTTACTAATCGCGCACCGGTAGCGCCAAACGGATGTCCCAGCGAAAGCGAGCCGCCCCATAAATTAAATTTATCCATAGGAACCGTTCCCACGGCTTTGTCTCTTCCCAATTTCTGCCTGGCAAAGTCATCCGATGACAGGCATTTCAGGTTCGCTAATATTTGCCCTGCAAAGGCTTCGTGAAATTCATACACATCGAAACGGGAAAGCTCCATGCCTGTTTTTTTCAACAGTTTTGAAATAGCATAAGTTGGACCGAGCAGCAATTCTTCTTTCAGGTCGCAGCCGCTGAAGGCGTATGAGTGCAAGTATGCTTTGGGTTTTAATCCGAGTTGCTGTGCTTTCTCCTCTGTCATCAGCAGTACGCAGGCTGCGCCATCGGTGAGGAAGGAAGCGTTGGCTGCTGTAATGGTTCCGCCTTCTTTTACAAACGCAGGTTTCAGTTTCGAAATTTTTTCGAGTGTAGTATCGGCACGGAAACCGTTATCTTTTTTCACCGGTTTAAATTTCGGAGGTGTTTCAACGGTGGTGATCTCCGGTGCCAGCAATCCATCGGCATCGGCTTTTGCAGCCAGTTGATGCGAACGAACGGCATATTCGTCTTGTTCTTTGCGCGTTACTCCATAGCGCGCGGCAAGCGTGTCGCAATCGAACCCCATGGTTTTGTTAGTCAGAAATTCGGCTATGGCGGGCGCTTCGGGTTTAAAGTCGCTGGGGCGAAGGCTGAGTACGAATTTTAAAATTTCTCCCGCCCCTTTCAGCTTCTGCGCCATAAAAAGCTTTTTGCGCATCTTTTTATTAAACAGAATGGGAGCATCGCTGGTGCAATCGGTTCCACCGGCAATTACCACATCGGTTTCGCCACTTTCAATAATATGCATACCGCTGACAATAGCCTGGTTGGCGCTGATACACGCCATGGTAACCGTATGGCAGGGCGATGTGTAAGGAATACCGGCAGTAAGGGCTGCTTCGCGCGCTACATTTCCGGTTTTCACATTACTGATAGTAGTGCCCATAACCACATACCCTACTTCAGCGGGGTTAATGCCGGTTTTATTGAGCAGCCCGCGAATGGCAAACTGCCCCAACTGGTAGCTCATTAAATCCATATAATCGGTACCGGAGCGAAGAAAAGGGGTGCGGCATCCGTCAATAACTACTATTTTTTTACTGCTCATGGCTTAAATTTTGAGGAGGCGAAGATAGAAAAGTTCGGAGTTCACGGTTGAGGAGCTAATGCCCATGGAGTCATCCTGAGTTTCGCGTTTCGCGGAAGGAAGGAACTTGTATTTTTCTGAGCGGTATAAATACAAGATGCTTCGTTTAGCAAAGCCTTCACTCGGCTTGGCATTCCTTATTTTGCAAAACCGTTGCCCGACAAAAATTTCTATCATTACATATCAAACAAAAATCAAGTTATGAGAAGAAATATTCTGTTTATTGCCGTTACAGTCTTTCTATACACCACTTCATTTACCCAGCGCCAGAAAGACCAGATTGAAAAGGTTTGGTACAATCAGGAAAAAACCAGCAAAATTGAAGTCTATCTTGCTAAAGACGGCAAGTTTTACGGCAAAATTGTTTGGCTCGATAAACCTGATGATGAAGAAACCGGCAAGCCGAAACTGGATAAAGAAAACCCCGATGAAAAACTACGCTCAACACCGGTTATGGGGCTTTTAATATTGAAAGGATTCTCGGTTGACCCTGAAAATAAAAATCTGTATACCGGTGGAACGGTTTACGACCCCAAAAACGGCAAAACCTATTGCGGCAAACTTACCTTTAAGGGCAACATGATTGACTTGCGCGGCTATATCTGCAGCTTGCCTTTTTTAGGAAGAACTTCAACCTGGACCCTGGCTGAAGGACAGTAATTGTTAATTTATTATGTCTTCCTGGAAAATCCGGAAGCCGCGTGTACCGTAAATATACCTTCCGGAGAAATCCGGAAGCCTCCTGTACCGTCAAAATGCCTTCGGGAGAAATCCCAATGCCTTCTGTACCGTCAAAATGCATTTGGAACTTCTTCCTACGCCTCCGTAACCGTTATAATATTTTGGGAAAATCAATTCTCATTTCTTTGCCGAACTCGTCAGCTTCCAGATTATGGCTACAATGATGAAAACCGCCAACTGCACAGCACAGGTTTCGGCAGTAGGGAAAATACCGAGCAACTCAATGCGCGGAACCGGTATGCCGTGAATGGAAACCAAACCCAGCTCCTGGAATGAGTGGATTCCTTTTCCGGCAAGAATAATGGCGAGTAAGCCCATAACGAAAGAAGAAATTTTGAAAAGCGTGGGTATGGGAAGTTTAGTCGTAAACCGCAAAAACAAATATGCCAGCCCCAGCACCACCACAAAGGCACTGCCTACTCCCAGCACAATGGCGTTGGTTTGCTCGCCACCCGATTCAATATTTAGTGCCGAAAGAAACAGCACCGATTCAAACACTTCGCGGAACACCACAAAGAATGAAAGCGCTGCCAGCCCGATAACGCTTTCGCTGCTCAGCACACCCCGCATCATTTTGTTGACGTAATTCTTCCACCGGTTTATCTCACTTTTGCCATGCAGCCAGAAACCTACGTACAATAGCATGGCTACCGCTATAAATGAAATTACCCCTTCAATGAACTCAATTCGCTGCATTTGGTTTTTGAGCAAACTGCCACCGGCCATCCAGAGTGCAACGCCCACAAGAGCAGCGCCCATCCACCCGAGGTGAACCCAGCGCTCGCCTTTTTTAAAGCCGGCAGCTTTCAGAATAGAAAGAATAACCATAATTACGAGGAAAGCTTCGAGTCCCTCGCGCAACAATACCGATGCGGAAAGCAGAAACGCCACGGTAAATGAGTAACTCCTGTTACCGAGTATTTCACCAGCGCTATTAATAGTTACGCGAACAGCCTGCAGCGAATCGTTGACTTCAGCCAGAGGATGTTTTTCTTCCAGCATCTTACGCAGGTGAAGCATCTGCTTTTCGAGCGTGGCAATCATTTCGGGGTCGCTGGCTTTCAGTTGCCTTTCAACAGGCTCAATGCCTTCGAGATACGACAACGCTGCCATTTGCGATGCTTCGGAATATTTTCCCTGCTTGTATAACTCCATCGCTCCGCTCAAATACCGCAGCGAGGTGTTGATGAATTCGCTTTGGTCATGGGGGCGCTGATAGAGGCGAATCGAAGCGAGATTAATTTTCTTTTCCAGCGAATCGCAACCGTTGCACATTTGTTCAAATTCTTCATCGCTGGTTAAAGCAATATCTTTCAGCGAAATCTCAGCAGTATAATTTCTTTCCAGGTTTTCTTTGACTAATGCATTAGCGGCCAGAGGCTGGAAGCGTAATGCGGCAATATAAAAAGCCACATCCCAAACTTCTTCGTCATCTAAAGTGGTAATGGGTTTCATGCCGGTACCTTCAATACCCAGCCGCACGGTATTAAAGGCGGTAAACGGAGAGATGGTTTTCATCCGCTCATCATCGAGAAAATTGCGGGGCAGCGGGTTAAGCGCCAAACCTTCCGGCCCGTCACCCGCACCGGTAGCACCATGGCAGCGGGCGCATTCGGTCTTGTAAATAACCTTGCCGGTTTCCAGGCTGGGATATTTAATAGGAACAATCTGCAGGTCCGAAGCAAGGATTACTTTCTGTTTGGCTTCGTTAGCCAAAGCCGAAACTGCTTCTGGCGAAGCCAGTTTTCCAATCAGGCTGTCTAACCGGTGAATAAGAATGCCCGTTTCAGCGGAATCTATGTCGCTCCAGTCGCCCGAAAACTGCCGGTGGTATTTTATTGCCGACTTGCCGAATTCCTGAGCCTCTTTGTATTCATCTTTGCTGATAACATTTCCGTTTTTAACGGCATACTGATAGTCGTGGCTGATGTAATTAAGCGTGTGCACAAGCACGCGTGCCTGCTCACCGGTGGAAGAAAATACAGCAAAATGGTAAAACAGGAAAAGGAATAAAAAAGACCAACCTCTCACGAACAAAATTTAGGCAAAAGCAGAATTAGATTCAATCTAAACAAGCGCGAAAGTAAAATGTTGGGGCAGATATAAAACATGATTAAAAGCAGTCGGCTGAAAATTAAATTGCCTATTTCATTTAGTTGCGTATTTTTCGCGCTCAATCAAAATCTAACACATGAAAAAGACTTTACTTCTTCTTTCAATTTTTATTTCAATTTCAGGTTTTGCGCAAACTACTATCGTTAATGGTGATATGGAACTTTGGCAAAATGTAGGAGCAAATAACGAAGAACCAACCCAATGGAATTCAAGCTTTAGCGGCATTAACAATGCTACTTTGGCTCCAAAAACTTGTTATCAGGAAACATCCAATCCACATGGTGGAAGTTATTGCGCGCGGATAGAAACTAAGTTCTACATTATTCAAACCGTGCCCGGAACCTGCACAACCGGTAAACTTGACGCTCCAACTCTTTCTGGTGCTGATGGTTACATTTTCACTGATACTTTAGATGCCACGGCACGAATGCCGTTTGTTGGACGCCCCGATAGCTTGGTAGGATGGTATCGCTATACTTCGGTAAGCAGCGACTTTGCATCAATTGGTGTGGTGTTGCATGTAGGTAAAGGTGCCATGCCCGAAAGCGGAACGTATCAGGGCAATACCACTCCGAATGTAGTTGCCCGCGCTGAGTTTTTATCACCAACAAGCAGTGTTGCAAATTGGACCCGATTTTCTGTTCCTTTTGTATATGTAGATGGCAGAACCCCTCAATATTTTCTTTGTGTAATGACGAGTAGCGGAGGTGCGGGTGCGGTTGGAAGTAAGCTTTGGGTAGATGATTTGTCAGTTGTTTACAACCCCACTATCGCTACCGGTACCATATCTCCCTCTACTTATTATGTATCGGCAACCAGCGGTGCAAGTGTTAGCGTTCCTTTTACACTTACCGGCACTTATAACGGAGGCAATACCATTACTGCACAGTTGAGCGATGCCAGCGGTTCGTTTGCTTCACCGGTAACTATCGGCTCGGTTACTGCAACAACTTCCGGCACGGTTAACGCTACTATTCCTGCCAATACCGCCAGCGGTACCGGCTACAGAATAAGAGTAATTTCAAGCAGCCCGGCATTAACAGCCGCCAACAACGGTTCGGATATTACCGTAGTTCTTACCGGCAATTCTGTTGCGCCAAATACCACACAAAATATTCCTGTAGCAACTGCCGGAAGCGCGGTAACCGTAACTGAAACACCAGCCGCCACTTCGCGCGAATGGAAATATTCAACGGTATCGGGCGGGCCTTATACTTCCTTTGCACCGGCACAAACAGGAACAAGTTACACCCCGAATTTTGCCGTAGCAGGAACTTATTATGTGGCTTGTGTTTCCTCCTATCCGGGTTTAACGGTTACGAGCAATGAAGTAATAATCAATGCACTTCATAACAGTATTGCGCCAACCACTTCGCAAAGTCTTTTGGTAGGAGTTAACGGAAATGCACTTACAGTTACAGAAACCCCTGCGGGTATGTGGCGCGAATGGCAGTTTGGCACTTCGCCCGGAGGTCCGTATTCCTCTTTTGCTCCTGCCATTACCGGTGCAACTTCTTATACTCCCAATTTTGCTTCTGTAGGTACGTACTATGTGGTTTGTGTCAGTGAGATTAACGGTGTGTTTTTAACCAGTAACGAAGTCCTGGTTTCAGTGGGCAATGCGACTATTGCAACCGGAACTATTACCGGCTCACCTTTTGAGCTCAGTTTTTCTGCACCCAATATTCCTGTAGACGTGCCGTTTACCACCAGCGGAACTTTCAGCGGTGGAAATGTCTTTACCGCAGAACTTTCAGACGCTAACGGCTCATTTTCTTCTACGATGGTTATCGGAACTCTCAATGCTACCGGTTCAGGAACTATCAACGCACTTATTGATAACACCACACTTGCTGGAACGGGATACCGCATTCGCGTAGTATCAAATAACCCGGCAATACTCGGCAGCGATAACGGGGTTGATTTAGTAATTGACCAGTTCAATAATTCTGTTGCTCCTGCCTCTATGCAAACTATTATGCACGGAGTAAACGGAACGGCAATTACTGTTACTGAATCACAAACAGCTACGCGCGAATGGAAATATTCAACTACAAGTGGCAGCGGATATATGAGCTTTGGGGGTACTGCCGAAACCGGTGTTTCCTACACTCCGAATTTTGCAGTTCCCGGAACTTACTATGTGGTTTGCGAATCAACTAACCAATATTCAGATGTGGTTACCAGCAACGAAGTGCAGATTGATGTAACCAACGGAACCACCATTGCCACTTCAGCAGTTACCGGTTCGCCATTCTTAGTTTCACCCAGCGCAAATGTGCAGGTGAGCGTAAGTTTTACTTCCGATGTTGTTTTCAATGCCGGAAATATTTTCAAAGCCCAGCTTTCGGATAATGCAGGAAGTTTTGCCTCTCCGGTTGAAATAGGAACACTTTCAACAAGCTCAATTACACCGGTGAGTGCAACTATTCCTAACTCATCTCCGGCTGGAACCGGTTACCGTATTCGTGTGGTTTCAACTGACCCTGCAGTCACCGGCAGCGACAACGGAACCGATTTGGAGGTTATTCCTTTTGCCAACTCCATAGCCCCGACCGATACTCAGCATCTACTTACCAACCAAAACGGAACAGGAATGGCAGTTACAGAAACACATCCTTCAACCCGCGAATGGCTTAAGTCAACCACATCGGGTTCGGGTTACACAAGTTTCAGTCCGGCTCAAACAGGTTCCTCATATACCCCGTTGTTTGCTGCTGCAGGTACTTACTACGTGGTTTGCAAATCGGAAAATGCTGTGAATGATTTTGTTACTTCCCCTGAAGTTGTGGTTATTGTAGCTGCTCCGAGCGCAGTTTCCGGAACAGGAAATGAACTCATAAAAGTGTACAGCCTTGCCGGAAATTTAGTAGTTGATTTATCGAAATTTTATCCGGCTTCAGCAGCCGTTGAGTTGCTGACCCTCAGCGGACAACAAGTATTTACACACGATTTGAATTCCGGCTCCGTTAATACTATGGCTGTAAGTCTTCCGAAAACGATGTACATTTTCAGGATTACAGCCGATGGAAGAGCCTATTCAGGAAAAATAAATATGGAGTAGGGGTTTGAAGTTCCTTAAGCGCACTTTTTTATTTGCTACCCGCCAAAATACTCTTTAAGGAGCTGGTAGTGACTGGATTTTTTGATGCGAATCAGCGCAGCATCTTTGATTTGGCGGATTCTTTCGCTTGATAAGTTAAGCTTGCGGCTGATTTCGTAAAGATTCATCTGCTCGTTGCCTCCAATACCGAAATACATACGCACCACTTCAGCCTGACTGGTATTCAACTCGGTCAGCAAAAACCTGATTTCGTTTTTCAGCGATTGATGATGAGCCATATCATGGTCAGGTAGCTCGGCATTTGGGTTTTCGATAATATCCACCAGCGATTTTACTTCGTCTTTGGTTATTGGAGCGTCAATAGAAACCTGTTTAAGCTCCAATCCAAGAGCCGATTTTATTTCGTCCGAATCCAAATCGAGCACATGAGCCAGTTCATCAGCCGAAGGTTCGCGCTCAAATTCCTGTTCAAGCTGCAGAAACGCCTTGCTGATTTTTCCGAGCGACTGAACACGGTGCCGGGGAAGGCGCACCATACGCGAATGTTCGGTAAGCGCTTGAATAATAGACTGGCGAATCCACCAAACCGCATATGAGATAAATTTGAAACCGCGGGTTTCATCAAAACGCTCAGCGGCTTTTAAGAGACCGAGGTTGCCTTCGCTGATTAAATCCGATAGGCTCAGCCCCTGTCCCTGATAATGTTTGGCAACCGATATTACAAACCGAAGGTTGGCGCTCACTAATTTTTCCAGCGCATTCATGTCTCCCTTCCTGATTTTCCTTATAAGATCATATTCTTCCTCCGGCTCTAAAAACCGGATTGACCGTATTTCTCTGAGGTAGAGGTGAAGTGAATCGCTGTCATGGTTGGTAAATGCCTCACTGTTTACTTTTAGTTTCCGCACAGGAAAGTGGTTTAAAATTTCTAACAAAATGGCGGAAGGTGTTCAGGCAGGTAATAATTCTCCGCGTTATGATAAAATAAAGCGTACTGTTAAAAAAGTCAAGGGGAAAAAGGAAGCGTGGATATTAAACCTGCTTTTTGGGCACAGCAGGTGTTTTGGTTTCGTGGGCTAAAACAATGCCCTCCTGTTCAAAACGCTCCTTTACGCTCTTAAACAGGTCGCATTTCATATCAAAGGCATCCTCGTTGCTGCGGGTCCAGATGTAAGCGCGAAGGCGCACCCCGGTATTCTCCAGCCCCACAAATTTCACCGGAACAATGTCGGCATTCGCTGTCCTCTGTCCGTAACTTCTGCCATCCAGAATCAGAGGGTGTTTCATGGCTTCTTCACGCATAATTTCCATGGCGCGGTTGTGGTTGCTCTCGTAATTGATAATTACCTCGAAATGAAAAACCACACGCTTGTCCTTTATCGTTGAGTTGAGAATCTGCTCACGGCTAATGACCGAGTTGGGCACAACAATCCTGCGGTTTTCAATGCTCTTTAGTATCGTATGCCGTAATGTGATGTCCTCCACAACACCAACCTGGCTGTTGGAGAGCAGTTTGATATGGTCGCCCACGCTGAAAGGTTTGTAAATGACAATAAAAATTCCGCTGATGATGTTGCTGAATGCCTCCTGCGAGGCAAAACCAAGGATGGCTGCAAAAATCCCCGCACTGGCAAACAAAGTTTTGCCAATACCTTTAAGCCCCGGAATACTCCAGAAAATAAAGAAAGTGGCAGTAAGGAAAACAATAAGACTAACCGCATTTTGCAGAAATGAATAGTTGGTAGGATTCACATTCAACACCCGCGAGCTTTTGCGGATGTAACGTTTCAGAAGAACATTCAGCACCCTGCCAATAATGATGGCTACAACCAGAATGACAACCGGTGTAATATAAGTTTCGAGCTTGCTGAAATTGGTGAGCAGGGTTAAAAACATAGCGCAATTTTACCCGATTATAACGCTAAAACAAAAGAAACATTTGCCTCGGGGCGACAGGCGTACTGTTTCAATCTACTTTTTACCATACCGCTCCATGTGGGGCAGCACCACCACCCCGTCATTGAGCATAAACTGAAGACGGTAATAGTCAATGTTATCTTCTATCCAGTGCAGTTTAATGATACGGAATGGGATGCTGCAACCAATGCAGTTATCTACATGGTGCTGGTATCTTCTCAGGCTGACTTTTCTAACGAGGAACTGGCAGGAGTTACTACCAAAACTCAGAAAGAACTGGGCGATTACGGTGTAGGTCAGCAGAAATGGGTGAGAATTGTTCCGCTGGGGCGCGAGTTCCCGGGAACCAAATCGGCACCAGCGTCAATTATTGTGAGATAGAAATGTGTGTATGGATTGTGAAATGAAATACGTTGTAAAAAATGATTCAATATCATGAAAAGATAAGTTCCTTTGAACTTACGAAAACCACTAAATGAAAAGTCCAGCCATATTGGCGGGACTTTTCTGTTTTTGGGGAAACAGCTACTTCTTTACCACCAACTGGGCGTTAATCTTATCAAGAATCTGGTGAGCCAGATGCATGGCATTGTAACCATCGGGCACACTTACCGGCACCGGCTTGTTTTGTGTGATGGACTTATGGAATAACTCCAGTTCCAATTGAATGGCGTTTACGTCTTTTTTTTCAGCGGTTTCGTAGGTAATAAATTTTTTCGTGTTATCGGGCAGGTCAATTTCAAAGTGGTTGGTTTCGCCATTGGCAGATGGCATTTCATCTTCAATGCGGAAGAGGTCGCTTTTTTTCTTAAGAAAATCCATGCTGATATAAGCCCCCGGCTGAAAAATCCGCATCTTGCGCATGCTCTTTACCGAAATACGGCTGGCAGTCATATTCACCACACAGCCATTGTCGAATTCCAGCCGCGCATTGGCAATGTCGGGGCTCTTGCTCAGGATTGCCACACCGCTGCTGCTTATTTTTTTTACGTTACCTTTCACTATGCTCAGCACTATATCAATATCGTGAATCATCAGGTCGAGGACAACCGATACATCGGTTCCGCGCGGGTTAAATTCCGCCAGCCTGTGCACCTCGATAAAAAGAGGATTGACAATTTTATTCTCTAAACCAAGCAGCGCGGGATTAAAGCGCTCTACATGCCCCACCATGGCTTTTACTCTTGCCTCTTCAACCAGGGAAACCAACTGCTTTGCTTCTTTCAGGCTTCCGGTCATAGGCTTTTCAATGAAGATATGCTTGCCCTTTTTTACAGCATCGTGTGCAATCTGGAAATGAGTAGTAGTGGGCGATACAATATCAATGGCATCGCAGGCGGCAATCAGTTTTTGTGGCGAATCGAACCGCTCTATGCCGAATTCATCTATACATTTCTGCGAGTTCTTATCATCCGGGTCATAAAAACCTGCAATTTCATAACCGGCAATTTCTTTGAGAAGCTTAACGTGAATTTTTCCGAGATGACCGACACCGAAAATCCCGATGCGAACCTTTTTTGCCATTAGGCGAATATATGCGTTTGGGAAAAGTGAGCGCTGTACTAATAGCTCATTTTTGCAAACAAAATTGTGGACTGAACGGAGAAATAGCCGTCTCTTTTTAGGTTAGTGTCACGCTGAGCTTGTCGAAGCGCTTTACACTATTGAACCTAAATACCTTCTTATATCTTTGACAACTCATGCAAACGCTAATTCTCCACCTTGACCTCGATTCGTTTTTTGTGTCGGTAGAGCGGCTCTTTGACCGCGGTTTAATCGGCAAACCGGTGATTGTGGGTGGAACGAGCACGCGGGGAGTGGTATCTTCGTGTAGTTACGAGGCACGGCAGTTTGGAATTCACAGCGCCATGCCTACCGTTAAAGCAAAAAGACTTTGTCCCCATGCTATTTTCCTGTGGGGAAGGCATGAGGAGTATAGCCGTTATTCAAAAATGGTGACAGATATTATTGCTGCGCGCGCTCCGTTGTTCGAGAAAGCTTCGGTGGATGAGTTTTACATTGACCTCACCGGCATGGATAGATATTTTGGTGCGTATAAATGGAGCAGTGAGTTACGGCAGGAGATTATCAGCAAAACCAAACTTCCTATTTCCTGGGGGCTTTCCATCAACAAAATGCTGGCGAAGATGGCTACCAACGAGGCCAAACCGAACGGGCAATACATGATTGAATTGGGAAGGGAACAGGAATTCCTCGACCCGAAACCGGTAGGGAAAATTCCCTTTTGCGGTGAAAAGACCGAAAAGTTTCTGAACGAAAAAGGAATAAAAACCATTTACGATTTGCGGCAGTTTTCGAAAGAGGCTTTGTATGAATGGTTGGGTAAACACGGAACGGATTTATGGGAGCGTGCACATGGAAGAGCCACCACCGCAATTCATGCCTATCATGAGCCTAAAAGCATGAGCAGCGAAAGAACTTTCGACAAGGATTCTGATGATGCCGATTGGCTGAAAAAAATTATTATTTCTCTCATTGAAAAACTGGCATTTGAATTACGCGAGGAGAAAAAAAACACTAAATGTGTAGCCGTTAAAATCCGGTACAGCGATTTTTCGACTCACACCAAACAACTTGCTATTCCGGTTACCTCCAATTCAAAAGTGTTGATGGAAAAAGCGCTGCATTTGTTCGATGTGATTTATGAAACGGGAAGAAAGGTGAGGCTTGTGGGCGTAAAGTTTTCAGATTTGGAGGACGGTAATTATCAAATCAACCTGTTTGACGACCGCGAAAAAGATATTCTGCTTTACAAAGCTATTGACGAAATGAAAACCAAGCACGGCAGCGGTAAAATTACTCTGGCACAGAACCTCAACCCGGAGAAGATGACGCAACACGATTCACGTGCCGCGCTTCACAAAGTGGCTAAACGTGAAAAGACTACACCCAAAAACAAGCAAGGTTAATTGTGGAATTTGAAAATCGCTGATGAAAAATATCTTCGTGCATCAAAAATTAAGATTCCTGGTTAAAACATCTTTTTTCATTTCTCTTTTGTGTATTCAGGTTTCTGTATTCGGAAATTATTCAGGTGAAGATATGCTGGGTATTCTTGACTCTGAGACCAGTTCCCAAGCGTTTAAAAACTTTAAGCAGTATTGGAGCCTGGATAAAGATTTCGCTTGTCCTAAAAACGGAATTAAAGTTTTTGTGAACAGCGTTAGCAACAAGGTAGAAGGCCTTTTGCTTACGGGGGAAGGTTTTCAGCTTAACGGTAAAATCTTCAATGGTTTTTCGGCCTCTTTGCCGCTTGGAATTCTATGGGATGATGATGTATCCTTTTTAAAGGAAAAACTTGCTGAAGGGCAAAAACTGGCGGGAAGGAATACTTTGAAATTTTATAATGGAGGATGTGCAGTTGAAGTGTCATTTAACAACACGGACCTCAGTGAAATATCAGCGGTTAAATTTTATCTTGAAGTAAAAAAGAACCGGGTTACTGAAGAGCCTGTTGCTGTTCAAAAAGAGCCGGCAGTAAAAGCCAAGCTTGCAGAAAAGAGAAAGCAGTTTGAAGAAATACCATTTACAGTTACAAATACCAAAACTTTAAGCCGGGAGATAAACGGTAAAACAACGTCTTTCAAACAAGCGGTATTGAATGTGTTCGATGCTTACCACGAATCAGCATTCAGTTCTATAAAAGGAGATGCGCGCAAATCGAAAAATTTGTGGAACTATAAGTTTACATACTCAACGAAGCTGAAAATTCCGGGAGAGAAGTTCAATATGCTTTACAGTTTTCCGTTTATCAACTCTCCGCTCGATTTTGTTTCGGTAATAAAGGAGTCGGATGAATTTGACGGCTCAATAGAATCAGCTTACAGAAACTTCGAGAAAAAACTGACAGAGAATTTTCCGGCAGAAGAAGGCTGGGTTTCTTCCTGTATTTATAACAAGGAATCCAAGCGGCTGCCCAATCTGGAATTCAGAAATGACAAATACGGTGCGGTTATTCTGGATTACTCCAGGAACCCTAACGGTAAGCATGTCGTTTATCTGCGCTTTCTATTGTTTTCCAGCTAATACTCAGCGCAATTCGGTTTTCGTTGTGGTGTAGAAATTTTTCATGCATTTATCTGCCCACCAGGTTGTATCACCTTTCACATCCACTATCTGAAAAATTTCCGGAATAGATGTGAGTTGTGGTATAGGAAATTCCGGGTTAAGAATAATTGTTTTTTGACGCTCTTTAAAAGCAGTTTGGTAGGTGGCAAAATTGTTTTTCCTGAAGCCGGAAACAATTTTCAAGCTATTACCCGAAAAACACATGAAAAGGATGCCAATGATTAAAAGAAGGAGACGGATTTTTTCATCTTTCAGGAAAGTGAGTTTTTGATAAAGAGAAAATTTATGTGAAACGGAAATCAGAAACAAAACCCATAACAAAATGAAAAAGAAAAAAACAAAATTGATGGTACGATGCTGACCTAAGACTCCGGTAGCAAAATAAGGAAGGAAAGAACCGGAGAAAACAACCAAAATCAAAAAAGCAAAAATGAGTTTGTAATCTATCTGCTGAAGGAATTTGTTTTGGATTTTATCCGCTTGCGAAACCACCACTAAGCTTAATGCCCAAAATGAAATAGAGTAACTCCAGTTTCCGGTGAAACGAATGGTTTGCAGAGAAGAATAATATAGCGAATGAAAAAAGTCGTGGCTTTCGGTAAATGCATTCCCTCTTACCAGATTTCCAGGTGAGAAAAAAACAAATGCCGATGAGATTAATGCTACACCAAAATGAATGAAAGCTGCTTTTCCCCTTGCCCCGGTGTAAAATACAAGCATACATAAATAAAGCAGCGGAATTAGCAGAGCCGCATTTTCGTTGAAGCCGATTGAAGCTATCAGTAGTAAGAAAGAAAACAGTGTGAAGAATGTTTTACGCTTCCCATTTGCTGAAAATAATTTGAAGAAAAACAAAAGCTGAAGAATCAAACAGATGTTGCCGAAGTGATAATTGACAATTCCTATATACCAGTAAACTCCCTCGGTAATATTAGGCATGTAGTTTAGATAGAAAAGAGTCAGTAAAAGGGAAACAGTCATAGCAACAAGCCCTTTCACTTCAGGAAAAACTTCACCGATAAAAATGTAAATTGAAAGAGGAGTTATTAGCAAGGCGAAAACGAAAACCAGCCTGTAGCAAAGAAGTTTGCCGGTAAGCAGAGGGTGAAACTGCACAAGGATATCCGATGTGAATCTTCCGTTCCAATACAAGTATTGGTCGAGGAATTTTTGGATAAACGTAATTTTTTCAGAAGCGGTCCAGCCAAAGCAAAAATCATCGGCAAAAGGCAGTGCATAAAAACAAATAATGAAATAAGGCAGGAGTGCGAGAAATAAAACAGACAAGATAAAAAAGTAACTCCACCGGTTATACTTCATAAAAAACAAAAGGGGCGATTGAAATCGCCCCTGCAAAGTATAAATTAGAATTAAGAAATCACTTCAGCCCGAAAGCAGTTTTCACTTTTGAAACATAATCGAGCTTTTCCCAAGGGAATAACTCCACGCTAACCGTTTTTTCGTTTGCTTTTCCTTTGTTGAAAGTTTTCTTTACGGTTTGTGGCTTACGGCCTACGTGACCATACGAAGCTGTTTCACTATAAATGGGGGTGCGAAGCTTAAAACGCTGCTCAATCGCATAAGGCCGCATGTCGAAAATCTTCTCTACTTTTTCAGCAATAGCACCGTCATGCAGTTTTACTTTTGCAGAGCCTTTGGTATCAACAAAAATTCCTACCGGTGCCGCGACACCAATCGCATATGCCACTTGAACTAACACCTCATCACAAACTCCGGCAGCTACAAGGTTCTTTGCAATATGGCGGGTGGCATAAGCGGCCGAGCGGTCCACTTTGCTTGGGTCTTTTCCGCTGAAGGCACCACCACCATGCGCTCCCCGTCCACCGTAAGTGTCAACAATAATCTTTCTTCCGGTCAAACCGGTATCGCCATGAGGTCCTCCGATAACAAACTTTCCGGTGGGGTTAACGTGGTATTTTATTTTGTCGTTGAACAGGGACTGTACACGCTTCGGCAGTTTCGCCTTAACTCGCGGAATGAGAATATTAATAACGTCTTCCTTAATCTTCTTCAGCATCACTGAATCCGTATCAAAATCATCGTGCTGTGTGGAAACCACAATAGCATCAATGCGAACCGGTTTATTGTTATCGTCATACTCAATCGTTACCTGGCTCTTAGCATCAGGGCGCAGATATTTCATCTGCTTGCCTTCTCTCCGGATTGCGGAAAGTTCCTGTAAAAGTGAGTGTGCTAACTCAAGGGGTAGCGGCATGTAATTATCAGTTTCACGACAGGCATAGCCAAACATCATTCCCTGGTCGCCCGCACCCTGTGCGTTAGCGCGCGATTCAAAGTCGCTTTTTGTTTTTCGGTCAACTCCGCGGTTGATGTCGGCACTCTGCTCATGAATAGCTGAAAAAATTCCACATGAATTTGCCTCAAACATATATTCTGCTTTGGTGTAGCCTATTTTTCGGATAACCTCGCGGGCAATTTCCTGAACATCGAGATAAGCGCCAGACTTTACCTCACCCGCAAGCACCACTTGCCCGGTTGTTACTAATGTTTCGCAGGCAACCTTGCTTTGCGGGTCATAAGCAAGAAACTGGTCAATAAGTGCATCGGAAATCTGGTCGGCAACTTTATCGGGATGACCTTCTGACACAGATTCGGAGGTAAACAAATATGGCATGAATTGAAATTTTAGAGGGGCGAAAATAATTTTATTCTACCTTTCGGCAAAGATTTCCACATGGCATACGATGAGAAGTTAGCAGAACGGATTCGAGAAGCATTACAGGATGAGGAAGGAGTAATTGAAAAGAAAATGTTTGGCGGGTTATGCTTCATGATGCGTGGCAGAATGTTTTGCGGAATTGTAAAAGATGACCTGATGGTACGCTGTCTGCCCGAACGCTATGAGGAACTGCTCGAAAAACCAGGCGCTCGTGAAATGGATTTTACCGGCAAGCCAATGAAAGGATTTTTATATGTGGAATCTGAAGAATTAAAAACGTCTAGGCAATTGAAATGGTGGATTGAAGCAGGAGTGGAGTTTGTGATGAAACCACAACTAAAGAAAAAAAAGAAGAGATAAATGTAATGGTTACTATCAATTTGTTTAGAGAGTGGGCATTGTCTTTGCCCGATACCGAAGAGTTGCCGCATTTTGAATTGATTTCCTTCAGGTACAAAAAGAAAATATTTGCAACATATTGGGAAAAAGAAAACCGTGCAATGCTGAAACTTTCAGAGGTTAATCAAAGTGTATTCTGTTCTTTTGATAAAACTGTTTTCTTTCCCGTTCCCAATAAGTGGGGCAAAAGCGGAGCCACATTTGTTGAGTTGAAAAAGGTGAGGAAGGATATGTTTAAGGATGCATTGACTACTGCTTATAATGAAGTTGCACAGCAAAAGAATTTTAAAAAGAAGAAACATTAGGTCAACTGAATAACAAGTTTTCCATCACTATTCTAACTTTCTCCGCATTCGGCAACATCGCTTTTTCTAAATTTTCATTGAGAGGAATAGCTGGAGTGTTAACCGCGCCAACAATTTTTACAGGGGCATCAAGTTCTTGAAAACAGTTGGAAGAAATTCTTCCCGCTAATGCTTCAGCAAAAGAGTGGGTAACGGTTTCTTCGGTAAGCACGATAACTTTTCCATGTCTTTTTACAGAGGAGAAAATCATTTCTTCATCCAGCGGATTCAGTGTTCGTAAGTCAACTATTTCAATTTGTTCATTGAAATTTTTAGCGGCATTCATTGCCCAGTAAACTCCCATGCCATAAGTAATTACGCAAAGCGATTCTCCGGTTTCAATTTTTTCTTCACTTGCTTCAAGTGCAACTCGCGCTTTGCCCAACGGAATAATGTATTCTTCATCCGGTTCAATTGATTTTGCCAATTCTGTTCCTTTTACTTTGCTCCAGTAAAGTCCTTTGTGCTCAAACAACAGAACAGGATTCGGGTCATAAAAAGCAGCTTTCATCAAGCCTTTCATATCAGCAGCATTTGAAGGATAAACCACTTTCACTCCCTTAATCTGCAGCACAAAACTTTCTACACTGGAGGAATGATAAGGTCCTCCACTGCCGTATGCACCAATCGGAATGCGGATTAAAGTTTGCACCGGAAATTTCCCGTTGCTCAGGTAACACGAGCGGGAAACTTCGGTAAACAATTGATTCACTCCTGGAAAAATATAATCCGCAAACTGCACTTCAACAATCGGCTTACAGCCCGCAGCGCTCATTCCAACTGTTGAGCCAACAATGTAGGCTTCCTGGATAGGGGTATTGAAAACTCTTTTATCGCCATATTTCTTTGCTAACAAAGCGGCTTCACGAAACACCCCGCCAAGCTCACCTCCAACATCCTGTCCGTATAAAAGCGCCTCCGGATGTCTTTTCAGAATCTCATCTACTGCATGTAGTGCAGAATCCACCATCACAACAGTTTGTCCGTTGGAAGGAGAACGGGTTCCTTTTTCTTCTGTAACCGGAGTAGGAGCGAAGATGTGAGTGGTTAAATCTTCCTCTGCAGGATTTGGTTCAAGCAATACTTTTTCAAAATTTTCCTTCACCAGATTTTTTGCCTCTTCTTCTATTCTGTTAAGTTCCTTGACAGGAGCATTTTTTTTCAGCAAAAGATTTTTCAGCTTACCGAACGGGTCGCGCAAAGCATCGCTTTCTAAATTTTCTTTTGTACGATACCATTCTTTCCGAACTCCGCTGGTGTGATGATTCAGCAGCGGAACTTTTGCATGAACAAGATAAGGTTCCCGATTCTTGCGGACAAAATTTACAATACGTTCCATTGCTTCATAACACTCAGCAAAATCACTGCCGTCAATTCTCTCTATATGCAATCCCTTAAATCCTTTTGCGAAATCAGTGGCATCCTGTGCCCGCACTTCCGATGAGTGTGCGGAAATATCCCACTCATTATCCTGCACCAGATAGATAATCGGGTACTTGTGCAGCGTTGCCATTTGAAAGGCTTCGCTCACTTCGCCTTCTGTAATTGCGGCATCACCAAGCGAGCACAGCACTACAGGTTCTTCACCTCTTGGGTGCTTGTCTAACTTTTGTTCTTCCCGATATTTGATTCCCTGAGCTGTTCCTGTAGCGGGAATTACCTGCATTCCTGTGGCAGATGATTGATGTGGAATTTTGGGAAGGTCATTGCGGTTGGAGGATGGGTGACAATAATAAGTTCGGCCTCCTGAAAAATAGTCTGTCTTCTTTGCAAATAACTGCAGCATCAATTCGAAAGGAGAGAAGCCCATGCCAAGCAACAAGGATTCATCACGGTAATACGGAAAAGCAAAATCCTGTGGTTTTAACTGAAACGCGGCAGCAAGCTGTATGGCTTCATGTCCCCGGGAAGTGGCGTGAACATATTTTGAGGTGATGTCTTTTCGTTCCTCATACAGTTCGGTCATCGCTTTAGCTGTACACATCAACCGGTAAGCCTTCAAAAGCGTTTCTCTTTCGGAACTCATTGGCTACAAAGGAACTATTTCACTTCAAAATCAAAAACCTTTTCGGCTTCAAGAAAACCTTCAAGGCGGTCACCTCTTTTTACAGCACCAACACCTGACGGTGTTCCGGTAAAAATTAAATCACCAACTTGTAAAGTGAAGAACTGCGAAGCATGAGCGATTATTTTTTCAAAGGAGAAAAGCATGTCTTTGGTATTTCCTTTCTGAACTCCAGTTCCATTTAGTTTCATCGAGAAATTAATTCCCGTAGTTTCCCAATTTCCAAATGTTCCCAATTTCCAAATGTTCCCAATCACTGCTGAGTTGTCAAACGCTTTTGCAATTTCCCACGGCAATCCTTTCACTTTTTGCTGGTTTTGTAAATCACGTGCAGTGAAATCAATACCAACTGTTACCTCATCAAAATATTTCCCGGCAAATTTTTCATCAATGTATTTTCCCTGTTTACAGATTTTCAAAACCACTTCGGCTTCATAATGCAAATCACTCGTCCATTCAGGATAATAGAACGGTTTGTTGTCCTTCAATAATGCTGTTTGAGGTTTCAAAAAAATTACAGGCTGAGCAGGAATTTCATTTTTTAGTTCCTTAGCATGTTCGCTGTAATTTCTGCCGATACAAATTATTTTCATTTGGTATTGTATTTATTCATCGCTCTTTCAACCCCCTCAAACATGAAACTATTTACTGCATCGCATGCAACCTTTATATTTTCATCAAGCAATTTCATTTCGTCTGCACCCCATTTCCCAAGTACAAAATCAACCTGCTTACCTTTCGCAAATTCATTGCCTACACCGAACCTCAGCCGCGCGTAATTATTATTTCCGAGTGTTGCATCAATGTCTTTTAACCCGTTATGCCCGCCATCACTTCCTTTTGCTCTTAAACGGATAGTTCCAAAAGGAAGTGCAATATCATCAAGCACCACCAAAACATTTTGTTGTGGTATTTTCAATTCGTTGAGCCAATAACGAACCGCTTTACCCGATAGGTTCATGTAAGTGGTGGGCTTAATGAGATAAATTTTTTTGCCGCGGCTTTTATATTCTGCACAGAACGCCAGCCGTTTTAACCGGAAAGAAACTTTGTTCGATTTTGCCAATTCATCAACAATTTTAAAGCCGATATTATGGCGGGTGTTTTCGTATTCCTCTCCTATATTTCCTAACCCGGCAATTAAAAAACTCATGCAGTTTGAGCGAATGGTAAATAGTGAACAGGCAATAGTAAATAAAAATGCGTTCCGAAAATTTTCGGAACGCATTTTGTTTTTAAGTCCTCTACTTTGGAGAGGATTTAGGAGAGGTAGCTTTACTTCTTTTTATCGTCTTTCTTCTCTTCGCCTTTTTTATCCTCTGCTTTTACCTCCGTGCCGGGAGCAGCCGGAGTGCCTGCAGCCGGAGTAGCAGCGCCTTCAGCAGGAGCCGCAGCAGCAGCCGGTACTTCTTCAACCACCTGGCGGGGTATCATTACTCTGGCAAAGGGATTCATCGGGCTGTGTAACAAGGTCACGCCTGCAATCTGAATATCTTTAATTCTTTTGATGGAGCCGAGTTCCATACCGGCTACATCCACTTCGATTATGCTGGGTATGTCTTTCGGAAGAGCAAGTACGTGAAGCTTTCTGAAAACCTGCTCCAGCACACCTCCATCGGTAATTCCTTTCGGGGTTCCTTTCAATCTCAAAGGTATAAAAACTTTCACTTTTACATTTTCCGTCAACTCCTGAAAATCAAGATGAAGCAAATCATCTTTTACCGGTTCAAACTGTGAGTCTTTCACAATGGCGCGGTACACATTGCCGTTGAGATGAATTTCCGCAATGCGGAAATCGGGGGTGTAAATCAGTTTGCGGAATTCGGGCAGCGGGGCATAAAAATTCAAAGTCTCTTTACCGCCATAGAGATTACAGGGAACGTTACCTGCCCTGCGCAGTGCACGCGTAGCCTTCTTACCTAATTCGGTTCTTGGCGTGCCGTTGATTACTACTGTTTCCATTTTTTTAAAATCGGATTTTGGTTTATAAAAAATCTTGACGCTATACTGACGGAGTCAGGAATAGCGAGTTAATACTTTTATGTTCGTGAGTATTTCGGATAGCCTGCGCAAAAAGCTTACCTACGCTCAGTGTTTTTATCTTTTTCGATTTATGCCGTAAAGGAAGTGTATTGGTTACAATCAGCTCCTTCAATTTGCTTT
Organism: uncultured Chitinophaga sp.; assembly: GCA_964631835.1. Taxonomy (GTDB): domain Bacteria; phylum Bacteroidota; class Bacteroidia; order Chitinophagales; family LD1; genus Bog-950. The sequence goes on from CAZWAD010000007.1 coordinate 83,440, forward strand.
TTTCTATGCTCTCATACGCTCTGCCCGAAAGAACCGCATGTGTACAAAGTGCGCGAACACTTTTTGCCCCGCGTTCAATCAGCATATTGGCTGCATTGCAAAGGGTTCCACCGGTGTCCACCATGTCATCAATCAAAACCACATCCTGGTTTTCTACACTTCCAATCAAAGTCATTTCTGCAATTTCATTGGCACGCTTGCGGTACTTATCGCAAATCACCATGTTAGCGTTGAAATGCTGGGCATAAATCCTCGCGCGTTTTACCGAGCCTACATCGGGAGAAGCGAAACACAGGTTGCTCCATTTCTGTTTCTGAATGTAAGGCAGAAAAATTGCCGTGGCATTCAAGTGGTCCACCGGAATGTCAAAGAAACCCTGGATCTGACCGGCATGTAAATCCATCGTCATCACCCGGTTTGCTCCCGCGGCTACAAGCAGGTTGGCGGCAAGTTTTGCCGCAATGCCCACGCGGGGCCGGTCCTTTCTGTCCTGTCGTGCGAATCCGAAATAGGGGATTACTGCAGTGATGTAATCTGCCGAAGCTCTTTTAGCTGCGTCTATCATCATCAGCAGTTCAAGCAGATTATCGCCCGGAGGGTTTGTGCTTTGAATGATAAAAACAAACGAGCCGCGCACCGATTCTTTAATTTCAGGCTGAAACTCCCCATCGCTGAATTTAAGAACCTCCAGCTTGCCAAGCTGCTGACCGTAATAATCGGCAATATCTTCCGCCAGGTATTTTGACGAAGAACCGCTGAATAGTTTTACATCGTTAGTAAGCAGCATCGGTGTCCTTTTTTTAAAAGGGAGTGCAAAGATAATTTCTTGAAGCAGAAAAAAAACTACCGGTGAATGGGTATGAAAGAAAGGGTGTCAGGCGTTATTTTCTTCTGCGGATATACATGTTCACCGTGTAAACTTTAGGCGCGGCAATAGTTACCGACAGGGTAAGCGTTAAATCTTTTGCAACAGCTTTCAGTTCCTTCAATTCTTTGAAAAAATAAGTGGTTGAATCATCGCCCCAAACCTCTGTCCATTTGTTCCATTCAGAGGAATCCAGACAAAAGCCAACGAACAACCTCAATTCTTCCAATTTGTTAAGCGCTGAAAGCGAATCGAAATTCTCAATGGTTTTTGCTACAAACCGATTGTCTTTGTCTACATAATTCTCAGGAAAGCGCGCGAGCTTGATACTATATCCGGGTACTGTAAGAAATGCGCTTTTCTTTACCAGGGTTCCATCATAGGCATCGAAATTATCTTTCCTGCCCAGCTCAAAAACCTTGTAAAGGTTTTTGCAGAAATTGCTCTGTTCGTACTCCGGAGTTTGGGAAGAAACTGAAATTGAAAATGCAATAAAAAGAACCGGCACGACTTTTTTCATATCCTGTTACATAAATTTGAAACGGTAAAAATAACCAAACCTCAGGATGAGGAACTGAATTGCATCTTAATCGGTATTTTTAAAAGCTCACACAGGTTAAAAGCTAATTAGAAGCAAAGAAAAGAACAATGCGGGTGTTGTATAAATCACCCAACAAAGTGTATAGATAATGCAACATAAATCGCGCATTTCAAATCCATTGCCGTTTAACTTTAGTTTCTTTATTAACATAGTTTTCAATGAATTGCACATTTTGAATTCCGGCTTTATTCCTACATGGTTTCCGATATTTCATAGGTGAAAAATGTTTTTGGTTTTCCCCAAAGTTTCCGTTTCTAAGCTTCAGGAAGCTGTTTCCTTTCAAATCACGCCCCTTCATGTAAATTTCTTTGGCAGCACTGCGCTAAACGGCACAATAATTGTCTAAACATGAAAGAGAAAAAAGTGTTTAAGTTTATGGGTATTGACTTAAGGTTGGTTCAAACTTATTTTTCATTGCTGAATTTAAGGGTTTATCCGGCAAGTTTTCAATGCTTTCTTTTTGTTTGTAAACCTTAGTAAATTCGCAGTATAAAATTTGAAATAAAAATGTACTCTCTGCACCGGAAAATATTTTGTATTGTAGTTTTCTTTTTCTCGGCAGTGTTGGTTTTTGCGATTACCGCTTTCAAATCACCGGGTACATTTAAAACTACGCCTTTTACTTTTAAACTTCCGGCTGACATACCCTCGGCTTATATCCCACCTGACAACGTAATGACCATGGAGGGAATTGCTTTGGGCAGAAAATTGTTTTATGACAAAACCCTTTCGGCAGACCACTCAATTGCCTGTTCTTCTTGTCATCTGCAGGAGAGCGGCTTTGCTGATAATGAGAAATTCAGTAAAGGGGTGGGTTCGGAACATGCCGCGCGAAACACCATGCCTATATTCAATATGGCATGGATAAACAAATACTTCTGGGACGGCAGAGCCAGTTCATTAGAGGAACTCGTGATTTTTCCCATTACCAACAAAAAAGAAATGGGCAAAAACTTAGATGTGCTGAAAAAGGAATTGGGAGAGTCGGAAGAATACAGGAAAATGTTTTATGCAGCTTTCGGTACCGAGGAAATAATTGAAAAAAACATATTCAAAGCACTGGCTCAGTTTGTCAGAACACTCACCTCGTTCAGCAGCCCTGCCGATACCATTTACCCTACAGCAGCTAAGCTAATGGCTGAAAGAAAGATTCAACAACCGGCTGCGATGAAAATCTTATTCGGCTTTTCTGATAAAACCATAGAAACTTTAAAACTGTGCGAGAAATGCCATAACACGATTACTTACGGCAACGTGCAGATGAAAAACAACGGCCTGGATGCCGATAACACCAAAGACCCCGGGCTGGGCGCCATTACTAGAAAAGCAGAGGATGTGGGCTCATTTAAAGCCGCTACATTCCGCAACCTGGTTTTTACTGCTCCCTACATGCACGATGGCAGGTTCGCTACTCTTGAAGAAGTAATAGAGCATTATAATTCGGGCATTCAGCCAAACCCTAACTTAGACCCTCTTTTGAAAAACGAGGATGGAACTCCCAAAAGACTTCATTTAGGCGAAAGAGAAAAAAAAGAGGTTCTGTATTTTTTAACCCATTTGATGACTGATTCATCTATCCTAAAAATATAAAAGACTGACCATGAAAAAGTATTATCTCATTTTTGCAAGTGTTTTCCAAATTTCGCTTTTCGGTGTCTGTAACCTTCAGGCTCAGCAGGCGAAGCATGAAAACATATCGGGCAGTCTGACTGCTTCTTCAGGCGTGGAAGCTGTGCCACAGCAACCGGCTTCTGAAAATGCGGTTCCCGTTGAATCAGATGCTTCCGACCCGGTTTTTTCAAGGCTGTATGAAAAAGGCGGAACTTATGAAATGTTCAAACCCGAGCAGGAAGACCTTTCCAAGCGCGGGGAAAGCGCCAAGCATTTCCGCCTGCCTGATGGCTCCTATTCGGCTATTATTACTTCAGGGCCTGCACACTATTGGGAGAACGGAGGATGGAGAACCATGTCCGGAGCCATTCTTCCTGCCCGCGATGCACAATATCCCTTTGCCAATACGCATAATGCCACCAAAACCCACTACGGAGCCACTATTGCCGAAGGTGTAAAAATGATTCGACCTGAGGGTGCAGTGCTGAATAATTTTGCTCCCAAGTCTGTTCTTGCACTTGATGCTGGCGGCTCGGTTATTTCACAGCTTTTTGATGCGGACAGAAGCTCACCTGTTCAAACCAATGAACAAAAATTCAATGTGGTTTCTTACCCGGATGTATTTCCCTATACCCGATTGGATGTCCGCCAGCAGTTAGGCGCCATTAAAACTTCTTATACCATTACTCAGAATATATTTAACGGTATTCCTTCCCATGCCGATAAACTGGCTTTTGTCGAAAAAGTGGAGATTCCTGCAGGCGCTACGGTTGAAAGACTTGACGAGCGCGCTGACGGAAAGGGAGTTTCCATTGTGGTGAAAAAAGGCAACGAAATAATTCTCACTTACCGCGATGCTTATTTCTTTGATGATACCGCTAATCACCACCGCAGAAAAGGAGGCATTGCCGACCTTAACTACACCCTTTCCGGCAATGAACTTCAGTTTCAGGTATTGGTTCCCGCAGCATGGCTGCGCGATTCTGCCATTCAGTACCCGGTAACGGTTGACCCTACCATCAACACCAACATAGCAGCCTGGTGGACAGGCACGGTGGGCGACTGCGGATTGTATAACAATTATGTTGATTTCGGTTTTTATGACGATAACGCATTTTGGAGCTGGCTCTTTGGAGGCAGCAACGCTGACCTTAATGCCTGGATGACTTTCGACATCAGTACTGTGCCGGCAACCACTACCTGCACTAACAATGCTTATGTGCAGTACTGCCAGGAAGGGCTTAACAATGGCGATTACATGAATTTTGACTTCGGCTGGTGCGGCATTAATCCTGTAGATGGCTATAGCGGATGTACCATCCGCGACTATACCAACGGCTTATGGGAGCGGTACACCCGCTGGTACACCAAATATTGCTATGGCGAAAATGACTGCGCCAACAACTGCTGCCAGGGGCAGGATTATAATGAATATTACTATGGACCGGGGTACTGGCATGATATGATTTACAATACAAACCCCGCACTTTGGTCTCCCGCCAACTATTGGGCAAACAACAATACCTTTGCCAACAGGCTTATAACCCAGCGCCAGGGGGGAGCTACTAAAATGACCCTGGCTATGGATATGTGGGCGCATGATGACGACTGTTTCTGGTGCTGGGGCGATGAATCGCTGATTATTTACGGTTATGGTTATCTGGGCAGCGATGGTGCAGGCAGTTACAGACCCCGGCTTATTTATAACTACTCTTATCTGCCAACCGGTGCTACTTTGCCAACGGCTATTTCGGCAGGCTCGCTTTCCTGCAGTAACCCCACATACGGTCCTAACACTCAAAATAATAGCACCTCAAACTGTTTCGGCAACGAGGTACAGAACGCCAGCCATGATATTTGGTACACCTTTACGCTTGCCAATCCGGCTACTATCAATGTTTCTACCTGCGGGTCGGGATTCGACACCTGGCTGGGTATTTACAATGCTGCCAGCACCTTGCTTTATTACAATGATGACAACGGTAACGGGGTGGTTTCCGGATGTTCACCGGCATCTTATGAAGCTTCTATCCAGGTAACCCTGGCTGCTGGCACTTACTATGTAGCGGTTGAAGGATTCGGAAGCCTTACTGGTAATATAGTAACACGCATTCAGACTCCAGCTTCCAGTTCTTACGGAACATTAAGCAACACAGGACCTATTGACTTCTGCGGAACCGGCTCACCTACTTATTGTGCCGGTGCTCCAACAGTTACTATCACCGGCTATGGCGGTAACCCGGTCTGGTATTACGGCAGCAGTGATGGCACCTGGTATTCTTCGCCAACCTGTGCCACGGGCGCCACCTCGTGCAGCAGTTGTTTCCCGCCCAAGGTGAGCAACAGCGATGCCAATTACGACCGTGTGAGGGTAACTGTTACCAATGCCAACTGCACTCCCGCTACATCTCCTGCAGTTTTGCTGCGCAACCGCTTTAATGCCGCGCCCTCGGGTCCTTTAACCGGTACGGTTAGCGGGCAGGTGTGCCAGAGCGGTTTTTACCTGATTGCCACCTTCGATGACCCTACCAACATTCTCGGGAATGTGGAATTTATGCGCGACTTCTGCGGGGGTACTGTTGTGTCCTCTGTAGCGGGAAATGGAACTACAACCGTAACTTCAGGTCTTATCACGGTCCCCACTTCGGGTACTTATACGTATTACGCGCGTTATAACCCGGGAGTTTACACTGGTTGCAGTCCTACAGGCTGTACTCCCGGTGCAACAGTTACCATAGTACCTAACCCCGACCCGCCAACCTCGGCTCAAACAGCAGCCGCACCGGTTTCCGGCAGTACGGTTTGCGGAGGCAATACCTTGCAGATAACCTCCACAGGTGGTGGTACCAATATTGGTGTTGACTGCGGTTTTGAGCTGCAATACTCCACCGATAACGGAAGCACATGGTCCGCGTCATATATAGCCCCCGGTTCAAAAGCTACATCGGGAGGTGCAGGAACAACTACTATTTTTGTCCGTACCGGGTTACCGATAACCAACGGAATGGGTGTTTCCGGAACCGGAATTGCCGCCAACACTACGGTTACAGCTTATAACTCTTCTACAGGACAGGTAACTCTGAGCATAGCTACCACCGCCTCAGTAGTAGGCAACCTTATTATGTTCGGATTCCCGTATTCCTTTACGGCTGTGGGTCCTCAAACCAATATGGTTCGTGCAAGACGTGCTAATTGCGGCAGTTCTTGTACGGCTTCATCCTGGGCTACTATAGCAAGCTGGTCGGTAATTGCCGCACCTACTTCGCCCACTACGGCTACACCAAGTCCTAACCTGTCGAATGTTTGTTTGGGCAGCACGCTTACATTAGCCGGTGCCGCCACAGGCGGCAATGCCGGTTTGGCTTGCCAGATTATATATGAGTATTCTATTGCCGGAGGAAGCTGGATCAGCAACGGAACCACTATTCCGTCTATGAGCACAGGCTCTGCCGGTGTTTATTCTATCCGGGCTTACCGTGGCAACTGCTCCGGTGGATGCTCCAACACCACTCCGAACGTACTGGCTACCTGGACAGCAGTGGCTGACCCTACCTCTCCTACAACGGCTACTCCAAGCCCCAACTTATCTTCGGTTTGTGCAGGAACACAGCTTACCCTGACGGGTGCAGCTACAGGCGGCAACGCGGGTGTGGGTTGCAGTATTGAGTACCAATACACGACAAACGGTGGCGGTGCCTGGACAAACACCGGTACTGTTGTACCCAGTTTTGCAGCTGTTAATTCAGGCAGCGCAAATATGATACAAGGGCGAAGAAGCAATTGCACCAGCGGAGCCGGTTGTACCGACCCCACCACCCCCTGGAACACTTTAGCTTCGTGGACGGTAGTTTCAGGACCTACGTACGGAACCCTGGCAGCTACAATAACTCCTAATTCAAGCTTTGCCTGTGCACCCGTTACCCTGCAGCTTAACAGCATGAGCGACCCGCAGAATACTTACGGCTGTTCCATTCAATACCAGTGGTCAACCGATGGAGGAGCTACTTACGGCTCTCCGTTTACGGTCAGCTCTTTCCCTTATACCGCCATCAGCAATGCCGGTGCTGGGCGCTATATTTTACAGGCGCGCAGGTATAACTGTACTTCGTGCAACGGCATTACCCAGGCATGGCAAACCATTGCTGACTGGACGGTGGTGGCTGTTCCCGATGGCGTAAACACCACTCAACCCATTGTGGTTGATTTTGCCTCACTTAACTGCAAGGCATTTTTAGATACGGTAAATAACTCTACCGACCGGTGTTATCTTGACGACTATACTGGCAGCAACAACCAAAGTACTGATGATGTATTCTATAAGTTTACCCTATCTTCTGCCGCTACAGTGGAAATAAGCACCTGCGGCTCCAGTACGGATACTTACATACACCTGCACAACGACAACAGCGGAACCCTCGGCTCCCTGATTACAGAAAACAACGATGCGGGTTCAGGTACTCCCTGTGCTTTCTCCGCCCAATCTTATATCTCCCAATCGCTTTCTGCCGGCACTTACTGGGCGGTAGTAGAGGTGGTTTCGGGTTTCAGCGCGGGCGATATTTATGTAAGCCTCGGGCTTGATATACCTACCGGTAGTTTATCGGGAGCCACCAGCGTGTGCTATTATGCCGGTGGTTATGGCTCCATTGCCTATACCGTAAACTCATCTAACTCCTCAGCACCTTACATTTGGGAGTATAAAGATGTTGTACTCTCCGGTCAAACAAGCGCCAACGAAACCGTTAACTTCGGAGCATCAGGAACCTCCGACACGGTGGTGGTAAAGAAAAGTTTTTATGGCGGAAGCTGCCAGGTGGAAGTAGGGCGCCTGCCGGTTACTATTTTCAACCAGTTGTTTAGTTTGACAGGCGGCAACTGCAGCGGAGCTACAGCCATTGACGATATAACTCTCAGCGGCTCAGAGGTAGGAGTAACTTACGAACTGCTTTTGAACAACGGTTCCATTGGCGGATGCGGAGGCTGTACCATTGCCGGTACCGGCTCGGCACTCTCTTTCCCTTCTCAAACCGGCTCGGGTACTTATACCGTGCGCGGTACCTTAAATTCCAATGGTGCCTGCAACCATACCCTGCATGGCAGTATTTCATCTACCTGGCCTACGGTTTATACCTTAAGCGGAACCACATCTATCTGCCAGGGCGAATCCACCGTTTTATCACTGAACGGCTCTGAATCAGGAACTGTTTACCAGTTGACTACTTCGGGCGGAAGCGTGGCAAGCGTGGTTGTAGGCACCGGCTCGGGTATCAGTTTCGATGCCGTAAGCCCCTCAGCCGATGAAACCTATACGGCTTACGCCCTCAACTCCACCACCGGCTGCCGCAGCGCTATGAGCCCCAGCAGAACGGTAACGGTGAGTACTCCGCCTAACCAGTTACCCGTTGGTCCCGACCCTGGTACTTGTGGTGGTAACATAACTATATCAGTAGGTTCAGCAGGCTCACCCACTCAAACCGGAGTTACTTACCAAAGGTACGCTTCTACCGATGGAGGAGCTTCATACAGCCCTGTATCCACTACAATTGCAGGCGATGGTACCGGTCCTAAAAGCTGGACTGCACTTACTCACGCAGGAGGTCTTTTCAAAGTGTATGCTACACGTGGCGCATGTGTAACCATTATGGATGATTCAACCGAGTTAACACCAGCCCTTACAAGTTCAAGAACCGCAAAAGCAGTTGTTGCCACCAGTATCTCAGCTGCAACTGCAAGCACTATTACTGTGGCCAGTACTGACGGCATAACGGTAGGAATGCTTGTGCTTTCACCTACCAGTGTTGATGCCACTCTGTACGGGTCCGGTAGTGGTATAGCCACCAATACTGTGGTAACCGCTGTTAATACAAGTACGAAGGTGGTTACTTTAAGTACTAGCACAAACAGCAGTGCAACAGGTAATGTCACCTTCAGGGGTACGGTTGCCGAACTTTGTGCGGGCGCATCTATCAGCATTAATCTTGTCGGAAACGGCAGCACGTATACAAGCCAAAACGGGCAGCAAAATGTAACTTATACTTTGCGCGATTCAGCAAGTGGAACAACTATAGCTTCAATGACCCCCAGTAATGGTACTACGCCTATTTCATTTACTAATGTAACTCCAACTGCAAATTCTGACTATTATATATATGCGGATGGCGCAGGATGCAGCACTGTGTATGGTTCATCCGGAAATTCCGGAAGCGCACAAACAAAAACACCAACCGCAGGAAATGCCGGGGTATTTACTCACAGCGTTTCAGCGAGTACGGGAGTTTTGACCGGTATGTTAGTAACAGGTACTAATGTAGGTACAAATGCCTGGGTGCGAATTGTTGGTACTACTATGACCTTAACTGTTGTGAATGCCGGAAGTGTGGCCAGTCAAACGTTGACTTACACCCCTGTAGGCGCTAAGGTTAACATCCTGAAACCTGCCAACCAAAACGTAACGCCAACCTCGCCTCAGGCATATTGCTATACAGGCAGCGGAGTGGTAAGCCCCGGCTTGAGCGCTGTGGAAGCGGGAGCTACCTATAAATTATTTATGAACGGAAGCGATTTAGGTCTTGGCGCGCAAAGCACTACCAATCCTTCAGCCTGGAACAACCGCTCGGCATCGGGAGTTTATACAGTGGTGGCTACCACCACCAGCACCGGTTGCACCGCCACCATGACCGACAGCGTGGTGATAAAACCAGCCATAACGGTTTATACCACCAGCGGCAGCCCGGCTAATGTATGCTACGGAAGCACTACCACTATTACTTTAAGCGGCTCACAGACTGGCGTTAACTACCAGCTTAAGCGCAATGGCGCTAATGTAAGCGGGGCGGTAATCAGCGGCACGGGCTCATCGCTCAATTTCGGAGCTCAGTCCGATGCCGGGGTATATACCGTAGTGGCTACCGATGCTGTTACTACCAGCGCCACCGGCTCATCGGGGGTTAATACCCTTACTGTTGCCAGCACTGCCGACATCATGCGCGGCATGACTGTGAGCGGTACCGGTGTAAGCGGCACGGTAACTAACGTGAATAATACCACTAAGGTGGTTACACTCAGCGCCAACAACACCGCACCGCTCTCTGGCGACCAGGTAACTTTCAGCGCAGGATGCTCGGCTAACATGACCGGTACGGTAACTATCATGGATTTGGTTAACCAAACTGTAAATGTGGTGGAAACATCAGGCGCTGCCAACAATGATGGTATCATTTGTGCCGGAAGCACTTTCAGCATTACCATGAGCGCTTCGGAAAGCGGGGTTAACTACCAGTTGTATAATGTTACATCTTCTTCTAATGTCGGTTCGGCACAGGCAGGTACCGGTTCGGGAACTTTTGCCCCCGCAGCCTGGACAGGGCTAACCACCGCTGCCACCTATAAAGTAATAGGTACCTGGGCAACCGCTCCTAACTGCACCGAAGACATGGCTAACACCATTACGGTTACTTCTCATGCGGTACCAACAGCGGTTACGGTAAGCTGCGCATCGCCTGCCGATGCCATTATCAAAGACGGAAGCGGAGTTTCGGGAGCTACCACCATTACCGTTAACAGCAATACCGGAATTTCAACCGGCATGCTGGTTACCGGTGGCGATGTAGGCACCAATGCTACCGTTACAGCCATAAGCGGCACCACCATTACGCTCAGCGTTGCCAACAATGCCGACTTTAGCGGCAACAGCAACCTTACGTTTACCCCTGCCTGTGTTTCCAGTACATCCTGCGGCAGCGCCACCCTGTTTGCCACAGGCGGCACCCCGGGAAGAATTTACTGGCAGAATACAACCAATGGCGGAACTTCGACAGCTACACTGTCGTCTGCACAAACGGTTACTTCATCGGGCACATATTATTTCCGTGCCGAGAACAACGGCTGCTGGGGTACACAGGGAAGTTTCCCCGTTACCATTAATGCCAAACCCACAACCCCTACAGTGGTTGACTTCAGCTCGCTGAATATAACTACCACCGGTGCCAGCGGTGACGGTACTACCGCCACACTTACTTTTGCCAACCCGGGCTATGTTCCTTTCGATGTGGGCACCCGCATTCAGGTTACCGGAGTTACGCCTGCCGGATACAACGGTAATTATACCGTAACGGCTTCGAGCGCCACCAGTGTATCGTATCTCAATGCAACTACCGGTGCTCAAACCGGTGCAGGTACCATTAAAGGTTTGGTTTGCGGCACCGCTGTACTTATTGCCACTAACGGCAACAGCGGAACCATGTATTTCCAGGAAAACATATCAGGAGGAACGGATGAAGGTCTGGGCGGCAGTCCGCAAACGGTAAGTTCTTCGTCAACTTATTATTTCCGCGCCAAAGGCAGCAACGGATGCTGGAGCGATGAAGGAAGCCTGCCCGTTACCCTTAGTTCGCTTTCTGTTTCTGCAACCAAGAGCAACTGTATCAACGTAACCGGTACAGGCGATAATGAGTATATGCTTGTTTCAGCCAGCGGAGGTACTGCTCCTTATACCTTCTCTTCATCCGGTTCTGCAGCTATTATAGCTTCACCCACTTCTTCCGTAACGGTTGATGCCACCGGAACCAGCGGGCAATATACGATTGATGTATCGAGCACTTCCGGATTGGCAACCGGTATGATTGCCACAGGAACCGGCATAGGCACTAATGCTGCCATTACCTCCATTTCGGGAGCTACCATTACCCTCAGCGTGGCTAACACGGCAAACATAAGCGGCACAGCCAACGTTACCTTTACACGCACATCGAAGGTTTTTGAGCGCCCGCTGCCAAGTTCGGGTAACGAAAATGAAGCGTTCATCATTACCGATACCAAAGGCTGCGAGGCACAGGTATCTGCAACCTTTACGGTGGGGCACCCCGATAATATTCCTTACGAATTTGCATCCGGTGATTCCATCAAGGTGTCGTGCTATACCAATGCCTTTAACAGGTGGCTCACCTTCCGCGACCCGGTTACCACCACTAATGCCTTGCTTACTATTAACGATAACGGGGCAAACCTTGGTATTGTAAGCGCCACACTTTACCGCGATGCTGCCGAAACCGATGCCGCCCTTAACGCTACCTGCGCTGGTTACTACCAGAAAGCCATGAAGCGCCACTATGTGATTACCGCACAGAGCCAGCCTACAGGCGGTACCCTGGTGGGTGTAAGGCTCTACTTCTCCGACCAGGAACTCAGCGACCTGATTTCAGCCACTGCGGCTAACAACGGAGGTAACGCTTTCTGCTCGGGGGTAGATGATGTAACCAGTATCAACGACCTCTTTGTAACCAAGTACACCGGTACTATGGAGGACGGGCGCTACGATAATAATTCAGCATCAGGTTTATACCGCCTTTACGACCAAAGCCTGTCTTCAGGGCCCACCAAGCTTACTTCAGCTTCCAATGGTTTTGCCACCCTCTTCTCGGGGGCAGTAAGCCCTGCCAAGCATTATGTAGAGCTTACAGCCGCTGAACTGTCGGAGTTCTGGCTTCACGGAAGTTCGGTAGCCGCACCGCTGCCGGTCGAGATGATTTACCTCGAAGCCGAAGCTATCAACAATGCCTATATACAGGTGCGCTGGGCTACCGCTATCGAAATCAATAATGATTATTTTGAAGTTCAGCGCAGTACCGATGGTCAAAACTGGACCGTACTCGGCAATGTTAACGGTAATGATAACTCCACCATTCGCCACGACTACTCCTATAATGATATGAACGTGGTGGCAGGGGTGCGTTACTACTACCGCCTCCGCCAGGTAGATAATGATGGTGAGTTTGAATTTACCAGTATTGTATCAGCCATGATTAATGGCGAAGTAACCTTCAGCGTAAAAGATTTTGTTCCTAACCCCACTATGGATAAAACAGCCCTGGTGGTGGTGGCTACAAAAGACCAGGAAATTAAAGTTGATTTTTATAACATCATCGGTCAGCTTGTTATGGGCGGGGTTTACCAGTTGAACCATGGCGGCAACCGCCTGGAGTTTGAAATGGGTCACCTTGCCGCAGGAACTTACACGGCTGTGGTTTCATCAGCTAACGAAATTTATACCAAGAAACTTGTATTGACCAAATAGTAAAGAGTTTTCTTTATGGGGTAGGGGTGCCGGAGACGGTGCCCCTTTTTTTTTGCGGTTTTTGCAAAACCCCATAAAGATAAGCAGGAAAAAACGGGACTATGACTGCAGACCGGTGAACGTAAGTTTGTAGTGCCCTACAGATACCCCCTGGTTTTGAACGTTAAGCTTGTTGTTGATGCTGTTAAAACCCAGCAGGGTCGAAAACTCATTAATACTGATGGTAGTGGTGCCCGGTGCGCGCTCGTAAAATATGCCGCCCGGTGGGTCGCCCGCATTGGGCGAAGCATAAAACCGCAGCGTGGAACCTGTAATGTCAAACACAACCGTTGAGGCTGGCGAGGGGTTAATGTCGCCAAGGGCTATGTGCTGAACAGCGCTGCCCGGCACATCGCCTTCAAATACCGCGCTGCTGCCTGCCCCGCTGCCACCGGTGGTGCTGCCGCCAATGATTACTTTAAAGCCCCAGGGCTCCATGTTGTCTTCTTCGCCCTGGTACACCTGCAGCAGCCGGTCGCGGATGTTGATGATGTCGTAGTACAAGGTCCCCTCTGTGTCGCTGGTTTGCCCATCGGCATAGCCGAGCAGGTTCAGCGCCTGCCCGTGCAGGGCCTGTGCATCGGCATCGGCTGCTTCTGCTTCATCAACCAGTGTGCGCGAGTCGGTAGTCTTGGTTTCAAAATCAGTTATATCCACATTGCCCGTAAGCGGGCTTCCTGCACCCAGCGCGGTATGCTTTTCAATAATTTCTTCAGCCAGCGATGTCAGCTCATCGGCTGTATCATCCGGTATGTCAACCCGCACATTCCTCCGCGCACCGGTCTGCGAAATAACTACCGTAAAACCCCATTCTTCGAGGTTATCTTCCTCGTTGCGGTTTTTCACCAGCAATATATCGCGCACCTGCAGTACATACCAGTACAGGGTGTCAACAGACGATTTGTTTTGCCCCTTGGCTATTCCGCATTTTTTAAGCGCCTGCCCGCGCTTGGCCTGTGCAGTTTCGCGGTTGTTATCGCCCTGCTCGTACAGGCTGGCGGCATTGGTGTGGTTGGTGGCAAAAGCCACCATATCCACAAAGCCGGTGAGCGGGCTGCCAGCGCCCAGGGCGGTATGCCGGGCGGCAATTTTTTTACAAAGCTTGAAGGTGTCTTCCGGACTGTCTACGGGTAAGTCAACCCTGATGAATCTTTCCATACGTGTTAATGTTTTAAGTGATTTAATAATGAATACATAAAGACTTGCTTAGCCCGGCAGGCCCCTTTCGCCCGTTTTTTGACAAAACATCTCTGGGTAACCTCACCCTGGGGCTGGGTAACCTTACCCTGAGGCTGGGTAACCTTACCCTGAGGCTGGGGAACCTTACCCTGAGGCTGGGGAACCTTACCCTGAGGCTGGGGAACCTTACCCTGA
>CAZWAD010000007.1:98101-119904 GCA_964631835.1 uncultured Chitinophaga sp.
GGCTGGGGAACCTTACCCTGGGGCTGGGGAACCTTACCCTGGGGCTGGGGAACCTTACTTTGGGGCCGGGGAACCATACCCCGGTTGAAAATCTTTTTACCCGGACTGTGGGTATAGCTGCCGGGAAGGAGAGAAAATCCGGTTGCGTGGAGCGGTGAATAAAAATGTTTGCGGGGTTCCATACTTTGTTTGCCGGAAACAAAAGTAATGGGGCGGGTGCACTTACCTGCTGCGGGATTTACGGAGTTTTTACGTAAATCCCGCAAATTTTTTATTTATTTCACTTTCCCTAATTACTGGCAACCTAAATCCTTTACGGTGAAAACCCGAATAGCTATTGCCGATGACCACCACCTGGTGCGTGAAGCTCTTGCGGTTTTAATTGAATCATCAGGTAATTTTGAAGTGAGCGCCCAGGCAGCCACCGGTGAAGAAGCGCTTCACATTCTGCGCTTTCATAAGTCCGATATTCTGCTGCTTGACCTGTCCATGCCCGGCATGAACGGTTTCGATGTGCTTCGGGCTGTGCAGTATGAAAAACTACCGGTAAAGGTTCTTGTACTTTCTGCTTTCGATTCGCCCGAGTACATTGCCGAAAGCATGAAACTTGGCGCCTGCGGATTTTTATCAAAAAGCATTCATACTGCCGAATTGAGCGCAGCACTGTACAACACGGTGGAGCATGGTTTTTACTTTAGCCAGAGCACCGGTACCGGTCTGCTGAAGGAAGTAAGCAGGCTCAGAAAGATGGTTGCCGTTTTTAATGAACCGGTGGTGCACTTCAGCCAAATTCAAATGCAGGTGTTGTACCACCATTGCTGCGACCGTACCAATGCCGAAATCGGGCAACTGGTGTTTGCAAGCACACGTACCGTGGAAGGCATAAAAGGGGCAATGTGCAAAATGCTGGGGGTTAAAGGTTTTATGAGCGTGGTTATGTACGCCTGCCAGAAAGGGCTTATAGACCCGAACAGCATCCCTATCCGCAGGCGCCCGGAAGCCGCTTAATTATCGCGCAAAATTTTCAGGACAAAAAAAATCCCGCGCTGAAGCGCGGGATTTAATCTGTTTTAAGACAACCGGGGCTATTCTATAATCGTAACCGTTCCTGCTTTTTCCTTCATCAGTCCCGGGAAATCGCGAATGCCGTCCTGGTATGTTACCTTCATCTGGTAAACATAGGTGTCGTAAGGTAAGGTCTTATCGTCTTTGGTTCCGTTCCAGGCATCGCCATTGTTGAAAATGCCGTTATGCTGTGCCGGGTTATAATAAACCCTTTCGCCCCAGCGGCTGAAAATCGAAATCTCAATTTCTTTTGCTCCCAGAATGTCGAACTCAAAATAGTCGTTCAGGTTGTCGGAGTTGGGGGTAAAAGCATTGGGTATAAATGCCGAAGGCCTGGCTTCTACAATCACCATGGCGGTATCGTATCCGAGGCAGGAGTCGGAATTCATAACAGCTACTGTAAAGATGGTAGTAAACAAAGGCGCTACATACGGGTTATTGCAATTGTCGGGGTCAGGGCAGTTGCTGAAGTCGAAAATGGAATTGCCCGCAGTATCTGTCAGCGGGCTCCACGAATAATTGACTATAGGCAGCGATGAATTGGCAGTAGCGATTAACTGCGTGCTCATACCTTGTAAAATAACATCCTGAGTGGCTACCAAATCAACCGTAACGGGTGTGGGTTCATTAATGGTAAATGATTGAACCGCTTCGCATCCGTTGGCGTCTCTTACCGCTATGATATAATTACCGGGAAGTAAGTTGGTAAACACGTTAGAAGGCTGAATGACCCCGTTCAACTGGTAAAGATATGGAGGTGTTCCACCGGTAACCGTTGCGGTTACCAAACCGGTTGCCGTGTTAAAGCAATGTGCCGGAGTAGGAGTGGCGGTAATGTTAATAGCTACCGGGTCAAACAGTGTTGCAGTGATGGTAGCCGAACAGTTATTGGCATCAGAAACAGTTAAGGTATAAGAACCTTCACCCAAATTGGTGGCAATTGCACCCGATTGAGGCGGTGTAGTACTCCACGAATAAGAATAAGGAATGGAGCCGCCTGCTACCGACACCGCTACAAACCCATCGGTACTTCCGAAGCAAAGCGGATTGTTGATAGAGACATTCGTAAACAGGCTGATAGATTCCTTTACCGTGAACTGAGCGGTCTTTATACAGTTGTTGGCATCGGTTACTGTTACCCGGTAAGTTCCGGCTTCAAGGCCGCTTAAATCTTCCGTTGTTGCCCCTGTTGACCATAGATAAGTATATGAACCCGTACCACCGGTTACGGTAATATCAATGGCTCCGTTAAAGAAACCCGAACAGGTAGCATCAGTAACAACTCCGGTAATCATGATTTCAGAAGGCTCGGTAATAGTTACACTGTCGTAGGTATGACAACCGTTCGAATCCGTAACCAGTACTACATACCTGCCGGCAGTAATACCTGACTGCATGGAATCAGTCACAAAATTATTCCACAGGTATTCATAAGGAGTGGACCCACCCGAAGGCACCACAGCCACTGAACCGGTAGCCACGCCAAAGCAAAGCGGGTTGGTGCTGTTGATGGAAGTGGTAAGCAGCGAGGGCTCATTCACCACGTAAAGCGATACAACCAGGCAATTCTCGCCATCGGTTACCGATACAAAATAATTTCCTCCGGGAAGACTGACCACATCTTCGGTGGTTTGCCCCGTTGACCATTGGAAGCCGTATGGCAAGGTGCCGCCATAAGCAGTAATATCTATTGCTCCGTCATTATAGCCGAAGCAGGTTACGTTCTTGATAAAGCCGGAGGTTACCAGCGGGGCGGGTTGAGTTATTTCTGCCGAGTCAACCCACACACAATTTCTTGAATCCGTTAGGGTGACGGAATAAACACCTGCAACCACATTGCTGATATCTTCGGTGGTGGCTCCATTGCTCCAACTGAAAGTAAAAGGAGGCGTACCTCCCGAAGGGATAAGGTTTATAGCGCCAGTAGTGTCGCCATAGCACCTTGCATCGGTTATTATAAAATTAGTATTGATTGCCGGAGGGTTAACAAGTTGTACGCATATCGAGGCGGTGCATCCTCCTGCATCGGTAACCGTTACGCAGTAAAGCGCACCCGATAAACTGTCAAGGTCTTCAGTTGTTGCCCCGTGCCCCCACGCATAAGTGTAACCGGGTGTTCCGCCACTCACAATCAAATCAATAGCTCCGTTGTCAGCATTATGGCAAGTGATGTTGGTAACCACAGTTGACAATACGAGAGGAGCAGGTTCAGTTATAACCACCGAATCGCGCTTGTCGCAGCCGTTGTTATCAGTAATAACCACATAATAAACACCTCCGGGTTTACCGGTTAAATCCTGCGAAGCCTGACCGGTTGACCATTGGTAAAAGTAGGGCGGAGTACCTCCGCTTACTGTAAGGTCGGCAGTTCCATCGCTGGCTCCTGCACAACTTACGTTGGTGCCGATTACTGATGAAAGAATCTCTGACGGTTCGGTAAGGCATTGTGTAAGCGTTTGCGTACACGCGTTGGCATCAGTAACTGTTACCGAATAACAACCGGCTTTCAGGTTTACCAAATCTTCGGTTGTTTCACCGTTACTCCAAACAAAAGAATATTGAGGAACACCGCCATTAGCTGTTACATCAATAGCCCCTGACGAATCGTTGTAGCAGAACAAATCGTTGTGAATAGCCACACTCAGGAATAAAGCAACCGGGGCATTAACCGTTGCGCTTTCAACAGCGGTGCAATTGTTGGCATCTGAAATGGTTACGACATAAGTTCCCGCGCCAACGCCAATATTGTCTTCGGTGGTAGGCCCGTTGCTCCAGGCATAGCTGTATCCCGGTGTTCCACCGCTGGGTGTTATGTAAATTCCTCCGCTGCCGGTGCCGTTGCAGAGAACATTGGTAATGGAGTCAATAACTACTGAAAGTTGTCCGGGTTGGGCAATGGTAACATTAACGGTTTCCAGGCATCCTTTGGAATCGCGTCCTATAACTATATACGTTCCGGCACTCAGGCCCGAGAAAGTACCCGATGACTGGTAGGCAATTCCGTTAAGCGAATACTGAAAAGGAGGAACGCCTCCCACTAACTGAACGGTAAGCGAACCATCGCCTCCGCCATAGCAAGTGATGTCGCTTTGCGAAACCACATTTACAGAAACCACGTACGTGCTGTTGATGGTTACGCTGGAGGTGTCAACACAGTTGTTGGCATCATACACATAAACCGTGTAAGTATTTTCCGAAAGCCCAGAAAAGTTGCTGCCCGGCTGAAGCGGGCCTCCGTTCAGGGAGTATTGGAATGGAGGCGTTCCGCCTGAAGCGGATACCGAAATAGTTCCGTCATATACGCTGGCACAGCTGGCATCGGTTTTGGAAACGGTTTGAGTAATATCGGTAGGCTCACCCAGTATTACCGGATTGCCCGAATAATAGGTGGTGGAGCAATTGATTACATCATGAATGGCCACATTATAAGAGCCGGCAGATAAACCGGTAAAAGTCGGACTGCTCTGGAAAGTAGTGCCATTATCAATTGAATAGAAGAATGGCGGATTATCGCCTATGGCGCTAATAACAAGCGAGCCATTTGAACCTCCGAAGCAAGACGTATTGTTCACCGTTACGTTTGTTACGGTAGGAGGGTAACCAAGCGCTACACTAACTGTATTAGAAGTTGAAGTATTACCGCAGGCATCGGTTACTACACGGTAATAACAACGGTCGTTTAATAACCCTGAGGGGGGGTCGTAAGTTGTTGTGCTGGCGCCTGTACTTACCGGAGCTGTTTGGCATGAATCACGGTAAAACCATTCATAAGTGTAAGAACCACCGGTATAAGCAGGCCCTACACCGCCACTGGCATCAGCCACACTTGTAAAAGGAGCGGGGTCGCCTCCGGGGCATATTTGCTGGTCAGCTGCTATGCTTCCGGCATCAATGGCACCGGTTGATACCGGAGTAATGGTAATTTGCGCCTGCGAGGATCCGGTTCCTTCCGAAACCCTGAATTCCACTGTACTTGAATTGGAAAGAATACCGGTATAAACCGTAGTGGGACCTCCGACCCCTGGGAGTGTGGTGGTATTGCCGTTAATGATAACCTGTGCGAGGTCATCGTGATAATCCACAACAATCTGATACACGCCACAGGTGAACCCTGTTCGTTTAGCGCTCCAGGAATGATTATTCGGGGCAATTTCGCAACCCAGAAAAGTACTGTTATCTGAAGGTGAACCGGCAGCAGCCCAAAGGGTGGTGGTATTAAACGACATCTGATTTACCGGCATAAATCCGCTGTAGCATTGCGACCAGGCCCCTGCACCTCCGTTGGCATCGCCAGCATTCCAGCCGTATAAAAGCCACTGACCATTACCATAAACCGATGGATTGCCCGGACCAGTACACCTGTAGTCAAGTACCCCGGAAATACCTGTCCACTGCACACAGTTAGACTGGTTGATTTGCAGATTCAGGCTTCCGGTATAATTCGATGCCCATGTTTCTGAAGCATGAAGACTGCCCGGGCAAATAGGCCCAAAATTATCGCGGTAGAAGAGGAGACTTGAAGCGGAATAAGCGGTTAACTGGTCATCTGCCCAGCCCACATTGTTGCACATGCTGAAATCGTAAATACCTCCGTTGTGAACATTTACCGGAACGTAAGTGCCCGAACCTACATTGTTCAGTGTTTGCCATCCGCAAGCATCGGGTGTTATAGCGGAACCATGCGAAAACGGGCTGAGCGGACATTGCGCACCAGCATAAAAGCCTGTGACGGTCAAGCTTAAACAGACAACAACAATACGCAGTAAATGTTTGGAATGTGAGAATAAATTTTTTCTCATACGATTAGTTTGGTTGGTGTAAATAAATCTGGTTTTTAAATAACTGCCCGAATAACTTCCGGAATCCGCTGAAATTTTTCGGGGGAAAAGTAAGATGTATCGGCTAATTTCAAAAGTTTTGACAAGAAATTATTTGAACAATATCCACATGCTTAGGTCAGTAACAACGGAGATTTACGAAGCATAATGATGTGGGGGATTCCGTCTTCGAGGTAAGGTTCATTCATGTCAACGAAACCAAGATTCTCATAAAACTGCTGCAAATACTTTTGTGCGCCAATGCGGATGGGAACTTTGCCATATATTTTTTCAATTTCCCCGATAGCCTTTTTCATCAGTTCTTTCCCGAATCCCAGTTTGCGGAACTGCCCGGATGTAACCACCCGCCCGATGGAAACTTCTTCGTAAGAAATTCCCGGGGGAACAATTCGGGCGTAAGCAGCGAGTTGATTTTTTATATAACCAAGCAGATGTTGCGAGTAAAAATCTTTTCCATCGGCATCCAGGTAAGGGCAGTTTTGCTCTACAACAAAAACTTCCTGGCGCAAGCGCATGAGGGCGTATAATTCATCGGGAGTGAGTTGCTGAAAAGGTTTCAGCTGCCATTCAATCATTTTTCAAATAAAGTGAAAAATAGATGGTGAGGAACTGATTTTGGCTTATGCCTAATATGAAAGAATTATGGTATTGTAAAAATTAAATTACCTTTCGTTTTGTTTGAAAAAATAAATGGTGTGAAAAAGATTTTCGCCTCTCTTTTTTTGCTTCCTCATTTTCTGTTTTACCATTTATCTGCACAGGAAATAACCCACATAACTACTGGTTCAACATGGAAGTACAACACCGGTACCGATTTGGGAAGTGCGTGGCGTTCTGCTGCTTATAATGATGCTGCCTGGTCTTCGGGCGCAGCGCAGCTTGGTTATGGCGATGGGGATGAAGCCACCGTAATTCCATCGGGGACTTCACCCAATTTTTATCCCACTTATTATTTCCGGAAAACATTTACTGCCGATACTTCATTGCTTGGCGATTTACGGCTGCGGATAAAAAGAGATGACGGAGTGGTTGTGTATATCAACAATGTTGAGGTGTACCGCGACAACATGCCTGCCGGTACGCCAGTATATACTACCTGGGCATCCACCGCCTGTGCCGATGACGGAGGAACGTGGTGGTACGCTGTAATTCCTGTAAGTGTTTTGGTAACCGGAACAAATACCGTAGCCGTTGAAGTTCATCAGGCAAGCGGAGCCAGTTCGGATGTTTCATTTGATTTTCAGTTGAGCAGCCATGACATCGTTGCACCGGGCGATACCTGGAAATATTCAACCGGTACCGATTTGGGAACGTCATGGAAAAGTACCGGATACAGCGATGCGGCATGGTCTTCCGGTCCTTCGGAACTCGGTTACGGTGACGGAGATGAAGCCACGGTTATTCCTTCGGGAACTGCTCCCAGTTATTATCCCACTTATTATTTCAGAAATACTGTTTCAATCTCCGATGTTTCGGCATTTAACTCGTTTACATTAAAAGTAAAGCGGGATGACGGAGTTGTGGTTTACGTAAACGGCACCGAAGTCTTTCGCGAGAATATGCCTGCCGGAACACCAACGTACAACACCTGGGCTTCGGCCGCATGCAGCGATGACGGAGCAACCTGGTTCACCGCTTCACTTTCAACTTCACTTTTTGTGAATGGTAATAATGTGATTGCTGTGGAAATACACCAGTCCTCGGCAACAAGTTCGGATGTAACATTTAACCTTGAGTTAACGGGCGAAACAGGTAATTCTGTTCTTACCCGGGGACCTTACCTGCAATTAGCAACACCCACCGGCATGACAATAAGGTGGCGGACCAATACCGCAACTGATTCTAGGGTTAATTACGGCTTAACCTCTGCCAGCTTAATTCAATCGGCAACGGATAATACTTCCGCTACCGAACATATTATTCAGCTTACCGGTCTTACTCCCGAAACGAAATATTACTACTCGGTAGGAAGCTCTACCCAAACGCTGCAGGGCAATGCGGATAATTTTTTTATCACCCCTCCGGTGGCGGGAACTGAAAAAACAATCCGCGTTTGGGCAACCGGTGACTGCGGCACAGCGCAATCGGTTCAAACGAATGTTCGCAATGCCTATGAAAGTTTTATAGGGGGTAATTACACAGATGTCTGGCTTCTGCTTGGCGATAACGCATACGACAGCGGATTCGACAGCGAATATCAGTCGAAGTTTTTCGAACCGTATATGGCCGGAACGGTCATGAAGCAAACAGTTCTTTTCCCCGCACCCGGCAATCATGATTATTATAATACCGCAGACCTGAACAGCCGAACCACACCATACTTTCAAAGTTTTACTCTTCCTGTGGCTGCTGAAGCGGGTGGAGTAGCGTCAGGAACAGAATCTTATTATAGTTATAATTATGGCAATATTCATTTTGTCAGTCTGGATTCTTACGGTACCGTGGCGGGAAATAAGATGTACGACACCACCGGAGCCCAGGCGGTGTGGCTGAAACAGGACCTTGCGGCTAACACCCAGAAATGGACAGTAGCCTACTGGCATCATCCTCCTTATACAAAAGGGAGCCACAACTCCGATACAGAATCAGATTTGGTAGCTATAAGAAATAATCTGGTGAGAATTCTCGACCGGTATAAAGTTGATTTGGTTTTGTGCGGACACAGCCACCTGTACGAGCGCTCAAAAATTATGAAAGGACATTACGGTTTGGAAACTACTTTCAACAGTGCTTCGCATAATGCCAGTACATCGAGTGCGCTTTATGACGGCTCTGCAAATTCTTGTCCGTATGTAAAGTCAACTTCAAGCGTAGCGAACGAAGGAATTGTTTATGTGGTAGCGGGTTCAGCGGGAAAGCTGAGCGGCACCACCTCAGGCTACCCTCACAATGCTATGTATTATTCCAACAATTCTGTTGGCGGTTCATTATACCTCGAAGTAACCGGTAACCGGCTCGATGCCAAATTTATTTCCGAAACCGGCTCTATACTTGACAAGTTTACTGTGATGAAAGATGTAAACAAAAAAACCGATACTATCATTAACTCAGGTCAAGCCATTACTCTTAACGCATCCTGGAATGGAGAGTATACCTGGACTCCGGGTAGCGCAACTACTAACAGCATTTCACCGGCTCCGGTAACTACTACTACCTATTATGCTACTGACGGCAGCTACAACTGCATGAAAGATACCTTCAACGTTAGGGTCAAAATAAATATTTCAGGAACGGTGACAAATACTATCTGCACGGGCACCTCCAACGGTTCAATTGACATAACTGCCAGCGGAGGCGCAGAGCCTTATGATTACAAATGGAGCAACGGAATTAATACCGAAGATATTTCAGGATTGGTAGCAGGCGCTTATGTAGTTACTGTAACTGATATTTATCTGACTACCGGTACTGCCTCTTTCACCGTGGGAACTGATATCCCCTCACCTGTACCAGGACCACCTATAGTTTTTACCGGGTCGGCTGTAGTCTGCCCGGGTGATACGGCTACATATTCCATTCAGCCGCTTAATAACGCAACAAGCTATGTGTGGTCATCAGCCGCAAACACTACCCTTGTATCAGGACAAGGAACAAATTCAGTACGGGTTTATTTCAGCCCTATGTTCAGCAGTGGCAGTTTGAGTGTTACACCCATGTATTGCACAGTGAGCGCTACGTCAAAAACTTATGGCGTTTCGGTCCAGCCAAGACCAGCATTACCTGATGCAATTACAGGGGCAGTAGTGGCTTGCCCCGGTGATGCTAAGACATATAGTATTGTTACTGTGGCAGATGCTACGTCTTATTCATGGACAGCACCGGCTAATGCGACCATTATATCCGGTCAGGGTACAACATCCGTTAATATCCAGTTTCTTGCAGGGTTTTCAACCGGCATTGTAACCGTGACCGCTGGAAATTGTTCCGGCAGCAGCAACGCACAAACCTTAACTGTGAAAGCCGTTCCGTCCATACCTTCAGCCATCACCGGTGCGGTAAGTAATGTGTGCGGTGGTGATACGCAAACATATTCCACCGTTTCTGTTACCGGTGTTTCTTTCTATAATTGGGTAGTAACCGGTGCAGCAATAGTTTCCGGACAGGGAACTAATTCAATCAGAGTTGTTTTTCCGGGTGGTTATACTTCGGCAACTGTTAAGGTTCAGGCAACCACTTCCTGTGCTTCGAGCGCTTTCAGCAAAACCATTACTATTAAACCATCGCCCAATGTTCCCGGTATAGTCTCGGGACCCGTCCTTCCGGTTTGCGGAGGTTCTACTCAAACATATTCTATTTCACCGGTTACAGGTGCTTCGGGGTATAACTGGGTGGTGACAAACGGCACAGTAGTAAGCGGACAGGGAACAATTTCGGTTCAGGTAAATTTCAACCCCGGTTATACATCAGCAACAGTAAAGGTGCAGTCAACTGGTGCATGTGTGAACAGCGCTTTTAATTCGCCATTGACTATAAAACCTATTGGTTCATTGGCAGGAATACGGGGAACATTTTACGGTTATTGTGGGGGCGCTACCGGTGTTAAGTTTTCGGTTTCCCGAATTGCTTCTGCCACGTCATATACCTGGAGTGTGCCTTCAGGAATTACTATTACCGCGGGACAGGGGACAGATTCGGTTACGGTAAATATCGCTTCGGTTTTCGGCTCGGGGATTATTAGCGTGTACGCCAGCAACGCATGCGGAAACAGTGCCGCGGTTAGTTCAATTGTGAGAACAGTTCCTCCTCCTCCGGGCGCTGTCAGCGGCAGTAGTTCTGTTTGCCCGGCATCGGCAGCAATGTATAGCATATCTGCTGTTTTAAATGCTACCTCTTACTTGTGGATTGTTCCCAGTGGTTGGACCATTTTAAGCGGACAGGGAACAACCGTATTAAATGCAATGAGCGGTACGAGCGGAGGTTATGTGAAAATTGCAGCATTGAACGCTTGCGGCACAGGTCCGTTAGTGCAAAAAAATGTTTCTATGGCTTCATGTAAAAATTCGGAAGATCAACCGGTTGAAGAAATAAATGCCCTTTCGCACTTCGATATTTTTCCCAATCCTGCCGGTAGCGAAGTGAATTTCCGTTTTGGCTTTCATGAAGAGGGTGAAGGCCGAATCATAATGTTTGATATGCAGGGAAATTTAGTGGCTCAGATTTCAGGCATCGCTGCCGGAAAAAATTTGGTGCAAATGAGAATGTTAGATATCGGCCAGTTAGCCGATGGTATTTATTTTGTTCAACTGCACATGAACAAGGCGGTATTAAACAGGAAACTGATAATTGCTAGGTAGCCCCGTTTAATTTCAGCAAATTCTCATTATTATTATTGCCAACAAAAAAGGCGGAACTAAGTCCGCCTTTCTATTAGTTATGGTAATTTTTTAGTCGAGAACCTTGCCGGTCTTTTTTGAGAAGCGAACGTTTTTGCCTTTCTCCTCTTTGCGTCCAACACGAGTACCTTTACCATCGCTGATAAGCTGAACGTTTGAAATATCAATGGAACCGGCAGTTTTAATGATACCGCCCTGTGGGTTCTTAGCATTGGGTTTGGTGTGCTTGCTGTTGAGGTTTACGCCATCAACATACACCCTTTTTTTCTGACGGTCAACGTCAATTACACGGCCTCTTTTGCCTTTATCATCACCGGCAATTACAATTACTTCGTCATTTTTTCTTACGTGAAATTTCATGGTTTCTGTTTTTCTTTTCTTCTATAATACTTCGGGAGCGAGGGAAATAATTTTCATAAACTGCTTATCGCGAAGTTCGCGGGCAACTGGTCCGAAGATACGAGTGCCGCGGGGCTCATCCTGTGGCGTAAGCAACACAACTGCGTTGTCGTCAAAACGGATGTATGAACCATCTTTTCTTCGGGTTGCCTGTGTAGTTCTTACTACCACTGCAGGAGATACACTTCCTTTTTTAATACCACCGGTGGGGATTGCTTTTTTCACGGTAACAATCACTTTATCGCCTATACGGGCGTATCTTCTTTTTGAACCTCCCAGTACACGGATAACGAGCACTTCTTTTGCTCCGCTGTTGTCAGCCACATTGGCTCTTGATTCCTGCTGTAACATTTCAATTAAGTTAAAAGTTAAAAACTAAAAGCTAAAAGCGGTTTAAAACTTTGAGCTTTGAGCTTTGATATCTGTAATCTTTATTTGGCTCTCTCTAATACTTCCACTAATCTCCAGCGCTTGGTTTTGCTCAACGGGCGGGTTTCAGAAATTTTTACCATATCGCCTGTTTTTGCATCGTTCTTTTCGTCATGCGCCTTAAATTTTTTGGTGGTTTTTACGTACTTGCCGTAAATGGGGTGCTTCACCTTCCGTTCAATAGAAACCGTAATGGTTTTATTCATTTTATCACTAGTCACCAAACCGATTCTTTCTTTTCTAAGATTTCTTTCCATGTTTCTTTACGCTTTGTTTTGTTTTTTACGTGCGTTTAACTCAGTAAGTAAACGCGCAACGTTTCTTCTTTTTGCCTGAATACCCACCGGGTTATCAAGCGGAGTTACCGCATGGTTGAATTTCAGCTTTTTCAACTCAGCTTTTTCTTCTGTAATTTTTGCTGCCAAATCTTCAGTAACAAACTGCTTCACGTCCTCGTGGTTTAATTTTTTATTTACGCCCATATCCATTTATGCTTCTACCGCATCTCTGCGTGTGATAAATTTTGTTTTTACTCCCATTTTGTGAGCAGCAAGCATCATAGCTTCGGCAGCCACAGCGCGCGAAACTCCATCTACTTCAAAAATAATACGACCTGCCTGAACAGGAGCTTCCCACCCTTCAGGATTTCCTTTTCCTTTACCCATACGAACCTCCAAAGGTTTTTTGGTAATAGGCTTGTCAGGGAAAATACGGATCCAAACCTTGCCTTCGCGCTTCATAAAGCGGGTGAATGCCACACGGGCGGCTTCAATCTGCTTGTTGCTTATTTTGCCGCTTTCCAATGCTTTAAGGGCATAAGTTCCGAAAGCAATTTCGTGACCTCTGTAAGTGGTATCAGCTACTCTTCCTTTCTGCGTTTTTCTGAATTTCGTTCTTTTGGGTAATAACATGATTTCTGAAAATTTACTTTACCTGTTTGTGAACCTTTATTTTTCTCTTCTTCTGTCACCACGGTCTGCCCCGCTCATTCTCCTTTTCGGCTGGCGTTTTTCCTCCTGTTGCTCGTGTGCAAATGCGCCTGTTACATCTTTTTTTCCATAAACCTCACCGCGGCAAACCCACACTTTAATTCCGATTTTTCCGTAAACGGTTAAGGCTTCGGAAATGGCGAAGTCAATGTCGGCTCTCCAGGTGTGAAGCGGGGTTCTGCCCTGCTTGTATTCTTCGGAGCGGGCGATGTCAACGCCTCCGATACGGCCACCTACACGCACTTTAATGCCTTCGGCACCCATGCGCATTGCCGAAGCAATTGCCATTTTGATGGCTCTGCGGTAATTGATACGGGCCTCTAATTGTTTGGCAATTGTTTCGCCAACAATAGCGGCTTCTAATTCCGGCCTGCGGATTTCTACAATATTGATTTGAACTTCTTTTCCGGTAAGTTTCTTGAGTTCTTCCTTTACGCGGTCAACTTCTGTTCCGCCCCTGCCGATAATAATGCCAGGGCGGCTGGTATGGATGCTTACTGTTACGCGCTTGAGTGTACGCTCAATAACAATGCGCGAAATACCGCCTTTTTGAATACGTGCTTTCAGATACTGGCGGATTTTTTCATCTTCAACCAGCTTGGCAGCGCTGTCTTTACCGCCATACCAGTTGCTTTCCCAGCCTCTGATTATTCCGAGACGATTTGAAATTGGACTTGTTTTTGCACCCATCTATTGCTTGTTTTTTCGTTATTTTTTAAAAAACGGAGTGCAAAGATAGTTTTCGGCAACAGAGTTACAAATGTTGAGTTGAAAATTTTTGGAGGGAGGATTTCAATTTCCTTTAGCAGCTTTAAGTGAGAAAGCAAAAAAGGTAAGAAAAGCAAGGTTCACGAATGCAGGTTTAAGAAAGCCCCCGTAAGGTGCAGGAAGAAACCAAAACATAGCGAGAAAGATAAGGGCAAGTACAAGCGGGTTGCAGAAGCGGTACCATATTGGGAACCTTCCATCGGAAGCTAATTTGAAGAAAAGAACCGTTCCGATAAGAAAGCCGGGAACTGCCAGCCAGGACAGGGTTTGTAAATGAATGCGGAAGTTGTTCAGCGCTTCGTCTGCAATCAGGCTTAGACCATCGGCATCAAGCGGAGGTGATGCAATGAAATAATAAGCCGCATGAAAAGCCCCGCCAAAGAAAAAAACCGAACAGAAAGCCACAAAAAGCCATAAGGAAAGAGTTTTGTTCACTGTTTCAAAAATTGATTTAACATACCAAAAGCCGAAACAAATGAAGAATGCAGCAAATAAACCTTCGATAGTTCCCACCGCAGCGCGCAAATAGTCAACGTTAGCCATTGCCTCAAGGCTTGCAATGTCATATTCCGAGCCGCTCACCGGCTGGCCCAGCAAAATCACATCGCTCACAGCCATGGTGAACGCACCGGCAATACCGATATAAGCCGCAGCTTTTTTATCCATTGAATTTATTTACCCGCTCTGAATTTTTCCACTTGAGCAAATAGCCACACCGAACCATAATTAGTCGCTATGTAGAAAAATGCCAGAGGCAGAAAGCAAAACATACCGCGCTTGAACGAGCTGTACATCAGCGACCAAATCGGTGCGCCCTGTACTTTTTCGTCTATGAAGTAGAAGAGTGTAAAGTAAAGGGAGAGAGAAATGAAAAAGAAAAGCAGAACATTGAATTGGGAACCGAGAACGTTTTTCCAATGGTATTTGCGGAATATGAAAAATCCTAAAAGGATAATGTTTACAATAAGAACAAGAAAGAAAAGAACAAAGGAGATTCCGAAAAGCTGCCCACCGTCAATAGCGCCCATTCGTTTGTAATCGAAAGTACCGCCAAAGAGATAAGCAAATGTGTATCCTTTTACCACACTCCACCTTTCGGGATTGAACCCCAGGCTGAAATCAAATTTTGCGGAGGGAACGTTTTGGATTTTGAACTTGAGGTAAATCGACCAGGCAATAAAAGGAGCAACAATGGAAACGGAATAAGTCAGAAATTTTTTCCAGTCTCTATTTCGTAAAAAATCAATAGCCATGATTAACAGAGCCGCAGCGGTGAAAACGATGGTGTCGCCACGAACCCAAACCACAAAGCCCATGAGTATGGCTGCCAGCCAAAAGAATTTTTCCTCGCGTTTACTAAGCCAGGTGAGCGTACACAGCCCGCCAGCACACACATAAGCTGTTGTGGGGAGGTTTCCGAGGGCAAGTGCGGCATGAGAGAAATATTCAGGAGTAAGCATGAATATAAGAGTGAAAAAAGCACCACCGGTTGCACCGATATGTTTTTTTATGATATCGAAAAATACAAGAAGAGTGGAAAGAAAGAAAAGTGTAGTGATGATTTTGGGGAGTTCAGCACCGAAAATGTAAACATAAGCCATGCTGGCATGATAAAGGGGAGGATAAACTCCTCCTGCCCCTTCGAGATTATAATCAAAGAGGCTGATTTTAAGTTTTCCCTCTGCAGCCATCACCCGCGCCAGTTTGTCGAACGAGCCGATGGTGTCGCGTGCCAGAGGCGGCCAGAAAAGACATTTGACTGTAATGCAGTAAAAGAAATAAGCAATTATCAGTCCGATAAAGATGGCGGGCAGATTGATATTTTTTATCTGAAGGTATGTTTTAGGGCCAGGGTCAGGTTGAAATTCCTTCAGCTTTTTAAAATTGATGCCAAGCAGTGCGGCAATGACAAAAACGTTAAGCCCTATTAGTATGCCTTGTGAAAATTTAATACCAATAACATCAAGAAAGAACAGGAAGAAAGTTTCCATACCGATGCCGATGAGGAATGAATAACCGAAAAGTTCGGCAATGGAGTATTTGCGGCTGATGAGCAGCAGCACGGCAAGACCGGTTAAATAACAGAGTATGATGGCGGGGATGGTCATGGAGTTGGTTGTGTTTTCACCGGTGGAAGGTTAATTGGCAGCACATCATCTTTGGGACGCATTTCAACCGGTACAACATAGTGAAGTTTGTCGTAGCCTTTACCCTGGAAGATGACGACATGAGTTATGCGCTTAGCGAGGTCGGGGTGGTCTTGTTCTCTTCCCATAGCCAGGCAAAGGCGTGGATAAAGAAAGTACTCCATCCATTCGGGGTCGTAGATGTAATTGTACTGGCTGTTGTTGGAGGTTGCAGAATCGCCTTCAGGCAGATAAATTACGGCTGTATCAGGAGTATTTTTAACTATGTAATCAATAAATGGCCAGATGCCTATGCGCATGGCAAGTTTTTCTTCGCGGGTGAGTTCTTTAGCGGCTTTGCTCTTTGCTTCTTCCACATTTTGTTTCCCACCAATTGCCAAATCATGGACTGCCCAATGGTAGCCCCGGGTAACACGTGTAAGAAAAGAAGTATCGTTCTGGATTTCCATGATTTGGTTATAGAGTTGTTCGAGGCGGTACCGGTCGGCACCGCTTTGACGAAGTTGCTGGAATTCCTGGTAGAGCTTAGGGAGTTCACTTTGTTTTTTATTGATACGGTCAACGGAAAGCAGAAAAATACCGATAACAGCCAGAACAGCGAAATTGCGAAGCAGGTAAGAAAACGAACTTGTTTCCGTGGCAACAGGTTTTTTTGCCTGTGCAGGAGGTTGTTGTTTGTGATGCTGCTTTGCCAATTTTCTGTTTTATGTTGGGCTATAGCCCAATAATTGTTTATCTCTTTTTCCCCCGGTATTTATACCGGTGCTGTTGTTTTTTTCTTCCCTAAAAAAAGATCCGGATAAAATCAATTCACAAATCTAAATTTTATCAGCACCCAAAGAGCTTTTATACCATCGCGCCAGTTCATTTTTTTGCCTTCTTCGAAACTGCGCGGGTAATAGTTCATGGGCAGCTCTTTTATTTTATAGCCCATTTTGGAAACTTTGGCAGTTACTTCGGGGCAAAACTCGAACCGGTCGTATTGCAAAGGGATTTTTTTCAGAATGTCGGCCCTGAAAACTTTGTAGCAGGTAGCTTCGTCAGTAATGTTTTGACCGTAAAGAATGTTTACCACCCAGCTAAGGAACCGCGCACCGAACTTGTAAGCAAAGTATAAGCTCTTTTCTTTCTTATTCAGGTAACGGGAACCGTAAACAACTTCTGCCTCACCCTTTTTAATAGGTTCGGTGAGGTGAATAAAATCGTTGGGGTCGGTTTCGAGGTCACCATCCTGAACAGAGATAATATGACCGGTGGTATGGGGGATGCCGGTTTTGATTGCGCCCGCTTTACCCTTATTTTTTTCGTGGTAGATAACTTTTATTCCTTCCTTACCCTCGTATTCTTCAAGAATGGTGCGGGTTGAATCGGTTGACGAATCGTCAACAATGACCAGCTCTTTGTCTATTGGCACAGCCATAACCTTCGCAATGATTTCGCGAATGGTTTTTTGCTCATTGAAAACCGGCATAATAATGGAAAGCTTCACTGAAAAAAGTTGAGCGGCAAATGTAATAAGGTTGGCTAATTCAATTTTACGGACAAAGAGGTGATGAACTAAAGTTTATTGCTTCAGGCGTACTTAACATTTTAAAAATTGAGCACAGCCTGTGCTTGAATTTATCTTATAAAAGGGTTAGCTTGGGACGTGATGATTTTTTAAAACAAAGATGATTTTATGAATACAAAACAAACTTTACAGATTTTACTGATGCTGGTGTTACTTCCATTTGCTGCTTTTCAAAAAGCTACAGCACAATGCAGCGTTAGCGCGGGAAATGACACTACTATCTACAACGGGTATGGACCTATGAGTTGCGCTGTTATAACAGCAACTGCTACCGGTACTTCGCCTATTACTTTTTTATGGAGCAACGGTGATACTGCTTCTTCGATTTCGGTCTGCGATACAGCCCAAACGACTTATGTGGTAAGTATTACCGATGCAAGCGGTTGTACTGCTTCAGATACGATAACTGTTTTTGTAACGGATGTAAGATGCGGTAACAGCAACAATAAGGTGCTGGTTTGTCATATTCCACCCGGTAATCCGGCTAATGCTCATACTATTTGCATTAGCCAGCATGGAGTTGCCGCACATTTGGCGCACGGATGCGTTTTGGGCAGTTGTCCGGCTCCGCCTGTACCACCATGCAGTGTGAATTTAGGCAACGATATTATTGCCTGTGACGGAGGACCGGTAGTGCTTGATGCCGGTTCGGGTTTCAGTACTTATTTATGGGGGGACGGTTCGGGCTCACAAACACTTAGTGTTTCTGCCAGCGGTAGTTATTCGGTAATTGCGACCGACAGCACCGGATGCGTTGCTATGGATACCATTGAGGTTTCGATTTTTACCGGACCTACAGCAGATGCAGGACCGGATACTACGCTTTCTGAACCGGGTTGCGTAACCCTTACCGGCAGCGCGGGGGGAGGAACACCACCTTACAGTATTTTATGGAGCACCGGTGATACCACTGCTTCGATAACGGTGTGCGATACTTTTGATACTTCGTACATACTGATGATAACGGATTCGAACGGATGTACGGCTGCAGATACGGTGTCGGTATTTGTGTTAACGGCAGTGCCTTCACCGTTTGTATGCGACAGCCCGAAAGTGGAGGTGTGTCATATTCCTCCAGGCAACCCGGATAATGCACATACTATTTGCATCAGTGTATCGGCATTAGCGGCTCACCTTGCACATGGAGATTCGATTGGTCCGTGCGCCAACGGACAGCGGCTGATGAGGTCGGGCTTTATATTCAGCCAGCCCAATCCGTTCAGCAACCGGGCGCGCATACAGTTCAGAACTTTTGCCAGCGGGCATGCGCGGGTTGAAATTCTGAACCTGACGGGATACCGGGTTTCGGTGTTGTTTGATGGTGAAGCAGAGGCGTTAGTTCCTTACCTGATTGATTTCAGCGCAAATGAACTGCCGGGAGGAATTTATTTTGCCCGCATTACCTCGGGTAACCTGGCACCGGTGGTTCATAAGATGACGCTGATGAATGAATAACTAAAGTAATTACCTCAGTTGGTAAAACCGCTCCGTACTTTTGCGGGGCGGTTTTTTTTATACATTCTTTCTGAAGTTATCAGGAGTGCGGGACTTATGTTACAATAGGGGCGGATGTTTTTTGCGAGGGGTTAGTTGGAAAACTATTTTTCTTTTCCCGGAAAAATTGCTTTAATTTTATGTCATACCCCATCCTCATGAAGAAAAATTTATTCCTCTTTCTTTATTTTTTCTCGGTATTTATAGGGTAAGGTTGTGTGTGCGCTTTTTCTTTCCAACTTTACATCTTCAAATCTTACATCATGAAAAGAATTTACGTTGCGCTTTTTAGCCTTATTTCTCTATCAGTTGTTTCACAATCGGTAACCCACGGACCTATTGTTGGCGGAGTGAGCGATACTTCGTGCCGCGTGTTTGTTCGCACCGATGCTTCCACTTCGGTAACTATCGAACTAAGCACGAGCCCTTCCTTTTCAACCATTGATGCTTCGGCAACCGTAACGACAGATGCCGGCAAAGACACCATTGCCATTGCAGCAGTTACCGGTCTTACTGCTGATACAAAATATTATGTGCGCACCACTATTGGCGGCACCCCTTCGGGTATTCCGGCTTATTTTATGACTTACCCCGCCACCGGTGCGGCAGCGCACCAGGTGTTTGTTACCGGTTCGTGCCTTTATGATTTAACCAATGCCGACTCCGGTTTGTTTGTGCGTGCGGCTATGTATCTGCCCAAGGCTTTTATTCAATGTGGCGACTGGGGCTACCCCGATGCGAACAGCGGAGCGCAGGATATTTATCTTTCCAACCCGCCTACATCTTTTGCGGTGAACATGAACAACCACCGCACTTTTTACAAGCTGCGCTACCAAAGCCCCAGCAGTGTGGGTTTTATGCGTACGCTTTGCACCGATTATGTGTATGATGACCACGACTACCTCAATGACAACACCGCCAAGGATGCCGCTTCGGGTTTCGGCCTTGATTTCCTGGGCGACCTCGGTGCGCCCAAAGTTTATTCGCAGCCGGTGCAGGCGCGGCTGAATACTATACAGGCATACCAGGAGTGGTTTCCGGGCTATAAATTAACGGACAGCACCGAAGGCATTTACCACAGCTTCCGTTCCGGTAATGTGGAAGTGTTTGTGGTTGATACCCGCTCTATGCGTACCCCGCAGGCTTCGGCAATAAAAAAAATAGGTGGCGTATGGACGTATTCGCCCCCTGCCGGTTATTCCATTCTTGGTGCTAACCAAACAGCATGGCTTCAAAACGGGTTGCTCAATTCAACCGCCACTTGGAAAATTATTATCAGCAGCGATGCTTTCAACCTCGGCTTACGGCTCACCGTTGATTCGCTCATTAAGATTGGCGGAGGCTCGGTCAGTTACTGGGCTCCCGAAGTGCAGGGCATTACCATTCCCAATTACGGCTACACGGCTGTGCAAAATTATGCCGACTGCTGGGCGGGCTTTAAAGAAGATGCCGACAGCCTCGTAAAATTTGTGATGAACAACAACATCAAAAATGTTTTTGTGGTAAGTGGCGACACACACACCGTGGGTTTAGATGATGGCACCAACTCCGGTTTGCCGGAACTCAACAGCGGCAACCTCAAGAAAGCCAATTCGCAGGAGTGGGTCACCAACCAGCAGTTTACCGGTTACAACATCTGGAACAAGGGCGGCAGCGGTTTGTGTCAGGAAAATAACTTCGACAATACTTTCGGCAAAATTGAAGTTTATGGCGATGACTCGCTGCGGCTGAGCGCAGTAACCGAAAGCGGCAGCGAAGTAACCGGCTGGACTTTTATGGTCAACGAGCCGTATAAATACAACAAGCAATACCACCCCAACCGGTTGCCGGTGGCGGTTAACGATGCCGCAAGTGTTGCGCTTAACGATACCGTTACCGTTTCGGTTTTGAACAATGACACCGATATGGAAAACGACCCGCTGTATGTTACCCTTCAAACTTCACCGGCAAACGGCACGGCTTCGGTCAATGGCAATAACACCATTACTTATATTCCGAATACGAACTTTTCGGGCGTTGATACTTTCCGCTATTTAGTGTGCGACCATAGCAATATGAGCTGCCTGAACTGCGCCACGGCTTTGGTAACAGTAAATGCCGGTGGAACTTCGGTGATAACATTGGCTTCGGACAATGTGCGTGTTTATCCCAACCCGGCTAAAGATGTGGTTTTCATTAAAAGCGATTTACTCCAGCGCATAGAGGTTCAACTACTGAACCTGCTGGGCGAAACCCTCATTCAGCAAACCATTACCGGCAGCGGAAACCTGAACACCAGCGCCCTGCCTTCGGGCAATTACCTGCTTCGCTTAACCCTTGCCGGAACTCAGGAAACGGCTGACGTTAAATTGCAGATTACCCGGTAGAAAAGCATTCCGGCACTGTCTCAATTGAACGAAACAATAAAAGAGTAGCCTGTCATGTTGAGTGAAGGCTTCAGTAACGAAACATCTTGTATTAAATACAAGTTCCTTCACCTCGCAAAGCCTCGGTTCAGGATGACAACAATCCTTTTTATACCAACGCGGGACACTACCAGCATTCCTTACGTTTAACCCAACCGGAAGCCGCAGCACTAAACTGCCTTCCGGCAGCTTCTTTTTGACTTTACCGGCCCGCTTACCGGCCTGCCGTTTCACCAGAAAGTGTCCACTTTTGGCCGTTTTTGCCTAAAAGATGGCTTGGGATTCATACTTTGAGGCTTGGGATTCATACTTTGGGGCTGGGGAACCTTACCTTGGGGCTGGGGAACCTTACCTTGGGGCTGGGGA
>CAZWAD010000007.1:120004-133311 GCA_964631835.1 uncultured Chitinophaga sp.
GGCTGGGGAACCTTACCTTGGGGCTGGGGAACCTTACTTTGGGGCTGGGGAACCTAACCTTGAGGCTGGGGAACCTTACTCTTAGGCTGTGACCGTTTACTTTGGAGCTGTGACCAGTTACTTTAAACCTGTGTTGGTTTGCTTTTTAGTAAATGCTGAATAGTTCAAACCTGCCGCGCACAGGTAATTAATACAGGGGTAAAGCTTTAAATAAGAAAATAAGGAGTGCTTAGGCGCTGGCTTTTTTTCTGCCCTTCCACCAGAAATAACCGATAGTGCCGATAATGAGGTAAGGCATCATAAATATGTACAGCACGCCTTTGTTGATGCCATCGGCTACCGAGGCGCCAGCCCCGCGCGAACTTTCAACGGTTCCCTGGCAAATGGAGCACTGAGCAGAAATGTCAGAACCGGAAAACGCGATTAGAATCAGAACGAGGAAGGGCATGGTGTAAGGAAGAAAGCGCTTCATGGATGCAAATATAAAAGCATTTGCAGGAAGTAGCGTGGTTTAATGAAGCAGGTTAGTGGGTGTATAATAAGGCGAAATAAAAAGGTAAGCCAGCACACCGGTTATAGACACATACAGCCACAGCGGAAAAGTATAGCGCGCAATTTTTTTGTGTTTGACAAACTGTCCGCTTAAGCTTTGATACGAAGTATAAAGAATAAAAGGAAGAATAAAAGCCGCCAGAATAATGTGAGTAATAAGTACGAAGAAATAGAAGTAACGGATATTTCCTTCGCCACCGAATTTTGTTTCACCGGCAAAAAGATGATGGGCGATGTAGGATAGGAGAAACAACGAAGAAAGAACGATGGCGCTTAGCATTACTTTTTTGTGCGGCTCGTAATTCTTCTGCCTGACAAGGACATAACCGGTAACGAGCAACACCGAAACGACAGAGTTAATAACTGCATTGATGGCGGCAAAAATATGCGCATCAAAGGGTAGTTGAACATTCAGGTGAAGTTTGGGTAGTGCCGCCACCACAGCAAATACCACTACCGAAAGTGTTCCGATAATGGTATAAGCGAGTCTGTCGTTTCTTGAAATACTTGCCTTTAGCATATTACTTTTCAAACAAACCCTTGGAGGTTTCCTTTTGTTTATCGAAGCTGAATTTCTTTTCCACTTCGCGAAGCAATAAAACAATATCGCCCATCAGTTTGTTTACGCTGGTGCTGTCCACCCCGCTGTAATAACTGCGGATGTTTCCATCGGGGTCAATCAGAATAAGCTTCTCGCTGTGTACAAAAGCTTCCGGTCCTCCGTCTTCATCGTCTTTGGCAGTTACAAAAAAGCCGTCCTTCGCCAGGCGGAAAATGTTCTCCTTGCTGCTGCGCAAAAAATACCACTTGCCGGGTATGGCATCGTGCTCGTTCGCGTATCTGCGCAGGGCATCAACGGTGTCCTTATCGGGGTCAACGGTAAATGAAACAATCCGGAAGTTATCATCCTTGATAAAGCCCTTCTGCACGCGCTCCAGGCTGTTGCTCATCTTGGGGCAAATGCCGGGGCAGGTGGCAAAAAAGAAATCAGCCACATAAATTTTGCCGCGCAGCGAATCCAGCTCAAACGAATCGCGGCTTTGTGTTTCAAACTTCAGGTTCGGTATTATATGATACACCGAATCAATTACCGTTTTGCCCTTCGCATTAATTACTTCGCGCGTACCGGTAGGAAACATCTTGCGCGGTGCCATGGGGCGGTTCTTGCGCTGGTCGTAATTCATTTCTCCGCTCCACCACTTGCCTATGTACTCGGTAAACGTAAGCCTTTGTTCTTCGGGTTTAAACAACTGCGGAATAAACCAACTGCTGAATACGATGCCGCCAATCGGTATAACGATAACGATAGCGAGCAGCATGGCTTTGGTGAATTTGTTTTTCATGTTTTTTGAAGGCGGCTGCAAGTATAAGTCAGAATTGCTTTGCTTTATAGATATATATTCGCCCCAATGAAGCAATGGCTTGCTGCTTTATTTTTTTTAACGCTTGTTAACCCGGGTTTTGCTGCCGAAGATTTAAGAGGCGATACCGTTGACATCCGTAGTTACAAATTGAATCTTGACCTTTCAGACTTCACCGGAAAAATTTTGCATGGCGAAGCAGTTATCGGCTGCAAATCGAAGATGAGCGGGGTAAGCACTGTCAGTTTCGATTTACTGAAACTTACCGTTGACAGCGTAATGGCTGATGGATATTACGTTCCGTTTATTTACAACGATACTCTTTTGAATATCGACTTACTGAACACCTTCAACACCGGTGACTCGTTTACCGTTCGTATTTTTTATCATGGTCGCCCGCTGCAACTGCCCGGTGATTTTGGCGGATTTTACTGGACAAATACCTATGCATTTAATATTGGTGTGAGTTTTCTTGCCGAGCCTCACAATTACGGCAGAGTGTGGTTTCCGTGTTTCGATAACTTCAGGGAGCGAAGTCTTTACGAGTTTTTTGTAACTACTAAGAACACGCACAAGGCTTTCTGCAACGGACTTCTGCAAAGTGTAACCACCAGCGGAAGCACCAAGACATGGCATTGGAAATTTGCACAGGAAATTCCTTCCTATCTCGCTTCGGTTTCTGTTTCCGATTATCAAACTTTGACCGATACCGTAAACGGAATAGGCGGAACGAAAGAAATTCAGTTGGCGGCACGCGCAGCTGATACCTCCGCTATGAAAAATCTTTTTGTGCATCTGCCCGATGCGTTTCATATTCAGGAAGAACTATGGGGAGAATATAAGTGGGACAGAATCGGTTACTGCATTGTTCCGTTTAATGCGGGGGCGATGGAACATGCTACCAACATTTCATTCATGCAATATTACCTCGGTGTGCTCGATTATGATTGCGAGAACACCATGGTGCATGAACTGAGCCACCATTGGTTTGGTGATCTGGTCACTTGCGATTCTGCTTCCGAAATGTGGCTGAACGAAGGCTGGGCGGTTTATAACGAAATGCTTTTTCATGAAAGATTCTACGGTGAAGAAAACTACAAAACGGAAGTGAGAAAAAACCATGAAGATGTTTTGCATAGCGCTCATTTAGATGATAGCGGCTACTTACCGGTGAGCGGAGTGCCCACGGAACAAACCTACGGCAGCACGGTTTATAACAAAGGAAGCGATGTGATACATACGTTGCGCTGGTACATGGGTGATTCGCTATTCTTTAGTTGCATGAAAAGTTTCCTGAATGATTACTCGTTTCAGAATGCAAGCACCGCACAACTGCGCGATTATCTTTCGCAGTGCTCAGGGAAAAATCTGAATGATTGTTTTAATGATTGGATATATACAGAAGGGTTTCCGCATTTTTCTATCGAGCGAATTACTCCCGGAACAAAAACAATCGGGGGCAACGTACTCCGTTATTATACCATTGACATCCGTCAGCGCCTTCATAACGCTCCGCATTACTACAACCATGTGCCGGTAAACATTAGTTACTTTGATGGAACCGGTTTGGTAGCAACGGAAAGAGTTACTTTAAGCGGGGAGTGTTCGCAGATAGTATCGCAGGATTTTTTTGGAGTAATGCCTGAATACATAGCGCTGGATTTTGATGAAAAACTTCAGGATGCCATTACCGATGAATGGAAAGTAATTGCTGATACCGGCAGTTACGATTTCGGAACTGCGAAGATGGTTGTTCACGCTACTGGTTACACGGCTTCGGGAAATATTTTGCGTGTGCTCCACAACTGGATTCGTCCTCAACCGATGAGGACGAAAATTCCGGCCCTGCATCTGCACGATAAGAGGTACTGGACTGTTGAAGGAAACGCTGCTATTGGCGCTGACGCTTCAGCAACTATTAACTATGATGGCAACGATGCTTCTCTCGACAACACTTTTATCACTAACAGCGAAGACAGCCTGCTTATCATGTGGCGGGCTAATGCTGATAGCGAGTGGGTGATTGCCGATTTATTTGCTATAAACAAACAAGGAAGTGCGGCAGATAAAATAGGCAGCGCAACTATTTACAACTTAAAGAAAGGGCAATATTGCTTTGCCATTTGGAATTCTTCGGTGGCAGATACTACAACTCCGGAGGGGGGTTGTGTTTACTCGGCTGTGAGGGAACTTACTTTGGAGGAGAAAAGCTTTGAACTTTTC
This sequence comes from uncultured Chitinophaga sp., assembly GCA_964631835.1. GTDB lineage: Bacteria > Bacteroidota > Bacteroidia > Chitinophagales > LD1 > Bog-950. Next base: position 124,141 of record CAZWAD010000007.1, read on the forward strand.
CCGAATCCGGCAAGCGAAACCGTAATGGTCTCTTTTTCGAAAGGCATTTTTCTGGAATTGGAATTGAGTGATTTAAGCGGCAAGAAAATAACGGAGTATAAAATTACACCGGAGCAATCTTTGCTTGAAGTGAAAATGAGAAGCTTAAGTGCGGGGACTTATTTAGTTACCCTCTGTGGCAAAGACGGGAACAGAACAACAAAAAAACTAGTAAAGCAATAAAGTATGAACAAAGTATCGGTTATAGGAGCAGGAACCATGGGCAATGGTATTGCACAGGTATTTGGCATGAACGGTTACAGCGTTACCTTAATAGATGTTTCTGTAGAAGCATTGGGGCGCGCAGTGGAAACAATTATAAAAAATACTGACCGCATGGTGGCAAAAGGGACTATCACCGAAACGGAACGTGATTCAGGTTTAAAAAACATTGTCACGAGCCCTTCACTGGAAAGTTGCAGAGACTCTGAGTTTGTTGTAGAGGCTGCAACTGAAAACACTGAACTGAAGCTGAAAATTTTTAAGCAGTTGGATGAAATCTGCAAACCTGAAACAATTCTTGCCTCTAACACTTCATCTATATCAATTACTAAAATCGGTTCGGTTACTAAACGTCCCGATAAGGTAATCGGCATGCACTTCATGAATCCCGTTCCGCTAATGAAATTGGTGGAAGTAATTAAAGGATATGCTACATCCGAAGAAATATTGAGTGTGGTGATGGAAACTTCACGCAAGCTTGGAAAAGTTCCTGTTGAAGTGAATGACTATCCGGGTTTTGTCGCAAACAGAATTTTGCTGCCCATGATAAATGAAGCTGTTTACAGTGTTCATGAAGGTGTGGCGGGAGTTGCCGAGATTGATACGGTGATGAAACTTGGCATGGCTCATCCTATGGGACCGCTACAGTTGGCGGACTTTATCGGACTTGATGTTTGTCTTGCTATTCTGAAGGTTTTACATGAAGGCTTTGGTAACCCGAAGTATGCGCCTTGTCCGCTGCTGGTGAATATGGTTACAGCCGGTTATCTTGGAGTTAAGACCGGTGAAGGATTTTATAAATATGAAGCCGGTTCAAAAGAAATGAAAGTAAGCCAAAGGTTCTGATTACATTTTTTCAGGCACATCAATTCCCAATAATCTCATCGCTTTTTTGATAACGGCTCCTGTTTCGTTGGATAAAGCAATACGGAATTTCTTTTCTTCCTCCGTAGCCGCAGTAAGTATAGGTAAATCGTGATAGAACTTATTGTACAGCTTGGCAATATTGTAAACGTAGTTTGCCACTTCACTCGGGTCGTATTTTTCAGCAGCAGCCCGCACAACATTTTCGTATTCACTTAATTGAATGATTAACTCACGCTCAACATCAGCAAGACTTCCGAAGTTTTCAAAACTTCGGAAGTCTGAGCCTTCTCCGGCTTTCCGCATAATGGCTTTTATCCGTGCATGAGTGTATTGAACAAATGGACCGGTATGTCCGTGAAAGTCTATGCTCTCCTCCGGATTGAAAATTATTTTCTTGTACGGATTAACCCGGAGAACGAAATACTTCAACGCCCCCAGTCCGATAGTTTTGTAAAGTTCTTTGGCTTGTTCATCGGTAAATCCCTCAATCTTACCGAGCTCTTTGGTTTTTTCTTCTGCAATCCGAAGAACTTCTGCAATTAAATCATCCGCATCGGCAGTTTTTCCTTCACGTGACTTGAAACGACCGGTTGGAGATTCTACCAAGGCATAACTCAAATGATAAATACCATCAGCCCACTTTTTGCCGAGTTTCTGTAGTGCGAGTTTCAAAACTTTGAAATGATAATCCTGTTCGTTCGCTACCACATAAATCATTTTCTCCATCCCGAAATCTTTGTGGCGCAACTCGGCAGTAGCTAAATCCTGGGTGATGTAAATAGATGTGCCATCGCTGCGCAACAAGACTTTTTCATCTAAACCTTCAGCGGTTAAATCAACCACCACAGCTCCATCGGAGCGCTTTTTGAAAACATTCTTTTGTAAACCTTCCTGCACAACATCTTTCCCAAGCTTGTAAGTTTCACTTTCGAAGTAGTCTTTCTGAAAATCTACACCAAGCAGGTTAAATGTTTGCAGAAAACCTTCGTAAACCCAATCGTTCATTTTCTTCCACAATGTCATGGTATCAGAATCATTTGCCTCCCATTTCAAAAGCATTTCCTTGGTTTCTTTAAAAATTGACGTCAGTTTTTGGTCTTCATCAAAATTTCCGGTTGTTCCGGCAATACTTTGCAATTCATTCTTTGCTTCTTCATTCCACCTTACGTACCAATCGCCAACAAAATGGTCTCCTTTAATACCGGTTGACTGAGGAGTTGAATTATTTCCGTAACGTAAATAGGCAACCATGCTTTTGCAGATAGCAATTCCACGGTCATTGTAAATATTCACTTTAGTAACATCGTAACCATTGGCTTTTAGAATTTCGCTCATCGAAAAACCGAGAAGCATATTACGCACGTGACCGATGTGAAGCGGTTTGTTCGTATTCGGTCCGCAGTATTCAAGAACCACTTTTTGTTTATTGGCAGGAAATGTTCCGTAAGTTTTACTGTCAGAAACATCTTTTAAACGATTGAGCCAATATGAATCTGTCAATGACAAATTCAAAAACCCTTTGATAACATTGAACTTTCCGACTATGCCCGACTGTTCTTTCAGTTTATTACCGAGTAACTCGGCTGTTTGTTCAGGTGATTTCCCGGAAAACTTCGTTAAAGGAAAAACTACAATGGTATAATCGCCCTCATGTTCCTTTTTCGTAATGTTTAAGGTTACGGCATCAGATGGAACATCAGCTTTGAATTCCTCCTTGAAAATTACTACAGTATTTTGTTTTAAAATTTGTTCGAGTGTCATTGCCAGGCTAATTAGATGTTTCGCACGGAGTCACGGAGAAGAATACAGAGAAGTACAAAAAATTTATTTTTTATCATCTACTAATCTTGTTATTCCTTCGCGCAATAATGCAACATTGAAGTTAATTAGCAATCCTACCTCAATGCCGCTTAAGCGCATATATGTCAGTACAGTTTTGGGATGCACCGGAGATATTGCTTCCACAGATTTCAGTTCAACAATAACTTTATTCTCAACAATAATGTCAGCCCGAAAACCCAACTCCAACTTTATTTCATCATATACAACCGGAATGCCTTGTTGTCTTTTGAAGTCAAGCCCAGTTTTCTCCAACTCATAACATATCGCTTCTTCGTAAACACTTTCCAGCAAACCCGGACCTAATTTACCGGGAACTTTAATGCAAATTCCGATTATCTGTCCTGTTAACTCCTCGTGTTTCATAACTGTATTAACTCTATGTTTCTCTGTGTCTCCGTGCGAAATTTTTCTCCTGAATAATCGCGGTTAAAAATATACTTTCGCACACAATTTTTTTCTAAATGATTAAGCGCCAGAAATACCGCGAACTGATTGCACAAACTTTCGATTTTCCGCAACGTGATTTCAGGGAAGAAAAAGGCAACCTGTTGTGGAACGACCTTCCGTTGCTTGATATTATCAATCAGTATGGCACTCCGCTCCGGCTCACTTTCCTTCCAAAAATTTCGCAGCAGATTCAAAAAGCCCGCAGGTTGTTTAACGCAGCTATAGCCAACAATGATTACAAGGGTGACTATCATTACGGATATTGCACCAAGAGCTCACATTTTTCTTTCGTTGTAGAGGAAGCGCTTAAGAATAAAGTTTTCATTGAAACATCCTCTGCGTTTGATTTTGCACTGATAAAAAAACTGGAGGAGAAAAAGAAAATAAAGAAAGAAGGATATGTTGTTTGCAACGGATTCAAAACAGATAAGTACATCACGAACATTCTTGAAGCTTTCAACAATGGTTACAAGAATATTATACCGATTATGGACAACCTGGATGAGATTGATAAATATGCCGGAGTTGCCGAACCGCTTAATATCGGTATGCGGATAGCGGCAGAGGAAGAACCCAAATATGAATTTTATACTTCACGGCTTGGTATTCGCTACAATGATATTGTTCCGCTTTATGAGCAGAAGGTAAAGACTAACCCGAACCTGAAAATGAAAATGCTCCACTTCTTTATTGACACGGGAATTAAAGATGTGAACTACTATTGGACTGAATTTCACAAAGCGCTTGGTGTTTATTGCGATTTGAAAAAAGTTTGTCCTGAACTAAATACGATTAACCTCGGAGGAGGAATGCCGATTAAGCATTCTCTCGCTGCTGACTTCGATTATGAGTATATGATAAACGAAATCGTATCACAGATAAAAACCACATGCAATAACGAAGGCGTTGACGAACCGGATATTTTTACCGAGTTCGGAAGCTATACGGTGGGTGAAAGCGGCTGTGTTATTTTCAGTGTGCTTGGTATTAAGAGGCAAAACGACCGGGAGACCTGGTACATGCTCGATGGTTCACTGATGAATAACCTGCCTGATGTTTGGGGGCTGTCGCAGCGCTTTATCATGTTGCCGATTAACCGTTGGGATGGCGAATACAAGCATGTTAACCTTGGAGGAATTACCTGCGATGTAGGCGATTATTATAACAGCGATGCGCATATCAACCAGGTTTACCTGCCTAAAATCAAACCGGGAGAAAAACTGCACATCGGTTTTTTCAATACCGGTGCATATCAGGATACATTAAGTGGTTACGGAGGAATCAAGCATTGCCTTCTTCCTTCGCCTCCTCACATTCTCATTGATGAGAAAAAGAAAAACGAGTTTACTTACAAGGTTTTTGCCGAAGAGCAAACCGCTGAGAGCATGATGAAAATTCTCGGGTACTAGGCGTATTCTTCTACCGGTGGACAGGTGCAAATCAAATTCCTGTCGCCATGAGAGTTATTCACTCTTCCAACAGCCGGCCAGAATTTGTTTTCAGAAACAAATGGCAAAGGAAATGCAGCTTCTTCACGCGAGTACGGATGATTCCAGTCGTTAGCGGTAACAACAGCGATTGTATGCGGTGCATTTTTCAAGGGATTATCTGATGCATCAACTTCTTTCTTTTCAATCATTTCTATTTCTCTCCGTATGGCAATCAATGCATCACAGAAACGGTCTAATTCGGCTTTATCTTCGCTTTCAGTAGGTTCAATCATCAAAGTGCCGGCTACAGGGAACGACACGGTTGGTGCATGAAATCCATAATCCATTAACCGCTTGGCAACATCTTCCACTTCAACGCCAACGGTATGTTTGAACTGGCGAAAATCGAGAATCAATTCATGCGCCACTCTTCCATTTGCTTTGCCGACATAAAGCACCTGGTAGTATTCTTCAAGACGCGCTTTCATATAATTTGCATTGAGAATAGCATATTTGGTGGCATCAGTCACCCCGTTGCAACCGAGCATCCGGATATATCCATAAGAAATCAAAAGAATACTTGCACTTCCATAAGGTGCGGATGAAACTCCGAAAATTGCTTTTTCTCCACCGGTTTTCGTCAACGGATTTCCGGGAAGGTAAGGGGCAAGATGTTTTGCCACACATATTGGTCCCATACCCGGCCCCCCTCCTCCATGAGGAATGGAAAATGTTTTATGAAGGTTGATATGGTTTACGTCAGCGCCAATAATTGCCGGAGAAGTTAAACCAACCTGTGCATTCAGATTTGCCCCGTCCATATAAACCTGTCCGCCATTGGCGTGAATTAAGGCGCAAACATCTTTGATATTATCTTCAAACACTCCGTGCGTGCTGGGATAAGTAGCCATCAAACAACACAGATTGTCCTTATGCTCTTCGGTCTTTTTCACCAAATCATCAAAGTCAATATTGCCGTGTTTGTCGGTAGCCACCACAACCACTTTCAGCCCGCACATCACCGCGCTTGCCGGATTTGTTCCATGAGCTGAGGCAGGAATCAGTGCAACATCGCGATGTCCTTGTCCCATATCTTTTTGATAAGCGCGAATCACCAAAAGCCCTGCGTACTCGCCTTGAGCCCCGCTATTCGGTTGAAGAGAAGTAGCGGCAAAACCGGTTATCTCACTCAGGTAGTTTTCCAATGCTGTAATGATTTCCTGGTAACCTGTAACCTGGCTCTTGGGTGCAAACGGATGAATATGGGCAAACTCAGCCCAGCTGATTGGCTCTAATTCAGCAGCAGCATTCAGTTTCATGGTGCATGAGCCTAAGGCAATCATGGATTTTGTCAGAGACAAATCTTTATTCTCTAAACTTTTGATATAACGCATCAGTTGAGTTTCACTTTTATGCGTATTAAACACCGGGTGAGTCATGTAAGCAGATGTGCGCTTTAAACCGGAAGGCAGTTCAAGAGTTTGCGGACTGTAGCGGTAAATATCGAACGTGTAATCCTCCTTGCCTTCGGATGAAGCAAATACATTGGCAATGTCCAAAACATCTTCGGGCGAAGTGGTTTCATCAAGCGAAATTGAAATTCCCGATTCGTTATAAAAGAAATTCATTTCCTTGTTCAGCGCTAACTGGCGAATGAAATCGTGCTTCTGGTTTTGGCTTTCGACATTTATTTTGAGCGTATCGAAATGAAATTCATTTTCAATTTTAAAACCTAAATGGTTTAGTTCCTTTCTGAGAATGGAAGTAAGTGCATATATCCTTAGTGCAATATTTTTTATTCCGTCAGCACCATGATAAACTCCGTACATGCCAGCCATGATTGCCAGCAGTGCTTGCGCGGTGCAGATATTGGAAGTTGCTTTCTCCCTGCGGATGTGCTGTTCACGCGTTTGCAAAGCCATTCGCAGGGCGCGTTTACCTTGTGCGTCAACACTTACTCCTATAATTCTTCCCGGAATAATTCTTTTGTAATCATCCTTAGTTGCAAAGAAAGCGGCATGAGGACCACCGTAACCCATGGGTACACCAAAGCGTTGTGAATTTCCGACTACACAATCAGCGCCAAATTCACCGGGAGGGGTGAGCAGTGTAAGCGCCAGCAAATCGGTAGCCACACACACATAACATTCCACATCCTTACATTTCGTAATGAACGCTTTGTAGTCTTCCACATTTCCGTTTTTGGCGGGATATTGAAGTAAAGCGCCAAAAAAGTTTTTGTCTAATTCAATAAAGCGATGGTCGCCTGTGATTACTTCAATGCCCAGAAACTCCGCACGGCTTTTAATTACATCAATGGTTTGCGGAAAGCAGAGCTGCGAAACGAAGAACTTATTATGCAGTGAATCCTTCCTGTTCTTCAAGCCCCAGAACATGTGCATGGCTTCGGCAGCGGCAGTTCCTTCATCAAGAAGGGAAGCATTGGCAATAGGCATACCGGTAAGGTCGCTTACCATGGTTTGAAAATTTAGCAGGGCTTCAAGCCGGCCTTGAGCAATTTCCGCCTGGTAAGGAGTATACTGGGTGTACCACCCCGGGTTTTCCAAAACATTTCTGCGAATTGCCGCAGGAGTAATGGTGTTGTAATAACCCATTCCGATATAGCTCCTGAATACTTTGTTTTTCGAGGCTTTCTTTTTCAGCTCTTTCAGGTAAGTGTATTCGCTTTGCGCTTCAGGCAGGTTCAGCTTTTCTCTTCTGCGTATGTTGGAAGGAACCGTTTGGTCAATGAGTGTGTCAAGGCTTTTTACACCAATAGTTTTCAGCATTTCATTCAGCGCTGTTTCGTCAATTCCGATATGGCGGTTTACAAAATGGTCGGTATTTCGCAGGTTCAACATCAGTGATTAGTGAATTATTAATTTGTGATTAGTGGCGCGAAAATATAAAAGTGAGCGGATTTGATTTCTTACAAATTTCCCGAAACCCTCTTTCTGCAACGGAATTTACCAGTCACTAATCCACTAATCACTAATACACACTTTCCTTGTTAAAACTTCTCAACCCCTTATGTATGGCACAATATTTAGAATTAAATCTGTTGAGCATTTATAAATTCGCGCTTGTGAAAAAACTGCTTGCTGTTTCGCTTTTATTGCTCTCGGTTTATTCAGAATCATTCTCCCAAACCAACCCGGATGAGCTGATTCAGTTTAGCGGGTATGTAATGTCTGCCGACAGTTTAATGGGTGTTCCGTTTGCAAGCATTGTCATTTACAATCGCGGCAGAGGAACAAGCGCAGGACCTGACGGGTTTTTTTCATTTGCCGCGCACCGGGGCGATACTATTTATTTCACTTCTGTCGGTTTTAAGCCATCGGTTTATGTTATACCTAACGACCTCGAGAATATCAAGTTTTCGGTTATTCAATTGATGACAAAGACAGAGTACTATTTACGCGAAACTGTTATTCTGCCCTGGAGGCGCGAAGATTTTCCCACTGTATTTATGAATACCCGCCTGCCCGATGATGATTTGGAAAGAGCCAGACGAAACCTTGAGCGCGAGCGGTTAGCAGAATTGGGAGAGAAACTTGAAATGGACGGAGGCGAAGCCACCAACATTGCCCTGCGGAACACTGCTGCCCAAACCTATTACTACGGGCAAACCCAGCCGCAGAATATTTTCAATCCCCTGGCGTGGGCGGAGTTTATCCGCGCATGGAAGCGCGGTGATTTCAAAAAGAAATAACATAACCGTACTTTCTTTAGGGCTGGAGGTAAGTACCCTGGGATTCAGGGATTGCTCACCACTAACTTCCTTGTTGCGCTTTGGCTGCCATTGTTGACGGTAACGAAGTAAATTCCATTGGCGAAAGCGGCAGTTGACAGTTCGCGGTTTGCGGCTGACAGTTCAACAGCCGTCAGTTTTCTTCCGGTTATATCGGTAATGGAAAGTGTGCCACCCGTTAAGCCATCAACAGAAATAGTAACACTGTTAGTTGCCGGGTTCGGGTAAATTCTCATTTCTAATTTTTCATTTTTCATTTCTTCCACTGAACTAATAACAGCAAGAGTATTGCTCGTGGTATTCGTCACAACCGGTGCGTTGAAGTCGAAGTAGATGTAGGCGGTGTTGTTAATTACTGTGCCTGCCGGTGCGGTGCTTTTCACTTTTATTTTGTATTGCACATAGCCGTGGCTCAGCGGCTCGTTAGCGTTACTGTCAACCAAGTAAATGTTAGGGAAATTAAAGCGCACAGCATTTTCTTTGAGCTGTACAAGCGGCTGGTGGCTGTAAGCAAGCAGCTGAAAAGTGGAAACATCTAAATCTGTATCAAGGGTATCGGTAATATAAATATGT
>CAZWAD010000008.1:0-130002 GCA_964631835.1 uncultured Chitinophaga sp.
GTGACGGTCGCGGACGTAATATGAAATATCAAATCGTGTCTGTGACGGTCGCGGACGTAATATGAAAAATCAAATCGCGTCTGTGACGGTCGCGGACGTAATATGAAATATCAAATCGTGTCTGTGACGGTCGCGTTCTCCCAAGTCTTCTGTAGGATGACTTGGAAGGTTTAATAATAAAAGGTCTCTGACCTTTTGAAAGCCGGAGACTTTCATGTATAGAAAATTCGAAGTCCTCTTTCAGAAGACTTCGAATAACAGGTTGGCCTATTAATAAACGTAAGCCTCCGGCTATTCTTTAAACCCTGCTAATATTATTATTTTCGGTGCGGTTCATATCATTGTTTTTTACATGCTAAAACTAATGCCATGCAGAAAGTGATTGAAATCCTGAAAAACATAAAGGGTTATCTCGATATAACCATGCTTCAAATAGGCGATATCAATATAACGCTGTGGCTGGTTTTATACACCGTTGTAAGCATCATGCTGCTGTTTTATTTATCGGCACGGTTCAAAACCCTGCTGGTAAATAAAGTTTTCGCCCGGTATATTCCCAATCAGGGTACGCGCCAGGCTATGGGCAGCATCATCCGGTATGTAATTATCTTCTTCGGGCTTATCATCATCCTGCAATCAGCCGGCATTGACCTTACTTCACTAACGGTGCTTGCCGGTGCGCTTGGAGTAGGTATCGGATTCGGATTGCAAAACATCACCAACAATTTTGTCAGCGGCATGATTATCCTCTTCGAGCGACCCATCAAAGAGGGCGACCGGATTCAGGTTGGCGGCACCCACGGCAAGGTGGTGAATATTTCTCCCCGTGCAACTACGGTGCTCACCAACGATAATATTGCCATCATTGTTCCTAATTCCGATTTCATTTCCAAAGAAGTAATTAACTGGAGCTACAACGATGATAATGTCCGGTTCAAAATTCCCGTTTCGGTAGCTTATGGAAGCGATATGAAATTGGTGAAAAAACTGCTCCTCGAAGTGGCAGAAGAGAACAACGATGTTCTGCGGCATCCCGAGCCCATGGTCAGGCTAAAAGAATTTGGTGACAACGGCATCGAAATGCAACTGGTTGCCTGGACCCGTACCATGATGCAGGTTCAGGGAAGATTCAGGAGCGATATTAATTTCGCTATTGAAGAAAAGTTTAAAAAGAACAACATCACCATTCCTTTCCCTCAGCGCGACCTGCATCTGAAATCGGGATTTAAAGGCAAAGAAACCGGTATGTAATGAATGCTCCGGAAAAGTTGAACAAGGTATCGGGCCTACTTCCCTGCGCTCATCAGTTTACTCTGCCGGAACACACCGTTTGAATTCACCACCTCCAACTGATAAGCATAGTTAGAAACCGCAATGCCGAGTTTTTCGGGGCTGATGAGGATTTGCTGCTCTCCGCTTTTCATGCCGCGTTTGGTCAGTGAAGCAACTTTTCTGCCATTCAAATCCCACAACTCAAGTTTTACATCCGATTCATTTTTCAGGGTAAAGGGGATAGCCGTTTCACCGGTGTAAGGGTTAGGGAAATTCTGCCCGAGTTTAAACTGCCCGCCAGTTTCAGGTTCTAAAGCGCCAAGACCCGTTGCCGTTCCGCTGCCCTGCACTGCTAATTCGAGAAATGAATCATAACCACCGGTTGAGGTATTGGGTGTAAGTGTGGCAAGCTGGTAAGTATATCCGTCAGCAAATACACCGTCTTGCGAAAAATTAAGCGGGTCCAGCCCCTTGGTGTAAACCGAAGCATTGGCGGCATAGATGTTATTCTTTTCGGCAAGGGGGAAAGTAAGCTGCGAAACAGCAGCATAAACAGAGCTGACATAAACCTGGAAGTGGATGTGGCAAATCCTGCCTGTGTACCAGCCCGGGAAAATGGTGATGAATTCCACCTCGCCATTTACATCAGTTATCTGATACCCGCGCAAATAAGTAAGACCGGTTTCGGTCTGATAACCGGAATACAGCCCGTCTTTATCGCAGTGCCAGATATTTACGCGAACGTTTTGCATCGGCAGGCAATTGCTCAAGCCGATAATCCGCATTTTCATGTTCAGCTGCACACCGGTTCTGGTTTCCCGTACATCCTGCCTGAAATAGAAGTTGTTGGTGGTAAGGTCAAGCGGAAACGGCCCTGCGGTTTCTGAAGGAATAAGCACACAGGCTGCAGGCGTATTCCCCTTTGCCTTGAATGGATTAAAGGAGATGAATGAAGCAGCTCCGGTGAGTCCGGTTATTTTGATAAAATCTTTTCTTTCCATCATTTATTTTTATTGCGGTGAATATAGAACAAGGTAATAGTATTTGCAGCCTTCGCATCGAAGCCTGCCTGTTCAGCAGGTTTAATACATTTGAGTAATGATTACATTTCTTGAAGAGATTGGTTTCTCCCGTGCAGGAATTCTGCCACCGCTGGTCAACGATTACATCGGTGGGAGAGAAGCGATTTCAAGTCTGGCAAAATATCCTTTTCAATTTGCTTCATTCAAAAATGTAATAACCGATAAATCGAAAGACAACACCGAAAGAAAGCTTTTGGTAGATGTTTTAAAGTCGCAGTATGCCGGTATTCCGGTAACTCAGCATGTAGCTGATAATATTCAATCCCTTCTTTCCGATAACACCTTCACGGTTACAGCCGCTCATCAGCCCTGTTTGTTCATGGGCCCGCTGTATAACATTTACAAAATTGCATGCACAATTAATATCTGTAATCAGTTAAAGAGTCAGTTTCCCGAAAACAACTTCGTTCCGGTATTCTGGCTCGGCAGCGAAGACCACGATGTAGAGGAACTGAATCATGCTTTTGTAAACGGCAAAAAACTGGAATGGCAAGACAGCGGGAGAGGAGCAGCAGGAAGATGGAAAACCGCATCTATGAAAAAAGCTGTTGATGAGTTGAAATCCGCGGTGGATGATTCAATCGTTGTTTCCATTCTCGAAGAAGGACTGAAGAAGTATGAAACCTTCGGCAGATTTACCCAATATTTTGTCAATGAAATATTTAAGGAGTACGGGCTTGTGGTACTTGACCAGGACGATGCCCGGCTGAAAAAAAGATTCAGTGAAGTAATAAATGACGAAGTGCTGAACTCACGGGCTGCCCATTTGCTGAACGGCCATATCGAAGCCCTGGAGAAAAACTACAAGGTACAGGCGAAGCCCCGCGACATCAACTTCTTTTATCTCGGAGAAAATTTCCGGGAAAGAGTTGTTTTCAATGCTTCAACCAATATGTATGAAGTAATGAATACTTCTCTTTCTTTCCCGCGTCATGAAATAACTGCTGAAATCGAAACTCGCACGGAGTGTTTCAGTCCGAATGTGATTCTCCGCCCGCTTTACCAGGAAATGATTTTACCCAACCTTGCTTTTGTGGGCGGTGCCGGAGAACTCAACTACTGGCTTGAGTTGAAACCAATGTTCGATTACTACGAGGTAAATTATCCCATGTTAGTATTAAGGAACTCTGCAGTTATTATTAATTCTTCCCTGCACAAAAAAATTACTAAGCTAAATCTGAAACCTGAGGATTTCTTTGGCGATGTAGAACTGCTTATCAATAACTATGTGAAAAACATAATTCCCTCAGGTCTTGATTTAAGCGTGGAAAAGAAAAGGCTTGAAGAGCTATATAGTGCGGTTACCGTGAAAGCTGAAAAAGCAGACAGCACTTTAAAACAAAGCGTATTAGCGGAGCAACAAAAAGCCTTAAACGCTCTGGAAAACCTCGAAGGCAAAATGCTTAAAGCGGAAAAGCGCAGGAATGAAACTGCGGTTAACCAGATGAGAGGTATTCATTCAGCATTTTTTCCTGATAATATTTTGCAGGAACGAAGGGAAAACTTTATTCCGTTTTACAGCAAAGAGTTTATTTCGGAAATGATTGAAGTTATGGATGGCTTCAGCAAATCCTTAAAAGTTTTTGTAAACGACTGACATAATCTCCGCAATCCTAAGAGCATGAAAATCCTTTCCGCAGAGCAAATCCGCGAACTAGACAGATACACTATCGAAAACGAACCGGTGGCATCTATTGATTTGATGGAAAGAGCCGCTTCAAAAGTTTACCAGCTTCTTTCCCGTGTAATTAAAACCAGCGAACCGGTTTATGTTTTTTGTGGCATGGGAAACAACGGTGGAGACGGGCTGGCTGTGGCGCGAATGCTCATTGAAAGCGGGTACGGTCATGTTACCGCCTATACTGTGCGCCATTCTCCCGGCACAAGCAAAGACTTTCTCATCAATGAAGACAGGCTGAAAAATATTTCTTCGGTTCACTACATCGAAACCGAAAACCAGATTCCGGCAATCCACTCAGATGCTGTTATTATAGATGCCATTTTCGGAACCGGTTTGTCGCGCCCTGTAGAAGGAATTGCTGCTTCGGTTATTCATGCCATAAACCGGTCGGGCAATACGGTTTATTCCGTTGATATTCCTTCGGGTTTATTTTGCGATAAGTCTAACGCTGAAAGCGATACGGTTATTCACTCGGCAGCTACTTTTACTTTTCATGCACCCAAGCTTTCTTTTCTGTTTGCGGCAAACGGGAAATACGTTCCCCGGTTTGTGGTTCTTGATATTGGGCTTTCGAAAGACTATGCAGAGCAGCTTCCCTCTTCATATTATTTTGTAACCAAACAGTTTACACAATCTTTTTTCAGGAGGAGGGAGAAGTTTACGCATAAAGGAACTTACGGTCATGCATTGATTGCTGCGGGCAGCTTTGGTAAAACCGGTGCGGCTATTCTTGCTGTAAAAGCCGCCCTCCTCAGCGGGGCAGGACTGGTTACTTCAAACATTCCTTCGAGCGGATATGAAATTATGCAAACCTCAAACCCCGAAGCCATGGTGGAAGCAGATAAATCGGTAAATTTTCTGCGTGACATACCCGAACTTGACAAATATTCAGCCGTAGGTGTTGGACCGGGAATCGGAACAGAAACAGAGACCCGGGAATATCTCGAAAAGTTACTGGCAGCGTGCAGCAAGCCGCTGGTTATGGATGCCGATGCTTTGAATATCATTTCTGCCAATGAGAAACTGCTTGCTTTAGTTCCTGAAAATTCCATTCTCACTCCTCATCCCGGAGAGTTTAAGAGACTAACGGGAGAATGGAGCGATGATTCAGATAAATTGGAAAGGCAAAAAGCATTTTCGAAAAAGCATAAAGTAATTCTTGTTTTAAAAGGAGCGCACACATCAGTTTCTACTCCCGGTGGAAAGATGTATTTCAACAGTTCGGGAAATGCGGGGATGGCAAAAGGCGGAAGCGGTGATGTGCTTACCGGTGTTATTACTTCTTTGCTTGCCCAGCATTATACTCCGGAGCAAGCAGCCATACTCGGAGTTTTTGTACATGGCTTAGCCGGTGACTTTGCCCGGGATGAATCGGGGGAAACATCCATGAATGCCAGTGACATTATTCATCACCTGCCCAAAGCTTTTCAGGAACTGGAATCGGGGGCATCGGAATAACCCGAAATCAAATCCAAAATTAACGGGTAGCACTCGCTTTTGTAATTTTTCAAATCCGTCTTTTTCACCCAAAGCACTTGTTCAATATCTTCTTCGGCTTGCGGTGTCAATTTTGATTGACCCGGTTTCGCCAGCATTTCAAACCAGCTAGTTTCTTTCAGGCAATTCTCTCCCTTCAGTTTGTAGGCATGGTAAGTTAGTATCGGTTCTATGTTGGTTGTTTCAACTTTAACACCGGTTTCTTCTTCTACTTCGCGGATGGCACCATCTAAAATGTTTTCACCTTTGTCAATCTTCCCTTTTGGTAAATCCCATTTGCCTCTCCGGTAAATCAACAACAACTCACCATGTTCATTAGTTACCATTCCGCCCCCGGCAATTATCAGTTTCACCTGCTGTAAAAAGTGCGCGAACACATCAGCGGGAGAATTACATACTACCAGTATGTTTTCGTTGGTAACACCATCGAATAATTGCAAAGAGTTACTAAAAAAGGCTTCTGCGTCTTTATTTCCGGAAATAGTCTTGGTAAAAATTTCTTTGATTTGCGGGTGCTCGTCTGCCAGAAGCACGAACGAATCGTTATAATAAATTTTATACTGCAAGTTCATGATATTTAATAATGTAATAGCCCGCGAAGTTGCAGAATACCTGCTCGAAATAAAAGCCGTAGTGCTTAATGCCAAAGAACCGTTCACCTGGGCAAGCGGATTAAAGAGCCCCATTTATTGCGATAACAGGAAAACCCTTTCTTACCCCAAGGTGCGCAATTTCATCAAAACTTCTTTTGCTGATACTATTTCCGAAGAGTTTAAAACCTGCGAGGTTATTGCCGGTGTGGCTACTGCCGGTATTCCTCATGGGGTATTGGTGGCTGATGTACTGAACAAACCATTTGTGTATGTGCGCGACAAAGCCAAAGGCCACGGGCTGGAAAACCGGATAGAAGGGAAAATCAGCCGGGGGCAAAAAACCGTGGTGATTGAAGACCTTATTTCTACCGGTGGCAGCTCGCTGAAAGCAGTGGATGCCTTGCGCGCTGCCGGTGCCGATGTAATGGGGCTTGGCGCAATCTTTACCTACGGTTTTCAAAGTTCGGTTGCTGCTTTTGAAGGTGCCAAATGCAAATTCTTTACGCTTTCCGATTATCCCACCCTGCTTGATATTGCGCTTAACAATAATTATATCCATCAGGACGAGCGCGAAACGCTGATGGACTGGTATAAAGACCCGCAGGCATGGGGTTTGCAGAAAAGCAAATAAGAATTCTGTTTTTTTATGAAAAAGAAACTTCATCTTCTTCTCATTATTTTCTTTCTCACCGGTTCAGGTGCAGGGGTTTCAGCTCAGGTAAATAACCCGGAAAGCAAGGCCTCGCCTTTTGTACTTGATTTGAAGATATCCGGTTTCACCAACGGCTATGTTAAGCTGCTCGGTATTTTTGGTGAGCAGAATTTCGGTATTGACTCTGCCTTTGTCAACGCACAGGGGCAGGCAGCTTTCAGGTTAGATACCTCCCTGCCTGCCGGCATGTACTTTATCGCTTTTCCCGACAACTCCATCGTTCAGTTACTGTTTGACAAAACCGAGCGCGTAAGCCTGCAATTCGATAAAGCGGATGTAGTGAACACCATGGTTACCAAAGGCTCACCGGATAACGAGCTATTGTATATAAACCTGAAAACAGAATCGGGCATCAATAAGAAAATGGATTCCGTTCAGCAGCTGCTTGGCAAAACGGAGAAAGGAAGCAAGCAATATCAGGCTTTACAAAAGGAATTGCAGAAAACGAAAGATGAGCGCAAAGCCCACATTAAATGGTTTGCCGATAATCATCCGCAAAGTTTTTTCACCAAATTCAAGCTGGCGGGGCAAAACCCCGATATTCCCAAACCGATGAAAGCCGATGGAACGGTGGATGACCAGCTTTACGTATATAACTACCGCCATCAGTTCTGGAACGGTTTCGACTTTACTGATGAGCGCCTTTTGCGCACCCCGGTATATTTCAACAAGCTGAAACGATACCTGCTGGAGTTAACCCCGCAAACCATTGATTCGGTAATTAAATATGCCGACCGTATTACCATGCTTTCGAAAGGCAACAGAGAACTTTTTAAATATACAGCCAACTGGATTGCCCTGCATTACAAAGAAGCCAGGATGCTGGGGCGCGAGTCGGTGTATGTGTTTATGATTGATAAGTTCTGGACTGCTGACCAGGCGTTCTGGAGTAAAGATTACGAAGTGCAGCGCCTGCGCATGCAGGCAGCGCAAATGAAGCCCAGCTTAATCGGGCAGACCGGGCACGACATTAAAAGCACCAACGAAATAGGCATACCGGTTTCGCTCTACGATATTAAAGCACCGGTTACTATTGTTTACGCCTTTTCTTACGACTGCGAAAACTGCCTGAAGGAAACTCCAAAAATGGTAAACCTTTACCGCCAATGGCGAAACAAGGGGCTCGATTTTTTTACCATTTGCATTGATGGCGAGGAAGACAAATGGAAAGAATACCTCAGGAAAAACAACATGACTTTCCGTAACATATTTGACCCCGAAAACAAAACCAACTTCAGGACGCATTATTACTTTGAGGTTACCCCCGGTATTTTTGTGCTCGATAAAAACCACAAAATTATTGCCACCAACGTAGGCGCTGACTCCCTGCCCGTTATTCTCGAACAGGTGTTGGGGAAGTTGTAGGGGTTTAATGGCGTTACGGGAGTCTCTGTAGGAGGATAGATTGTTGCTATGTCGTTAGTTCTGGCACTTCAAATATCATTGGCACGTTTGATTTAAACGCTTTCCCAACAGCAATAGCTTGCTTAAACTTAAGTGTCGGCAAAGCTTTTATGTATTCTGCTCCAAGATAATTGGAAAGGAAGTCGCTACTTGTTTTATCGAACTCTTGAAAAACGATAATTGAATTACATTGTGTCAAAACGGTCTTTGAAACATTCGCAGTCCGTTGTGCAATTACAAAAAATCCAATGTTATATTTTCTTCCTTGTAGTGCTATTTGAGCAATACTATTGACGGTCGCCCTAGAAGCAAAGTCAGAAACCCCTAATGAGTTTATCTCAGGAACAATAGTGTGTGCTTCTTCAAGAACAACACAAACTCTTTTCCCAAAGCTCTTTTCAATTTTAGCGGTTTTGAATAGAACCCAAAAAAACCATTTTGTGTATTCAATAATTTCGGAGTTATTCGAAATATCAGGCAGCTCAAAAATTGCTTCGGTTGTGCCTCCTTCTAAGAAAGTTTTTATAGAAGTGTGAAACTCTTTTTTGATAATCCTCTCTTGTGCTTTAATAAATTCGTAATCTCTTTTGTCTGCATACTTTCTTTCTTCTTTTGCAATAGCCTCAATTGCATCAAAAGCTTTTTTCCCACTCTCGTCACTAACAATTGGTTGAATGTCTGCAATTTTTTCTTTGTATTCTCCTGTTAAATCTATTATTATGACTTTGGTCGTTTCGTTTACTATTTGTTTTAAGAGATTACGAACAAATACAGATTTACCCGAACCTGTAACGCCTAAAATAGCTGTATGGTGAGTGATTGCTACTTCCTTATTAATTATAACGGGATAATTTGTTCCTGGAATACTTCCGATAATATATTCTGATGGTTGCAATGGAACTTCCTCAATATTTGAGGCAAGATAAATTGGAGTGTTAATGTTTGGAACCCAACCGTATTGTTCAAATCTCAAGCTGGCATTATTCCAAGTTCCCAATTGAATTGCTTCTGCTATGATTAGCCCTGTTTGGTTTTTATTTTCAAGCAATTCGATTTTAGTGGTTCCTTCTATTATTTGATATAAAACTCTTTCGTTGCGAATGAAAAGTTCAAGTAATTGTCCTTCTGAAATAGCTGCCTTAGAATTGTAAACGAATTTTATTTTTTCAATAGTCGAGTTCTCCGTAACCAAACCGATGAAGCGTTCCAGATAATCAGTTTTAGGAACGTCTGTGATTTTATAAACTAAATCAGGAGTGTGAGAAGAAAAAAGAACCTTTTCAGAAAAAATCTTTTCAATTTCTAGAGTAGTCAATACTTTAACCCATTGTTCCTGATTAAGAAGATAAACATCAAGAATTAGCCCTTTCTTAACTTGATTATCTATCGAATATTTAAACTCAACAAACTCAAATATTCTGGTCGTTTGGCTTCTGTTTTCCGATAACTTTACGAGGAATGTATTTTTTGATTGAACGCCAAAAATTTGTCCGATTGCCTCTTTGTCATTTTTCTCTTGGATAGTTGTAAATAGACTTTCGATTGTTTTGGCTAATGCGGGTATGTTTAAAATCATAAAGACTATCCAAAACCATAGCAGCAAATTGAATTCGGTTGATACAAGTCCGAACTGTCTGATACCACCCCAAAGAAAGAATGCAGAAAAAATTGCTTCTGGTCGTCCAATCTGTCTGTTGAGGCGTGAGAAAAGTTGAACAGCTTTGTTTTCTTCATTTAGTGGATTTGTCCTGAGCCACATTAACGAGTAACTGCTAACTGTCAGGTAAATAATAAATGACAGGAAAGTCCAAAACAAAAAGTCCCTGTTGCCTGCCTGAACTAAAAGTAATGAAACTGCTGCTGTAACTGCATTTACAAAAACATTAGTGTCCTTTGAAAAATGGGGTTGGTCGATAAGAGAAAGTAAGATGAGAAGTAAAAGTCCTGATGTAAACCAAAAGTCATTTAGTAAAAAAGAAAAGTCTTGCCGAATGTAAAAGCCAAGCCCAACGAGTAGTAGGAATGACAGACCAAGTAATAGAAGTCTGTAAATTTTTGTCATAATGTTTTACTGTTGGCGGGTCGTCCTAAAATCGCATATAACTTGTTTATGCTCAAATTTTCCCTCACCTTCTATCCCCCCCAAATCTATCCCCTTCCTCCAAATCCACAAATAAACTTTCGCTGTTGCAACAAGGTGAATTGCTACTCCAAATACCTCTGCCGCATCTCTTCAAATCGTTTCATGGCTTCGAAATAATTTTTGCATAATTCAGTATGCGATACATTGTTTTCGGTGGTGTATTCATCGTCACAATAATCGCTGCCGGTGGTGGCGTAGCCGGTTTTAATGTTCAGCGGCAAGCCGCCTAAGTAAATTACGTACCGGTGCCCGTTGTTCCACATTTTAAGTTCGAGCGCTTTAGCCGCGCTGGTGCAGTGTTGAATAAGTTGTGCCATAGCTTTTTTTACTGCAAATAAACAGCGGGTGTGCGCAATGTATTTGCGCGGGTGAATTTTTTATGGCCGTGGCTGCTGCTGTTTTTCTCTTTGTTTTTTCTCCCATTTGTTTTCAGCCCGCCTGAATATGTTCGACATTTTAAAGCCGCAGGCATCGCACTTTCGCCTAAAGTTGATGATATAGCCGTTGGCTTTCCTTTTTTCATCGCGGCATATGTTGGATTTTTCGGAGTCGCTTTCAGCCGCCAGTTTCGATACAGTGATTTTTTTCTTTTCGCGCATTTCGATAAAAGTGTCATGCAGCACTTCTAAGAATTCTTTTTCCTCCGGTGTAAGTTTCTTTTGCATGTTGCAATTTTAGTATAAGAGCAAATACAGAGGCAATCATGCGTGATAACCTGACAACCGGGCAACTGCCTAACCTTGCATGGCGAAATCAGAAACCGATTATTAATCACTAAAACCAAAAAACAATGGCACGAAAAAAACATGTAACAGCAGTATTTACTGTAAGCGATAGTGTTCCGCAATTTATGGACGATGCAAACGCCCTGAAAACCGCGCTGACTACCGCCCCCGGAAATACGTATGTAACCATTCCACCGGCAGACATTACTCAGTTTGAAACCGATATGACAACACTAACTGCCAAGCAGGGTTTGGCTGAAAAAGGCACCGAAGGCGCAGCCGGTGAGCGCGATCAGGCTATGGATGTGGTAGAAAACACTATACGCGATTGGGTTCGGTTGGTTCAAAATGCGGCTGACGATGCCGCAGATGAAGAAACTGCTATAACTATTGTTCAGGCTTGTGGCTGCCGGGTAAAAGTGCGCGGGGTGTTTGTCCGTCCCGACTTTACTGTAAAACTTGATAAAAACATACAGGGCTTGGTGCGTTTGCGCTCTAAGGCAGGGCCTAAAAATAAACCGGCTATTTATGAATGGCAGTACAGCCCCAACGGTGTAAGCTTTACTACCATTAAAACAACCCACAAAAGTTACTATGCCTGGTTAAGCGGTCTGGCGCCCGGTGCCAAAGCGTTTTTCCGCAAGCGGGTATCTATCAGCGATGAACCGGGCGAGCCCGCATGGTCGCCTGTTATCAGTATTTATATTCAATAAGCAGGTTCTCTTACGCTGATTCTATGAATCCAAAACCGAATTTTGAGAATTTGAAGTCTGGTTCTGAGAATCTGAAACCCGATTCTGAGAATTTGAAACCGAATTCTGAGAATTTGAAACCGAATTCTGAGAATTTGAAACCGAATTCTGAGAATCCGAAACCCAATTCTGAGAATCCGAAACCCAATTCTGAGAATCCGAAACCGAATTCTGAGAATTTGAAACCGAATTCTGAGAATTTTAAACCGAGTTCTGAGAATTTGAAGTCCAATTCTAAGAATCTGAAACCGAATTCTGAGAATTTGAAACCCAATTCTGAGAATCTGAAACCCAATTCTGAGAATCCGAAACCAAATTCTGAGAATTTGAAGTCTAATTCTGAGAATCAGGGCTTTAAAGCTGAAAACCAGCAATGTAGTATCAAAAGTCAGAAACTTCCATTTAAAAACAAGTAGTTATGCAATCCAAATCCATCAACCCGTTTTACTTTTTAGCCGAAAAACACAGCCAGGCTCTTGATGAACTGATAGCCACACTTCCGGCAAACCCCACTTTTGAGCAGTTCAACCAGCAACTGACCGACATATTCTTTTTACCCGACCCTGCCGACCCCTCGCCCTTAGATTTAATTGCCCCTTTCCTGAGGAGTATTTTGCCCAGCGTATTCAATACTTATGTTAACCATTCGGGAAGTGCAGAATTTGGTTTATCATTCAGCAACGTAAAATACTCGGAAAAACAACTGGCTATCATTTACAGTTTAATGAAAAGCATAGGGAGCGGCCAGGCTGATAAACTGCCTGAAATCATCAGCGGGTTTGAGGCTCAGATAGCCGCAGCCGAACTATCATTTAGCGAGCAGGCTCCTTTGTTTCTGGCTGCTGCACTGGGAAAAACCGATGCCGTGTACTGGCTGGCTCAAATCAACAGCCCCGGAGCCTGGTCTGTTTACCTGAACGCCAACCCTGCCATTGGTTACATGAACCTGAACGGTATTGTTTGGGCATCGGTATTTGCTTCGCTGTCGGCTTACGGTTTTATCAGCCAGCCGCAAATACAGTTTGCCAATGCCTTTAGTTCGCTGCTGGCATCAACAGGTCTGCCCGCAGGCAAGGTTATTTTCGGCTGGGTGGCAGTACCGGGCAGTTAGCTTCTGCGCTCTTGTTCACCCGCTGGGGTAATCACAGGCTGTTAACACCGGCAGTTGAGCCTGCGGGTGTTCAAACTCATCCGCCCAAACCTGCTTTGTTCTGCGCGTTTATCTGCAGTACCGCAGGCAGTCAATTCGCCAGGGCCGATAAGCCTTTACCACATGACTGAATCTTCGCGGTTGACGTACTCCACCCGCTTTGGCTTTTGCTTCGGCTCTTCATCGGTGTACAGCCAGCTTACTGTCAGTACCGGGCGCGGAGAGTGATAGGTGCTGTGCACAATGTGCATGCCTCCCGAAACTTTCCTGATTTCGGTGTGAGCTGTTTCTGCCGGTTTGAAAACAACAGGTGTTTCTTCAAACATTTTTTTCCATAAGCTGAGAAAGTTGTTCATATGATATTGGTTTTTGTTTTTTTTAATGAATGATTACCCGGTCCTTTACCGGGCGTTTCGTGATTTTAAAAATGCAATTCCTTCTTCTTCGGATGGTAGTTCTGCAATAATGGAATCGAGTTTGGTTATTTCGAGCAGGCGGTTTCCGCCTTCGGGCAAATGGCAAACGGCAATGCGCCCGCCCCGGTGCTTCACTTTAGCCAGCGCCATGAGTAAAATTCCCAGTCCTTCGCTGTTCATGCTCAGCACATGAGCCAGGTTAAAAAGCACCTTGTTAATGCCCGATGCAAGGTGTATGTTCAGAAGTTCCTGCACCGGCTTGTGGTCTTCGCCCGACAGCAGGTTTCCTTCGGGGGCAATAACCAGTACCCCGTTGTTGATATGGCTTTTGAGTTCGTAACCGTGTGTGATGTTGCTCATTTTCCGGTGGTTTTAATTATTTTTAAAAGCAACTGTTTAAGCTGTATCAGTTCCTCATCGGTTAAAGCTTCGAGCGGTTTCAGCATATCGGCTTCGCGGGCTTCAGCACGCTGCAGCAGTTGTAATCCCTTTTCGGTCAATTGGGCAAGAAGAGTTTTTTTACTCAGCGGAGCATATTTTTTAATCAGGTAACCCTGTTTTTCGAGGCGGGAGATTAAGCGGGAAATATCGGGTGCGCGCTCCGGCAAACCCTGCAGTATTTTTTTTACAATCAGGGGTTTGGGGTGCGCCTTTTGCAAGGTCTTAAGCACATGGTATTGCGACAGCCCGATGCCGAAATCCGACAAAACCGATTCCATACTGCCTCTCAAAATGCTGTCGGCAAAGCATACCGCTATACCGGTTCGTTGTTTTTCGCTTAACCGGTGGTCGTTTAAAACATCTTCGGCTAAGGGTTTTTGATTTTCGGTATCGGCACCGGTGCCGGCAGATACCGTAAAATGATTGATTTCCTTTTTTTGCTCAGCTGGTTTTTCCCCTTCCTGAGACGAATCGGCTTCATTGACTAATGTAAACATACCGGGTGTTTAGGTTAATGGATGTTTGTTTGTTTGGCTGCATTTCATGGTTGCAGCTAAATCCGGAGGCAATGTTCGGGAGATGGTAAACGCAGGGCAAAGACAGATTTTGAGGGTTCTTACGTTTTGGAGGGGTGTTTTTTTGTTAATCAGCGAGAGGTGGATATCCTGAAAGCCTTGCCGGTATTGGGTTTTGCGAATATTAAGGTAATGGTGTCACCTTACAAAAAACAGGGCAAAATTTGGCTGTAGCGGAGACCAAATCACACAAAAATCATATAGTGAAACAGGTTTAATATTGTAAACTTTACTGGTTCAAACTTTATTCGTTAACTCGCTTTTGTCTATATTGTTTGCGCATGTTGTATTTTAAGCTGGTTGGGGTTTTAAAAATGCTGGACGAGGAAACTTTAACGCGGCTGTCGGATTATGTCCATTCCCCTTTTTTCAGGGTGCCGCCTGCATCGGTGGCTGTATTTGATTATCTGGCGGAACTTTATCCTCAATTTCCGGAAAAAAAAATCACCTCGGCACATATCGAAAAATTAGGCAAAAATCTTTCGAACGAGCAGAAACAATGGCGTGCCGGTTCGGAACTGCTGGGGGCTGTGGAGCATTTTATTGCGCTGGACAATTGGCTTGAAGATAAAAAGCAAGTTGAATTTTATAAATTCAAAGGCTTTCTGGATAAGGGACTATTTGAACAATTTGACACCGACTACCAGAAAACCATGGAAACCCTTGATAAGGACAGGGAACTTGGCATTGATATTTTCTTTTACCGCCATCATTTGACTGAGCTTGCCTTTAATGGTTTCGATGCTAAACTCAACCGCACCCGGTACAACGATATAACACCCATATTAAAAACCCTCGATGAGTTTTATGCGCTGAAAGTGTTGAGGTACTTATGCGAGGTGGTAAGCCGGAAGCAGGTGCTGGGCATTAACTACAATCCCGCAGATGTAGAATGGATTTTAAAAACACTTGAGCCGTTTCGCAGTGAAATGTATCCGTATCCTTATCTGTTTTCTCATGTTTATCAGATGCTTTCTGCCGAAACTTTTGAACAAGGGAAATCTCACTATGATATTATTAAACAGTTTGTTGCCGACAAAACCGATGAGGAAGTTCCGGAAAGTGTTGCTGAAGGTATAAGCTACGCTGTTAATTGGTGCCTGGTATGGTTTAATAAAGGGCATGATGAAATGGCTGAGGAATATTTGTGGTGGACAGAAATAAAAATAAAGTATGATTTCTTTCTACAAGATGGCAAACTGCTTCCGGTAGTTTTTGGAAATGTTATGTCTTTAACTGCAATTAGTAACCGTCCGGCAGATTGGATGTTGCGGTTTATTAAACAATACAGCCCGTTATTACCGGCAGAATACAGGGATGTCAACGAGGCGTTTGCTTTCGGATTATATTATTACCGGACCAAAGATTATAAGCGGGCTATTCAGTCGTTTCTTACCGCACAGGCCAAAGATGAGCCCATATTTAATGCAGTTATCAGGCGCTGGCAGTGGCTTTGCGCTTATGAGCAGGACCCTGCCGATACCGATTTGCTTTTAAACCAGCTCCACGCTTTCGAAAAATACTTATCGCGCAACGAAGAAGCCATTCACCAGTTTAAAACTCCTTTTATGCGCTTTATTGATTATGCCCAAAAACTTTTGAATGCAGTTGACCGGAAAGAACGCCAGTCGGTAAAAGAAGAACTGCAAGCCGATAATTTTTTCCCGGGAAAGAACTGGATATTGAAAAAGCTGAAATAAAAAATTACCGGTTATCAGCCCGATAATGACTCAGGCTGATTGCCGGTAATGTATTTCTCTTAGTAGTTCCGAATCAGTTCAACTGAAACTGTGCCGAAAGAACTTCGTTGGTGCAGATGATAGCATAAACATAGTTCCCGGCTGGCAATGCATTTAGGTTAGCACTGCAGGAATATCCCCCGCATTTTTGAGTGAGCACCAGTTGCATGTCGCCCAAACGGTAAATTTCAATCCGTTTAATGGTGCCGCTGGTAGCATCAGAGTTTGCAAGCAGCACGCGACCTTCAATGGTCACATCTATTTTCCGAGCTTGCGAAACAACAGTGTGACTGTTTGCTGTAGTTGTTGGTAACAGCGCACCAATGCCTAAGAGACATGCGAGTAATACTTTTTTCATAATTATTGGGTTTTTGTTAAAAAATCATTTCATTAAATCTCAACTGCTGGTAAATCGGCAGTCGGGAAACTTCATCACTTGTAAAACCTCAATGTTCAGTGTTCGCGTAATCGCAGTTTTATTACTGCGGTATCCATTTTTCGTCTTAGCATTAAGCATTCAACCGGACTTCGGGTGCAATGCTACCGCTGATGTATTCTACGGTCAAAGACAGATTTTTGTTGTTCTTACGTTTTCGGGCGTGTTTTTGGCTGGCTGAAAAGTTCCTATTTCTCTCTGAAACGCAGGACTGGCAAGGGTTTTTGTAAAAAGCCCGCTTTGTAAAAACCTTACAAAAAAACAGGTGTTTTTTGAGGGTATATACACCTTAAAACGGCAGATGGCACTATAAATTAGGAAGGGGCAGAGACTATTACCCGGTTATGGTTTGTCCGAATTTCCATGTTTTGGAAATCCAAACAAGAGGGAAAAAATGATAGGGAGAACAAAAACGATTATTGTAGAAGCAGAAAAATAAAAGTCGCTTTCCTCGGTTTTCATAAACTGGCAAAAGAGGTTATCGGGCATGTAAATACAGCCGAAATCAAGGCATAGCCTTAAACCTAATATACCGATTATGAAAAATGCCACTGAATCGAGAAAGGGGAACCGCTCCATTAGTTTCACAAAATAACCAGCCACGATGCGCATGGATAATATGCCGATGAATACACCCAGGCAGATGAGGTAAATATTGTCGGTAAAAGCTACAGCGGCAAATACGTTATCTATCGAAAAAGTCAAATCCATTATTTCCACCATTACAACAGTACTCCAAAATGCACTCATACCGGGTATTTTATGCGGATGCTTTACTTCGCTACTCAACTCTTCCTGCTCAATGTCGAGTATGTGTTCGTGCTTAAATATCCTTTTGTAAAAAAAATGAACAGTAAGGTAAATTAAATAAAGCCCGCCAGCCAGTTTTAGCCAGATTACTTTAATGAGCACGCTGGCAGAAATAAGAGCTATACCGCGGAAAACGTAAGCCCCGATAATGCCGTATTTAAGAGCACGTCCCCTTTGTTCTTTAGGCAAATCCATAACCATGGTTGCCAGTACGGCTGCATTGTCAACTGAAAGAAGGCTCTCAATCAAAACAAGATTAAGAACAACCAGTAAAGCTGTTTTCGGGTCAGGCTGGAGGAAGTTGGAAAAGAAGCCGGAGATAATATCCAATGTAAGGGTATTGTAACCGCAATATTACTTGCTAATTCTCAATAAAATGGATTTTGCTTATTGTTATTAATCAACAAGCGGTTATTTGAACAGCCTGAGGTAGCGGATTAAGTCGGTTGATGTAAGATTGTTTACTTCAAGTGTTCTTAGCATGGTTACTAATTGTCCGCGGTGAAAACTTCCGTGATTTACCACATGAAACACAATCCCTTCAATACTTTCTGAAAACTCCTTTCCATCCATGGTTTTAAATGAAATTACCTTTTCGCCAAATGCGGGCTCCTTATCACTGAAGAAATCGCAAAACGTTTTTGAATTATCAATGAACCGGTCAAGGCATTCGGGTTTTGAACCGGTAAACGATTCACTCGGCCACGAAGAAAGTGAAACCCCTTTAATCCGGTTCAGCCAAATTACTTCAGCATCCCAAATGTGGCAAATGGTCTTTTTAAGCGATGGGAAACTGCTCGTTACTTCTTTCTCGAAAATATTTTCATCGGTAATTCTTATAATTTCAACTATTTTGCCGTTAGCCCAGAGGTTGTAGGCAAGGTGTTTTTGCAGGGTGTAATTCATCTGTTTTAAGTTTAGATTGCGCAAAATATGAAGAAGAAGGCAAATAAAAAGTCATTGGGGTTTACATCCATTACATCGCAGGATAATGGTAATGAAACCGTAAAAATCATCCCGCATTCTTTCCCGGTTTTCGCATCATCTACTTATGTATATGAAAGCGCTGAAATGGCGCAGCGAGTTTTCAGCGGAAGGGAAGAAGCATTTATTTATTCTCGCTGGAGCCATCCAAATGCCGAAATGGTGGAGAAAAAATTAGAGCAACTGGAAGCTTTCGGATTGAAAGTTGATGTAAAATCTTTGGTGTTTGCTTCCGGCATGTCGGCTATTTCAGCCCTGTTTCAAAGTTTGTTGAAACCGGGCGATGCTTTGCTGGTGCAGGGAAATATTTACGGCACAGCTGTTGATTATTTCAATCACTACGGGAATTCTTTAGGTATTGAAGTGATTTATGCCGACTTCGGAAAGATGAATGAATTGGAATCTATTCTGCAGAAGAAAAAAACGGTAAAACTCATTTATGCCGAAACACCTTCAAATCCCACCCTGAATTGTTATGACCTGAAAGCGCTGAGTTTATTGGCTAAGAAATACGGTTCTAAAGTAGCAGTTGATAACACTTTTGCTTCTCCATATTTGCAGCAGCCATTCACATATGGAATTGATTTTGTGGTTCATTCATCAACCAAATACCTGAACGGCCACGGCACCGGGTTAAGCGGATTCTTAGTAGGGCAGGATGTTGATTTCATGAAAAAAGAAGTCTGGAAAGTCCGCAAATTCAACGGCACCATTTGTTCGCCTTTCGATAGCTGGCTTCTGAATATAGGCATGAAAACTCTTTCGTTGCGAATGGAAAAGCATTGCCGCAATGCGCAAGATGTGGCGGTTTTACTGCTAAAACACCCGTCAGTTTCCAAAGTAAATTATCTCGGTTTGAAAGAACACCCAGACCACAAACTTGCCAAAAAACAGATGAGAAATTTCGGAGGAGTTGTTTCATTCGAATTAAAGAACGGTTACAAAGCAGGAAAAAAGCTGATGAAAAAGATAAAGTTCTGCAAGCTGACAGCCTCGCTGGGCACTATTGATACACTAATTCAGCATCCTGCCAGCATGAGCCACTCGTTTGTACCTAAGCCGCAACGGGAAAAATATGGCATTACCGATGGGCTTGTGCGTATTAGCGTAGGGATTGAAGATGTAGATGATGTTATCGCTGATTTGGAGAATTCACTTGCTTAAATTCACATTGCCATATAGAAGTATGCTAAAGGGGCTAAAATCATTTTCTGTTTCTCATGGCCATATTTGAGTTGTTTAATAACAGCCAGACTTTTCTGAAGTAATCAATTATCAGCTAAATTTGCGGAGGATGAACAGGTTAACGTTATACAATGTTGCCCAATCTTTAATTGCCAATAACGATTTAAAAAATCTTTCAAACCTTAACAAGGTCAGAGGCTTGGCAGCTATTGCATTTGAGTGGTTGCTGATTTCAGGTGCAGCAATTTTGTTTGTGAATTTCCCTTACCCTGTTGTTTACGTTTTTGTGTGTTTGGTGATTGGAACAAGGATGTATGCTTTATACAGCTTGCTGCACGATGGTATTCATTATCTTCTCTTCCCGAAACGGCAGGTCAATGATTTGCTTACACGTATTTTCTTAGCATGGCCTCAGTTTACCGAATTAGAAAGTATCCGGAAAAAACATTTAGCCCATCATCAATTTTTAAAAACACCAAATGACCCGGAGCAGGCCCATCTTAATTACTCAGAATTCCAATTTCCGCAGACTGTGCGAAAATTAGCCCTTACTTTTCTAAAGGATATAACAGGGGTAAATTTTTTGATTTACACTTGGTTGAAAGTCATGAGGTATTTTTCGGCCGACAACCCGGGCGAAGGGATTTTGAGGGGAAATGAGATAAGACAATTTAACCGTTTTGACATTTACCGGTTTATGTTTTATACTCTGATTCTTTCTTTTGTTTTATACATGAATTCTTTTACAGAATTGTTTTTGCTTTGGATTCTTCCGTACATGACTGTTTATCAGACGCTGAACCGGTTGCGGCTTTCAACCGAACACTTTCATCTCCCAGGGAATAATCCTTATCATACACGTACAGTAATACCTGGTTTTATTGAGAGTTTTTTTCTTTCTCCGTATAATCTGGGTTATCATACGGAGCATCATATATATCCGAGCGTTCCGTTTTACCGCTTACCTCAATTACATAAAACTTTGATGGGAAAAGAAGAATATCGCAAGAATGCAATTGTAAACAAAAGCTATAATGAAGTTATCAGGTTTTATGCAAAGTAACTCCCACATTATTCAGCGCTTTGTATCTGGTAAGTTCGAAAAAACCGAATTTTTAAATGCAATTGAAACAGACGGATTTGCTGTAGTCGAAAATATACTGGAAGATTCTTTTATGGAAAAAATGAAGATGGAACTGGAAGTAGCGATTAAAAAGGAATCTGAATTTCACGGGTCTGCTTCTCACAAAGATTACGGTATGCTGCTTGCTTGTCCCATATATGGTGGAACTTTTTTGCAATTGCCTGATAACCGAAAATTGATGGAACCTTTCAACTGGATTTTGGGAGAAACATCAATTATTTATGTGTACACTTCTTCAAGCATGCCTCCAAATAGTACAAATTATTCAGCGCGCATTCATGTTGACCGCCCGCATTTTATTCCGGGATATATCGAAGCCATGGGATGTTTAGTGATGCTGGATGATTTTACTGAAGAAAATGGTGCTACGTGGGTTTTGCCCGGATCACACATGCGACAAGAAACACCGGACGATGACTACTTCTACAATAATGCGATGAGAATAGCAGCACCCAAAGGCTCTGTACTTTACTTTCATTTGCGGTTGTGGCATGCCGGGGGTGTAAATAAAACAAATCAGTGGAGGCATTCCATCGGTATCGGTATGGTTCGCGGATATTTGAAGCAGCGGATTGATTTACCCCGGGCATTGAATAATGTTGGCCTTTCAGGAATTTCCGACTTCGGATTACAGAAATTAGGTTTTTTCTCTCAGCCCCCTACTTCGCTGGAAGAATTTTATGCATCACCTGAATCAAGAACATACCGTCAAGAATCTGAATGGGAAAAATCCTAGAGACAAAAACTATTATCTTCCCTGATAGGCAGATTTGTTTGCAATTTCAGTATCAACAATTTTCTCCGTACCAGGTTTGCTGAGGGTATAGAGGTAACTGTAATGATCTCTCCAAAGTTGGAGAAAACTATTATAGGTATGATACGGATAGTCGTACTTTTTGCAGAGTTCTTCCACTATGGGGATCATTTTTCTTAAATTTTCTGCTGGTATAAAAGGAATAAGATGATGTTCGATTTGAACGTTAAAGCCACCGGTGTACCAAAACCAAATCGGGCTGGAAGAACAGAAGTTAGTCGTGTGATGGCAAACATAATAAGCATACTTATTCTCGTGTTTTTTCGGAATAGGATTAGCGCCCGAAGGAACAAAGTGATTAATTGCTGCACCCACATAAATTCCGTAAAACAAAGTGCATTGATAAACTAAATACAAAACCAAATACCATCCTATAGAAATGAACGAGCCGTTGAAAATAATTGGAAGCAGTATGAAAAAAACAACCGTGATGAGAATTGACAATGTGTGCTCCAAGCCTACATTCTGGCGGTTATGTTTTTCCCAAAAACCTGAACGGATTCCACCGATAGTAGTAATGATATTTGCATAAAACGGGTACAGAAATTTTGCCAACTTGTGCTGATATTTATGAAAAGTCTGGTGTTCGACATGACCGGAATAGCGCATAAAGGTGGAAAATGCAGCAACTTCATAATCGAACTCTGGGTCACCGATTTTAACATGGTGGCTGTTATGTTCATACCGAAGTGGATTTTGGGTTATAAAAGGCCAGAATACGGGCCATGTGATTCGAAGCAGAAATTTAAGTAATTTGTTTTGGGGAAAGTCGCGGTGAGTTGCCTCATGTGCAATTAATCCGAAAAGCGAAGTTCCGATTACAGCTTGTAAAATAACAGCAACTACAGCAACCCACTTCGGTACATTAGCATATAGTGCCAAGAAAGACAAGCAGAAAAACAACGCAATATTTGAAACCCTTATCCACCAAAAAGGGTTGCTAAACCAACGAGAAGTTTTGTAAAGTTTTTCTTTGTAGCATCGGTCTATAAGGTCCATTAAAAATGGCTCATCGAAATCATTTGCTGTAATTTTTTCACCCTCAGGTAATTCACCGATTTTAAATTCGGCCAGCTGTTTAACAACACCTTTGTTTTTTGCGTGGTTGGTAATAAAATAGCTGGTAGCATCCTCACCGGCACGGGCCAGCAAAATATCAATACCACCCGGATGCATAGCTATAAAACTACTCAAATCATACACGCTGTTGCGGATGATAAGCCAGCAGTCGTTTTTTTTATTGTGCAATAAGACATCCTTGCGTGAAAAGATTTTCATTTTAAGCCTGACTGGTTAAAATATTGTAAATATAGGATAGTTAGATATAGGAGTATAACTCTAGACCGGGGAAAGTCCAACTGAATTAATCCTTGAAAGGGTTCAACTTGCTCAACAGAGATTTTTCGATTTCAGCTTGGCTTTTTACAAAAGTATACTCTTGTTTATTCTTGAGTGAAGTATAAAAATGCGTGAAGACATTTGGTTTGGTAGCCAAAAAAATCAAAGTTGTCATCATTTTTGAGGACTTCGCGGAACCCGGAATACTACTCCTGCCATAGCGAATGCCAATTGAGTCCGTTGGATTTTCTACCTGATGCCAGGTAAACGAAGGCACCCAAAGCACATCACCAGGCTCCAGTACAATTTCATACTGTTTCGCATGTTTTAGCAGGGGGAAGTTGGGGTCATCTTTTTGGTGTGGATTGGCCTTACTGTAGAAATAAAAAGTTCTTTCGGTACGAGGGTCTAAAAACAGACGGTCGCTTGCCGGATACAAAATCCATTTTTTCCTACCCATAACCTGAACGAACAAAAAACTGCTGAACCCAATGTGTAAAGGAGTCAAAGTTCCTTTACCACCCATGAACATTTTCAGGTCTTCACCCCAAGAAAAGGGCAACTTATATTTTCGAAGCCAATCTAAATCAAAATCGTTTTTCAGGTTTTGATCCTCATTAACTATGTCAGAGAACTTTAAGTATTTCAAAGAACCGTTTCGGAGTTGGTTGATATAATATTTCAAATTCATTTTTTCAAAATCTTGAGCTGTTAACCCGATGTTGTCGTTTAATAGTATTTCTTTATGTCCATGGTGTTTTTCAAAAAAATCGAGATTCCAGTTTTTTACAGCTTTCCATTCCGTGGCAGCACCCCGAAAAACTTTAGGTAACACAGGATCATAGCATTGTTGCAAAAATTCTTTACGGCTAATGTTTTTATCTACTTCTTCTACTTTTTCCGTTGTTCCCCTATTTGTTCCAGTAAGGTAATTATCTATTTTACGATACAACTTTTTTTGTGAAGAGCCGAAAATATTTTCAAATTTCTTATAGCCTAGTATATGCTCAAATAAAAAAAGCAGGTTATAATAATACCAATCTGAACGGTTAACCCCCAATGGCTTCATAATTTTTATTTCTGATGTAAAGAATTCGTTTTAAGTTATTCCAAATTTATGATCGTCAATTCAACTCAGGAAACAATCTATCAATGATTAGATCCAGTAAAATTATCCTGATTTTTTTCTTTTAAAAACAAATATGAATATTGTCCCGATTCCAGCATTCTGAATTGTTTTTAAATTGAATGAAAACAGAATTTCTTGGAAGGGTGATATGCAAATAACATCAACACAAATTAATTTTTCTGTGACCGAGAGTGAAGTGCTTGGCTTGCAGGTAGGAAGATGCAACAGTGATTTTTTTGATTCAATGGCATTGTATTCACAAATTGTTTCGGACAGATATGACCTTTGCCGTTTGAAGGTTCCTGCAGAAGACGAAATGGCCGCTCACAAGTTAAATGCAACAGGTCTTCCGTTTTTTTTCAGTGGGAGTATAAGAAGATATAAGACAAAAATCATTGAGGATACCTCGGGAATGTATAATTATCCCGATCTTGTATATGAAATATATGACGGTTCACAGGATAAACTTCTAAAGGATATGATTGCCGGAACATGGGGGATTTATCCAATTGGCTATTACCGTACTCCTTACTTGAGTAGTTTGGTTGATAAAGAAAAGGAAACAGAATGCCTGTTTCAGTTTTACAAAAAATTTAACCTTAACAGCAGCAACCCGGACAACCGTATTTTGTTTATAAGGCATGGTGATAATTATGTGGGTTTTTTTGCGCTTAATGTTATAAATAATAATCTGGAATCACATATCGGAGGTATATTAAAACCATTTCGCAAAGGCGGTTACTTCCTGGATAAGCTGCGTTACATAAAAGAGTTTTGTGTTAGTAATAGACTTGAGCATTTCATATTTGGAGCTAGAAATGAAAATAGCGAAGTGCAACGCATATTTCAATTCGCTGGTTTTCAGCCAGTGGGATCTGAAAATGTTTTTCACATTCCCAGTTTACTTTCTTTTAGTCTTCAAAAGACAATTGAAAAGGAAATTACTATTGAATCAACAAAATTAAATAGCTGGTCTCATAAGTTATTTTCTGAAACAGCCCATATCGCCAACACTTTTTTCCCGTCACACGATAAAATTTCATTTCAAGTAAATAAACCAGAAGAACTAGAAAATAAAACTTCATTCAAAGTAGTTTATTCTTTTCCGGTAATTACAGATGAAGAAATACTCATTGTATTACTTCCTCAGGAAAATGGGAGTAAGTTTACGGGATACTTTCGGGCTTGGCAATGATTTTATAAATGGCAGTATCGTTAACTAAACGTGGCGGGAAGCCATTGAAAATCCTTAAAAGAAACCGGTTCAAGTTTAGAATATTCAGTGAGAATATTTTTTACAAAAGGGGATCTCCGAAGCAATGCAAAAACCAAACTATTCAATAAATTAACCGGAAATGGCAGCTTTCTGTAGATATCGAGGTATAAAACAATGCGCGGCTCATCTGAATAATTCGCCACCTCATGCTCTGCAGTTTCGTCAAATAAAACTGCTTTTCCTGTTTCAAAATTTATTACTCTGTCACTTACACGTATCCAGCATTTAGCTCCATCTTTTACTTTCAAGGTAAAAAGGCAGCGAAAAACTCCCTTATAAATTCCGTGATGTGGTGGAATGTATTTCCCGGGTCCTAAAACTGAAAACATAGCTCCAGCACACCCCGGAATTTGGTTTAGTAATTTAAAAGTTTTGGGATAGCGAAGCGAATTTTCAATAAACATATAGCCGAATAAAATTAACGGAACCGCCTTCCAGTTGTCATCGTAATTAATATCGGTATCAACCTTATAAAAATCCTTTACATTATAAGGCCTCTTGTTATATATATCCTCAAAATATTCTTGCAAAATTATTTCGCGGTTGTTACTTAGCAATTCTATAAATGCAATATTATCTGGCGAAACTACTGTCGGAGTTTGTGTGGCGGTTTGTGTTACAAAATCAAAAAAACGAAGCAGGACTATACCCGGAAATTTAACTAACGATGAAACAATTCTATTTTTCATAAACAGGTGTGAAAAAAATCTTTAATCCAGTTCTGCTTGTTTTTTGGTAAAAATGTAATCGCGTTTCTTAAAACGGTTCACCAAAACAGTTAGGAAGAGATTAGGTTTTGTTGCCATAAAGTAAAGGGGGGCAAGAATACGCGATGAATGAAGAGCTGTTGGGATATCGGCAAACTTGTAGGCAATACTTATAGAATCTGTTTGGTTCTCAACTTGGTGCCACAAAAGTGATGGAAACCATAACACATCACCTGCTTCAAGCATCACTTCATATCGCTTAATGTATTTAAGCAACGGAAAATTAGGGTCATCTAATTTATAAGGGTCAGCATTCGTGTGGAAATATGACCTTCGTTCAGCACGGGGGTCGAAAAAAATACGCTCATTTGGTGCCCACAAAATCCATTTCTTTTTCCCGGTTATTTGGACAAAGAGTGTGTGAGAAAAGCCGCAATGGATAGGAGTTATGGTGTTTTTACCACCCATGAACATCAGGAACTGTTCGCCAAAGGAAGTTGACAAATGAAACTTACGTAACCATTTCAGATCAAAATCTGCCTTAAGTGTAGAATCATCGTCCATGACTCTTGAAAACTTTAAGTATTTGAGAGAGCCATTCTCCAACTCGGTAACATAATCAGCAAAAGTCATAGTTTCAAACTTTTGGGGATTATTCCGGTCAATAAGCCCTACATTATCATTTAAAGAAACTTCTCGGTCACCATATTTGGTTTTAAAAAAATCAAAACTCCATTTATTTGAGCAAGGCCAGTCAGCTGCAGCTTTTTTAAACACAACAGGAACAATTGGCTTTATGTATTTTTTTTTAAAATCATTCAAACTTATATCAGCATTCTCCACGGGCATTTGAAGTAACTCTCCCCGATTAGAACCTTTTAATTGTTTTTCAATTTCTTCGTACAATAAATTTCTACCTCTACCAAGGAACCTTTCAAGTGTTTTATACCCAAGAAAATGTTCTAGAAGAAAATAGAAATTAAAACGAATCCATTGATATTTAGTAATTCCTTCTGGACACATAGGCTTTTTGTTGACAATATTGATTTTGATATGTCACATACAATTATACTATTTTATTAAGGATAGCTAATATTAACTGTATTATTGACCTTACTTTTAATGCAACATAACATTGAACTTAAGTTGATTTGTGATTAAATATTCAATGAGTCTATCTGTTGTTGTTCCTGTATATAACAGTTCGAAAATCTTAGGAGAATTGGTAAACCGGGTTGAAAATGCGTTATCAGGGTCAGGATTATCGTTTGAAATTATCCTGGCAGATGATGCTAGCCCCGATAGTTCCTGGAATGAGATAACTGAACTTTGTTATGCAAAGAAACATGTCGTTGGCTTGCGGCTGAAAAAAAATACAGGACAGTGGTTCGCCTCTCTTGTTGGCATGAGTAAAGCCCGCGGGAGATACATCGTTACAATCGATGATGATTTGGAATATGCACCAGAAGATATTTTGAAATTGTATCAGCAAATCACTTCCCGTGACTTAATGGTTGTTTTTGGCATGGCAAAAGAGAAATATGAAAAAAAGGGACAGAATCAATTTATTTCTAAGGGACGTAACAGGTTGTTGAATTTTTTCTGGCAAAAAAACCCCACAGAAAGTTTCAAGATTCTGAAACGGGAATTTGTATTTTCGAGTGATAACTTTTTACCAGAAATTCATTTTGAGGCATTCCAGAAAAAACGTGCTGAACTCTCAGGAATTGGTTTTTGTAGTGTAGAATACCATAAACGGCTTTCCGGGTCTTCCAATCATCCTTTCTTCAAAAAAGTCAGATTGTTTTTTCTGTTTACCCGGCAACATTGGGGATTCGGTTCTTCGAAAATCTCAAACGTTTTAATTGCTGAAACTTTTAATTTAACTACATGAGATAAAGAAAACAAGCCCGCTTAGTCGATAACGATATAAAAGCTTATTTTCATTATCAGTCTCTTAAAATTTGTGTATATTAATGATGTTTTTTCTCTAAAACTTGTTGAACATTGAAATTTCTAACTGCAACTGAAAAGGCAAAGTTGTTTTGGATGGCTGCTTTGAACATGACTTACATCGGAGGCAATAAAAGAGTTTCACCTCCGATAACAGCTTGGCGCATGACTCAAAGATGCAACTTAACATGTAAGCACTGTACTTCTTATTTAAATCGAGACAAAATTATTCCTGAAAAATCAATGCTCTTGGCGCAAAAAATAGCTGACTCAGACACTATGATTGTGATTCTTACAGGGGGTGAGCCATTTCTGATGCCCAACATCAAGGAAATTATTTCTCTGTTAAAAAGTAAGGGGAAAATTGTAAAGATTAATACCAATGGCTTAACACTTGAAAAGTATAACAGCTTTTTAATTGATGAGCAAGTAGATTCGGTTACAGTTAGTATTGACGGTGCCGATGCAAATACTCACGATGATATCCGGGGGCTCACAGGTTCTTATGAAAAGGCATTGGCAAACTTGAAATACCTGAAAAATAATCGGAAAAAAGGGAAACCGTTTACAGGGGTGCGTGGTGTACTAATGAAAGACAACTTTCAAATGATGCCTCATTACATTGAGCAGTTTCGAAACGTGGTTGATGAAATTCATTTTCAACCTGTGCATAATAACCTTGCCCATCATCAGGTGGTGGATGAAAGAATGACTTTTTCTGAAAGTGACAAACAATTTGAAAAAGAATTTAGTGAGATGATGAAAAGTGTAATGAGAAACAATCCTGAATTTGATGATGTCTACTACAGAAATTTCGAAAAATTTTTATTTCACCCTGAGCAAATGGAGGAACTTGCGTTGCATTCATGTTTAGCAATATGGATGAATTTTTTTAATGTAGCGGAGGATGGGACCTGCTACACTTGCTCAAAAAACATAGGAAATTTGTACAGCAGTAATGTTGACTCAATTTGGGGCGGTGAGCATCGAATAAATTTTTTGCGCAGTATGGCTCATTTTGGGAAATGTAAAATCCCATGCTGGCTCAATTGCACGGGAGTAGCACCCGACTTTGTGGGTAAGGGAATAAAATCGCTGCTTAAGTTGGGCGTTGTAAACGAAGCAGCTGCAAGGGATTTTGCCGAAATGCCTCAGTATACCGGAATACTTCAGCATTTTACACCTCCCACACAACTAGAGCCGATTTAGGAAACATATTCGTCTTGATGAAACACAGAACACTGTTTTCTGTAATTTATTCTCTTATACTACTTTTATCTACCTATTTTTTTCTGGGATACTACTATGGCTGGATTGATGATGTGTTGGTATCTAATTATCTGATGGGGATTCCCATTTATCAGCCGATTGAATACACATTTAACTTCCATTTATTGCTTTCGAAGTTATACCGATTTCTTTATGATTATTTCCATGGAATTCCCTGGATAGGAATTGCCTTTGCTCTATTTATTTTTTTAGCAACCGTCAACTTTATCTACTTCCTGATTATTCAGTTTTCTGAATTTTTCGAAGACTACAAATGGTTGTTTGCCATTTTTGTCACCATTATCTATTTTCTTATATGGGTTGAAAACGTATATCTGCTTAATTTTAGCAAGCTTGCTATTCTACTTACCGGAATTTCTTTCCTTAATATTCATAAGCTGATTAGGGCCGGAATAAACAAAAAAGGAATTCTGGTACTGATTTATTTCTGCTGTACCTTTATGATAGGGTTATTCACGCGAATGGAGGTTACTTTTATTCTGTTTCCCTTTTTGCTGATATTTTCCTTCCAGAGTATAATGTTACGGGGTAGCGACCTAAGAATAACTGGAATACTTGTGGGATTTTATGTTGTGGGAATAGCAGCAACCTTTCTTTTTTCTGAGGGCGATGCAACAGTACAACGGCAGTCTGCTCATATTTTGAACATTGTAGATGGCCTAAATACATACAATCCTGACATTGCTTCAGTCGAAAAAAATGCTAAGAGCCTTGCCTTATTTCATTACTTTTTCCCAGACAGCATAATAATTAACTCTGATTACTTAAATAGCTTAGGGCCGGCTTCACCTTTGAATATTCTCGGTTTAAAATATTTAAAGCGTAATTTGTTAAGTGAATATAGGAGAGCTACATATTATACCCCTCAATACCATCAGCCGTTAAACTGGTTTTGGAAGATGGTTGCCTTTTCCGCCATCAACCTGTTGCTGCTGCTTGTAAGTATTTATCAAACTGCGAGGGGAAAAAGCATATGGATGCCTATCTTCTTTCAAACGTTTTCAATGGTTGCTTTTTACTCAACCATTTTTATAGTTACTGTTTTGTCAAAAATGGAAGACCGTGTTCTTACTCCCGCGTTAATCATTTTTACAATTGCTCATTTTTCATTATGGATTGAGAGGAATAAAACTTTGCTAAATGCATTAAAAACGAAAGTCATCGTTCTCATTTTTACGACACTGATATTGTTAACAGTTTGGCGCACAGTAGGCTACCTGAAGATTTCCGCTGAGAAAAAGGACGAAGTAGCGCTCAAAAGAGAAGTATTGAAAGAACTTAACGAAGATTTCACCGGCAAAATATTATTTTACGACATATGGGCAATGACCTTACTTCATCAGACGCCTCTCGAAACGATACAGTTGAACCCTCAAAATATTCACACCTGTTACGGGGAATATTGGAGCAATATGTTTCTTGAGGAACACAAGAAATACTTAAAACAGCTGTGCGGTAAGACAGATTTTATTTCATTTTACAGGTGTTTATATGAGAAGAGGGATCAGGTTGTATTTGTATATTCAAAAATTTATAGAAAAGAACTGATAGAAAAATACGCTATGGAGGTTTACAACCAAAAAATTAAATTCAAACAAATCAAATCTGATTCT
Source organism: uncultured Chitinophaga sp. (assembly GCA_964631835.1). Taxonomy (GTDB): domain Bacteria; phylum Bacteroidota; class Bacteroidia; order Chitinophagales; family LD1; genus Bog-950. The sequence goes on from CAZWAD010000008.1 coordinate 30,862, forward strand.
AAGCTTAAGAATATTCACTACTCATTTCTTTGGGGACGTAACGATTTTGGGTATTATGTTTTTGATAAAAGTTTTGAAGATGCAGATTAGTTCAGTTTCGGATTACAAGCAGCACCAATGAGGAAAAAATTCACGATAATTTATCTTCCATGTGTTTCACTTTTGTTTCTGCTTTTAGTGACAATTATTGCCTATCATTCATCATTATATTATGACTTTGATACCGGTATAGATGACGGCTGGTTGGTGATAAATAATCCGGGGATAAGAGATTTAAGCTGGAAAGGGATTTGCTTTTTATTTTTTAAAGATAAACTTGATCCATTTTATTATCCGCTGACTTATCTAAGTCTTGCTATTGACTATCACTTTTTCGGATTGAACCCATTTTGGATGAAACTACACAGTTTGCTTTTGCATCTTGGCTCAGGTTGTCTGGTTTTTCTACTTACAAGAAAAATTTCGGCAAGTAATTACCTTGCTTTGTTAACCGCAGCATTTTTTTTACTGCATCCCATACAAGTGGAAAATGTAGCCTGGGTAAATTGCCGTAGGCAGGTTTTAGTTGTGTTTAACTCTCTTGCTTCTCTTTATGCTTTTATTCGTTTCTATGAATTTAAAAACTGTAAATGGTACTTCCTGTGCTTAATGTTTTTTGTGTTGGCTTTGCTTTCTAAATTTATTGCGGCAGTTGGTATTCTCTTCTTTTTTCTTTTTCAATTGCTTTTAACGAAAAAGCGATTCTCATTTTCCCATGGTCAAATTTTAAGTAATATTAAAATTTATTTGCCGTTCGCATTTTTTATAATTGTTGCCCTCGTAAAAAATATGCAAGCGGCACAGTACAATACGATTGTACAAACTTTCTATTACACATTCCCTGAACATCTCACGATTTTTTTTCACTCTTTCGGTTTTTATATTTATCAGGTATTATTCCCTTTCAAACTTGCCGTATTTTATCCAGCTCCGGGTCATGGTATGGTTTTTACACCAGCATATCTTGCGGTCAGTTTTTTGGGCGTGATGGTTTTTGTAATTTTAATTTTTCTAATCATAAAGCGTATTTATTTATTTGCTTTTGCATTGGCACTTTATATTCTTGGCATTTTCCTGACCGCGGATATTATGGCTGTCAATGGTGACCTGCCCTGCACACTTGCAGATCGACATTTTTACATGGGTTCGTTTGGTATGTTTTTGTTTTTGGCACTATGTATGGGAAAAATATTCCGAAACAAAAGTTTACAATATATGATTGCGGTAATTTTATTTTTTGCTCTCGCAGTAATAACTAATCAGCAGCTTACTCATTGGGAAAACACAACAGCTATTTTGGAAAGAACAGCCTCAATATGTCCTTCCGAAGAATTTTATGAGCGGCTTGCCATGGAATATTTTCAATCAGGTGATGAAGAAAAATGTTTAAAGGCATTGCGGAGTTCGGAAACACTTGGTCTAAATGTGCATGTAAACAACCCGTATTATTCAAGAATAGACCTCGCTGCAATTTATTTTTATTTTAAAGACACGGTTCGAACTGAAAAAATTATTCAACGTGCAATTTATGCAGATTTAGATATTGGGATTCGGTATGGAACTTGTGATACGGAAATGTTTGGAAATTTACTCGTGGGAAAACTTACAAAGCCATTTACAGGAGAAAATTATAATTCCTATCTTGAAACTCGATCAGAAATTATTAAAGCATGCGGAGCAAAGTTAAAGAAGGGAAGATTGTAATAATGGAAAAAAATTGACGCTTTGTATTATGAAAGTCCTTGCTCTCAACTTACCGAACCCAAAGCGAATTATAAGACGATACATGTGTTCTTATCATTCGCCCATGTTTTTATTTCCTCCGTTGGAACTTATCAGCGCAGCTGCTATGGTAAGGACAATTGAAGGTATCACCGTTGAACTACGAGATGCCATTGCGGAACAACTTGAAATAGAGGAGGTGTGTTCAATTCTACAACGGGGAAAGTTTGATGCAGTTTTTGCCTTGTCTGGGTTTGAATGTTTTGAAAGCGACATGAATATGCTGAGGGAAATACGACAGCGTTTGCCAAAAGTTAAACAAGTGTTATTCGGATATTATCCCACGGAATTTCCGGAACTGGTTTTAAGAAATACAAGGGTAGACGCAGTCTTATTAAGTGAACCGGAATACGCTATACATGATTTATTTCTTCAATGGAGAAACGAAACATCCGATTACAGCGCAATTTCGGGAATCGCCTACCGGGAAAACGGAGAAATAAAAATTCAAAAAAACTCGCGTATTACTCATTTGAATGAGTTGCCAATGCCAGCATATGATTTGCTCAAGATTGATCTCTACTCTGAACCATTTCTGCCTTCACCTTTCGGAATGATACAAAGCGCACGAGGTTGTCCATACAAATGTAACTATTGCGTGCGAACGTACGGAACCAAACTCACGGCTCTTACTCCGGAGAATATGATTCTGCATGTGAAAAAATATATTGAGTTATTCAATATCAAATCGCTACGTTTTATTGATGATACTTTTACTGCAACACCGGCAAGGGTCATACAGTTCTGCAAATTGCTTGAAGAAAATCACGTTCAGTTAAAGTGGACTTGCCTAAGCAGGGCAGATACGTTGAACAAAGAAATGCTCTACTGGATGAAGCGAACTGGTTGCAGGCGGCTTTATGTAGGAGTGGAATCAGGCAGCCAAAATATGCTTAATTTTTACAACAAAGGAATTGACAAACGACTAGCTTTGGAAAATCTTCTTTACTGTAAAGAGATTGGCTTGGAAACTTCTGCATTTTTCATGATTGGCGGGGTAAATGAAACAGAAGGAGATTTACAGCAGAGTATTAATTTTGCCATTGATGCAAAATTCGATTTTGTGGTGGTTAGCGAAATGCAAACCTACCCCGGAACGATTATGTACGAGGAAATGAAGGACAAAGTGGAGTTCAGTTTGTTTCCTTACATCAACAGGTTTAAAGATCCTGCCATTGTAGAGAGGCAATTAATGTGGCAAAAGAAATTTTATAACAGCTTTTACAACCGTCCTGCATACATTTTCCGTAAAATTCCCATGGCAATTTCACACTCAACTGAAGTGCTGAAAAATTTTGTAAGAGTAAACAGGTTCGTAGCAACTAAACAAAATGCCGATGTACGAAGAGACCTTTTATAAGTCAGGCTGTGATTTTTTCGGTAGATAAACGTAAGTGTAGGGATTTCCAACAGCCGGATTATATTTTAACTCCTGTTCAATATACGGGTTATAAACACTATCGAGCAACATCAACTCACAATCGATTTCAGCCATTCTTTTATTAATTGCCTTAATATCTTGGGGAGTAACACCTGCATTAATCAAAACAGGGCCTTGAGCTATCTCACGGGCGAATTTTTTGTAAAAAAAATCGTTGTAAGCAGCATTCATGTCCTCAATAGGTTTAAAAGTACTATCGGGATCATCGACTATTGATACGGAAAGGTAAAAATTGTTGCCAGGTTGTTTCATGCCCAAGAAATAAAGCAAACCGGGTTGTAAACCTATTTGCGTGGCGGATGTAAAATTACCGGCTGCATTTACTTTTTGTTTCAAATTGCGAATAAATGCGGCTGATGCGCTATCAGTTAATATGGTTTCATTCGTTCCAACATTCACTTTCTGCTCTGTCAGAGGTTGCAACATACGGGTTGGATAGAAAATATAATGACGGATAAAAAAATATGTGCATAAAATTGTTATAAAGTAGATATAATATGCGATCAGTTTTGTTTTAATACCATCTGCAGCAAACAAATACGGTATTATAAACAGTAAAACCAATAGGGGTAACAAGTGCCCGTAGAGAGAAACATCAATGGATGAGAATGATCCAAAGATGATAAAATAGGGTAAGGCAGTAAGAAAAGCACAAATGGCAAACACATTCCATTTAAATGGAGGTGGGTTGAATTCGGCAAATCTGATGCGAGAAGTTAGAAACTGGGAAATAAGAGAGTTGGGGATGAGTAGAATGGCGGAGTGAAAAGTGCTCGAGGTTTCCTTTAGTATTTCAAAGTTAAAAGTCTTGGTTGATACGATTTGTAAAAGGAATAAAAATACAGCACATGAAACCCAATGGCTGATTATTGACAACAGGATAAATGTGTTATCCGTAAGATTTTTTTTTGTTGTTACCCAATTCAACAACCTTATTATAGGAATGTTTGCGAGCAGAATCAAAACACAATAAAACATTGTGGGGATAATATACAGGTGAATAAGCATTGTTGTGCTCCCATAGCCACTAATATGTGCTAGTTTTACACCTTCGAAATAATTTGAAACCCAAATTTTAAATGATGGTAGAACAACTATCAACATAAATGTTAACGATATCATTATCCCTACAATTGAACAAAATATTATTTCAAGGATTCTTTTTTTGAAAAAAATAATACAAATAATGAACTCAAAGGCTGCAATACCTAACGAGGCGGTTGGTTTTATAAAAAGTTCAAGAGCCACAAATGAGAAAGCCCCGCCAACCAAGAGTCTGTTAGCCCAAGTCCAATCTTTTCTGCCAACAGCAAAGAGCAAAATTCCTGATGATATGTTTAGGAAGAAATTCGATAACACATTGTATGCGATTATCCGGTCATGAATGCTTAGCGCAATAGCGTTGCTTCCTGTAAGTAGCAATAAAAAAATAGAGGCTTTTGAAATGCTGATTCCTATATTGCGCAGAAACGAAATACATCCGGTAAACAATATCAGCCAGCCAGCCAAGTCAGCCAGCAGCCACATAAGCCGCAGATTAAAAACAGTAACCAGCGACTGCGGCAGAAATGTCGTAACCATGTAATGATAATTGTGGATGGTTACAGAATATTCTTTCGGATACTTGTACATTAGGAGGTGCATCCCTTCATCAGAAATATCTATACCATGGTTGAATGTAGTTATCAAGAAAAAAATTTTCCCGAAAAACAATAAGGCAAGCAACGTTACGGTTATGAATTTTAGTTTCTGAAGCAATGAGGGTTTTTTATAGTTGTAATTCTAAGGTAATTAAGATTAATTAACCAATCCTGTTTATAGAATTCAAACAAGTATCATCCCTGAAGGATGTTTTTTGAATTGATTTTAAAAAAAAGAAATTTGCAGAGATGTGAAAACAAAAATGCTTTTTGCAAGAATCAAAGCCTTCCCCGCATCTAACTTACTATGGTATTTATTGTATATCGGGTATGTGACAGTGTATATGATTTTTATGAACAGGTCGGAGGAGTGTAGAATTAATTTCAGCCAGTCACTTTTTGCTGGTTTTGCGCCTTTAGTTCTGTTAGTTTTTTCCATGGTTGTAGAATATGCCTTCCCTTATAGGAAGGACTGGTTGAAGTTTGATATGAACACACTTAATAACATATTGTTTATGGTCATCAATAATTACGGTGATGTCATTGGGAAGACGCTTGGTTTGCTATTAGTTTTAGAGGTAAGAAAAATTATTCCAGTTCATACAATTTCAGGTTTTTGGCCTCAAACTTGGCCTATTGTACTACAGGTAATTCTTGGTTTGTTGCTTTATGATTTTGTTTACTATTGGTATCACCGGGTCAGTCATCACACTTCCCTCTTATGGAAACTTCACAGGTTACATCATTCTACGGAAAGAATGACTACGATAGCTGTATTCAAATTCAATATGCTTGATATTATCATTGAGTTGTTTTTACTTACCGTGATATTGAAATTGACTGGTGTGCCGGATAGGGTGTATTTGATAATGGTTGGGTTTATGGTTCCCGCTACTACTTTAAGCCATGCAAATTTTACAGCGAACATACCCGATTGGCTGGGATGGTTGATTATCAATTCCGACAATCATCGAATCCATCATTCTAATGAAAGTACATACTACAACAGAAATTTCGGAGGGTTCACTCTTTTTTGGGACGTAGTTTTCAGAACCTATCAACCCACCCACAGCATTGAGGTTAAGGAGGTTGGACTAAAAGACCACAGAACTTCAAAATGGATATGGGATCAGTTTTTCGATTTCCTGAAACGCTGAAAACTACCACTGCAGCATCTTACTGACTTCTTCTTCCGCTTCAAAAATTGAATTTACTTTTCCCGATAGTACACTTATTACTCTACCTGATTGCTCTACGATACATTCGCGGTTGGCATTGTTGTTTATAAGTTTTGTACGGGTAGAAACAAAACTGCCTGCCAGTTTAAATTCATCACAAAAGGAAGGGTAAAAATACAGGATGTGCTCCATTGAATCCACTAAATTCAATTGCTTGTCAACCGGCAGTTTTTTCAGCTCTGTTTCTTTCTGTAAGGCAGCATCAAATGAAGTGTGACGATTCACCACCGAATCCGTAACGTGGTATATGGAATAAATGGTTTTGCCCGCTGGAGTAAAATAAGGATTGAGAGAATAAAAGTTTCCATCCATGATTACAAAAGCTTTTGGTTTAAACAGGCAAGTGGGTTCAAATAAAAGTGTTACAACTGTTTCGTACACTATACCGCTGAAATATTTCCCTGGGGAAAATGTGTAGTAAGTACAGTTAATACAATAATCAAATTTCTTTCCGTTAATGATGACGGCATTGTCATTTTCCTGCAATAGATTTACTGGGTTGTTCAGCATAAGATTACTTTTTAAAATAGCCTTGAAATACTCCGCTGCTTTCAAGTGGTTGATCGCTTTTTCATGACATAAAAAGCCGCCTTCCATATTTGCCAAATTGTAAGTTTTCGGTTCTATTACTTTGAACTCATACTTTTCATAATTCAAAATAGAAACGTAAGTATCAAAATCAATCAGAGAATCTTTGGCCGAAATCAGGTACAAATTTGGATTTACATCTTCACAGAATGAAGCATAGGATTGAATGAAGGATTTGAACCCGTCTCGGCTTTGAGCTCTGGTTTTTGCTGAACGAGCATAATGAAAGCCCAAATGCAGTCTTCCGGTATTAAATTGTGAAGCTCCGCTAAACACCGACTCGCCTTTGTCATAAATAATCACCTCAATGCCCTTTTTAATCAAACAAGCAGCAATATGACAACCAAACCATCCCGCCCCTATAACAGCAATACGCACTTTTATCTCTTTGATAAAAAAATTGGGTAACAATAATCAAATTTTTACAAATTGGAGTTACGATATGTATTGAGTTAGCTATTACTGTACCAGAGTGGTTTTTTATTATGGATATTCTTAAATTTGATTTGAAACAAAGCGTCAATAAAATGAGAAACATAATTGCACTCGCTATTTGCAGTCTGCTAATAGCATGCAACCAGGGAGCGAAAATGATATCTTCTGAAAAGCCAACTGAAAATTTAATCTTTCATTTAATGCATGGCTTGAACGAGGCCGTTATCCAGGATGGTTTTTCGCCACCTGTTGCAGCGCGTATATATTCCTATTGTAATCTTGCAGCCTATGAAGCACAAAGCAGCGGTACGGGTACAATGGGCAAATACAGAGAAATTTTAAACGGATATAATCCGTCTTTCCCGTCTGTTGACCTAAAAGAAATAAACTCGGATTATGTTACGTACCAGGCATTTTGCGATGTAGCCCGCGAAGTTGTTTATCGCGATTTTATTATTGACACACTTTATAAGACTACCTCCGAAATTTATTTTGCCGATTTGCCTGAACCCGTAGTCCAAAAATCGAAAGAACTGGGCAAAAAAATTGCAGAGCAAATTTTAGCATATTCTGCCGGTGATAATTATAAGGAACTAAGGAGTGCGCCATTTTATGAACTGAAAAACAGACCGGACACCTGGGTGCCGACACCACCCTTTTATGCAACCGCCTTAGAGCCGTATTGGGGTGAAATGCGCCCATTCGTAATTAAGGATGTAAAGGAATTTTTTCTTCCTAACCCAGTTCCTTTTGATTCTGCGAAAGGCTCTGAGTTTTACAAAATGGCATATCGTGTTTATGAAATGGGCGGTGAGGATCAAGATTCTTCATTCATGAAAATTGCATGGTACTGGGATGGCGACCCCGCACCACCAAAAAGAGTTAAACGAATAGCCATAACTAAGCGACAACTTAATCCAATTGGTCACTGGTTGGCTATTGCTGAGCAATTGTGTGAACGAAATAAGGTCGACAATTACAGGAGTACAGAAATTCTGATGAAATTATCTATCGGTAACTGCGATGATTTGATAGCCTGTTGGTACAATAAATATGCTACTAATCTTATCCGCCCCCACAGCTATATTTTGAAGTATATTGATCCTAACTGGGATCCGCTTTTGATTACACCTAATTTTCCCGAATATCCAAGTGGTCATAGCACAATTGCCGGGGTGAGTTCAGGCATATTAATTAAAGAGTTTTCAGATACTATTTCCTTTTGGGACAGTTCACAAGTTAAATTCGGTTTCGAAGCAAGATATTATCATTCACTTAGCGAAGCGGCTAACGAATGTGCAGCAAGTCGTGCTTATGGGGGCGTTCATTTTGAACCGGCAACTAAAGAAGGGGTTAAAATGGGCAGAAAGGTAGCTGAACTGCATTTGGATAAAATGAATCAACAACCAAATACACTTGCGAACAGGATTACCCTATTTGGTAAAAAGATAGCCGCTGTTGTATCCAGTGTAGTCTTTGCGTTCGGTTGATTTATTCAGCCTGTAAGCTTTCAACGTATCGTTGTTGCAGGAAACAAGCATCAGGTAAGTTTTGAGGTGGGTGTTGTATATCAGGCCGCAGGATTTAGTATCTTTATTTAAGGAAATCCCGGACTTACTGAAATTGATAATTTCCCAACTATTTATTCCGTTGTTTTGCAAAATGGTACCCCGTAGGTTCATCATCACTCCGTCTTCGTAATATGAAGATTTCGTATTTCCGGTCAGAAAAATATCTTTTCTACCATCATCATTAAAATCGAAAATAGAAATACCGTACACCGGGGCGGTTTGCACAACCATTGGAAGTCGCTGAATAGTGAAGTCTTTGTTATTGTTATTATAAAATATGCTTGTTTCAAAATTGTAAGCATTATATTTTTGGGAATGATGAATTTCGGTTTCCGTAAAAATATCTGTGAGTTCTGCATCGCCATAGGACTTGTAAGTCAAAAACCGGTTTGTGAATATCGGCATCTGGCGTGTAAACAGGTCGCGGTCAGCAACAGGAGCTAACTTACCGAACCGGTAATTGCAAAGTACAGGGTCGTTGGTCCCGTTTTTATCAAAATCGTCAAAATAGCAGATTACTGGTTCTTGTTTACTGCTTTTTAGTTGTGAATTAAGTCCGTAGTTGCCTCCCACAATGTCCAGAAATCCATCGTTGTTTAAATCGGCAATGGATATACTGTTCCACCAACCATTCGTCCATTCCAATCCTAATGCCTTAGTGTTGTCAACCAGTTTTTTCCCATCATTCAAAAAAATCATCACCGGTAGATATTCACCACACAACACCAGGTCAATTTTATTGTCATTGTTTATATCAACAAGCTTTGCATCGGTCACCATGCCAAGTTTTTTCAATTCAGGACAGTGCTTATTAGTAATATCTGTCAGCTTATTATTCTCCACCGAAAAAATATAGCTCTCCGGCTCCATCGGATAGTCCATATTGCTCATTCGACCGAAAACAAAAATTTCAGATTTCCCATCGCCATTAATATCGCCCGAAGCAACAGTTGCTTTAGAGTTACCTGACGGTAGGTTATCGTAATTGCTGCTGCTGAATTTGCCGTGCCCGTTATTGATATAAATTCTGTCTTTGAGATAGCCTGAGCCTTTTTCGAACTCATTGCTACCGCTGGCCACATACAAATCCTTAAATCCATCACCATTAATGTCTAAGAAAATTGCCCCCATGTCTTCAAACTCAGAGTCTTTTTCCCATGATTGTGATTTTGATTCCAAAAATCTTCCATCAGTGGTTTGTAAATAAAGTTTCCCGGATTGCCCGGATGCACCACCCACGAAAAAATCTTCCATGCCGTCATTATTTACATCGGCTACTGCAATTCCCGGACCTTCGCGTGAAAGCATTTTGGGAATCAGTTTATCTCGGACGTAGTCTATAAAAGGTTTTTCTTTGTGTGTAAATACCGGAGAAATCATTGGAGTCACATCTGTGAAAAGAGTTTCTTCTGATGTGGGACTAGTAGCAGAGTTGGTAGTTGCATCTTTTTCAGAAAGAGTAATTTGCTGATTCGCCTTAACATTAGCCAATGTTTCAGTTTTGCCACTGAGCCAAACCACTTTCAACGAATCAATAAATGAATCTTTTCCAAGACCAAAAAACATTACAGGTTCGGAAGAAGAATACCATCCAAGAGAGTTCTGCAACTGACGGAACTGCATTTTTCCACCCTTAAATAAAAAAACTTTAGCGCCAAGTCCGAATGTATTTTTGTTTTCGCCAGTCAACTTTACTTTCAAAAAATGATTATTAATCAAGTCAGCGCCTTTGTTTTTGTAGATGTAAGCAAAAGTATCAGTATTGCTTACAATAAGTTCTGGATAGCCATCATTATTCAAATCGGCATAAGCAGCACCCGAACTGGCGGCTTTGAGATGATTTACGCCCCACTCTTTAGTTTTTTTTGTGAAAGTTAAGTTACCATTATTTTTGAAAATGTAATTCTCCATCGGGTGAACAGGGAAATTCCTGATAAGTTCATCGCGATTTCTGCTGTATTTCAATTCATGAAATTCTTTCCCTTCAAAAGCCACAGAGAGATAAGTCTGGTCAAACAAATCTTTTTTCACTCCATTGGTAATAAACAAATCTTCCCAACCGTCATTGTCAAAATCGCAGCCGAGAACTGCCCAAGACCAGTCTGTTCTTGCTATATCGCCCATGTCGCCAATTTCGCTGAACGTACCGTCTTCATTCTGAACCTGCAGCATATTCCTTGAGTGTTGCTCTGAGTTGAGAGCAGTATTCAAAACATAATTGTAGAACTGCGCATCGGGATGTGGCATATTATTTTTCCTGCGATCGTGTTCGGGAGGCATCATTTCTGTAGCCATCAAATCAAGTCTGCCATCATTGTTGATATCCATGAACGATGACCCCATTGAAAACATCGGAACAGTATTCATAAATCTATTACGTGATTCAGTAAAGGTTTTGTCTCCATTGTTAATAAACAGAAAGTCAGGCTGCATTAAGTCATTATTGACATATATATCCTGATAACCATCATTGTTAATGTCCCCTATTGAAACATTGAAACCATCTGCATTTTGATAGCCAATACCTGAGGCAACAGTAACTTCGGTAAACTTTTCACCTTGATTCTCATACAGGTGAGAACAATTCAGGGGATCTACCAACGAAGGGTCCTTATAAAATTCTATTTGGAAAGACTTTTCAATGCCATCGGGTGAGTTCACTACAAATAAATCCAAATCACCATCGTTATCATAGTCGAAAAAGGAAGCGGATTGAGTAAGCCCGTTATCGTCAATTCCCCATTCCTTTGCTTTTTCCGAAAAAGTTAAATCTCCATTATTGATGAAAAGTAAATTACGTTTTTCTTTCTCTTTCTTATAACCACCAGTGCAAACATAAATATCTAGCCACCCGTCACCATTTATATCTGCCATTACAGTCCCAGTGTTCCATCCTTTATTAAAAATTCCAGATTTAGAGGTAATGTCTTCAAACCTAAAACTTCCTTTGTTCAGATAAAGTTTTGAGGGTTGCTGATTACCCACAAAAAATATATCTACCAGTCCGTCATTATTTATATCACCGGTAGAAACTCCTGCCCCGGCATATATAAGGTCGCTATCGTATAAGGTAATATCTGCAGTATCATTCACAAAGTTCTTGAAGGTAACTCCGGTAGCATCAGGCATCAGTAATTCAAACAGTTGATTCTGATTATTATCTTTATCAGTTTTGCAGCCAACAAAGTTTAAAAGTGAAAAAGCTAGCAGGATAATTTGTAAACGCAATTTCATAATTATTACTCATTAGTTCTAAAAATTTAACCAATGTAAAGATAAAATATTGGCAGGTTTTAGAGTAATTCATTAGGTTGAAGAAGGGTGAACTCTGTTCAAGTTGGGCAAACAGCAAAAAATAATAATTTTGAAATTTCTGAGCCGCCTCGAATGAACGCCCCCTTGCTATTGCATTTTAAACGTATTGACATATTGCCGGGTAAAACTATTACTGTAAGCGAGTTCTCAAAAGTAATTCCTTTTGAAATAAAAAGAGCTTATTGGGTAGATAATGTATCTATAACCGATGTAAGTGAACATGCCCACAAAACTCTTCACCAGGTTATTGTGCCACTATCAGGAAGTGTAAGAGTAAAACTTGAAGACTCAACAGGCAATATTTATGAGTATTTACTTGACAAGAATGATATTGGCCTTCACATTCCTCCTATGTTTTGGAAGCGTATTTTTTATGAACCTAACTTGATATTGCTATGCTTTGCCTCTGAGCATTTTGATGATTCTGATTACATACGAAAATATTCTGTTTTTAAACGTGATGCTGAAACCTGAGGGGGGGTAGTATGACAGCTTTTTATTCCCAATCAATTTTAGCAGGTCTTCCTCCTGAAGATATACTGTTTTTACAGGCAGTAAAAATTTTAGAAATGTACAGGGCATCGTCTATATTCACTTTGGGGGTTTCTTTGTTTAAGATAGTTTGGATAAAGTTTCCAAGCATTGTTTTCAGCGGTTCTGAGTATTTAATATCCGGAACAAAAATCTCGCCCCCCCTTACAGCCATTTGAAACTCGCCAAAGTCGCCATCTAAAAGATTGTAAGAGCGGTCACGCTTCATTAATTTCACTTTTTCGGAAACGGATGTATCATCAAAAACTATCATCATTTTCGAGCCGATAATATTCAATTTTCTTTCTTTAATCGGGTGTATCCAGGAAGAATGTATGGTAGCGTGAGTTTTTGACGGAAGGTAAAGCGTTATATAGGCAGTATCACTGAGTTTTTTGTTTTCATAGTTAAAATTTATGATAGACACAGCTTCGGGCTTTTCATTCATTAAATAAAGGAGAATAGAAAAATCGTGTGTGGCCAAATCTTCCGTGACACTGGCGTCACTTCTGAAAGGGCCCAAACCTGTTCTCTGAAAATTAAGATAATAAGTATTGCCAAACTTACCGCTGTTCAGAAATTCCTTGATAAATTGAATTCCCTGGTTATAAATAAAAACGTGCCCGGGCAAAAAATGCAATTTATTACGAAGAGAAATTTTTTTTAACTCAAGAATTTCAGTTTCATTTACGGATACGGGTTTTTCGCAAAGTACATGCAATTTGTTTTTTAGCGCATACTCGCAAATCTCAAAGTGAGTGCTCAAAGGAGTGGAAACAATAATTGCCTGCAGATTTTCGGAATCAATGGCTTTCCTGTAGTCCTCGTAAAATCTAGCTTTTGGAGGTAATTTATGATGAATTGATTTGTAAATAGCAGGATTATTGTCAATAACGCACACCAAATCTACTTCAGCAGCTTGTATCAGTAATCTTAGATAATTAACTCCCCAGTTACCGCAACCGGCCAAAGCAAATTTTATTTTTCGCATTATCAGTTTATACCTTCAGTGATGTTTTGCAAATAAATGATTTATAGTTTCAAAATAACACATTCTATATGTTTTAATTGTTGCTCGTAATGGGAGGTTGTTGAAATGATTCGCGCCATAAAGCCCCAGTAATCGGCTTGTTTAATTGCTGCGATAAATATTATTATTGCTATTCTTATACATAAGAAAACCATCGGTATTTTACTGGCGATATGAAGAAAATTTCCGTCATTATTCCTTGCTACAACAGCGAGGTTAATATTCCCGATACATCTGCAGAGTTGCTGAAATTGAAATCTGATATTGAAAGTAAAAATATAGATGTGGAATTTGTTATGGTTGAGGATGGCTCAACGGATGGAACTATGACAGAACTGCTAAAGTTCAAAGAGAAATTTCCGAATCAAGTTATGATTATTCAACTGGCAGGTAATTGGGGTTCGTATAACGCTTTGTTGGCTGGTTGTCACTATGCCACAGGTGATGCATGTGTTCAATTACATATTGATTTGCAAGATCCTCCCGAGTATATCCCGGAAATGATTGACCACTGGCTGAAGGGAAATAAGTTGGTTATTGGTCAGCGTGTAAAAAGGGAGGAAGACTTTTTTTATTTAATGACTGCTGGTCTTTATCACTGGTTAATAAAAAAATTTGCCCTCCCCTATATTCCTGAAGGCGGGTACGACCTTATTCTTTTCGACAGGGAAATTTGCGACCACATTGTTAGGATGAATGAAACAAATACTAATCTGGTTTACCTGATGAGTTGGTTGCGGTACCCCTATGTTGCAATTCCTATTGTTAGGAGAAAAAGAGTGAAAGGTGAATCAGGTTGGACATTTTCAAAGCGCGTGAAATTAGTAATTGATTCATTCGTATCTTTCTCATATTTTCCTGTTAGAGTAGTAACATTTTTAGCTATTCTGTCAGTAATCATTTTTCTAGTATCATCTGTTTTAGTGTTTGCTGTTTATGGTTTTGCGCTTCTAGCCTGGTTTGTTTCATTAATAGCAATGATGATCCTCCTTAGCCTGAGTATTGTAGCAGAATATCTATGGCGAACTCTAGAAACCTCAAGAAAAAGACCTCACTTCATTGTTTATAAAAAGTTCTGAATACTTTCTAGAAACTTTTATTCATACGCATTAAATCTTCAACAATCACATCGGGTGTTCTCGAAATGACCATAGTTGCTAGAGTAGATGTATCGGTTCCTAGCATTTCATGAACTGCACGTACCGGTAGATGCAAATTCATCTCTGATATTTTCGAAGAAACTTCAGTTAGTATTAATGCTTCTCTTTTGAAGTCTTCATTGATAAATCTTTCCTGTAAAGCCTGAACTATACTTAACGCAGGAGTATAGGTTTCGTCATTGTTTTGAAAAATCGGCTGCGAATTTGCGGCCTTCTTTGCCCAAAACCTTATTTGAGCAGTTAAATCAGAAAACGCAGAGTAATTGCGTTGTTGTGGAGGTGTAATCCTGGAGAGTGCAATACTTTCGTAATAATCGGCAATTCGTAGCAACTCCTCGGATTTCAAATTCCATAAAGCCAAAGAAGCCGGGCTGTTTACAGTATGAATGTACAAAGCAATGTTTCGCTCGTTGGCAAATCTTACCATCTCCGGCACTTCGCGCCAGTTGATTTGCATTGGGCAAATGGAAAGGCTGAAACTGGAACCTTTTTCATTACAATATTGATAAAAGGTTTCAATGTTAGAAAGCGTTTCAGTTAAACTAGCATTCTTCCGAATGAGTGAATAATTTTTTTCTTCCAGCGATTCTATACTTACTGAAATGTTTACAGGCATCAAGTCCAATATCCGCTTAACCTTACTGCTCATTATGGTGCCGTTGGTTACAATATCAACTGTTACCCTTTTTTGTTTCTGAGCTATAAGTTCCCATATTTTAAAATAAATTTCAATTAAAAACGGTTCTCCACCAGCAAATACAAACTGGCTGGCGTTATGAATGAAGGGGTGAATTTCATCTATAAACCTCTCATCGTAAGTCATTGGAAGGGGAGGGAGTCTGTCTCTGTTTTTGCGGATAGATGAAGACGACATACCCTGGCACATGACACATTCCAGGTTGCAAGTATTGTGTAAAGCAAAATCTAGAATCACAGGATAACCTTCCTGAGAACTTGTCAGATTGTCAAACTGTTTTGGCTTTGCGTTAGTATATTCCCTGTTTTTGACTTGATTAACACATAAGTCGCATCCGTAATTATTAATCGCACTTTTGCTCATTGCCTGGCGGAAATCCTGCGCTTTTTTCCCAAACCAAATTTCATGAAGAGAGTTTTTGGGGTATTGACCCAAAATAAAGTATTGGCTATAACAGCATACTTTTATTATGCCCATGGTTTCAAATCGCAAATTCTTAAAGGGAGCGTGGCATAAAACGCTCCTGTCGTTTATTTCTCGATGAAGATTATACTCATAAATATCAATTGCCTGATTCATGCATGATTTTACTTTTTCATTGAAGAACTAAAATAAGGAACTTCTCATCTTGTTTTTAGAATACTTCTTTTCAAGATTGTTTAAAAACGACTATCATTACAATGAAAGAAGGGGAACAATTTTCGTTATAAATGAAAGATATGATTGGCATGTTAAGGAGGTTGAAGGCCTCCTTATTAGGAAAAATTTCCAGCAAACCGGGTGAGCATATTGACGAAAAGTGGGTGGAACAAAGCCGGAATTTTTGTTTGATGCCTTGGATTCATTTGCATGTTACTCAAGCGGGGACAGCCACTCCTTGTTGTCAAGCGCCATGGGATGAAGAATTTGCTTATGGAAATGTCAATAAGAACAGCATTGAGGAAATCTGGAATGCTGATACAATTGGAAAACTCAGATTGAAAATGATTGATGATAAACCGGATTTACGATGTGAGCGCTGTTATATAAAGGAAAAATCGGGTGTATTTAGCCTAAGGAAAGGTACGAATATGATGTACCTACACCATCTCGACCGAGTGCGGCAAACGTTACAGGACGGCTCTGTAAAAAACTCTCACCCGATTTATTTTGATATTCGGTTTTCCAACTTCTGCAATTTTAAATGTAGGATTTGCGGGCCCGAGAGTTCTTCTTCGTGGTATAAAGAGGCAAAAGAATTCGGTTATCAATTAAAAGATAATCAGGTGCACAATGCAATCTTTAATGAGCCG
This sequence comes from uncultured Chitinophaga sp., assembly GCA_964631835.1. Lineage (GTDB taxonomy): Bacteria > Bacteroidota > Bacteroidia > Chitinophagales > LD1 > Bog-950. The sequence continues at coordinate 47,621 of CAZWAD010000008.1, forward strand.
GCTTTTTTCGAGAAGCTGAAAAAGTATCTTCCATACGCTGAAGAAGTGTACTTTGCCGGGGGTGAACCCATGCTCATGCACCAGCAATATCAGATGCTTGACCTTCTTTTAGAAGCCGGCAACACCGATGTGCTATTGCGCTACAGTACTAATTTATCCGGGTTTTACTATAAGCAGAAATCAGTTCTTCAATATTGGAAAAAATTCAGTAACGTGAAAGTATATGCAAGTCTAGATGATTCAGGTGATCGTGGCGATTATCAGAGAAAAGGACAGAAATGGAATGAAATAGTAGCAAACAGAAAATTGCTTAAGGAAGAATGTCCTCATGTAAAATTCTTTATATCGCCAACAGTAAGCATATTAAACGTATTTCACTTACCGGAATTCCACCGCGAATTAATCGAAACCGGATTCATACAACTTGGCGATCTAATTCCGTCTGTTTTGGAGGAGCCTTATGCATATAATATTAAAGCATTACCCGAATTGAAAAAAGCAGAAGTAAAAGCGGAATTTGAAAAACACATGGAATGGCTGGCAGCACAATCTTGTGAAAACCTCGAACTGAAGAATTTTGTAATTAAAGAATACGGGCATATTGTCAGTTTCATGCTATCCGCTGATTTATCTTCTTATTACCCCGAGTTTAAAAAAATAACCATCCGGTTAGATGAGTTAAGGAAAGAATCTTTGACTTCGGTGATACCTGAGTTGCCGGATTAGGTAATTTTATACCATGGTTTTAGTATGATAATACTCCACCCTTGAATGAAACCGGTTTTCAAGTATTTTTATTTTTTCCAAAAAATTTTACCCCTTTTCCGTTTCACCAACTGGTGGAACAGTAAAATCCCCCCTCTTATTGCTGTTTTTTTTATCGGTCTAATAATTTCAGAGAACAATTGCAATACCTATATACTGGCAAAACTTATTCTACTTATTCTGTGGATGGTTGCGACCGCAGCATTCGGATATTTCATTAACGATTGGACGGACATAAAAGAAGACTTTTTATCAGGAAGAAAAAATCATGTTGCACAGGTGCCGGTGAAATTCAGATGGCCAATTGCTATTATTCTGTTTATGGGTAGCATAGGTTTGCAGATACTACTAAATGGTATTGGCTCAACTTCAGCTTTCTTTAGTGCTTTGCACCTTCTTTGTTTTATTATTTATTCCGTACCCCCTTTCCGGCTTAAGAAATGTTTATTAGCGACAGCTATTCTTGATTCAATTTATGCTCACGTTTTACCAGCAGTAATTGTATTAGCTTCAGTATGCTCCGTCCATGAAAACCTTTATCTCTTTATTTTGCTCGGCTGGAGCCAATTCATAACCGGAGTTCGGAATATTTTGTTACATCACCTGTTTGATCGCAAACAGGATAAATTAGCCGGCAACAGTAATTTTGCGAACAGGTATCATCCTCTGTGTGTTTTAAAAATGGTGAACTGGTTTCTTTTTATGCCTGATTTATTATTTACTGCACTTTTTTTATCGGCAGCAAGTTTTGTTTTGGTGTTGGGTTACTTGACCTTTATCCTGATTAGGTTATTCTTGGTTCGATATGTTTGGATCAACAAAAAAATTATGAGGAACAAAAGAATTACCTTTTGGTTACTGAATGACGTTTTAGAGATTTATTTTCCTGTTTTATCTTTTTATGTTGCATGTAGTGGCAATCTTCTTTTACCAACCTTCTTGACTATAACGTATATTTCCGGTTTCCATAGATTTATAAGGGGTACAAAACATGATTTATCTACTTTATATAACTACCTGAAGTTCTGATGGCGTCTACAAACGAGTGTTTTTCTACAATCTGCACTTTCAATTATTTACACAGTGTACAAACTTTGCACGAATCAATTCAGCAATTTGATAGGGTAAAGCAAACACATGTATTAGTTGTGGACAAAATTATAGAGAAGAGAAGCCAGCCATCAGAAAATCTTTTTTTGTACAGCTTATCCGACCTTAATGATGTACCTTATGCGAAAAGTATTATAGAAAAATACAAAGGCTCTGACGATAAACTCAGGTGGGCACTAAAGCCTGTCTTTACTTCGTTTGTGTTACGTAATATCAGTGCCAGCACAATTCTGCTTGATAATGACATCTACTTCTTCCGGGCATATCAGTTTTTGTTTGATGAGCTGAAGAAATTCAGGGTTTTGCTTACTCCGCACTGGAGATGCAATAATCCGCATGAAGCTGAATCTGTTTTCTTGAATAATTTTACGGATGGAGTTTTTAACGCAGGTTTTTTTGGCGCTACTCAGCACGCGCTGGATATAGTAGATTGGTGGTCTATGGTCTGTGAATATAAATGCGAAAAAAACTATTCGATAGGATTGTTTGACGATCAGAAGTATTTAGACCTCCTTCCTTCCCGGTTTCCGGGTGTGGGTATAGTTTGGCATGAGGGGTGTAATGTCGCATCATGGAATAAACTTGACTCGGTCCGCATACAATCCGGTGAAGAGGTTTTGATTAATGGGAAACACCCCATTATCTTTATTCACTTTACTCCTGATACCATTGCTGATATTTCCCAAGAAATTTACGGGGGTGACCCGCTTTTGAAGCCTTATTTGGAAAAGTATCTGCCCATTTTATTGAAAAATAAATCGATTCAAAAACCTTATGTATAACATTGCCATTTTTTCGTACAACTATGATAAATACAGTGAGACGTTTATTCATAATCTGGTGAAGTACTTACCGTTTAACTCGCATTACCTATATGGTAGCGAACTGCCTGAGTATTACGGAAACCATCAAAAGTTTTTGAGCGAAGGAGGCTTTACAGGGGTTCTTGTTGCTTTAAGAGAGTGGATGGGTGTTTCCAGATATGAGCAGCATCAGAAAAGGGTTGAAGAGTATATGGTAAGTAATAAAATTGATGTTGTGTTGGCAAATTATTCGCTTACGGCTTTCCCGGTAATGGAGATTTGCAGACGAAAACGAATTCCACTTATTGTTCATTTTCATGGTTGGACAGCTTACCGTTCAACTATACTTGAGCAGCACAGGAGTGACTACAAAAGATTATTTGAGCTGAGCAAAGCTATAGTTGCTGTTTCGAACGATATGAAAAAACAATTGATAAATTTAGGAGCTCAAGAAGACAGGATTGAGGTGTTCGCTTGTGGTTATGAAGAGCAAATTTTTCAATATTCAGACCATAGTCAAAACCCAAACGATTTTGTTGCGGTTGGCAGGTTTTGTGACACAAAAAATCCTCACTTGACTATACTTGCCTTTAGCAAAGTTCTTAAAGAGATACCTGATGCCCGCTTAATAATGATAGGTGGCGATGAAACGCTTCTGAATGTTTCCTTAAATATGGCAAAAGCGTTGAATATTTATGATCGGGTTGAGTTCTGCGGAGTTTTGAAACATGAAGAAGTAGCTCTGAAAATGAGGTCGGCACTTGCCTTTGTACAGCATTCCGCAGTCACTATTTTAAATGAAAAGGAAGGCACACCAGTGGCCATACTCGAAGCTTGCGCTTCAGGTTTACCTGTAATTGCTACCAGACATGGCGGTATCAGTGATGTAATCATTGAAGAAGAAACAGGATTGCTATGTGATGATTTTGATATTGATACGATGGCAGCTAACATGATTCGCATTTCACATGACCGGGTATTGGCTAAAAAATTAGGTGAGCAGGCGGCTAAGCGTGTTGCTGAACATTTTACAATGGAACAATATATAGATAAGCTCAGTCACGTCATTCGGAGTGCAGCGGCTTAAAAAAGCGATGACAAAAAAGCAAAGTAAAAGTAAGGGGAAAGAAAAATTGCCTGCAGCAGGCTCTATTTTTTCTCGTAATCTGCTATCCTTGATTATTTTTTGCTTCGGCTTTTTACTCTATGCTAATACAATTTCACATGGATATAATCTGGACGATGAGCTGGTAACCCGAAACCATAAACTGACTTCGCAGGGAATAAAGGCCATTCCCCTGATTTTTACATCTCACTATTATAGCGATAATATGGGATACGCTTATGAGTACCGGCCTATAGTACATGTTTCATTTGCAATTGAACACCAATTTCTAGGCGAAAATCCTCACTGGAGTCATTTTATAAACACCTCTTTGTATGCCTGCATGTGTTTGTTGCTTTTGATTCTTTTGAAAACGTTGTTTGGTAATGAAAACTCCCTCTTTTGCTTTTTGGCAACATTGCTTTTTACGGCACATCCCGTTCATACAGAAGTTGTAGCAAGTATTAAAAACCGCGATGAGATACTTGCACTTATTTTTTCTATGGCTGCATGGCTGGTTATTTCAAGATATGCACAAAAAAACTTTTGGTTAGGTATATTGCTAGCTGGCGGGTTATTTTTTTTAGCCCTTTTATCAAAAATTACAGTGTTAGCTTTTGCCATTATTATTCCTGTTAGTTTACACTTTTTTAATAACCTGTCAGTGCCCCGGGTTTTTATCACTTCAGTCGCTCTGTTTTTTCCAGTAAGTTTTTTTATAAACCTGACGCCTAATGAACTTGGCTTGTTATCGCTTTTGACTTTTGTATCTCTGTATTCCATCTACGTTACAGATTTATTATTCAGGTATATAAAAACTGGAGGTAGCGGTTCTTTTAGTTTGAAGCAGAAAGGGGAATTTTTTTTAATGAAGTATGTTTTCCCGTTTAATCTTAAATTTTTCCGGCAGTTTATTTATTATCTGGTAATTCCTCTGCTTTATTTAAGCAGCATTTTTATTTTAATTGATACAAGCAAGTATGGTTTTTTTCTGGCGATAAGTGGCGCTCTTTTTCTGTTTAGCATTCGAAGTGAGGGCAATCTTAAATGGATTCTCTTGCTTGTATTTCAACTGTCTTTATGGGTAATGTTTTACCTGATCAGTCCGAAATTTGTCTATGTAATTTTTTTATTATGGACTTACCTTTCTTTTTTGTATGTAAAAAATGAATCAATAAAAGAGAAGATTATTTTATCCGGCTTGCTGGTAATTTCTTTGCCGCTAGCCGTACTAAACGCAGAAAAATTTTATGAATTCGAATTAAGCCTACTATTTTTTATAATTACATTAACTCCCTACTTTAAAAAATTTTTATATAAAACAGGGAAAGCGGGTGTATACCTGCTTGCATTTTTATTGCTTGACAACGTGATAACAGCCTGCTTGGATTTAACATCAGGAAACGCTTTACAAACTTCTTATATTGTTAAAACTGTGGTTTTACTGTATGTATTACTTGCTTTCTATCCAAGAAAGCTATCCATAAAACACTCCTGGGTATTCGCTGTTGTAGGGGTTACTTATTGCCTTTTTTGTTTTTTAGTTACTCCTGAAAATGAGTTGAATCTTTGGCGCGCCAAAGAGGTTCAGTTGCTAGTTCTAGATGATATTCTTCCAAAGTCGTACCCTTTTTCTGAAACAGATAAGGTTCAACCATCAGATCCAGCCGAGAATAGAGATGAAAAATTTGCAGATGGGCAGCGAAGTCTTTTGGAGAATGTGATTGGAAAAACTACCGACCGTCCTTTAGATTTTGTGGAGAATCCCATACGATACGATTCGCCCTTACAAGTAAAAATTGCTTCAGCTTTTGATATTGGTTTTCGCTACTTTAAATTGCTTATTGTACCGCACCCCTTGTCTTTTTATTATGGATATAAAGAAATTCATGAGGTTAATTTTACCGACCCGAAAGTAATAGGAGGCATTTTACTCTATTCTCTACTTTTTATTTTTGGTTTATACTGTCTTTGGCAAAGAAAGTTTATACCTCTTTTAGGAACGGTAATTTATCTGGTTTCCATAGCTTCGTTTTCGAATATCTTCAGGGCTGTTCCAGGTATGATGGCTGACCGTTATTTATTGATACCTTCAATCGGGTTTTGTATTCTTCTGGTCTATGTCATGTTTCGTTTTTTAAAAGTTACAAATTACCTGCACTTTTCACAGCTTCCAGCACCGGTACGTTATGTTTTTATATTTTTCTTAGTCATTTACAGTACACTCACTGTTTCGAGAAATGCCGACTGGATAGATGACAATACAATTTTCAGCAACGATATAAAGCACGTGGAGCAATCTGCCCAGGCTCATCATCTTCTGGCGCTTAACCTTCGCGCTAAAGCAGCGGAACTGAAAGGTAATCAGGAAGAAAAGAGCAAATTAGTGGAGCAATCTAATTTCCATTTTAAGAAAGCACTCGACATTTATCCGCAATTTTTTAATGTTAGTTATAGCCTGGGTTTAATTTATTCTTCTATGAATCAGCCCGACAGTGCTTTAAAGTATTTCGGACAGGCTTCTGAAGCTGACACTAACTTTATGGAAGTTCACCTGAAGATGGGTGAAATACTTTTTAATAAGCGCGAATACCCCGAAGCCGCTGCACACTGGCAGAAAGTAATTGATAAGCGGCCTTTAGACTATCGCGGATACGATAAACTCAGCTATCTTTATTTTATATTGGGTAATTACGAACGTGCCATAGAATTAAACCGCCTGGCTATAGAAAAAATACCCGAACGCCCCGAACCTGTAGTTAACCTCGGAAGAACTTACCTGGGTATTAAGCAAATTGACAGCGCCCGGTTTTATTTTGAAAAGGCACTCCAGATAGACTCAGGGAATATGCTCGTGAAGCAGCTTTTGAAGCAGACGAAAGGGGAATGATTCAGTAAGCCTGAGCAAATAATTTCCAAAGCAGAAATTTTGTTTTAACTCTGTTACTGGATGTTTATAGTAAGATGTGAAGTAAATTTTCGGGGAGTTGTTTAGTAAACAAATAATTAGCTATCTTTCTTTGTGTGATGAAGTGGAAACTCTGTTTGGCTTTAACTTTATGGTTACTGACATTTGTGGATATAATTCTGCTTTGGGTAACAAGTTACAATTTCCCTTATCGCTTCTTGTTTGAATCACCTGTTTCAGTATTCCGGAACATGTTCCCGCGTTTTTTTTGGTTGGTGTTTGTTTTTGTAAAGTTTCATCCCTTCGTTCTGATTGCCCTCTCGGTTAGTCTGGGTTTTTATTGCCGAAAGTTTTTAAAATGGTTTTTTGATGAGGAACCCCAAACTTCCCAACTGAATCCGGACGAACAAGAGATTCCGCGAGTAGCCCTGTTTTTTAAAAACTTGTTCCGCAGTTTAGCCGATTCCATTGGCAGCGAAAATCATAAGCCGAAATTACTTTTATTGTTTTTACTGGCTCTTTGCGTACGCCTTGTATTTTTATCTTTAAGTGATAACTATTTCAACGGAGACTCAGGAGCACGGTTGTATAAGTCCTATTTTTGGGCATTTAAACCAAAATTATTTAGTGGGTTCGATTGGCTGCCTATGCAATTCTATATGCTCGGGAGCATAATCTGGATTACAGGCGATGTGGTGTGGTCACCTCGTGTATTTACCTTGCTTCTTGGCGCCTTATCTGTTGTACCATTTTATTTCTTGGTGCAGCATATCTGGGGAACCTTTAATGCAGGGCTCTCTTCTATATTCTTTGCCTTACGTCCCATTCATATAAAGCTAAGCGTAATTACAATGTCGGAAGTTCCTTTTCTGTTTTTGATGATAATGGCAGCCTTTTATTTTTTCAAATACATGAAAGATACTTCAAGCCGGAGAAATATGTATTTGACGGTATTTTATTTGTCCTGTGCCGGAATGATGAGAATGGAAGCATGGGTGTATTCCGCGCTATTCACCATTGTCCTGTTCATAAACGGAAATTCTCTCACTACTGTGGCGAAGTTTTTAAGCCGGATATCCATAGTTCCTCTGTTTGTTATTATCCTGTCGTGGTTAAGTACAGGAGACCCGTTTAGAAGTATTAATTACAGCGACTTTGAAGTAACCCAATGGTTCCTGGAGTATCCTATGCTGGCTGAAGGCAACTTAACTCGTTCGCTTGAAAATTCGTTTACTTACTTCTCAAGGTTTTTTATTCCATTAGGGATATTTCTGTCACTAACTAACCGAAAATCAAATTTTTTCCTGCTCATCTTTTTAATCCCCTTTCTGCTTACCGTTTACAAGATGTTCAATCTTACTCTTACCGGCCAGGAAAGGTATTTTACAACTGCTATTGTACTTAGTTTGCCCTTCTATTTTGTGGCCATTGAACGGATAGCAGGTTTATTTACAGCTTCATCTTATTTTAAATTTTTATTGGCTGTTGCGTTTGCAGTAGCGGGGGTGGCTCAAAAAGCAAAGCCTCATCTTGGAGACCAGCTCATGTATATGGATTTAGGTAAGTTCCGCGAAGGATTTACCGAAAGCGCCTTATGGGCGCGTGATAGCCTTCCGCACGGAGCAAAGCTGTTTGTCAGTGGTAAAAATGTTTCGGAGTACAATTGGATTGTTTACAGCCATTCTATTATTAGTGAATGTATGTCTCCGGAAGAAAGCAAAGTTTTTTTCACCAAAAGAAGATCTGCCAGGGTTAAAAAGTATTACCCGAAGCATGAGGTTCTTTTGGATGTAAAACGCAACTGGCTGAAATCAAAACATAATGTTGAGGATCTTTTACTTTGTCTCCAAAATAAAAGCATTAGTTATCTGATCATTTTAGCCGGGGGGCGTCTTGATGAAGATTTACAATTTAAAAAGAACATTGAGTTCTGGAAGGGATATCAGTTTATATTGCTGAAAAACTTTCACGGAAATATGATTTACCGTATAGAATATCAATCCCAAGCCCCGTGAAACGAAACATTATCCTCGCTGCTATCAGCATTACGCTTACGGTTGTATTAGCCGAAATAGTTTTGAAAAGGATGAATGTACTTGGAGATACCTACCCTAACTCATCTTACTGGTATAAAACGAAATGGATGGAAATGCACCGCCAAACTGCCGGAGAGCAGTTTTCCTATTCTATTGATGAATTTAGCCCCGATTACGGATGGAAACTAAAACCCAATCTGAAAAGGGAACCTTTTGACGGATATGTGGTGTCGTCTGATTCATCCGGGTTGAGAAGTGTAAGCAGTTCGCCCCGTGCTGATACTCTTCCCCGCTTCTTGTTTATTGGCGACTCTTTTACGTTTGGCGAATGTGTTGATGATTCACTTTCATTCCCTGCATTTGTTCAACAAATGATGACAGGAGTAAAAGTGCTTAATATGGGAGTTCACGGCTGGGGAAACGACCAAATGCTGATGTGCCTTAAAAGAGAAGGGCAAAGCTACCATCCCGATATTGTAGTTGTAGGATGTATGAACGATGATTTGAACCGGATAAATTTATGGTTTCGTGATTACGCAAAGCCATACTATGAAATTGGTGGCAGCGATTCTCTGGTATTATGCGGAGCTCCGGTTCTCTCGCCTAAGGAACTTCTTACCAAGGGGCAATTCAAGCTGCTTGATTTGCTTTTAGCACAGTATGAAATCAGGTTTAGCAGCCACTCGTCATCCGAAAAAGATAAACTTGCTGCGGCAATTATGCGCGAAACAGTTCTTACCATAAAAGGAATGAATGCAATACCGGTTTTCGTGTATCTCCCTTGGGTAGAAGAAGCAACGAGTGGAAAATCAATGCCTGATAAAGCATTCTTGAAAGCTATTTCCGACAGCAGTGTTATCTGGATTGACCCAACCCTCCGGATTTCACAAAGACTGACAGGCACGCAACTTGAAAAGGGGAAAAATTTCTCCTGCCATTACACACCTTTAATAAACCAAATTATAGCCGAATGCATTGTAGATGCGTTGAGCAAAGAAACCCGGATTAAAAACTAAATTTTGGTTTGCTTTTTAACTCGCTTAGATAAATTCTGAGGGAAACTATTTCTTTGAGCACATCCCAAAATTTCCAGATGGAATACTTACTGGTTCCGTAAAAGCGTGACCGGTGATTTACAGGGAACTGAATAAAGGATGTTTCGCTTTTTTCTATCAGCAAATTGATGTAACGGTGATAGTTTTTAAAATACGGCAGGTCAATCAACAGGCTGCGTTTGCAAACCCGAAGGGTACAGCCCAAATCAATAATCTGCGAGTTAAACACGTGCCTGAAAAGTGTGTTACCGGCAAATGAGCTCAGGCGTTTAATAAAACAGTCTTTACGGATAACCCGGTAGCCGAATACGGCATCATGGTGTCTCATTAACTGAAGCATTTCCGGAAAATGTTCGGATGTATATTGTAAATCAGCATCTATCAAGGCTACCCAATAGCCGGCTGAGTGCTCTATCCCTGCTTTTATGGCATAGCTCTGGCCCAAATTTGCTTCTAAAAGAATCTGCTTTGCACAGTTGAATTCCGAGGTTATACCGGTGAGGATTTCGGTGGAACCATCCGTAGAACCGTCATTTACAAAAATGATTTCGTACCGTAAATGGCTGTTGCTGATAACAGATTGAAGTTCACAGAATAACTGCCTTAGGTTTTCGCGTTCATTGTAAACGGGTATTACAATACTTAGTTCAGGTTTCATAAACAGGGCTCAGGTTTTTGTGAGTAAAAAATTTGGTTTCCGGACGTAGGTATTTTCGGTAATCACTGCTTTCAATAAACAACTCAAACCAGATAATAAACATCATTACACTCCAGAGCGCTCTCCCGTTGTCGCGTTTGCGCGCTAAGTGTTCAAGCCATATTTTTTCTACTTCAGTCCAAACAAGTAACCCGGTTTTTTCCACCGATTTTTTGTTCAAATATTTTTCTGCTAAAGGTTTTAATTTGTTAGTCAGCCATATAGAGTGAGGCATTTCAAGCCCGAAACTCGGCCGGCTCACAATTTCATCAGGCATCCATCCGCGCATCGCTTCTTTTTCAATCCATCGCGTTTTAAATCCTTTGATGCGGTATCTGGCAGGAAGCTTGGAAACGTAGTCGAAAAGTATCTTATCCATCATCGGAAAACGCGACTCAATAGAATGTGCTAAAAACATCCGGTCATTTTTTACCATCAGGTCATCTATGAAAAAATGCCGCATATCTATCAGCGAAATTTTGTTCAACCCGTTGTCGAAGTCGTTCGAGTTCCACAAGTCGCGGAAATAGTAGGCGGTTGATTTGAACCGGCCGGACCCGCGGAAAATTTTCTGCTTGTCCGAATCTTTAAAAGTATGCCGCCAGTACATGTGAGCGTCAGGAGCTTCTAATTCCGCACCTTCCGTAAACCTTTTGAGTTTAAAATCGAAACTGAGTTTGCTATAATTTGTTGGAAGCAGATGAGCGAATGCGTAAACTGCTTTTCGTGCTATTGCAGGGGCTACGTTTCTGTATAGCTCACGCATCTTCCATGCCTTATGGGTATCATAAGCGTTAAACATTTCATCACCGCCTTCGCCACTCAGTAAAACGCGCACATATTTGGAAGCTTCTTTTGCCAACACCCAACTTGGAATACAGGCCCCATTGGCACTTGGCTCGTCAAGGTAAGCCATGTGTTCTACAAGCGCTTGCTCTACCTCTTCAGCGCCTACGAGAACTTCGTGATGAATGCTCCCCGCAAACTGGCTCATGATTCGCTGGTACTTTGACTCATCAAAACTCGATTCACCCATTTTTATACTGAACGTGTGCATCTGTTTGCTTTTGCCAAGTTTCTTTGCCAGGGCAAGCATTGAACTTGTGTCTATTCCACCACTTAGCGTCATGCCTAGAGGGGCATCACTAATTAAATTTCTTCTGACCGAGTCAAGCATTAACTCGTGTACTTTCTGTGTTGCTTCTTCTTCGCTTATTTCAAAATGCTGCTCATAATTAATTCGGTGGTAATCGCGGAACGAGTAGTTTCCTTCGTTTAAATCTGCCTCGAGCATTTCACCGCAGCGGAGTTCCCTGATTTGAGTATAAGGGGTTAACCGGTGTGGAATGTAAGCCAGTGTGAAGTAATGGTAGATGGCTTCTTCGTTAACTTCCTTTTTAAAATCCGGCACATTTAGAAGCGCCTTTATTTCGGAAGCGAAATAAATTTTATCGTGCTGAATGGTATAAAATACAGGGTTGATACCAAAAAAATCGCGCACCAGGAACACTTTTTGCCTGCGATTGTCATAAAGGCAAAAAGCAAACATACCGCTGAGTTCATGAATAAACTCAATGCCCCTTTCTTCGTACAGATGTACCAGTACTTCGGTATCGGTAGAACTTTTAAACGGGTATTTGCTTTGCAGTTTATATTTGTCACTCAGCTCGCGGAAGTTAGAGACCTCACCATTGAAAGTTATCCAGATACTTCCATCGTGGTTGCTTAAAGGCATATTGCCTTTTTCAGATAAATCGATAATATTTAACCGGGCGCTACCTAAAACACAGCGGTCGAAAAATTTTACCGTTTGACTATCGGGCCCACGGTGTTTGATAGTTTGGATAAAACGGCCTGTAAGGTCGGCATCGGTACCTTCTAAGTCATCACCAACTGAAATTACTCCGGCTATTCCACACATAATTCTTCGTCCTGAATTTTTTTCAGCATGATGTTTGGTAGCGCAATCTAATAATTATTTAATAAATCTAATTATTTTCCAATAATTCACAGATTTGTGTTTGTGTTATATTAGCTTTATGAGGCAGAAGTTTGGCGAGAACTTTCAAGATAACTTGTTAAAGTATTATGATGAGGCCTCGCTTGAAGAATCGAAAAAATTTTTGACTGAGTATCTGGAATGTAACGGGCTTGAAGGCATTAATTTTTTAGATGCCGGTTGCGGAAGCGGAGCATTTTCACTGGCAGCGCTTCAGTTGGGAGCAATAGTTACTTCATTCGACATTGACCGGGTTTGTTTGGAAAATGTACAAGCCATGCTCGAAAGATTTAAAGGCGATAAAGACAGAATTCAAATTAAACAGGGAAGTATTCTTGATGGTGAATTCCTAAACTCACTGGGAACTTTTGATGTGGTACTCTGCTGGGGAGTGGCTCACCATTGCGGTGATATGTGGAGAAGTATTGATTTAATAAGCAAAAGGGTAAAGCCCGATGGCCTGATTCATCTGGGTATTTACAACCATGCAGACGGGTGGGGTTTTTATCCTGACGGCAGATTCGGACCTTCCTCTTTTTGGCGAAAGGTGAAGAGATTTTACGTTTCCATGCCCGGGTTGTTTCAACATATTTTTGAAACAGCCTGTGTAGCAGGTATATCCGTTGTTTACCTGCTTTCATTCAATAACCCTGTTAAGAAACTTAAATCAAACGAACGAAGGGGAATGAACTGGCAGTCGGATTTAAAGGACTGGTTGCTTGGTTATCCGTATGAATCTGCCACCCCAGGGGAAGTTTTTGAGTTTATGAAAAAACGCGGATTTGCTCTTCGGAAAATGAATACAAATAACGGCCTGCTGACAAATAATTTTGTTTTTGTGAAAACTTCTTTACAACGGGGTTTTTAAGGTGTTAAAAAACTTATCTCTTAGCCGGCCACATTTAGAAGATTGAGCCTGAGTGTAATCACCCGTGCAAGAATGAGGAAGCCTTTATATTTAGCACCAATAAAATTTTAGCCCTGTTGTGATCCGGAAATTGCTTGATTTATTATGGAGAGTTCTTCCGCTGCTGGTTTTAATTTACTACTACCTGCTTCAGATTCTTGATAAATGGACTCCCGTAGTTTATCCGTTTTACGCAAGTGTTGATGAGTTCCGTTCGTGGTATCCGCATGGCTATTTAGTAGCATACTTCTTTTTCCGGTACCAGTTTGCTGCGGTTATTGTGGCGGGCGTTGCTGAAATAATCATTCATTACAAATCTTATCGTGAGGGGCTCCGAAAATCTTCCGGCTACCTCAGTTTGTTCATGTTTATTGCCGCGCTGGTTGTGTTTGCCGTTTATACTCAAAATTACAAGGCAGAGTTAACACTTTACGCGTTGTCAGTTTTAAGCGGATTTTCGTTACAGTACCTGGCTCAAAATAAATTTTCAATACCTGTTTTAGGAAAGGTATCAGTATATTTTCTCCGGCTCTCAGACAGTATTCTTAACGCTGCCGACTATCAGAAATCACTGCTTAAGAATGGAGTAGTTACCGTTGCTTATACTTTGCTTTTTGTTGCAGCCTATTATTTTCTGGAAACAAGGAATTTTTATTCAGAAACCGCTTTCTTTAAAGCCCAACTTTTACTTACTCATGCATATTTGTTGTTGCTGTGCCTCCATTTTTTTCTTGTTGTTTATTTAAACCGCGATGCTGTTTTCCCGTTTCTTAAGGGGTTTTTCAGCGAACCCGGTTCAGCTTACAATCTGGCTATCTTCCGCATAGTTATTGGCTATTATTTATGGGGGGTATACCGGTTTAATGGTTTACATAATGCCTACTGGGCTTCGCTGCCCGATGACATGCGTGTAAGCCTTCCGTACATGGGTTGGTTTATTCAGAACGTTCCTATAAGCCCTGAAATTTACAGTACAGCTACCTATATCGGGGCTGTGGTGGCTTTCTGTATTATGGCGGGAGCTTTTACGCGCGTTGCTTTAATAATCAATATTCCTCTTTCAATATATATTCTGGGGGTGCCCTTCTTTTACGGCAAGCTTTTTCACATGCACATTTGGGTTTGGTTCCCGGCTATTTTGGCTTTTAGCCCTTGTGCCGATGTGTTAAGTTTAGACTGGCTGATTAAAAAACTAAGATACAAAAGCAATGAAATAACTTTCCACGCCAAGTACCGGTTGCCGCTCTCTTTTGTCTGGCTCCACCTCGGTATCATTTATTTTTTTGCCGGAATTATTAAGCTGGTGAAATGCGGATTTGCCTGGGCGCTGAGCGACAGTATGGTTAACCAACTGCATGCGGAGTGGGCGCAATGGTATAATCAAATACCCGGTGTACGTTTAGACCACTACCCTGCATTGCTCCATTTTGGAGGTGTGGCAGTTATTCTCTTCGAGATTTTTTACGTGTTCTTAATCTTTAGCACAATAGGGCGCATCATTGTTTTTGCCGGTGGTCTGCTCATGCACAACCTGATTGCTTACCTCATGTATATTGGTTTCGAAGATTTGCAAACCACATATGTTTCGCTTTTGAACTGGCACAGCATTGGCGACCGTCTGCGCGGTATCTTTTCGGGCAGAAGTATAAAGCTTACAGAGGGGCCGGGTATTTCGCAGCTTTTTAAGCTTCGCTCTTATAAATATGTTTTTATTACGGGCGCAGCCCTGTTTACCATCAATTCTATTTTCGGTTTCTTTCAAATTCACTCGTGGCCTTTTTCTTCATATCCCACTTATTCTGATTTGGTGCCCGCCTACAGGCATTACATTTATTTTGAAGCGTACAACAACAGTGGAATTCAGGTTGATGTTTTTGATGCAGGAAACCGGGCCAAATTCCGCATGGAAAGCTACACACCGGTTGAAGACCGTATTTATGAAAGCATGACAGCGAACGATTCTGATGCAATTATTCGCGGGGTAAACAAACTTTGGGATATCTGGCGGGCGAATGTACCCGCTCTTAAAGAAGTTGATTCGGTTGTGGTATACATGCGCACATCTCCGGTTGCTCCCGAAAAAGTACACATCATTTCTGAGGAGAAGTATTTAATGACTTTGAAGTTTTAACCCGTGTTGCTTGTAATTTTGATTTTTTAATCCAATCATTTACAATCATTTGCTGTAAAACGTCTGTAACAGCTCAAAAAACGTACGTAATCGAAACAAACACGCACGTTATAGTTTGATAAACGTACGCTTTTCTATCAAAAACACAGGTAATTGAAGCAAATACGCATGTCATGGAATAAAACACGCACGTAATGGAAACGAAATCGTGCGTAATCGCATAAAAAGTATACGTGTTTGAATAAAATACGCACGTATCTGCATCGAAAACACACGTAATTGCAACGAAAACAGGCGAAACAGCAGCGAGCGCGTACGAAATCGCTGCGATTGCGCACGTTTCTTCGCAAGGAGCGTACGCTTTCGCTTCGTGTTTAACAATTTTATGACAAAACTATAACAATTGCCATACAACACTTCCGGGCAAAAGCGTTATCTATATATAGTGTTCTGAATTTATTGAATAACCAATAAAACTACAGGTATGGCTAAAGTTAAAATGGGCTTTAGGGGGCTTTCAGTTCCCATGCAGGTGGAGCGAAGCCGGCTAATTCAAACATTAATGGCGGGCAATGCCAATTTCCCGATTCCGAATCCTGCGCTTTCGGTTCTTAAAAGCGCAACCGATGCGTTGGAAACAGGCTACAACGAATCGCGCGGAAGAGATAAAGATAAGATGGCGATTATGCGGATTCGAAGGAAAGAACTGCTGGACCTTATACGTCTTGAAGCTGCCTACGTTCAAAACGCCTCCGGTGGTGATGAAGAAAAGATATTGAGCAGCGGATTTGATATAGTCAGGCACGGTGTTGCCTCGCTGCCGGTGGGGCAGGTTCAAAACCTCCGGCTTATTTATACCGATATGAGCGGTGTGCTGAAAGCCCGGTGGAACCGGTTGCCCAACGCCCGGATTTACTTTATTGAAGTTGCCGATGAGCAGCAGCCCGGTAATTTTATACAGAAAGGAACTGCTACCAAAACTACTTTTGAAATCAAAAATCTTACACCGGGAAAAATTTACTATGTGCGCGTTGCCGGCATAGGGCGCCTCGGCAAAGGCGATTACAGCTATGTAATTTCGAAGATGGCAGTGTGAGGAATTTGAGGGAGCAGTGTATCAAAGAAAGTGGTCATTTCGAAATAAGTGCTCCTCTTTTCGCTTCAATCATTTTTGCTTCTCGCATATACGTTTACTTTTGCCGCGCCTTTCACCAACACAATTGTTCGATGGACCATGGTAGTATATCTGAAAAGAGAAAATGGCGGTCTCAAACGGCTGAACAGCCCTGAAAAAGGGTGCTGGATACATCTCTACGGTCCTTTCGGTACTGAAGAAACCCAAAAACTTAGCGAGCAGCTTTCCATTGATATTGATTTTATTTCCGATTCGCTCGATATTGACGAACGAAGCCGTTATGAAAGCGAAGAGGGTGTTGACCTTATTGTATTAAAAACCCCGCTCCCTAACGATGGAATTTCAACGATTGAAGCGGCTTACATCACCATTCCAATCGGTATTATCCGCACCGAAGATTACCTGATTACTGTAAGCGCGTACAAAAACCAGGTTATTGAATTTTTTCTGAATACCCCGCCAAAGAATTTTAACCCCAGCGATGTGGAGGCAACTATCCTTTCTATTTTCGATAGAAATGTAACTACCTTTCAGCAATTTCTCAAACACATAAACAACGAGAGGTATGCGTACGAAAAAGCCCTTTACAAATCATCGAGCAACAGCGACCTTACCAATTTGCTGAATATTCAGAAGAGCCTGATTTATTTTGTAACCAACCTGCGTTTCAATGATTTGCTGCTGCTGAAAATTCAACGCAGTAATTTTTTAAAGATAAAAGATGAAGAGCGCCTTGCTCAGCTTCACGATATTATTATCGAAAACCAGCAGGCGCTGAGCATGAGCGAAATGTATTCCGATATTTTGAACGGAACCATGGATGCCTTTGCTTCCATTATCTCCAACAACCTGAACGAAATTATGAAACGGCTTACTTCTGTTACCATCGTTTTAATGATACCCACTTTAATCGCCAGTTTTTACGGCATGAACGTGGAATTGCCGTATGAGCATCATGCCTACGCCTTTGTTATTGTTTTCTCCATGTCCATACTTGTTTCCACCGGTATGACATGGTTTTTTGTTAAGAAAAAATGGTTTTGAGGAAATTTGTTTCTGATCTCTCGCAGTTGTCTCTCTCTTTGCAAGCATAGATGACCCAGCGATTCGGATTCTATCATTAGCTGTTATTTCTCTTCTTTCTTAAAATCGAGCGAAACAGAATTAACGCAGTATCGCAAACCGGTTTCGGTAGGACCGTCATCAAATAAATGACCAAGGTGCGAACCGCATTTAGCGCACATGATTTCCGTACGAATCATTCCGAACGAAGAATCGGTTTGAGTTTTAATTCTTCCACCTGCAATTTCTTTATCAAAACTGGGCCAGCCGCAATGCGAATCGAACTTCATATCGGAAGTAAAAAGTTCGTTGCCGCAGGCACCGCACACGTAAACACCTTTCTCTTTATGCAGATAATATTTGCCTGTGAAAGGGCGCTCAGTCCCTTTTTCGCGCAGTACTTCGTATTGTTCAGGAGTTAAGAGCTTTTTCCATTCGGATTCAGATTTTTCCACTTCGGTAGTATCGTTGTTGTTATTCATGGGAGATTGAGTTTGTTTTGAGGTTTTTTGTCCGCAGGAAGTAAAAAATAAACTTATTGTTATTAAAAATAATACCGATTGTTTCATCATATCTGTTTGCAACTACTAAGTCGTTTTGGCAAAGTTATCCTTACTTAAGTAATTGTTGTTTTTTTAAAACAAAAATTCATTTAGGTTTGGTTCGATGATTTTTTACACACGCACCATTCTCCTTTTATTTTTTCTTGTTGCTGTTACAACCTACTCATTTGCACAAGGCACTTTTATTCCTCTTGGCACTGATGCCTACCGGTACTTAGACCGCCTCGATATTAAATACGGAAGAGTAATTCCGATTGAGCACATGAGCGACAGACCTTACTACCGGGGAACTGCCGCTAAAGTGGCTGAAACGCTTTTGCTCTCCAACCTCAAATTCAAAAAAGTTCAGGAGTTCCAGATTCAGTATCTCAAAAACGAAAATGGGGACTGGCTGGATAGCCTGCCGAGCAAAACAAAACGTCCGTTTTTGAAAGTGCTTTACCGTGAGCCTGCGAGTTTTGTTCATGTGTCTTCTAAAAAGAAAGGATTGTTTGACATCCGATTCAATCCAATCATTTCGCTTAAAGTAGGAGTAGAATCGCAGGACAAGCGGTTGATTTTTGAGCGTGCTGTAGGACTGGAAGTGCGGGGCAACATCAAGCGGGTTTTTAGTTTTTACTTTAATGCGGCAGGTAATTCAGCGCGCCTGCCTAAGTACATTACCGATAAAACAAATGACAGAAGATACGGCAGATATGATTCGGTAAGCACCCGTCCGCCCGACTATTTCTTTGTTCCCGGTCAATCATACTGGAAAGACTACTCTTCAAAAATTTTCAACTTCAAGGACGGGATAGATTATTTCGATGCGCGTGGATATATCAATGTCAATATTCTTAAGTATATCAACGTAACATTCGGGCGCGATAAGTTTTTTATCGGCAACGGGCAGCGCTCTATTTTTCTCTCTGATTTTTCAGCGCCTTATTTGTTTCTCCGTTTCAACTTGAATGTCTGGAGGTTTAATTACACCAACCTTTTTGCCGAGCTAAACTCACAATATGTCCGTGCCACAGATATTCTTCTTCCGAAAAAATATATGGCGGTTCATCACCTGAGCATTCAGGCAGCTCATTTTCTTAACATCGGTGTTTTTGAGGCTGTGATTATGAACCGCAGCAAACATTTTGAAATTCAGTATCTCAACCCTATTATTTTCTATCGGGCGGTCGAACACGCGCTCGGAAGCCCCGATAACGTTTTACTCGGTGCCGATTTTAAGGCAAACATTATCAATCATATTTCAATATACGGGCAATTCCTATTAGATGAATTTAACATGAAAGAAATGACCAAACGTAGCGGCTGGTGGGCGAATAAATGGGCGATGCAGCTTGGCATTAAATATATTGATGTGTTCCCGAATTTCGATGCTCAGTTCGAGTTCAATATCGCCCGCCCGTTCATTTATACCCATAATGATATTACGAACTATACCCATTATAATCAGCCGCTTGCTCACCCTCTTGGTGCCAACTTCTATGAGTTTATTTTGAACCTCCGGTATCAGCCAATTCCAAAACTTACATTTAATTTTAAGTATGTGGTAGCAAGAGTCGGAGATGATACTTTAACTACGAAAAACGGACAGCCACGCATTACCCATTACGGAAGCGACATTCTCCGCCCGGCTAACGGTGACGAAAACATAATCACGCAGATTTATAATAATAAAATAGGGCAAGGAGCTCGGGGGACAATAAACTACCTGCAGTTTTTCGTCAGCTATCAGCCCTGGCATAATATTTATGTAGATGCTGAAATTGTTTACAGAAGCAAGTCGAGCACAAAGCCGCAGAATCCGCAATCAGTTTACCTGTTGCAAAACCAAAACTCTTTTATGTTCAGTGTTGGGATAAGGATGAATTTCCCGTATCGGAGTTACGAGTTTTAAACTCAGGGGAGTTGTTCCTTTAACTCGCTGAGAAAGTCTTTTATCTTTTTAAGTTTTTCCGCCATCTCGTAATTTTTTTTCGATGCTTCGTACTTCACTTTAAGCTGAGCTTTGGCTCCTTCCAGTGTATAGCCCTTTTCTTTTACCAAATGATAAATGTGTTTTATTATCTCAACATCATCCTTCTTAAAGAACCGGTCACCTTTTGCATTCTTCTTTGGCTTGAGAATGTCAAATTCTTTTTCCCAGTACCGGATAAGTGAGGTGTTCACGTTCAGCATATCAGCTACTTCGCCTATAGCGTAGTAAACTTTTTCAATTTCTTTTTCTTTCCAGGGCATTAATCCAGTGTTTGTCCGGGGTTGTTAGAAAGCTCAACCATTTTCTGAAAATCTGCATCTTTTAAATCATTGTAGTAAAAGTAAACAGGATTAACTGCATTTCTGTTTTTTAAAACTTCATAATGCAAATGCGGTCCGACCGACTTGCCGGTATTTCCGGTGTGCCCGATCACATCACCACGTTTTACTTTTTGTCCTTTACGAACTTTAAAACGGGAAAGGTGAGCATAGCGCGTTCGGTAACCATAGCCGTGATTCACAATGATTTCATTTCCGTATCCTCCAAAATTGTAGTTCACCTCCTCCACCACGCCATCACCGGTAACATTCACATCAGTTCCAACCGGGCAGGTAAAATCCATTCCGCTGTGGAACTTGGTAATTTTATAAACCGGGTCAATCCTCCAGCCGAAACCGGAAGCCATACGCTCCAGTTTTCTGTTGCGGATGGGTTGAATAGACGGAATAGAAGCAAGCATCTGTTGTTTGTTCTTAATCATTTCAGCTATTTCGTCATAGCTTTTCGACTGAATCACCATTTGCTTTTTCAGTTTGTCAACCTGAACAGCAATATCTTTTATAACTTCGCCATTGTCGAATTTCTCTAAGTAGCGGTATTTGTTTACTCCACCGGAGCCTGCCTGCCAGACATCACTGTTAATCGGGTCGGCTTCAAACATCACCCGGTAAATATTCCCATCGCGGTAATGCAGTTCATTTAAAATAGATGACAGGCGTTCGGTTTCCTGGTTCAGAATCAGATACTGCCCCTGCATTTCGCTTAGCTCTGCCTTCAGGATTTTTTCCTTAGGCGAATCGAAGAACCGGTAGTAGATGGTGGAAATAACAAGCGAGAAAACAAATGCGGCAATGATGAATCCCACAAAGCGGAAAATCCGGGTTCCCCATCCTACCACTACTTTTTCGTAGCTCAGCGTGTGGGTATTAAAAACAAATTTGTCCTTTCTTTTCAGCAACGCCATAGCAAATACAGCCCGGTTTTTGTCTGCCCAATTCTGTTATTTTCGTGCCTCATTTGAAAGGCTAAGTTATCATCATTTTTTATTTGTAGAACTTATACATGACATCGTCAGAAATAAGACAAGCATTTTTAGATTTTTTTGAAAGTAAAGGTCATAAAATCGTTCCTTCAGCGCCTATTGTGGTCAAAAATGACCCTACGTTGATGTTCATCAACAGTGGCATGGCACCTTTTAAAAATATCTTTCTTGGCAATGAACCAATCAAATATCACCGTGTTGCAGATACGCAAAAATGCCTGCGCGTTTCGGGCAAGCACAATGATTTGGAAGAAGTGGGTGTTGATACCTATCACCACACCATGTTTGAAATGCTCGGTAACTGGAGTTTTGGAGATTACTTTAAAAAAGAAGCCATTGAATGGAGTTGGGAACTGCTTACCGAAATCTACAAGTTAGATAAAGACCGGTTGTATGTAACTGTGTTTGAAGGTGACAGAGCAGACAAACTTCCTTTTGATGAAGAAGCGTTCAACGAATGGAAGAAGTGGCTGCCCGAAGAGCGGATTCTGAAGTTTGGCAGAAAGGACAATTTTTGGGAAATGGGCGATACCGGTCCTTGCGGACCTTCTTCCGAGATGCATATTGATTTGAGGAATGATGAAGAGCGAAAGAAAGTTGACGGAAAGACTTTAGTGAACGCTTCGCATCCACAGGTAATTGAAATCTGGAATGATGTGTTTATTGAATTTGAGCGCAGAGCCGATGGTTCATTAACTCCGCTTGCTAAAAAACATGTGGACACCGGAATGGGCTTTGAGCGGTTGACGATGGCAATTCAGGGAAAGCATTCGAGTTACGATACGGATATTTTTCAGCCGCTGATTCAAACCGTAGCAAAAAGAGCTAATGTGAAATATGGTGAAAACGAGAAAACTGATATTGCTCTTCGTGTAATTGCTGACCATATACGTGCCATTTCATTTACGATTGCCGATGGACAACTTCCCTCAAACACTGGTGCGGGATATGTTATCCGCAGAATTTTGCGCAGAGCTGTTCGCTACGGGTATTCCTATCTGAATTTTGAGCAACCGTTTTTGTGCGAAATGGCACCTATGCTGGCGAATCAATTTATTGATGTGTTTCCGGAATTGAAAGCGCAGGAAAACTTTGTGGTAAATGTGATTAAGGAGGAAGAAACTTCTTTTTTAAGAACACTTGCCAACGGAATCAAACGCATTGACGGGTTAAAAAGTATTGATGGCAAAGCAGCTTTCGAGTTATTCGATACTTACGGCTTTCCTCTTGATTTAACTAAATTAATCGCTACCGAAAAGGGCTGGACAGTTGATGAAGAAGGTTTCAATAAAGAGATGGCTGCTCAAAAAGACCGCGCCCGTGCTGCCTCTGCCACTGAACAAACCGATTGGGTAAATCTCAATGCAGAAACAAAATCTGATTTTATTGGCTATGATTTTGCTGAAGCCGATGCTCATGTGGTTAAATACCGGAGCATAAAACAAAAAGACAAAGCACTGTTTCAATTGGTGCTCGATAAAACTCCTTTCTATGCCGAAAGCGGAGGTCAAGTTGGCGATACGGGTTACCTGGATTTTGGGGGAGAAAAAGTTGACGTGCTCGACACCAAAAAGGAAAATGATTTGATTGTTCATTTTGTAAAAAAACTTCCTGCAAAAGTTGATGCGCCCGTTCATGCAAAAATCAATGAACGAAAACGAAATGATACCATTAAAAATCATTCGGCTACTCATTTGCTGCAAGCGGCATTAAAGCAAGTTCTTGGCAATCATGTTCAGCAAAAGGGCTCATTGGTAAATGCCGATTACCTGCGCTTTGACTTTGCCCACTTTGCAAAAATGACCGATGAAGAAATTTCAAAGGTGGAGCAAATAGTGAATGACAAAATCATGGAGAACATCGCAATTGATGAAAAAAGAAATGTTCCTATTGAGGAAGCGAAGAAAATGGGAGCGACCGCTTTGTTCGGAGAAAAATACGGAGAGTTTGTCCGCGTAATCACTTTCGATGAAAAGTTTTCGCGCGAGTTGTGCGGAGGAACTCATGTAAAATCAACCGGTGAAATCGGATTGTTCAAGATCACCTCAGAGAGTTCAATTGCTGCCGGAGTTAGAAGGATTGAAGCGGTGACGGGAAAGAAGGTAATTGAGTTAGCTAATTCAGCAATCAGCGAATTAGCGGATGTGCGCGCAGCTTTAAATAATTCAAAAGATATACTGAAAAGTGTTGACTCATTAAAGAGTGAAAACGATGAGTTGAAAAAACAATTACAGCAATTTGAAGATAAAACTGTAACTAACCTGAAAAAACAGATTACGACTTCCTTGGAAAATATGGGCTCAGTTAAGTTCTACGCCAACACGAAGGTTGAAGTGAATTCAGTGGAAGCGTTGCGTAAACTTGGGATTCAGTTAGCCAATGATTTGAAAGAGAATTTTATTCTGTTGCTTTCATCTGAGATTAATAGTAAACGTCCTGTTCACTTGCGTGTGGCTTCTAATCTCAATATAAATGGCAATCAATTGCTGAAAGAGCTATCACCAAACATAAAGGGCGGTGGCCCTTCTGATTTTGTGCAGGCAAGTGCGGAGAGTGAAAAAGATGTAGAAGATTTAATTGTGAAGTTGAGACAAAAGTTTTCGTAAATGTCGGACGATAAATACTCAAAATATGAAGTGGTTGTTGGTTTGGAAGTTCATGCCCAGCTTTCAACACAAAGCAAAATGTTTTGCGGTGATTCGGCTGAGTTTGGCGGCTCTCCTAATACTCATGTAAGTGTTCTTTCGCTCGGTCATCCGGGAACTTTACCAATGGTGAATGAAACAGCCATTGAGTATGCTGTCAAAATCGGTTTAGCTACTCATTGCGATATTCGCTACGAAAATCAGTTTGCGCGTAAAAACTATTTCTATGCTGATTTGCCAAAAGGGTATCAAATCACACAGGATAAAACTCCCATTTGCACCGGAGGATTTATTGAGATTGAAGTAAGCGGAGAAAAGAAAAAAATCCGCCTCACGCGTATTCACATGGAAGAAGATGCGGGAAAATCCATCCATGACATTGACCCGTATTTCTCCCTGGTAGATTTGAACCGTGCTGGAGTTCCACTGATTGAAATTGTTTCTGAACCGGATATCAGGAGTGGAGATGAAGCGATGACGTATCTTAACGAAATTCAAAAGCTTGTTCGCTATCTCGGAATTTGTGACGGGAATATGGAAGAGGGCTCTATGCGCTGTGACGCGAATATTTCTGTGCGTTTAAGAGGAACAACTGATTTAAACCCTCGTAGCGAGGTAAAGAACATGAACTCCATGCGGAATGTAAAGCGAGCTATTGAATTTGAATTTATCCGGCAGGTAGACGCGCATGAAGCGGGCGAAAAATTGAGCCAGGAAACCCGGGGCTTTGATGCAGTTAAAGGAATTACCCTTTCTCAGCGGAGTAAAGAGCATGCGCACGACTACCGTTATTTCCCCGAGCCTGATTTACCACCGGTCTATGTTACCGAAGAGTACATCGAAAGAGTAAAAGCTCACATGCCTAAGTTACCCAATGAACTGAAGAGAGAGTATATCGAGGTTTATGGTTTGCCTGAGTATGATGCGCGGATTATTACGGAAGACAAAGAATTGGCCATGTACTTTGAAGAGATTGTTTATTATTTGGAAAATGCATTTGATCACATTTCTTCAGGTTTATTAAGTTATTTAACTTCTAAATTGATAGTAAATGATTTTAAAAACTTAGTACGGTCAAAAAAATCTTACAAAGCTGCTTCAAACTGGGTACTGGGTCCAATTAAATCTGCTCTAAATGAAAGAGGGCTAAAAATTGAAGATTTCGAGGTGCGCCCAAACACTATTGCACAACTGATTTGCGAAGTATTAGTTGGAAGAGTAAGCAACACAGCGGCAACTAGTTCAATACTTCCTAAACTGATAGAATCTCCAGATAGTGATATCGATAGTATTGTTGCGGCTAAAAACATACTTCAACTTAGTGATGAGCAAGTATTAAGTTTATATGCTGATCAGGTAATTGCTAAATATCCCGAAAAAGTTTCGGAATATCGCGCGGGTAAGAAAGGTTTGCTTGGTTTATTCGTTGGAGAAGTAATGAAACTTTCAAAAGGCAAAGCCGACCCGAAGCTGACAAACAAATTAATATTAGAAAAACTTGAAGCTTAAATAAAACCAAATCAAATGCGCAAAATTATCAGTGTTATCCTGTTTCTTATTTTCTTTTCTTCCTGCAATATGGCTGGGGGCAGCGATAAATACTCCATACAGGGAACGGTAAAAAATCACCCCGCAAAATCCATTCTTCTTGAACAACTCGGCTTGCAGAAGATTACAGTCATTGATTCTGCACAGATTGACGAAAAGGGAAATTTTAAAATGCAGGGTGTTTCAGAAAAAGGATTTTACCGGTTGAAATTAGACGACCGGGCGTTCTTTCTTTTTCTTCTGGAGGCCAAAGAATATAAAGCTGAAGTGGATATGTCGCTGCAGGAGCCTTTTACAATTTCGGGCTCTGCCGAAAACGATGAATTTCAGAGAGCTATTAAGCAAATCAACAACTTACAGCGCGATTTACAAGGATGGAATATGGCCTATCAAATGTATGCTCAAAAGGGCGGAGCTCCAGATACCGTTGCCATGATTCAGCAGCAACTTCAGCTCACTTCCATGAAAATGCAGTCGCTGGTTTTAGACAGTGCAAAAACAGCCAAGAGTCCTTTGGTGGCCATGTTTTATATTACCAACTCGCCCATAGACAAATTCCCGAAAGAAAATCTTGCTGTTATTCAGCGTCTGGAAAAAGAAATTCCGAATTCCTCATACACAAAACAATTCCGCGAAATTTATACTAACTACGAAAAACAACTAAATCAACAAAATGAAATGCAACAGGCAGCGGCTTCTGTCGGTATCGGGCAGCCCGCACCTGAAATTGATTTAAAAACACCCGAAGGGAAAAATATTAAACTTTCTTCCCTTAAAGGAAAGGTAGTGTTGCTTGATTTTTGGGCTTCGTGGTGCGGACCTTGCCGAATGGAAATGCCAAATGTAGTTGCAGCTTATAAAAAATATAAGGACAGGGGATTTGAAATTTACAGCGTATCGCTCGACCGCGATGGCAATGCATGGCGGAACGCAATCAATGGTTTAGGAATGACATGGGAAAGCAATGTGAGCGATTTAAAATTCTGGCAAAGTGACGCAGCAGTTCGTTATGGTATAAACAGCATTCCCGCAGCTTATCTTTTAGACAGAAACGGAGTAATTGTGGCAACTAACCTCAGAGGTCCGGCATTGGAACAAAAAATCGGGGAGTTGATTCAATAAGTTTCTGGTTTCGGTTTAAAAAAGTTTGTTTCGTTGATGTAAATGAAACCTGAAACTGATTTTACATGAACAAAATCTATAGAAACGCTGTTTCGCTTTTTGTTCTGTTTTTTTTTCTTCCCCTCTTTATCTTTTCACAGGAAACAGAAGCTGATTCCCTGGACTTTGAAGGATTTGAAGAGAGAAAACTTCCATTCAAGGAAAATGTAATCAAGTCGAATATCATTCCCGTTATTGCCGGGCAAATTCCTTTTTGTGGCGAATTGCGGTTTACTTACGAAAGAATGCTTTCACATAACCAGTCAGTAACTTTAGGGTTGTCATATAATTATCCGAGTTTGCTCCTTTTTGTTTTACCCGCAATATTTAATCCTACCAACAGCATTTTGTCTGAGGTTAGTATGCGAGGTGGGCGTGTGACTTTCGGATACCGGTTTTATCCTCTTAAAAGAAAAGAAGCTCCTGAAGGTTTTTTTGCAGGAGTATATGGCTCTTACAATTTTGTAAAGCTCAAACTGAGGAACGGTAACGGCTCTTATAGTGTTTTAAATTATGCCAACGGAAGCGCTATTGCCGGGTATCAGTTTCTTTTATCTCAAAAAGGGGTATTTCTTGAATTATTCGGGGGGGTCGGCTATAGAAAGAATTTTATTATAGACTATGATGCTCATTACAGAACAACTACGAGACGCGATTACGTTATTTTTGAAAACAACCCATTCAAAAACGTCAAGGTAATCCTTCAAATCAATATCGGTTATGGGTTTTAGTTTAAGCAATCAAAAAACCGAGTTCTTGGGAATTCGTTAGAAACTCACCCAAAAATTTAAAGATTTACAAGAGAAACTTTGTAAGTGTGTGCATATCGGAAACCCTTACCATCCCTTTAAGTTGGTGGAAACTGATATATAGTTTTGCACATTAATTTGTTAAGGACTTGTTAAATTGTAAAAGTATTTTATAACTTGCCTTTGCGATAACCTATTTCTTAACCAAAATCTAAACATTATGAAGAAAAAACTACTCGCAGTTTTCTTAGGCTTGTTTGCGCTTGCAGCTTTTGCTCAAGACAGGCAGGTTGAAGGAACCATTACCGATGCTACGGATAATTTACCTCTCATCGGAGCAAATGTTTTTGTCAAGGGCACTAAAATCGGAACATCTACCGATGCTAACGGCCGATTCGTTCTTGGTGTACCTGCTGACGCTAAAACACTTACCATTACTTATATCGGGAAAAAGGCGATGGATGTAGCCATTCCTGAAAGCGGAACAATTTCTGTTGCGCTCGAAGATGATGTGATTCAAACAAGCCAGGTGGTCGTTACTGCTTTAGGTGTTAAACGGGAGCAAAAATCGCTAGGCTATGCAACGCAGGTAGTTTCGGGCGATAATGTCAGTACGGCTAAGGAAGCCAATCTTGTGAATCAGTTACAGGGTAAGGTTGCAGGTGTACAAATCACCGGCTCTAGCAACCTTGGCGGTTCTTCACGAATTTTGATACGGGGTGCACGCTCCATTGATGCTAATAACCAACCTTTGTTCGTAGTAGATGGTGTTCCTATCGACAACTCTAACTTTACTACGGTTGAACAAGCCAGAGGGGCATTAGGTTATGATTATGGTAATGCCATCCAGGATATTAATACGGACGATATTGAATCGGTGAACGTGTTGAAAGGTCCCGCTGCCACTGCACTATATGGAAACAGGGGCTTAAATGGAGTAATAGTAATTACAACCAAAAAAGGGACTAAAAAAGTTGGCAAAGGGAAATCGCCTATAGGAGTTACAATTACTCAGAACATTCTCTTCGACCAGGTTGCTATCCTTCCTGATTATCAAGATCAATACGGAGGCGGAACATTAGATACTTTCAGAAACAGTAATTTATTTCCTGGTTTGAAACGAGCTCAATATAGTTACGATGGAAGTTGGGGCCCTAAAATGGATGGAACACCTGTATTGCAGTACTATGCTTTTTACGAGCATGATTCTGCGCGATACGGAGTACCTACACCTTGGGAAGCGCATCCGGATAATGTGAAATCTTTCTTCAGAACCGGTGTGCTTTCAAATACCAATATTTCACTTGATGGCGCTAACGATAACGGAAACTTCAGGTTGTCTTTTTCTAATCTTCACCAAAAGGGAGTGTTTGAAAACTCGCATATCAATCGCTCAACGGTGAGTTTTAACGGAGGATATAACTTTGGTAAGCATATATTCAGCAACATCAGTTTGAGCTATGTAAAATCCGTAGGTAAGGGACGCGCTCAGACAGGTTACGAAAACCACATGAGTAATTTCAATCAATGGTTCCAACGCCAATTAGATATGGAAGAACTTAGAAATTACAAAAACCCGGACGGGACTCAGCGCTCATGGAACCGCTTAAGTGAATCTGTAGCTGACCCTTTGTATTGGGACAATCCTTTCTGGACGGTTTACGAGAATTACGAAACCGACCAGCGCGATAGGATATTCGGAAATGTTGCGCTTGGTGCAAAGATTACTGACTGGCTCACAGCAAAAGGCACTGTGATGACTGACTTTTATCAGGACGGAAGGCAGGAGCGCATAGCAGTTGGCAGCGTAAAAACTTCAAAATATTTTGAAGAAAATATTACTTACAATGAAATGAACTACGAGTTAATGCTCAATGCCCGCAAAGTATTTAAAGAAAAATATGACTTGTCAGGTTTCATTGGATTAAACAGAAGAGATACCCGGAGAAAATGGACAACAGCTTCAACGCAAGGAGGACTTAATGTTCCGGGGCTTTACACACTTACTAACTCCATTGACCCGGTAGTTTTAAATTCTGATATCCTCAGACCCATTAACCGTAGGGTGATTAATTCAGTATTTTTTGATGTAGCCTTTGGCTATGCAGGTATGGTTTTTATTGACTTTACCGGAAGGAATGACTGGTCTTCTACTCTTCCTTCTGCTAACAATTCCTATTTCTACCCTTCGGTTTCGGCTAGTTTTGTTTACTCAGAACTTTTCAAATCCAGCTGGTTCAGTTACGGAAAAGTAAGGGGAGGCTGGGCTAAGACAGGTAACGATACCGACCCTTACAGGCTGGACACAAGACCTGTTAACGGACAAAGTTTTGGCTCCAATGCAATTTTTGTTCAACCCTCCACAGTTAATAATCCCGACCTAAAACCTGAAAGTGTTTTCTCATGGGAAATCGGAACTGAAATGGCTCTTTGGGTAGACAGGATTCGCTGGGATTTGACTTATTATAACTCTATTACCAAAGACAATATTTTCCCGGTTCAGCAAACAGGAGCTACGGGATATTCATTCAGAATTGCAAATGCGGGTGTTGTTACTAACAGTGGTATTGAGTTTGCAGGAACCTTTAAACCCGTGAAACTGAAAAACGGATTTGAATGGTCTATTGGTTTCAATATTGCAAAAAACTGGAACAAAGTAAAAGAGTTGTATAAAGACGATGCCGGAAATGAAGTAGAAAGCTACCGCCTTGTTACGGCTCCGTTTGCTGTTTCATTGGAAAACCGGGTTGGTGAATCGTTTGGACAAATAATCGGCACCGATTTCCAGAGAGATGCTGCCGGAAACAAATTGGTTGACCCTGATGGCTTCTACATCCCTACCGATGAAGTAAAACCCTTAGGTTCTGTTCTGGCTGACTTCACCGGTGGTGTGTCAACAACACTTTCCTGGAAGGGGTTATCAGCATATTTCCTTTTCGACTTCCAGAAAGGGGGAAGTTTCTTCTCGCTGACTAACACCTGGGGCAAATATTCCGGCATCTTTGAAGAAACTGCAGAAAACGGAATTCGCGAAAACGGCATAGTAGTAGAAGGAATGGCTGCTACTCAAGACCCTGATGGTAATTGGGTAAGTACAGGTCAGCCGAATACGGTAAGCATTGCTGCTGTTGACCACTTCTTTGTCAATCAGGGATATGTTATTGCCGCGGCCGATGTGTATGATGCATCTTTTGTAAAATTTCGCGAATTCCGGTTGTTATATGATATGCCTGCAAAATGGTTTGCGAAAACTCCTATCCGTGGTATTACTATAGGTGTTACCGGGCGTAATCTTGCTATACTCAAAAAAAACGTGCCGCATATTGACCCCGAAACAGCTGTAAACTCCGGAAATATTCAAGGGCTTGAAGGCGCACAGAACCCCAGCAACCGATCTATCGGATTTAATTTTTCAATCAAGTTCTAAACATTGTTAACCAATAAAAAATAAGAACATGAGAAATATATCAATCAACAGAATCATTATTTACGCAGTTATACTTTTGATAGCTGTTTCCGTGTCGTCATGCAAAAAAGGTTTTGAAGAAATTAATGACGACCCGAATAATCCTAAAGATGTTCCTACAAGTTATTATCTCACAGGTGCACAGAAAGGCTTGATGGATAATAACTGGGATCACTGGTGGGGAGGTCAGGTGGGAAACCAGTTGGCTCAGTATTGGTCTTCTAATCAGTACACCTCCGAAAGTCGATACCAGTTTCGTACCGGAGTAACCAATAATTACTGGAGATATTTTTATGCCGGTGGTATAAATGATGCCCTTGCCGATGTAGGCGGGCTTTATGAGTTGCAAACTATCATTAACCTATGCACTGCTTCTCCGGATAAGTTTTCGGTATATGGCCATCCCGACAACCAGATTGCCGTAGCAACCATTCTTAAAGTGTGGCAGATGCAGAAACTCACTGACCAATGGGGGGCTGTTCCGTATAGCCAGGCATTAATGGGTGTTGAAAATACTCAGCCCGTTTTCGACTCTCAGGAGGATATTTATACCGGTCTTCTTGCCGAATTAGATAATGCTCTTTCTTTGATTGACGAGGGCGAAGAAGGACCAGCCGGAGATGTAATTTACAGTGGCGATATGACAGCCTGGAAAAAATTCGGCAATTCACTTAAATTAAGAGTTGCTATCCGTATTGCAGACCGCAAACCTGCTGTTGCCTCTCAAAAAATAAATGAAGCTGTTGCTGCCGGAGTTTTTACCTCTAATGCCGATAACGCCCTTTTCCGCTATCAGGCTGGCGCACCCAACTTCAACATGCATTATTTCGATTATGAAAACGAGGGCAGGAACGACTTCTGTGCCAGCAACATCATGGTTGATGTAATGAATGGTCTAAACGACCCGCGCATAAGTCATTATTTTGAACCTGCAGTGAATTCAGGAACTTTTGTTGGTGAAGTATACGGCTTATCTGAAGCCAATGGTGCCAGTACAGATGACGATGATGTATCGCAAAGAGGCACCACTGTTTTAGCTGCCGATGCTCCTGGGGTTTACATGGACTATGCTGAAGTGCTGTTCATTCTTGCAGAAGCCGCTGAAAGAGGATTTGGCGTGGGCAGCGCTGCTTCTGACTATGCGGCAGGCATTACCGCTTCGATGGATTATTGGGGTGTAGATGCAACTGACATAGCTGCTTACCTGGCTCAGGCATCGGTTGATTACGCTACTGCTCCCGGAACATGGAGAGAAAAAATAGGCAAACAGAAGTGGCTTGCTCTTTATATGCAGGGTATAGAAGGTTGGACCGAATGGAGAAGACTCGATTTTGGTATCCTCCAGCTACCTGCCGATGGTAACCTTGACGGAACAGGAATACCTAAACGCTTGAAATATCCTGTTGATGAACAAACACTCAATGGTAAAAATTACTCTGCTGCGGTTTCTGCCTTGGGTTCTGATAACCTCGACACCCGGGTTTGGTGGGATGTAAATTAAAACTTACAGCTTTACTTTTAACCAAAACGCCTCGAAGTATTTCGGGGCGTTTTGGTTAAAAAAACACTTGAAAAGTAGATAGTGTCTCAGATTGTCGAAATATTTTAAAAGACAATTGTCACATTGAGCGAAGGTTCCCGAAGCAAAACATCCTCTATTAAATACAAGTTCATTCACCTTTTAAAGCTTCAAACTAGTGACTTTACAGTAGGGGGGCTGAGTAATTAGGACAGTTCTTGTAACAACACTTACAGCATTACGACCATTTTCACTAGCAATCTTAAAGCGGGCTGTATATCTACTGGCTGCTTATAGACGGCAAAATAAGAAAGACAGGGAAGATGAGTAAAGGGGTAGTAACCCCTTTCTTAAAGCACTGTAATATAAGCCACCCCGTAAGGTGGCTTTTTGCTTCTCATTTTGAAAATGATTTTTTCATTTTGGTATGTTCTTTCAAAGCTGTTGGATGATTTTGATTTGCTCCCCATAGATAGCTTTTCATAGACAATTTTACGTAGCGTACCGAATCTGGCCAGAAATGGTACTAAATTGGTGGATACAAGTCAAACAATTTACAGAACAAACCAACTACCATGGAAATTTCATCAAGAATCAGGAAAATCCGTGAAATTCGCGGATGGAAGCAGACCGCAATAGCGGCTTCAATGAAAATTACCCAACAGGCTTATAGCTGTTTGGAACAAGGTGCTGATAATGCGCGGCTTGAAACGCTTCGCAGGTTTTGCGATGTAACCAATGTTTCACTACCTTTTCTGATTGCTACCGACATTCCCGTAACCGAGGAAAACCTGCAACGTTACGGTAACCGGAGTTTTTTTTGATATTCTCACCGAATACAAAAAACTGGAGCAGAAAATAGAGGTGTACGAAGAGTTGTTGCGTACTAATACACAACACCGAACAACCACAGGAAGTATGACTGCTTCTGTCAGGAGGGCGTAGCGCCTTTCTGCTTCCGGTTTAACCGGTAATTAGCTATTTTGTTTATTTACAGCAGCGTTCTTATTTTCGGTAATATTGCTTATGCCGGTTACTTATGAATGAGAACAAAACAACAGGAACAGCAGCCAGCAGAGCAGCAACCAGAGCAGAAACTATTGCTCACCTTACATCCATAATTGATAATGCACCTGGGTTTGTTTATTCCATTGACAGAAATTTTCGTCTCGTTACTGTTAATGCAATTCTTCGTGAAACTGTTCACCAACATTTTGGATTGATATTAAAACCAGGCGATAGTCCCCTTACATTTTTTGAAAATATTGCTCCCGAGTTTATTGAAGAATGGAAGAATATTTATGCCCGCGCTTTTCGAGGGGAGCAGTTGGACTTTGTAAAGGAGTTTAATATCGGGGAGCAATCATTCTGGGCTTTTTCAATCAACCCGATTCGCGAAAACGGAAATGTAAACAGTGTGGCTTGTTTTGTACGCGATGTTACCCGACAAGTGCAAAGTGAAACCAAATTACGGGAGAGTGAAGAGCGTTATCGAATCATAACTCAAAACCCGATTCTTGGAATTGCCTGGGGAACTTGTGACGGGACCGTTATCCGCGCTAATAAAACATTTTGCGATTTGCTCGAAGGTGCTCCGGAGGAAGTCTCTGGACTTCACTTCAGCAAGTTTACGCACCCGGATGATTTACCACGCGAACTTGTTTTGATTGATAAATTACAAAAGGGAGAAATAAATAATTACAGGCTTGAAAAAAGATACATTACTCTAAAGGGAAACATTAGATGGGTGGAGGTAAATATTTCTTCTTCACTAAATGAGATTGGAGAAGTTAATCTTGGCACTTGCATTATTCAGGATATTACCGAAAAGAAAAAAGCACAGGAGGAGCTTTTAAAATCTGAAGCTAATCTCCGGCATATTATCAACAGCACAGATACTGCCTTCCTCTTGCTGGATAAGGAACTGAAAGTTCTCGCTGCGAATAAACTTGCTGATGAATGGGCATTCTCTGAACTTGGAGTTCACCTCATAGAGGGAGAAAATTTTTTAACTGATAACTTCCCTGTAAAATACAAACAGTGGGGTAAATCTATTCTCGACAATGTTCTGTCAGGAGTTCCTTTTCAGTACGAATCTAAATATACTACAAGAAATAATTCGGTTAATTGGTATCAGGTAAAGTTGTCGCCAATTTCAGATGAGATGGGCAGAATTCTCGGGGTTTCTATTGCTGCTAGAGAAACAACCAGGCAAAAAACTGCCGAAGATGAAATAAAACAACTTAATGAACTTCTGGAAAAGAGCATGAAAGAGCGCACAGCCGAGCTCGAAGAAGTAAGTAAAGAGCTTGAAGCATTTACCTATTCAATTTCTCATGACCTGATGACGCCTGTTCGTGTAATTGATGGGTTTGTCCAGGTACTTCTTGAAGAACTCACAGGTAAGTTGGGTGATGAAAACGAACACGCATTAAACGCTATAAAACGAAACGCCAGCCAAATGGACCGACTCATTAATGACTTGCTCAATTTTGCACGCTTTGGCAGGGCGCCTTTAGTAAAACAATTTACAGACATGCACAAAGTCGTAACCCAGGTTATAGATGAGCTGAGGTTTACAACAAGTAAGATAGATGCACAAATAAAAATAAAGCACCTTGAACCCGTCAGCAGCGACCCCCTACAAATAAAGCAGGTTTGGATGAACCTGATTTCAAATGGTCTCAAATATTCAAAATGCAGGACTAACCCGGAAATAGAAATAGGGTCTGTAAAACAAAATGGTAAAACTACCTATTATATTAAAGACAATGGAGTAGGGTTTGATATGAAGCAAGCCGATAAGCTATTCGGTGTGTTCCAGCGGCTTCATCATTTAAATGAGTTTGAAGGCACCGGTGTGGGTCTTGCAATTGTTCACCGCATAATCACAAAACACGGAGGCAAGGTATGGGCAGAAGCGAGAGTAAATGAAGGGGCTATCTTCTATTTTACGCTTTAACTTTTGTGCAGAAAAGCTATGAGTCGTTTAAACAAGCAACTTCTCGTAAGCCTCCGTTTTTATTTTTAGCTTTTCAAAACGGGTTAACAAAGGCTCGTCTTTCAGTGTATCAAAAAACCTGAGTGTTTCTTCGTTAATCGGAACTTTTTCATCAAGCAATAAAACCGGCTGAACCCCTATGGCTTTACAAAATCTTTCTACGGCCGAAAATTTTAAATTCCCCTTGTTCTCCAAGTGGCTGTAAGCCTGTGACGATAATTTCATTTTTTTAGCAACATCACTCTGCTTCATTTTTCTGATTTCTCTCAGTTTTTTCATTCTTTCAACTATAGCCATATTTGATTTGTTCACTTGACTCAATTCATATTGTTTTAACATAGCAAAATCCGGGGTAAGAAATGCCCATTGTAATATGAATGATTACGTGCCACTATTGTGCCGGAATTTGAAAAAGGTGGAGATTACCAGAAGTGCAAGCCTGGCAAAGGTTTTTGCGATTTGAATAATGGAAGAAATGAAAAAGTTTTACAGACCACCCTTTCCAAAACGGAAAAACACCGTTTAAAACGGCAAGGATAGGTATAAAAATCCCATGCAAAAATTTTAATGAAAAATTTTTGTGAAAACTTAAAATGTTAAGTAAACCAACTGACTATCCCCGTTTGCTCTTGGCGTAAACTTCATGCCCAAACGCATCAAGTTTATCGTAATCCTTGACAAGGAAAAGTTGGTAAACCAACAGTAACGCAGCAATACTTAATAGCACGATAACTGGGTCCATACCAATTAATTTATCGGCAAAATAGAAAATTAAATTATTGCAGGTAATTATTCGTATGAAAATTTACTTCGGAATGCAGGCGTAAGCGTCTATTTTCCTTGTTCAATCAGGGTTAAAATTTATTCGAGTATTAAAGCGGCAAGTCTTTCCCCTGTTTCGCTGCCTATAGCTATCCCCATTCCGCCCATTCTTACCCCAAGAAATACTCTTTCAGATTGTTCTTTAATAACAGGAAATTTATCGGGCCCGAATGCCATAATCCCCGTCCACCAGTAGTCTATTTCAAATTCTGTATCAGGAAGTATAACGGAATGAAGTTTTTCAGTTAAATCGTTTTTTATTTTTTCATTGAATCCAAACTCTGTTGTCTGTTCTTTTTCAAAGTCGAGATTTCTTCCCCCTCCAAAAAGTACTCTGCCGTTTATTTCACGGAAATAATAGTAGCCTTTGTCGAAATGAAAAATACCTCTAAACTTAAGACCTTTGACTGGTTTGGTAATTAATACATGGCCGCGCCCC
The DNA here is from genome assembly GCA_964631835.1 of uncultured Chitinophaga sp. Lineage (GTDB taxonomy): Bacteria > Bacteroidota > Bacteroidia > Chitinophagales > LD1 > Bog-950. The sequence goes on from CAZWAD010000008.1 coordinate 84,543, forward strand.
GGTTTAATATCCGGTTGAGGGAATAACTTTTTAGTGAAGGCATTGGTGGTAACAGCAACTTTAGAAGCAGAGAAATAAAATTGCCTCGTGGCTGAAGGTAAACTCACATAAACTTTTACCTCTTTATTCACGTCTTCAATTTTTTCAACTTCACATCCTGTTTTTATTTCAATGCCCTTGCTTATAGATAAATCAACAAGGGTTCGAATCATTTTACCGGTATGTAATTCTCCTTCAAAATTGTTTTGGACAATCTGTTTTACCCGGGCGGAGTTAAACCCGAACTCTTTAATCTTTTTATTATTTAAAAAAAATGCATCACCAATCAGAATCGGTTTCAGCAGAGTATTTATTCGCTCTAAATGCTTTAATTGTCTTTCTTCTTCTGCTCCAATCAGCTCATAACTACCGTTTTCTGCATACTCAATGTTTCTGTCTCCTAATCTTTTCCGCAGTTTTCTTAATCCTTTTAAGCGCATTTCGACCAATTGAATAACCTCATCTTCGCTCATCGTTGAAAGGTCATCGAGTATTTCGGTAAGGCTGCCGATGCAGGCGAAGCCTGCATTTTTAGTACTTGCACCGGTGGGTAAAATGCCTCGCTCCAGAACTAGAATTTTTTTCGCTGAATCTCTTTCTTTTATCGAAAGAGCAGTTGATAGGCCTACAATACCGCTGCCGATAATTATTATGTCATAATGAAGAAGCGATTGTTTTTCCCAATAACTAATCATCAGCCAAAGATAACTTTACCCCACTGATAATATCTCTAATGGGGATCGGGATTGAGGTAAAATGATTAGTAAATTTCCGGTAAGTTTACGAAGGAATGAGAAGAAGACGGAAAAAGCAGAAACCGGTACAAAAAAAATGTCCCGACATTGGGTCGGGACATTTTTTTAAAAGCAACCGATGGATTAAGACAGGTTCTTGTTGATGTGTTTTGCCATCTCAAACATCGAAACCTGGCTCTTGCCGCCAAATACAGCCTTCAGATTGCTGTCAGCGTTGATGTTGCGTCTTTCTTTCGCATCCTGAAGTTTGTTCTTCTTGATGTAGTTCCAAATTTTCTTGGTCACTTCGGTACGGGGAAGTGGGCTGCTGCCTACTACTGCTGCGAGTGCAGCACTGGGCTTCATGGGCTTCATGAATGCCGCATTTGGTTTACGTTTTGCCTTCGGTTTTGCTGCTTTTTTAGCAGGCTTTTTTGCTTTCGCTTTTTTGGTTGCCATAATAAATTGGTTTTAGTGAGCGAAAAGTAGTATTCCTCCTATGAGGACACAACTTTTTACCTGATAATGTTATGCACACCCTGTGGAGTTCCCATAGGTAAAATACCAATGAAGGGTTTACTTTTTTGCGGTTTCTTCCTCTGAAAACCGGTCCAGTGGCTTCAAATTAAAAAAATATACCATTAAATTTCCCAGGCAAGTAACCTCTTAACTTCCGCTACTGACAAGGGTTTCACCGGTTCAGTGCCTTTTGGAAGATAGCTGTCTTTCAGGAATTTCAGTGCCGGTAAAATCCACTGTTTGCTCTCATCATTCATGGCGTCAACCAGAAGCGACACCTGGTAGAGTGTGGTTAACTTTTCAAAGAAAATCTTTGCTGAAGCCTCCATTTCATCCTGTTCCAAGCTCCGGAGGCTCTCCGAAAAGCGGATAAGTACATTTAATTCATCCTTCAAAAAACTTCCGTACTCTTTATTTTTTGCAGTGCTGTTTAAAATTTCTTCACACATTACCGCAAAGCCATTTGATTTTTGAAGTGCACGCAACATATCGAGAATAATTACATTACCCGAGCCTTCCCAAATAGGGAGTACCATCGAATCGCGCATCAGCTTCGGCATTACCATATCTTCAATATAACCGAGCCCGCCCATCAGCTCCATGCTTTCACGTACCATGTAAACTCCGGTTTCTGCCGACCATTTTTTTGCCATAGGGTTTATCAGCCGGAAGAGTTGTGCCTCGCGTTCATCACCATTATCGGCTAAATCAAGCGATTTGATAGCGCGCCACACCAAATAAAAATTAGCCACATTCAATGAGCCGAGTTCAGTCAGCTTGGTGCGGATGAGCGCATGTTTCAGCGCATTTTTGCCAAAGGAATTCCGGTGTAATAAAAACTGATAGGCTTCAATAAGTGCCCTTCGCGAACCTGACAGCGCACCCACCGAATTATACAGTCGCGATAGATTTATCATTTCAATCATCACTTTAAAACCTTCATATTCGTTGCCCACCAAAGTGCCGTGAGTGTTGGTAAGGAGGCATTCCGCACTTGCCATGGAGCGCACCCCGAGTTTATCTTTCAAGCGGATGATATCAATAGGATTTTTTTCACCGGTGGCGGTTCGCTTTTCAATCATGAAGATGGAAAGCCCCTTCGTGCCTTTAATAGATTCATCGGTGCGCGCCAGCGCAAAAATCAGCTCGGCATTGGCATTGCTGCAGAACCATTTTTCACCATTCAGCAAAAATGTTTTGCCTTCATAATGTGATGCTGTAGTAATGTTGGCACCTACATCCGAGCCGCCCGTTTTTTCGGTAAGATACATAGCGCCCGTATAAAGTTCATCGGCATTACTCGTATATATATGGGGCAGCAACCGGGCTTTATCTTCTTCATCGCAAAACAAATCTATAAGCCTCGCCACTCCATCGGTCATGCACAGCGGGCAAAACAAGCCGCATTCGCTCATGGCAAAAAGATAACTGGCTGCAAAACCCAGCCGGTGCTTTTCGGTTTTAAACTTTCCGGCATTGGAGGGTTCCCATTTAATGCTGAACATACCGCTCTTCACCGCAATTTCGGTAAGCGTTTTATAAGCCGGGTGAAAGCGTATGTCATTTACTGTTTCGCCCAGAGGATTCCGTTTTACCAGTACCGGTCCGTTTTTATCAGCCAGCAGCGAAAGCTCGTTCATCCTTCCTGCCGCTTCCTTGCCGGTGTACTCCAGGTTCGGAGTTACGGCTTTTAAACCTTTTGCCGAAATATCTGAAGCAAGGTAATGGCGGAAAATACGGTCGCTGTGGTAAAAATTAGTGCTCGGCTTGAAATTTTCATCCAGCACCCGGTTCTTCTCTTTCGGGTAGCGCGATACAGAGGTTGTTTCGGTTTCCATAATTGGTAATAAAATTATTATCAGGCTAAGATAAGTTTTTCGCTGTGTACAAAAGGTATGTTTTTCTGAACCTGTTTATTGAACGAAACACTTAAAGGCTGGTTTAGCATGCCGGTTTTATTTAATTCTCCGTTGCAAATGCTGTACAACGCACCCAGCCCCTCTGCATAACTAAGAGGCATACTATTACATATACCGGGAGAAACGGGCTTTACTTTTGAGTAAAATATTTTTTCACCTTAAAACCAAATTATCATGAAAACGAAAGTATTAGTAGGCGCAATTTCGGGCAGTGTAATATCTTTTCTGCTCGGCTGGGTTATTTTCGGAATGGTTATGATGAATGTTTACAAAAACGGCATGACCCACTACGAGGGGTTGATGATTGACCCGCCAAACCTTATAGGCATATTCCTGGGCGGACTGGCATGGAGCACTCTGCTGGCTGTGCTGTTCGACAAACTTGAGGTGGGCAACCTTACCCGCGGTGCTATCTGGGGCGGAATAATCTTTTTCCTGGTTATGCTGGGCATGGATATATTCTTTTACGCTTCCATGAACCTGTACCAACCCATGACTTTGGCGGCAGATGTTATTGCCAATACCGTTCACGGCACTCTTGTCGGGGCTTCGGTGGGCTTTATCATGGGAAAGATGTCGTAAGTATTTATCAGGAATTGGGCAATCGGACTTCCGCATCGCCTTAAAAAGGCATACGGAGGCGGTGCGTTGTCTGGCAACGTAGTTTGCTGCCATCCGGTGGCGGTGCCGGTACTTCCAGCGCTTTCTTTTGCCACCAGGTGACGTTTCCATTTCTGGCAACGTTATCAAATGTCACCCGGAGGTGGTGCCTTTACTCGCACCGCCATTAAGTGCCCCCCGGAAGCGTTACCCAAGCTGGCAACGCTATTACGCGCCATTTGCTGTCGGTGCTTCTTCCTCCAATGGCTTCGGGAAAATTTTAAAGTCGTCAAACGAGCGGGAAACGATGTAGGAATAAATTCAGAGCACTTTGCGAACCCGCAACAGGTTCTGCGGAGGCTACCATTTAAAGTTCTGAAGGTCTTCCGCCCGCGCAAAAACCTCACCGCCATACACCCATCCGTCTATCTTTCCGATAATGATAGCGCGCAGGTAAGGGAAGCACCGCTTATTTTTTCCAAGGCACCATTTAACTACCCTGCGTAATTCAGTGTGTATAACAGCTGTGCCGCCCCCTTTACTTTTCCAGGCTTTATGGACTTTTGCCCGGGGCGGACTGCTGGTTGTGTTAATAGCGTAGTACCCGTCAATTTTTACTGCATGTACGTATCCTTTTCTTACCCGGTTTAAAACGGCTCTGCGTTCTTTGCCGCAAAGCGCGGCATATTCTTCGAGCGAAACATAATTTTCCATAACATGTATTGCCATAAAAGAAGTGATTTACAAGATATAACAGCAAACAGCTAATCATATTATATGATCATAAGAATTTTTTAAGAGGAATTGTATCATGGCAATTCTAGGTCAACAAAAAAAGAATTGTAATTAAAACGAAAATATTCTGCCTGATGTGAATTAAATTGATATACTTTGTAACTAATAAGCTACGTGATGAAAGCAGAAGTGAAGGAGGCATTGCTTGTTATATATTTAGATGAGAATATGCTCGGATATTCGGACGTTGACCAAACCATGGAATGGCTGAAAGGATATTTCAGAACCGGTATAAAAGAAGTGGTCATTAACATGGGAGGCGTTAAGTTTTTGAACAGTGCGGGGTTGAGCAAACTGATACAATGGGTAAAAAAATATAAGATTGCAGGAGGCAAAATGGCTTTCTGCAGCGTTTCGGAGCATACTAAAAAACTTCTGCAACTGACTAAGCTCGAAGATATATTTACCATTCTGCCTGATGAAGATTCGGCAATAGCGCACCTGAAAAATTTAAGGAGTAAGGGATAAAGGGAATTCCGTTTTTTTTCATAAAAAAAACCCACGTATATCGTGGGTTTTTTATTCCGTTGTGGAGAGTTTGAACAGTTATTTCATTTGTTCACCGCCATTCTCACCACTTTATTTTCTGATTTGTTTCGCACAGTTACAAAGTAAATTCCGTTGGCAAAGTGAGAAGTGTTGATTGAAATGGTATTTGATACGCCAGCTAACTCCTTATTTAAAACCACGATTTCCTTTCCCGTTATATCTGTTACGGTAATTGTTGCTTCGGTAATTTCTGCTACGGAAATTTGAAGATTGGCCAATCCTTTGTTCGGATTCGGAGTTAAGCTGATTCCGCGAAGTGTTGAAATTGAGTTGATTCCTGTAGGTGTAACTGTTACGCTTTGTGTTTTAGTACAGCCTCTTGCAGTAGTAACAGTTACTGTATAAGTTCCAGCGGCAGAAACTGTAACAGATGGAGAATTTCCACCGGTTGACCAGTTGTAAATTGCTCCCGCAATATTATCGGCTGTAAGAGTTAAAGAAGGAAGCGAACCGGATTGTGAAATATTCACAGCAGGAGAGTAGTTAACAGGTCCTGCGGTATAATCTTCGTCCTGAGGAGTAAACTCAGCCCAACATGTAGCCCAGTTATTGTTATGGTCAAAAGCTCCGCGGTAATTGGTGCTGGTTAGTCCCGCAAGTTTCTGATTGCTGAAAGATGCTCCGCTTAAAGCGGGTGAACCGGTTTGAGGAGTAAAGTTGAACAGGTCAGGATTTCCATAAGGATAAACCAACTGAACGGTATCGTTTGCATTGCCGCTGAAGATAGTATTAGTAGGCTGGTTTAATAAATACAGGCTGTCAAACACAGCTTCGTAATATTGCTCCTTGCATCCGGCAATAATGTTGTTTTTGAATTCTAGAGTATCGGCAGCGGCTTTTGTTTGAGCGGCTGTGCCTTCAATTCTCAAGCCGCGCTTGTAACCGATAAATACAGAGTTGAATACATTCAAACCTGTATTTCTTCTCAAACGAAGTGCCCATCCGTACTTGGGGTCAATAGAGGAGGCAGTTGTTTGGGCAGGTCCTACTACTGTAATGTTACTGAAAACTCCTCTTGTATAAGGAAAGTTGTAAGTGCCGTTGGCATCATTATCCGACTCGAAGGCGTTTGAAATATCGCCCTGATCGGCAATGGTATCAGCCCGAATTACAAGCCCGAACTGAACCTGACCACTGAAACCATTATCGGTATCGAAATCGTCATCGCGGCTGCCAAAGGAAATAAGATGAGTAGCATTTACAGTGCCCCCGAACCATTCGAATCCGTCATCCTGACCGTAGGTAACCATAACATGGTCAATTTTTGTTTTGTTTCCAACACCGCCCATAGTCAAACTGTTAAGTTCACTGTTGCTGCCACATACATAACCGGCATATTCAATGCGCACATAACTCAAAACTCCCGAGCTGTCATCCGCAAAGCTTCCGCCAAAATCATAATCAGTCGTTGTGCCGCATTCAATTCTTCCCTGAATAGGATTTCCCCCACCGTCTTTAAAGTTTACAGGTGCAAGCCCGCAGATAGCAAGCCCTGCCCAATCGCCTCTGCTGCGCAAACCGGCAGGCTGATTAGATGTGAAAACAATCGGTTGCTCCGGTGTTCCCTGTGCTATAATTTTTGCACCGGTGGCAACAACTAAGCGGCTCAATGTTGCTTTGTCACCCCGAACAATAGTTCCCGACTCGATGGTAAGTGTGGCACCGTTCTTTACAATAATATCTCCGTAAAGGATATAGTTGTTGGTATTTACCCAGATAGTATGAGTAGTAATGTCGCTGGACACGGTAATGTTTGATGCGTTAACATTCATTGCAGCCAGAAGCACAGTAAGTGCAAGTAGCTTTTGTAGAAAATTTTGTTTCATGTGTTTTGTTTTTTTTGTTGGTGCAAAAGTGAGGGTATCATTTAACCGGTGAGTTGTGTTAAGGTTAAATAATTGTGGTGTGATGCTGTTTAACGGATTCTTCAGAACCCCTCTCTAAAAACTAAATGAAATTTGCAAGGAATAAGTGCGGTAGTTCTTCTGGCTCAGAACAACGGTATCTTTACTTTTGTTGTATTCACGATTCTTGCCGGCTTCTGCATTTTGATAAAAAATAGTTTTGGCGGCAATTAAATCGCTTATGGTCAGGCGCACCGTGCCCCTGTCTTTCCAGAACTTTTGGCTGATTTGCAAATCGAGAAGCGGGCGCCAGTGTTCATACCATGCCGGGTTGCCTACTTCACCGGTAGCATATAAACGCAGACCCACCTGGTTATAAAGCAACGAAGCACCGGTTCCGGATTTAGGATGAACGTAATTTAATCCGAGGTTGATGATGTAAGGGCTTTGTCCCTGCATGGGGCGCACCTGCTCATCGCTGCTGTTGTTTTTTACATTGCGTAAATCCACGCGGCTGTAGATGTATGACAGGTTTGCCACAAACACTAAATCTTCTAGCTTGGGGGATGCAAAACCAAAGTTTTTACGAACCTCAATCTCAGCCCCAACAAGGAAAGCCCTTTCCGAATTATTGTAAAGAAACTGCGGAACACCGCCTGCCGCCATGGAAGTAAGTTCTATCGTGTTGGTAAAGTGCTTATAGAAGACGCTGGCATTTATGCTTTGCCCCCTGCCCAAAAACCACTCATAGCGCAAATCGGCATTGTGAATAAAGGTTTGAAAAAGATTTACGTTGCCGGTAAGATTTACATCGCGCAGAAAATCGTAATAAACAAAAGGTGACACTTCGCGGAACTCCGGACGGCTCATGCTTTGGCTGTATGAAGCGCGCAGGTTCATGGTTTCGTTCAGCTTGTAAATAAAATTTACCGAGGGAAGCAAAGGGAAAACTGTCGTAACCTTACCGGTAGAGTCATACTTATACGCCCCGCTGAAATATTCTTTTATGTAGGTGCTGTCGGTCAGTTTGGTCTTAATGATTGGCGGCTCTGGATCCTGTGGAATCACTTCAAAATCAATACCGGTAGGCGAGGTGAGCGCTTGATTAAAATGCTCGAAACGGAACCCCCACACCATTTTAAAGCGCTCAGTGAAATTGTTTTCAAGCATAGCATACGCTGCATGAAGCTGCGACCTGGCTGTGTACATATCCGAAGGGAAAGCTACCTGGTTTAAGGTGAGTTTCCCGTTATCGAAATTCTGTTGGCTGAGAATGTTATCCACGTTTGGGTCTTGCAATATCGAGTCGCTGCTCCAGCCGCGGTAATCGTAAAAGAGATTACGCGCTTCAAAATTACGTTCTTTGTTCTGATAGGAATACCCAACAGTCAGTGCCTGTTTGTTTTTAAGCACTTCAAACGGAGCGGTTAAATCGGCACCGGCATTATAAACGCGCTCGGTAAGTTGGCTGTTAAACATGGCGCTCAGTTTAGGGTCGCTTCCTCCGTTTTGAACCTGGTACAAGAACGGGTCGGTGGAAGTGTTTGGACCGAGTGGTTCTTCGCTACTGTAAAAACGCTCGTAGCTGTAACGCATGGTCTTCGGCTGGTCGCGGTTAATGAGTGCTATACCACCATTCCAGCGGAGCTTGATTTGCCGCTCACCTAAAATATGCTCACCGCTTAAATTAGAATTTAGCACTCGTGAGCTGATAAATTCCAAACTGGCTCTGCGCTGTTCGGTTGAACTGAAAATGCTGATACCATCACGCAGGTATGTAGTGTTATCGCTGTTAACAGTGTATATATTTTTCCACGTAAGCTTATGATTGTTTTTAATAACCAAACCGAGATTAGCAAGCAAAGCGGCAGTAACGGAATTGTTGTATCGCTCATCGGTATAATCGTAATAGACTTCACCGGTGGCATCGTATCGGCTACGGGTTCCGGGAGTAAAACTCAGATTGTTGGAGTAGGAGAGAGCAAACACTCCCCCCGCCCGGATATCTTTATTACCCAGTGCAAACCCTCCGCTGAGCTGCAAGCTCTGGCTGGGGTAAGCAATCTTCCTTTCGCGAATCTTCCAGCTGGTATTGTTGATTTGGCTTCCGAGTTTTACTAATGTATCGCTTTTGTTGAGCAGCTTTAAATCATTCAGTTCAACAATTCCGGGAAAGCTATTCGGCAATGGACGAACTTTTTTATCAAACCCCAGGAAATCGGTTTTACTCCCTTCGTAAGTTTTAAAATGTTTAAAAACAGTTCCCTCGTGAAAATTGATACCGTATGAGACGTTGAAGAAATTTTTCTCCGGAATATCGCGTGTGTTCAGTTGAATCAATCCGCCTGCCCATTCGCTCGGCAGGTTAGGTTGACCGGTTTTCATAATAATAATGTTGTCGAGAATATTTGATGGAAAAACATCGAAGGCGAAAGCTTTTCTATCTGGCTCGGTGCTTGGTAAAACAGTATTGTTGAGCATGGCCATGTTGTACCTGTCGGCTAAGCCGCGTATAATGGCAAACTTTCCGTCCTGAATGGTGGAACCGCTTACTCTTCGTATAACTTCTGAAGAACTTTTATCAGGCGAACGCTTTATTTCCTCAGCAGAAATGCCGCTTTGAATAACAGTACTGCTGCGCTGCATCATCACAATAGCGCTTTCGTTGTCGCGCTTGTTGCTGGTAGCTACAATATTTACTTCTTTAAGACTTGTTTCCAGTTCTGAAATCGTGAAATCAAGAGAAGTAACCCCGCTGGTTTTAACTTCCACATTTCCCTTTTGTGTTTCCTGATATCCGATGTAACTGACCTTTACCCGATGAATGCCCACCGGCACTTTGGCAATGGTAAAGTTTCCGTCCAAATCGGTAGAAGCGCCTAAGTTGGGGTTGCCATCAACTATTACCGTAGCACCAATCAGGGTTTCACCGCTTTTGCGGTCAACCACCTTGCCGGATATAGCTCCGGTTTGAGGAAAGGTTACTTTTGCAGCTAAAAGGAAGCAAAGGAGGAGGGTGGAAATCTTATAATACATGGTCTTTCGTTTTGCGGCACAAAGCTACCGGCCATATACTATCAAATGTTGACGCTAATCTTACCTTTCTGTTAAGCAAACTATTTGTTGTTAGTGCAAAATTTTAATCGTTTGGTAATTTGCGCTTAACATTGGCTATCTACATTTGCAATTGCAAAGCGAGATTATGAAGGATGTAACGGATGTGAAAATTTTACTGGCTGACGATGAACCGGATGTTTTGAATTTTCTGAAATACACGCTGGAGAAAGAAGGTTTTTGGGTTTACACTGCTTTTAACGGTGAAACCGCCCTGAAATTAGCCAAAGAAGTAAATCCGGAAATTATTGTGCTGGACGTAATGATGCCGAAAATGGATGGTATTGAAGTATGCCGCCAGTTACGCGGCATGACTGAGTTCAAAAAAACACCCATTACTTTTTTAACCGCCCGCTCTGAAGATTACTCTGAAATAGCCGGTCTAGAAGCTGGGGCTGACGACTATATTACCAAACCTGTTCGACCCAAGGTTTTCGTAAGCCGTATTAATGCTCTGCTGCGCAGGAATGAAGCAAAAAAGCAAACCGAAGTTGTAAAGATAGGCAGCCTTGTCATTGACCGCGAACGCTACCTGGTGATAAACAATAAAAGTGAAATTGACTTACCCAGAAAAGAATTTGAACTGCTTAGCCTTTTAGTTTCCAAACCCGGTCGTCTTTTCAGGCGCGAGGAAATTATGCAGCGGGTTTGGGGCGATGAAAACATAGTGGGCGACCGCACCATTGATGTTCACATCCGAAAAATACGCGAAAAGATAGGAGAGGACTGTATTAAAACCATTAAGGGTGTAGGATATAAATTCGACATATAGCCCTCACCTGATGGCTTCAGCTTCATTGTGGCCTGTTTTTTCTACTGCCCAAAATTTAATATTCTCTTAACATTCGACTTTTACATTTGCCGCGTTCTTCATTTAAAAAAGCAACTCTATGGCATTCGGAAGCATCTTTTCTTTCTTCGTTCCAAAGGACAAAAATTTTTTTAAACTCTTTACTCAATCGTCCGACAATCTGGTTGAAATATCAAAAGCATTTTCAGAACTGATTGTAGCACCGGTGGAGCGAAGAGAAGCGCTGATTAAAAAAGTTGCCGACCTGGAACATGTAGGCGATGAACTTACTCATAAAATTTTCACAGAGCTTTCTACCAATTTCATTACTCCTTTCGACCGGGAGGACATCAGCTATCTTTCATCTTCACTGGATGATATAGTTGACCATATTCATGGTTCAGCGAAAAGGATAGAGGCGTATAAGGTTCAGGAAATGCCTCATTCGTTCCGCAAACTGGCGGAAATAATAGAACACTCCGCACGTGAAATTCACATGGCAGTTTCCCATTTAGAGAACATGGGCAACGTGGTTCGCATACGCGAAGCTATTGTGCGTATCAACAGCCTGGAAAACCATGCCGATGACGTTTTTGATACAGCTATTGCTGATTTGTTTGATAATGAAAAAGATGCAATAAAAATTATCAAGCTCAAAGAAATTCTCAGCGCTATGGAAACCGCTACTGATAAATGCGAAGATGTAGCCAATGTGATTGAAACCATTATCGTCAAGAATTCATAATCGGGATAAACTTCTGCGCGCATGACTACCCTTTTGATTATAGTTATAGTTACTGCCCTCATTTTTGATTTCATTAACGGCTTTCACGATTCCGCCAACTCAATTGCCACCGTTGTTTCCACTCGGGTTCTAACTCCTTTTCAAGCCGTGGCTTGGGCTGCATTTTTCAATTTTGCAGCCTTTTTTGTTTTTAAGGAATTGGGGGTTGCCGATACCGTAAAGAAAATGGTTCATGAGGATGTGGTTTCGCAGTCCGTATTGCTGGGCGGCTTGCTAGGAGCCATTGCCTGGAACCTTTTAACCTGGTGGTTTGGTATTCCGAGCAGTTCATCGCATGCCTTGCTGGGAGGTTTTACCGGTGCTGCGTTTGCTAAAGCCGGAATGGATGGAATTGTAATGGCTAAAGTAACTAAAACACTCATTTTTATTCCTCTTGCACCGCTTATCGGAATGCTCGCGGCCTATTTTATTTCCATTATTGTACTCAACCTTTGCCGTAAACTGCCTGTATCAAAAGTAGATAAGTATTTTCGAAGGCTGCAGTTGTTGTCATCAGCCATGTTTTCATTAGGGCACGGAGGCAACGATGCGCAAAAGACTATGGGAATTATTTGGTCGGCTATGATAGTAGCCGGGCTTATGCATAAAGGCGATGAAGTGCCGGTGTGGATTCCTCTTGTTTGCCATGCTGCCATCGGACTAGGAACCTTAACAGGTGGCTGGAGAATAGTAAAAACCATGGGGCAGCGAATTACCAAACTTAAGCCGTTCGAGGGCTTTTGTGCAGAAACTGCCGGTGCCCTCACCCTTTTTGGCGTAACCGAATTTAAAATACCGGTTTCTACCACCCATACTATTACCGGCAGCATTATGGGAGTAGGCATGACCAAGCGTCTATCAGCAGTCAGGTGGGGGGTGGCCGGTAATATTATTGTAGCGTGGATTCTTACTATTCCGGCTTCGGCTGCGGTAGGTGGCGTTTCTTATCTTATCCTGAAGAATTTTATCGGGGTATAGGGCTTTTGAATAAGTCAGCCGGCTTTCTCCCGTCAGGTTTAATCAGGTTTATTTTTGCGGGCGGGGTTAACAATGTGGTGCTGATACATTTTTCAATTACGTTATCCGCCATTTTCCCCGATAAAATCACAATAGCATAATAGCCTCTTAATGTTTACTTAACAATGGGCAGTTAACCTTGTGCTCACATTTTAATAACATATAAAATATGAGCATGCCAAAGCAAATTATCCTTGCCGTAACATTTATTTTACTTCAACTTCATTCTCATTCGCAAACAGATAGCGTTCCCCCGGCCCGAAAACAAGCTGTAAAGGAATGGTTTAAAAATGTGCCGCTGTGGTTTTCAAGCACCGACAGCAGCAAGCAAAAAGGTATTGTAAAGAAATGGTTTGAGAATATTCACATCCGGGGGTACATGCAGTTCAGGTATAACCGTATAGCAGAGTCAAATAAAGACCTGAAGTGCGAGCAGTGCGACAGGTCCTGGGGCGATGGGGGCGGATTTTTCTTCAGGCGTATACGGGTTATCATTTTTGGTCAGCTTACCAAGCGCATTTACTTTTACATACAACCCGACTTCGGCAGTGCAGCTTCTTCCACCGGTCTTCATTTCGGGCAAATACGCGATGCATATATAGACTTGGGAATAGATAAGCGCAGCGAGTTCCGGTTCCGGATTGGTCAAAGTAAAGTGCCGTTCGGTTTTGAAAACCTGCAATCGAGCCAGAACAGGCTTCCCCTCGACCGGAATGATGCGCTGAACAGCGCGTTATCGAACGAACGCGACTTGGGTATTTTCTTTTACTGGGCGCCACAGAAAATTAGAGAGCGGTATTCTATGCTGGTGAGCGAAGGGTATAAAGGCTCGGGCGACTACGGGGTGTTCGGTGTGGGTTTATACAACGGGCAAACTGCAAATAAGCCGGAGCTGAATAAAGACAAACACGTAGTGGCAAGATTGTCGTGCCCGTTTAAAGTGAAGTCGCAGATTTTTGAGCCGGGCGTACAGGCGTACACCGGTAAATATGTAATGCCCGATGATTTGCTTACTAACGGTGTAAAGTATCGCGCTGATAAAACTTACACCGACCAGCGCATAGCTTTCACCTTCGTATTATATCCAAGGCCGTTCGGAATCATGACGGAATATAACATCGGGCGGGGACCTCAGTTTAATCCGCAAACCGATTCTATAGAAGTGCGCAACCTCCACGGGGGCTATGTTACTTTAAACTATATGGTACGAATCAAAGACCAGATTCTTTTCCCTTTTGTGCGCGCACAGTATTATGACGGAGGTAAAAAACACGAAAAAGATGCACGGAGTTACCTGGTAAAAGAAATTGAGTTCGGGTTTGAATGGCAGCCGGTTAGGTTTTTTGAACTGGTGGCTGTTTACACTTTCTCATCGCGCAGGTTTGAGGATTTTGCCAAACAGGATAACCTGCAAAACGGACGGCTGCTTCGCTTACAGGCGCAACTGAATTTTTAAGAAGGTCTGTTCTATTGGAGTGCAACGCCCCCAATGCTTCGCAGAGCGTCTCCGCGAACCGTTACGTACGTTTATGCTAAACCTCTGTCGCGCTTGCCCGCTACTACTGCGCGGTAATTGCAGCTATTACATTTATAGGTTTGTAACTGTGCCATTTAATTACGTTTTTACAACAAAGTGAGATACTGCGTAAACTAAAAACAGCAAATTGCGTGGGCCGGGGCGGTGACCCCGATGGTACCGAAACTGCGTAAAGAGGAGAATGCGCGGGCTTAAAAGATTTCCTTATTTTACATCGCCTTTCGAAGCCCTTTGCCCGATTTATCACCGGGGTCTTGGGGATAGTCGAAAGGTTTTTGCTTTAAAACATCTCTTTCCGCTCTTTGCTTTTCTTTAACCGAAGTGCCCCCATTGCTTCTCACTGCGCCTCCGCGAAGTGCTATAGCCGCTTGCGCTAAAGCTCAGTCCCGCATTCTATGACAGATCCAAGCAATTATTGAAAAATATTTTGCTTACCGGAGTTTTGCATTTCCTGCGTTGCCGTTGTTCGGTGTTATCACCAACAACTGCATAGCTTTTACCTGAGTGGTGTTGATGAGTTTGGGTATCTGACTCATGTTATGGGAAACGAATGGGTAGAAGAGCAACAAATACAATGGCTGCGCAAAATAGTTGTTGGTGACTGAGCGCAGAGCCGCTCCGAGAACACCGAACAACGGCTATTCACCTAGCACCAAAGGGCGAAAAGGAATAAAAAAACAGCAAAAGCTATTTGTTTAAGTTCCGCTGCGCTCCTTTTCTCATCAGCCAGCAAGTACGGGCAGGGTTTAGCCGGTACTGCGCATGATAGCAAAAGCGCAGCGTATTTTAGCTGAAAGAGTATGGCGTTATATAGTTCAGCGATACGGTTTAATAACTTATCAGAGGGGTTTAACATCCTGGCAGCGTGTTTTATTGATTTGGCGGTTCGCTTTAGTGTTAAAAGCAAACAGTTTAATGAAGTGGCGTTACGGTTTTGTATTAAAGCCATCCTGTTTAGTAAAATGACACGCGGCATTTCATTGTACCGTAATGTCAATTCACTGTACCGTAATGCCAATTCACTGTACCGTAATGTCAATTCACTGTACCGTAATGTCAGTTCACTGTACCGTAATGTCAGTTCACTGTACCGTAATGCCAATTCACTGTACCGTAATGTCAGTTCACCGTACCGAAAGGGCAATTCATTGAACGCAGATGGCATTTTATTGAATTCATTCTCACCACTCATGGTATCGAAAACCCCATTCACCGCATCGCGAAGACCATCAACTATCACACAAACCCTGCTCTTTTCTCCTAACCTCAAACCTGCAACCTGCAACTCTTAACCCCAAACATTAAACTTTAAACCTTAAACCATTATATTTGCCCAATCAAAATACGATGCAGCCACGCGTCATCCTCGATAGCAACAAGCTAAAACTCACCATCACCCGCCTTTGCCATCAGTTAATTGAACAACACAAAGATTTCTCCCAATCCGCCATTATTGGCGTTCAGCCCCGCGGTGTTTTTCTTGCCGACCGTATCCACAACCGCCTCTGCGAAATCCTCAACACAAAAAATATTACTTACGGAAAACTCGATATCACCTTCTACCGCGATGACTTCCGCCTCAAAAGCAAACCCATTATTGCCGATGAAACCTCTCTTGATTTTTCGGTCGAAGGCAAAAACATCATCCTCATTGACGATGTCCTTTACACCGGCAGAACCATCCGTGCCGCTCTTGACGCTATTCTCGATTACGGCCGCCCTGACGATGTCGAACTCCTCGTTCTCATTGACCGAAGGCTCCAGCGCCATGTACCCATTCAGGCTAAGTATGTAGGCAAGGTAATTGACTCCATCACCTCCGAAAAAGTAATTGTCGAATGGAAAGAAACCGATGGCATTGATAAAGTTTCAATTGTAGAAGATGAAAAATAAACCCTGTAAAATGAAAGCCGGAATGAAACCAACATTCACTATTCACCGCTTACTATTCACTATTTCATGAGTGCCCTGAGCCAAAAACACCTTATCGGCATAAAATACCTCCGGCAATCCGACATTGAACTTATTTTTAAAACAGCCGACAACTTCAAAGAAATTCTCCAGCGCCCCATCAAAAAAGTTCCTTCCCTCCGCGACATCACCATCGCCAACCTCTTTTTTGAAGACTCCACCCGAACCCGTTTTTCCTTCGAACTGGCCGAAAAAAGGCTTAGTGCCGATACTATTAATTTCTCCTCTTCGGGTTCTTCAGTCAAAAAAGGTGAAACGCTTTTAGATACCGTCCGCAACATTCTGGCAATGAAAGTAGATATGGTTGTGGTCAGGCATTCAGGTTCAGGGGCTGCCGGTTTTCTGGCTCAGCATATCTCTGCCAACATCGTAAATGCCGGAGACGGAATACACGAACACCCCACTCAAGGCTTGCTCGATGGTTATTCGGTTCGTGAAAAGTTTGGCGCATTAAAAGGCTTAAACTATTTGCTTATTGGCGACATTAAACACTCCCGCGTTGCAGGTTCCGATATCCCCCTCATGCTAAAAATGGGCGCCAAAGTAAAAGTATGCGGCCCTCCTACACTTATTCCTAAACACATCGAATCACTTGGGGTAACTTACGAACCCAATCTGAAAAAAGCCCTCGAATGGTGCGATGTTGCCAATGTGTTGCGCATTCAATTGGAGCGTATGGAAATCAAGTTCATTCCTTCGCTTCGCGAATACTCTTTGTTTTACGGGGTAACTAAAGAACTCCTCAACTCCGTTAAAAAAGATATTACCATTATGCACCCCGGTCCTATCAACCGCGGAATAGAGCTAAGCAGCAATGTGGCTGACTCCAAACAATCCATCATTCTTCAACAGGTCGAAAACGGAGTGGCAATCCGGATGGCAGTGCTCTATTTGCTGGCAGGAAGAAATTAAAAATTATACTCCGAAAAATCTTTGGTAAACTCATCGGCTTTGTATGCCGGATTTACCACCAGGTTGAAAAACTGGTAGCGCTCAAAAATTCCTTTATCATCACTCATTTCCTGGAATACCGGAAAAAAGTTTTCTTTATCAATATACATAATGGTCTTCTTGGCATAGGTGGTTGGAATCTTCAACGTTCTCCCTCCTAAATCCTGTTCAAAATCTTTCACCCCGCTGTTTTCCACCATCGAATATTCCGGTACAAGAAACTTCAGAGCTACGTGATACATGTTCTCGCCCGGTTTTGCAGTATATGTGGTATACGCATAAGTCGGGTCTTCAATAATCAGTTTATAGCATCCTCTCCCGTTCCACGTTACATCGCCAACATACTTAAAAACCTCATCAAATTTCTTCTGCGCATCGGCTCGCTTTACTCCCTCGCTTACAATTTTCCCGACAATAGAAAAACCCGATGAAAGCAAAGTATGGTGCTGGTCTTTTGTCAGCAAACTGTTGAAAGGGCTTAGTCTCACAGTGGGAAGAAAACCTGCGGGATTAACCAACGCTTTGTTATTATTCTCCCCTTCAGCGTAAAGCACCTGTGTTCCTTTGTTAGGGTCGGTAACCATATTCATGTAAATCCTTTTCGGCTGTTCATTCACTTTGGTAAAAATATCTCCGCCCCGCAGGCTGCCCTGCTTATTCACCAGTCTTTCTTCGCTGCGCATGGTAAACTTGCTGCCCTTATGCACTTCAATAGCCTTCAGCATCTTGTTTACAATAACGCGGGTTTGGCTTTCGGGTTTACTCGCCCCCGAAAAAATAATCAGCAGGCTGAAAGCAACTGCAAAAACAACAAAAACTCTCTTCATATACTCAGATTTTAAAATAATCAGTAAGAAATACCTACCCGCTTGTAAATAAAACTCATCAGCCACGCAGGACCAATCATCAGGAATTGAATGTCCTTAAAGAAGGATGGCTTTTTACCTTCCACATTGTGACCATAAAACTGCCCTGCCCATGCCAGCACAAACACAATGATACTCACGAGCCACAACGGCAATCCCGCTTTTTGTATCGCGTAACAGGCAAACATGCAAATGGTGGAAAACAACAGCATGCCCACCCACAAGGTTCTCGAAAGAAGAAAATAATAAATGATTACACCCGCAAGCAGAACTATGGCAAAATTAAATTTCATACCGCCTCCGATTTCAATGGGAAGTTCAATGCTGTAAAATAACCCGGTGATGCTGAAAAATATAAGGGGTACGCAAATCCAGTGAATAAGTTTGTTTGTAGGGTTTTTATGGCTCGCAGAATATTCATCGAGCCAGCTCTGGAGTTTTCTCATTATAGTTTCTTATCTTTTTCTTTACAAAGTTAACGAGGATGACACAGTAAACAAGTAGCGCCTGCAGGTTGAGTATTATTTGCGCTTTTTTTATGGCATTGACTAACTTGCGCTCATGTTCCGTATTGCATTTTCGCGCATGGCACCCAACGAGATACATCAACTGGCGCGTCAAAAGCTAAAGCTGAATCCTGAAGTATGGGAAAAAAACATCTGGGATTTTCTCGTGCATTGGTTTGACCCCTCTTTAACCGCTATGACAGTTACCACATCGGGCTCAACAGGTGCGCCCAAACAAATCACACGCACCAAAAATGCAGCGCTCCACAGCGCAAAGCTTACCTGCGAAGCCTTGGAATTAAAACCCGGAATGAAATGTCTCCTCTGTCTTCCTGCTAATAAGATTTCAGGAATTATGTTCCTCGTCAGGTGCATTTATAACCGGATGGATGTTTTTTGTGTTCGCCCCTCTGCCAATCCGCTGAGCGAACTTCAGGGCAATATTCATTTTGACTTTGCCGCCTTTACGCCCATGCAGGTTTTTGACATCGGCAAGAACCTTAAACTTTTCAGTCGGCTTGAAAAAATCAGCAAGGTGATTATAGGAGGTGGCGAAATAAGTACACCGTTGCGTAAAAGCATTTCGCTGATGCGCAATCAAGTATTTGAAACTTTCGGGATGACCGAAACCATCAGCCACATTGCCTTGAGAAAACTGAATGGTATTGACGCCTCGGTTTGTTTTAAAACCCTGAATGGTGTTTTCATTTCAGCAAATGAATACGGACAACTGATTATTGACGCCCCCGAACTGGAAGTGAGGCATTTGATGACCAGCGATGTGGTAAAACTTCTTTCTCCCCACAGTTTTGAATGGCTCGGAAGAACCGACAATATCATTAACTCGGGAGGGCTTAAAATTCACCCCGAAGAGATTGAACAAAAGCTCGAAGGGCATATTTATTCTCCGTTTTTTGTAGGTTCCATTCCCGATGAACGAACCGGTGAGCAGGTGGTTCTTGCCGTAGAAGCCAAAACATTTTCAGGTAAGGAAAAGGAGGAGTTAGTCAACCCTTTTACCCAAATCCCCTCTGTGAAACGCCCGAAGCTGGTGCTGGTTTTTCCGCAGTTTATACGAACAGAAACCGGCAAAGTTCAGCGCACCGAAACGCTGAAACAAAACCCGCTTGAAAGAA
This sequence comes from uncultured Chitinophaga sp., assembly GCA_964631835.1. GTDB lineage: Bacteria > Bacteroidota > Bacteroidia > Chitinophagales > LD1 > Bog-950. The sequence goes on from CAZWAD010000008.1 coordinate 104,214, forward strand.
TGGGCTTGTAGCTTCGTCACCACACTCAACTCTGAGCAACTTTTCTATATTTGCACCCCTTTTATAAAAAACCAAACTCATGAGCCGGCATGAGAATAAACAATAACCGGCATTGAAACATGGAAGAAAATAATTCAGAAGCAGTTAGCGTAAGCCCAACAGTATCGCATGACGATTTCGACTGGTCGGTGGATAAACGGAACGTGGTTACTTACAACGAAGAGGAAAAGAGCAAGTATGCCGAACTGTATTCCAAAACCCTTCGCACAGTTGAGAACGATGAAATCATTAAAGGAACAGTAGTAGCTATTACCAGTTCCGATGTGGTGCTCAACATCGGTTTCAAGTCTGACGGATTGGTTCCCCTTACCGAATTCCGCGATGTGGAAGATTTGAAAGTAGGCGATGAGTACGATGTATATGTGGTAAACAAAGAAGACAAGAACGGCATTCTTCAGCTAAGCCGCAAGAACGCGAAGATGATTAAAGCCTGGCAGGAGATTGTCGAAGCACACAAAAACGGAGTGGTAGTTACCGGAAGAATTACTTCGAAAACAAAGGGCGGCCTTATTGCCAATGTATTCGGACTGGAAACATTCCTTCCCGGTTCGCAGATTGATGTTAAACCCATTACCGACTACGATGTATATGTAGGCAAGAACATGGAACTGAAAGTGGTAAAAGTGAATGAAGCTATTAAGAACGCTGTAGTTTCACACAAAGCGCTTATTGAATCGGATATTGAATCGCAGCGCGAAGCTATTATCGGTAAGCTCGAAAAAGGACAGGTGCTTGAAGGAACTATTAAGAACATTACCGACTTCGGTGCATTTATTGATTTAGGCGGGGTTGACGGACTGCTTTACATCACCGACATTTCGTGGGGAAGAATTACCAACCCGAAAGATGTTCTGCAAGTAAACCAGAAACTGAATGTAGTTGTGCTTGATTACGATGACAACAAAAAGAGAATATCGCTTGGCTTGAAACAATTGCAGCCTCATCCCTGGGATACGCTCGACAAGGAAATTGAAATCGGCAGTAAAGTAAAAGGCAAAGTGGTAAACATTGAGGACTACGGTGCTTTCCTCGAAATTATTCCGGGTGTCGAAGGATTGATTCACGTTTCGGAGGTTTCGTGGAGCAATACACCTATTAACAGCCGCGACCATTTCCATATCGGTGATATGCTCGAAGCCATTGTTATGACTCTTGACCGCGAAGAGCGTAAGATGTCGCTTTCGCTCAAACGCCTTACAGAAGACCCTTGGGCCAAGATTGCCGAGAAGTTCCCCGTAGGCACAAAAACAAAAGGACTGGTAAAAAACATTACCGCCTATGGTGTGTTTGTTGAACTGACAGAAGGTATTGGCGGAATGGTTCACATCAGCGACCTTTCCTGGCTCAAGCGTGTAGGTCACCCCAGTGAGTTTACCAAAGTGGGTAACGAACTTGATGTGGTGGTTATGGATATTGACAACGATAACCGCAAACTCACCCTCGGACACAAACAAATTGAAGAAGACCCCTGGGATTCTTTTGAAAATGTATTCCCCGTTGGTTCTGTTCATGAAGCAACTGTGCTCAGTGCCGATGACAAAGGCGCTGTGGTGCTTTTGCCTTACGGTCTCGAAGCGTTTTCCCCAAAAAAGCATACCTCGAAAGAACAGGGCGGATTTTTGGCGGCCGATGAAAAAGCCCAATTCCGGGTTATTGAATTCAACCGCAGCGAAAAACGCATTATTGTTTCTCACGCCCGTATTTGGGAAGAAGCAAAGCGCGAGTCTGTAGATGCCGAGAAGAAAGAAAAGAAAGCCGAGCGCGAGTCAGCGGCTAAAGCAGTAAAGAACATTCAAAAAAGCATGGAGAAAACAACCCTTGGTGACCTGGAGGCTTTAAGTGACCTGAAGGAGAAAATGAAAAGCAAGAGCGAGGCTCCTGTGATTACCGAGCCTGTTGTTGAAGAAACTATAACAGAACCGGTTGCTGAAACTCCGCAAGCCGAAACTGGTAACAACGAAACTCCTGCTGCTGAAAATACTGAAGAAAAGAAAGAAGAATAAAAACTTCATTCTTATCAGATAACACAATCCCGTTCAGCTAAAGCCGGACGGAATTTTTTTTACCGCCTCGTCAAACAAAACCCGGCAACTTACCCGGCTTTTTTCTCGCTTTGCAGAGCCTTGTATGTCCATCCCGCGCCAAGCAAATCAACCACACCAAAAAGGATAATAGCCGGTTGAACCCACCCGGCTAATGTAAAGGCAATAAAGAAAAAGATAATGGAACTGCGTACGTAAACCGTTGTCCGTATCACCGGCCCGATGTTGTACCTGCCTGCTGTAATATAATACACCGACAGCGCCAGTACCAGCATACCCACCACGCGAATCCAAACTTCAGTGGTAGCCGCAATGCCGAAGAGGTTGAGAAGAAAGTTAGGTACGGCAAGGAGTATGATGCCAAGCGGGGCTAAATAAAACCCGAAGAAGTAAACACTTTTGGCTGGGTTGGTCATGATTTTTTATCGAAGGTAATATTTACAGCAGAAGTATCTTCCTTTATGAGTCAATGGGTGGGTGTTGCAAATTCAGTTTCCTAATCGGGGAAGTTGTCGTACAGAGATATATTTCCGATGATTGAGAGTGTTAACTGGTAAACAAACCTCTGGTAACTGATAAACTCCCTTATAGATTTTAAAAAGCTATTCAAGAAAATCGATTTTTTTCTTACATCTTTCCATTCTTGCTAGATCTTGCTCTACAGTAAATTCTAAATACTTATTGCTATTAAACCAGTCACTAAGAATTGCTTTTGTTAGGATCTCTCTTATCTACTTCAATTCTTACCCATGTATCGCCAGTTATACCATACACTGGAACAGTGTCGATGCTCATTCTTCATTTTTACAACAAAGAAAACTTTAAATTATTTCCAGCATCTTCTTCAAAACCAACTGTGCAGCAATTACTCTGTTACCAGCCTGCTGTTGTATAAGACTGTGAGGTCCGTCAATAACCTCATCGGATAGTTCTATATTTCTGCGCACCGGTAGGCAATGCATAACCTGTGCGTTGTCTGTGAGCGTAAGTTTATCTTTGGTGAGCAGCCAGTTGCCTTTTACCGGTGGCATGGCACCATACTCGCTGTAGGCACTCCAGTTTTTTACATATATATAGTCAGCATCCCGTAGGGCATGGTCTTGTGAATATTCAATAGCAGCACCCTTTGTAAATTGTACATCTAACTCATAACCTTCGGGGTGTGTGATTATCAATTCGGCACCGCTTGCCACCGCCCACTCAGCAAAGGAGTTTGGCACTGCTTGAGGGAGCGCTTTAATGTGAGGTGCCCAGGTAAGCACTACTTTGGGTTTTGCTTTGGACTTGGTTTCGGCTATAGTAATCATATCGGCAAAACTCTGTAGTGGATGTCGCGTTGCGCTTTCTAAGCTAACAATTGGTACGCTGCAATATTTCAGAAAACTGTTGAGCACCTGCTCCGTGTAATCTTTTTCTCTGTCCACCAGCCCCGGGAAACAGCGAATACCCACAATGTCGCAATATTGTGAGATAACACCTGCCGCTTCTTTAATGTGTTCGCTCTTAGTGCTGTTCATGGTAGCGCCATCTTCAAACTCCATTTGCCAGCTATCCTTATCAAGATTAAGCACAATGACGTTCATACCGAGGTTATATGCTGCGGCTTGAGTACTCATACGTGTACGTAAACTGGGGTTAAGAAAAAGTAGTGCAAGTGTTTTTCCTTTTCCCAATTCAGAAAAAGCATGTACGCTTTTTTTTAATTGTAAAGCTTCATTGAGAAGTTTAGAAAGATTTCCTGCATCAGCAACAGAGATGAATTGTTTCATGCCGGCTGAACTTGTTTGACCGATGCAGCAAAAGCCGTAAGGAAACAATCTGCCTCAGATGTAGTTATGCAAAGTGGTGGAAGAATACGCACGGTATTTTTATTACTTGAAGTTCCGGTGAATATCTTGTATTCTTTCAGTAGATTTTTTCTGAGAGCTGCAATCGGCTCTGTCATCTCTACTCCTATCATTAAACCCATACCGCGTACTTTTTTTATTTCAGAGAACCTCTTGAGATTTTCAATAAGATAGTTGCCAACCGTACGCGCATTGTCAATCAGGTTTTCTTTTTTGATTACATCAAGTACAGCAATTGCTGCTGCACAGGCAAGATGGTTTCCTCCGAAGGTTGTTCCGAGCATACCATGCTTTGCTTCAAACGAAGGGCTGATTAAAACACCAGCCACAGGAAAACCATTGCCCATTCCTTTTGCAACGGTGATTAAATCAGGTTTAATTCCTGATTGTTGATGTGCAAAGAAATGACCGCTGCGCCCGTACCCCGATTGGATTTCATCGAGGATTAAAACAGCGCCATGTTTTATACACAACTCACGAAGTAATTTCAGAAATTCAACATCAGGAGGATTCACACCACCAACACCCTGAATGCCTTCAATAATTACACAACAAACTTTATCGTTAAGATTTTGTTTCAACGCTTTTTCATCATTCCATGGAAGAAAAACAATGTCCTTCTTTGCATTGATATTTGCCTGAATGCTTTTGTCATCGGTAGCTGCAACTGCTAAAGAGGTTCTGCCATGAAAAGACTTTTCGAAGGCAAGAACTTTAGTACGCTTGTTTTTGAAGGAAGCAAGTTTGAGAGCATTCTCATTAGCTTCTGCGCCTGAGTTACACAGGAACAATGAATAATCTTTATAACCTGAAAGTTCACCGAGTTTTTCAGCGAGTTCCACTTGTTGAGGAATCTTTATTGAGTTGGAGTAGAAACCAAGTTGTTGCAATTGATTTTCAATCAACTCCACATAATGCGGATGACTGTGACCAATGGAAATAACCGCATGACCTCCATATAAATCGAGATAGCGTTCGCCTTTATCATCAAATAAATAACAGCCTTCCCCCTTTACAGGAGTAATGTCCAACAGCGGATAAACATCAAACAGGTTCATGAGTTAATTATTGATTGTCATTGCGAATCCTGCCACAAGCAGGATGAAGCAATCTTCGTTTTTGTGATTAAATAGATACCAAGGCGAATGTCGCTTCGTCCCGCTGAAACAGCGGTTCTCGCGATGACATTGTTTGTTTAAAATAAATACCATGCTAAAACGCAGATGGTTTTAATTGTAAGCCGGCTTTCTCATCAAAACCGAAAACGATATTCATATTCTGAACTGCCTGTCCGGAAGCCCCTTTCAAGAGGTTATCAATTATTGATGTAATAAGGATAGTATCTTTGTTTTTTTCTAAATGAAGAAAACATCGGTTGGTGTTTATCACTTGCTTTACGTCCAATTCCTTTTTACTGATGGTCACAAACGGATGCGAAGCATAATATTTTTTAAAAAGAACTTCCAGTTCTTCAAGTGACAAATCGCTCTCCATGTACACCGAAGCAAAAATGCCCCGCGTAAAATTGCCGCGCTGGGGAACAAAAAATATCTCTCCGTCAAAGGACATTTGAAGCGATTTGACAGATTCTATTATTTCTTTCAGATGCTGATGAGTAAATGTTTTGTAAGTAGAAACATTTGAGTCTCTCCAACTAAAGTGTGTGGTATCGCTTAATGATTGACCTGCACCTGTACTGCCCGTTGTTGCATTCACATGAATCTCTTTTGCTAATTTATTTACATAAGCTATAGGAAGCAAAGCGAACTCAATGCAAGTTGCAAAACAACCGGGATTGGCGATGCTTTTTGAGCCTTTAATCTTTTCGCGATTTAGCTCCGGTAGGCCATAGATGAATTTTCTGGAACTAGCTGTGTTATTTGAACTGTGACGAAAGTCCTGGCTTAAATCAATTACAACAACCTTGTCGGGTAATTGATTTTCTCCAAGAAACTTTTTTGATGAATCATGTCCTCCGCACAAAAACAAAACATCCACATCAACACGGTGAGAAGCAGAGAAAGTCAATTCAGTCTCACCAAGCAAATCGGCATGAGTTTCATAAATTTTCTTTCCCGCCTGACTGTTGCTTTGCACAAAAGCAATTTCAACATGAGGATGCAATAGCAATAAGCGAATTAACTCACCACCTGTGTAACCAGCTCCGCCAATAATGCCTACTTTGATTTTACTCATGATCCAAAAGCATCTATGTTGTTCACCTGAAAATAGATACTCGTCTGGTTACCGAAAATTTTGGTGAATCCTTTTACGTCTTCTCCTGTCCACGTTTTATTCATTTCTCCATAGCTTCCGAACTTAGCTGACATCAAATCGTGAGAAGATTCAATGCCTGCCAACTCAAAGCGATATGGCAGAAGTTTTACAAATACTTTTCCGCTCACAAACTTTTGAGTGGATTGAAGGAAAGTTTCAATATCGCGCATGGTTGGGTCGAAGTATTGTCCTTCATGTAGCCAGTTACCGTACCAGGCAGACATCTGGTCTTTCCAGTACAGTTGCCATTTGGTGAGCGTATGTTTTTCGAGCAGATGATGTGCCTTAATAATGATGAGCGGGGCGGGTGCTTCAAATCCAACTCTTCCTTTAATCCCTATAATCGTATCCCCTACATGAATATCCCTGCCAATTCCATAAACGGAAGAAATTACTTGAAGATATTGAATAGCCTGAACAGGGTTTGCAAATAACTTGTCATTTACAGCTTTCAATTCGCCTTGCTCAAAGACGAGAGTAACGTCCTCGCTTTCTTTTTTTGTCAGCTGAGTAGGGTAAGCAGTTTCAGGCAAAGTGCTTCTCGAAGTAAGGGTTTCTTTCCCTCCAACAGATGTCCCCCATATGCCCTTATTGATACTATAAGCTGCCTTCTCAAAGTTCATTTGAACACCGTTTGCTTTCAGATATTCGATTTCCGCTTCACGTGAAAGTTTTAAATCTCGAATGGGAGTTATTATGATAAGTTCAGGGGTCAAGATTTGAAACACCATGTCAAAACGAACTTGGTCGTTACCAGCTCCAGTACTTCCGTGTGCAACAGCATATGCGCCAATTTCTTTTGCATACCTGGCTGTAGAAATCGCCTGCACCATTCGCTCAGCACTAACCGAAAGCGGATAGGTGTTGTTTTTCAGAATGTTTCCAAAAATCAAATACTTAATTACATTCCGGTAGTAATCATCGCGAGCATCCACACATTTGAACGAAGTAACACCTAAATCCCTTGCATGAGTTTCAATGTGTACAATTTCTTCGTCTGAAAAACCACCGGTGTTAATCGTTAGCGCGTGAACTTCATAACCCAGTTCTTTTTTCAAATGAATGGCGCAAAAGGTAGTATCCAATCCCCCGCTGAAAGCGAGAACAACTTTTTTGTTTTCCGACATATCCTTAAGTATACGTTAAATTAGGAGAGAAATAACTTTACTAAACCAGCTTTTCTTCTCCCCCAGTTTTTCTATTCGTAGCTTAAGTTCGGTTTCTGCCGCCTTTTTCTTTTCAGCAGGATCGTAAAGCATGGCTGTGCAAAGACAATTTTTTCTTTCCTTACTTTGCAGAATAGGAAAGTTCACACAGCTTTGACAACCCTTCCAGAATTCTTCGTCATCTGTCAGTTCTGAATAGGTAACAGGTTCATAACCTAGGTCTGAATTTATTTTCATAACCGCCAAACCGGTAGTGAGGCCGAAAAGTTTTGCATCCGGATATTTCTTTTGTGATAATTCAAAGATTTTCATTTTGATTTCACGCGCTAACCCGCCCTTTCTGAATGGCGGAGCTACAATCAAACCGGAGTTGGCTACATATTTCCCATGTCCCCATGATTCGATGTAGCAGAACCCCGCCCATTCTCCGTGTGAAGTTACGGCAATAACTGCCTTACCTTCTTGGATTTTCCGACTTATGTATTCCGGTGTTCTTTTAGCAATTCCGGTTCCTCTTGCTTTAGCCGATTCTTCTATTTCTGCAGATATAATTTCCGCAAATTTTATGTGTTGCTCTTCCGCAACTTTTACAATGAATGTTTCATTCATTTTTTGTTCACATAGTTTTTATTATGAATAATTGTTAGTGGTCTTGTTACAATGAAGATGTAACGATGTAGCTGATGAAATCAATTGCGAATAAAAAAAGGAGTACAAAGACTATAAGAAATCGAAAGTCTATCTAAGCGGAGCACGATGCCTTTATAAAAGATTTTTTTTACTAATGAGATAATTTTAATGCTGGAAACGGGAAGTAATTTTCCCATTGATATTTTCATCTCAGTATTCTGCTCGTAAGTAATTTTTCATAAAGCCCCGAAAATTCAAAAAAATTTTCTACTAGTTGATGCCCTTTTTTCGACAAGCATTTTGTGGATAACTCACAATGATTTATCAGCGAATACAATTTAAACCGGAAACTATCTCTACATTTTTAGAATAATGTTATTTTCAGGCGTCCGATTAATTTGAGGGAGAGGGGTTAAATTTCCATAGAATTTTCACTGGGAGTTTTTTAAACGTTGCGAAAGCGGTGTCGATGGATTATTTTAAAACAGAAAACTGAGGTTATATTATATAAATGAAACAAAAAGAGACAGCTGGAGACGAAGGACTTTACCGGCAAGAATTTGAACGGGATAGTTGCGGGATAGGTTTTGTTGCCAATATAAAAGGCAACAAAACCCATGAGAGCATTTCTGATGCCCTCACTATTCTCGAAAATATGGAGCACAGGGGTGCTTGTGGGTGCGAAAACAACACCGGTGATGGAGCGGGAATATTGATTCAGATTCCTCATGAATTCTATTTTGAGGAGTGCCTGAAACTTGGAATTGATTTGCCAGACTTTGGAGAATATGGTGTGGGAATGCTTTTTTTTCCAAGAGATATTGCCATACATAAGGAAGCAAGAGGAATTTTTATGCGTTCTGCCGAAAAACTGGGGCTTGAAATTCTCGGCTTCAGGAAAGTGCCGGTAAATAATGTTGCAATAGGAGAGACTGCTTTGTCCGTTGAACCTGAAATTGAGCAGGTTTTTATTGCTCGTCCTGAAAATATTGCAGACCCTGATGTTTTTGAGCGAAAGCTATTTGTGCTTCGTAAGTATGCAACCCATTTAGCTAACAACTCCCTTAAAAAAGATACAGTAGGCTTTTATGTATCCTCCCTTTCCTACAAAACTATTGTTTACAAAGGACAGCTTACCAGCTTACAATTACGCGGATATTTTCCCGATTTGTCTGATAAGAGAGTTGTATCTGCATTTGGCTTAATTCACTCCCGGTTTGCAACCAATACTTTCCCATCATGGAAACTGGCTCAGCCGTTCCGTTTTATTGCCCATAATGGTGAAATAAACACACTTCAGGGAAATCTGAATTGGCTGAAGACCATTGAACAAAGCTTTGTTACGGCATACTTTTCAGAAGAAGAAATAGAGATGCTGCTGCCGGTAATTCCCGGTCCCCAATCCGATTCAGCCTGTCTGGATAATGTGATTGAGCTACTCACACTCTGTGGGCGCACGCTTCCGCATGTAATGATGATGCTCATTCCGGAGGCATGGGATAAGAATGATTTAATGGACCCTGTGAAAAAAGCTTTCTACGAGTTTCACGCCTGTTTCATGGAACCATGGGATGGGCCGGCTTCAATTTCCTTTACCGATGGAAAATTGATTGGAGCTACACTTGACAGAAACGGCTTACGCCCTAGCAGGTACTGCATTACCAAAGATAACCGGGTGATAATGGCCTCCGAAACAGGAGTACTTCCGGTTCCTCCTGAAATGATTATTGAGAAAGGAAGATTGCAGCCCGGCAAAATGTTTATTGTAGATATGGAACAAGGAAGAGTAGTTAGTGATGATGAACTAAAAACGAGGATATGTTCGCAAAAACCTTATGGCGAATGGCTGAAGAAATACAAAATACGTTTGGAAGAACTGCCTGAGCCACGGATCATGTTTACTCATCTTCAACCTGAACAGGTTTTCAAATATCAGAAGGCATTTGGCTATACGAACGAAGACCTGGAAACTATTATCTCGCCTATGGCTGTAGTAGGGAAAGAGCCGGTCGGTTCTATGGGAACAGATGCTCCCCTTGCCGTTTTGAGCAATCAGGCTCAACACCTCAGTGGTTATTTCAAGCAGTTGTTTGCTCAGGTTACTAATCCACCCATAGACCCGATTCGCGAAAGGATTGTAATGTCGCTTGCATGCTTTGTCGGAAGTCAAGGAAATCTGCTGACAGAAGAACCTCAGTCGTGTCACGTTGTTGCACTCGACCAACCAGTGATAGCCCATTACGATTTGGAAAAACTACGGAGTATTGACACTGGCATGTTTCAAACCAAGACATTACAAAGTTATTTTCGGGCGGATGGCAAACCAGGTTCACTAAAAAAAGCGCTTGACCGGTTATGCCGTTATGCAATAGATGCTGTTGAAGATGGTTTTTCACTACTTGTAATTTCTGACCGTGCAATTGATTCGGAACATGCACCTATTCCCTCCCTTTTGGCAACTGCCGCAGTTCACCATCACCTGATTCGAAAAGGTTATCGGGGAAAGGTAGGTTTGGTTATTGAAGCAGGAGACGTTTGGGAGGTACATCACTTTGCCTGTCTCATTGCTTTCGGAGCCACAGCAATCAACCCCTACCTTGCTCTGTCAACCGTTCGTACGATGAAAAATGTAGGTGCGATTAAAAGCGAATTAACTGTTCAGGAACTGCGTTTGAATTATATTAAGGCGGTAAATGACGGATTGCTGAAAGTACTTTCCAAGATGGGAATTTCAACAATTCAATCCTATCAGGGGGCTCAAATCTTCGAAATAATTGGTTTGAATAAAGATGTGGTTGACAAATATTTTACCGGTGCTACATCCCGTATTGAAGGAATAGGACTGGATGAAATTGCAAAAGAAGTTCTCGCCAATCACCATCGGGGTTTCAGCCGAAAAGAAATTCCTAACGACAAACTAAGAACAGGTGGTGTTTATAGATGGAACCGGAAAGGTGAGTTTCACTTATGGAATCCGCAGACAGTTCATTTACTACAACAGGCTGCAAGAGATAATGATTACAAAACCTTCAAGAAATATTCATCTGCTATAAACAACCAGGCGGAGAAGGCTTGTACGCTTCGCAGTTTGTTTGAATTTAAAAAGAAACGTAACTCCATTCCCATTGAAGAAGTTGAACCTGCTGAAAATATTTACAAGCGATTTGCCACAGGCGCTATGTCATTCGGTTCTATTTCGTGGGAAGCGCATACTACTTTGGCAATAGCTATGAACCGGCTGGGAGGAAAGAGCAACACCGGTGAAGGAGGAGAGGATGAGACGAGGTATAAAATATCAGTAAATGGCGATTCCATGCGTTCTGCTATTAAGCAAATTGCTTCAGCTCGATTTGGAGTTACCAGTCAGTATATTACTGAAGCAGAGGAGTTGCAGATTAAAATGAGTCAGGGCGCAAAACCCGGTGAGGGGGGACAGCTCCCCGGTCATAAAGTGGATGAATGGATTGCACGTGTTCGTCATTCCACACCAGGTGTTGGTTTGATTTCTCCTCCGCCTCATCACGATATTTACTCTATTGAGGATTTGGCTCAGTTGATTTTTGATTTAAAGAATGCAAACAGGTCAGCCCGTATTAGTGTAAAGCTTGTTTCCAAAGCGGGTGTGGGTACTATTGCAGCCGGTGTAGCGAAAGCGAAAGCCGATGTAATTTTAATTTCTGGCTATGACGGAGGCACAGGTGCTTCGCCTGTCAGTTCCATTCGTCATGCAGGTCTGCCCTGGGAACTTGGCCTCGCTGAAACTCAACAAACCCTCATCAAAAACAAATTGCGCGGACGTGTTGTTCTTCAAACTGACGGACAACTAAAAACAGGCAGAGATATTGCGATTGCCGCTTTGCTTGGTGCAGAAGAATGGGGAGTGGCTACAGCCGCTTTAGTTGCCGGTGGATGTATTATGATGCGTAAGTGTCATTTGAATACTTGCCCGGTTGGTGTAGCAACTCAAGACCCTGAACTTAGAAAATTATTCAGCGGAGAAGTAGAGCATATCATCAACCTGTTTAAATTCTTAACACAGGAACTTCGGGAAATTATGTCCGAACTTGGCTTCAGAACGGTGGATGAAATGGTTGGACAATCGGATTGTCTCCGTATGCGCGACAACATCACTCACTGGAAACATAAAAAGCTCAACCTTTCACCTGTTTTGTTTAAAGAACCTGCTTCAGAATCCACTAAAATTTATAAGTGCGAAGAACAAGATCATGGTTTGGCAGGAGTTTTGGATTTTTCATTACTGGATATTGCTAAGCCTGCACTGGAAAGGGGAGTTAAAGTCCGGACAGAATTTGCAATTAAGAATACTGACCGGACTACCGGTGCCATTCTTTCTAATGAAATTACTAAGAAGTATGGTAAAGAAGGATTGAAAGAAAATACTATTCATATCAAATTCAAAGGTTCAGCTGGGCAAAGTTTTGCCGCTTTCAATACTAAGGGGGTAACCTTTGAACTGGAAGGTGATGCCAATGATTATTTCGGAAAAGGTTTATCGGGTGCAAAGTTGATAATCTATCCAGATAAAAATGCAGGGTTTGTTCCCGAACAAAATATCATTATCGGGAATGTTTCTTTTTATGGTGCTACTTCCGGTGAAGCATATATCAGGGGAAAAGCCGGTGAGAGGTTTTGCGTTCGTAACTCGGGCGCTACAACAGTTGTCGAGGGCGTTGGCGATCACGGATGTGAATACATGACCGGTGGAGTGGCTTTGATTCTTGGTGAAACCGGTAGAAATTTTGCAGCCGGTATGAGTGGTGGCATTGCTTATATATATGACATTAAGAAAAATTTCGAGCAAATGTGTAATGCGGAGATGGTTTATCTCGAAACTCCCGCTGAAAAAGATATTGAGCTTCTGAAAAAACTTTTAACGAATCATTTTAATTACACAAATAGTTCCGTAGCCAATTTGATTCTGAAAGATTTTGAAGAGCAATTGAAATATTTCGTCAAGGTATTTCCGAAAGAGTATAAGAAAGTTCTTTCCCGGAAAGTGGAGTACGCTAAAGAAGAATGATAGAATAAAATGGGAAATCCAACAGGTTTTTTAGAAATTACTAGAGAGTTGCCCGCTAAACAGCCGGTTAGGGAGCGAGTGCAGCATTATAAGGAATTTGTAGCCCGGTATAATGATGGAAAACTGAATCAACAGTCGGGACGGTGTATGGATTGCGGCATTCCTTTTTGTCACAATGGTTGTCCGCTCGGGAATGTCATTCCTGAATTTAATGATGCGGTTTTTAATGAACGATGGAAAGATGCTTACGATATTCTTGTTTCAACCAATAACTTCCCGGAGTTCACGGGAAGAATTTGTCCTGCACCCTGCGAAGAAGCTTGTGTGCTTGGCATCAATAAACCGGCAGTGGCTATTGAAGAAATTGAAAAACATATTATTGAAATTGCTTTTGAAAAAGGATTTGTTAAACCGCATATCCCACGGGTGCGGACAGGCAAGCGTATAGCTGTTGTCGGTTCTGGGCCTGCGGGCTTGGCAGTGGCTGCACAACTGAATTATGCAGGACATTATGTTACGGTCTATGAGCGTGATGACAAACCTGGTGGGCTTTTGAGATACGGCATTCCAGATTTCAAATTGGAGAAACAGGTGGTTGACCGCAGAATTAATTTGCTTGAAAAAGAGGGAATAATTTTTCGTTGCAATTCAAATGTAGGTGTAAACGTGAGCATCAATGATTTGCTGCGCGAAAACCAGGCTGTAGTTCTTGCCGGGGGGTCTACCATTCCGCGCAATTTGTCTATTCCCGGGCGACATTTAAACGGAATTTATTTTGCCATGCAGTTTCTGAAACAGCAAAACAAGAGAGTCAGCAACATTCCGTTTACGGATACCGAGATTTCTGCTAAAGGAAAAAATGTAATAGTAATTGGCGGGGGCGATACAGGTTCAGATTGCATTGGCACATCAAACCGGCATGGAGCAAAATCAATAACTCAATTTGAATTACTCCCTAAGCCACCGGCAGCGCGTACCAGGCAAATGCCCTGGCCTACTTACCCTATGCTTCTGAAAGTTACTTCTTCACATGAAGAAGGCGCTGACAGAAAATGGTCCATCACCACCAAAGAGTTTATTGGTGATGGAAAAGGAAATCTCAAGGCGCTGAAAGTAGCTGATGTGGAATGGCTTTACAACGATAACGGAACGCTGAATGGTTTTAATGAAGTTCCCGGTTCAGAGAGAGAAATTAAATGCGAGCTCGTTTTGCTCGCCATGGGTTTTCTTCACCCTCAGAAAGAAGGCTTGCTCGATGAACTGAATATAGAAATGGATGCAAAGGGAAATGTAAAAACCAATGAAAGCAACTACCAAACCAACCTGTCTAAAGTTTTCTCGTGTGGCGACATGCGCAGGGGACAGTCATTAGTTGTTTGGGCTATTTCTGAGGGACGGGAATGCGCCCGCAAAGTAGATGAGTTTTTGATGGGTAGTTCTTTGCTTGAGTCGAAAGACGGAACTGTAGCAGAGGTGCTTGCTGTTTAGGTTCCAGAAAGTTATTCACGCCCCCGAATTTGTCTCATTGTTTGCTTCCTCTTTTCATATTATTTGTTTTAACGCCTCTTCAACACTTTTTACCGGTAACTGGCAAGTCTTGTTTTTACAAACGTAAATGAGTGTTTCTCCTTGTTTAAGTTTCCCTTCGAGCAAAGGAAGTTTACTTTGAGATTGGGTACCAAGAAACAGGCAGTTAGGTAGAAATACTTTGTCAAATTCCCTTAGTAATACTTCAGTATTTTCTCCCGCAATGGCTACCTCATAAGGTTCGTCAATGAACCAGTCAAGCAGAATAGCCCAGTTAGCATAGTAGGAAGGATGACCAGTGATGTTTTCGTGCATGTTTTGTAAAGCTCGGTTCGATTTTTCAATGTAATCGCGGTTGTCATAAATCATTCCCAGTTGGTACAGTGTTTTTGCCATAGATGAATTGGATGCGGGGATTACATTATCGCTGGTCTCGGTTTTACGCGCTATCAGCGGAGCATCGCTGACGGATGTATAGAAGAACAAACCGGTATTTACATTGTAGAAATGCTGTATGACATACTCTGAAATACTTTTGCAAAGTGCTAACCAAGTCTCATCAAGCGTAATTTCATATAAGGCAAGAAATGCTTCACAGGAAAAACTGTAGTCATCTAAAAAGCCGCTGATAGTTACCTGCCCGTTCTTGTAATTTCTTTTTATGCTGAAGTCGGGCTGAAGCATTTTAGTTTTGAGGAACCCTGCGCTCTTCAAAGCGCGGGCAAGGAATGCTTTCTCTCCGAAAGCCTTGTACGCATCAACATATCCCTTTAACATCAGGGCATTCCAGGCGGTAAGAACTTTATCATCTAAACCGGGACGAACCCGCTTGCTTCGTTCGGTCAGTAACTTTAGCCTCCATTCATTCAACTTTGAACTTTGAACTTTGAATTTTGAATTTCGCGTAAGATTTATTTTCCCTTCAAAATTTTCTCTGGCATTAAATACAGTTTTAAATTCATCAAAATCATTGCCAAGCACCTTTTTCAATTCCTCTTCACTCCATACATAAAATTTCCCTTCTTCGCCTTCACTGTCAGCATCGAGGGCAGAGTAAAACCCGCCACTTTCATCGCTCATTTCGCGCTCGATAAATTCAAGTGTTTCATAAACAACATCTTTATAGCGTTCGTCCTTAGTAAGTTGGTAAGCCTCGGAATAAAGTGAAATAAGCTGTGCGTTATCGTAAAGCATTTTTTCAAAATGCGGAATAACCCATTCGGAATCCACGCTGTAGCGGGCAAAGCCACCGCCCACTTGGTCGTAAATTCCTCCGTTGAGCATATTATCGAGGGTAACGGTAACAGCTTTCAGAGTTTTTTCATTTTTAGTATAGAAATAATTGCGAAGTAAGTATTGCATATTTACCGGCATGGGAAATTTGGGCGCGCCTCTTCTGCCGCCTTTGTCGTAATCCCAGCCATTGTCGAACTTTTTAAAAATATCATGGCGGATATCCGGGAATACAGTACCAGTAGACGAGGATGGAGAAAAGCTATCTAATTGTTTTATTCCGTGGGTAATATCTTCTGCTCTTTTAATTGCTTCCTCCCGGTGGTTTGTCCAGTAATCCACGAAATAGTTGAGTACTTGCTTCCAGTTTTCTTTGGGAAAGTAGGTGCCTGCATACACCGGTTTGGCATCAGGCAGGGCTATGGCATTCAGAGGCCAGCCGCCCCTACCGCTAATCAATTGCACCGCATCCATATATATCTGGTCCACATCGGGACGTTCTTCGCGGTCAACTTTAATGCAGATAAAGTTTTCATTCATGATTTTTGCCACACCGGTATCTTCAAAACTTTCGTGCTCCATAACATGGCACCAGTGACAGGCTGAATAACCGATAGAAATAATAACGAGCTTGTTTTCCTCTTTTGCTTTTTGCCACGAAGCATCGTTCCATGCGCGCCAGTTAACCGGGTTGTGCGCGTGCTGTAGAAGGTAAGGGCTGGTTTCATGAATAAGTTCGTTAGTATATGAATACATAGTGTCGCTTTTAGTATTTCCTGATTTGCATGACATAACCAGAGAAGTAAAAAGAAGTAAATATAAGTTCAATGCTTTGTTCACGTTTTAAAAATACGACAATAGAGTTTCACAAACTTCCGAAGTTTTTATTTTCGTCCGCAAAAATCCATCATGGCTACACCCGTCCGCGATTTTATTACCCATCACTACCGTCATTTTAATTCTGCCGCTCTTATTGATGCTGCCAAGGCTTATGAAACTCATTTGTCGGAAGGGGGAAAAATGATGATAACGCTTGCGGGTGCAATGAGCACTGCCGAGCTTGGCATTTCGCTGGCAGAAATGATCCGGCAGGATAAGGTGCAGATAATTTCCTGCACTGGTGCAAACCTGGAAGAAGACCTGATGAACTTAGTGGCGCACTCACATTACAAACGCGTTCCTCATTACCGCGACTTATCACCACAGGAAGAATGGGACCTGCTCGAAAATGGTTTCAACCGGGTTACCGACACCTGTATTCCGGAAGAAGAAGCTTTCCGGAGGCTGCAAAAGCATGTTTACGAACTGTGGAAAGATGCCGACACCCGCGGAGAGCGTTACCTGCCGCATGAGTTTATGTACAAGATGCTTCTGAGCGGAGTGCTGAAGCAGTATTATGAAATTGACCCGAAGCATAGCTGGATGATTGCTGCCGCTGAAAAAAACCTGCCCATTATTTGTCCGGGATGGGAAGACAGCACCATGGGAAATATTTTTGCATCATATTGCATTAAGGGCGATTTGAAAGCCACCACCATGAAAAGCGGTATCGAGTACATGGTTTGGCTCAGCGACTGGTACCGGAAAAACAGCAGCGGAAAGGGGGTCGGGTTTTTCCAGATTGGAGGAGGTATTGCAGGTGATTTCCCTATCTGCGTGGTACCGATGATGTACCAGGACTTAGGCTGGACCGATGTTCCTTTCTGGAGTTATTTCTGCCAGATTTCCGATTCAACTACTTCTTACGGCTCTTATTCAGGCGCGGTACCCAATGAAAAAATTACCTGGGGCAAGCTGGGTATTGATACGCCCAAGTTTATAGTGGAGAGCGATGCTACCATTGTTGCTCCGCTCATTTTTGCTTATCTGTTGAAGTGGTGAGGTTTTTTCCTAATAGCCCCTTTTATGACAATTCTATGACAATTCTCTCTACCTAAGCCCCGCTTAAAGCCCTATGTTTGCGACCTATGTTTCCCGGGAAAAGCATGGTTACATGCCTCAGCTTGTTTGATGCTAAATGTGTTGTTTGGAGACTGGTTTTGGTGTTGTTCCCTCTGAACATATTCAGTGCAGAAAGTGTCACACTAACCATAACACGGGGCGATAACAATACCGTTCTGACTGATGCCATAATAAAAATAGCTTCTCTCACAGGCGAAACTCGCCAGAAAAGCATTATCGGACTGACTGACGCAACAGGAAAGTTTACGTTTACTTATTCTCAGCCGGTAATTATTTCCATTTCACACCTCGGGTATTCCACTATTACCGATACACTTTATTCACCGGAGGACAAAACATATTTTATTGCCCCCCTTTCACAGAGTGTTCCCGATGTGGTGGTTACGGGACAGTACGGTATTAACTCGGTTCAGAATTCAGTGTATGAAGTAAAAGTACTCAACAGCGAAACCTTGAAGTCGAAAGGGGCAAACAATCTGCGCGAGGCACTTCAAACAGAGCTAAGCGTTGACCTCGGTCAAGACCCGCTTTTCGGCAGCAGCATGAGTATAAACGGAATATCGGGCGAAGGGGTAAAGATTATGGTTGACGGGGTTCCAATTGTTGGGCGAACAGATGGTAAACTTGACCTAAGCCAAATTACGATAAGTAACATTGATCATATTGAAATTGTGGAAGGTCCGCTTTCGGTCATTTACGGAACCGATGCTATAGGTGGTGTAGTGAACATCATCACTAAAACTTTCCAGAAGGAAAAGGTGAACCTGAACCTGCGCGGCTATTACGAAAGCGCTGGTCAGTATAATGCTGAATTCAACTCCGGCTTTTCGTTTAAGAAACATCAGGTTTACCTGAGCGGAGGGAGGAATTTCTTCGGGGGCTATACAACGCTTCGTACTGTGCCCCGGTTTAAGGAATGGAAACCCAGGGAGCAGTATTTTGCCGATGCCAAATATATCTACAATGGCAACCGGTTCCGAATTTCGCTTACCGGTTCCTTTTTCCGTGAGCTGATGCTTGACCGGAGCTCGCCCAAACGCACATTGAGCTACGATAACAACGATACTTTGTGGACTTACACCGGTAACGATGCCCATTACCTCACTTACCGTCCGCGGGCGGCAGCCTCGCTCATGTACCGGTTTAAGGAAAACAATCAGTTGGATGTTCTGCTTGCTTACTCGGGCTTCTTCCGCTTTGCTAATTCATATGTAAAGAATTTAGTTACCGGTAACGGGAAGCTGTCGCAGGATAAAAGCGCGCACGACACTGCGCGTTATCATCAGTTAACCGGTCGGGCCACTTATGCGCTCCCCGCATGGAATAGCAAGCTCAATTTTCTTTTTGGTGTTGACCTGAACCAGGAATACATTACTCAAACACGCATACAAGGCGAAACAAAAAAGCGCGGTGATTATGCCGCTTTCGGAAGTGTACGGCTAACCCTGGTAAAGAACCTCGATATTCAACCGGCTGTGCGTTTTGCCTACAATTCGCTATACCGCGCACCGTTAATTCCATCGCTTAACCTGCGTTACGGATGGAACGATAGATTGGTTTTCAGAACATCGTATGGCAGAGGTTACCGCTCTCCCTCTATTCGCGAACTTTTCCTCCGTTTCAATATTGATGCACACGTTATTGAAGGCAACGAAAACCTGAAGCCTGAAGACGGACATAATGCCGCCACATCGCTCAGCTATTTTTTGAAATTTGGAAAGCACTCGTTTGCCTTTACCGCTTCAGGATTTTTTAATTACATCTTTAATAAAATTGATTTGGTACTGCTTGGCAATAACAACAGCGGCACACCGGTGTATCAGTACAGCAATTTTGCAAGATACTCCACTTACGGTGGCGAAGCGGGGATAACTTACAACTGGAAACAATTTAGGCTGGCGGCAACTACACAGTTAACCGGTTACAGAATAATTTACAACACGAACAGCGATGAATTACTAACCATGTGGAGCACCGATTTTACTGCTTCTGCCGGTTACCTGATTCCGAAAGCGGAAATTGGTGTGAATGTGAACTACAAATTTAACGGGGCGAAGCCCCTGTTCAGTGTTGATCGGCAGTTCCGCGAAGGGAAGAGACTGGCTTATCACCTTTTAGATATTTCGCTAAGCAGAAATTTCTGGAAAGACAGGATTCAGTTAGTCGTAGGCGCAAAGAATTTGGCCGGGGTTAAGAATGTGGCGGTGGAGGGAGCAGTGGTGGTGGGTCACAGCACCAACCCGGGGCGCGTGAACATAGGCTGGGGACAAACATTTTTCACCACTTTAGTTTTACATTTCGGAAAATGAAAAGGGAAATTATCGGAACCATTTTGGTATTGCTGTTCACTATTTCTTCTTGCTTTAAAGAGAAAAACCTGGCCCCTCCTTCTAATCAGAACATGGGGCAAACCAATGTAATTGAAATGGGGCCGGAATACACCGACCAGTTTTTTTTCAGCCTGGAAACCAACTCCGTTATCAGCCATAATTCAAGATTCATTTACGACCTGATGTTCGACTGCGCTCCGGGTAAATTCAACATCTGGCTTAATACCGCCAAATTCATGTCACTGGTTCAAACGAATAAAGCTTCGCTGGATGCAGTTACTATCAATGATACTACAGGAATAGATTTCAGGTATGAGTTAGGAGAATTTAATCCCGATTCCAATTCGTTCGGGCAATGGTGGAATACGCTTTCAGCGCAGCCGGTCAGTTCCGGTAAGGTTTATATTGTTAACCTCGGAAAAGATGCACAGGGCAACGCCACCGGCTTTATGAAAATGAAGGTGAATGATTTCTTCGGAAGTTCATACTCCGTAACGTATTCAGCTATTGACGATTCGGATTCTGCTACTGCTTTAATCAGCAAAGACCCAAACCGTAATTATTCCTATTTCAGTTTTGCAAACGGGATTGTAAATATTGAGCCCGATAAATCTTTATGGGATTTGTGCTTTACCCGCTACACAATTATTTTTTACGAACCCGATTTTACTTTACCCTATGAAGTAACCGGTGTGCTGCACAATCCCGACCGGGTTCAGGCGTATATGGATTCAACGGTTGTGTTCGACAGTATTGATATTGCTGATTTTAATACCGCTCGCCTGCTGACAAGGCGAGATGCTGTTGGTTATACCTGGAAACTGATTAACGACCCGCAAAACCTTGCGTACTATTCCATCAAATTCAACTACACTTATTTCATTAAAGCCGATGAAAACCGGTACTACAAACTCCGGTTCTTCGACTTTTACCGCAACGGGTTAAAGGGCTACCCGGCTTTTGAGTACTACCAGTTGTAGGCGGATAAGTTATAATGAACATAGCCGAAACTTTCCATGAGGAAAAGGTTTCGGCTACGCTCAGCCAGACATATTTTTCAGAAGACTAGTGTGCCGCTTCCTATTTTTTATCGCCAGGGTTCTTTCCAATGCTATCGCGCATGGAAGTATCGGCCTGAATGTTCTGCATTTTGTAATAATCCATTATACCCAGGTGTCCGTTTCTGAAAGCTTCAGCCATAGCCATAGGAATCTGCACTTCGGCTTCAATCACTTTTGCGCGTGCTTCCTGAGCTTTGGCTTTCATTTCCTGTTCTAAAGCAATAGCCATAGCCCTGCGCTCTTCAGCTTTTGCCTGTGCAATGTTCTTATCGGCATTAGCCTGGTCCATTTGCAGGCTGGCGCCTATGTTTTTTCCGATGTCAATATCGGCAATGTCAATGGATAGAATTTCAAACGCAGTTCCTGAATCGAGACCTTTGGCAAGCACCACTTTCGAAATAGAATCAGGATTTTCCATTACCGCTTTATGCGAAGTGGAAGAGCCTATGGATGTAACAATACCCTCGCCCACGCGCGCCAGCACTGTTTCTTCACCGGCACCGCCTACCAGCTGCTTGATATTAGCGCGCACCGTAACCCGGGCTTTGGTGATTAACTGAATTCCGTCTTTAGCCACAGCAGTAACCGCGGGGCTTTCAATTACCTTGGGGTTAACCGAAAGCTGA
Source organism: uncultured Chitinophaga sp. (assembly GCA_964631835.1). Classification (GTDB taxonomy): domain Bacteria; phylum Bacteroidota; class Bacteroidia; order Chitinophagales; family LD1; genus Bog-950. The sequence continues at coordinate 126,016 of CAZWAD010000008.1, forward strand.
ACTGCTTCAAACACATCTCTTCCTGCAAGGTCAATGGCTGTGGCGGCTTTAAAGTCAAGTTCAATGTTTGCTTTATCTGCGCTTATCAATGCGCGTATAACCTTGCCCACGTTTCCGCCTGCGAGGTAGTGCGCTTCGAGCAAATCGCGCTGAACCGGAATGCCGGCTTTGGTAGCTGTTACCATAGCATTAACGATAACCGATGGCGGTACCCTTCTGAACCGCATAAACACCAACTGAAGGAGGCTGACATGAACATTGGCAAACTTTGCTGAAAGCCACAGCGGAATAGGCAGCAGCCAAAAGAGAATAATAAATACGAACAGAATAATGCCCGCGAGGACTAGTACCGGTAAATCCATAGTTTAGGTTTTAGATTGTTTTACAAAAATTTTATCCTTAGTGATTTTCACGATTTCAATTTCAGTATTGCGCTGAATGTATTCGCCCTGCGAATATACTTCAATCCGGTTGCCGTTAAACAGCGCTTTGCCGTTGGGCTTTAATTCAGCCGAAGCCACCCCTTTATCGCCTACATGATACAATTCTTTTTCAAGTTCATTCACCCTGCCTTTTATTTCGGCATTCATAGCCAGCTTGTTCGACTGCACCGCCTTGAACCCCGCAATAAAAGCTATAACAACTGCAACCAGCGAAATAACGGTGGCAATGTTTCCCCACTTGCTTCCGTAATAAACATAAATGAGAATAATACCTATGAGCATGGCAATGCCGCCTACTACTCCGAAAAGAGAAGTACCGGGTATGAAAAATATTTCGAGAAAAATCAGAAGCACTCCCAAAAGAAGAATAGTGAGAATTACCGCCAGTGTCATGCAAGCGAAGATAGAAGTATATTGAATAAAAAAAATTTGACTTCGGTGCGCACTATGGGTATCAGTTGTTATGGAATAACAGATAGAAGAATCCATTTGCCTGATTTCACTATTTTTAAGCCTGAAATTTTATGAACTCATTCCTTCAAAACAAAAGCGAAGAAATCAGTAAACTTTGTTTCCAGAGCAAGGTTAAGCGGCTGTTTGCTTTCGGTTCGGTGATAAGCGACAGGTTTGATGCGGCTAAAAGCGACCTCGATTTCTTGGTTGAAATTAACCGGCAAGCCGACCCGCTTGCGCAAGGCGAAAACATGCTGAACTTATGGAATGGGCTGGAAAAGATGTTCAACAAGCCGGTTGATTTGCTTACGCCCGACTCGCTCCGAAACCCGGTTTTAAAAGCCGAGATTGAACGAACCAAGGTGCTCATTTATGAAGCGTGAAGCTGTTAAGTTTCTGTTCGACATGCAATTGGCTATTGCCGACATTGAATTGTTTATGAAAGAAGCAAAAGGCTTTGAAGAATATAAAGCCAACAAACTTCTTAAATCGGCAGTAGAAAGAAAGCTCCTCGTAATTGGCGAAGCGGTAAACAAGTTTAGAGAATATGAAAAGCAAACGCGCATTGACGATGTCGATAGAATTTACGGCCTGCGTAACCGGCTCGCTCACTCCTACGACAGCATTGACGACAATACCCTTTACGCTATTGTGGTTAACCATCTGCCCAACCTGAAAGCCGAAGTGCAGAAACTGATTGCAGAAAATTATAAAGGCGATTAACCATCCCTGTAGGTAATACCTCCGCTTTCCTTGTTACATTAGCCATATGAAAGGTTTCATGGCCATTTCCTTATTGCTCACTGCGTTTGCTGCAAATGCTCAAAGCGTTTGGAACAAGACTTATATTGAGGACAGACCGGTCATGCTCTTTGGTAGTGTATTATTTAAGGATACCGGATATATTGTTACAGGAGTTACTGATGGCGTTACGATAGGATTAGCCAAAGCAATGCTTGGGGAAATTAATATGAATGGAGATTTGGTCAATTATAAAATCGTGGTTGACTCAAATCCTGATTACTACGGCTTGTTTACGAATGCATTGATAAAAACTCAGGACGAAAAAATTGCATTTTCCGGTTTGTCATTTGACTCTTTAGGGTATTTGTTTTTTGGAACTGCAGACCTTGATTTAAATTCCGTTTCCACGTTTAAATATCACTCCCCTAATACTTCTACTCAAATTGGTTATAGTTTATTGGAAGACGAAGGCAATTATTTCATTGTCGGAATTAAGTTAGATAGTATTGCTTATAACGCAGATGTTTTTCTGACCAAGATAGACTCAGCTGGAGGAAAGGTTTGGGAAAAACAATACCATCGATACAGCAGAGACGAAGCTGCAAGCATAATAAAACTTGCCAATGGAAACTTGATGATTGGAGCAACAAGGATTGACCTTTATCAAGACCCGCAACGTGCCAACACCTGGCTTTTGGAAGTGGACACCGGAGGCGGAATAGTAAGACAATGGTTTGACCCTAACGACAGCACTTACGCAGCCGAGGGGCTAAAACAAACCAGCGATGGCGGGTTTATTTATGGGGCGCAGAAAAAATATGAACAACCAATTAATGACATTTATTATACTGCTACCATCGTAAAGATGAATAATAGCTTTCAAAAGCAATGGACTTTTAAGGGGGGAATAATGGGAAATTATACAGGATTTAGAGATATTGAAATGCTTCCTGATGGTAACTATATAGCTTGCGGCAATTTTAGTAATCGTGAGGCTTGGGTCGTAAAGCTTAACTCGGGCGGGAATCTTATTTGGGAAAAAAAGTTTGAGGGATTGACTGACACTTTCCCAACGTGGAATTTTTTAACTGATATAGATGTTTTACCTGATGGAGGATTAATAGCTGTTGGTGAATGTCGAAGGTTAATTAATCCGAATCAATTACCGCCACAGGTCGGCTGGTTCCTAAAACTCGACAGCAACGGCTGCGAAATGGAAAGCTGCCTGGTGGGCATAGACCCCCAAGCCCCTAAAGGGGGATTCAACAGCCCAATACAATTACAGCCAAACCCTGCAAATGATTATGTTGAAATCATCTTACCCGATGAACTGCAAAACGGAGCGGTGAAGATTTTTGATATAGCCGGCAGAGCGGTGAAACTGTTTCAGGTTTCAGGTTTCAGGGTTCAGGTTGATGTGAGCGATTTGAGCAAAGGCATGTATGTAGTTGCCGTAGAAAAAGACGGCAGGAGAACCAGAACCAGATTGATTATGGAATAGCATAATTCCCCCCCTCTGCTGCTTCGCGGCAACTCCTGCCTACCAGTAAAAAGACTTCCGAAGTTTTCGAAAACTTCGGAAGTCTCCGTCCATTCCTCTGAGCCACGCTTACCAGCCCCGGTTTTGCATGGTTTTATCTGTAAGGAAGACTGATTAGCCTCAAAGGAACAGGTAATTGCCCGAAAGTTTGACCAAAACACCCCAAAGTGTGAGGAAAACACTCCAAAGTATCATAAAAACACCTCAAAGTAATAGAAAAACACTCTGAAGTAAGACAAAAGAACTCCAAAGTATCATATAATTACATAAGAGTATCAGTATTTTAGACAAAACACTCATACTTTTATCTAAAATATTCAATGTATTGGATAAAACATTTATAGTTTTTGCTAAAACATTTAAAATATTGGATAAAATATTCATAGTATTGGATAAAACTCTTATATTATTGTCCAAAACATTTATAGTTTTTGATAAAACATTTAAAGTTTTGGCTAAAAGTATCTATATTTTATAGAAAATTATGATACTTTCCTGTAAATAAGTCAGCAACTGAGGCATCTGCCTCAACCTTTCATACTCCGAAGTCATACCTCGGGGCTTTGGAGTGTTGCTTCAGCGCAAGGGGGTGGCGCTTCGGGGCTTTGGAGTGTTACTTGCTTATATCGGGGCGGCAATCGGTTATTACTTTAAGGGGCACAGAAGCTTTGGACTCTGTAACAGGTGTTCCTTCTTCAACATTTGAACTAAAGCCGGGCGGCTGCAAAGTGTTTCATTAAAATTTACTTTCCATGTAATTAGCGAAATGAAATATAACCGTTAAGTTTGTTATTATGACCGTGGACA
>CAZWAD010000009.1:0-40430 GCA_964631835.1 uncultured Chitinophaga sp.
GCAACAATCGTAGCTAACTCATTGGCTATCTGTTTGTCTATTTTTAAAAAAATGCCAATCATATCGTTCGTTATTTCCGCAGGCGGATACCCTTTCTTGTGTTACATTTAGAAGAGAGCCTGCCATTTAACTTGATATATATTAAGTAGAGCCAAATTAGTGACTTAAAATGATCTTACGATAAATTGATTTCCCGCTTTCATCAATTCGAATTAAATAAATACCGTTTGAAATTGATGAAAAATCAATTTCGGTTTTCAGTTCCTCCTTTACGAGCTCGCAATTCTTACTATACATTTCTTCGCCAATTAAGTTGAAGACCGAAATTGTTATTTTTTTCTTTCCTTCATATTTACAATGAATTGTAACGATTCCACCACTTGGATTTGGATGAATAGAAATGGAAATGTCATTTGCAATTTCGGTGGTGCCAACGAATTGTTCTACAATAATTGTTGCTATTGCCGTATCGCTACAGCCATTTCCATCTGTATATCTATAGATTACTGTATGAACACCCAAACTTTCCGAAGCGGGCTCAAAAGTCGCACTCACAACACCATCTACAAAATATATTCCTCCCAATGGTGTCCCTCCTGATAAAGTAAATTCAGGATAGTTATTATATACAGTTCCAATCTCGGGAATTGAAACACTTGGCAACGAATCAACGGTAACTAAAACAGGAGCGGCTGTTCCCTCGCAGTTGTTAGCATCAGTAACTGTGAGCGAATAACTGCCTGCTGTGTCTACAATTATACTTTGAGACGTTTCCGATGTGCTCCATAAGTAATTACCGGTAATAGATGAAACAAGATTAACACTTTCACCTTCACAAAATGTGGTTGATCCATTTGGAATAATAACCGGAACAAGAATAGAATCAACGGTTATAGCAATTAGGTTTGAAGAACCAGTACAGTTATTCAAATCTGTTACTGTGACAGAATAGTTGCCAGTTGTTTGAACGGTAATATTGGATGTTGTTTCACTCGTATTCCATAAATATGAGCCGATGACTGAAGATGAAAGGGTAACGCTGTTTCCATTACAAAAGGTTGTAGGACCGTTTGCGCTTATTTGAGGATTGGGTTTAGGATTTACATTTATTGTAAGGGAAGCGGTGTTACTACAACCGTTGCCGTCTGTTCCGGTAACCGAGTATGTATTAGTTGCTGATGGATTGAAGGCGGTTCCGTCTTGCACAGAATTACTCCAAATATATGTGAAAGCGCTATCGCCAAAGAGTGTTACCGGGGAGCCATCGCAAATTGTGGTTGCCGTTGCATGTGCAGATACGTTTGGCAGATTGAAAACGTAAACGATTGTGCTTGCTGTGCTACTGCAATTATTTGCATCAGTTCCGCTAACGGTATATTGCACAGAGGATTGAGGAGCAATAGGAACTCCGTTTTGCGCGTTATTGCTCCAAGTATAAGTTGATGCACCGCCTCCGGTTAGCGTTACAAAATCACCGAAGCAAAGTTGATTATCGGAGGCTGTTGCTGTAACAAGAGGAAGCATGTTTACCGTAATGATGAAAGTTTGTGTGTTCGAATTGTCTGTTCCGTCATTAGCAATTACCTGAACTGTAAACACAGACACTTCAGTTTGCGACGTAGTGAAATTGAATTGATGTTGTTGTGTTTGAGTGAACGAAAGCGCATTTACCGAAACATTAACATTAGAAGATGAAATCACAGAAATTGTTTCTGAAATATCTGTGAGCTGATTGTCAACGTCAGAAATGGTTGGTGTGATGTTTAGTGTTGCGCTGCCATTAGTACAGAATGAAAGGTTATTAAGTGTAGAAAGAGAAGGGGCATCGTTGACAGCAGTAATGTTTACCGGAATTGTAATTGTTTTTGTAAGCCAATCGTGCATAGCTGTAACTGTAAGTGAGGTATTGCCATTAAAATTTGGCGAAGGTGTAATTGTAAGTGAATCTCCGATTTGCTGGATGCTTGCAATCCCTCCACCTGCACTTTCAATAGCAAAGACCATATCATCGTGAATTGAGTCGGGGTCAGAGAAGTAATTTAGGAAAGTAGTTTGAAGCGGGGTGTCTTCAATCATATTGATTGAGTTACCAGTGGTATTGGGGGCTTGCCGCTTCATAAGCACAAGCCCTTGCGTTTGGTCTGCTCCGTTATTAAAAGTCAAATTTTCAAACTCTAACTTCTGAACTGCTGAATCGTAACTGCAAATGTTGGTCGAATCGAGATTGTATTTCTGATATGTGTTATCTCCTACGCAAAGTAGGTAGGTGCTGTCTTCTCTTAAATTTTCAATCTGATCTAATTCGACAAATGCTTCTAAATTTTGTGCGTTGAATGCAATCAATCTTCTTAAACTAAATGTTTCAGAAACCGCTTGTAACCCAATTAAGTTATAATCTACTAAACCTATTTTTACTGAGATTGCATCCGAATTTAGAGTTTGACTTCGCAATGTCATTTTTCCCCAACTTTGAGTTTTGTTAGATGAAAAAATCATTATAGAACTATCCGCACTTGAATAATGATATTGAGGAGTTAATGAAAGCGAGAAAGTGGTATCTCGACTTACGGTGAAGTATTTATCAATATAGCCAAATTTAGAGAAACGTAATCTATTGATGCCTTCAAAAAGCTTCAACCGCATCGTATCAGAATTAATTGAATTTTCATAGGGACTATCATTTACATACATACACACACCACGTTCTAAAACTGATGGTATAATTGTTACAGTGTAAGCTAATTGCGAAGCGGATGTATCGGGTAAGTAGTTTACAAAGTTCGATAGGATTGTAGTATCGGTACTGTTATTTCCTAGCAGACGAACCATAACCTGATTAAATCCGGTATTTAGATTTATAGTCAAAATACTATCAGATGCTGGGTGAAAAGTAAATATCACAGAATCACCGTCTGCACCACATTGATCAATTTTTTCATACCCCAATAAATTTATTCCTGAAATAAGAAAGTCCGCTGTAGTTTGGTTAGTTAGTCTACTTCCAATTAGCTTTATTGAGGGGTGAATAATTTTATTAGGAACTACTATAGATTGTGCCATTGGAACATTAATTTTTCCATTTTTTATTACGATAGAATCAATGGCGATTTGGATGGTGTCGTAACCCGATGCTACAAAGCGAAGACTGTCATGTAATGTAAAAGGAGTATTTGATGAAATGAAAGTATTTCCATACTCATTAGTGGTTCCTCTGTATCTCCATATCCCGTTTTGATATAGTAGAATTTGACAGCCCGATGTAATTGAGCCATAGGTTCCGATTCCCAATAAAAATAAATCAGTTAATAAATCATTCGGTGACCAAAGGTTCACATTGAGATTAGGTATTAAAGGTTGATATGGGTCAGCCCCTTGTCCTTCCCATCCATATGGGTCAACATGAATATAGCTTCCATTCACAAACTTTCTAACCTCAAAATGTAAATGAACACCCATATCAGGTTCCTGACTTCCACACACAACCCAATTACCTGCTTTACCAATTTGTTCTCCCCGTTGTACTTGAATTCCTGGAGCGTAGTGCCCATTATTATCTTTTACATTGGCATGTAATTCTGATAAATGAAAGTAACAAGTACGATAACCATTACCATGATCAAGAATAAGCGCTCCTTGTGGATTATTAGAATTACCACATATTGAGACAGTAACACCATCTGCTGTTGCATACACTGGTAAGTTTTGACGACCAGTTGACAAATCATACCCTGGGTGTCCATTATACCACAACACGCTATTGTTGTAATTCCCGTTAACTATAAAGTTTTGTCCACTGCTTTGTTTCCACCCATAATAAATTGTCCCTGTTACTAACTGCCGGTTCACATTGCCAACCTCTCCTTTATAATCTTCAACCATTTGATCGGTTTGGCTATATGCTGTGTTCCCTGAATGATCGGTAACACTGTTTATTTTCGCATTTGAAGCAGTAGTAGATACTCCTTCCTTGAGAGGAAAACTGAGCATAAAAGAAGAAACGTAGGGTGTAATTGTTATTTGAACAAAAGCATCGTTGTTATTTTCATTCGTTTCGTTTGGGTTAGCGTTGTTGTTATCAGCACGAATGCCTATGTAATAAGTTCCCCCTGGTGTGTTGATGGGAATTGTAACGGAAGTAACTATTGATAGCCCTGTTATATTACCGGGTAATCCAGGGGCGGTATTAGTTCCTAATGGAATATCGGAACCATCAATTATTTGATTACTCGAAAGATAAAAGCCAATTTCATTTGTAACACTGCTTCCGCTGGCATCATTATTTTCTGCGCAAGTAACAGTAATTGCATCACCGGCTGTTGGACTGGCATCTGAAATATTAATAAAGGTGGTAGTAAGGTCGGGATAGGTTGCACCGGGTTGTGTAATTACAATGTTCTCCAAGGTACTTTGACAGTTATTTGCATCCCTAACTTTAACAGGATAAGTGCCCGCGGGTAAGGCTGAGAAAGTATTTGATGCTTGCCAATTAGAGCCATTATCTTTTGAATATTGATATGAAGGCGTACCACCTGATGCTGAAATACTAAAAGTCCCATCGTTGCATCCGAAACAAGAAGCATTGGATTTTGTATAGGTAAATGATACTGCTGATGGCTGACTTATAATTACAGATGAAGATGACGAACAATTATTATTATCTTTTACTTTGACAGAATAAGTGCCAGCATTAAGATTTGAAAAGGTGTTTGATAATTGCCATGTTGAACCATTATCTTTTGAATATTGGTAAGGTGTGGCCCCGCCTAATGCTGAAACTGCAATGCTACCATTTGAACCACCGTTACAGGTAACATTAACGGTAGATGTTGAAGAAATATTTACCCCACCGGGTTCTGTAATTGTTATATTTTGGCTTGAAGAATAACAACTATTGCCATCTCTTACCAATATTGAATAAGTGCCTGCAACAAGCCCCGAAAAAAGATTAGATGCTTGCCAATTGCTTCCTCCATCTTTAGTGTATTGATATAAACTGTTTCCTCCGCTTGCATTAACTGTTATACTGCCATTACTGCAATTGCAGCAAGAAGCATTTGTTTGACTTGTTGAGAAAGTTACAGCGGAAGGTTGAGTAATAGTAACAGAATAGTTAGAACTGTTGCAGTTGTTTGCATCCTTAACTCTAATAGAATACGTTCCGGCAGAAAGTCCGCTGAAAACATTTGAACCCTGCCAATTAGTTCCACCATCTTTTGAATATTGGCAAGGGCTTGTGCCTCCTGATGCTGTAACAGTTATACTCCCGTTGCTACCACCGTTACAAGTAATATTGATTTGGGATGAAGAGGCGGTTACTGTCGGACAACCACCAGTAGTTACGCAGGAATTAGAGCCTGAATATCCACCCGTATTGCCACAAGTATTAACAGCTTTAACTCGATAATAATATGTGGTGCTGCTACTCAATCCTGTAACATTGTAACTAGTTGTGTTGCCAACGTTCAATCCGTTATAAACAAAGGAAGAGAAAGATGAATTGGTCGAAACATCCAGTAAATAATAGGATGCCAAAGACACGCTTCCCCAATTAGCGTAAAAACTACTTGATGTTGCGCTGCTACAAGAACTGATATTTGGAGCTGATGGAGTTGGACATAGTACCGTAACAGTGCCCCCGAGTCCTCCACCAAAGCTTGGCAATGCTGTTCCATCTGAATAATAAGTAGTGAAATTCATGTAATAAGTTCCTGTGCTATTAAACTGACAACTGTAATAAGAGTAGCCAATTTGATTTGCATTTATAGTGAAGGTTGGATGAGAAACATTATAAACATAACTACCTACAGTTACAGAACTTCCGTTACGAGTAAGTGCAGTTCCATCTATCCAAAAATTGACACAATTACATGTACTCGCGGGCGAGCCGCATGGATTTGCACTGCCTACGTTTCGTTCCTGAAAAACTTTAGTCCAAACATCACCTACATAGATAGTTTGATTGTCGGTATTAGTGCCGCCTGGGTTGTTGTCGCTTACATAACAAAGTTTTGATTGTGAGTAAGTACAAGTCTGCGATTTTGTAATGCCTGCAAACGCAAACAAAATTCCGAGCATTAGGATTTTTGACTTCATACACAAAAGTTTTAAAAGGTGTTAGCGATTTTGCTGAATTAGTTTTTCGAGTGCCTCAATTCGCTTTTTTAGCTCTTCGTTTTGCTTGATCAATTCTTTAATTGCAACGAGAGCAATACCTGATGGGTCAATGGTTGAAATTGATTTATTGTCATTACCAACTTGGAATAGGGAATAGAAATCTTGCGCCATTGGACCTATATGAGTTACTGATTGTTCATATTTGTAGCTCCACCTTGAAATTGGCAGTTGACCGATTTTTTCAAGAATATCAGAAGGATTTATTTCGGTAATGTTTGTTTTCAAATCACGATTGGATGAATTTACCCAGTTGGTTCCTCCGCTTGACAAATAAGCATTTCCTGTAGCATCAATGTATTTTCCTGACCCTGCACTTTCAAGATACATAAGTGTCTGTACATTACCTGAATTAAGGTTAGTAAACTCACACACTCTACCCGTTCCGGATGTTCTAATCACCATAGCAGTTGAGGAATTAGAACTACTGTTTGCAACCGCCTGTATTAAATTTCCACTTCCATTATGATTTACATAAACTCCAATGCCACTACCAGTTATGGTGGTATTATAAGCGGTTCCAATAACGGTTTGATTAATTCTCCCATTAATGTCAAGTTTGTATGCGGGTGAAGCAGTACCAATACCCACGTTTGTTCCATCGTCAAAAATTTGTGAATTACCAATGCTTGTTCCACTGGAAATAAACTTTGCAACGTAGTTGGTCGTTCCTGAAAAGGAGGCACCCTGACCTGTTGGGCCGGTTGCACCCGTTGCACCTGTTACTCCTGTATTTCCTTGTGCACCAGTCGCGCCTATACTACCTGTTGCCCCCACATTACCTTGTATCCCCTGAGAACCTGTTACTCCGGTATTTCCTTGAACACCCTGACTACCTGCTGGCCCCGTACTCCCTGTTGCTCCTGTGTTGCCTTGTATTCCTTGTGCACCAGTTGCACCTGTGTTTCCTTGAATACCTTGCGTTCCAGTAGCACCATTTGCACCTGTTATTCCGTTTGCACCAGTATTACCAGTCGCTCCTTGTGCTCCCGTTGTACCGGTTGCTCCTTGGATTCCTTGTAAACCAATTGCTCCTTGTGAACCTTGCTGACCTGTAGCTCCTGTTGTACCGGTTGCACCATTGGCTCCTGTCGGTCCTGTCGGACCTGTTGGACCACCACCGGAACCAGTTGCACCGGTAGCTCCTGTACTGCCCTGAATGCCTTGTGCTCCTGTTGCCCCTATGCTTCCATTCTGTCCTGGAGCGCCAGTTGGACCAGTTGGGCCAGTTGCTCCTGTTGTTCCACCACCACCTCCGTTTGCTGCATAAAGTGCGTATGGCACACTAAGCAATTGCGAACTACCCATGTCTGCATAATTGTTCCCATTGTTAATATCCAGCTCGACTTGTAAATATTTATCTCCGCTTCCCCAATTAATTGTAGTAAAATTCCCTATTACCGGTGTCCCCCCGCCAATCTTAATTGTAAATAATCCAAACTGGTTTGTGAGTACATTGCTGAAGGTTTCTTTATAAAGCTCAGGACCACCCGAAGTAAGGTCGTGAACAGTGAAACGTAAACTTATAGCTTGTGCATTAAGTGCCTCTCCAGCAGGATTTCGTGCAATAGCCTGGTAGTTGAGTCTCGGCGGAGATTGGGCTTCTATTAGATTAGTTGAAATTACCACAAAACAGAATAACAAAAAACTAGCAATTCTAATGCTGTGGTTATTTGTCCGATCGGAATAAATGTTTTTCATGGTTTAAGTTTTAAAAATAAATTTGATAGGAAATTTTTAATAGTCACTGCAATCTAACTTATAAAATTGGACTGTTTGCTTCTATTTTTTGTAAATCAAAGGTATACCATCAGGATGTTACAAATGAAATGGAACAGGTACATTAAAATGTCTAAAATAAGATAGTATCAACTCATGGAATTTAAGGACATATCAGAATTGAAGGATTTAAGAAAAACAGTTCTTGATAAAGCTTATAGTTTAAAAATTATTTCTCGCGATTTTAGAATTGAAAGTAAATCCAAAAACCATTCAATTTTCAAAAAATTCCAAGACGCTATTTATTCGTCTACTGGAAAGAAGCTTGACAGAGAGACATTGAGAAAGTTTTTAACAACTAATGATAAATTATTGTTTCATGATGGAGTAGTTGACATTCTAATAGAGTTTGCTGAGTACAAAAAGGATTTGGTAAACTATGAAAACTCTATAGTTGCTGCTAAAAAGCATTATCTAATAGGTGAAGAGCAAGAAAAGAAATTGAAAATGCAAGAAGCTTTAGTTGAGTATAAGAATGCATATCTTTTACAACCCAACGAGCCTAAGTACTTAATAAAATATGCCAAAATTTTGAATGGCTTTGGAGATTATGAAACTGCAAACATTCTATTAAACAAATCTCGGGAAATTTTAGAGAGATCCGGTCTTAAGACCTCCAAAATGTATTATGATAATTTACTGGAGCTAGGTTTTGTCGTATATAATATGGAACTTCCAAAAGAAGCTCTGGCAATATATAAACAGATCATTGAATTGGCTACAAAGGTCTTTGATGAAACGAATTTACTGCTTGCACCTGCTTACAACTTTGCTTCCCATTGCGCTATTTCTATAGGAGAAACTGTTGTGGCAAGAGATCTTAATAACTCTTTGTTTAATCTTTTTCGTAATAAAAAAGTAGACACAGGCGAAGATTTTGCTTTTGCTCTCAAAATAAAAGGGATGGTGGCCAAAGCCGAAGGAAACTACGAAGAAGCATTACACCAGTTTAATCAGGCCCTAGAAATTTATAAAAAACTTCCTTTCACTCTGTGGATATTCGATGTTTTTACGTGTATAGGTGTAGTGAGGCTTGATCTACATCAGTACGAATCGGCATTAAAAAGTTTTGAAACTGCAAGAGAATTGGAGGAAAAAGTATGGGGTAAAAACACTCGAAAAACCGTTGCACACTTGGTAAGAATTGCGAGTGCGTATTCACGACTCGGTAAACTAGAAGAAGCAAAAAGCATTTTATCTGTAGCCTTAAAAAGCGCCGAAAAATTAATAAAGGGGAAAAACCTTTTTTATGTGGCATTATATAATAATAGAGGGAGATTAAATTGGAAACTTGGGATGGAGCAAGAGTCCAAAGAGGATTGGAAAAGGGCTGAAGAATTAAGCTTCGAACTTTATCCTATGGGAAAAGAAGGACTAGCCACCATTTACTCAAATTTAGGATTTTATTATACTCTCTCGAACGAAGCTAGTTTCAAGTTGGCCAAGGCGTATTTTGCTCGCGCATCAGATATTATGGACGGTGTATTCGCGAAGGATAGTTTTGAGTATGGGGTACTTTACTCTCGAATTTCTAGATTATGTTTCGAAAAGGGTAAGCAAGAAACTAAGACAGCCAATAAGAAATTAGAAAGAAAAAAGGGCTTGCAATTTTCAGAAAAGGCGCTACTCATATTTAGAAAAATTTTTAAAGATGGAAAGCATGAAGAGTTTTCGCTTGCAGAGGACAACAAAAAATTATTATCAACGTTATAGCGACAGCTTGAAACACGATAATCAGCTCAACGACTAATTTGAAGCATACTTTGAGGAATGAAATAGGTTTGAGCTAATATTGATTTACAGTTCTTTACATTCATTTTTTAGTTTTTATTAATTCATGAAATGAGGTTTGAAAATTCCCTCCTCCGTTCGGGCCCGACCTGCATTTTAATACCTATTCACATCAGATTTTCCCGTTTCTCTCTCCAAGTGGGAATGCAACTTTTTGGGTTTGATCCTTTTCAGTTTGCAATCCCCGCTTCAATATCGGGCGGGAAGAGTTTCGGGAAAAAGTAAGGTGCGTACTTTACCGGAAAATTAATCGTTAGACCTGCTTTTACATCAGCACTTTCGGTTTTAAGCAATTCTGCGGTAAGCAATTCCTTCATTATCGCACGCGCCACGTTATCACTTTTGTCTGTGAGACGAATCATATCACCTTTAGCAATGCGGCCAGTTAAAAAAACTTCTTTCAGCACATACCTACTTTCTGGGGGCAGTTCATCCCTATGCGCCATCAAATCAACAAATTTATCAATGCGTGTAAGCATACCATCAATTTCAAAAAGATCGCGCATAAATTCAATCTGATCAATCGCTGTTTTAATAAAGAATATACAAAACTCTTTTAGGTAACGTGATGATAAGCTTCCGCGTCCGTCATAATCATTTAACCGTGGATTATCAGCATTGCTCAATCGCTCGTAATACTCTTTCCGGAAATACGATAAGCCGCGTGAAATACTCCATAAACCGGATGCATCTAAGTCTTCGGAAATAAAATACGCTTCACTAAATAATCGCATGACTCTTCCATTACCATCCTGAAAAGGGTGTATCCAAGACAATCGATGATGTGATGCGGCACAAGCCAAAATGCGTTTAAGTGGCGCATTAATTTTCAGTGGCGAATAATTTTCCCGAAACAACTCAAGAAAATTTGTAAGCGTACTGTGCGATGGGGCAATATGCCTTCCGACTTCAACATCTCGGGTACGCAGTTCTCCAGGTATGACATCCCATGTATCACCTTTAGTTGTTTTAACCGTGCGTAAAGTATCCGGGAGATGACTATAAAACTCGCGGTGTAACCAACATAAAAAATTGAGCGAACAAATATCCGGCTTCTCTTTTTCGAGTAATTGACGCATAACCCGGTTTACTTCAACGTGTGCTACACTTTCCAATTGTAAAATCCGCTTTTTTTCATCTTTGGAATAATCTTTCTTAATAGCCTTTTCTATATCAATAGGATGAGTGAAATGACCTTCTATTAAATTGGAATAATAACTGTTCATGGTAACAATTAGTTCTGATAGAGCAGTCGCTGTAACTGGGTGAAGGATAGTAGATAACTTACCTGCCTCTCCTTTCAGTTTAAGGATAAGTTCGGTGAGTTCCGGATCATCCTCACTAGGGAAAAAGGGGGTAATAGCAAAAATGTCTTTAATCGGCATAAGCGTTTTATTGAACGACAAAAATAGCAATTAGTTTCAAATAAATGAGGCGTATTTTGAGGTGTTAAATGAGTTTTTAATATACTTATTTACAGGTATTTATGAGTATTTTTTAATTATTTATAGCTCAAATAATGAGGCATCAATTAAGGAATAAAGTTAGATGCCCCGCCGGGCCCGACCTCTTTTTGGGGCATTTTATAGGGTTTTTAAGCCTTTTGGTCTCTCCTACCCGCCTCTGGTTTGGTTATAATTTCTGCTTCTAACAATAAAAATCAGGGCTAAGGAACAGGACTGACCTGTTTTCATATGCCCTAATGTTCACCATACCTGCACCATACCTGGCTGCTTTCTCTACGAGAACAGCCAAATTGGACTTGAAAAAGTCGCCTCATTTGTTAACTTCGTTTCATAATATGGGTTGTGGATAGTCTTCCATAAGCCACTTTTCGATAACAATCAGATTTTTTGACAAAAACAGATGACGTTGCTAAAACTACATTTAAATACATTATAAATTTTAATAATATGAATATACAAATCACTTTTGACCTTAAGGATTTTCCAAATAATAAGCCGGTTTCCTTCCGGGTGCTGATTGATCGCGGCGAAGAATCCGCTAATGATGTGACTCAAGAGGATAGCACAGAAATAGGGGAAACACATACCCCTGTTGCTATCGAAGACAAGCCCTTACTGACCATAACTGGGAAGCCAATGAATAATGAAGCCTATATTCAAGGGCGCAGAAAGTTTATATGGGCTGATAAGCGTGTTCCCGACTTGGTCGCGGAATACTTTCTGTCGAACAAATATATTTTTGACTATCAGCTAAAGGATTTTCAGGAATTTCTTCAAAAAACAAAGTGCAGTCATAAAATCGTCTTTGATGGAAACGGCAATATTATCGCCACCGTCTTTTTCAAGCTTATTTCGGAAGGATATCTAAAGACAAGCAAGGATTTCCTGGCTGAGAGGATTGAGGCGATTTTTGTTCGTAAAGATGAAACACTGAGGGCTCTGATTAAAAAGAACACGTTTAAAAGCAGTTTGAGGCCGGGGAGCATTCTTAAACGAATTAAACCAGGAGTTCGCAACTATCCCGACATTGTCGCTTATCTAAGTGAAAAGTTAAAACTAGTCGGTGAAAATCCGTAGCAGAGGACTTTGATTTCTGAGAAGAGGAACCAGATTTTATATTGATCCCTTTTTTAAATGCCGGCCTTTTCAAAATATTCGGCAAACTTCAAAACCTTCTGCTTGTAGTAGGTGTAAAATAAAAATTCCTGTACCTCTTTTACCATCAGAGGGTTTTATCAGCCGAACATTTCTTCAGGATAGCGGTTCTAAGCTGCTCCGCATTTTTGATTCCCGCTTTTTGTTAAAGGTGAGCTTAATCAGGTCTGGGATATGCAAGTAAAGAATGGTATCAAACCCTTTGAACTGTATTCTGTTAAGTATAGCATATAACGGGGTTACGAGTATCTCAGATGACCAACCTAAATCATAATGGAGCTGATAAATTCAAAGGAGAATTTACTTATTTTGGGTCGGTAAAATTTCCCGATTGGGATAGTATTTTGAAGTATCTCCTCGATTGACGCGGCTATCCCGGATTAAATTATCAAAATGGAAGTTGGCAAGTAAGAACATCCGATGAACTCAATATTGTATTTACTCAATACTTTGAGTAAATTTGCTCAATATAATGAGTAAATTATGGACTACCAGCGACCACAAATAAAATTGCTGAAAAATAGAGTCGGCGAAAAAAGAAAGTTCATTCAGGTTTTGATGGGGCCGAGGCAAGTAGGTAAAACTACTCTCGTTACACAGCTTTTAGAATCCTTGAAACGTCCTCAACATTTTGTTTCAGCTGATGCTGTTTCGAATTCCAATAATCATTGGATTCAGCAAGAATGGCAAACCGCTCGTGCAAAGTTTAAGCAATCCGGAGGTGAAGAGTTTCTTTTGATAATTGACGAAATTCAAAAAATAAATAACTGGAGTGAGGAGATAAAGCAGTTGTGGGATGAAGACACCCGGTCAAAGAAAAACATTAAAGTCATACTACTTGGCTCTTCCCGGTTACTGCTACAAAAAGGGCTTACCGAATCACTCGCGGGTAGGTTTGAAACTATTTATTTAAGTCATTGGTCTTTTGTTGAAATGAAAAAAGCATTCGGATGGAATGAAAATCAGTTTGCATGGTTTGGTGGCTATCCTGGTTCAGCAGAGTTGATATCGGATGAAACTCGATGGAAACAATATGTATTGCATTCCTTAATTGAGACCAGTATTTCCAAAGATATTCTGATGCTTACCCGCGTAGATAAACCTGCGCTAATGAAAAGGCTATTTGAATTGGGATGCAACTACTCAGGACAAATTCTCTCTTATACAAAAGTGCTTGGACAATTGCTTGATGCTGGAAATACAACCACCCTGTCACATTATCTGGAACTACTTGATACAGCCGGTCTCTTGGCAGGAATTGAAAAGTTTTCAGCAGATAAAATTAGACAGCGTGCTTCGAGTCCTAAATTCCAGGTTCATAACACAGCATTGTTAAGTGCTCAACAAAGTGATACGTATAGCAGCATTATTAAAAATCCAGTAGCATGGGGAAGTATTGTCGAATCCTCTATTGGTTCCCATTTGCTTAATTATTCACTTCTTGAAAACTTTCAACTCCGCTATTGGCGGGATGGAAATCATGAGGTTGATTTTGTCATTCAGAAAGGAAAAAACATAGTTGCCTTAGAAGTGAAAAGAGGAGCACAGCAAAAAGCATCAGGAGTACCTGCATTCAAGAAGAAATTTCCTTCTGCAAAACTGATTTTAGTTGGCGACTCAGGAATAAAATGGAAGGAATTTATCCAACTTAACCCCATTGAGCTATTTTAGGCTAATTACGCCAACTTTAGCGGGTGACCTGAGAATTTCCTGTAAACTGTCGCGACTGGATATTTAGGCAATCATTTTCTCCACATACCAAAATTACGCAGGAATGAAATAGAAATCCTTAAACAAAGAATGTTTTCAAAAATTACAAGCGGATTGAGCCAAGACCTCGTGCAATCCCGATATTATATTTTATCTAATTGAAAAGTTAAAACCTATCGGTGAGAATCCGAAACAAAACCGGAACTTTCTGCATTATTCGCGTTACAAGTTTACCCGTCCTGTGATGAGTCCCGAAATTTGCTTTCGTTAAATCAGGCGAGACGCCCTTCAGATAAGCGTTTACCTAACATCTCTACTCCAACTCATCGGCTCGTTATGACCCTCTGCCAAAACGTTGCTAAAACAGGATATAGCCCCTCTGGACCATGCTGTAAAAACCACCTTCAGCACATTTTTTAAAATCTGAACTGAAGGAAATAATTTTTCATAATTTCATAATATATAAATATAATATACTGATAATAAGCATATTATTGTTGTTTGTTTAAAGTTAATTGTTACATTTGCAATAACAAACCGCCTTCGACAATTATTGGTTATTGGCGGACTTTATTTCTAACACAAAAACTTACCTAAGTTATGGAAAAAGAAAAAATTAAAATCTGTAAGAATTGCGGGAATCTCCTCTCAGACGTAAACGGGAATCGGCAGTTTTGTCCTGATGGATATTCTATAGATGGACGCAGGCGTTCCTGTCATGATGAATATCACAAGGGCGTTTGGGCGCGCGAAACGAATTCCCTCAAGCTGGAAAAGCATAAACAGGAACTTCTGCAAATAAGACTTGGTCACTTAGCCCGCTTTAACTCCGGACCTTTCACCGAACTAGAATTTGAACACTTTCAGATTGACCTGAATGAGTGTATCAGAATCAGTCGGGATGTTCTGGGACGCTTGGTTTACTGGTTTTATTGTTATAAGCTCACCTCTCTTGGCCGTGGAATGTTCACAATTCAAGTTCACTCGGAGAACCTATACCCCGAACTCCGTAGGAAAGTTTTACAGATTATGGATAAAAACGATAATGAACCATCTCAAAAAAGCGTGGGTCAGCCACCGCAATCAATCCAGGCAAGCGAACCAGCTCTCAAAACGGATGAACCGTTGACAATCGACCCCTGGGCCGTGTTCAATTTAGTCGGAGGCATTTTTAGCGGTAAGCGCTGACCAGGTTCTTCTGTTTACTTTCCCTTTCAGGCAGGTAACACCCTTTAATGTTGCATTAAAGGGTGTTATTTTTTGCCAGGAATTAATTCAAACAATTCTGAGTAATAATCCTTTTTACATATTCCGAGAACCTTTTCGGCCTCTTTACCATCAATTTATTTGCAGTTCTATTTTAGTTTAAAAATTTCCCGATTTAATTGTTTTGAATAATTCGTGACGCGAATTAACGGAACGGTTGGGAGCCTATTTTGAGGACCAAAAGACTAGATGAATAAGTAGCTAATTTTTTCAAGAAAGAATCATGTTCCCGTGAATACACGGGATTTTCTGGTCTATTTTCCGTGAATTCCTGTCTTCTTATGGAAGAAGTGAGAAATACACGGGAAAGAAATTCAAAAAACCAATTGAAACAAACGACATAAGTTACAAGTATGATGTTTGCGATCATTAAAATTTGAAGCTAAAAAGGAATTTCAATGCCTCATTTTACAGAAAAATTCCAACATAAATTCATATAGGAATAAGTTTGCGCAAATACATTGCGTTCCTAAGACATTTATTTACACTTAAAATCCTTATGTATAAACCAAGAACGGTCTTATTAAGAGTTATTTCCCGGTATTTATCCGATAAGGAATATCAGGCATTGATCAAAGGCCTTGCGATGAAAGAAATTATCAGGGACAAAAAATTTATAGAAATATTAAAGATGCATTTCGATATGGAAAGATGGAAAACTGCTCCTTTGATTAAGTCCGATATACTGCTTTATAATTATTTTCAGTTTGAGTATAAATACAAGTTGAAGTTAACAGGCTTGCTTAACAAGTATGTTAGATCATTTTTCATTTTTGAAGATGCAGAGTTTTTTAGCAAATCAGAAATGTTGAAGCAAAAGGAAATAAAACTTCCTAAAGGAGTCTCCTTCGTTAAGAACCCGGATATGCCAAGTTCACAAAATCATTTACTCTCAGAGAAAACCGCCCCTAAAAGCATATCCGGAAATGACACCAATTCCTAAACATATTCTTTCCAAATCTACGTTCATGTATGGCTGTCAATGCCCGAAGCGGTTGTTCCTGTATAAATTCAAACCGGATTTAGCTAATGAGCAAGATGAGCAGCAGCAAGCCATCTTTGTCGCGGGAACAAATGCAGGGCTTTTAGCAAGGAAACTTTTTGAAGGTGGTGTGGATGCCTCGCCTTCAGATACATTTTCTTATCAGAAATCGGTAGCTGATACTCAGAGGTATCTCAAAACACACAATGTTATCTATGAGGCCGCTTTTCAGTTTGAGGGAGTCATGTGTGCCGTTGATATTTTGGTGCGTGAAGGAAGGACGTGGCATGCTTACGAAGTTAAAAGTACGAATAGCGTGAAAGAACAGCACAAGTTGGATGCAGCATTGCAATATTATATCCTTAAAAACAGTGGACTTCCGCTTAGCGACTTTAGCGTGGTTACCTTCAATCGCGCTTACGTCAGGTTAGGTGATATCAATGTGCAGCAACTATTTATTGCTGAGTCGGTTAAAGACTTTGCCGAAGAACAAACAGAATTCGTCACCTCAAAGATTGATGAACTGAAAAAAGTTGTAGCATCAAAAAAAGAACCAATAATAGAGCCTGGTGATTTTTGTTTTAAACCTTACGAATGCAATTTCACAGAACATTGTTGGAAGGATATTCCGGAAGAAATTGAAGAAGTAGATGTTTCTGATGTCCCTTTTATAGATAGGAAAGCATTAAAGGAATTCATAAAAAAAGTGGATTACCCACTTTATTATTTCGATTTCGAAACGATTCAATATGGAGTGCCTGAATTTGATTATTCATCTCCTTATCAGCAAATACCTTTTCAGTTTTCAATTCATGTACAGGAAAATCCGGGAGCTGAAGTGAAGCATTATTCTTTTCTGGGGGATGGTATTAACGACCCGCGAGAGCAGTTGATTCAAAAAATGATGAAACTGTTAGGGACAAAAGGGAGCATCTTTGGTTGGTGGATTTCGTTTGAGCAAGGTCGTATTAAAGAATTAGCGAAAAGTTTTCCGAAATATGAAAAGGAATTGTTCGCAATCAATGATAGAATGATTGATCTAATAAAACCATTTAAATCGGAAGCGTTCTATCACCCTGAGTTTAAGGGGAGTGCTTCTTTAAAAAGTGTTTTGCCTGTGGTTGTTCCTGAATTGAGTTATGAAGCATTAGCTATTCAGGAAGGTGGAACCGCCAGTTTTGTTTATAGTCAATTAAAAAGCATGGATGAGAAAACTTCAGCCGAAAACATTAATAATCTTTTAGAGTATTGCCATTTAGATACCCTGGCGATGGTAAAGATTTGGGAGAAGTTGAAAAATTTAGTGGCTGAGTAATATATCTATATACAACTACCAAGAGAAACTCGGCAGTTGGCTTTGGGATGAATTAGCTCCTTGTAGTAACTATTTCCAAAACGGAAATAGTTCAGTTGAACGGAAATGAACCAATTTGAACTGTCAAGGGCTCCCTAACAACTGAAAATGATTAAGGAATTTTTGAAGTTAGAAAAAAATACTCTCTGCAAATAAATGTACAAACTGACAAAACTGAAGACCCCCAGCTTGTGCAACTTTTGCACAAGTTGCAATAATGAAGGACAAATTTTATACCCGGATAATAGAAGGATGAACTACTTAAAGTGTAAAAAACTTGTATGAACCTAAACGAACTATTCACAACCCAATTGCCTCTTAATAGGAAAGAACGTTACTATACCGGAACAATTTTACCACAGATAATCGCAACCGATAATTTTTCAGAGTTTGATCGTTTCTTTAAATTGATAAGCAGTGAAACCGACTTAGAAATTTTGGTAACACCAAATCAGACCAACATTCAATTCTTCACTGAATATAACCTAAAAGAGTCCGCCTATAATAACATACATCAGAGTGTTTTTAGTCAAGTCAAAGGCGATACACCGGACCTGTTAATTTTGATAATCACTCCTCGTGGAAAATTTATGGTAGCAATAGAAGGTAAAATGTTCGAACCTATAGATATTCCAGGGTTACAAATCCAAATGAAGGAACAGAAAAAAGTGCTTGATGTTTTATGTGCTCAATTGGAAATAGAAAGTCAAAAGGTTTTTCATGTAGCACTGGTGCCTGAAGAATTTAAAAATACAGCAGGTTCTGAAATAAAGTCAATTGTTTCCTGGGAAGAAGTAATAGATGCTTACAAGGATCAATCGAACTATTTTCTAGAAGTATTAAAATATGCTATTCATCACTATCACGATTACGTATCAATAAGGAATAAGTCGACAAAGTACGAAGCCGAAATGTCTGGGAAGGATATATATGAAAAATACAAAGACGGAACTTTAGAATTCAAATTAATTGGCAGAGGAAATATTTTGGATTGCATGAAACAACTTGCAAAGGATATTGAAGCCAATGCTTGGCAATACAGGAAGTATAAAATCAGCAATGTCGAAGTGCTTCCAAATGGAAACTGGTGCGCAATTCAAAGCTTCATAAAATTAGTGGATGACCGTAAATAAAGACTTGTATTGCCTTTTATTTTATACCTCCAAATGAAACGATAACTCTTCCGCTAACTCATTCGGTAGTGGAATCCGTTGAGCATATTTATCAGTACTGGCTGCATCGACTTTATATTTATCTCCCATCACAATGTTGAACCACCTTTCTCTTTCAGTAACTACCCGGTACATTTTTTCATCCTGAGTTTCGCTGATATATGGTAGATAAACTTTTATCGGCTTGCCACACTTTTCAGCCTTTGCTCCTATCCTATCAA
Source organism: uncultured Chitinophaga sp. (assembly GCA_964631835.1). Taxonomy (GTDB): domain Bacteria; phylum Bacteroidota; class Bacteroidia; order Chitinophagales; family LD1; genus Bog-950. Next base: position 19,068 of record CAZWAD010000009.1, read on the forward strand.
CTCTTCCGGTTCTTTGTTCAAGAGTACTCGGGTTCCAGCATAAATCGTGATGAATAATATGTCTGCAACTTAGATGCAGATCCACACCTTCCGCCATGACACTGCTTGTAATCAGTATATCCGGAAAAAAAGGAGTATTAAATGTTTTCATCAACCTTTGACGGGTTTCTTGCTTAGTTGCTCCGTAGCAAAGGCGGACGTTAGCCATTATTGTATTGTCCGTACTTTGTTCCTCCGATAATTCCTCTAATTCAAAATCAGCGCTCAAATCCTTAACCCGTATACCACCAGGTTGAATACTTTTCAAGGCTGAAATATAATCTGTACGATCTTCCTTTCTATTTGCCAGAAATGTCAGGAAATTTCTAATCATATCAAGCAAAGTGACTCCCGAATTGTCGGAGCTATTAAAAGATAATTCTACCCAATCTTCATCTATCTGTGATATGCCCTTCGATGCAAATCGAATCAAAAATGAAGGTGTTCTCATATAGCGAAGTATGCACTCCACTATACTTTCCCTATATTCTTTTAAAACCTCATGCTTATCGAGTAAACCGTCAAGAATGGATAAACATTTTTTGCCAAGTCGCGATTCTCGATCTGTGAGTTTGTCCGCAACCTTGTCTAAATAGTCAAATACTTCACCAGGCTTACAATTAAATAAAGCAGAACCCCTCTCTGAAATATTTTTCTTCATCGCCTCTGAAATATATTTACGCAATGCTTTTCCCGTAGCGATATAGTGGCAAAAAATAAGCACCTTTTCTCCCTCTTCCCAAAGTTGTAAAGCCTTATTTACTGTGGGCATTATCTTAGGATGTTGACTGCCTCTGTTAGATGATTGACTCAAAGATGTTTCTAATTGCTCTAAATACCAGTTAGAAACATCATCCTCATTACTTTCATTTTCATTAGGGTCATCATCAATATCTGTGATATTTTGCTGCTTTTTCTTTAGTCGCTCCTCTCTGGTAAAACGAAATGCTTCATAACTTGAGGCGAGTCCTTCAGCAAAAACGGGCCGCTTGTTTTGTTGTATAGTTGTTAACCGGGCAGCCAATAGAAAAGGAAGCATTGCTTCATTAGTAATATCTAATCCTAATATTGTAATTGTATCAATTTCAGGTTCTCTTATGATTAAATTTCCTGGTAAATTGTTTCTTCTTTTTACACCGGCAAATTTATCCGTCATCTCACGTGGTTTAAGATGTCGAACTACATATTTCTTTAACAGTGGCTCTACATCTTTCAACTTTTGCTTTGCAACTCTAAAATCGTCTAAAACTTTTCTTGAATTGCTTGAGATAACCGAACCTTCATTTTGTATATTTTTCCACCAGTCAAGAGCAGTGAAATGTTGAACACCATTTATTATCAAATCTTCTGAAGTTAGTTTGCCCCAACTACTATCTAACCTACGCGCTGCTATTTGCGAGTCATCCAACAACTTCAAAAGAGTATTCAACTCATTTTTGTATTCTTCGCTCCCCATATCCGGGGAGGTTACACTTTTCCAGTTTATTGTTTCAAACCTTTGTAACACACGGTATAGCTCCTGATGTCCCAACTGAAACGGAGTAGCTGTCAGAAACAACATTCTCTCAAACTGTCCCGTCAATATCCCTGCATCCTCCTCCGCCTCCGGGTTGTGGAACAACTTAGACACTAACTGAGTTTGAGAATTCTTAAGGTGGTGTGCTTCGTCAAAAACCAACAACGGTAAATCGAGTTTAATTCGTTTCAGGCATTTGATCCATATTTTCCTAGCTTCTTCAGTAAGCATTTGTCTTACATCGCGAAGTCTTTCCTTTCTGTTTTCAGAATCACGCAGGGGCATTTTATTTCGTAAAGACCAGTATATATCGTCTAATTCGACCGTATTTAGTTTGCGCAGTTCTGTTTGAAAATAGTTCGGAATAGGATCGTCAAAATCTCTGTCCACAAATCCATTATCGATAAGGATTTTCCTCCATCTTCTCGTTTCTACATTCAACAACTTACTCCAAATGTCAACACTAGGATTTTTCTTCTCTACATAGAGCATTTCTAACAATTCACCAGAATATCTCGCGAGTGATCGGTATAGCTCCGAAGTTTCACGCCTTCTATAAATAGCTTTTTGAATAATTGCAAGTTTAATCCACCCGTCACTCATATTTCGAGCGAGAGCTCCATGCGTAAGAAATATAACCGCACATCTCTGCTCTTCATCATCATCTAAAAATCGCAGGAACTCTTCCGGTCGAGTAGCTACACCAAATTTTAGCTTTTTCTGAAGTAAAGTATCCGTAATGCATGCTTCTCGGAATAATTTAAAATCATTGGGCCATTTAGTGATAAGATTTGGCGGAATCATTATCACGACCGGTTTCTTTGATTTTATATAAATAGAAACAGCAACAGCAAGGGCCACAAATGTTTTACCCATCCCAACCTCATCGGCAAGTATCAGCCCTGGTTGATTCGTAAGTTTGCTTAAAATGGCTTGTGCAGTGAGGGATTGACGTGTTGCATCAGCCATACTAATCCTATCTTTAACATGGAGGTTTATAGCTTCTGAAAATGAATAATTATATCCCATTAATAGCTTTTTGAAATGCCTGTGTAGAATAATACGTTATTGGTGATTCGCTTTCAGCTCCTGTTGTAAGAAAGTCGGTAGAAAGTTCTTCTAGCAATTTTTTTATGGCAGTCTTCACTTCTTCAGCTTTAATAGAAACGTTAGTTTCAGTTGGCTTCACTCTTGAAAGTTCCAAAGCCAACTCTGCCAATAAGAACACTTTTTCATTCTCACTTTTTGCCTCTTTTAATATCGCTTCTTTTAATGAGTTAACTCCTATAGGTCCATAAAGCCTCCAATTCAATGATTCGGATGTGTAGACCGGCTTTTGTAAGTGCTCCCGCAGAGCTCTCATAGCGTAAGAAACTCTTCGGGTTCTTTGCAATAGAAATCCTGAAGAATCTACCAACTGAAGGGCATCTAAATTTATGGTTTCGTCAACGCCATTATTCTTCTTCGATTTTGCTTTTTCAATGATATTGAGCAACCGGTATAAGGGTTGGGTAGAAGAAAGGATTTGAATTAGCGCTTCAAGTGGTAAATCCCTCAATGGCTCAACAGGGGGTAACGAAATTTGACTATCAACTATTACCGGCCAATAAGCTTTTCCGTTAGCGTCTTTCCAACTCACAATCAAATGATCAGGAATTGAAGTGTGTTCCCATTCCACTTTAATTTTCATTTTTCTGATGTCTAAAATCCATTGCTTTTGATTATAAATGCATGTAGTGTTATTGGCTTCGCTTTTATCTATCGGCACATGGATCTCAAAATCTTGCGGCAGTGTGCTTTGGAGAAAAGTTAATTCCAACACATATTTTGCCTCTATTTTCTGTAACACTGCTTCACCAAAGCACAAAGGCAGATAAATGTATTCACTACCTTCGGCAAGTTCATCTTCATTTTCCCGCTGTCTAAATTTCAGCAAGTCAGTATCTAAATCATCTACTGATAAATATCTCTCATCTAAGAATCTATACGCTTTTCCATTTCTGCTTTCTGAAACACAGTAAACCAAATTCGCTTCATAGTTTACGCGACTACCTAAACCCAAACCAGGAGAAGTAAAATTACTTGAACCAATCTGATAAAGGTTCATATCGTCATTGCACAACCAAATACTTTTCATGTGAAGCGGGCGAGGAACAGATTTGCCTTCTTCGTTTAACCCCTGCTCAGTTACTCTTTTAAACTCAAGAAATTTAGTGGAAGAGGAATCAGGAGTTTCTTTCAAAAATTCCGGAGCATGAACCAGCAATTCTTTGCCCTTTTCATCAATAGGTTCGGCTAATACGTTGTAATGAACATATACTGAGCCCCGCTGCCTTAAAACCTCGAAAATTTTAAGCGAGGGAGTATTCGGTGTTTTATCCGAATCAAAAAAGGGACTTGTAATAAAAACGGCATTGGGAGGAGAACTTGTATATCCACCCCATATATTCTTCAAACGTCTGAAAGCATCTCGTTCCTTAGGGGATACAAATAATGTATGAACAGAAACTTCATCTCTTTTATATTGCCTTTCTGCAATATTCCATTTCTGTAATGATGCTTTTATTTCGGCCTGAAGTTTGGCAAAGCGGCCTTTAATTACTTCTCCGCCTTGCTCCTCAACAAGCAACTGCAAATAAAAGAGTACTTCATTTATCAACTTTAAATCCGCATCTCCATTCAAAGAGTAATCAATTACACCATAAATTTCCTGATTGATACAATATCCATTCGGAGTAAGATTAGCTGAACTGATTATTAGCCGAACACAATTCGACCAATGCAACAAGGTAATTTTTGCATGCATTACACCATTCGGAACACGGCATGAAATCAAATCCCACCTGATACTGCGCTTCCCTTTACAATTATTCTGATCCACCATCACAATTCCACCATGTAAACCCGCTAACTTCTCTTCCCTTTCAATCAAGTATGCAACACCATCATTTTCTCTTTCGGTATCCATTGCCAAAAACCGGGACATGCATTCATCCTCAAAAAAATCTGAATCATAAGAATAAGTAGTAGTGATAAATGCAATTGGAACAACGTTACTATCCCTTTGTTCATCCTCCTGCACCTCAGGAGGAGACCAGTAGTCTAACAGCGATTTATATGCTTCCTGTTTCGCCATTGCACTTATATTTTTCTTAAATCTTTCATAAACGATTGCAAAGTGAATGTGCGGTACTGATGCACGTACTCATCGCTCAGCACAACCCCGTCTGCTTGAGAGGAGTTCAAAAGATAGTTACCGGAATTATGTTCCAATACCCAGGCAGCTTTGCCATTGGGTGGTTTATTCTTCTGAACCTGGGTGTGATGCTCAAACAACTGTTTAACCCAATCAGCAGGAGTAAAACTCCCTCTTAGTTGTTCAAATCCTTGCGCAAAAAACAAAGCCTCTTCCCTGAATGGTTCCAAAAGTCTATCGGCAGTATCAAAAGCTTTCGGCAATTCTTTACACGCTTTTTTTACTCGTGGTAAGTTCGACATTTGAGAAACATTCCCTTTGCTTTGATGTTCGCTCATCCATTGAAGAGTTTCATAAAACGCATTGAACAGCAACCGACATACTTTTTCATATGCCTGAATGGCAAGCAATACTTCTTTTGTTTCAACAGCTCTTACTAATAAGGCTTCATGCAGATGTTTTTCTGAATTTTGAGTTATTGCCTTCTGTCCTTCATCTGAAATTAGGAATTGAATTAACTCTGCTCTTGATGATGTCGTACCCTCCATTAATCTCTCATACAAAACCATTGCCTCTTTTTTACCCGGACTTTTCGGTGCAAGGCAATCAGCAATTCGGTAAAAGAAATCCCAGTTCCATTGTTTGGCGACAGCTCCATATTCCATTCCTCGTAAAACTGCTTCTTGTAACCTGTTTCTAAAATCATTTCCGTTGGTTCCCTTTAACCCTATTCTGAAACCTTCTAATCCTTGTTCCTTTTCCCACACGTCAAGCAATCTAACTCCAAACTCACCTATCCGATTTTCATCAGTCAGGTCTATTCCTCTTGCCAACGTTCTGTAAACACCATGAAAGCCAAATACACTGGGAGTTTTGAGATAACGAAGCGCTGAAAGCGGAACGCCATCGCGCATGGCCCGGGTTGTTTTCTCTCTACTTGGCATGCCCAGTAGTTGCTGATTGTCATCTTTTTCAAAACGTTTTACAAACGCGCTTGTCACATACCATTCATACACCTGCCAGGGTGGAGTAATTTCATCAGCTGCCAATTCTTCTTCATCAAAAACAGAACAAACCGCTGCGCCAACTGCAATAGCGGTTAAGTAACGGGGATGTTTCATTCGCTCTCGTAAATCAGGCGCTAAACGCGTTGCCAACCTATCGGCAATCGAATACATACCTAAAGGGTCCAATGTGCCCTGACTATTTTCGAGGGTGATGTATGATGTTAAACTGGGTAAAAGCATTTCTATGAAAATGAAAAGCTAATTTGAGAAATGAATACTCAATGAGTTTCGAATGTATTCCACTTGCACTTCAAATGTGCAGAACAAAACACCTCTGCTAAATGCATAAGGGTGTTGTCTTCCATTAGTAAAAAAGTAAAACGCAAACCATTAATCCATTTCTGTTTTTCGCGTATCCATTTCATTTCCAACTCCACAGGAACCGAAACCATCTTATCATATCTCCCACCTTTCGCATGTGTGTGTTCAAACTTTGCCATCATATATGCCCATGTTGCATATTGTTTTCTGCCACCCATGGTATGTCCCCTGAATCTTCTTCCAATTGTTTGTGAAATTCCAACATAAACAGGTTTATACTCAGTATCAGTCTTTTCTGCAAAGAGGTAGATGCCTTTGAACTCCATCTTCGGGTTTTTCGTACGTACATTATTCGGTTCCTTGCGCCATATTTCCTGAAAATTTTTTTTCTTCCTTATTTGTTCCACTACTTCACTGACAATTTTGCTCTCATCAGCATTTTGGATTTGTTCTTCAAGTCGGTTCGCAATTTCAGTAAGTGTCCCATAAATTGATTTTGATGTATTAATAAATGGTTCTCCTTTAAAATTTACTATTCTTCGAAAAAACCAGTTAGTGTTTTGTGTTTTTCTCTCAGCTACGATCGAAGGAATTAAATGCAACTTGCCCGCCTTATCTAAATCTCTTAGGTCATTACGAATTTCTAACCCATCTCTATGGTTCTTATTGTAAATACGAGCTTGAATAAAATTATTCATCAAGTCCTTTGCGCGAACTATATCCTCATTGGGGTGTTGCTTGAAGTAACAATCAATAACTAAATTTACACCTTCAATAACTTTATCTTCCATAGAACTCAGTTTATCTCCTTAAGTAAAAATTGATTTGGAAACAAATCCTTATTACGCAAATCGAAATTGTAATTTATGCAACCATTTCTTTGATGTATTTAAAGTTTGCATCTATTAAATTTCTATTTGTCAAAGTGTGCTTTGGTAGTTCGTCCATTTTAGAGAAAAGCCGCTCAGAATGTTCGGGCAGATAGCCAACCTCGGACAGAAAGTTATGACAACTACTATTATATACATTAATAAGTTGATCTATATCCTTTCCTTCTTCATAGTTTATTACAAGTTTCATGGCCGAATTATAGATTTCATTTAGGTTAATTGAAAATCTTTGTGCTACGGAATTCAAGTCCCTGTAATAAATCATATCCAAGAACCAAAAGCTGTTTTGTAATATCTCATTTACATAAGAGTGAGCAGTATGAACCCCTTCAATAGTCTTGTAAACCTTTCGAATAGATGGGTTCAATCTTTTAATACATCTTTTAGTATTCTCCGCTAATCTGTAGTTTCGAGTGATTTGTCCTTTTAAATTAGCTCTATTAGAATCCCTTTTCATTCTTATCATGCTTTGCCTTGTGAACGCACCGAATTCTTTTCTGAAGGGATCATCTGTCTCAAAGTCTTTAAAGGTAACAACCTCAATTCGACTCTTTAAACTATACTTTGAGAAATTTGCAGAGCCGAAATACATTCCATTTTCTGTCATTAACCATTTTGAATGATTTTCATGCTCAAAAGAAACAGAAACGTTGTTTTTAATCAATTCCATTGCATATGGGACATTTTGCTTTTGACCGAAAAACCCAAGGGGGAAAATGCAATGCTTATGTTTTGCGTCAACATTGATTAATTTGTTTAACGGAGATTTGACATCCGATGGCTTTGTAAAAGAATATCCGCCAATAACAATCACATCTTTTGCGTTGTCCATCAAATCATATATATGACTAGTTATGTCATTTTCTTTAAGACCTATTAATTTGAAATTTGAGTATTTGAACATAATTTGAACGTTAAGGTTATCGTGTCACTCGCCCTTCTTATTAAACAAATTCGGCTCTTCAAATAACTTGGGTTGTTTGTAAACCGACTCCGGTTCTACTACACCGGTTACTTCTCCTTCTTCCGCCTCATACTTCTTCTTACCTTTCTTTTTATCCCACAAACCTTTGGCTACTTCCTGTGCGTGTATTTTGTGGTTGAGTTCGAGGAGGCGTTTTAAAATTTCTTTGCGGGCATCGGGGTGGATGGTGTAGCGCATCCGGTCGTTCTGGGGTAAATAATCTACTTCATAAAAATCGTGGCGAAGTTGTATGTCGTTCCAACCATAAGCATCTAACACCGCATTATCCATTTGCACATGCAGTTCGCGGAGTTTTACAATACCGGCAATTGCCTCTTCTATTGTGCAAACACCTTGTGTTTTTTGCAGGTGGTTCCAAAGGGTCCAAACTTCTTTGCCATATTGTTTTTCTATGGCTTTTTTATCTAAGCTCTGTAATGTTGCTGTGGTAATACCGGGTTTTATTTCTTTTGCATGAAAAGCATTATAGGTTTTGGTAAGACCCAATTGCATCACAAACATAAGCTGCTTGCGATGCTCGTGATATTGCTTGCCGACTCGTTCTAATTTTTCCTCAGGTTCTTTATTTAGGCTTTGAGGAAATGGAAATGTTTCAAATGAATCTGTAGGAGTTAATCTAATTGTCGCTCCGATTGTTGAGCTAAACGTTCTAACCCATAAGTCATAAAATGTGGATTGAACTAAACTGAGAAAACTGAAATTGTCATATGAGAATCCGATTGTCATATGAGAAAAAAGTGTTCCAATCTTGCCCTCGACAACTGAGATATACTTGGTCGTCTGGGGAGCAACAAAAAATCGATTAAGCCTGGAAATATTTTGTGATATTTCTTTTGCCCTTCTTGCATACTGCCACCACTTTTCCCGATAACCTTTGTCCTTTTTTTGTTGCCGTTCTGGATATACCTTTTCTAATACAATTTGAAAAACCTCTTCGTACTGCTTAGCTTTTTCAACTGTCCAGTCATAAAAATATATCACATTTCTATCGCTACCCTGAAGAACATCATTATTAATATCATCACCGTTCAAGTATGGAAATATAACTTCTGCATTTTTAGGATTTGCCTGTAGCAATCTATTTTTTTCACCCTCATTTATAATAAATCCATCTCCTAAGATGTAGTATCCTAACCCACTTTTACCCAGATTACAGAATAGGCTAAATGGTTTAGTAAGATTTTCTTGATCAGTTAAGTAAGAATTTATCTGTGTAACAGATCTATTGTTGAGAATATACTTTGCAAATTTTTTTCCCTGATAAATTGAAAATAGCGTAACTGTAGTATTCGCTTTACCGGGCCAAACCATTGATGTATTCGCAAAAACAACTTCGCTACCTTGTTGATCAAGTTCATCAAAACATGCTTTTCTACTATCTCCTTGTGCGATTGTGTCTGTTGTGATAATTGATACAAACCCTTTTGTTCTTGTAATTTGTAGATCTCGCTTTAAAAAAAATACGACATAGTCAGTTAGGGCAAAATTTGGAGGGTAAGTTTCCTTAACATAACTAAAATATATATCCCCATAATTGGTGCTAATTTTTCTTCCGCCCAAATATGGAGGATTACCTAGAATACAGTCAAATCCGTCTTGCTCGTACACTTCGGGAAACTCAATAAACCAATGAAAGAATTTTTTTTCTTCTGCAACAGAGTTGGCATAAGCAGTTCGTTTATCCTGCCAGCCTTTATAACCGCTTAGTATTTGTCTAAAGTCAGCATCGGTCATCAGGTATTGCTCACACTCTGTGGTTTTCGGTATAAAAAACTGAGCCACCTGAGTGTTTGCCATAGTTTGCAAGAAGGTGTGCCCTTTACCCGCTAAAAATTTCCGGTAGGCATTTGCTTTCTTCTCAATTTCTTCAGGAGTAGTTTCAGGCAATTGGTAAAACGTTTTGTATTCAACCATCGCTTCGTTTACAGAGCTATCAGTTGCCTTTTCAAAATCTGCTTTTAGTTGCGTGCTGTTTGCTTCTCGTTCTTTGCGCTCTTTGTTATTCTGCTTTGCATACTCAGCAGCATAAGTGGTTTGCTTATGAGAGTTGTATCCGTAAACCACCGTATGCGTATCTTTTTCTTCCTCGGTAAATGCTTTAAACGCTTCGGTGGCAATTCCATTTTCCAGTTCTTCTTTATGTGCTAAGCCCACAATGGCATCACCACATTTTATGTGGTGGTCTAAAAAGCTAAGCGGGTGCCCGGGGTTGTGCGCTTCGAGCCACAGCGCTACTTTGCAAAGCTCCACCGCCAAAGGGTTTTTATCTACTCCGTAAATACAGTGGCGTATTACCTCGCGCCTGGCAGCTCGGTAACCGGTAGGGTTGGGTTGTTCCTCTTCCTCAATTAAAGCAGCCGCTGTTTCGGCAATTCTTCGCGCGGCACTAATCAGTATATGTCCGCTGCCGCAAGCCACATCGCAAACTTTAAGCGAGTAAATATGCTGCTGCACCAATGCTTCGCGTGCTTCGCGGTGCGCGTTGCCGTGCAGTTTCTTTTGTTTAATGGCATCGTCAATAATTTTTCTACGGTCAGCAAGTAGGTAATCCAGACTGTGTTTTATCAGCGGCTGCACCAATTCTTCGGGTGTGTAGTGGCTGCCGCTTTTACTGCGCTCTTTACCGGTAATAAAAGAGAACCTTACACCGGTAAAATTTCCATGAGCCAAATCATCGCTCAGGTGCGGTTCATATTCCAGTAAACCTTCGTAAACGCTTCCAAACTCTTCTACATTCAGCGCACCATAATTTACGCGCTGCATGGCTTCTTTATCGCTCCTTCTAAAGTAGCAGAGGTGTTGCAGTGCATCTAAAAATTTTTCGTTGCTCAGCGAGCAATCGTTCAACACACCTAAAGCATCGGTGCCAAATAATTCTCCGTTCAGCGCCTGCAAACCAAACTGCGTAGCAAATTTGTTTTGCTCAAACAACCGGAAGCATTGCAGCAAGGATATATACAAATCGCTCTTATGCGGATGAACTAAGTATCGCTTATCTACCATTCGCCTTAACCGGCTAATGCTGTAAAAGCGGAAATAAATATCTGCCAACCTTTGCGCAGTGGCATCCTGTTTTTGCGGAAAAACCAAATTGCGCTCTTCGGTTACCATTAAAAAAAGTAAGCGATAAATTAACCGCAACAAATGCTGATAAAATTTAGGAGCGGTTAAAGAACCCCGCTCCAATGCTTCATGCAAAGTAGTGTTGCGCGGCTCACTCAACAGCGCATTAGCAAAACTCAAAATAGATTGCTCTACCGCATAGCTCAGTTTTTCGCGTATGGCGCTGCCTTCATCTAAACACAGTTGGTGATACTTCTCAACCTGGCTTTCGGAAGCGGCTTCGCGCGTGCGCGGCATTCGGCTGCTGTGCAACAACCGAAACAGAATGGCGAAATCATTGTAAAGCCCTTCTTCAAAAATCCGCTCTAAGTTCCACTCCACATAACTGAGGCGGCTCATGCGTCCGCTATCGCGCAACAGGCGCAACAACTTACCATTGCTCACCAAACCGTAAGTATGTTCAGTCAGGTTCAGGTATTCCTGCAACACCGCATGAGGGCTCATGCTCAGTCGAGTGTTCTCCGGTTTTTTATCCAGCGATTCGTTCCAACCTACTGTGATGATGGGAAACCCATCTAAGGTTTCGTCCGATGAGTTGATGTGGTAATTTTTGTCGTTAATGAGTTGGCTTTGTTTCTCGTAAGCCGGATTGTACCCCAAAGCACCCAACAACGGATACAACCATTGGTTGCGCGTTTCGGTGGTGCCGCTCTCGTGCTCCTTTACCCTTTCCAGTTTTCTTTTAAAATTTCGGTAGAGCACTTCACCGGTAGCCCAGGCCTGCGAAATTTCATCGCGCATTCGGGTATTTCTGTCAAACCCGAAATCTTTCACCTGCTGTCCGCTGAAATTATCCTGCTCCAGTTTTTGCAACAGGTCGGGCGAAATAATGTTACCCGAAATATCTATGGAAGGATATCGGTTCATGCACGACAGTTGTTTTGCGGACGAATCCGACTATTCATTTTCCGGTTTTTCAGGTTGAACAATTTCCCAATAACCGCCTTTGTCGGGTCCTACGCGGGTGATGATACCCTTCTTCTTAAGTTGGTTGAGGTGATACTCGATTCCCTTTTCAGTAATCCCTATAGCAATAGCTAATTCATTAGCTGTAATATCACGTTTATCAGCAATCAGCAGAAGAATTTTCTCCCTAGTTTTCTCCCTAGTTTTGTCCCTAGTTTTGTCCCTAGTTGTTCCGGTAGTTTTCCGGATAGTTTTTTTAACTGCCTTTTGGGGTCTTGAGAGCGAAATGGAAAACATACCTTCTTTCGTAAAACCGGGTGCCGGAAGCCCGGCATCTTTCATCGCTTTTTCTATGCGGCTAATACCGGAACCTACCTGCTCCACCAATTGCATACGGGCAAAAAGACCGAACACCAGCGGGTTTCTCGAATGGCTGCGTTTACCGAATTCTGCTTCTGAAATAGCACTTACCAAACCACCGGGGTTGGTTATTTCTACCCGGTCGTCAAACAATTCGATACTCGTTACGGCTCCCTTATCGTAATAATCGCGATGCGACAGCGAGTTGATGATGGCTTCTTTAAAAACTGTTTCGGGAATTTCCCAAATCTCTTTGCGCGGCCCTCCGCCCTGACCTTCAATATCGTAACGCACATTCAGCTTACTTCTCAGCCATTGCATGGCTTGTTTGTATTGCTCATGTAAAGGTCCGCCATATACTTTGTCATCTATGATATATCGCTTGTCTGTCCCTTGAAAAGCCACACAGCGCACAACCGCTTTTTCGAAAAAAGTTTCAGGGTGCTTACCGAAAAACAAAACGGCTCCGTTCTTAAAAAGTTTATCGCTGCTATACAGTTTTAAATTGCGGAAAATCTGTTCATCGGGCACCGTGGGGCTAATCCGCGCCTCTATTTTAAAAAGTGCTAACACATCCTCATCGAGCATCGTGTCGGGTTCGAACTCTTTGCAGGGCGCTTCATCGAAATATATTTTTCCCGACTGCTGAAAGAAGTCGCGCATCTGCTCGGCAGCCGTTAGTTTTTGGGTATTGGGACCTACGCGCACATAAATTGCACCTGACAATACGTAGGGTTTGTTCGGTCCCGAGGGCACTTCAATAATACCGATAGTTTTACCGTCAACTTCCATTAAAGAAAGTGAACAGTGCAACGCAGGGGTGATTTCGCCTAAACTGTTTTGTATCGCGGAGCGTTTGGCATTATCAATTTTAACTCCTGCAATTTTACCGTCATCGCGCACACCAATTAGTAAAAAACCTCCCGCAGCATTGGCAAAAGCACAAACCACTTCGCTTAGTTCTTTCACTTTGGCAGGAACCGACTCTTTGAACTCGGAATTATACCCCTCACCTGAACTAATCAGCGTTTTTATTTCGGAAGAATTATATGGCGCTTTCGTATTCATGCTACATAACCGGAAAAATAATTTGAATGGAAATAATATCGGGAGGGACAATAGTGCCCACCCGGTAATCATCTAACGTAAGTGTATGGCGGTACTGGCTGTGTGCATCAACAAGTTCAGCGCTTTTTTTCTCTGCAATATTTTTCATCAAAATTGAAGCAGATTTAATCGCTTCAATTTCTGTTTGCAAATGAATTTCACGCTGTGTATCGTCAATTTCCTGTTCCGGTATTAGCGCGTTCATTAAGTTGAGTGCATCGGAGGTTGAAAGAAGCTTTTCATTTTGGGGCAAGTCGGTGTAACCCCACATCAATGTTTCTTCAGCTACAAGTTCCCGTTGCGCTTTCGATGCTTCAATTACATTACGCAAACGCAATTGAACCAGAACAGTTTTAGTTTTTACCACTGAAGACCGATAAACTGCCGCACGTGCTACTTCAATATCGTGAAGTTTTTCGAACGCAGCCGCTAATAAATACTGACTAAGTTGTTCAACCAAAGGATGGTTACGACCGATGTATTGATACCCGTCAGGGGTTGGTGAAAGGAACGAAATTTTTATTTGCTGCTTACCTGCAAAAATTTGACGCAATGAAGGCGGCATACTTTGGGGAAAAAGTTCAAAACCATTTTTTGCTTCATTTACCTGCCCCTTTAAGTAGCGTAGAGCCGACAAAACAAATTGCTGCACATCGGCAGGTGTGCCAAGCACTTCATCGGAGCGTCTTAAATCTTTTTCAATATCCAGTTTATTGATGATTGAATGTTGAGCAAAAAGTTCACGTAATTCACGTTCTTTCTTACTTGCTTTGTCGTATTCATCGCTTACACGCTTTCTTGATGTTTGAATCGTTTCATCTTTTGAAGTATCGAACCCCAACTCCAATTGAGATGCAGTGGTAATGGTTTGCTTTCGCAATAACACCGCGTTAATCACAGCCTCATTAATGGTTTCATTATCCTCGGGGAAAGGAACCGAAATACCGATTTCTTGTCTTATCAACCTGGCTTTTCGTAACAGAACTTCCAAAACTACCGCATCAATAGGGTTATCCTTGCCATATAGCAGGAAAGTTTTTACAACGTCTTTTTTCTGTCCGAAGCGGTCAATTCTTCCTTCGCGCTGCTCTAAGCGGTTAGGGTTCCATGGTAGATCATAATGCAACAAGGCATTGAAATGTTGTTGCAGGTTTATGCCCTCACTCAAACAGTCGGTACAAATCAATAAGCGCTTTTCGCTTTTACCGGTTTGTTCAATTATCTCTTTGCGAAGGTCATCCGGCAATTCACCGGTAATAATCGCCACATCAAGGTTTTTGTAGTCAGAAGACAATGCCTCCTTTGCAAGTGCTCCAAGATATTTTGCAGTTTCGATGTAACGGCAAAAAACTACCGGTTGCAAACCTTCTTTAATCCATAGCTTTAATAAACGAATAGCTTCTTTAGCTTTCCAGTCCTGCGTTAAGTTGCCAAGTGATTCTAACTGTTTTGCATAATCACTTAGCTTCCGTATTTCGTTCTCCGAAAAATTTTCCTTGTCAACTACTTCAGTAGGCAACTGATCATTTTCATTCCCATAGTCAGAATCACCAACCGGATTTGTCTCAAATGCTTCGCGGGCAGTTTCTTCATCAATTTTAAAAGCGCGGGTGCGCAACATTTCCAAACCTGCCTTTGGACTACTCATAACTCCGCGTAACAATGCAAGAGCTGCCCAATAGCGCATTCGTTGACGGTAACCTTGTCCGCCACTATTTTCGCCAACTAACTCGCGGGCAAAACCAATAATATTTTTGTAGAAACTCAAATAACCATCGCTTAATTGATAGCTTATTTCCTGCGGGTCGCGTTCAGGGAAAGCGGTGTCTTCCACAAAATGGCGAATGTCTTCACGCCTACGTTGAACGTAGTAATTCGTTAGCTCCTTTACATTTTCCTTTTTCGAAATATCAAAATCTGCTTCTTCAAAGTTTCTTTTTAGTAAGCCAAGAATAGACTGAAACTCGTTTTGCTTACCATTATGTGGAGTAGCGGTCAATAGCACCAACTGTTTTTCCTGCTTTTCAGATAAAGCGCGAAGCAATTTATGTCGTTGCTGTTTCACCTGTTTTTTATCGGTTCCTACGGAAGGATTTGCACAAGTGTGTGCTTCATCAACAATCAAAAAATCCGGGCACTCTGCAAGAAAACGTTGCTTTTGATTCTCGCCTTTCGCAAAATCAATACTGATAATCTGATAAGGGAAATAGCGGTATACACTCGCACCGGTGTTCCCCTGCATTTGACGCTCCAAAGAATTTAATGTTCCTGAACGAATTATAACTGCCTCAATTCCGAATTTGTCTCGAAGCTCCGATTGCCACTGTTCACAAAGATGCGGCAAACACAACACTGCGAAGCGATTTATTTCTCCCCGATCTAAAAGTTCCCGAGCAATCATGCCGGCTTCAATGGTTTTACCAATACCTACATCATCAGCAATAAGCAAACGAATTCGCTCTTGCTTTAATGCCATAATCAAAGGCACAATCTGATAGCTCCTTGGCCGGAATGAAAGTTTACCAAATGAGCGGAATGGTCCTGCACCGTTCCGGAAAGCAAGCCGGGTAGCATTAAACAATAGAGAAACTGACAGGTGGTTGCCAATACTATTCTCATCCGGATACGGAACATCGTAAGAGCTAAGAACATCTTCATCGAAACCAAGCGGTTTGAAAATGCCGATAACTTCTTCTTCACTTCCGCCAAGAGGTTTCAGTAACATCAACTCTTCATCGGGGGAAGGAAGTACAATCCACTCCCTGCCACGCACACTCACTAATTCACCCGCACTGTAATTTCGTTGGCTCATTCTTTCACCTTTTTGAAAATGTGCGGATATTGTTTTGTTAAATCATCTAACGGTGTGGCATAGTGCCACACTATAACTTCGTAACCCGCATTCTCTAAGCACTTACGCTTTACTTCATCCATTCGCTTAGTAGTTTCATCATCATGATGAATGCCGTCACAAAATACTGTAGCGGCAACACCTGTTTTATAAACAAAATCGGGGATGGTGTTGCATTGGCCTCTCAGGTCTGTTTGCGCCTCATCTGGAAGCCTAATGCCATTTTTGTATAGGTGTTCTAAAAATTTCTTCTCCGTGGATGAGCGCCCGTCAAAGCGATTCATTAAATACTCAAATTGCTTTCCGTAATTATCAAAAACAGTGTTATGGATCACTTCATATTTCGCGTTCATCAAGTTAAGTAACGCATCCTTTATGAAAAGCCGATTAATTATTTCGTGGTAACGCTGATTATAGTAACTGAGCAAATCGTGGTATGAGGCAATACCGTACTTAGCCTGCTCTTCATCCGTTTTATTAAAATGGCAAATATCAAAAGCAATGGCAGCACTTTGTTTAATGAGTTTTTCTTCCACCAATTTTCGCAAAACACCGAGGCTCCCCTCTGAAGCTTCATAAATGAGCAGGTTCGGCTCTTCATGGCTACCCAAAAGTTCGGCACCTATCTCGTTGCTCTCCATTTCAAAAAGTGATTCTATACCACGCTTTAATGCATACATCAATGTGGTAGCTCCCCCTGCTCGATTAGTGATGCCTAATCCTTTCAGTGGTTTAACGTAAACAGCATCTGCTGTTGTACTGGTGTAAATTTTTATAGTGCGCAACGGCTCATCACCGGGCTTTGGTTCTGCTATATCACTCACTTTCTTCCATATTCCGCTATTCTCACCAATAACAAATCCCTCTCGATCTTGCGAACCCCATTTATGGTTTACCTTATAGATTTGTGCGGCAGGTAAAAATGAAATTTCCAGCAAAGGCTCTCCATCTAAAGTGGCAATGTTCTTTTTTATTTTATCGGCATTACCTTGCATTTTGAAATAAGTACTTATCTCATAGCCAATAGTGATGCGTTCTTCTTCTTCGCAGGTAATTTTCCCTTGCTCAACCGCCCTGCATTCCGTTAATTCAACAAGCTCATGTATGTGCGTGATGTTATCAGGTGTAAGTGGTTTGCCATCTAAGGGTGAAACGCTGCGCTTCTTATCTTCTTCGCCAATCAGGATATAGCCGTCCTCATTAACCACTTGAGCCGAGATAGTGTTTTCCTGCAACCGATTCACTGGCATGGCATTGCTCCTGAATTTGGTACCCATGTAATAAAGTTGATTTCGCGGACCAAATTCCCGAATAGCTAAAAAGCGACTTCGGCTGATGAAATGCGCTTCTTCCTCATAGGGTATGGAAATGCGAACAGGCAAACGTGCAAAATTGTATCCTGGTAAAAATCCTTCAGCAGCAAAATACCTGAATGGATAGAACTCCGATTGCTCCCCATAGGATTTCTCGACAGTTTGATCGGAACGCAGCGAAGCGATTTGTCGCAGGGCAAAACTTTTTTCTTTTTCCGCATTTCTGCGTTTTTCATCTTTCAGTGGAATGGTTGGATCATTTATGGTTTGGGTAGCTTCTCTCAATTGCTGTTCAGCTGAAAGATAAAGTTGGCGCCAACGCTTCAAGGCGTTGTCAAATTCTGCCGGTGCATCCTTCAATACTTTATCAATCCATTTTTCATTCAACCATTCCGCACTTTTTTCTATTACATATTTATCTTCAACAATTTTCAAGAACAACTTTTTGAGAGAAAGCAAACGGTCCTCTTTTAGATTTATTTTTTCTGTTATTCCTGTTTTAAGTGCTAGATAATTTCTCCTATCCACATCTTCCAACATGGCAACGATGGACAGGTTTAGTGCTTCCAATTTTACCTCACTAAGCCATACTGCATGAAGATGTGTTTTTATTAATTCCTCATTACTGAAATCAAACTGCGGTGGCTTTACTACACCGTGCACCATGTCCTTTCTACGCTCAAAATAATGTTGGTCGTGCGCATTCATAGCTGAACAAAAGGTAAATATCAAACCACCCTGACCACTTCTACCGGCACGTCCACTACGCTGTGTATAGTTAGCGGGATTAGGTGGAACATTTCGCAAATGCACAATGCTCAAATCAGAGATATCTATACCCAACTCCATGGTAGGTGAACAGCAAAGCATACTTATGTTGCCATTGCGGAATTCATCTTCATGCCTCTGCCGGTATTCATTCTTCAATTGAGCACTATGTTCTGCTGCTTTAATCTGTTTCAGTTGGCTGAAACGAGTTTTATAAAACTCTCTGAAATATTCGTTTACCTTAGGAGTTAATCCAACGGTAGAAGGGTTCTTTATTTTTTCGGGTTCAATAGTAGCGCCATCTCCCTTTAACCAGTTAATATAAATACCATTTAGTTGGTAGAGGGGAACAGTTGGATGTAACGTTCTGTCTGCTATCAGCATTCCAGCTTTTTCCAAAGCATCAAAAATAGATTGCACAAATACATCGTAATGCTCCCCCTTTAGTTTTTCATTGAATCGTTTTGATATGAGATTCTTCAAGTAACGTCCCGGAGCACTGCGGCTGCCAAAACTTGCTGTGGAAATTTTCCGTAGCTCTTTTCCGATAGCACGAATGCGGAGATAGCGCGGCTTATGTAAATCCTCATTTTTCGAGAACAACCAGCCGTCCTTTAAATTATCGCGGAACAGTTTGTAATTCACATCCATCTCGTTAGGCTTCAGCAAATCCAAACGGGTAGCGTTTAGTTTTCTGAAATAATCGAGTATTTGAAAAACCACATCAGCTCTTTCCAATTCTGAAAGTTGACTCAGATACAACACTTGCCGCCAACGCTCATGTGATGCTTCCTTCAATAAGTCCTTATACCCGATTTTCAATAATGCACATTGTTCAAGATTGGGAAGAATTACTCTCCAACCGCGCTTCAAATCATTGAGTATTCGATACTCCAAAGCCAACTTCACAGCTTTCAGATTTTGTTCATATTGATAACCGCTTTCGGCTGATTTTTGAACCAGTTCTGCTAAACGGGACAAATTGTTTAAGCCTAACTCATCATATACAGCAGAACCCACATTGAGATAATCAAGGGTGTTAAGCTTTTCTAAGGAATGATAAAGAGCGGAGCGCAACAAACCAGCTTTAATAAAATCATTGAAATGCCCCGATTGAAGTGCAGTATCCTGACGATTATCTGTAAAGCTTAAAAGTTTTTGCTGATGAGGAACCACCCCTGCCTGGTGGAAGGTTTTCAACGCACTGAAAGCAATAATATTAGTAGATGTGCTTCGTCCATCAACACCTAAAGTGGAATACATGGTGTATTCTTTCGTGTCCTTATCGTAAATGGTTCGGCTAGCCATCTCAAACTTGGAGTTCTTTGGAATAAACCATCCCTTGAGATAGCCTTCCTTTTCGTCCTCACTAATATTACCCTGATCGTTTACAAATACAGGTTGAGGAATTCTATCTCTGAAATTCTTTTTTACAACCAAAATTCCATGGCGATTAGTTTCTAACCAAAATTCGGGCAGATCCTCTATGTTTTCATCGAGGTTCCACAATTCTTCTTCTCCTTCAGGTTGTAGAATCAGAAACCCATCTTGGACATCTTCCTCTTCCTCAGAGTATTTTCTAAATAATCTTGGCTTAAATTTATTTTCTGCTTCAGACTTAGCCACGCACAAATATTCATGTCCTGTGACCCTACTGAAAACAACTTGATAAAATCTCAGCGCGGTCCCATTTTCGGACGGCAACGTTGATGTTCGCGCATCCAGTTCTATCAAACGTTTATCCTGAGATTGCATGGTCATCCAAACAGAACCTGTTTGATTGATAAATTGATGCAGTTTATAAGGGAAATAAGTTTGTCTCTTGTCTTGCGATCTGAGTTGCTGATTTAACTTCTCACACGCCTGCAAAAACAGAATAAGTTTTTGCTCACAGGTGCTACTATCTACCTTAGTAAAATCAGATAATTCATTGCATAGTGCTTTCCATTCCTTTGGCTCTGCCCTGTCATAATTATTATCAGCCCGATTTTCAACTAAAACAGCATTGCGCTCCAACCATATTGCTAAAGGATTTTCTCTTACGTCCTCTTCAGTAAAATTATAAGCTGGCTCTGACAAAATTTTGGCTACCTCCTTAGCATTTACTTCGCTTAAAAAAGAGGTTTGGGGAGTTAGCGACTCTATAATGATGTCATCTACCTTAAAGGTTTGGGCGAAAAATTTAGAAGCGACATTTGCCACTTCTTGCTTCTTACCAACAGCTGAATCGCCCGATGACATGGTAGCCGAAGTGCCTATACAAATAAGACTATTCTTACATTGAGCTTTTAATCTTCGAACAAGCATAGCCACATCTGCACCCTGCCTGCCTCTATAGGTATGCAATTCATCAAAAGCAATAAATTTCAGATTCTGAAAAATCAAGGGTCGAATGCCTGATTCCTTACTTCTGGTAAGAATCAATTCCAACATCATGTAGTTGGTAAGAAGTATATGAGGCTTTTGAGCTAGAATATCTTCTTTTTCCTTATCGGTTTCTTGTCCAGTATATTTTCTGTGAGTAATAGGAAAGTTTGTTTGTGTTTTTTCTTTATACGCGCTCGCGTATTTTTTAATTTCTTCATCCTGAGAATTAATCAAAGCATTCATGGGATAAACTATAATAGCCTGCACTCCCGATTGGTTGGCCCCATTAGTCAGAATGTAATTAAAAATACTTGAAAGGTACGTGAGTGATTTTCCAGAACCAGTTCCAGAAGTTACAATAAATGATTCTTCCCTAACTCCTTTTTCAATTGCCTCAGATTGATGCCTATGCAAATCATAAGGAAGAAAATCTAGGAAGGCCGGATGTAGTTTCTTTTCCGACACCAAACTTGCGATGCCATTCCCTTTTTGATATGAAGGATTAAACTGGATCAATGGCTCAGGCCAAAGTTTACCCGAATGCAATTCACTAGTTACTTTATCGCGAATTCCTTGGTCACGAATATTTATGAAGCTATGGATGTAACTTTTGT
>CAZWAD010000009.1:40440-127426 GCA_964631835.1 uncultured Chitinophaga sp.
TCACCAAGAATGTGATCATGTGTCTGAAATACATTCATTTAGATAAAAAATATTGTTTGTGCGTGGATGCAAAATAACATTGACAACCTATCAAGCCAAATTTTTGGGAGAAAAGAATTTTGTAATAAGCTCGTTATTTTTGTCCACTTTACTTCAAATCTATCAAATAGCCTGCTTTTGCAAGGGAGATAGAAACTTTTACGCGTGTAGACCAGAACTGACGAAATACAAAGTTTTCATATTGGGATGGTAAAGAAATATTTACCAGATTAGATCTTTATGTTGTTACACAAAACCCATCAACTGAATCAACTGTTTGATGAATGGGAACAGACGGTTACGGACTATCAGGGAAAATTTGTTCAGGACGGAGTAATTAACGAGGAACTTTATCAAACAGTGACCCCTAAAATTCTTTTCATTGCCAAAGAGCCAAACAATCCAAAGCAAAAGGCAGGAGACTTTAGAGAATGGTGGAAAAACGAAATCTCGTACAGTTTTTCTTACCGACTTGCTGAGTGGAGTTATGGACTGCTCAACAATTTTCCGCAATATGATGACATTTGGATAAAAAAAGGATCAGCGCATAAAGCAATTCAACACGTTGCTTTTATGAACATTAAAAAGAATGGGGGTACAGGAAATTCCGAATACAACAGAATGATGGAACATCTAAAAATGAACTTTGAATTTCTTCATAGGCAAATTGAAATCATTTCGCCAGACATCATCGTTACGGGAACCTCGTGGAAAGAGTTGCGCAACGGTCTTTTCCCAAAAGTTGAATGGCAAAATAGCGGTTATGACATTGCTATTGGTAGATATAACAACGCAAAAGTCATTGACTTCTATCACCCATCTTCACGGACAGCACCAGCAGCCGCTTACAGCTTGTTGCAAAACATCGTTTTGTCAAACAAGTTTAAATTACTATAAAAGCTCGGGCTCTATAGGTCGAAGGCCACCAAATCGAAAAGTAGATCATGGATTGTTCATCAACCAAAAGTTTACTTTAATTTGGGAGTCGAGAGATTGTGAGAAAAAGGGATCGAGTAATCTTTTTCCAAGTCGCTACTATTCAAGTTATTAAACGGTTTCAATTCCAATGAGTGCTTTAATTATTCCTTGTTATATCAAATCAAAGTGGGATATTGACTGCTTAAACAGATTATTTGACAGCGTTCAATCACAGACCAAACAGTTTGACAAGGTTTATCTCATTGACGATGCAAGCCCTTTGAAGTATGAACTCCGACACGACTTTGTTGAACACATCATGCTCAAAGAAAATGGTGGACCAGCAAAGGCAAGAAATGTCGGCATTGACAAAGCACTTGCTTTAAACATTCAGCATTTACTTTTCACCGACCACGACTGCATACTTGACAAAGAGTGGAACGAGCAAATTATTTCGTTCCTTGACAACTCCGACTTTGCAGCAGTTGGCGGTATGACTTACGCTTGGGGCAAAACAATTCTTGACTACTACCACGACATTAACGGAACACTTGCAGGCAAGTGGTTACTTCCCGACAGAAAAGAATTGTGGTATATGCCTTCACTCAATTTCGGAATGAAAAAATTTGCAGCCGAAGAATTTCCGTTTGACGAAAGATTCCCGACAGCAGCAGGTGAAGATGTTGATTTGTGTTTGCGGCTTCGCAGCAAATACAAAATTGGTTTTAATCCAAACGCAAAGTTGTGGCACGACTACGGCTACAAAAATTCCATTTCAGGTTTCAACAAGTTCATCAAGCTGTTCAAGAAATATAAAAGTTCAAGTGCAACAGTCTACGAAGGACACACAGTTCTGATGTGGGATTCATCCGAATCAATTTATAAAGACAACATGCAATGAGTTTAATATACAGGCGTAAATCAAATGACCCGAACTTCACTCATGTAATCTACGATTACATAGGAGAAATAAAACCATTCGTTAAGCGGGTGCGGAAACCTCACCTGCTTATACCAATGGTGCTTTTCAAATCTATTGAGTGGGGAATTTATCGTTGGTATAAAACTCCAATCAGAAGATTTTACGGAGTGAAAGGCAACGAACTAATTTACATGATAACAAACGCATGTAATGACCGTTGCCCGAAGTGCGGAATTTGGGAACGACCAGAACCGAGAGACCAACATTTAATGATTGAGCATTTTATCAATTGCCTCAAACGACTTCATCACAATTTGTATCAAGTTACTTTGACAGGAGGCGAACCGCTTCTTTTCAAAAAAGATGTGATGCTGATTGCAGAGGAAGCAAAGAAGCTGAATGTTCCAATGGTGATTGTTTCCAACGCAAGATTTGTTGACGAAGAATTTTTGACGAGATACAAACAGCTAGGACATATCCTTGTGATTTCAGTTGACTCCGTTGAGAAAGAAAAATGGAATGAGTTCAGAGGCAAAAAAAGCTTTGACATCGTAATGCCTAAAATTATGCTTGCAAAACAAATCTTAGGCGACCAACTTAGAATTCAATCGGTGCTTTCAAAAGAATCAGCGGAAGAAATTCCGAAAGTGATTGAGTGGTGCAAGCAACAAGGCATTCAACACAACACACAATTGTATCAGGACTTCGGTGCTTACAATTGGCACAACCCGATTACAAACGAAACAGTCAGCTATGATAACGAAACGCCATGTGCAGCACGAAAAAATATTTGCGTTTATCCAAATGGTGATGTAGTAAAATGTTTTGACCATCGCAGAATTCCATTAGCGAAAGAACCGTTGGGCAACATTGCAAAGCAAGATATCATTGAAATTCTTTGTACAAAGCGTTCAACCGAAGTTTCAAAAATTATGAAGACCTGTAATCTCCCTTGCAAGAATATGTCTTGTAATAAACCGCAAACACTTCTATTCAATTGAGCAAGAATGAAATTTATACTTATGATTGGTTTAGCCACAATATTCCGAGTTGGAAAATTTGGTTGAAGAAGTTTAAAAATAAGGAGCATTTATCTTTTCTTGAAATTGGATGCTATGAAGGAAAAGCAACAAGATGGTTGCTGGATAATATTCTGACAACGAAAAATTCATGTATTTCAGTTGTGGATACTTTTGTAGGCAGCATTGAACACGGTAAGATTGATAACAGTAGAATGCTAAAGCATTTTATGAGTAATGTTGGTTACGATAAACGAGTTAAAATCTTTCAATCAACATCAAAACATTTTTTGAAAAATAGCAATGATGCTTTTGACTTCGTTTACATTGACGGCTCTCATATTGCTAAAGATGTTATTGCTGATGCTGTTTTATCTTGGGACAGATTAAAAAGAAATGGAGTTTTGGTATTTGATGATTACGATTGGAAGAAATTTCCAAAGACATCAAACTTTCATCCGAAGATGGCAATTGATTCTTTTATGAAAATGTATAAAGATGGATTCAAAGTTGTCGGCAAAAATTATCAAATCTGTTTACTGAAAACCACTGCTTAATATGCAAACCGACAAGACAGACATAATAATTATTAGGGGGGCACCAGGTTCCGGGAAATCAGTAACAGCAAAGAGCTTGTCTCGGTTTTTTCCGAAAGGTGTGCGAATGGAAGTTGACACTATTCGCAACATGTTAATTTCAGTTGACTGGAAAAACCAACAAGAGCATATTGATATGCTTCAAGCATCAACCAAATTAGTTTTTGAGTTTCTTCAATTCGGTTTAAGTCCGATAATTGTCATTGATACTTTTAGCGGTGATAAAATTAACCGATACCTTGAAACACTTTATCAGCATGACGAAAATCTTTCAATAAAAATCTTCGGACTGTTCACGACAGACGAGGAATTAAAAAGAAGACTGGACTTGCGGATAAGCCCAGAGTTCAAGGATTTTCCGATTTGCAAACGACTGAATGACGATGTTCTCAAATGGAAACACGATAAAGAATTTCAAGTTGACACGACAGGGCTTTCACCAATACAAACGGCAAAAATGATTTTTAACCAAATTCAGGTTGGGAAGGAACAACTTCTTACAAAAATTTAGCCGTTTTAAGAGTGGGACGTTTCTAAATCTTTCAAGGCAATCGCTCCTTTAGTAAATAGGAAAACTAAAAATTCAGCACAGTATCGAGCGCATCATCTGCATCTTTATGAATGAAATTGCTCTGATATCCCATTGTTGTTGTTATACTGCTGTGTCGATACAATTTTTGTAACATTTGAGGGCTGATTTTGTCTCCTGAAATATTACCAAAACTGTGGCGGGAAATATGCATCGACATCTTCTTATTGATATTTAATCTCTTTGCAATTCCCCTAAGCTCTGTATTAATCAGACCGTTAGCAGACCTGGCTTTGACAAAGATATCGTGAGGATTCTTAAGATCTGCTTTTTCAAGGTATGGGAAAACATACCCTTGAAAGTCATCCCGCAAGGGTTCATACTTATTCAGAATTTTCTGAACCTGATCTGGTATTTTCAAGGATACTTTCTTTTGATTTTTCCCCATCACATAGTAAATCCTCCCGTCCAGAAAGTCACTCCACCTCAAACGTACTGTATCACTTACCCTGATTCCGGCAAAATAAAAGGAGAGCAACCATATATTCAGTGCATGCCATTCGGGTGTTCCCTTTTTCAGTTTCAGGTTTTCCAGTTCCCGCAATTCACTTTCGGTTAAGCCAATCTTGTTCGCCTCCGGCATTCGGATTTTAATCTTTCCTTTTCCAAAGGGGTAGCGATTTGCATCTATGATATTTTCAGCTATAGCCCTGTTAAATAAGGTCCGGATACAGACATAGTAGTTCATTACCGTCCTGTCCCCGACCTTTCTCTCCGTTTTCAGATAACAAGCAAGATCACGAAGGAAAGAAGGAGTAACACTTTCAAAGCGAAGTCCAAGGTCCTTGGCAAAATCTTTCATCACCTCAAACCGCGGTTGTTCAGACGAGTAACGGGAAAATTTCCCCGAAGATTTAAGTTCATCTAAATAGTGTTGGGCATAAACAAAGAACCTACCTGAAATTTTATTGGTCTGCTCGAGTCTGTCGTCTTCTTCCGCCCGGTTGATGTGCTCCGCAATGGAAATTTTAGGCACAGGTTCCCCATTCTTACGTGCCTGTTCTTGTTTCAATTTTACATCGTCTTTAATAGCCTCCCATTTTAAGTAGCGTTTTTTTAGTTGTGCCGAGGTCTGGTTTAGGTTCTTCAGTTTATCCTCCAATGCCAAATCATAAACGTTCATGTAGGCATCCATAATGATTTTATTCAGCTCTTCCTGTTTAGGGTTCCGAACAACCATCATTTCATTTACATCCCATTGGTCTTCTGAAACGCCTACTTCCGTACTGATGTAATTGGACAATCGGTCACCGGTAATCCTTATCTGAACCGGATAAGTGCCGTCTTTTCTTTTCCGTTGTTTAACTAATACTCTTTTTACCTGTATCATGATCAATAAGAATTGTCTTTAAGGATTTTAAGCGAACCTGAACTGGTTTTCACCCACCTCTGCGACAATTCATAACACAAGTTTAAGCATTTTGCTAAAACATTGCTAAAACATTTTAACTAAATTTGTTAAAATTATTTCATCGAATTAACTTAAAAATATTTATGTAATTAACTTATTTACAGTATATTATGCATAATTATCGATAATATATAAAATTAGCGAAATTTCGCTAACACAGGACTTAAAATCCTGTGGAACTTAAATTCCGTGCGGGTTCAATTCCCGCCCGCGGTACTTTTTTCAGTTCACCGGTAAGTCTGGATTTATTTTATGCCCAGCCAGTTTCGGTTGCTAACAACTTCTCTCAAATCTTCGGGTGTATCAATCGAAATACTTTCGTGTTCGGTAAAGGCACATTTAATTTTGCAACCGTTTTGCAGCCAGCGGAGCTGCTCCAGTTTTTCTGAAATTTCTAACTGAGTGGGTAAAAGTTTGACTATCTCCAGCAAGACATTCTTCCTGTAAGCATAAACGCCAATGTGCTTAAATACTTGGCAGTTGACGGTTGACGGTTGGAGGCTCGAAGAACGCGAAAACATGAGTGCATTCAATTCACCATTCACAAAAGCCTTTACGCATGAGGAGTTTTGCTTTTCATCTTCATTTTGAAAGTTTCTGATAAGAGTAACAACCTGTGTTTCTGAAGAATTAAAACAGGAAGCGAGTAAATCAATCTGTTCCGGTGCAATGAAAGGCTCATCGCCTTGAATATTTACGACAACATCTACATCACAGCTTGCCGCCACTTCAGCGCAGCGTTCGGTCCCGTTCTTGTGCAATGGGGAAGTCATCATAACCTTACCACCAAAATTTTCTACTTCCCTAAAAATTTGTTCATCATCAGTTGCAACTATTACATCCAAAAGTGATTTTGCCTTAATTGCCTGTTCATAAACTCTTCTAATCATGGTTTTCCCTCCGATATCAACTAGTGGTTTTCCCGGAAACCGGGTGGAAGAATAGCGAGCAGGGATAATGCCTATAACTTTCATTTCCTAATTCGAAGTAACAACCAGGTAAGTTGCCTGAACGCGAATAACTTTTACTGAAGAGTTTTTCTCTATAAAGCTTCCGTCAGCAATAGAGTCATAAAGTTCTCCGTTGATTTCAATTCTACCTGCAGGGCGTAGGTTAGTTACAGCAATACCGTTTGCACCTATCAAATCTTGCAATAAACTGTTTCGAACGGTAAAACCTTCCGAGGTGCTCATTTCAGCCACATCGCTCATCTTACGAAATACGGTAGAATCAAAAATTCTTTTCCCGAATGCAATCAGCAATACTAGGGGCAACGCCATAGCTACTGTTACCATAAGGAAGGCAGTAGCTACACTGCCGCTGGGAACAAAAGTAAAGTCAAAATCAATGTTGCGAACAAGAGCGAGGGCAAGCCCGGTAACCGTTAAGACTATGCCGCTTATTCCTGCAACGCCAAAGCCCGGGAATACAAATATCTCGAGAAAAATAAGGATAACACCGACAACAAATAGGAGGATTTCCCAATTAGCCGCCAGTCCCTCAAGATAAAGCGGAGCGAAATAAATCAAAGCAGCCACTATTGAAACACTCAAAGGTAAAAACGTTCCCGGTGCCTTAAATTCAAAATATATTCCCCCGAAAATAATGAGTAGCAGCAAGCCCGAAACGGCAGGATTCACCAACCATATTACAATAGATTCGGCAAAATTACTGTCATGCTTTTCAATAACGTAAATACCTCCTGAAAGTTTGGAAAGAATGTCCTCGGGCTTTTCAACTTCGCCATTGCAGTAATTGTATTTGATTGCTTCCTTGGTACTAAACGTGATTATCTTTCCCTTCTCTTTAATAGAATCAATTACTAAGTTTTCATCAGTCATGCCCTCGGCTATCAGCGGGTCTCTACCTGTTTCTTCCGCAGTGGCACGCATTTTTTTACGCATATAACTCTGATATTTTTCAGGCATTAACTCACCTTCCTGATTTACCACACTCGCAGCACCAATGGTTGAACCGGGTGTCATGTAAATGGAATCGCAGGCAATCGAAATCAGCGCACCGGCAGAAGCTGCATTGTTGCGGATAAAAACAATCGTGGGAATTTTTGTTTTCAGCAAAGCTGTTCGGATATTGTCCCCATCCACTACGGTCCCTCCGTAAGTATCCATATCAATAAGGATATATGAGGCTTTTTTTTCTTCCGCTTTTTTAATGGCGCTTTCGGTAAGTCGCGTCATCGAAGGACTTATTTCTTCATGGATTTCATACTCATACACAATTTTTGTTTGCCCAAATGAAAATTGGAATGAGATGACTAAAAACAGAATTAATATCTCTTTAAAACGGTTCATTTTTGTTATGCTTTATCTGAGTAATACAAATGTAAAGATGAAAACTATTTTGTGAGTAACTTTGTTTTTAATGTAATCGGCAAGTTTATTTTTGCTGACGCTTAAAAATAGTTAATGACGGGAACCCATTTAGACTTTTTGCCCATTGCCATCCAGTTTGTTTTTGTAGCTGTGTTTATTGCTGTTATGCTGGCACTTTCGCATTACATCGGCCCCCGCAGAAGCTCAAAAAACAAGGATGCAAGCTTTGAATGCGGAGTTCCTCAACATGGCAACGCGCGTATTCCTTTTTCGGTAAAGTATTTTTTGGTGGCAATTCTTTTTGTGTTATTCGACATAGAAGTAATTTTTCTTTACCCCTGGGCTGTTAATTTCCGCGAATTGGGTATAGAAGGATTTTGGAAAATGATTTTGTTTATGGGCTTGCTTCTTTTAGGATTTTACTATGTAATTAAGAAAGGTGCACTCGAGTGGGAATAGAACGCTGTATCTTTGCAGCAGAATAGAAATGTATGACTGAAATAATTAGCGGAAATACTAAAGTAGAACTAAAGCCCAGCGAACAAGGCTACAACGGCCCGGGTTTTCAGTTAACCTCAATAGATAAAATAGTAGGGTTGGCTCGTTCAAAATCACTGTGGCCACTTCCGTTTGCAACCAGTTGCTGCGGAATTGAGTTTATGGCAACCATGGGTGCAAATTATGATTTGGCGCGCTTCGGATCTGAGCGTCCGAGTTTTTCTCCTCGTCAGGCAGATATGTTGTTAGTGATGGGAACTATTGCTAAAAAGATGGGGCCGGTTCTCAGGCAAGTGTACGAACAAATGGCTGAGCCGCGTTGGGTAATTGCCGTTGGTGCTTGTGCAAGTTCCGGAGGAGTGTTTGATACTTATAGCGTGCTTCAGGGTATTGATAAAATTATTCCCGTTGATGTGTATGTGCCGGGCTGCCCTCCGCGCCCCGAGCAGATTCTCGATGGGGTAATGAAATTACAGGAACTGGTAAAGAATGAACCAATGAAAAGAAGAACTTCTCCTGAGTATAAAGCAATGCTGGCCACTTACGGGATAAATGTGAACTAAAACTTAGTGCCTTTGTGTAGAAAATCCTGAAACACTAAGGCGCAAAGTCACAAAGACGAAAATACAAATGGCTCTCATAAACGAAACAATAAAAGAGAAACTCATCGGCAAATTTGGCGAAGCAGTTAAGGATTTCACAGAACCTTACGGCATGCTCACTTTTGAAGTGGAAAGAGATAAGGCAATTGAGTTGATGCAGTTTCTGAATGAAGATGAGATATTACGATTTAATTTTCTCACCACGATGGCAGGAGTTCACTATCCGGACAACGAAGTAGAAAGACAATTTGCAATGGTTTATCAAATGCACAATTGGATTGATAACGTTCGAATTCGTTTCAAAGCATACCTGAACGGAGAGAAGCCTGAAATAGAGAGTGCAACCCGTTTATTTAACTGTGCTAACTGGATGGAGCGCGAAGCATATGATTTTTACGGAATCATTTTTACCGGTCACCCGGATTTGAAGCGCATTCTGAACATGGACGAAATGGTTTCTTTTCCGATGCGCAAAGAGTTTCCGTTAGAAGACCAGGGAAGAACAGATAAGGATGACAGGTACTTTGGGCGCATACCTCAAAACACTAAATTGAATTGAGATGACAGAGATTGTTCCTAAAACCATTGAAGAAAAATATGCCGTCATGATTCGGCAGCGCGAGAACGAGGACGGAAGTGAGCTTTCGATTCTCAATCTTGGGCCTACGCATCCTGCCACTCACGGAATTTTTCAGAATGTGCTGCTGATGGATGGAGAAAAAATTCTCGATGCCGAACCCACTATCGGTTACATCCATCGCGCATTCGAGAAAATTGCCGAGAACCGCCCTTTCTATCAGATTACTCCGTTAACCGATCGGATGAACTACTGCTCCTCTCCCATCAACAATATGGGCTGGTGGTTGACGGTTGAGAAACTTCTTGGTATTGAAGTTCCTAAGCGTGCGCAATACATCCGGGTTATTATGATGGAGCTGGCGCGTATTACCGACCACCTGATTTGCAATTCAATTCTTGCAGTGGATAGCGGTGCCTTTACCGGTTTCCTTTATGTAATGCAGTACCGCGAAAAGGTGTATGAAATTTATGAAGAACTGTGCGGTGCTCGTCTTACTACCAACATGGGGCGTATCGGAGGATTAGAAAGAGATTTAAGCGACACCGGTTTGCGAAAGCTTCGCGCCTTTATGAAAGAGTTTCCGGTTGCGTTTAAAGAGTTTGAAGATTTGGTTTCGCGCAACAGAATTTTCATGGATAGATGTATCAATGTAGGGCCTATTTCTGCCGAAAAGGCAATGAGTTACGGCTTCACCGGTCCTAACCTTCGCGCGGCAGGGGTTGATTATGACATCCGAAAAATGAATCCTTATTCTGGGTATCAGGATTTTGAATTTGATATACCGGTGGGCAAGACCGGTGATACGTACGACCGTTATTGTGTTCGCAATGCCGAAGTTTGGCAGAGCGTCCGCATTATTCAGCAGGCGTTGGATAATATGCCCGAAGGCCCTTATCATGCTGATGTTCCGGATTATTATCTGCCGCCCAAGGAAGAGGTTTACAATAACATGGAAGCGCTCATTTACCATTTCAAAATTGTAATGGGTGAAGTGCCGGTGCCGAAAGGGGAGGTCTATCATGCGGTGGAAGGAGGAAACGGTGAACTGGGTTTCTATTTAATCAGCGATGGAAGCCGTGTGCCTTATCGCCTTCATTTCCGAAGGCCCTGCTTTATTTATTACCAGGCGTTTACCGAAATGATTAAAGGCTGTTACCTGAGCGATGCCATTCTTATTCTCAGTTCGATGAATGTAATTGCGGGCGAGCTTGATGCATAATTCCTAAGTGAAACACTAATGAGTCTCAATATAAAAACACAACAACCGGTTAAGCTGAGTGCAAAAACTCTTCAACGCATTGAGGAACTGAAATCGCGCTTCCCCGAAGGGAAAAAGAAAAGCGCCCTGCTCACCATTCTTCACGAAATTCAGGATGAAAATGATAATTGGCTTTCGGTAGAGGCGATGGATAAAGTGGCTGAACTACTCGGCATTCTACCTATCGAAGTTTACGAAGTGGTTTCTTTTTATACCATGTATAACCAGAAACCTGTGGGCAAATACATGTTTGAGTTTTGCCGCACTAGCTGCTGCGCTATTCGCGGGGCGGAAGATTTGATTGATTATACCATGAATAAGTTGGGGGTGAAGGAAGAAGGCGAGGTTACGCCCGATGGCATGTTTTCGGTGAAAACCACCGAGTGTCTTGGCGCCTGCGGCTATGCCCCCATGCTCCAGTTGGGCGACTTCTACCACGAGTTTCTTACCCCCGAAAAAATGAATAAGCTGATTGACGGTTGCAAGGCAGGTAAGGTAGAGTTCTTTTCAAAAGTGTAGGTGATTTTTCTGCCATTAAGCGGAGAGTTTGCGACAGATGGCAGTAAAGTTCCTCACCGAGGCTGAAGGTTTCCGCCACGTAGCAGTAAAGTTCCGCCACGAGGCTGAAGGTTTCCGCCACGAGGCAGCAAAGTTCTGCCAGATGGCAGAAGATTTCTGCCACGAGGCAGCAAAATTCTGCCATTAGTCAGAGACTCTTTGACATACCGGAAAACAACAGAAAACAATAATTTTAACACAAAAACTCGTGTTTTTTCGATAAATGACCATTCATAACATAGCTAAGTTCCTTTACGGCTTTTTCGGAACACTTTTCATAATCGCGGGAAGTGCGGCTATTTTGTTCAAAACAGGCATGCTTCCTGAAGGAATAACAAACCTTATTGTAAAGCTGGCAGATAATAACCTCAATGGCATCCACCTTATTCAGGAATTGAGTTCGCTGCTGGTGTTTGCCGGGCTTATTTCGTTTTGGTTTATTAAAAACTATGAGCAAAGCATGCCCTTTCACTGGTTTATCACCATCTTCTGGGCTTTAATTGCCCTGGTTCATTGGTTCGATGTAAGGGGAGCAAAATCAGTTGCCGGACCTGTTATCAATACAATCCCCTTTGTTTTGTTCTTGATTGTTGGAATATTGCGAAGCAAAAAATAACTAGGGTTAAAAAGAAAATGTCAGCGAACAGTTTCATTAAAGAATAAAGGCGGGGAATTTTTTGAAAGAGTTTAGCAGTAAAAATTAGTTTGAATAAAGTATAAAAAACAATGGGCAAAAAAATTCTCTTAGAACATGTAAACGTTCCCGGTATTGAAACTTACGAAGTGTACCGCAGTAAAGGCGGCTATACTTCGGTAGAAAAAGCGCTGAAAATGGCGCCCAATGATATTGTTGAGGAAGTAAAGAAAAGCGGTTTGCGTGGTCGTGGCGGTGCAGGCTTCCCCACCGGTATGAAATGGGGCTTTATTGATAAGAAAAGCGGAAAGCCCCGCCACTTAGTTTGCAATGCCGATGAAAGCGAGCCCGGAACTTTCAAAGACAGGTATTTAATGGAGAAACTTCCCCACCTGCTCATCGAGGGAATGATTACTTCCAGCTTTGCGCTTGAAGCGCATCTTTCATACATCTACATCCGCGGTGAATACATGTGGATATACAGAATTCTTGAGCGCGCTATTAACGAAGCGTATGCTAAAGGATGGCTGGGTAAAAACATTCAGGGCAGCGGTTACGATTTGGATTTGCACGTAACCTGCGGTGCCGGTGCATACATCTGCGGTGAGGAAACCGCTTTGATTGAATCGTTGGAAGGCAAGAGAGGAAATCCCCGAATTAAACCACCTTTCCCTGCGGTGGTGGGCTTGTATAATAATCCTACCGTAGTAAACAACGTTGAAACCATTATGGATGTGCCATGGATTGTGATGAACGGTGGCGAAGAGTTTGCAAAAATAGGCATTGGAAAATCTACAGGAACAAAATTGATTTCAGCATCGGGGAACATCAGGAAACCCGGTGTGTACGAAATTGAGTTAAGCATACCGGTGGAAGAATTTGTTATGAGCGATGAATACTGCGGAGGCATGCAAACCGACAGACCTTTAAAAGCATGTGTACCGGGCGGCTCATCGGTTCCCATTCTTCCTGCTGAACTGCTTTTTAAAACCGCCAAGGGCGAAACCCGCTTAATGACCTACGAAAGTATGGCTGATGGCGGCTTTGCTACCGGCAGTATGATCGGCTCGGGAGGGTTTATTGTTTATGACGACCGCCAGTGCATTGTGCGAAATACGTGGAATTTCTCGCGCTTCTACCATCACGAAAGCTGCGGTCAATGCTCGCCCTGCCGCGAAGGAACCGGTTGGCTGGAGAAAGTAACCTGGCGTTTAGAACACGGCTACGGGAAAATGGAAGACATTGATTTGCTCTGGGATATTCAGCGCAAAATTGAAGGCAATACCATTTGTCCGCTGGGCGATGCCGCTGCCTGGCCTGTGGCTGCGGCAATCCGCCACTTCCGGCATGAGTTTGAATATCATGTCCGTTTCCCTGAAAAAATAAAAGACCGCAAGCATTTCGATTATCTGCCATGGGAAAAAGTGAAGCATTTGATGCGGGAAGAAGAGGCTGTGGCTGTGTAGCTGAATAAATTTTTCTACCCGAAAGTCAAAGTAAACGAAGGATTAAATTCTTCGCCCGGTTCAAGCATTACAACATTTTCGCGTAATGAAAATTCCCTTGGCTCACCTACTGTTTCTGCACACCCAAGCCAGGGTTCTATACAAACAAACGGTGCGTTTTCCTTAGCCCAGATTCCGAGATAACTGAACCCCTTGAAATCCATTTCAATAAAATAAAGGTGAGTATTGCTTCTTAAAGTCACCTTCCGCGATTTCAAATCTTTAAAAATAAGTGCATCGTTCGCAAATAAATCGTTCTTCAGCTGAACCCTGTTGGAATTATGTAGAACAGGTTCTCTCCTGCCATCAAAAAAACCACCGGGGTTAATCAGATGCCTTTCCGAATTTTCAATAGTTTCAAATTCAATAAAGTAATCCTGATAATTTTCGGCTGGATGGAACGGAACTGCAAAAGCCGGATGCCCGCCTAATTGAAAGTAAATAGGTTCCTTGTCTTCGTTAATTACTTCATACGAAATATAAAGTTGATTCTTTCTTATCCTATAACCAATCAGAAACTCAAATTTGCAGGGATACATCTTTAAAGTTTCCTCCGATGACTTAAGTGAGAAAACCATTTTTGAATCTCCTAAATCCAGAAGTCTGAAATTTGATTTGCGTGCGAAGCCGTGTTTCTGCATCGGGTACTTTACACCTTTTAGTATTATTTCATCGTTCAGGCAGCGTCCCACCACCGGAAACAAAACAGGCGCATGCCAGCCCCATACCTTTTCATCGGCCTGCCATAAATGTTCAGTCTTGGTTTTCTTGTAAATAACTGAGGTAAGTTCAGCCCCGTACTCGCGGGCGCGAAGTTTCAGAAACTCGTTTTCAATCTGGTGCATGATTTAATTATGGTGTTTCTTTTTATATCCAACTATAAATATGCGGTTTATAATGAAAGTCAGCGCTTTTCAAGTTGCGTTTCTCACAAATTTATATTCGTTACAGCAAAACATTCAACGAATGAAAAAGACCACCATAGTTACCATCATTTTTATTCTGGTTTCAAACCTCGCTTTCTCGCAGGAGATGACCAAAGAGGAAAAGAAAAGGCTCAAAGCCGAGCTGAAATCTTTTATGAAAGACCTTGCCGGTTATCATGCAAAAATGCAGGATATAAAAATCACACTCGACTCAAACGAAGCAGAGATAAAACGGATGAAAGATGATTTGGTGGCTGCCGCTGCTTTGCAAGCTGAAACCGAAAACAAGCTGAAGGATTTCATCAAGGAGTTAGAGCGTTGCAATGCAGAAAGAAATATTTTGAGGGGTAATCCCGAGCCAAGCGGAGATACCGCATTGGTTCAGGAAATAATGGCTACCATGAATGCCACTCCGAAGGAAGGAACCGTGTTTAAAGTCCAGATTGGGCTTTACAAGGAGTTTAACATCAATAAATATTTTGAACAGCCGCGATACATCGGCTATGAAGACGTTGACGGGCTGAACCGGTATATCATCAGCTATTTTAAAGATGAAGCAGTGGCAATGCAGTTTTTGGATGATGTGCGCAAAATGGGAATTAAAGATGCCTTTGTGGCAAAATATGTAGATGGCAAACGGGTTTATGAATGGAGCAAAAACCCGAAGTATGCCGGCAAACCGGAGCCCGTTTCATTACAGGAAGCTTTGGAAATGGATAAGCAAGCCAAAAAAGGGAAAAGAAAACGCTAAAACAGTTCTGATATCAGTTCATAAGCGCGGGGGAATTTCTCCAGCGCTTTTTTTAACTCATAAAAGTTGTACTCCACGCCAACCAGCTCCTGATATTCCGGTAAATCGCTTTTGATTGAAACCACTTTGCCCTGCTCAACCTTTATTTCAATCCTGTGTCTGATGATTATTGTTTCGGGGCTGCGTCCGTAAATCCACTCCCTGGTGTTGAACTTCTCATCCCTAAGCTTTTGAATTTCACTCCACTCGTTCTGATTAAGCCGGTAAGCAGTTTTTACTTTGAGAGTTTCAAGTAGAAGCTTTTTCAAATCTGCAATAGTTGAGAATGCAGAAGTTACTTCAGCAATATTCATCACAGGGCTGCGGACCGAATCTACTGCGCGGGTTTTTATTTCGAAACCGTTTTCTTTCAAGCAACTGCTGAGTGTTTCCAAATCAGCATTAAACAAGAGTGTTCCGTGACTAATAATGTTTTTCCGGTTAGTGAACTGGGCGCTGCCGGAAATCTTTTTCCCTTTACACCGAATGTTATTACGCGAATCCGTTTCAGCTTTTACACCACCTTTGAGCAGCGCATCAACCACAGGCTGATTGAACAACTTGTAGTTGTTTACTTTTTCGTCACTGAATTTTGAAATAAAGCTGAAACTCAGGTTCCCTTCATCATGATACACTGTTCCGCCACCGGTTATCCTGCGGCAGAGTTTCAGTTTGTTGTTTCGCAGATACTCAAAGTTTACTTCCTTCCAAACACTTTGGTTTTTACCGATTACAATACAGGGTTCGTTGACATAAAGCAACAGGTAATCAGTTTCGCTGCAATTGAAATTTCGGACAACAAATTCTTCGATGGCAAGGTTGGTGTACGGGTCTGTTGAATTTCTGTTATCAATTAGAATCACAGAATAAGAATACAAAAATCAGGCGAAGCGCGCTCTTCTTCTTGCTCTGCGTTCTTCGCGCACAAGTATTACCTCGTTCAGCGGAACGGTTCCCGAGCGGTAATAAAGATAAATGAAGAAAATACTTGCGGCAGTCAGCAAGTGCCATAACGCATGTCCCTGAAAAATACTGTCGGGATTACAAACGGTATTGCTTCTGTCCAGCAGCCAGATGATGGTTGCAAGCATAAGCATGGAAAACGCAGCCCACATATAATTGGTAAAGTAATGCTCGCGGCTGATAAACATGAGGTAATAGCAACTGGTTAGAAACACAATCGTAACCAGCGAAGGATAAAGAATGTTGATGTTGATGGTAAACAGAGTCGAGTAAAGAAGATAATTGAATCCTACAGCAAAAGCTACAATAAGAGCGTGTGAGCTTTTGTATTTACCTCTTATTCGTATAAGCGGGAAAATTTTGTAGAGGTTAAAGGCAAGAACCATCACCGCCACGGAATACATACCCGCCTGGTCGAGTTTTTGGAAAAAAACAGTAAGTGAAGCATGATAGAGGAAACTGCCGAGAAAAAGATAAATGGCGGAAAGCCCGAACAGAATTGAGAAAATGGGATAGCGAACCAAAAAATTATCTGACTTTTTGCGTTCCGAATATTTTAAATCGTGAATACCGAGAGTGAGTGCAAATAAGCCAACAACAAAATAACCGAGGTTACTCCATGTATTGGAAGGTTGGCGAACAAGCTGTTCCATCCGGTTCGTTTCGCAGAAATGAAAGGTATTGCCGCCTGCCAAATTCCAGTTTTCCCAAAAATGAGTGAATTGAAATACGGAGTAGTAGAATACAAGCGATAGGGTTGAAACAGTAAAAATTACTGTAGGAAGAAAAAATGCCTTTACATGAAGGCGCTCTAAGTAAAGGCGGGTGCGCAACACCTGCCACTTAAAATGAATACGAAAATTGAACATGAACTTATTTATCATGTTTTACTTATTTCTGCGGATAAAAGTTTCATATAAGATAAACGGATAGCTGAGTACAGTTATTGTAAGAGCTCGGAAAAAACTCTGAACACAGATTTTCGTATGTTTGACCGGTGAGTCAGCATGTAAAAATTATTGAATGTCCGCGCGATGCCATGCAGGGAATCAAACAGTTTATACCCACCGAAAAAAAGATTTCATACATCAATAAACTGCTGAAAGTAGGCTACCACGCAATTGATTTCGGAAGTTTTGTTTCGCATGACATAATTCCGCAAATGGAAGATACAGCCAAGGTGGTTGATGCACTGGATGTAAGCGGCTCATCTTCAAAGCTCATTGCCATAATTGCCAACGAACGAGGTGCAGAAGACGCCTGCAGGTTTGAAAAAATAAACTGCCTCGGTTTCCCTTTTTCGGTTTCGGAAACTTTTCAGAAAAGGAATGCTAACTCAACCATTGCCGAAGCCCTGGAACGGGTAAAGAAAATCAAGGAACTGAGTGACGAAAGCAGTAAAGAGCTGATTATATATATCAGCATGGGTTTCGGAAATCCGTATGGCGACCCCTACAGTCCGCAGATTGTAGAAGAGTGGGTGGGCAAACTTTCTCCCTTAGGCGTTAAAACTTTTATGCTTAGCGATACGGTTGGCATTGCCGAGCCCGTCATTATCAAATATCTTTTCTCAGCTTTGATTCCGGCTTTTCCCGAACTGGAAATTGGCGCCCATCTTCATACCGCACCACATAACTGGCGGGTAAAAGTGGATGCCGCATACCAGAACGGTTGCCGCAGGTTTGATGCTGCCATACGCGGTTACGGGGGCTGCCCCATGGCTAAAGATGATTTAATAGGTAATATGCCTACTGAAAACCTGTTGAACTATTTTCCCGATGAACAGTTAGGTTCGGTAATCAACCTTAACGCTTTTGAGAATGCGCTGCGGGAAGCAGCAGTTGTCTTCCCCGCACATTAGCATTTCCGCTTTTCGTTCAAATCAGCAACTGAAACAATACGTAGAAAATTGAGACTGGAAAGGCTTAATTTCCGAACCCCGTCTGACAAGGTTGCCATGTGCAGTTTTCAGGTAAGTAACTGTTTATCGTGCAATGATTAATCGTTTGGTTAAAGTTCCTGCTTCGGTAGTGATGTGCAGAAAGTAGATTCCCTGAGAGAAACCGGCAGTTGCCAGTTGCCAGTTGCCAGACGGGATTGTCGTGATGATTAATATTCTGCCGTGAACATCTATAAGTTTCAACTCTCCGCCAATTAAGTTTTCGGTGACGGAAATGGTTACAGCATCGTTTGCAGGATTTGGAATGAGACGGATGACGGATGACCTGTGTCCGATGTTGGAAATGCCGGTTGGTTCGAATTCCACGAGAGAGGAATCTCTTCCTGCATTGACGGAGATGATGTTTCCGAGGTTGTCAATCATAGTGATGTCGCTAAGCCAGACGTGGTTCAGGTAGTAAGCGAGGTCTTTGCCGTTGATGTTGTCGGTGGTGATTACAAATTGAGCTTCGCCAATTTGCCCGAAGCCGCTGCGGGTGGTGTGGTCAATACGCGTAATGGCGCATTTAAGCTGACCGATTGGATGAAAGTTTTTACCAAGAGAAATTTTATCGGTGGCATTACCAAACCAGGAGTTGCCGAAGGTAACTTTCGTTTTTGTGGAGTCCACAACATTTGCATCGTAGTTGAGGGTGAATGCAAGACCGTAAACATTGGATGCCATAACGTTTGCGTCACCTAGGGTGATGTAAGCATACAATGTATCACCGGCACGGGTGGTGTCGGGAATTAAGTCCACATAAAGCGTTGGGTCGGTCATCCGCCAGCCACCGGTTTCATCGGTTTTGGAGTGAGTGAGACCGAAGTTCAGGAGGATGGCAGTGGTGTCATCGGCATTGATGATGCCATTGCCATAGCAGTCAATATGTTTGTAGTTGGTGCCGGAGAGAAGTGTATCAGTCCAATTTTGGCAGGCATGTGCGTACCACTGTATATCACCCGGTATCCATCGGGCAGGCCCGGTTATACCGTAAGCAAGACCAATAGGAAGCAGATCATTGTTATCAGCTATGCCATTGTGATCGGCATCACCTGGCCAAACACAATTATTATCACAGCCAACGACAACTGAATCTTGTCCAAATGTACAGTTTGCGGAATCACGTACCTGACACCAAACAGAAGCTATACTTGGAGCTGAAACAATAATTGACTGAGTATTGCCAAGGTTGGTGGATGCATCAGACCAGAGAAAAGTATATGGCGGGGTTCCGCCCAAAGGAATTGCTGTAAGGGTGTCGGGCAAAACATCTCCAGTGGCAGAAACAATTTGGACATTAAATATCGGTTTGAAACTAATCGAAACTGTTGTGCTGACGGAATTATTAATTGCATCAGTTACAGTTACATTATAATTAGATGGCCCAAGGTTGTTTGCACAGGAAGTATTAGAAACATTAAACTGCCATTGGTAAGTATAAGGCAGGGTTCCGCCCGAAATGTAAACACATGCCTGGCCAGTACTTGCTGAATAACAACTATTGATAGTAGCAACAGAATCAATCAATAAAGGCGTACTAGTTGCTATAATATTAAACAACCCATCGCTTTGGTCGTTTATTGTTGCGTTGTAAGGGTCGCTGATGCGAATACTTCCCTGCATGTTAGGAACTACAGGAATAGTAAACAAATAACTTCCGGTGTTCGCTACAGAATCTGCCAAAGTCACCCAGTTGAACAGAATGCTACTGTAGAACTCGATTTTTACTTTAGGTATGTTACCGGTGCTGGTCCAGATAACGTTTACGGTTTGGTTGGTAGTAAA
This sequence comes from uncultured Chitinophaga sp., assembly GCA_964631835.1. GTDB lineage: Bacteria > Bacteroidota > Bacteroidia > Chitinophagales > LD1 > Bog-950. Next base: position 60,306 of record CAZWAD010000009.1, read on the forward strand.
AGTTTCGCCACCGTTGGGGTAGGTGACGGTAATGGAAGGTAAGCCGATGGAAATAGAATCAGCTGCCGTGCAGGCGTTGCTGTCCCACACGGTTACTGAGTAAACTCCGCTTGCAGAGATGAGGTTACCGCCTGAGGAGTTGTGACCATTACTCCACATAACAGTGTAGCTTGGAGTTCCACCTATTGGTACTACCGAAAGCGTATCGGGTAAAATGCCACCTGTTGCAGAAACAATTTGAGCGGTGAGTTGGGGAGGTTCAGTAATTGTTACAGATGCAGAAACGGAACAAGCATTGGCATCAGCAACAGTAACTATATAACTGCCGGCAGCAAGTGAAAAAGGACATTGATCGGTTTGATTGGTATTCCATAGGAATGTAATAACACCTATGCCACCCGAAACATAAACACAAGCCGAACCATCATTGCCACCAAAGCAGGAAATATTTGTGGAGGTGATGGAGTCAATTTGTAAGGCTGCCGCTCCCTGAGGAATAGTGAAAAAAGTAGTATCAATACAGCCACTGGCATCAATTACTGAAAACAAATATTGGTTACCGGGGCAAATGAAGTCGCAGAAGAGAGCATCACATTTCTCAAGCAGGGGTACATCATAATAAGTATATGCATACGGTGGAGAACCTCCGCTTACTATTGCTGTTACAGTTCCGTTACATAAACCGCAGGTTGGAACGGTAATATCTAAAGAATCGGTAAGAGTAGTAGGTGCCGATAATATGTAAGGCCCAACATGGGGTTGTTGCGAAAGGCAGCCGTTTAACGTTAATTCAAAATTGGTATACAGTCCCGCATTCAATCCGCTTATAGTAATATTTCCATTGGCATCTGCTGTCAGGTTAGCCGTTCCCTGAGGGTAGTAACTAACGTCATATAGCTGTAATGGTGATAAACCTGTAAGGGCTATTACACCATCACCACTGGCACAGGCAGTAGGGTTTTGAGTAAGCACCGAATCAATTACCGGACCAGGGCCAATAGTTATTGTTATGGTATCGGTTGCCGTTGCTCCAAAGCTATCTGTAATGGTTACTGTAAAAGTTGTAGTAAACATAATCCCTCCTGAAAGCGGATTGGGACATAATGCACAATTCAATGCCGCGCTTGGAGACCATGCATAAGTATAAGGTGGAGTTCCACCTGTGGCGGTTGGGTTGCCGCCCAATAATACTGAGTTGGCAAAACAAATGATGGTATCGTTTCCGGCATCTGCAAATAAAGTGTCGTAAGCACAGCCATTAGCATTTCCGGGCTGGCATAAAGGAACAGATGATAAAAGTGGTTGGCTTAATATATTGCCCTGCGGGTAGTTATGCAGGCAGGTGATGCCCGTGTTAGTAAAGAACAGACGAACAATCTTCTTCAGTTCAGGCAAGCAATTCACGTTGGTAAAACTGCAATCGAAAAAATAAAGCGAATCGGGCAGTTCGGGAACAGAACTGATTTGATTCACCCGGCAATTCAAAAAAGTTAAGCTTGCAGGCAATGCGGGCAGAGTGGCAATTATATTGTAGGAGCAATTCAAAGCAGTTAAGCCAGCAGGCAAAACAGGAATAGTGCTCAGTTGATTCCAAAAGCAACTCAGCGTGGTTAAGCTCCCCGGCAGTGCAGGCAGTGAAGTAAGTTGATTACTGTCGCAGTCTAATTGGATCAGGCCTCCCGGTAAAGCTGGTATGGAGGTCAGTTGATTTTTGATGCATTTTAGCGTATCTAAATTATCGAAATACTGAATACCGTTGATGTCCCTAATCCCTTGAGCATAGCAATCAACGGATACCGCATTCACCACCGCACTACACGTTGTATCCATCAACCACCCCGCAGTATTATTACCAACCATGCAACTTGAATAGCCATTTGTATTAAGCCAGGTTCCAAAGTTGGTATCGGGTATGTTTACATAATTAGGCAAAGCACAGGGTGTTCCGGGCTGGCAGAGAGGCATACTTCCTAATGGCGGATTGCTACCCACATTACTTTGCGGATAATTAGGCAAGCAGGTAATACCAGTGGAATGAAAGGATAAAAGATATATTTTCTTTAGTTCGGGCAAACAATATAGGTTGGGATTACCATAGCAGTAGAACCGATAAAGTGAATCGGGTAGTTCGGGGACAGAACCGAGTTGATTGTTAAAGCATTCTAACCAGGTTAAACTGCCCGGCAAAGCAGGAAGGGAACTGAGTTGATTATTCCAACAAAGCAATGTAGTTAAATTGCCCGGTAAAGCAGGCAGGGTGGTGAGTTGGTTGTGGTAGCAATCCAAATAAATTAAGCTATCGGGTAAAGCAGGCAACGTGGCAAGTTGATTCTGGTTGCAATCCAAATAAACTATTCCCCCCGGCAAAGATGGCAGCGTAAGAAGTTCATTGCCGTAGCATATAAGCGTATCTAAGTTATCGAAATACTGTATGCCTGTGAGGTCGCGAATATTTGTATTCGAGGGTACTATAACACCAGGACATACCACAGCTACAGCATTCACCACTGCGGGGCAAGTAGTATCCATCAACCACCCCGCGGTATTATTTCCAACCATGCACGATGAGTAGCCGTTAGTGTTTAGCCATGTGCCAAAGTTGGTATCGGGTATGTTTACATAGTTAGGCAAAGCGCAGGGTGTTCCGGGCTGGCAGAGAGGTAATGAAGCAAGACTTGGGGTACTGTTGGTTACATTGCCGATATTGGGCTTGCAGGTGATAAGTGTATTTGAAAAATCAAGATTCACAATACGTTTTAACTCCGGCATACAGGTAATTGGATTATTGGATATCTGGCAGTGAAACAAAGAATCAGGTAATAACGGAATGTTGGTGAGTTGATTGTCGTTACACACTAACCAGCTAATGGCATTTGGTAAAGAAGGAATGCTGCTGAGTTGATTGTTAGCACATCGTAAATCATTTAATCCAATGGGTAAAGAAGGTAAAGCAGTGAGATTATTATAAGAGCAATTTAAGTCAGTTAAACCACCTGGCAAAGCAGGCAAATTTGTTAGCGTATTATTCGAGCAATATAATTCAACAAGCCCACTCGGCAACACTGGTAAACTGCTTAAACCATTCATACCACACTCCAAAAAAACCAAACCTACCGGTAATGCAGGCAAACTACTAAGCGGGTTGTTTCCACAATACAAGTGAGTTAAACTACCCGGCAAAGGAGGGAAATTGGTCAATTGATTAACCTGGCAACTTAAAACCCTGAGGTTGTCGAAATATTGAATGCCTGTCAGATTCCTGATATTCTTGTTATTACAAGAAACCGAAGTCGTACTCATTACCCAAGAGCAGGTAGTATCTAACTGCCAACCTACGGTACTGTTTCCTTGCAAACATGCACTTAGGGGCGGGGAATTAAGCCAGTTTCCGAAGTTCGTATCGGGTATGCTTACCCACTGTGCCTGTGAGTAAAAACCAATACCAGCAATTAGCAATAGAGACGAGATAAGCTTTTTCATAAAATGAATTTTTAAAGTTATTAATTCCATTGTACAGTATTTGACGATGCAAATAATGGAAGAGTTGTGCGGGGAAAAAAGTACATTATTTGGGCACCTTACGGTGTAAGTAGTGAATATTTAGTAGTGAGTAGTGAGATAAATACAAGGAGAAACTATTTTATTTTCAGGATAAAATGGTATGTTTATACGGTAAATATTTTTAACTACGCAAACCCTCTACCCGCCTAAAGGGAGAACCGCTGCGCTAAAAAAGCCTATCAGGACTATTTTGCGTGGCTTTACCCCTTTAGGGGCAGGAGTCTGCGAAACAAAAGCAGATAAACAGATATTAAAGACAAAAAGGCATCTGCGTTTATCTGTGTTCATCTGCGGTGTAAAACATTACTTTAGGAAAAGCCCGTTTTTTGATGATTTTAACTGTGTTTTAACATTCGGAGTACGGCAAGTGGTATTTTATAACATACAGAGACTATTAGAGTACAGGAATTGGTGTTTTATAACATACAGAGCAAGTTGGCGTATAGAAAGTGCTATTTTATAACATACAGAGCCAATTGGAGTGCAGAAAATGATGTTTTATAACATACAGAGGTAATTCAAGTACAAAAAGTGGTGTTTTATAAAGTACGGAGGCAGTTGGAGTGCAGGAAGTACCGTTTTATAATATACGAAAGCAATCAGAGTACAGGAACTCCTCTTGGAAGATTTACAGAGACAGTAAGAAACTACTTATAATCATCGTTTGAATTCATGCGAAACACCAAACTCTTTCAACTGCTGCAAACGCTCAACATTTATGAGTTGAACCGTTTCGGCAAGTTTTTGCATTCTCCGTATTTTAATGAAGATGAGCGGCTGATAAAACTTTTTGAAATCCTCTCCCCGCATTTTAAAGAGCAAACGCATGATACACTAAGACAGAAAAAAATATGGAAGGAAGTTTATGCAGATAAAAAATTTGAGCAGCTCAAATTTGCCCGGCTGTTTTCTGATTTACTGAAAAAGCTGGAAGAGTTTTTGGTGATTGACAAACTAAAACAAAACGAAAGCCGCAGGCAGAGGAACCTCCTCTCCCACCTCACCGAAAAAAAACTCGGCAGGCATTACCCGGAATCAGCAAAGCTGGCGAGGAAGAAACTGGAGCAAACACCTTACCGTGACGGTGAATATTATTTACAGCTTTTTAAACTGGAATCGGAAGAGAATAATTTTATCGAATCGCAAAACCAGCGGACTACCGAAAAGAATCTTTTGCAGACGGTAGAGGCGCTCGATATTTTTTACATGATTAATAAACTGAACTACCTGGCGGCTATACTGCACTACAAAAATTTTCTTTCACTGGAAGCTGAAGTAAAATTGTTCCGCGAAGTAATGGAACATCTGAAAAAAAACAATTACGGGCATGTTCCTGCCATAGAGATTTATCACCGTATTGTTCTCTCACTGATTGAACCGGAGAAAGAAGAACACTTCACGCAATTGAAAAAACTTCTTTCTGAAAATTATGCGCTGTTTCCCAAATCTGCTGCCCGGAATATGTATGCCTTTGCCATTAACTTCTGCATACGCAAAATCAATTTCGGAAAGCTGGAATACGTAAAGGAATTATTCGCCCTTTACCAGCAAATGCTGAAAGCTGAGCTGATGTTTGATGAAGAAAGAAATATTTCGCAGTTCGATTATAAAAACATTGTAACGGTAGGTTTGCGTGCCAACGATTACCGGTGGACAGAAAAGTTTATCCGCGACCACAAAAACAATATTCCGAAACCCGACCGGCAGAACGCTTACACTTTTAACCTCGCCAAACTTTATTTCTACCAGAAGAAATACGACAAGGTGCTACCGCTTTTGCAGGATGTGGTTTACTCTGACATCTTCTATCAGCTCGATTCAAAAACCACTTTGATGAAAGCGTATTACGAATTGGGCGACTATCTTCCGCTGATGAGTCTGAAAGAAAGCTTCCGGATTCTTCTGCGCAGAAAAAAACTGATAAGCGAACAAAACAGGATTAACTACATGAACTTCATCCGCTTTACCATGAAACTATACCGCGCTGATGTAAAAGACAAAAAGAAAATTGAGTCATTGAAAAAACAAATTTCAAAAGCTACCAATATTGCCGACAAAGGATGGCTGCAGGAAAAGATTGAAGAGCTGATTCCGGCCTGAATGCTGAAAAAGGAATCAGGTATATTCTGCCGGGTTTCTTCAGCTTACAATTATGAGTAAGGCTATGGATAAGGCACGTGAATAATCTTACCTTATTCAAAATTAATAACCTGAATACCGGAAACCTTGAAACAGACGCTTAAACCATTCTCCTGACCAACTTAAAAAGCCACAAGGATATTTTTGTAATTAAATCACTTGAATACTTGCACAGATATTAAAATTTTATCTTCTTTGCCCTCCCGAAATCGAAAACACGGGAATCATGGGAGGTGAATGGTGCTCCAAAAGCAGTTCATCTTCAGGACAAGTTCCAAACCCATAACGGAACGCTACACGCATGATTCATTGATCGGTTATCGGAATAAACCGGCAGGGCTGCTGGTATTATAGCAGCCAATTTTTAAAACATCCTTCAACAGCAATTTTCTTCTTTACGAAGAAAGTGCCTCCGTTATCGCCACGGATTTTCACTGAAGGTACTGTCCGGGAGTAGTTTTCATTCAGGTCTTGTAGAAAAAACAACGTCAAATTTTGATGAGGGAAGTGTCTCCCCTGATTTGACCAAAACATAAAGATAGTACAAGCATATTAAGAAACTTAAAACCAACCGATTATGAATATTTACTTATTTCTTTTATTACTGGGTTCAAGTTATGATAATGAACAGGCCCAAAAAGACAGCCTGTTTATATACAACACCTATAAACATAGTTTTACTGTTCTTCAAAACTCAGATGTACCGGAAAAATGGTACGCTTATGAGGACAGCCTGTCGCAACTCACAGCCTGCCATTTCCTCCGCCTGAGCCAGTTCAACAAACAACCCTACAGACCGGTAGATGAACTGAACAAAGAGGGTTTTGGTGTTGCTTTCTTGTTTCCTGAACCGGGAGTTCCTGATGACGAAGATGCTGATGAACCTCTGGTAGTTACCAATACTCAGTCCGAAGAAGAGGAGGAAGAAGATGAAGTCGAGAAAAGTGAAGAGCCCCAACAACATGAGGTGGTTTCTGAGAGCAAGGATGTAGATTCTGCCGTTCAGGCAAAAGAAATAGCATTTAAAGTACTCGACCGTCAAACCCGCTTTCTGGTAAGTGCAAACGGAAAAACAAAAACTCCGTATGTTATCATGAACTACTACGCGAAAGGAAGAATCTTAGTTAAAACCGAAAAGCTGGACCCTATCAATTTTCTTCCCCTAAAAGTTGATAACTCAGGACTATTGATAAGCAGCAATTAAAATACTACCAGGACACCCGAACAACGGGAAGACGCGCCCATGCACCGCAGGTAACTTGCCTGCGGTGTTTTTTTTGGCAAAAAGAAGTTGCAATAATAACCTGCCAAATAGCAGAAGCTAAAGCGGTTATTTCACCGCTCCTCTCTCTACCCTTCGGAATGATGTAACAGTTAAGCCGTTTTCGGCAGAAGCAAGAATTTGCTGAACCGTTTTACTCCCGTCTTTCACAAAAGGCTGAGTGAGAAGGGAATTTTCTTTAATGTAAGTGTTTGCAGCGCCATCCGCAATCTTATCGAGTATGTTAGCCGGCTTACCGGCTGCAACGGCCTTTTCTTTCGCAATTGCTTTTTCACGCTCAACTGCTTCGGCAGGAACACCGCTGGCATCAACAGCTACCGGGTTCATCGCTGCAATTTGCATAGCCACATCTTTACCTACTGTAGTTACATTATCGCTAAGTGGTTTACTTAACGCAACCAGGACACCAATTTTGTTTCCCATGTGGTTGTATGCCACTACGCTTTCGCCAGATACAGTTTCGTAAGCTGAAACATTAATCAACTCGCCAATGGCAGAAACTTTCTCCTGAACCTGTGCTTTTACACTTGAACCGTTTAGGTCAAGGTCGAGAAGCGCTTCTAAGGTTGCCGGAGATTTTTGTAATGCTAAATCAGCAATTGAATTGGCAAATTTCACGAAGTCTTCATTCTTAGCCACGAAATCAGTTTCGCAGGAAAGGTAAACTACCACACCTGTCTTGCTATCGGAAGAGGTTTTTGCTACAACCACACCTTCTGCTGCTGCGCGCCCTGCGCGAAGCTCGGCTACTTTAGCTCCTTTCTTGCGCAAAAAATCTATCGCTGCCTGAACGTCTCCATTAGCTTCAGTCAATGCCTTTTTACAATCCATTAAACCTGCACCGGTCAGGTTTCTTAATTCGTTTACTTGCGCTGCCGTTATTGTCATGTTGTTTGATTATTGATTGATAATTCTGTTTCCTCTTTAAATGAAGAAGCCAAGTCGGAACAACCTGGCAGCTTCTTGATTTGTTACCGTAAGTTACTGGATTTTACCCTTCCTTCTTTACTGCCCCCGTGCGGTTTCTGCTTCTTCCAGTACCACCGGTACCGGTTTTTTTCCTTGCCGTACGCTCTGTTCCTTCCTCACCTGCACCCTCTTCTTCGGCAGCAAGTTCCGCCTCGAATCGGTTACGCTCTGCTGCTTCCTCCTCCGTTTCGGCTGCATCAACTCCTTCTTGCGAAGCAACACGTTCAGCCAGGCCTTCGGCAATAGCATCGGTGATATAGTTAGTAAGAATGGCGATAGATTTAGCAGCATCATCATTTCCGGGAATAGCAAAGTCAACTTTCGTAGGGTCGCTGTTGGTATCAACAATTCCGAAAGTATTTACGTTCAGGCGCTGAGCTTCCTTTAATGCAATGTTCTCGTGCATAATATCCACCAGAAACAAAGCAGCGGGAACACGGTTAAGGTTAGCTACACCGCCCAGAACCTTTTCCATCTTTTCCTTTTCGCGGGTAAGAACCAGCTTTTCCTTTTTGGTGGTGCTTTCCAGAGTTCCATCAGCCAGCATTTTTTCAATGCTCTGCATTTTTTTAATTGACTTACGGATAGTAGAAAAGTTGGTGAGCATTCCTCCCAGCCATCTTTCGGTAACGTAAGGCATGCCTACGCGTTTTGCAGCTTCTTTTACCACTTCCTTCGCCTGCTTTTTAGTAGCAACAAACATTATTTTTCTTCCGCTCTTGGCAATTGATTTGGCAGCGAGGGCTGCTTCTTCCAGTTTATCGACCGTGCGGTTCAGGTCAATTATATGAATGCCTTTAGTTTCGTTGAAAATGTAGGGCAACATTTTAGGATTCCACTTTCTGCGCAAGTGACCGAAGTGAACACCTGCATCGAGCAACGCTTTATGGTCTAATCTTTCCATTTCTTTTTTACTGTTTGAGTTCAATAATTTTTAACGCTTAGAGTATTGTTCCTGCTTACGGGCTTTGCGCAAACCTGTTTTCTTACGCTCCACTTTGCGTGCATCTCTGCGCAATAACTTTGCTTTTTTCAAAGCAGGACGCTTTTCTGGATTATCGTTTACCAGTGCCCGTGAAATAGCGAGTGAAATAGCTTCAGCCTGACCTTTTGTTCCGCCACCAAAAACATTCACTACAATATCGAACCGGTCTAAACTCTCGGAGGTCTTCAGCGGCAGTTCTACTTTATTTTGAAGATATTCAAGGGGGAAAAACTGTTTATAGTCTTTTCCGTTTACTGTAATTTTTCCGGTGCCGGCTGTAATAAACGCACGAGCAACAGATGCTTTTCTTCTTCCAACGATAACTTTATTCATTTTATAATGCTTTTGGTTTTTGCGCAGAGTGCGGGTGCTCGGCACCTTCGTATACAAATAGCTTTCCGAATTGTTTTGCACCAAGAGAGCTCTTAGGCAACATACCCTTCACCGAATGCTCAATCAATTTGTTTGCGTTTTTATCGATAAGCTGCTGCGGGGTAACTAAACGCTGCCCGCCCGGGTAACCGGTATAGCTTACCAACTGGCGGTCGGTCATTTTTTTACCGGTCATTCTTACTTTGGCAGAATTGATAACGATTACGTAATCGCCACAATCGGTGTTGGGGGTAAAAGTGGGCTTGTGTTTACCGCGAAGAACTGAAGCTACTTTTGTAATCATACGTCCTAAAGTTTTGCCTTCAGCATCAACAATAAACCACTCGCGCTTTACATCTTTTTCTGCAACCGAAACGGTGCTGTAACTGCGTGACTTCATTGCTTTCTGTTTTAAATTTTTATACCTTTTTTTGAAAAGGAGCGCAAATGTAGAATTGCTAACCAAGTTTACAAACAATTTAGATAGAAAATTTCATGAGGCCTTTATAAAAGACTGGAAATGAGGATAAAAATAGCTATTGAATTTTCTTAGCTGTTTTGTTTACACTTGCCTATCTTGGCATATTCATTAAATTAACGAAGTCAAATCTTGATAATGAACTTATTGGGCGCAGTAAAGAAAATTTTTGCAAATACTGCAAACCGGGCTGAAAGTCTCAATTCAAACCCGATTTTTTCGGAATACAATGCTACCAGATTACATGTAAATAGGAAAGGCTTTTGCCATGCGCCTTCTGTTAACATGCTTTTTAGTCAAAGCGGAAAGGTTTACGCATGTTGCCATAATCAGGAGTTTTCAATTGGGAGCTATCCCAAAGAAAGTGTCAGTGAAATCTGGAATAGCGATAAAGCTATTCAGTTTAGAAAAACAATGAAGGACTTTGATTTGAGCCAGGGCTGCGGTATTTGTCATGCGGATCTGCAAACGAAAGACTTCAATGAAATTCGGGCAAGCCAGTTCGACCGTATTCCCAGGCATAAGTCATATCCCACCATGATGGAGTTTCTTGTGTCAAACACCTGCAACCTGGAATGTATTATGTGTAAGGGGGAGTTTTCATCACTTATCCGAAAAAACCGGGAAAAACTGCCCCCTATAACAACCCCGTATGATGAAAAATTCATTACTCAGCTTAAGGAGTTTATTCCTTACCTGCACGAAACCAGGTTTAGCGGTTCAGGTGAGGCATTTTCTATTGAAATGAATTACCGGATTTGGGATATGATTATTGAGCTTAATCCGAAATGTGTGATTATGGTTCAAACAAATGGTACTTACCTCAACGCCAGAATAAAAGACTATCTGGAAAGGGGAAATTTTCAAATAGGTGTATCACTCGATTCATTAAAAAAGGAAACTTACGAGGAAATCAGGCTAAACTCAAACCTGGAAAAGGTGATGGAGCATATAGATTACTTTCATGAATACAGCGCTAAGCGAAAAGTAAAATTCAGTATAGCATTATGTGTAATGAGGCAGAATTGGCACGAGTTGCCTGCCTTTATCAATTATGCTAACAGTTTGAATGCAACTGCTACTTTTCATAAAGTCTGGAACCCTGTTGAGTATAGCTTATCTAGCCTTGGAAGTGAAGAATTAAACAGGATATATACTTACTTGTCTGGCTTTAAGTTCGACACTTTGAATAGCTTACAGGAACAAAATGTTGCCCATTATTCTTATATAGTCAAGTCAGTTAAGGAATGGCTCAAAGAAAGTTTAATACGAGAAAAGGAGGTTGAAAATTTCACACATCAGACTTATGACCAAATAATAAGTGCTGTCAGAAACAAAGTTCACAGTTACCTTTCGACAATCATAAAAGATGAAGAATTACGAACAAAAAAATTAACCGAATTCATGGACAAATATGAAATGAGCATAAGACCATTTGAAGATAAGAAGCGTAACGAATTACTAAAAGCTTTTTTTACTCATCGTATAGAGAAAGTTTATTCCGGGGTAATGAAAAGAGACGCCAAATTAATAGAGTTGGAAGCCGAGAAATATCTTGATAAACTATAGCTCTTTTACCCCTACTCCAATCTCAATTTCATAAATATCACAACTCAAACCTGTAACTGAATAATAATTTTCTCCCACGTTATTCTTCATTTCTTCAACCGAATTCTTGTGTACTAAAGCGATAGCACATCCTCCAAATCCGGCACCAGTCATTCTTGCTCCGATACAACCGGGTATTTTTTGAGCTTCTTCTACCAAGGCATCGAGTTCAATACCGGTTACTTCATAATCATGCTTTAGTGAAATATGAGATTGGTTGAGCAGTTTGCCAAAAGCCAGCAAATCATTTTTGCGGAGAGCACTTACTGCTTCTTTCACACGGAGATTTTCACCAATTACATGTCTTGCGCGTTTCTTTAAAGTTTCATCTCCCAAGATATCAATCCAAATTATTTCGGCATCAACAAGACTCCTGATTTCGGATTTGGAAAACCGAATCCGTTTAAGGGCATCTTCACATTCATGCCTTCTTTCATTGTAGTTTGAATGAATTAAACTTCTCGGCTTTTTCGTATCCATTATTAACAACCTGTAATCACCTAACTGAACGGGAATGTATTCGTGAGTTAACCGCTGGCAGTCAATAAGAATGGCATGATCTTTTTCCCCAAGTGAAACGGAATACTGGTCCATGATTCCGCATTTCACACCGATAAATTCATTTTCAACCTGACGACACAACCCTGCAAGCCACACAAGATTGATTTTTGACTCAGATTGGGACAGCAACGCATAAGCCGTAACAATTTCAATGGCTGCAGAAGAAGAAAGTCCGGAACCTTCCGCAAGGTCACTGTCATATATAATTTCACAGGCGGGAATAAAGTGATTTTCTTTTCGCAATTGCCGGATAATACCCAATGGATAATTTGCCCAGCCATGCTCTTTTTCAAATTTTATTTCATCATCTATAAAGAGTTCTTTTACGAAAGGATGTGAGAGGGTACGAAGAATTATTTTACCATCTTTTCGCGGTATTAAAGTTGCTGTGATTCCTTTTGTTAAGGCTACAGGCAAAACAAGCCCGCCATTATAGTCTAAATGCTCGCCAATTAAATTCACCCTGCCCGGGGCGAAATACTTTTTAGCTTCCATTTACTTTCACTGGATTTTGCTGCGAAGCAGGGCGGCACACTCATCTATATCCAAAGTGTTAGTTGCAGCCCCTACACCCATTTCACTACCCGCATACCATTTCAATTTATCCTTAGCCCGAAGGGGCGGATAAAATTCAATGTGAAAAGTGTAATATTTTCCGGCATCGCTATATTTTTTTTCATTTACAGGTGTTTGGTGAATACACATCATATAAGGGAAATGACGATTGTAGATTTTATCAAAACCAGCTGTTACCTTTTTCAACATTTTAGCAAGAAAGTAAGCGTCATCTATTTTAAATTCAGAAAGATTACCTATTCTACTTTTACTGACAATGAAAACTCCGAAAGGGTAATCTGTAAAATAAGGAATGTATGCGATGAAGCGGTCATTTTCACAAACCACCCGTTTCTTATACTTTTTCTCTGCTCTATTTAAATCAGTGAAAAGATTTGAGCCGTTCTTTCTGAAATAATTTTTGCAGTTCTTTAACTCGGTTTCGATCTTATGCGGGACGAAGGGGTAAGCATATAATTGCCCGTGAGGATGGTGAATTGTAACTCCAACTTCTTCCCCCCGGTTTTCGAAAGGGTAAATGTATTTGATGCGTTTGTCCTCACCCAATTTTAAACAGCGTATTACCCAAGTAAATACAATTTTAAAAACCTGTTCATCGCTTAGCAGATAGAACTGTTTGTCGTGATCCGATGAATACAAAATAACCTCACACCTGCCTGCTGCTTCTGCGTTGCGATAGATTTTTGAATTTTGCTTTTTTATTTTTGCAGGGTTTCTTTCCAAAACAGGAAAATCATTCGGGTAAACCAGCACATCGAATTTCTCCGGAACATTTTTACTGCCGGGGCAAAACGGGCAATAATCTTCAGGCAAATGAGGACGTTTCTGCCGGTTGGTAGCTATCATCGTCCATGTATCAAGCAGTGGATTCCATCTTAGTTCGTGCATAGGTCAAATATGAAAACAAAATTTTTCTGAAACCTGGTTATTGAATTGTTAGGGCAAATTGCTTTTTAATTTCCTCTTTTCCCTTATCCAACTTCAAGCCATCAATAAAAACCACATCTCCGTTTTTTAAATTATCGGGGAACGGCTTTGTACCTGGGCAATCTCTTTTATAAATGTTGCCGGAGGAACTAATAACACAGTTAAAAGAGGATACATTGTGAACTTCACCGGTTGAAATATATTTTACCCGCAGCGAACACAAATGAGCAACTTGTTCTTTTGAAATCACCCCGGCAGTTAGTTCAGTACCATCAATCACGAGTAAAGTTTTGTTTTCCTGGGAAGTGGCAGTAAGGTAAAATAAAATGAGAATTGTAATCAAGGGGAGGCACTTCATATCTTTTATTTGCGGATGAAAATACAAATTATTCACCCCGAGTATATTCGCAGCCATGATAAGCTATAACCCCAAAGACTGGTTCACTTTTATTTTCCGGTTTCATAAGTCTGACACATTTCGCGCATTGTTTCCAATGATAATTGCTATTGGTGCTTATTCCGGTACTGTTGCATGGTTCTATACCGAGTATTTGCACATGTACGACAATGCTCACCTCCGAAATATTTCCATCATGCACACCATGCTCAGTTTTGTTATTTCCATGCTGTTGGTGTTTCGCATTAACAGCGCTTATGACCGCTGGTGGGAAGGCAGAAAACTTTGGGGTAGCCTGGTCAATAACAGCAGGAACTTATCGCTAAAGCTTAACAGTCTGCTTTCACCAGATGCAAAAAATGAAAGAGAATTTTTTGGCGCCATGATTGGCAATTATACTATCGCGCTGAAAAATCATTTGAGAAATGCTTATCACCCGGAAGAATTTCATCTGAATGAATCTTTTAACGCACAACAAATTCACCAGGGTACACATCAACCCAACTATATTGCTCGTGAAATTTTCAACCGCATACATTCCCTAAACCGGAGCGGAGTCATAAACAATGAACAATTGCTTTATCTGAATCCTGAACTGATATCCTTTACCGATATATGCGGAGCATGTGAGCGCATTAAAAACACACCCATTCCTTTTTCATACAGCGTGTTTCTCAAAAAGTTCATTTTCTTTTTTGTTATGACTTTACCGTTTACCATGGTTTTTTCCCTGGGTTATTACTGTATTCCGGTGGTGGCATTTATCTTTTACGCACTTACCAGCCTTGAAACTATTTCAGAAGAAATTGAAGACCCATTTGGAAAGGATGCCAACGACCTGCCTACCGATGCCATCTCAAAAAACATTCACAATTCAGTAAAGGAAATTTTCAGATTGTAAAATTACTGGATAACAAATGTAAACTGACCCGGCAGGTCAATATTACCTTCGGCAATTTTCAGTTTGTCAATAATCAGCACATCACCATTCTTCAGGGTTTTATACTTTTCAGGGGGAAACAACATCTCGGTACTGCAATCGCCACTACACAACTCATTGCCCGAATTGACCACCCAGTCAAAATGAGAAGCGTCAAAAGTTTTATCAATTTCCGCGAATCTGATTTGCAGTGAACACAACTGTTCCATATCCTTGATGGAAATGCTTTTATTGATTTCCCTTCCGTTAATCAAAAAAGCAAAATTTCTTTTTGAAGAAGTCTTTTGTGCATTCACCAAACAGCACACAAAAACCATCACAAAAAACATAATCGCCTTTTTCATAATCGTACTTTATCTATGAAATTAAAAATTCAGCTTCTTTTATATTCGCCCCGCAATTCCGTTTCAATATAAACCATAAATCATAAATGATAAAGATTACTCTCCCCGATGGCAGTGTGCGCGAATATAACGAAGGCGTTACCGCTTACGATGTGGCTATGAGCATAAGCCCGGGGCTTGCAAAGAATGTTTTAAGTGCTGAAGTAAATGGTGAAGTGTGGGACTTAACCCGCCCGATTACCAAAGATTCTTCCCTTAAACTTTTGAAATGGGAAGATGAATGGGGCAAGAAAACGTTCTGGCATTCATCAGCACACCTGATGGCCGAAGCGGTAGAAACACTGTACCCCGGTGTAAAGTTTTGGGTGGGACCGCCTTTGGATAACGGGTACTACTACGACATTGACATGGGCGGACAAACTCTTTCGGAAGAAGATTTACAAAAGGTAGAAAAGCTGATGATTGAGTTGGCAAAGAAAGACAACAAGTATGAGCGCAGCGAAATGCCGAAGGCCGAAGCCGTAAAATACTTCACCGAAAAAGGTGATGAGTATAAACTCGATTTGCTGGGCGGGTTGAATGACGGTGAAATAACTTTCTACAAACAGGGCAATTTCACCGACCTGTGCCGCGGACCACATATTCCTTCAACCGGTTATATCAAAGCCATTAAGTTATTGAACATTGCCGGTGCTTACTGGAAGGGTGATTCGAACAACAAACAGCTGACACGCATTTACGGAATTACTTTCCCGAAGCAGAACCAACTGGACGAATACCTTGCCATGCTCGAAGAGCAGAAGAAGCGTGACCACCGGATGCTGGGCAAGGATTTAGAGATTTTCACTTTCGATGATGAGGTGGGCCCCGGCCTTCCGTTGTGGCTGCCAAAGGGAGCGGCTATTATTGAAAAGCTTGAAACGCTGGCGAAAAAGACTGAACACGAGCAAGGATACGTGCGTGTTAAGTCGCCTCACATTGCTAAAGAGAGTTTGTATTTGCGAAGCGGACACCTCCCCTACTATGCCGATTCGATGTTTCCGCCAATGGAGCTTGATGGAGGAAAGTATTATCTCAAGGCGATGAACTGTCCGCACCATCACAAAATTTTTGGTGCAACACCCAAAAGCTACCGCGATATGCCTTTGCGCTTTGCTGAGTACGGAACCTGCTACCGGTACGAGCAAAGCGGTGAACTGATGGGACTGATGCGTGTGCGTAGTATGCAAATGAACGATGCGCACATTTACTGCACCAAAGAACAATTCGAAGAAGAGTTCATGAAAGTGAATGAGCTTTACGTGAAGTATTTCAAAATTTTTGGTATTGAGAAATATCAGATGCGCTTTAGCAAGCACACACCGGAAAAACTCGGGCAGAAATATATTGACAACGCTCCGCTATGGATTGAAACCGAAGATATGGTGCGCAGAGTACTGGTGAAAAGCGGTTTGCCGTTTGTTGAAGTTGCAGACGAAGCCGCTTTCTACGGGCCTAAGATTGATATACAAATCTGGAGCGCTATCGGTAAAGAGTTTACCATTGCTACCAACCAGGTTGATTTTGCACAAGCCGAGCGCTTCGACTTGTGGTTTACCAACGAGAAAAACGAAAAAGAGCGCCCCATTATTATCCACCGCGCACCGTTGAGCACACACGAGCGCATGATTGGTTTTCTTCTTGAACACTATGCCGGTAAATTTCCTGTATGGTTAGCGCCTGTGCAGATAGCGGTGTTGCCTATCAGCGATAAATATCTCGACTACGCTAAAAAAGTGCAAAACGAATTGCGCAAACACAACTTAGAAGTAACCATTGATGAGCGCGCAGAGAAGATTGGCAAAAAAATACGCGACACCGAATTGCGCAAAGTCCCTTACATGCTGGTTGTAGGTGAAAAAGAAGCAGCTGATAATAATGTTGCCGTGCGCAAGCAAGGGCACGGTGACCAGGGTGTAAAACCTCTCAACGAGTTTGCAGCGCAGATTGTAAAAGAGGTTGAGGAATACAGATAGGCATATAAGAAAACCAAGAATGATACGTTACGTGCTTTTGTTTTTACTGCTTACATACGCCCGGTTAGGTAAGGCAGGTGATTATTTCTATCTTAAAGAGAGCAGAAGTAAACCTGTGCTCATTGCCGTTCATAATACAGCCGAACAAACCGGCTGGCCTGCAGATAATTGGGATGGGAAAAATTATTGCTCTTATACCAGTCAGAGCTATACTCCTACAGTACCCGGTACGGTGAGTTTCCCGAAATATACTACTCATCATTCCGATGAATGTAGCGATGTCAGGGTTCATAACCGTAATCCCGATTCATTATTCACAGCGGAACAATATCGTGAGGCTAACCAATTTTTTCAGGAACAAATCAATTTACTTTGGGATTACAACACCTCCCGCCAATTTATTCCGCCCGACTCTTTGGGCGAGCTAATCACTTTGGACACTACCCTCACCGATTCTCCCTGGAGTTTATATAAAAACCTGAAAGCAAAAAAGCGGGTGCCTGTAATTACTTTTAGCATTTACGAATACGTAATTACATGGAACCTGAAGCCCGATATACACACGGCTCAAATGGTAACTGAGATGGACTACTACTATGGCGACTACCGCTACCGGGTGATAGTGCAGGGGTTTCCGGGCAAAATGGAAATTGTAAGCGGCATACTCATGCTCAAAGCGCTTCTCGAAAAAGCTGAAGTTACCGAGCGCATGTCCAGTTATACATTCGAGGTGCTGAATTCTTTCAGGGGCGGACTTGAAGATAAAACATTGCTGATAGACCAGAACTACCTCGACACCACTTTAACGGTAGCCAAAATGAAAGAAGAATATCCTTATAAATTCAACATAGTGCCTAAAGAAATAATAGAAAATGCTGTTGTAAACCGCACACCGGGGCTTGCTTACATACTTTCTTACCCTATGCTCAGCTCGGGGTACGCAGCCGGTGTAGGCAAAAAAGATAAACTCATCAGAACTTATATGCTGCTGGTAATTGATGCTGAAACCGGAAAAACACTTAGCTCCGGATATGATGCTGCAGGAAAATCTTCAGAAGGTGATGGCATTCCGCTTGCCGAAGGCGACTTGAGGCAGATAGTAAGAAGGTCGAAGTAATACAGGGTGCAGATAGGAACGGTTAGAGAAATTTTTCGTGCAGTATAGATGATTGAAATTATTAGGAAATAAAAGGGTGTTTAGCTCAGTTGGTTTAGAGCGCTGCTTTGACAGAGCAGAGGTCACTGGTTCGAATCCTGTAATACCCACACCGCTTTAGTTAAAACTTAATAATTGCGATTTTGCAGCGCAGATTGTGAGGAAGGTGGAGCAGTATAGATAGACCCGTAACAAAATTTATTACGCGAAAAAATAAACCAAATGAAATTACTCGCGTTGCTTCTATTGATAGTTCCCACTTTCCTTTATGCCCAGGAACTAAAGAAAATTACTAAAAACGATAAGTCGGCTGGAACAGAGGAAATTTTCTTTGTTCTTAAGTCCGATAATAAAATACGTCATGGCAGCTATCAGAAATTAATTAGTAATGAAGTCAGGGTTTCGGGGTATTTCAAAAATGGTAAGGAAGACAGCTTATGGATTGAATACTCGTGGAGAGGTAAGGTTACTTCGAAAGGATATTATACAAACGGGAGCAGGACAGGTGTTTGGGAGTTTTATGAAAATGATGGCAAGCTTAACCAGAAGTTTGACTATGATAAAAGAGAAGTTTTGTATAATGAGCCTTCCAAAACGAAGAATACAGATTTTAAACTGTTGAAGGATACTCTGCCTGCCGATAAAGTTTCAGGACCTGTGTATATCGGAGGGGACTATGAGATGTTTATGCCGATTGTGAAAAATATTCAGTACCCGCAGTTCGAAAGAGACAACGACATCCAGGGGAAAGTAATTGTAAGCTTTGTGATTGATGCAAATGGGAATACAAATAGTCATAAGGTATTAACATCCATAAGTAAAGGTCTTGATGATGAGGCTTTGCGCGTAGTAAAAATGATACCTTCAAATTGGATACCCGCCAAAGTGAATAACACTAAAGTAGATTGTGAATACACAGTGCCCGTAGTATTTCGACTGATGTAACAGGCATAAATATTTTCAAGCCCCCGAAATGTCTTCCTCTTAGTCCGCGAAGTGTCTCCCTTCGCGAAGCGTTGGGGACACTGCGATTCCTCACCCCCACAACCCACTCAAATAGTACAGCGCAAAAGCCGAAACCAGCATTAAACCCAGCAAGCCTGCACCGGCAAAAAGCTTTAGCCCGTGAAGTATCTCCCTTTGCGAAGCATTGGGGACACTGCGCTTAAATCTCAAAACTCCTTCTACATTCGCACCCACTAAACCCAACAACATGAAAAAAATATTCTTTCTCTCCATCTTCGCTTCAATCATCCTTTTAATGGGCTTAAGCAACTGCTCGAAAAAAGATGACAACACCAACTCTCTGGTTGCCGACTGGATGAAAACCGACAGTTCGGGCACTACTACTTACCATTTTGTGGTGAGCAGTAATGGCAGCTATTCGGGCGGTATTGATATAGGCTCGGGTTATACCCCTGCTGTTTGGGGCACTTACACCAACACGGCATCAACTATTACTATTACCGACACGGCAGGAGGTGGAAGCAGTTGTATAGGGGTGCCCGGCACTTATAATTACTCCATTAGCGGTAACCATTTGGTGCTGACGGTTAGCAGCGATGCCTGCGTTACGGGCACTCCGCGCTCAAGCCTGGTGAGCGGAACATGGACTAAGTAGGCGATTTCGGGCAAAAACCTCAAAAAACACCGTAAAAGTTAGCAATTCAGTTAGGGAATCACCTGTGACTGCTGGCGAAGCGTTACCGTAACTACGCCAAGGGCAGCCGTAGCTCCGTTGAGCGTTGCCGTAACTACGCCAAAGGCTGCCGTAACTCCGTTGAGCGTTGCCGTAACTACGCCAAGGGCTGGCGTAGCTCCGTTGAGCGTTGCCGTAACTACGCCAAAGGCTGCCGTAACTCCGTTGAGCGTTGCCGTAACTACGCCAAAGGCTGCCGTAACTCCGTTGAGCGTTGCCGTAACTCCGTGCGAAGCAAACGAAGCTCCGGGTGAGCCGTTCGAAGTTCCGTGCGAAGCAAACGAAGCTCCGGGGTGTGAAGAATAAACAGCCGTCAACAGCCTGAAAAAGGTTGTTTTATTTGCTATTCAGCCAATAAACAAGCATATCGTCTTTCTGCAAAGGAAATTTGAGGTGTGCCTGTGGAGGGTGCCCATTATCCGCGAAGCGCGCGTTCAATGTTGCGGTCAGGGTAATCTATGAAAGCAACATGGCAGCGCTTTGTCACAAAAGTAAGCAGTTTAGTTTCTTATGCTTCCAGAAACAGAAGACAAACATTATTGCCCTTGCTATACACGTACTTTAATGCGCGTCAAAAAGAAAAGACTTACCACCGATATGAGGCACATAACCAGAAAAGCAGGGCTATAGCCATACTGTGAGGCAATAAGTCCCGCTGCATAAACAGCCCATGCCTCGCAGCCGTTGGTGGCAGCCATAAAAGTGCTGAACTGTGTAGCGCCCAAATTCGGATTGGTAACATCCATAAACAAAGCATAATAAGATGTGGTGAACATACCTACAAACAAATACATAACTGTAAACATCATCATCCAAACAAAAGGCGAAGTATAGCTGCTTAACAATTCGGTAAGGCCAATTACCGCCACCACTGTTACAAAGCTGAAAAGAAAAAGAGTAACAGAATTTTTGCGGCTCAGTTTATCCGATAAAAAACCACCGGCAAGCCCGCCCAGGAGGGTAGCCGCTACCACAGGAATTGAAAAGAAAAAACCAATGGATTTTACTTCTGTATCCTTGTCGGTAAGGAACGGGCCCGCCATAGCGCCAGCGCTTTCAAAAGCCGCGGCAGCAGTAAGCGCAAAAGCAATGGCAAACCAGATTTGTTTTGATTTAAAAGTAATGAACAGGTTCTCTTTAAACTGCCCGAACTGCTCCTTTTCAATTATCATCATTCCCTGTTCTTTTATTAGAGGAAGCAGAAGCATTGTGCTCATAATGGTAAGTATCATTACACCAATAGTAACCGGCAGCCCCGCCTGCTGAATAAAAATGAGGGTGGCGCCACCAAACAAACTTCGCCCGACAAGCATTCCTGCCTGCATGTATCCGTTGAGCATTCCTTTTTCGCGGGGAGCTACCAGGTTAATAATCATGGCATCTACCGATACGTCCTGAGTAGCGGCACAAAGTGAATGAATAAACAGAAGAGTACCCCAAATCAAAATGTTCCCTTGAAGAGGAATAAAAATAAGGGGCAGTAAACTAAGGCACATGAGCGTTTGCGACAGCCCAATCCATTTGGTAAAGCCAAAGCGCGGGGTGCGCAATACATCTATCAAAGGAGCCCATAAAAATTTCAGCACCCAGGGTAATGTGAGTAACGAAGTAAAAGTTCCTATCACACCGATATCTGCACCCGACTGCCGCAAAAGAGCAGGCATAGCCCACCAGATAAAACCTATAGGCGCCCCTTCAGCAAAGTAAAAAGTAAAAGCAATGAGCGCACGCCCCGCTTTATGTTGCAGCAAACTCAAATTCGTCATGGCGATTGAAAATAATTTTTATAGCCGGACAGCAACAACCTTATGGAAATCAAAGATTTTTTTCAGTTCCCCGGTTTTAGTTACATTAGTTCATTCAATTACCTAAAACCAAAATTTTATGAAAAAGATTTTAATGCCTCTTTTGGCAGCCGCGGTGTTTACTGCGTGCAACAATCAGCCCGCAGCAACTGGCAACACTTCACAAATGGAAACTGAATTACTCAATACTGACCAGGCTTTCAGTACTTTGGTTGGAGATAAGGGCTTTCAGAAAGCCATGGAAAGTTATTATGCCGATGACATAACCGTTCTATTCAACGGTAACCATCCGTTGGTGGGATTGGAAGCGGTTAAAAAAAACCACGAAGAACATCAGGACACCGCTGTCAGTTTAAGCTGGGAAGTTGAAAAGGCAAAAGTGGCGCAGTCGGGCGACTTAGGTTACACCTGGGGCAAATGGCGGAATAAATTTAAAACCGATGCCGGTGTTGATACGGTTGTGTATGGAGCTTACACCACAGTTTGGGAAAAAAAGAATGGCTCGTGGAAAGTAGTGTTAGACATGGGCAACCAAACCCCCAAACCGGAATAGGTTTTCTGTATCCGCTCTGTATTACTGCATCCTATTTCGCCTTTTGCAACTCCCGGTAAAGGGCTGTCACTTCTAATACGGTGAATAAGGCATAGTATGCCAGAAAGTGAGCCGCCAGAACTTTCTGATTACCGGTTGTAAGCAAAAGCAATGCTACCAGAGCCAGAGCGTAAACCATAAGCTTTAAAGCCATCACCATCATAAAACTGCGGATAAATACTTTAGGGTCGCCTTTGGCTGAACGCAGCAAAAAAAGATGGAAACCGGTAACAGTTAAAGCAAAAAAAGCCAGCAACAACCACCCGTAGCTTAATTGAAGGCTTTCGCCAGACTTGCTGTTCCACACATCTTGCAGTACAGCACATCCGGCAGTCATGATGATAACTGCTGCTATAAACTTTACTTCCGGTCGCTTCATGATTTTATATAGGCGGCAAATGTAAAATCAATTGCTGTTCATAACATTCCTTTTTCCGAAAAGCGAAATTTTATCTTTGAAATTTTAATCAAACCCTAAGGGTATGAAGAAAAGTCTACTCCTCGTCAGCGTATTTACCTGTATTATTTCTTTTTCCAACGCGCAATTTTTCCAAGGCTTGCGCAGTAGCCCGTATGGAGGTGTTACCAACGTAAACTACAACCCTGCCATTGCTGACAACCGCTTTGTTTGCGATATTAATGTAATGAGCATGGGGGTTGCATTCAGCAACAATTACCTGGGGCTTAAGCAAAGTTACATTCAGGATATTTTCAAAGGCAACAGCACATCGGGTAATTTTCAGGATGATTTTTCCCAGGAAAGGGTTAACGGAAAAGATAAATCACTTTATCTCGGTATGCAGGTGCAGGGGCCTCTTTCGTTTATGTGTTCTTTCGGTAAAGGGGGAAACAAGAACAAGCATGCCTTTGCCTTTACTTACAACTTTAACTCTATTTTTAATGCCGATAAATTTAACGAAACCTTTGTTCGTTCATCTTATTGGGGTGTAGGGTATAAAGCCGATTCCATAACCGGTTTCCGCGGCCTTAATATTCAGGATGCTCACCCTTCCATTAAAACACTTCATTGGATTGATTATGGAGTTACTTACTCACAGGTAGCTTACGATAAAGGGCCTCACTTCATTAAAGCGGGAGGAACTTTTAAACTTCTACAGGGAATAACTGCTGCATACGTGCATGTCAAAGACCTCAATTTTAAATGGGAAAATTTCGATACTCTTTCTGTTTTTAAAGCCAGTGCTGATTACGGCTACTCCGAGGGCATGATTTCATCACGCGATTATTCCCTCAGTTACTACCAAAACAATACAAGTGAACTTTTTGGCTTTAAGAATGCAGGTGCCGCGGTTGATTTAGGTGTTATTTACGAATGGCGGCCTGATAAAGACAAATACATTTACCAGATGGATTGCGAAGACCAGTGGATGTATCACAAAAACCGCTACAAACTTGCTGCCGGTTTCAGCCTGATTGATTTTGGAGGAATTAGTTTTCGCAAGGGTGAATATAGCGGCAACTTTACAGCTGACATTACCGACTGGAATGTAGAAGATGCCAAATATCCGGATGGCTTGCAAAGCATTGATGATACCATTAAGATGAGGTTCATAAAAACTACCGATAATAAAAAGAAATTTACCATGTGGCTTCCCACCCGGTTCAATCTTTTTGTTGATTACAACATAGCTTATGGTTTCGGGGTTAACATGGCAACAACCATTTCACCGGTTATGGCTAAGAGGCGAAATATGGTTCATCACCCCTCTAATTTTTCAATCACTCCGAAATACGACCACGCTTGGTTTGGGTTCTATCTGCCTTTTTCTGTTGACCAGTATGCCAATCCTAACCTCGGTGTAACACTGCGTATGGGTCCGCTTACGGTGGGCATGGGCGATATCTTAGGCTTGTTTGCGAAGAAATTTGTTTTCAATACCGATGTACACATGGCTTTAAAGGTAACCATCCCTTACCGCAAAATTAAAGACCGTGATAAGGACGGAGTTTCGAACCGTAAAGACAAATGCAAGAAAGAAAAAGGAACCTGTGCCACCGAAGGCTGCCCTGACAGAGATTTGGACGGAACGGTTGATGTTTTGGATAAATGCCCGGATGTTCCCGGCCCGAAAGAATTGCAGGGATGTCCTGATACTGACCTTGATGGAGTCCTTGATATGAATGATTCCTGTGTGAATGAAAAAGGTTTGGCAGAATTCCACGGTTGCCCCGACAGGGATGGTGATAAGGTGATAGATAAGTTGGATGAATGCCCTGACACTGCTGGTGTGGTTGAATTAAAAGGTTGTCCCGACCGTGATAAAGATGGTGTTGCTGATAAAGATGACTTATGCCCCGATGTTCCGGGACCGGTTGACCACTTCGGTTGCCCTGATACAGATGGTGACGGATTGTATGACAACGAGGATGATTGCGTAACAGTTTCCGGGCCAAAAGAAAACAAAGGCTGCCCCTGGCCCGATACTGATGGTGACGGTGTGCTTGATAAAGATGATGAATGTCCGAAAACTTTTGGTGTACCTGAAAACAAAGGTTGTCCTAAGTTAGAAAAGAAGGAAATTGAAACAGTGAAATATGCTTTCGATAATCTCGAATTTGAAACGGGAAAGGATATTATCCGAAGAACTTCATATCCGTCATTAAATGCGCTTGCACAATTGCTTCTTAAAAAACCGACTTATGGTTTAAAAATTGAAGGGCACACCGACAATGTGGGTACCGATGAGAGCAACCTGATTCTTTCACAAAAACGTGCAGAGGCAGTTAAGAATTTCTTGGTGTCTAAAGGTGTAGATGCTGCTAAACTCGAAACCTTCGGCTATGGTGAAAGCCGACCAATTGCTGACAACAACACCCGGGAAAGCAAGCAGAAAAACCGGAGGGTAGAAATGAAGGTTACGTTTAAGTAAACTTCCTCATTTTCTTCATATATTAACTGGAAAACTGTTCCTTGCTTGTTCCTTGTACAAGCGTGAGCGCTTTTCTTACAATCCATTCATTTTTGCCTCGTTCCAAATAGCATCCATTTCTTCGAGCGTCATTTCGCGCAGGGTTTTATTCAATGCTTCAGCGCGCTCTTCAATAAATTTAAACCTGCGGATAAACTTGATGTTGGTTCTTTCCAAAGCAGCTTCAGGGTCAACTTTCAAAAAGCGGGAGTAATTTACAAGCGCAAAGAGGAGGTCGCCAAATTCTTCTTCTACTCTCACCATATCTGGTTTCTGATTTCTGATTTCTGATTTCAATTCCGCAATTTCTTCTTCAACTTTCTTCCATACATCTTCAATTTTCTCCCATTCAAACTTTACTTGTGCGGCTTTGTCCTGAATGCGGTATGCTTTAATTAAAGCCGGCAGCGAACCGGGAACACCGGACAGAACGGATTTCTTGCCCTCTTTCATTTTCAGCTGTTCCCAGTTCCTTTTCACATCTTCATCGCTGTTTACTTTTACATCTCCGTAAATATGCGGATGGCGTGTAATCAGCTTTTCGCATAAATCGTTTATAACCGTTGAAATGTCGAAAGCGTTTTTCTCCTCACCGATTCTTGCATAGAACACCATGTGCAAAAGCAAATCGCCAACTTCTTCTTTAATTTCTTTTAAATCGCTTTGCAGAATGGCATCGCCCAGCTCGTAAGTTTCTTCAATGGTGAGGGGGCGCAAAGTTTCAAAAGTTTGTTTTTTATCCCACGGACAGTGCTCGCGCAGTTCATCCATAATTTGCAGCAGGCGGGCAAAGGCTTCGAGTTTTTGTTCTTTGTTCTTCATTGATTCAAACATAAGAACTAAACACTTTTATATTCACATAAAATTTCTCCAATGAAAAAGATCATTGAGTGTGTGCCCAATTTCAGCGAGGGACGCGACATGAATATCATTAAGCAAATTACTGACAGTATTGAAACTGTTGAAGGGGTAAAACTGCTAAACGTAGATCCGGGAAAAGGCACTAACCGTACGGTAGTAACTTTTGTTGGCGATGAAAATTCGGTGGTTGAAGCTGCATTCCGAGCTATTGCAAAAGCTGCTGAATTGATTGATATGCGGAAACACAAAGGCGAGCATCCGCGCTTTGGCGCAACAGATGTTTGCCCGTTTATTCCCATTGCCAATTCGAGTATGCCGGATTGTATCGAGTGCGCAAGGAAGCTGGGCGAACGTGTGGGAAAAGAATTGAGGATTCCGGTTTACCTGTATGAATATGCGGCTACTGCTGCGCACCGAAAGAACTTAGCCAACATTCGCGAAGGAGAATATGAAGGCATTGCGAAAAAAATAAAATTGAAAGAATGGAAACCGGATTATGGCGAAGCGAAGTTGAATGAGAAAAGCGGAAACATTGCGATAGGTGCGCGGGATTTCCTGGTAGCTTATAACGTAAACCTGAATACCACCTCCGTGCGCAGAGCCAACTCCGTTGCCTTTGATGTGCGTGAGCAGGGGAGAAAAATAAAAGATGAAACAGGACAAGAAGTTAACCAACCGGGAACTTGCAAAGCGGTGAAAGGAATAGGATGGTATATTCCTGAGTATGGAATTGCACAGGTCAGTATGAATCTCACAAACCTGAATGTTACACCAGTACATGTAGCATTCGATGAATGTGTAAAAAGTGCAAATAGCCGGGGAATGCGGGTGACCGGTAGCGAATTAGTGGGGTTAATTCCGCTTAAAGCCATGCTCGATTCAGGAAAATATTTTTTGCTGAAGCAAAACCGCTCAACCGGTGTAAGCGAAGATGAATTGGTTCGTATAGCCATAAAAAGCCTGGGGCTGGATGAACTAACTACCTTTGAACCGCGAAAAAGAATTATTGAATATATGCTTGAAGATTCCCCCTCCTCTCCTCTTTTAAATTTGAGCATACGAAAATTTGCTGACGAAACCGCTAGTGAATCACCGACCCCGGGCGGTGGTTCTGTATCAGCATATGTCGGGGCGTTGGGAGTTTCACTGGGCACGATGGTGGCCAATCTCTCATCACACAAAAAAGAGTGGGATGACCGGTGGAAAGAGTTCAGCGATTATGCCGAAGACGGACAAAAAATAAAAGATGAGTTGCTGAAGTTAGTTGATGAGGACACCAAAGCGTTCAACAGAATCATGGAAACGTTTGCACTGCCAAAATCAACAGAGGAAGAAAAAAACCTGCGTAAAAAAGCAATCAGCGAAGCCACAAAAAATGCTATTGAAGTTCCGATGAAAGTGATGGAACTATCGTTAAAAAGTTTTGATATAGTTAAAGCTATGGCTGAAACCGGAAATCCTAATTCAGTTTCTGATGCGGGCGTTGGCGCTCTCTGTGCCCGTACTGCCGTTTATGGCGCTTACCTGAATGTAAAAATCAATGCGGCTTCTTACAGCGACAAAAAATATACTGCCCGCAAACTCAAAAAGGCAAAAGAAATGCTTGATAAGGCAAAAGAAACAGAGAGAAAGATTTTGGCAATTGTTGAGAGGAAGATTGCTAAAAGCTAACGCGCACGAATGATAACTCTCATTACAGAAATCATTGAAAAATTCGGACCACGACCTTCGGGCAGCGAGGCGGAAAGGAATGCGCAATTGTTTATTGTTGAGAAATGCCGGGAGGTAACCGGTAATGTGCAACTCCTCGTATTCAAAGCATATTTGAATGCGCGTTTCGGAAAGCTGAAATACTACTGCGGTGTTTATGTGCTGTGTCTTGCCATATATTTTCTTTCACCGGTTGCAGCATTGGTAATTTCCTTTTTGAATGTCATGACTTTTGTTCTGGATTTTATGACTTACCGAACGGTGTTTGGAAAATTTCCGGGCCCGGAAATGAAATCGTGGAATGTGGAAGCCACTCTTGAGCCGCAGAAAGAAGTTAAAAGCACCATAATTGTTTCGGGGCATATTGACAGTGTGTATGAGTTTAAGTGGTGGTATAAATTCGGGCAACATGGGGCTCATCTCACCATTTTGGGAGGTACATTACTTGCCCTGTTTCCTGTTTTCTCTTTGTTTACCATTATTTTTCCGGAAGGCAATTGGCATTTGTACGGAATACTTGCTTTTGTTGTCCTCTCTCCCGCACTCCTCACTTATTTTGATATGCATGGGAAAAATCCGGTGGACGGAGCCTGCGATAACCTGACCGGTGTTGCTGTCGCCTATGAAATCTTCAAAAGTTTTGCTTTGCCTGATGCAAATGGAAAATCGGTTTTGAAAAACACGCGCCTGAAGTTTGTGAGTTTTGGCAGTGAGGAAACCGGCTTAACCGGTTCGCAAAAATATGTGGAGCAAAAGTTCTGCGAGCTTAAAAATGAAAATGCCCATCTTATTAATATTGACAGTATCCGGGTTCCCGAAGAAGTTTGCATAGTTAAAAAAGAAGTCATGAGCGGAACTTCATACAGCAAAATGCTGATTGATAAACTTCAAAAAAGTTTTTCCAACAAAAATATTCCCATTAAAACAGGCTCCACACCTATTGGCGGAACTGACGGGGTATTTTTTGCTCGTGCCGGATTGCATGCGGTTTCTATAATCGGCCTTTCGATGGAAAAATTAGACCCCACTTACCATACCAGAAGGGATGTAATTGAAAATCTGAATCCGGTTGCTTTGGAAAATGTGAAACAGGGTGTGGCAGAATTTGTACGACAGTGGGACACATCCTTTGCTGAAAACGATAAATGAGAATCTGGTCGCTTCACCCCTCTTATTTGGATACCAAGGGACTTGTAGCCCTATGGCGTGAAACTCTTCTGGCAAAAAATGTTTTGGAAGGAAAGACCAAAGGGTATAAATATCATCCTCAGTTGTTGCGCTTTATAAATTCCGGAGATGCTCTTGGGCTAATAAACCTTTATCTTGAACATGTTTATTACGAAGCGGTGGCAAGGGGTTACCAGTTTGATAAAACCAAGTTCAAACCCGTTAAAAAGAGGCTGAAGATTAGTGTAACTGATGGGCAAATGGCTTATGAGACAAAGCATCTGCTTAAAAAACTGAAACTCCGCGACCCGGTAAAATATAAAGTAGTAAAAACGGCAGATAAACTAAAACCTCATCCGGTTTTCAGAATAATAACAGGGAATGTTGAAGTATGGGAAATATTGTAAACATTTCTATACCAGAACTACAAAAAGTTATTTTGCTGCTCCCAGCAAACCTTTATTGAGGTGAGATGTTAGTTCCTGAGCTTTTTTGCTGGCAAAAGTTTTGTTCTGAAACTGTTTTACCCGTTGAATGCCTCGAACTGCATTGGTGAAAAGGATTTCATCGGCTTCGAGAAGTTCATTAACTTCTACTTCGCGTTGCTGAATTCTGTCGCCAAGAATATATATCAGGTGCGAGCGCATCACTCCGTTTACGCAACCGCTGTTTAAATCGGGGGTGATAAACTGATTTCCAAAAACCAGAATGATGTTGGAATGAATGGCTTCGCACACCCTTCCGTAATTGTTCAGCAGAATCATTTCATCCCAGCCCTCAGCTTTTGCAAACTGTGCAAAAAGAATGTATGCCAGAGCGCTTGAATTTTTCAGGTCACTCACATTATAAACCGGTTTGAAACAATCATCCCGTATTCCAGCAGTTAAACCATCGCCACATTCAAACTTATCGTTTTCTATTTTGTCTAAACTGATTACGTAGCCCAATTCTTCATCATCCGGCAAATACAAACCTTTGCCCTTACGATAAAACTGCAAGCGCACCCGGGCATTTTTTACAGCATCGTTCACTGAAGCCAAATCGAGCAACATGCTCTCAAAACTTTCCTGGTCAAACCGTTTTGGCAAAACTGTAGAAAGAACATCGGCCGTAAACTCCAGGCGGCTCCAGTGATATTCAAGCAGAGGAATTTTTTTGTTAAACATGGCCATGCTTTCGAAAAAGCCATCACCATATTTAAAAGCCCGATTAGTAACCGGCAGCAGTTTCTCGTGCTCGTGATATATGTTACCGTTAAAGTTGATATACTGCATAAGTCGTGTTCGCAAAAAGCAATTTACCGTATTTCCATTCTTTGTTTGCGGTAAGTAAGTGGGTAACACCTTCCCGCTTTAATTGTTCAGTGTTTTCTTTGCTCAAATTGAAGAAAAATTTTTCAGCTTTTTCTTCTAACTCAAAACCTTTGGGGGAATCATCTGCAGAAATTCCATATACCAGTTTGATTCGCCTGTGCCATTCAAAAATATGGCTGCGGTTTTTTACAAATGCCTTGAAATCTACAAAAGAGGAAACGCGCCCGAAGTATTTTAATTCAGTGGTACTAAAAGGCTGAACAAAAACTGCCCGTTTATCAACACTGGTATCAATTTGCTCGCTAATTATCACCATATCATTCTTTTTTTTCCATTCTTTTGAGAATTGATAATGTGCCTTATTCAAACCAATAAGTTCTGGTTTAAAAAAAAGCATTACCACTATGCTGACAGCTAAAGCTGCATATACAATGTTTTGAACTAAAACACTTAGTCTAAGGGTAATTTTATCTTTTAAAAAGTCATACCCGTAGTTTACAACCAATAACAAAGCGTAGAATTTAGTCCATTGAGAAACTTTATAGAACTGCAATCCTGCAATGTCCGTCAAATGCATGTAATCTGTACATATGATATAAATAAATGTTCCTGCAAGAGTGAATAAATTAAACCACAATAGGAATTTATTACGCGTGTAGCTCCATATAAGGTTGATTGAAATGAAAAGAAAGAAAAGTATTTTATCAGTGACCGGGAAATAGCTGAATATGTAGTGGTGAGCATGCCTGAATTCAAAATAAATTCTGAAAAATGCTTCGTTGTCGAAACTTTTGCTTAATGCATTTACGCCATCCATTTTCCCTGCCAGAAACATAATGATAAATGCTCCCGCGGTAAATCCATACACAGCCATACATTGCAACAGCGTTTTAAGCGCAACTTTCTTTTGCCAGAAAGTAAAAACAAATATGCAAGCTAACATGACCAAAAACACAGTGATCCCTTCAACGGGGTGTATGATTGAGGCGATGCTCATGAGAATAGTAGCCAGTAAATATTTTTCAGTAAAATAATAACAAAGGGCAAAAGCAATTATTGCAACACTCACCCCGCTTCCCTGAAAAGCATCTGCATACAGTTCCACGTTGCCTAGTCCCCGGTCGAAAAAGATGATGAAGTTGAGCAGGATAGCCATTTGCGCAGCCAGCAAATTACCGATTAGGATTTTCCCAAGTTTTTGTAAACCGAGAACCAAGAGTACCGTAAACAAAAACTGAAATGCAAAACAGGCTATCTCAAGGTTATTGACAAAAGGAAGCAGCAGATAACAAATAACACTTCGCTCATTTGGAACTTTTTCCTGCAAACACAGAACAAAAAAGTCTTTTTGATAAAATGAGTGGTCGTTCAGATAAAGAACATAAGGGAGATACTCAGGATGGTCGCCAGTTCCAAAGCGGTAACCTGCACGCCACAAAAGCAGACTCCACATCAGAACAGCAAAAACAATTTTAGAAGTTGAGAATCTGAAAATTTGAGAATTAAGTTTCATTGCTGTTTCATTTTAACTCTCAAATTCCCGCATTTTAAGTTCCATTTCGGCTACACTACAATTATTTTCAGATTATCATGTATAACCAGTTTGCCGAGAGTTTTAGCTTTTATCTCATCAACGGTTACACCGGGAGCAATTTCAACAAGGTGAAATGCTCCGTCTTTTATTTCATAGAAACCCAAATCGGTCAGTACGCGTTTAATACATTTTTTACCGGTAAGCGGAAGCGTACATTCGGGCAATAATTTCGACTCGCCTTTAGGGTTGGTTTGGAGCATGGTTACAATAATATTTTTTGCCGAAGCCACTAAGTCCATAGCGCCACCCATACCCTTCACTAATTTTTTCGGAATCTTCCAGTTGGCAATATCTCCGTTTTGAGAAACTTCCATGGCGCCCAGCACCGTTAAGTCAATACGTTGCGAGCGAATCATGGCAAAACTGTATGCTGAATCAAAAAATGCACTACCGGGTAAAGTTGTAACGGTTTGCTTTCCTGCATTTATTAAATCTGCATCCACTTCTGATTCAGTAGGAAAGGGCCCCATACCCAGCAATCCGTTTTCCGATTGCAATACTACATCCATTCCTTTGGGAATATAGTTGGCAACAAGTGTAGGAATTCCTATTCCGAGGTTTACATAAAAGCCATGCTGTAATTCTCTTGCTATTCGCTGTGCTATTTGTTCTTTGGTAAGTGCCATTTAAAATGTGTTGAAGTATTTAAGTGTTAAGATTATTTTCTGTTTTGTTCAGATTTTATTTTCTGATGGTGCGCTGTTCAATCCGTTTCTCATATTTTTCCCCTCTAAAAATCCGGTTTACAAAAATCCCCGCGGTATGAATTTCGTTCGGGTCGAGTCCGCCTTCCGGAACAAGCTCTTCCACTTCGACTATAGTGATTTTCCCTGCCATAGCCATCAGCGGATTAAAATTACGGGCGGTGCCTCTGAAAATTAAGTTACCTCCGGTATCGCCTTTCCATGCTTTTACAATGGCAAAGTCTGATTTAAAAGCGTGCTCCATCAAATATTCTTTGCCATCAAACATGCGTGTTTCCTTTCCGGCTTCTACTTCGGTGCCCACACCCGCAGGAGTAAAGAACGCAGGGATACCGTACCCCGCCATCATACATCGTGTAGCAAGCGTACCCTGAGGAATCAACTCCACTTCAAGTTCACCGCTAAGAAGCTGCCGCTCGAACTCGGCATTTTCACCTACATACGATGAAATCATTTTTTTCACCTGCCTGGTTTTCAACATTAAGCCGATTCCGAAATCGTCCACTCCAGCATTGTTCGAAATGCAGGTTAGCCCTTTTACTCCTTTACGGATTAGTGCAGCAATCGAATTCTCAGGAATACCGCAAAGCCCGAAACCTCCGAGCATAATCACCGCATTGTCCGATATATCTTTTACTGCTTCATCAGCATTGGCTACTACTTTGTTCATGTTATTTTTATTTATAAAAATAGTTTTCACTGTTTGTTTACAGCTGCCGAGCGCCTGCTCAATTCCTGCAGCACGTTATCGTAAATTTTATTGAGAAGCACCGGATTGTCTTCATAAAACTTCTGGCTTTTCACAAATTCTTCATGGGTGACGGAGTAATTTTTAAAAATCTGCGCATGGTATTTCAAAGTGAGCGAACGCTCGTCAGCGCCTGTTTGCGCTTTAGTTTCTGCCACCGCATCAGCCATGTGCATATCGGTAAGAATGTGAGTCATTTTTTCTGGGTGAATCACATCATCCGGAATTCGCTGCAACTCGTGCTTGCATGAAATAAAAAACAAAAGAAGAACCGGAATTAAATGCTTCATGTAAATTCGCTTCAAAAATAGAATTACCGGATTAATGAACACCGAAAAATACAAAGAGTTAACAGCGGAAATAAAACCCTTTGGAGCGAGGTTGGTGGCGGTTTCAAAAACAAAACCGGCAGCTGATATTCTTGAATTATATCATGCAGGGCACAGGATTTTCGGGGAGAATAAAGTGCAGGAACTTGTATCAAAATACGAAGCCCTGCCCAAAGATATTGAATGGCACCTCATCGGACATTTACAAACAAACAAGGTAAAATATATTGCCCCTTTTATTTCATTGATTGAATCGGTAGACAGCCTGCGCCTGCTTTCGGAAATAAACCGACAGGCCGAAAAATACAACCGGGTTATTGACTGCCTGCTTCAAATTTTTATTGCCACTGAAGAAACCAAGTTTGGATTTAGTGTTGAAGAAATCTACAACCTGCTTGCTTCGCCTGAATTTGCAGTTATGAAAAATGCCCGTATTTGCGGGTTTATGGGCATGGCTACTAACACCGTTGACGAAGTAAAAATTGACCGCGAGTTTGCTTTCCTGCAAACGCTTTTTACGTATGTAAAAGAAAAATATTTTGCAGGTACCCCTTATTTTAAAGAGCTTTCGATGGGCATGAGTTCTGACTACAAAATTGCCTTGCGCCACGGAGCTACGTTTATTCGCGTGGGCTCTGTGATTTTTGGCGAGCGGTAAACACCAGTGTTTATTGTTTTGGAGACTTCCGTTTTTTTATTATTATCTTTATACAGTTTTCGGTTCAGGACATTAAACCTATTGTTCACTTCTAAAACTTAGTGTTATGGAAAAGCTGAATGAACTTTGGAACTTACCCATGCTGTGGAATATTATTATTCCGGTAGTGGTAGTTTTCGGCTGTGTGGCATTCCTCGTTTGGGATTCCACCAACCACCTTCCTCTTGAAAAACGAATCATGCACCGGCTTCGTGAAACGCGTAAAGCGCGTAAAGCCCAGAAACATACCCAGCATACCTGATATTTCAGTCAGCAGTTCAAACTTCTTCTGCTTACTAAGCGGCTATGATACGGTAATTAAATCGTGACGTGTTGCCTTTGTAAAACAATAAAGCCTGAAAGCATAGCCATCTACTTCAGTTTTTCAAGCACTGTTTTCAGCGCGGCAAAGTCAACCTGATCTCCGGGTGTGGGTGTAAGTTGAACGTACTGTATTACTCCTGCTTTATCCACTAAAACTACTCCCCTTTTGGCAACTCCCTTCATTCCTGCAGCAAAGTTGCTATGATACATGTCGTAATCGTGAATGGTTTTTTTATTGTAATCGGATAGCAGGTCGAAATTAATGCTGTTCTTTTCTTTAAACACAGCCAAAGTAAAGGGTGAATCAGTAGAAATTCCCACAACTTCTGCATTCAGTCCGTTGTAATAGGAAAGCTCATCGCGGCTTGTACACATTTGTGTGGTGCAGACACCGGTAAACGCTGCCGGGAAAAAACTCATAATGAGCGTTTTGCCATAGAAATCGCTAAGAGAAACTTCTTTTTTTTCGCTGTTGAATAATTTAAAGTCTGGGGCTTTGGTGCCTATTGGTAATGCCATGTGTGTAGTATTTAATAGTGATAAATAAATTGTTAAAGATGAGCAATTATAAATCAATCATAGTTTACACGCAAGGAAATAATTACAACCTGATGCAACTATTCCATTCAGAATGGTGTCTTACTGTCAAAGTTTAGTTTTTAAGGGTTAAACTAAAAGCCTTTCATTTCGGTGGAGGGCTTTTTAGTTTTCTATATTTGCTCAAAACATGAGCATATGAAATCAGTTAACTTAGTTTTTCTTGCCATTTCGTTTGTTTTTCTCTTTACCGGCTGTAAAAAAGGAAAAACTCCCAGGCTTGTGTTCAAGTTTAAGTTTGACCACACACAGGAGCGCCTGAATAACATCGGTCAGCCAGCGGCTATGGCAGCAGGTCATGCGGGACAAAACCCTTCGTTTAATACCATGAGCGCTCATTACATTGAGCTTGCCCCCGGTGCACTTACGCTCTTAGGGGGCGGAGAGGTTTTATATCGTGCCGAGGAAACAATAGCAGGAGGGAGTAACGCTATTGACTTTGAAAAATCATCTTTTGCAGGGAACAACGAAACATTTTTCGAAGTTCCGCTTAAAGATGTTGCCCCCGGTGATTATGAATACCTGCGCGTTTCGCTTGCCTACCAAAACTTTGACGTAAACCTGTATATTGACACCACCGTTTCAGGAATTAATATACAACAAGAGTTTCCTGCTACTGTTGCAAGTTTTGTGGGCTTTAATACCTACATTAAAACCTATAACGTAAAAAATCAAAACATAACTGTAAATGATGACCGGTCACAGGGTTACTGGGGTTTTGAATCGAACATGAACTTTTTCGGTTATCAGTACAATATCATTACATCAGGTCAGGCTCCTGCCGGTGCTACTACAGTGGTTAATCCTATTGCTTCCACTTCGCCAATACCTGCCGGATCATGCGTTGTGACCGGACCGTTTAATGGCGGCAAATTGCATATTACCGGTAATGAAGAAGAAGATATTATCATTACCGTTTCGCTTTCTACCAACAAAAGCTTTGAGTGGGTTGAGGTAAATGTCGATGGAAAATGGGAACCCTCCAAAGGCGAATACATAGTAGATATGGGCTTGCGCGGAATGGTTCCGTATGTAGAATACTAAGCCCCTTACAAATGCGTTGAGAAAATTCACCCGTAAAAAATGTTGGAGAATAAGTCGGGATGGCGGGATTCGAACCCACGGCCTCTTCGTCCCGAACGAAGCGCGCTACCAGGCTGCGCTACATCCCGATTTTCAGACGTTCCAAAAATAAAAAAGGCGGGAATATTCCCGCCTTTGTGTTCTCTGAGGTTCGTGGTTTATTTTACAACTGAGATGTTTCTGCGTATGTTTCCGTTTCCGGTTTTGATGTTCAGCACATAACTGCCCTGAGCAACATTGGTCAGGTCAATCTTTTCTTCACCCGAAAGGAGATTTTGCTTTACAACTACTTCACCAATTGAGCTGGTGAGTGAAATTTCACCGGCATTTAAAGTTGATTTTACTGTTACTGAATTTACAGCCGGGTTGGGATATACCGATACCATTTCGCTTCTCAAATCAGATATTCCGTTAATCACATTATCAGTCAGGCAAACTGGTGCTGAATCATACAGGCAGTTGTTATTATCTTTTACACGCAAAGCGTAGCAGCCGGCAGATAAACCGGTGAAAGCGCTTGCAGAAACCCAGTTGCCACCGTTGAATGAAAACAGGTAATTGGTAACTCCGCCTGAAGTAGTCCATGTAATAGTTCCATCATTTCCACCGGGTGTGGTTACATCCGTATGTGTTTCGCTGACAGAAATTGCGGCCGGGTCTAACACCGTGCGCATAACACTCGCGGTGCAACCGTTAGCATCCATTACACTGACTACATAAGTTCCGGCAGTTAATGCATTAAGGTCTTCGGTTTGTGCACCGGTGCTCCACATAAAGCTGAAAGGCGCCACACCGCTTTGAACGGTTACATCAATACTTCCGTTGTTCGAGCCGTAGCAAGCAGCGTTAGTAACGGTAGTCAACACATTAACCGGTTCCGGTTCGGTAACAACAATTGTTTTTGAGGCTGTTTTTCCGGAGTTGTCAGTTACTGTTACAGAATAAGTTCCCGCAGGAATATTTGCCTGCGATTGTGTTGCAGGAAGTGACGGACTCCAGGCAAAAGTGTAAGGAGGTACTCCGCCTTCTACCACTACATCAATGTTTCCGGTAGAAGTGCCATTGCAAACCGGGCTGCTCACCGTAGGTTTAATGGTAAGTGCCGGAATAACATTAGTGACCGAAATGGAATCAAAATCTACAAAGTAATCGCCCGAAGTGCGTGTTACCTTCAGCATGAGCCAGCCGTTAACTCCTGAACCGTTCGATAAACCAAAATACATCTTCTTAAAATTGGTTGAAGAGATATGGTTGGTCATATCAATGGTAAAGAATGAAGTAAAGCCGGTAGCACCTTCCTGTTTGCCAAGCACTTCAATTTTATCACCTGCGCTCCAAGTGGTTGCAACTGCCGGATAAGAAGCTACATCAACCACGCGGTAGTAAAACGTAAACGCAGAATACGGGGTAAGGGTTCCTATAAGCGGAGTAATGATAGAATCTTCAGTATTTAAACTGTTCATTTCTGCTGCAACCCCTTGTGTATTGTTTTCGCCATGCAATGAATAAACCACCATATCGCTGCTGAAACCATTTTGTGTTCCAAGCGAAACACCGCTGGCGTATGATTCAAAATCATCGGTAAAAGGATAGGTTTGAGCATTTGAACAAAGTGAAAGAAGAGCTAAAGCAGAGAAGAGTAACTTTTTCATATTGAGTTTTTTGTTTCGTTATCAATGAAAACACACTATTCAGGCATCTGAATAAACTGTGCTGCACTCTGATACGAAAAGAATTCGAGAAAGTTTCTTGTGTGGTTTGGATGTAACAAAGGTGGAGTTGTTGGCGGGTATGCCAATGCACGCGTGGGTGCAGGACTCAATTCAATTGTGTATCGTCATATTCATCATCATCTTCATCGCCTTCGCGCCATTCCACATCAAACCCCATCGAGTCCAGGAATTTTGCCTTGTAGTAATCGGCTTTATCGTAATCGGCAATTTTGCGGTAAACCTTGCTGAGGTTTAAATAAAAAAGCCCTTTGTGCTTTGCGTCACCCGCAGTTTCAATTGATTTTTCGAGCATTTCAATGGCTTTTTGGATACTGCCTTCTTCTTCGAGGAAAAGCTTGGCCAGGTTGTTATAAGCCTCGGGGTAGTTGGGCTGATGTTTAAGCGCCTCCATATAATTATGTATAGCGCGGTAAAAATCTCCTTTGCTTTGCCAGCAAAGCCCGATACTGTAATAAGCTTCGGCACAGCCGGGTTCCAGTTCCAGTTCTTTACTAAACCATTGCATGGCGGTATCAAAATCCTGTTTACCGGCATGGCAAATGCCAATTCCGTGAACAAAGCGGGTATCTTTAGGATGGTGTTCCAGCCCTTGGATGAAATAGTTTAAGGCTTTATCGAATTGCTTCTGCCGAAAATACATGGTCGCTTTGCAATTGAGCGCTTCAGCCTTAGCCCATTCCAGGTCCGAATTCTGATACCGGTCATAGTATTCATAAGCTTTATCCCACTCACCTCCTCTTTCATATATTTCTCCCAAAGATTTCAATGCTTCCTCGTCTTCCGGTTCTATTTCCAGAAGCATGTCGTAATATTTTTTTGCTTTTACATAATCGAGCTTCTGAAAGTAGCTGCGGGCAAGGCAGGTATACATTTCATCTGCCTGGCTTTCCATTTCGGGCATTTCAAGCAGGCGCAGGCTAACCTCAATACATTCATCAGCTTTGTCTGCCAGATTTAAGACCATCATCAGGTTAAGAAGAATTTCAGCCTGGTTTTCGGGATGCTCGGTTAGTAACTGCCGGAGCCTTTCGGCTTTTTTACCCCAGTCAACTTTTCCTGGTTCATTCTTCCATATTTCCTGCAGATATGGTGGATTGGAATTCATAATAGTGGTTTTTTAGCTTTCAAATGCCAATTTACATAATTCCCGAATGGGAAGGTAACAATCCGATACCCGATTGTGACTTTCCCGAACCCGACAGTAACAATCCGAAGCCGGAATATGTAGCTTTAACATTTGGTGACAGGTTTTTGCCTTGAAAAATGCGGTTTTTGGCGGAAAATGGAAAAAATGGGACTCTTTAGAGCTACCCCGACAAACGAGGTGGTCCTGAACTGTTCCGAAGAAATAACCCAGGGTGTAGGGTAATTACGTCAGGTTAATCTCCCAACACATTCTCTAAAGCGTTATCGTAAAGGTCTCTCCACTCACCTACGTTGCCCCAACGCTGTTTATCTACAAATAGGAGTGATGAAGTAACCACACCAATGTTTGAAAACTCCACATCGTGCTTAGTGAGAATATCAAGAAAACGGTCTTCTTTATTTTCCTTAACCGATACTACCACACGGCTTTGAGCTTCGCCAAAGAGGAAAGCATCTTTTCGTATATCAGACTCGGTTTCAATTTCAAATCCTTTGCCGCCTGCCATAGCGCTTTCAAGAAGTGTGATAAACAACCCGCCTTCAGAAACATCATGTGCGGAAACCACCACTTGTTCGTAAATCAATTCCTTAACAGCATTCTGAACTTTTACTTCAGTTTCCAAATCAAAATAAGGAGCGGGAGAATTACTTACACCGTGATGGTTGACCAGATATTCCGATGATGAAATATCATTCTTCATTTCACCGATTACATAAATGCGGTCGCTATTGTTTTTAAAATTGAGCGACATAACCACCTCGATGTCCTCCACCACGCCAATCATGCCTATGGTAGGAGTCGGGAAAACAGCTCCTCCCTCAGTGGATTGATTGTAAAACGAAACATTGCCACCGGTTACCGGTGTGCCGAATGCTTCGCAGGCTTTGCTCATTCCTTTAATGGAGTTTACAAACTGCCAGTACACTTCGGGGATATACGGATTGCCGAAGTTGAGGCAATTGGTAATGGCGCTTGGTTCGCCACCACTGCAAACAATGTTGCGTGCCGCTTCCGCCACTGCAATTTGTCCGCCAACGAAAGGGTCAGTCCAAACATAGCGGGCGTTGCAGTCAACCGTAACCGCGAGTGATTTGTTGCTTCCGTGAATGCGAACAATGGCAGCATCGGTGGGGCGGTTGGTTGAAGTGTTAGCAATACCCACCATAGAATCGTATTGAGTAGCCACCCACTTTTTCGATGCAACGTTAAGCTGCTGTGCGAGTTGTTTGGCAACTTCTTTTAAATCTTCAGGCAACTGAACAGAATCTATATTGAATTTCTTATTCTCTGAGTAGTAAGCCGGTTCTTTGTATTCTCTTTCGTAAACCGGTGCACCGCCACCGAGCACAAGGCTTTCAGCAGGCACATCAGCAACAAGCTCATTATTCATGAAATATTGCAGACGGTCGCCATCCGTTACTTCGCCAATGATGGCGCAATGCAAATCCCATTTTTCAAAAACCGCTTCCACTTCCTTTTCCATTCCATTCCTGACCACAATAAGCATACGTTCCTGGCTTTCGGAAAGAAAGATTTCCCACGGTTTCATATTGGGTTGACGGGTTGGAACTTTATCGAGCCAAACTTTCATTCCGCTCTTTCCCTTCGCGCTCATTTCGGAAGTGGAACAGGTAATTCCTGCCGCGCCCATATCCTGCATGCCCACAACCGCACCGGTTTTGATTACCTCAAGCGAAGCTTCGAGCAACAGTTTTTCCTGGAAAGGGTCGCCTACCTGAACGGCAGGTAAATCTTTAGCGCTGTCTTCAGTAATATCTTTGGATGCAAACGCTGCACCGTGAATTCCATCTTTACCGGTAGAAGAGCCAACGATATAAACCGGGTTACCGGCACCTTTTGAAATGGCAGAAACGGTTTCACCGGTCTTAACGATACCCACGCTCATGGCATTTACCAGAGGATTGGTTTGATAAACCGGGTCGAAGTAAACTTCACCGGCAACAGTTGGAACACCAAAGCAGTTTCCGTAATCGCCAATTCCTTTTACCACACCTTTGAGCAAATATTTTGTGCGCGCGTTTTCCAAATCGCCAAAGCGAAGGGAGTTAAGCGCACAAATAGGGCGGGCACCCATGGTGAAAATATCGCGGTGTATTCCCCCCACACCGGTTGCAGCACCTTGATAAGGTTCCAACGCAGAGGGGTGATTGTGTGATTCAATCTTAAAAGCACAGGCCAGTCCATCGCCCAAATCAACAAGCCCGGCATTTTCTTCGCCCGCTTCAACCAACAAATGCTTTCCTTTTCTGGGCAAAGTTTTAAGCCATTTGATGGAGTTTTTATAAGAGCAATGTTCGCTCCACATTACGCTGTAAACGCTCAACTCATTAAAGTTCGGAACTCTGCCAAGTATCTGCTTTATTTTCTCAAATTCTTCGGGAAGAAGACCTAACTGTTTCGCTGTTTCTATTGTTGTAGTTTCAAGGTTTGCCGCTGCACTCATCATTGATGTTTTAAGAGCGGCAAATTTAGTTTTCCTGCCTCGTTTTGGAAACGATGTGGATAAAAGTATTCAGATTCTTTTTAGCAAATTCTTACCCGAAATAACCGAAGCAGTAATTAATCCGCTGAAAAGTGCTCCGCCAACCCCGCAACTCACAATATCCTGACCGGTGAGAAAAAGATTTTTCACAGGAGTCCGGGGTTGAAGAAATTTTTGATTGTAGCGTTTTGTGTCGTGGTCAATTCCGTAAAGTTCGCCATATTGATAATTCACAAAGTGTTGTGTGCTGAGCGGTGTTGAGAGTTCGTAATGGTCAATTTTATCTCTCAGGTCGGGATGATGCTTATAAAGAGCTTCGAGAAGACGCTGCGAAAGTTTTTCCTTTGCGGTATTATAATCAGTACCGCGCTTCATCCATCTTTTATCGTTCCAGGGCGCGTACCATTCGTAAGGCGCAAGCGTGATTATTTCGATAGTTGTTTTACCCGGATAACGATTTTCCCAGTCAGGGTCTTTAGATGAAGGGAATGAAATATAAACCACCGGAATTTCAGCATCAGGGTCGTTGATATAATTCTGAATATTCACATCATGGTCATAATTATCAGGGAAGAGCCAATAGTTCGCTTTGCCCAATTTCAGTTTCTCATTCGACTCATTAATGCCGATGTAAAGGCAAACATGCCCCACCGATGGGTTAATGTTTTTAAAGAGCGATTCGGTTTTCAGTTCCTGTTGCTCCTTCTGCGGCAGAAGGTTCTTGTAAGTGTTGTAAACTCCGGCATCGCTGACCACTACCGGTGCGTAGAATTCTTTGCCGTCTGCCATTCGCACACCAACGGCTTTATTTTCTTTCACAATAACTTCCTTCACATCTGCATTCGTAAATATTTCTCCACCGGCATTCTGAACCACCGGTGCTATGGTTTGAAAAATTTGCTGTGAGCCTCCCACCGGATAACACGCTCCTTTCATATAGTGTTTAGCGAGCACCGCATGCATCATAAAGCTGCTTTGGGCAGGTGGTAAGCCATAATCACCAAACTGACCGGTGAGTACAGCAATAAGTTTTTTGTTGCCGGTTATCTCTTTTAATGTTTCGAGGGTTGTTTTGTTTCCTTTCAGCGCATTCTTCCTCAGAAAATTTCCAAACACTTTTGAGAGGAATCCGGGAAGCATCTTCTCTGCAAAAAACAGCCGTT
This sequence comes from uncultured Chitinophaga sp., assembly GCA_964631835.1. Lineage (GTDB taxonomy): Bacteria > Bacteroidota > Bacteroidia > Chitinophagales > LD1 > Bog-950. The sequence continues at coordinate 103,315 of CAZWAD010000009.1, forward strand.
GACTTTTCTGCGTTTTGTAAATAAGGTTTACGTAGTCGTCAATGGCTTTGCTTTCTTCGGGGAAATACGATTTCATTTTCGCTTTGAACTCATCAGGTCCTGAAACATAATCGTATTCATTTTCACCGAAAAACATTTTGTCGTACACCTCTCCCATCTCAGCCCACTGCAATTTGCCATCGGTAATGTATTTAAACATCTTGCTCAGCTCGGTATGCTCACGATGAACATCACCCACATAATGAACTCCGACATCCCACTCATAACCTCTGCGGGTAAAGACATGCGTAAAGCCCCCGGGTGTATAGTGTCGCTCAAGAACTAAAACTTTCCTTCCTTCTTTGGCAAGAAATGCAGCGGTTGCCATTCCTCCTATACCGGAGCCGATGACAATAACATCAAACTTACCCTGTACTTTATCCTGCTTGTATGATTTGGTGAATTCAACCATCGATAATTACAATTTTCCGCTTTCGAGTGCGGTTTGCGCTTTAACGCCTAACCCTTTAATAACGGGCAGCAATGCACCGAAACGGGCATCCTTGGTATGTCCTTGTTTCCAGCGTGCATAAATCTGCTGGGCGATAACTGCATTCTTATACAAACCGAATAAATAATAGAAAAGAATGTTTGAAACATCACGCCCGCTTTTTTCGGAGTACCGGTTCACTACTTCCTTGCGAGTTAAATTTCCCGGAAGCCAGGTCAGGTTGAAAAATTTTACTTCGTCGGTATCACGCGCTTCGCTCCAGTACGCCAGTGTAGCACCTAAATCCATCAGTGGGTCACCAACGGTTGACATTTCCCAATCCAGAACACCAATAATTTTCGTTAAGTCGCTTTCATCCAATATTACGTTGTCGTACTTGTAATCGTTATGCAAAAATGTGGCAGCCGGTGATACTGGAATGTTCTGTTTCATCCAATCTGCCAGTTTATCAAGCGTTTCTATTTTGTCGGTTTCGGCATTGTAATATCTTTTTATCCAGCCTTCCACTTGTCGTTGTACATAGCCTTCCGGCTTACCCAATTGCTCCAAACCTGTTTTATGAATATCAAGAGCGTGAAGGGCAACTAAATTATCCACTAACGCTTCCGAAGCTTTTTGAAGTAATTCAGCAGGAAGATTCAGTTTAGGCGCATTGGCAGCACGCAGAATCACACCGGTAATTCGTTCCATGATATAAAAAGGTGTACCAAGCACATCATCAGATTCGCAATAAGCTATGGGCTTCGGAATTTTCGGGTAATGGTCTTTGAGAAGAGAAAGCACACGAAACTCTCTGCCCATATCATGTGCTGATTTGATGTTTGCCCCAAATGGCGGACGCCTGAGAACAAATTCTTTGTTTGCGGTTTTGAGGCAGTAAGTAAGGTTGGAAAATCCTCCCGGAAACTGTTTGATTTCCAAGACCTCGCCTATCTCCGGTGCATACAGCTTTAAATACGAATTAAGCTGAGCTATTGATAATTCCTCACCAACTCGAACAGCTGCCGGAATATCCGATTGAACTGCTTTCACGCATTATATTTTTTTGTGGAAAATGAGCAAAGTATTGCGGAACCAGGGAGTGTTATCGTCAATTACTTTTCTTGCTTTCATCGAGTCCGTTTCAAAATAAATAAATCCTTTTGCTGTTATCCTTTCAACCACTTCTTCATTATTCAAACAGGAAATATGTCCGTGTCCCGGTTGACCTCTTACTGCCCACGAAAGAATCAGTTTATCGTCACAGGCATTTAAAATATTATTCAGTGCGCGCTCGTTTGGGCTAACTCCGTTGTAAGAGTTTAATCCGAAAATACCTTTCAATTTTTCGGTAAACGAAGACTGCATAGGTATATGCTCCATGACTTCGAAACAGAGACAATTCCCTTTTAAGGGAACCGTAAAGGGCTCGGCTAAATCTTGCTGCCTGATGTTATCGTACAGCTTGTTTTTAGGAACATCACCTTCAAATCCTGTCAGGTTGGGGAATCCTGCTTTATGAAGCTCGCTCAGATAAAAACCCATGCCGCAACCGAAATCATACAGCGGCTTGTCTTTATCATTCCGCAAATACTCAATCAGGAAACTTGCAAGCGGCTTCGAATGTGCATGATGAAGATGAGCCGTTTCGGCATCCCAATATCCGGTTTTACTGATTCCCATATTTCTGCAATTTATACATATATCCCTACTTCCTTTTCTTTACATCTAAACCGTACTTCTTCAAAATACTAAGTGCCAGGTTTTGCTTGTGAACTTCATCCGCACCATCCCAAATTCTTGCTCCGCGTTCGTGTCGGTAAATGCAGGAGAGTATCACATCATCCGAAACACCGAGGGCACCATGAACCTGGATGGCACGGTCAACTACTTTGAGCATGACATTTGCCACATAAAATTTAATAGCCGAAACCTGGTCGCGCACTGAGGCAGCACCCGTCTTATCAATATTATAAGCGGTGCGAAGAACCAACAAGCGGGCGGCATCAATTTCTACACGGCTTTCGGAAATAAATCCCTGGATAAATTGTTTTTCACCCAGCATCATTCCGTCTTCAATTTCGCGGGTCGCAGCGCGCTGACACATCATATCTAAAGCTTTTTCCGAAATTCCAATCCAGCGCATGCAATGGTGAATGCGCCCTGGTCCTAATCTTTCCTGCGCCAGTTTGAAACCTGCACCTTCTTCGCCAATCAAATTGGCAACCGGTACGCGGCAATCGGTATAAGATATTTCGGCATGGCTCGCCCAACCGGTTCCCTCATCGCCAAACACAGAAACATTACGAATAATATTAAAACCGGGAGTACCGGCAGGAACAATAATCATGCTGGCGCGCATGTGAGGTGCCGCATCGGGATTGGTAACCGCCATCACCACCGCAAAGGCAGCACCGTCAGCGGCACTAGTAAACCATTTATGCCCGTTAATCACATATTCGCTGCCATCACGCACAGCAGTAGTTGCCATTCGCGTAGGGTTTGAACCGGCAAACTCCGGCTCGGTCATAGAGAAACAACTGCGGGTTTTACCTTCAATTAGCGGGTGAAGAAATTTTTTCTTGATTTCTGCCGAAGCAAACTTACTAAGCAACTCCATGTTGCCGATATCTGGTGCCTGACAATTGAATGTATAATGTCCGTAGAAAGGCGCCTGTGCCAAGGCTTCGCTAAGCTGCCCGAACTCACAGAGGGAGAGTCCGAGGCCGCCTTCATTTTTGGGAAGGTGAAGACCCCAGATGCCGAGAGATTTTACCTTCTCTCTTTTCTGCTCTAAGATTTTTGCTGTTTCCGAAAAATTTCTTTGATGATGAGAGGCTTCGAGCGGAAGCAATTCTGCTTTTACAAACTCCTGAACTTTCGGCAAAAGGGCCGTTAATCGTTCAGTGGCAAAAACATCTTCCATCAATCAGATTTTACCTGCGTATAAATTACGGTGGATTTATTTTCCTTTTTTTTGATAGAGAACAGGGTCGCCATTAAGCCACTTGTCTTTTTTATGCTCCCCGAGGATAAACACCTCCTTTTTATTGGCATCATACATTTTAGCCATTTGCATCATAGCTTCTTTGCTGTCACTACGAATTTTCATACCTGTATTGGCTCCTTTACTACGAACCTCAATGTAAAATCCGTCTTTCAGTCTTTTACCTCTTACCGGTGGTCTTCCCATATCAATTGATTTTTAAAGGCGCGCAATATAACATTTATAGTTAAGTTGAAAAGGGACCCTGAAAGTGTTTAATAAACGAAGGCGGGTAAGTGACTGGCGTAATGGCGATACCACGCGTAAAGAGAAAAGGCAAACATTCCTCGTGAAGGAGATGTAACATTTATTCTGATGCGGATTGTATTATGGCCGTAAAATCGTTTACATTCAGAGATGCAGTCCCGACCAAACCACCATCAACATCAGGGCATGAGAATAATAGTTCGGCATTTTCCGGTTTGCAACTTCCGCCATACAAAATGATTGTATCCTGTGCGAGTTTCTTAGAGTATTTACTGGAAAGTAAAGAGCGGATATAAGCGTGCATTTCCTGGGCCTGTTCCGCTGTAGCGTTTATTCCAGTGCCTATAGCCCAAACGGGCTCATAAGCAATTATCATGTTTTCTACTTCGTCTGCACTAAAATCAAAAAGACTTTCCTCCAATTGTTGTTTAACCAGCTCAAACTGCCTGTTTTCGTTCCTTACCTTCAATGTTTCACCGCAGCAAAAGACAGGAGTCATTCCTTCAGTAATAATTTGCAGAAGTTTCTTTCGTATCATCTGGTTAGTCTCATTGAAATAAGTTCTTCGCTCGGAATGACCGGCAATAACAAACTCTACTCCCACACTTGCTAATTGTTTTGCCGAAACTTCACCGGTATAGGCTCCCGCAGGATGTTCAGAACAATTTTGTGCCCCAAAAACAATGCTGTTTCCCTTGTATAAATCCATCAGGTCGCCTATCATGATAAATGAAGGAAACACTAGCACAACACAAGAGTAGTTGTCAGCCACGTTTCCTATTTCACTCAGCCAATGGGCAGCCTGCTCAAAATCAAGGTTCATTTTCCAGTTGGCAGCAACAATTTTTTTTCGGCTCATAGACTTAATCTCTTCTGTACTTTGCATCGCGCTCAAAAACGGCCTTCAGAATGTTTTTGTCACACTCGGTCAGTTTTACATTTCTGCGCTCCATAACGCGCTCAGCTACTTCAAGTGATTTCTCAAATGAAAAAGTTCGCAACCATTTAGTTCCTCCCCAACTGAATGACGGAATAAGCTTTGGCGGGAAATCGGCACCGAAAACATTTGCAGACACGCCAACAACTGTTCCGGTGTTGAACATAGTATTGATTCCCGATTTAGAATGATCGCCCATAATTAAACCAAAGAAAATAAGACCTGTATCCACTGGTTTACCTTCACGATAGTTAAAAACTTCAACAGTGGTATAATTATTTTTCAGGTTGCTGTTATTTGTATCCGCTCCGATATTGCACCACTCACCAATTACAGAATTACCCAGAAACCCATCATGGACTTTGTTGCTATAGCCAATCATGACCACATTATTGAGTTCCCCTCCGGCTTTACAAAAAGGGCCCAAGGTTGTGGCACCATAAACCTTGGCTGACATCTTTAAAACAGCATGTTCACACAAAGCAAATGGACCGCGCACAGCACAGTTTTCCATGATTTCTGTATCCTTTCCGATATAGATATTACCTGTTTCGGCATTCAACACGCTGCCTTCTACCCGAGCACCTTCCTCAATAAAAAGATTTTCCACCTTACCGATTAACTTGTTACTATCGCTCAACTTCTTCGATTTTCTTCCTTTTGTAATAAGGGTGTAGTCAGATTTCAGGGCATCACCATTCAGGGTAAAAATATCGCTAAGATTATTCAGGCAAGAGAATTCCTCTTTGTATTCGATCTGTGCAAAACCCTTGGAAATAGCTTCGGCATTTTCATAGTTGAGGTGATGTTTCTCTGTTTTAAATGCTATGATATTGTCTTGTGCAACAAGTGTTTGAAGCGCACCTAACTTATGAATTGTATCTGTGAGCCTTTCATCGGGAATTACAGCTCCGTTAACATACAAAGCTGAAGATGATTCGGTAGTAGAAGGAAACTTTTGCTGAAGGTAGTTTTCAGTAAGTGTAAACGACTTTTGCCCTAGGTATTTTTCCCATTTTTCGCGTATGGTAAGAATACCGAGCCGAATATCAGCCACAGGACGTGTGAAAGTAAGCGGCAACAGATTTGTCCGGATTTTATGGCTATCGAACAGAATAAGGTTCACAGGGGTAAAAATATAAAGTTTCGGTTTCGGTAAATGCCGGGACAAAGGCATAAAACAAAAATGCCTCTTGATATCAGGAGGCACTTGGTATTATTCAGGAGATTTTTCCTCCTCTTTGGTTTTTTTCGTGTACTTCTTTTTGAATTTGTCAATGCGCCCAGCTGTATCTACAAATTTCATTTTACCTGTAAAGAAAGGATGACTTTCGTTTGAAATTTCGAGCTTTATCAATGGGTATTCCTTGCCATCTTCCCAAGTAACAGTATCACGGGTGCTGGCTGTGCTTTTGCCAAGCCACGATTTCTCTAATGATATATCTTTAAAAACAACCGTTCTGTAATTTTCAGGATGGATACCTTTTTTCATTTGTTTAAATTTTGGGAGCGCAAATATAGAATTATAGAGCAAAAATAAAAAGGGGAAAACTATGTTCCTTATCCCAATGAACTCAGATGTTCTTTGAGGTTTGTGAGAATATCCACCTCTGTTGGGTCATAACCATGTAAAAGAGCGAGGTGCAGGGAAAGCCAGTCACCAAAGTGAATGAGGTAAAAATGTTTTTCAAAAGAGTCGCTACCTTTGGCATCTATTTCATAAACGTTTTCCGAAACTTTTACGATAACATCTTTTTTAAACAGAATGCGGGCGGTGTTGCGGTGGTATTCGTCATCGCTTCGGAAAATGAGTACCGCCAATGTATTGTTCGGTTCTCGCCACCCTACTAATTCGTTATGATTCATTTCGGGTATAACATTATACCAGCAGTGCATTTTGGAGTTTTCATTGATTTGCTGCTTCAGCCTCAACGCGGTGCTTTCGTATTTGTCTTCGGCATAAACCACAATAACTTTTTGAAGAAGTTTTGCGGCAAGGAATTCAGCATCCTGTGAAATTTTTTGTTGTTCCTTTTCGATAAATGTAGCCACACGGGTAAATGATTTTTTGAATTCCGCATCAAGCAACCCCCACTTGTGAAGCACGAAAAACAATTGCACCGTAGAATAACCCAAGCAGGCGCGTGGCGGAAAGCCGGAAGGAATTTTGATTAAGCCGAAGTTATTCTTCATCGCAATTTCTTCGAGTTTACCACCAGAAGTTACAACTACGGGATGGAGATTTTTTTTTAATGCTTCTTGTGCCATAGAAATTACTTCTTCCGTATTTCCTGAATAGGAAGAAAGTATAAGCAACGTTGACTTATTGACAAATGCAGGAAGAAAGTAACTTTTATTGACAATGATGGGTATGCCAAGTTGAGCACGGAGCAATTCGCTTAAAAGGTCACCTCCTATTCCTGATCCGCCCAGTCCGCAAACCACTACATTCCGGATATCTGACTGTTGATAATTGATTTCGGATGCAGACTTCTCTCCTATTTCAATGGCATGGCGAAGCTGCTGTGGAAATTGCTGAATAAGTTGGAGCATGGCGCGGCAAATATAACAAAGGCAGAACCGGTTTAGCAATGACTAACACAACAAATGGGAATCAGCGTAATAAAAAATGTTCCGGTACGGTTATTTTAATGCCAGCATTTTCAAAACAGCAAGCGCACACTCATGGCCTTTGTTTCCATGCTTGCCACCTGAGCGGTCTTTAGCCTGCTGCAAGTTATTTGGCGTAAGTACCCCGAAAACAAAAGGAGCATTTTTCTGCAATCCGAGATTCATTAAAGCCTGAGACACTGAGTTATTGATGTATTTATCGTGGTCGGTTTCGCCTTTAATCACACATCCGATGGCAACAACTGCATGTAGTTTTCTTTTTTCAAAGATCCATTTGGCAGCCAGCGGAAGTTCAAAAGCCCCGGGAACTTGCTGAACAAAGATGTTCTTCTCTTTCACTCCGTATTTAATCAACGCATAAATACATGCGGATTTTAATGCGGAAGTAATCTCATCGTGGTATTCAGAAACAACGATTCCAATACGGTATTGAGAAGTGCTTACCGCTCTAAACTCTTTTTGAACGGAGAGATTTTTATCCTTTGCTGACATATCAGGCTTAAACAAAAAAGAGGAAAACAAAATTTCCCTCTTCGATTATTTATTCAGAAGTTACCCGGGCAATGTAAGCCTCTATACGCTGAGCCTCATCGCTCTTGGGATATTGGTCGCGTACTTTTTCGTAATACTTTTTTGCATCAGCTGTTTTTTTCTGGTGTTCGTAAGCGAGCCCGGTTTTGAATAGGAAATAAGGAGTATAGGAATCATTGTCGGAAAAAGATGCTGCTTTTTCGTAATACTTTATTCCTTCATCAAAGTTTCCGAGTTCGGCATAGGCATCGCCCAAAGCCGATAACCTAACCGCGCCCACAATGGGGTCATCAGGGCTGCATCTCTCGAAGTACTTTTTTGCGTCATCAAATTTTTTCAAATGTAGACAGCAAACACCGGCACAGTAGCTTGCCAGTTTACCAGTTTTAGTCATGCCGAATTCTTCCGCAACCTGCACATAACCCTTGAAAGAATTTTGCCCAACTGCCCTGCCGTTAAGAGCTAATGCAAATGAATCTTTACCGAAAGCAAAATCAGCCATGTAAATGGCCTTTTGAGCTTTGAGATTTTCCCCGGGTAAATAATAAAGGAACCAAAACAAGCCTGCGGCTACTACAGCAAGAAAAACGCCTCCACCTGTCAGCACGGTTTTTTTATTGTTTTCTACAAACTGTTCCACAGTACCTAAAGTATTCTGCAGGTTTTCACCCAAGCCTTCTTTTCCTTCAGCCATGATTTGTTTTTAAAAATTGAAGTGCGAATATAATCGCTTTGTTTATTCCGTCAAGAACGGGTAATCTTCCTGTACATAGATGTCCTTATACAGTTCATTGTCATCGGGATAAGGGGAGTTTTCGGCAAAAGTTACACTGTCATCAACTTCTTTTTCCACCCTTACAGTTATTTCATCAACAACAGGCTGAGTGGAGTATTTCTTTTTCAGGATGGTTTGAAGTGTGGTTTCAAGCGGGTCGAGTTTTTTGTATTCTTCCACTTCTTCTTTTGTACGGTACTTTTGCGGGTCGCTCATGGAATGACCTTTATATCTGTAAGTACACATTTCGAGAAAAGCAGGCCCACCGCCTTTTCTCGCTCTTTCGGCTGCGCGTTCAACTGCATCATGAACTGTTTCGCATTTCATAGCATCTACCGATTCGGAAGGGATATCGTAAGCTTCTCCAAGTGTTGAAATTTTAGTTACGTTGGAACTTCTGCCTACGGATGTGCCCATGGCATAACCATTATTTTCACAGACAAAAATCACCGGGAGTTTCCAAGTCATTGCCATGTTGAAAGTTTCATGGAGAATTCCCTGCCGCGCAGCGCCATCACCAAAAAAACAGATAGTAACATTTTTGTTACCGTTATACTGGTCAGCAAAGGCAATTCCTGCTCCCAAAGCAATTTGAGCGCCTACAATTCCATGACCTCCGTAGAAGTTATGCTTCTTCGAAAAAAAGTGCATAGAGCCTCCCTTGCCTTTTGAGCAACCGGTCGCCTTTCCGAATAGCTCAGCCATTGCTTCATTGCACGAAATTCCTTTAGCAATAGCAAGCCCGTGGTCGCGGTACGCGGTTATCATGCGGTCATCCTGACGCAGTGCGCTTACCGTTCCTGCAGCTACGGCTTCCTGACCTATATACAAATGACAAAACCCGCGGATTTTTTGCTGACCGTAAAGCATTCCCGCACGTTCTTCAAACCTGCGCAGGCGTAGCATGAGTTCGTACCAGCTCAAATAAGTGTCTTTGGTTATTTTCGCCATCTCTTTATTAAATGCGAAGCGAAAGTAATGTTTCTAACAAAACTCAGTCTCCTTAACTTTAGGAACCATGCCTCGCTTTCCATCAGTTTCAAAAAAAAAATAAACTGCTTTATCGGAAATAACGGAGCCGGGAAAACAAATATTCTCAATTCGATTTATTATCTGTGCCTGACTAAAAGCCATGCAAACAACAGTGACCAGCAGAATATTTTGCTGGGGCACGATTTTTTCAGGCTGGACGGTGATATTGAAGTAACTGGCGAAAAGTTTCACATCACTTACAAATTGGCGGCTAATAAACGCAAGGAACTTTTGGTAAATGATGTTTCCATTGCGAGGTTCAGCGACCATATCGGAAATTTTCCATGCATCATTATTTCACCCGATGACAGCCTGTTGATTACAGGCATAAGCGAGGAGCGAAGAAAGTTTCTGGACGGAACGATTTCACAGGTGAATCATGAATATCTGGAATGGCTCCTCTCCTACCAAAAGATACTGGCTCAAAGAAATGCCGCGCTTAAACGGTTTGCAGAAACAAGGAAAACCGATCGCGAACTAATTGAAACCTATAACCGGCAGTTAGTGCCGCTGGGAACAAACATTTTTAAGGCGCGAAGAGTGGTGGCGGACAAACTGCAGCCCATCTTTCAATCTTTCTATAAAGAAATAAGCTTAGAACGGGAAATGGTAGGTTTTAGCTATTACTCCCAATTAAATGAAAAACCTTTTGCGAATTTACTGCATGAGAATTTTGAACGCGATTTGCTGCTTCAGCGTACCGATGCGGGAATTCATAAAGATGATTTGGAGTTTTTCTTAGGAAATAACAAAATGAAAAAATTTGGCTCACAGGGTCAGCAAAAGAGTTTCATTATTTCTTTAAAGTTTGCACAATTTGAAATCATTAAACAAAGTAAGGGTTATAACCCTGTGTTACTGATTGACGATATCTTTGATAAACTTGATACCGACCGTAGCAAGAAACTGGTTGCCTTAATTTCCACAGAAAAATTCGGACAGGTGTTTTTGACCAATACAAACGATACCCACATTAACCACCAACTAAAAGGAAACGAGGGGTTAATTGAAACTTTCGCTGTTTCTAGCGACTAATTACCGATAGTTCTGAACTGACAGTTTTTATCAGACTGTTAAATTCATTACTACAACAACCTTCATTTAAAAAGCTACCGCCCTTCTTTTGTGGTTAACCTTTGTTTTCCGTTACCTGCACAAAACCCGGTTTGTAACATAGTTGTAAAATGTTGAAACAAACCAAAGCCAAATCTGTAAAAGAATGTTGTAACAAAAAATCAAATACCACAAAACATGAAAACCTTTACAAAACCTATCAAAACACTGTTACTAACAACTGCTGTATTAGTTATCGGCAGTAATGTTTTTGCAGTAAACAAACAGACTACCGGAGACGGCAACTGGAGCAATCCAAGCATCTGGAGCCCAAGCGGTGTGCCCGATGCTTCTGATAAAGTGACTATCCGGGCTAACGATACCGTATATGTAGATGGCAATTACACCTGCGGAGACCTTGATGTGGGCGATGCCGGTTCTTATAATGCCGCGCTTATAGTTTCGGGGAGCAATAGCTTAACCATTACAGGGGTATTCAGAATGAACCCGAATAACAGGTCGGTTACAACTACTTTGGATGCAGCTGCCGGAACCCTAAACATAACGGGAACTTTCCCTACCTGGTCAACCACTGGAACCAACAAAATATTAGTTGGAACAGGAGCAATAAATTTTACCCCTGCAGTAAGTATTACTTCATCAACAGCTCATCTGATTACATTTACAGGGGCAGGAACTATTACTTTTAACAGCGATTTTAGCGATACGCGCAACAAACTGACAACCTTTACCGGCTGCACAGTAAACTTTGGGGGCAACTATACCGCCACCACTACCGCAGCCAACTGGTCTTCAAAAGGAAAAGCCGTATTTACCGGAACCGGAAGCACAGTAACTGCTAACAGCAATATTACCTTTAATGATATAGAAGTAGCTAGTGGCAAGTCGCTTACTTTCAGTTCATCGGGAGGGGGAACTATTACTGTAGGTGGTTCAATAACTTTTGCAAGCGGCTCTGCTTTCACCGTTAATAAAAACTTTCAGTTAAACGGTAGCTGGACGAATAACGGAACCACACTCGATGCCGGTGGGAAAAACATTACCCTTAACGGTTCTTCAGGTACCATCGGGGGGACAGCTTCCACCACTTTTTATGACTTGACTATAGGTAAATCAGGCTCGGGAGCGACTACCGTAGCCTATACCTTAAACAGCGATGCAAGCTGCAATAGTTTAACTTTTGACGGCAACACCATATCAAGAACCTTAAGCTTAGCATCGGGTAAAAGCTTAACCATAAGCGGAAACCTAGTCATAAATCAGCCTACAACAGCCTTTACGAACTTGCTGGATGTGAGTGCCGGAACATGCACTGTTGGCGGGGACCTTACCTACTCCGGCACCTCAATTACAACCAGTAAAGTAGCCAAGGTAAATGTAACTACCGGCTCGTTTACGGTTGCAGGAACTGTTAACTGGATGAGCAATTTAGTAACAGCAACCGAGGTACTGGCTGTTTCAACCGGAACGGTAACTTTCGGTTCTCCGGTTTCTATGCTTACCGGAAGCGGAACCATTCAAACCACCGGGGCAGCAACCATGAACTTCAACGGTACATCGGGTCCTTCGCTTACTTTTGGCGGTGCTGTAGCCCCGGTGTTTACCACTGCATCAGGCACTACTGTAAACTTTGCCAACGGCTATACCAACCTGGTTACTTCGCCTTCGTTTTCATCGGGAACTAACATCAATACACTGAACGTTACCATTGACCCGGGAACCACCCTGACCAACAATGGAAACACCATAGTATATGGCGACCTCACTTCTTCATCAACTTCAACCTTTGTTAATGCTGCCAATGCTACTTTGGAAGTAAGAGGCAATATTTCCAACAACGTTACTCTTACTGCCACAGCCAGCGGAAACACGGTAAAGTATAACGGAACAAGTACCCAAACCATTAAACCCACTTCATACGTTAACTTAACGGTTGATAATTCAACCGGTGTGAGCACTTCCAGCGGAACTACCACGGTAAGCGGAACTCTTAACCTGACCAGCGGTATTATTACCACCACAACTTCTAATGTTTTAAAGATTACTTCAACCGGAAGCGTGTCGGGCGGCTCGGCAACAAGCTATATAAACGGACCGGTTACCAAAGCCGGCAACACTGATTTTGTTTTTCCTACCGGAAAGAACGGAAAGTGGATGCGCGTTGGTATTTCGGGAATTGCTTCTGCCGCTACCGAAATTACTGCCGAGTATTTTTCAGGCGCTTACACCGATGTATCGAATTTAGATGCCAGCCTGGCTGAGGTAAGCGAAGCGGAGTACTGGGATATAAGCCGCAGCGTAACCTCTGACCCTGTAAAGCTTAAATTTTACTGGGAAAACGCCACCAACAGCGAAATACTGAGCTGCAACAACCTCACCATTGCCCACTATACCGGTGGAAAATGGATTAACGAACCCGCTACGGTTACTCCCGGCTCTTCATGCTCGGCAGGAGGCAGCGGAAGTGTGGAAATGACCGGAACGGTTTCTACTTTCAGTCCCTTTGGCTTTGGCGGTGGAGGTGGTGGTGGTGCGCTTCCTGTAAAGTTGGTTTCTTTCGATGCTGAACCGGTTGAAAATACGGTTCATACAGAATGGATAACCGAACTGGAAATAAACAACTCGCATTTTATTGTGGAGCGCGGAACTGATGGAGTTGAGTTTGCAGCGCTGGCACGCATAGAGGGAAAAGGTAACAGCACGGTTATGCATAACTACGAATTTGTAGATAACAACCCTTTGAAAGGAACATCATACTACCGCCTGCGCCAGGTTGATTTTGACGGAACCCAGTCTTACTCGCCTGTTTCGGCAGTAACCTTTAATGAGCCCCTTCAAAGCGCCTTTCATGTTTACCCGAACCCAACCGATAACGAACTGTTTTTGAATGTATCGAACCCTGCGGGCGAAGTACATGTTACCATTTATGATTTAACAGGGCGCAAAATGTTTGAGCAAATTTACCCGGTTACTAAAGATAAAAAGAACGAAACTATTACGGTTCAGGCTAAATACCTGCTGCCAACCGGTGCTTACCTGCTTTCGGCAACAACCAACGGTGCCGAATACCGCGAAAGAATGATTTTGAAATAAACACGACCATTCCATTCCATAAAAACAAAATGCCGCGCTCATATGCGGCATTTTTTGTTTTACTTACCACCGAACCCGGCAGTATTTCCAACAGGGACCTCGCCAAAGAACAGAAGACCCTATCGGGACATAACCGTAACGTCCTCCATACTTGGTAAGTAGAGACGATGTGCGGACTAAAGTTTGAGCACCGCCCCGAAAGCTATTAGAAAAGCCTCTGTTTTTCTCATTTTCCGATATCTGTGCTTAGCCAAACCATATGCTAATTGTATATTCGTACGCTTTTATGAGTAAAGCAGTAACTCCATATAACGATACACGAAATAAGAAGGCACAGGTGGAAGAAATGTTTGACAACATTGCTCACAGCTATGACTTTCTCAACCATTTGTTTTCAATGGGAATTGACATTACCTGGAGAAAAGAGGCTGTGGAGTTCATCGGGACTATTCATCCGAAAAAAATTCTGGATGTAGCGAGCGGAACGGGTGATTTTGCTTTTGAAACTCTTCATCTTAAACCAGAGAAAGTTATCGCATTTGATTTATCGGAAGCTATGCTTGGTTACGGAAAAGAGAAAGCCAATAAACTCAATGCCCAAAATATTATTGAATTTGTAAAAGGCGATTCAGAAAAAATACCGTTTGCTGACAACTCTTTTGATGCAATTACCGTTGGCTTTGGAATAAGGAACTTTGAAAATCTTGAAACCGGATTAAAAGAAATGTTTCGGGTGCTTCGTTTGGGTGGGAAGGTCGCTATACTTGAAGCATCCATGCCAGGCAACACAATAATCAGGGCATTTTACAGTTTATACTTTGGAAAAATTGTTCCTTTAATTGGCGGGGTGTTTTCCAGGGATAGCAGAGCATACAGTTACCTTCCTGAAAGTGTAAAAGCTTTTCCGCAGGGTTTTGAGTTGGTAAAGATTTTGGAGGATATTGGCTTTCGGAACGTGAAATGGCAACCGCTCACTTTTGGTGTTTGCGGATTTTATATGATGGAGAAACCCCTGAATCTACTAGAGAATACTTAAATAGAAAATGAGAAAATTACTTGCCGTACTTTTTTTTCTGCTGATTGCCCGAGTAAGTCAGGCGCAGTTTAATGTTCACGAATTGGGGAGAAAAGATGTGTACTTTGGGATTGCTCTTGGTGTGAATGTGGGTGATTTTAAGGTTTATCATCCTAAGCGCGTTCCTCAGAACGATTCTATACGGACAGTTATTCCAAAATTAGGACCGGGCTTTAACCTCGGTATTATCTGCAATTACCAGTTCCATAAGTATTTCGATTTACGGTTTATTCCCACACTTTCTTTTTCTGACAAGAATATTCAATACGAAGATTTAGACCATAATATCATCAAGAAGAGCATCTCGTCCATATATCTTGATTTCCCGCTGCTGCTTCGGTTTAAGTCGGAGCCGATTAAAGATTTCAGAGTGTATGTAATTGCAGGTGTCCGTTACGACTATGATTTAGCGTCTAATGTCAAAGCTCGAAAAGCTGAAGACATTATAAAACTGAACAACCATGATGTGGCTGCGGAATATGGTATCGGGTTTATGATTTACTTCCCTTATTTTATACTGTCACCGGAGTTTAAAATGAGCCACGGGGTAATTAATGTTCATGCTCCTACACCCGGCTTGATTTATTCGCGCACAATAGAGCGCATGTACTCGCGCACATTTACGCTTACCCTGAATCTGGAAGGTTAATTAAGTAACCGGTCGGTAAATGACATTGCCTACGGTTTGGGCAAATTCTTTTTTTTGCTCTAACAAAAGCCTGTGAAGCTTCATAAGCCGGGCTAACTCTACCTCGTCTGTAATTTCCTTCAGAAGTTTTTCAATCTTCTTCAATTCAGTGATATTCTTAATCTGCTTTAAGCGGATACATGACGACTGTATGTCTTTAATAAAAAGCGATTTCCTATCTGGTACAACAATTTTGTATTTCTGCCACCAATTATCGCTGAGTGAGTAAGGCTGTGAAAGAATGTTTATGGCAGCGGAAGAAATTTTTTTGTCATCGTTGGTGGTAAAGAACTTTTCATCGTGAACATTTCCCTGTAAGAACTCTCTCTTTACCAGTTGGTAAATGGCATTGTATTCGGGCGTTTCAATATCTATTCCTTCCAAATCATCAAGTACAAAAGCCGTAACGGTATTCGCTTCACTTTCCAGATCCAATGTCCACGTTCCGAACTCCATCAGAATTCGGATGATGTCTTTCTCTACCACATCAATTCCGGATTTCAGTTCATTGAATTGTTCACGGTGAATAGCCTGGCTTAATTTTTCTTCAGCAATTACATCTTGTTTCTCATCTGCCTTTACGCCAGTATTTTGTTCGTCTTTCAGTTTTCTTCTGCGCAGCTTGTTTATTTCTGTAATGATGATTTGCTCGCTCATGTCAAACTGTTGGCTGCTTTCTTTGGCATAAACCGACCGTAGAATTACATCAGGAATCTTTGCAATAGATTCAATGATGTCGCGAATGAGCTGCGCCTTTTTAATCGGGTCTTTCTTTGCTTCGCCAGCTAGGAGCGTGGTCTGGAAAGAAATCAAGTCCTTCTTGTTTGCCTGAACAAAAAAGTTGAAAGCATCGGCTCCTGTTTTTCGTACATAGGAATCCGGATCTTCCGAATCGGGAAGAATCACTATGCGCACATTCATTCCTTCCTCAAGAATTAAGTCGGTTCCCCGCATAGCAGCCTTAATACCGGCTGCATCGCCATCGTACAAAATAGTGATGTTCTTTGTAATCCGTTTAATAAGACGAATCTGGTCTTGTGTAAGCGAAGTGCCAGATGAAGCTACTACATTTTCAATTCCTGTCTGATGAAGCGAAATGACATCAGTATAGCCTTCCACCAAATAACACTCATCTTTCTTCCTGATATCATTCTTTGCAAAGTATGCTCCGTAAAGAATTTTACTTTTCAGGTAAACTTCGCTTTCAGGAGTGTTGACATACTTGGGTGTCTTTTCATCCTTCACCATAACGCGGCCACCAAAACCAATCACCTTGCCGGTCATATTATGAATGGGAAACATCACCCGGTTACGGAAGAAATCAATGGTGCTGTTTTCTTTGGATGATGTGAGTCCTGCTTTTTTCAGAACATCAAGTTGAAATCCTTCTTTTAAAGCATGTCTTGTAAAGACATCGAACCCTTCGGGTGCAAATCCTAATTGGAATTTCTCAATAGTGTGGCTTAGGAATCCACGTTCCTTGAAATAGGCTAAACCGATTTTGCCGTTTTCATTGTGCAGCATGTAATCGGTAAAAAATTTTTGCGCGGCTGAATTGGCAATATGAATACTTTCAACCAGGTTGTGCTGCTCCAGTTCTTTCTGCTTGTCTTCGGCACTTACTTTCTCTTCTTCAATTTCGATGCTGTATTTCTTAGCAAGGTATCGAAGAGCATCCGGGTAAGAGAGTTGCTGGTAGTCAATTAAGAACTGGACAGGTCCGCCTGCTTTACCACAGCCAAAACATTTATAAATGTTTCGTGCAGGATTTACATTGAACGAAGGTGTTTTTTCGTTGTGAAAAGGACAAAGACCAAGCAAATTAGCCCCGCGCTTTTTGAGTGTGACAAATTCGCCCACTACATCCTCAACACGGGCATCCTCATTTATCCTTTGTATGGTAGTTTTAGAAATCATTTAAAGGGAAACGAATTTATAAGTTTCGGTTGAGTTTAGGAAAAAGGTATAACTATGTTTTACTTCCCACTTGTGCTATTTTATACAGCTTGGTTCCAGTTCAACCAAAACCACACGGTTTTACTTTCAGATACTACCAATCATTAACACGGCCACCTCCTCACCTTTTCTATTACAAACCCTCCCTCAAATTCCTACATTTGCCGGCTTTAATTTAAAATACAAGTAACTCCTTACCTATAAGTATGTATTACAACGACAAAACCATTATTTATCTTGATGGCAATTTCATCAGAGCCACCGAAGCATCTAGCGACCTTTACAGTCAGACACTTCATTACGGGTACGGTGTTTTCGAGGGCATTCGTGCCTATAAAACAGCTAATGGAACAAAAATGTTTAAAGGCAAAGAGCATTACGAGCGCCTTCACCGCTCGGCTCAGCTCCTTAACATACCACTCAAGTATTCTGTTCAGGAAATGGAAAATGATACTTATGAATTACTGCGCCAAAACAATTTTGAAAATGCTTACATACGTCCAATAGTCATTTGTACTCCCAACATGAGCCTCTCCCACCCTAAAGGCACTTCGCTGATTATAGAAGCTTGGGATTGGGCGGCTTACCTGGGCGACAAGCGTTTAGACGTCATGATTTCTCCCTTCTGCCGTCCTCATCCCCGATCCACAAAGGTGGAAGCCAAAGTTTGCGGACATTACGTAAACTCTATTCTCGCAACCTCTGATGCAAAGGACAAAGGTTTTGACGAAGCAATCCTTCTGGATAGTGATGGATTTTTAGCTGAAGGTCCCGGTTCAAATCTTTTTTTCGAAAAAGAAGGAGTCCTATACACACCACAACTCGGAAATATTCTTCCGGGAATAACGCGCGATACTTTGATTGACATTTGCAGCGAATTATCCATTCCCGTTGAACAAGGTCTTTACAATCAGGAAGCATTACTGAATGCCGATGGAGCTTTTCTCTGCGGCACAGGTGCCGAAATAGTAGGTCTTAACTCAATAAACAAAAAACCTTTTGCAAAAGAGTGGAACAATACTTTCGGTTACACCTTGCAGAAAGCTTATAAGAATTTGGTGGTAGGTTTAGAATACAAATCGGTAGTAGCATAATACGGAAACATGTCATTCTGGATGGTGGCTCATTGAAGTGAAGGCTCTTGTCTTTGGGAAAAATACAAGATGCCTCCTCACTCGACATGACAAATCACCCTGCTTATCTCCAAAAAATACATAAAGAACTTGGAACTCAACAAATACAGCAAAACAATCACCCAGGACGACACTCAGCCTGCCGCACAGGCTATGCTATATGGTATTGGCTTAACAGATGAAGATTTAAAGAAACCACAAATAGGAATCGTAAGTACCGGTTACGAAGGGAACACCTGCAACATGCACCTGAACGACTTGGCCAAACGGGTAAAGGCGGGTGTGCAGCAGGCAGATTTAGTTGGTCTTATCTTTAATACAATTGGAGTCAGCGATGGAATTTCCAACGGCACAGATGGCATGCGTTACTCTCTTGTTTCCCGCGAAATCATTGCCGATTCTATTGAAGCTGTTGTCGGTGCCCATTATTACGATGGAATTATTGCCATGGTTGGCTGCGATAAAAACATGCCCGGCTCTGTTATGGCTATGGGTCGCCTCAACCGTCCTTCTATTATGGTTTACGGAGGAACTATTCACTCAGGTAAGTACAAAGGCGAATCGCTCAACATAGTTTCCGCTTTTGAAGCGCTTGGTAAAAAACTCAATAACAATATTTCCGAGGAAGATTTCCGCGGTATTATCCGCAACTCCTGCCCAGGTGCAGGCGCCTGCGGAGGAATGTACACTGCAAATACTATGGCTTCTGCCATTGAAGCCCTTGGAATGAGTTTGCCTTACTCTTCCTCCAACCCTGCACTGAGCAACGAAAAACAAAATGAATGTATAGAAGCCGGTAAAGTAATTCGGGTTTTGTTAGAAGAAAACATTCTTCCCGCACACATCATGACGTTCAAAGCATTTGAAAATGCAATTACAATGGTTATGGCGCTTGGCGGTTCAACCAACGCAGTCATGCATTTAATTGCTATGGCAAAAACTGTTGGCGTAAAAATAACTCTCGAAGACTTTCAGCGCATCAGCGATAAAACACCAGTCCTTGCTGATTTAAAACCTAGCGGGCTATACATGATGGAAGATCTCCATTACGTTGGAGGTGTGCCCGCTGTAATGAAGTACTTACTTCAAAATAATTTCCTCCATGGCGATTGCCTGACTGTTACAGGTAAAACAATTGAAGAAAACCTTAAAGCACTTCCCTCTTTAAAAGCAGGACAGCAAGTTATTTTCGCAAAAGAAAAACCCGTAAAAGCCACCGGTCACATTCAAATCCTCTATGGTAACCTCGCCAAAGAAGGAAGCGTTGCCAAACTCACCGGTCAGGAAGGCGATTTCTTCGAAGGCCCTGCCCGTGTTTACGATGATGAGCATGCGGTCATTACCGGAATTCAGAACAAGGAAATAAAATCCGGTGAAGTAGTTGTTATTCGTTACTGCGGACCCAAAGGCGGACCCGGAATGCCCGAAATGCTCAAGCCCACTTCAGCAATAATTGGCGCAGGACTTGGAAGCAGTGTTGCTCTCATTACTGATGGGAGATTCTCCGGTGGTACTCACGGCTTCGTGGTCGGCCACATTACCCCCGAAGCCGTAGATGGCGGCAACATTGCGCTTGTTAAGAATGGCGACATCATTGCCATTGACGGAGTTAAAAAAACAATAATTCTGAAAGTAACCGATGAAGAACTTGCCAAAAGGAAAAAAGAATGGAAACAACCGGCACTCAAAGCTAACTGCGGAGTGTTGTACAAATACGCAAAAAGCGTAACCTCAGCTTCGCAAGGCTGCGTTACTGATTCCCCGTCTTAGTTTATTACGCACTTCTCCTACCCTAATTTCACAACTCTGCCCTTTCTATGTCATGCACTCCATGACATTTCGGGAACTCCCCATGCTCTTAATTTTAGTCAGGCAGTTTTACGTTGTTCATCAGTGCTCTTGCGAAGAGCAGGAAATAAGCTTATCTTAGTCGCATGATTTGGCGAAACAACTTCCGGAGTTATTTTTTTTATGTGTTTAAAACATGCGGGTGATTGTTTTGCCAATCGAAATTGTAAAGCAAAAGTCCCGCCCTTAAAGCGGGACTTTTGCTTTATGAAACGAACAGGTAAACGGATAATAAGATAAAATATGCAGAAAGGATACGCCATACAGGGTTTCGAAGGTTGCTTTCATCACATGGCAGCAGAAAAGTTGTTTGGTGAAAAAGTAAATGTGATACACTGCAACACTTTCAGCGAACTGATGAATGCTGCTGAAAATGATGAAGCCAGCGATGGCGGCTTAATGGCTATTGAAAACTCCATTGCCGGCTCTATTCTTCCCAATTACAACCTGCTCAACAAAAGCAAATTGTTTATTACCGATGAAATATATCTGAAGATTGAACAGCAGCTTATTACCCTACCCGGTGTTTCTCTTTCTGAAATTAAAGAAGTGCATTCTCACCCCATGGCTTTGCAGCAGTGTTACGATTTCCTTGAAAGGTACCCGTGGAAGCTGGTTGAAACCGTTGATACCGCCCTTTCGGTTAAATGGCTGCATCAAAATCAAAAAAGAAATGTAGCGGTTGTTGCCGGTAAGCTGGCAGCATCACTTTACGGGCTTCCTGTTGCTGCCGAAAACATTCATACCGTCAAAAACAACTATACGCGGTTCCTTGTCCTCTCCCGCAAACCGTCTTATGCAGCAGATGTTGACAAGGCTTCGGTGTATTTTGAAACCGACCATAACCGTGGAAGTCTCGCCCGGGCGCTAACTTTGATTGCTGATGAAGGAATCAACCTGAGCAAGCTGCAGTCTATACCGGTTCAGGGAAGCGATTGGCGTTATGGTTTTTATGCCGACCTCGAATTTGAAAACAATAAGCAGTTAGCTCAGGTGTATGCGCGGTTAACCGAAATGACCGAAGCTACAAAGCTGCAGGGTATTTATAAAAACGGAAAAAATGAAAACGGCAGAACGGCTTAATCATGTTCAGGAATATTTCTTCTCGCGTAAACTGCAGGAAGTGGAGCGCCTACGCCAAACCGGTGCCGATATTATCAACCTCGGAATCGGCAGCCCCGATTTATCTCCTCCTGATAAAGTGGTAGATGTTCTTTGCAACTTTGCGCTGAAGAAAAACACTCACGCCTACCAAAGCTATCGCGGTGTTCCTGATTTGAGAAAAGCAATGGCTGAGTGGTATTACCGCTGGTATCAGGTTTCGCTCAATCCGCAAACTGAAGTTCTTCCGCTGATTGGCTCGAAAGAAGGTATTGTTCACGTGTGCATGACTTATCTCGGCAAAGGCGATGAAGCGCTTGTTCCCAATCCCGGTTATCCGGCTTATGCTACTGCTGTTGAGTTGGCAGGGGCAAAACCGGTTGCTTATCATTTAACCGGAGAAAGCAACTGGCTGCCCGATTTCGATGCTTTGGCGAAAACTGATTTAAGAAAAGTAAAACTGATGTGGGTAAACTACCCCAACATGCCCACCGGTAAAACTGCAGAGCGGCAAGTGTTCCAACAACTCGTTGATTTCGGAAGAGAGCATAACATTCTTGTTTGCCACGATAACCCTTACAGTTTTATTCTCAACGAAAATCCTTTGAGTATTCTTTCTGCCGAAGGCGCAATGGACACAGCCATTGAATTAAACTCACTCAGCAAAACCTACAACATGGCGGGCTGGCGGGTGGGTATGCTTTGCGGCAATGAGGAAATAATTAATGATGTGCTGAAATTCAAGAGCAACATGGACAGTGGAATGTTCCTGCCGGTTCAGCTTGCTGCTGCCGAAGCGCTCACCACTCCCACTGAATGGAATCACTCTCAAAACAAAATTTACTCCGCAAGAAGAAAAAAGGCGGAAGAACTTCTCCGTGAACTGAACGTTGAGTTCGATTCACCTCAAACCGGAATGTTCCTGTGGGGTAAGGTTCCCTCCAGATACAAAAACGGAATAGAGTTCTGCGATTACCTGCTTTATGAGCGCAACATCTTCATTACTCCCGGCAGCGTATTCGGAAGTGCGGGCGAAAGCTATGTGCGCGTAAGCCTCTGCAGCCCAGAAGAAAAATTTACAGAATCACTCAACAGAATTAAACAACATAAAACCCAAAGTGTATGATAAACACATTAAACGAACCGGTAACCATTGATATACCGGTAAACGGCAAAAAAACTTTTGTCATTGCCGGGCCTTGTAGCGCAGAAAGCGAGGAGCAGGTTCTGAAAACCGCCATTGAACTAGCTAAAGAGAAACGGGTAAACGCTCTACGGGCAGGAATATGGAAACCGCGCACTAAGCCCGGTGGCTTTGAAGGCGCAGGAACCAAAGGCCTTGCCTGGCTCGCACAGGCAAAGAAACAAACCGGTTTGCCGCTTGCCGTTGAAGTAGCCACCAGCAAACATGTGGAAGACTCCCTTCATTTCGATGTGGATATTCTCTGGGTGGGTGCACGCACTACTGTAAACCCCTTTAGTGTTCAGCAGTTAGCTGATGCGGTGAAAGGCACCGGTGTAATGGTACTCATAAAAAACCCGATTAACCCTGATGTGAACCTGTGGGCAGGCGCGGTTGAACGCTTTGCAAAATCAGGCATTACAAAAATCGGGCTGGTTCACAGGGGGTTTTCATCTTACGGTAAATCGGAATTCAGGAATATCCCCCTTTGGCAAATACCTATTGAACTTAAAAGGCTTTTTCCCGAACTGCCCATGATTTGCGACCCCTCGCATATTTGCGGAAACACTTCCCTGCTTCAGTCCATTGTTCAAAAAAGCATTGACCTTGATTATGACGGCTTAATGGTAGAGTCGCACATTAACCCTAAGGTGGCGCTTACCGATGCCGCCCAGCAGATTTCGCCAGCCCAACTCAGCACACTGCTCGACTCGGTTATCTGGAAAAAGAACTATGCCGATGAAGAAACATTCCGCAAGGAACTTGACAACCTGCGCGAGCAAATCAGTTATTTCGACAACGAACTTATTTCGCTTATTAACTCGCGCATGCAAGCCGCCATTAAAATTGGCTTGCTGAAAAAGAAAAACAACATCACCATTTTTCAGAACATCCGCTGGAGCGAGATATTTGTATCGCTTACCGAAAAAGGAAAACAATTCGGCTTCAGCGAAGATTTCATGCACACATACCTCGAAGCAATACACCTCGAAAGCATACGCCTGCAAAACCAGGTGAAAGAGTAGTTAAGAGATTGGGAAGAATGTAAAGCCGCAACAGTTCCGGCTGGCAACGACCCCAACCTTGCAAGTGTAACAGTACGGGGGCTAAAATCGGTTTGGGCTATGCATTAACTTAGGGTTCGAAGAGATGATCCGGGGCGAGGGAATTGGGAGAAGAAGGATCAAGGATTCGGAGCCTAAGGGTATGACTCCTTAGCCTCGGACTATGACTTCGCAGCGCTCTTTTGGGCAAAAACATCAGAAAATGAGAAAAACAGGGTTCTGTCGTTAATCGTGTGAGAACTGTTAAGAAGTCAGTACACTTGCCGGAT
>CAZWAD010000010.1:0-81852 GCA_964631835.1 uncultured Chitinophaga sp.
TCCTCTTCTTCAACGGTCAATTGGACTTACTCTCACACGATTAACGACAGAACCCAAAAACAACCAAAAACCAACCTCATTGAGTGCCATAATCCTTAAAACATGGCTTTTTACTTCGTGACAAAGCGAACTGGCAGCTTGCCAAAGCGCATTGACTTCGTGACAAAGCACACTGGCAGCCTGCCAAAGCGCATTGACTTCGTGACAAAGCATACGGACAGTCTGCCAAAGCGCGCGGACAGTCTGCCAAAGCGCGCGGACAGCGTGACAAAGCGCGCGGACAGTCTGCCAAAGCACACGGACAGCCTGCCAAAGCGTGCGGACAGTCTGCCAAAGCGCGCGGACAGCGTGACAAAGCGCGCGGACAGTCTGCCAAAGCACACGGACAGCGTGCCAAAGCGCGCGGACAGTCTGCTAAAACGTACGGACATCGTGACAAAGCGTTTGTCCCAAGCGTCTCCCTCCCTTATGCATTTTACATAACCCTGCGATTTTCATTTGTTAGAAAAACTTACCCTCCCCTTCGGCCCCTTAGGATTTGAGCGTTAAGAAAATTATGAAAGAAACCGTTTATCCCGCCTTGGCGGGATTAAAACTGCACACTGTTCGAAGCACTGCGTTGAGGTTCTCCCTTTTGGGAGTTAGAGGGTTGCGCAGGGCAAGTTTGTGCAGTTTAGGTTTCTGCAATAATTTTTAGCTCAAAGCCTCACAGCCTTGAACTTTTCGTTCTTTTGTTTCAAGACAAAAGGACTAACAAAAACAACCGCATTAATGTTTTTCGATTTATTTAGCCACAGATATTATGCTCGTAAAAACATTCGGCAGTGCCGTTTACGGTGTTGACGCAGCCACCATCACCATCGAGGTAAACGTTGGCGGTGAAGGCAAGCTGAATTATATAGTCGTTGGCCTTCCCGACAATGCCGTGCGCGAAGGCATGCCGCGCATCGAAACCGCCCTAAAGCAACATAAATTCCGTATGCCCCGGGCGCGTATTGTTTTAAATCTTTCACCGGCTGATATTAAAAAAGAAGGAACCGCTTACGACCTGCCCATGGCCATTGCCGTACTCGGCTCATCCGGTCAGTTGAAAAACGTTGATGCTTTCAAACAATATATCATCATGGGCGAGCTTTCTCTCGATGGAGGAATCCTTCCCATTAAGGGTGCGCTTCCTATCGCTATTCAGGCGCGCAAGGAAAAGTTTAAGGGAATCATTCTTCCCAAAGTCAACGCCCGCGAAGCCGCCATTGTCAATAACATCGAAGTAATTGGCGTGGAAAATCTCACCCAAGTGGTAAACTTTCTCGAAGGTAAAGAAACCATCGCGCCAACTATAGTTGACACCCGTGCCGAATTTGAAAACAACACACTGAAAAGCGAATATGATTTTGCAGATGTAAAAGGACAGGAAAATATTAAACGTGCTTTGGAAATTGCTGCTGCCGGTGGTCATAACGTTATCCTTATTGGTCCACCGGGTGCAGGTAAAACAATGCTCGCAAAGCGATTCCCAACCATTCTTCCTCCCCTCAGTTTGAATGAGGCTTTGGAAACCACTAAGATTTATTCCGTGGCGGGAAAGCTCTCTAAAAATTCCTCACTCATCTATCAGCGGCCGTTTCGCTCTCCGCACCACACCGTGAGCGATGTTGCACTTGTCGGTGGCGGAAGCAATCCTCATCCCGGTGAAATATCTTTAGCTCATAATGGAGTTTTGTTTCTGGATGAACTGCCGGAGTTTAAGCGCACCGTTCTCGAAGTAATGCGCCAGCCCATGGAGGAAAGGAATGTCACTATTTCGCGCTCAAAGTTTTCAGTAAGCTATCCTGCCTCGTTTACTTTGGTGGCGAGTATGAATCCTTGCCCTTGCGGTTATTATAATCATCCGGAAAAGGAGTGCGTTTGCGCACCCGGTGTAGTTCAGAAATATCTGAACAAAGTTTCCGGGCCTCTGATGGACCGGATTGATTTGCATGTGGAAGTTACACCGGTTGCCTTCAACGAACTTTCAAGCGAAAAGAAATTTGAGAAAAGTGAGAATATCCGCGGGCGGGTGATTAAAGCCCGTGAAATTCAGGAGAAGAGATTTAAGGGGAAGAATAACCTCTACAGCAATGCACAAATGGAAGCTCAGATGGTTCAGGAGATTTGTGTAATTACAGAAGCGGGAAAGAATCTGCTGAATCGGGCTATGCAAAAATTGAACCTATCGGCCCGTGCATACGACCGCATACTTAAAGTTTCGCGTACCATTGCCGACCTTGCCGGAAGTGAGGATATAAAAACCGAACATCTGGCCGAAGCTATTCAATTCAGAAGTTTAGACAGGGAAGACTGGGCGGTATGATAATTACCTCAACCGGTCAGCGCTTTTAATCAGTTCTTCATCCTTTCTTATAAAGATAAAGGCGAGAATCTGAAATGCTGCAGCTCCAATCGCTAAAAGATTCCAGGAAGTAAGAATAACATCGCCAAAAAATATTTTGGTTTGATATTCATAGTAAACAAACCCCGCAGCCGAAGCAATAAACACAATCGAAAACCAGCAGAGCAACATTTGGGTATTTCTTTTCCTGAAAAGAAAAATGTTGATGAGCGTTATCGCAATGGCAGTACCGGTGAGCATAGCATTGATAAAATAGATATAGTAATCTCCATTAAAAGGAAATTTTTCGGTTACCTCCCACCCTTTCAAAGGGGGAAAGTTTGCCGGCTCCAGTCCAATCAGAGGCATCCATAAAAACAATGCGAGGCAGGCAACCGAGAGTAGAAGAAACACAGTCTGAATTCTCTGAATCATGAGTTGAGTATTGAAAAACTAAATTTGCGCAAACCTAATTTTTTTCAAATTATGGATGCATTTGTTGTTGACGCGCTTCGCACTCCCATCGGTAAGCATAACGGAACGCTTTCAGCCGTTCGCCCGGATGATTTGGCGGCACTCGTCATCAGAAAAATTGTTGAGCGCAATTCTGAATGGCTTGATGTAAATGAAATTGAAGAGGTTGTTTTCGGTGCAGCTAACCAAAGCGGTGAAGACAACCGCAACGTGGCACGAATGGCTTTGCTGCTTGCCGGGTTGCCGGTTAAAGTAGGCGGAGTTACAGTCAATCGTCTTTGTGCATCGGGGCTTCAGGCAATTGCCGATGCAAACCGCGCGGTGAAACTTGGCGATGGTGAAATTTATATTGCCGGTGGAGTGGAAAGCATGACCCGTGCCCCTTACGTTTTATCGAAAGCCGATTCAGCTTTCGGAAGAACCCAGCAAATTTTCGACACAACTATTGGCTGGCGGTTTACCAATAAACTGTTTCCTAAAGAAACAACTTACTCCATGGGTGAAACTGCCGAGAACGTAGCTAAAAAGTGGAATATAAGCCGTGAAGAACAAGACGCCTTTGCCCACTCTTCACAGGTAAAATACCAGGCTGCTCATGAAGCGGGAAAGTTTAATGATGAGATATTTGCCGTGGAAGTTCAGAAGGGGAAAGAAAAAATTCAATTCGCTAAAGACGAACATCCTCGCTTATCATCACCCGAAGAATTAGCAAAGCTGAAACCTGCTTTTGTAAAGGAGGGAACTGTTACTGCGGGAAACTCATCAGGAATAAATGATGGTGCTGCAGCAACAATTATTGTAAACGAAAATGTGTTGAAGAAGCACAACTTAAAACCTCTTGCACGGATTGTATCGGTTGGAGGTGCAGGAGTTGAACCTGCTTATATGGGTGTTGGTCCTGTTCCCGCAACTCAAAAAGCATTGAAGCGTGCAGGTCTGAAAATTTCAGACATCGGTTTGGTGGAGCTGAATGAAGCCTTTGCATCTCAGTCTCTCGCTTGCATTCGCGATTTAGAATTAAACTCGGAAATTGTAAATGTAAACGGAGGTGCCATTGCCCTCGGTCATCCGCTGGGTTGCAGTGGAGCAAGAATTACAACGACCTTGCTTTATGAAATGAAAAAGAGAAATGTGCGGTACGGGCTTGCAACAATGTGCATAGGCGTGGGACAAGGATTGGCAATAATTTATGAGCGGATTTAAAAGCAACAGCAGGCAAATGGAATTAAAAATTACCGACCCCGTTTTTGATGAAAGCAGTAACTATAATTTTTTTGAAAAATTTGTTCTGAAGTTTATTCGGGATAAACGCGACCTACCGTTCATTAGGCTATCACTGCGTATTTTGTTCATCGTTATTCCTCTATCGGTTTTAATTTTTTTTTGGTTCAGTTGGTGGATTGCTGTTCCCCTTATGCTTCTGAACACTGCCATTGGCTTAGGTCCTTTTATCCTGATGTTGCATAATACCTCGCACCGAAAATTATTCAGGCAGGAATACGACACGCTAAACAAGGTTATTCCCTGGGTGCTGGGCCCCTTCTATGGTGAAACACCCGAAACATATTTCGGGCATCATGTAATGATGCACCATGCGGAAAATAACTTGATTAATGATTTGAGCTGCACGATGAATTACCAGCGCGATAGTTTTTTTGACTTCATCAAATATTTCTTTCTTTTCCTTTTGTTCGGAATATTCGACCTCTCCTATTATTTCAAACGTAAGGAGCGGTGGAAATTCTTCCGTAAGGTTTTGCTGGGCGAAATCGGGTTCTTTATCATGTGTGCCGTGCTGTGGCAATTCAACTGGCAGGCAACCTTAATGGTCTTCATCGTTCCGTTTATCATTGCCCGCTTTGGAATGATGGCAGGCAACTGGGGGCAACATGCATTTATTGATGCCGCTACCCCTGACAATAATTACCGCAACAGTATTACCTGCATCAATTGCGGATATAATAAAGCTTGTTTTAATGATGGCTACCATATTGGCCACCACCTACGCCCCAATATGCACTGGACCGATATGCCGGTTGAATTTCAAAAAGATATAGAGAAGTATAAAGAAAACGATGCTATTGTTTTTCAGGGAATAGACTTTTTTGTGATTTGGTTTTTACTCATTACAAGAAACTATAAGTACCTTGCCTCCAAGTATGTTGACCTCCGTGAGCAATTCGCTTCAACTGATGAAGTCGTTGCCTTTCTGAAAAAACGCGTTTCAAAGATTGACGTAAAGAGGATTTCACCAAACGCTAACGTAATTTTCAACGGCATACAATAAGTCATGCCCCGTTATTTTCTTCACTTATGTTTTGATGGTACCAATTACAGCGGCTGGCAGGTTCAGGCAAACGCCCCGAGCGTTCAGCAAACCATTAACGAAGCGCTGCACAAACTTCTTCAGCAGGAAATAAAGTCCATGGGTTGCGGAAGAACTGATGCCGGTGTTCATGCCAAAGATTTTTATATGCACTTTGATGCGGAGAATGAAATTGCTGACCTGCAAGATTTTCTATTCCGCCTCAACTGCGTTCTGCCGGATGACATTTCTATTTTCCGGATTATACCGGTTGAGGAAAAAGCCAATACCCGCTTTGATGCCACCGAAAGGACGTACGAGTATTTTATTCATTTCGATAAATCGCCTTTTATTAAACGCTACAGTTTCTACCAGGGCTTTTATCATGTTGATTGGGAAAAAGTCTTAGCCGCAACGGAATTTTTAAAAACCATTCAGGACTTTACTTCGCTATGCCTGCCAAGCGAAGACTTCAAAACAAACATTTGTTATATCCGGGAAGCAAAATGGGATATCCTTTCCTCGCAGCATTTGACCTTAAAGCCGTTTGATGTGCCGGAAAATGTTTCACCACTTTCAGTTCCACACGAAATGAAGACCGGTGAGGCATTTCGCTTCACGATTTCTTCCAACCGTTTCCTACGCGGCATGGTCCGAAAAATTGTGGGAACTATAATGATGATTGGAAAAGAGAAAATAGAGTTGGAAGAATTTAAAGATGTTGTTGCCAGCAAAAAAGAATTCCGTATTCACTATCTGGCTCCGCCTAACGGGCTTTTTCTTTCGAAGGTCAGATATCCGTGCTTTATTAATTAGCTTTCAATTGTTTTCTATCCTAAATACTTTCCCTCAATATTCATTCTTCTTCCCATACCAAATGCTTTGGGCGAAACGCGAAGAATCGGTGGCGCCTGAAAGCGTTTCCATTCGCTCCCATTAACCAACTTTAGAACCCGGTCAACGAGAGGCTTGTCGAAGCCCATACCAACAAGCTCTTTCGGTCCTTTCCGATTTTCGATGTATTGAAAAAGAATTTTATCAAGGATGCCATACTCCGGCAGCGAGTCAGAATCTTTTTGGTTGTGCCTGAGCTCTGCTGATGGGGCTTTGGCAATAATATTCCGTGGAATAATTTCTTTTCCCCTATTGATATAATTTGCCAGTTCGTAAACCTGTGTTTTGTAAACATCACCGAGAACAGAAAGCCCGCCACACATATCGCCATATAAAGTTCCGTAGCCTACTGCCGCTTCGCTCTTGTTCGTAGTGTTCAGCAGAATGTATCCAAACTTATTACTAAAAGCCATCAGCAAAACTCCTCGCACCCGTGCCTGCAAATTTTCTTCCGCTACGTTAAAAGGAAGCTCCTTGAAATATGGTTTCAGTATTTCAGTAAACGACTGAAAATTATTCTCTATAGGAACGGTTTCGTATTTCGTTTCCAGGTTTTCACAAAGTTGCTTTGCATCACTCAAAGAATGTTCAGTAGAAAAACCGGACGGAAGAAGAAGCGATAAAACGTTTTCTTTTCCCAGCGCTACAGACGCCAGGCATAAAACAATTGCCGAATCAATGCCACCGCTTAAACCCAAAATCGCTTTTTTAAATCCTAGTTTGGCGAAGTAATCGCGAATACCGATAACAAGTGCATCGTGAATCAGATTGACGGATGACGGATAACGGATAACGGACGTAACCCCCGCCTTAGATCTCCTGTCATCGGCTTGCCAAAATCGAATTTCCTCTTCAAAGAACTTTAGCTGTTCCTCTACTTCCCCTTGCTCGTTCACCACCATACTTCCTCCATCAAAAATCAATTCAGTTTGCGCTCCTATCTGATTCACATATACCATAGGAATTTTGTAACGTTCCACATTAGCACAAATCACTTTCAATCGCTCTTCGTGCTGTATATAGCTGAATGGCGAAGCCGAAAGGTTAACAATTACATCGGGCGATTGTTTTATCAGTTCATCAAGAGGACAAGTAGTGTAAAGCGGATTGTCGTTACCCACATTCCAGATGTCTTCGCAAATAGTAACCGCAAGTTTTTTCCCCTTGAAATGTATTACCTCAAAAGTTTTGTTCGGCTCGAAGTACCGGTACTCATCAAAGATGTCGTAAACTGGCAGAAGAGTTTTGTCAACTACTTGTTGAACCTTCCCTTCGTAAATGAAAAAAGCTGAGTTGAATAAATCTTTGCCTTCTACCTTTGCGTTTTTACGGGGGGAGCCAACTAAGGCCGCAACCTTGTTCGTATATTTCGCAATTTCATTAACTGCATTATTACAATGGGAAATAAAATCTTCAAACTCCAGGAAATCACGCGAAGGATACCCGCAAATACACTGCTCGCTGAAAACAACCAGGTCGGCATTTTGCTTTTCCGCTTCCCGAATACCGTTAATTATTTTTTGTGTGTTGGCAGCAAAATTTCCAACATGGTAATTGAGCTGCGCCAGGGCAATTTTCATGGGGCAAATATCGGTTAAAACAGAACACCAACGCGCATACTCATAAAGCGCATTACGTTGGCTTCCTTCTTGGCATCGTGGTCGAAGATATTATTGATAAAGCCGTTGTGATAAAACAACCCGACAAGAAGTGATGTTCTTTTATCAAACCTATATTCAAAACCTCCGCCAACACCCAAGCGCACATCAATACCATTCGAACGAAAGTTTGAAATGGAGTTAGCGATTTCGTTTTTCCCTTTCAGGATGTTTTCTTTTTCGATGAGAACGTTTCCGTTCGATGTGGAAATAGAATCAGTGTAAGTTGCGCGGGCGCTTACGGTAACATTAATCGTAGCACCTACCTGTCCCCAAACACAAAACTTTGATTCCTTAATGTCGTTGGTTTTCATTTTCAGGTAAGCGGGAATTTCAATATAATGAAAAGTGTATTTCTCGGTTACGTTCCTCACCTTAACTCCCGAAACTTCTTCAAACCGGCTCCTTCCATGTATGTTACAGCCATCATACGCACCTCCGATTCCCGAAGCAAAGCCGTAATTTTTGGCAAACCAATATTCAATCAGAAAACCATAACTTACTCCAAAGCGTGGATTTCCTTTGAGTAAATCTTTTCCGAAAGGGTTAGACCAGGCTATTCCCGGTGAAACTGCAAGCCCCATCCTGAATTTGTCGGACAGCGAGTAACTGTGAAGAAAACTTGTGACAAGAATAAGTAATGGCAAAATTCGTTTCATGGTAAAGTTGGTTTGCGTTTCAATTTTAGCATTTTAGCGCTGATGAAAAATTGCTGTGCTGTTTTAATTGTTCTCCTTGCACTAACCGGTTGTAACGGATGCAAGAAAAACAAAAGTAGAGAAAAACCTGATGTATCTGATATCAAGGTTGATGTTCACATCGAACGCTTCGATAAGGACTTGTTTTCTTATACCGGTGAGAACTATTCTCAATATCAGGAGGCGATGCGAAATAAGTATGGTTCATTTTATGATTTTTATCTCCAGCAGTTTCTCAGAGAACCTCAAGACACTGTTTATCCCGAGAGTTTTGCCTTACAAAGTTTTTTGTCAGATGCTTATATTAGGAGGATACAGGATTCTATCAATTTGCATTTCAAGGATACGATAGGTGTTGAGGATGAGCTTTCGCAATCGTTGAAATATCTCAAATACTATTTCCCCGATATTGAAGTTTCTAAAATTATTGCAGTCAATTCAGGATTTTCCGTAGGAGCATTCACTTATCAGAATGATGTTTTGGGTATAGGGCTTGACCTTTATCTTGGGGCAAATAATCCCGATTATGACAGCGCGGGCATTTACCAGTATCTGCATCATAAAATGCGTAAAGAATACATAGCGCGCAACTCCTTGGAGGTGCTTTACAACTTTTATTTCGGAGGTGAAGAAAATTTGCAGGGAAAGAATCTGATTGAAGCCATCACCGAGAAAGGGAAAAAGATTTATTTTCTGTCGCTAGTCTTTCCCGATGCACCGGATAGCCTGCTTGTTGGTTTCACTCAAAAACAGGTTGAATGGTGCGAGAAAAGCGAGTATGAAATATGGAAGTATATGAACGAAAGGGATCTGCTTTACAAGAATGACTATATGAACCAAAAAAGGTATCTGGATGACGGACCTACAACGGTCGGCATGCCGCCCGAAGCGCCCGGTGCAATCGGTAACTGGGTTGGTTTGCAGGTTGTAAGGAAGTTTGTGAAAGAGACAGGCAACAAAATTGCTTTACAGGATTTGCTGACAAAATATGACGGAAAAACCATTTTTGAAAAAGCAAAGTACCGTCCGTCAAAATCTTATTTTTGAAAATCTGCAACTGAACCAATAATGGATATTATACAGAAGGGCCGCGAGAAATGGTACAGTAAATTGTTCCGAATCCTCAATTCTGCCATTTGTTTTTCCATTGCATATATAGTGGTTACCTACTCCTCGTGGTTTGTGATGGGCCTTGTGGGCAAGCTGTTTAAATTTAACTCATTTGTTTATTACTACGGCATTAAATATATGCTTAACGGGCAGGAGTGGACCACGTTAAAGGTTACGGCTATCTATTCAGTTGCTCCGTTCTTCGCCCTTTTTTTCGGTATCCTGAGTTTCTATCTTTTTGACAAGCTGAAAAAAATCAGGATTCTCCTTAACCTGTTTTTCCTGTGGGGATTTGTAATAGGCACTTCAGTTTTCTGTGCACAGGGGATAATTATGTCATTAGGAATAGGTGAATATTTGTCGCCTTTCTACCAAAACTTTACGGTAGTAATGGCCTGGTGGCATATTCCCGCACCGGTGGTTTACCTGCTTACTATTCCGTTTATGATATTGCTCGCGTATTTTGCAACAAATTACGCACGCCCTTTTCTCCTTTTTGCATATTCATATTCCAAAGTCATGAGCGAGAGCAAGAGGAAACGATATTTCATTGAAACTGCGTTTGTGCCTTTTATCATCGGAACATTGATAGTAACAGGTGTAACTTACCCGATGAATATTTTTGTTCATGCTGTACATATTTTTGCGATTGGTGCAGCCCTGGTAATAAGTTGGCTGGCACTTACCTACCGCGATGTTCAGCGCGATGATATTTTAAGATATTCCTCTCTTCAGGATTTGAGCGCGGTATTTCTCGCCATACTCTTCATGCTTGTTTTAGCGGTGGTTGTGGGCTGGAAAGGAGTGAATTTGTAGAGGGTTTTTTCACTTATCCTTGAACCGCGCCCTGTAATCTCCGGAACTTCGGCTGATTACTTCCATCGCTTCTTCTCTCCCGTAAACAGAAGCTATCTCTACTTTCCGCTTACCGGCCAAACCGGGCATATCTTTATAAGTCAGAAAGTAATGCTTCAGCCGGTTAATGATGGATTCATCCAATTCGCTGAGTTCTTTTATTCTTCCATAAACCGCATCGTTTTTCATTACCGCAATAATTTTGTCGTCTGCTTCGCTGCGGTCAATCATTCTGAAACCGCCTACCGGAATTGCCTGCACTAAAATCCCTCCGTGCTGAATGTTCTTTTCTGTAAGCACCAGAATATCGAGCGGGTCTTGGTCGCCTTTGATGTTCCTTCCTCCTGTTTTTCCCATGCAAAACTCTGCCACCTGTTCATCGCAAAGGGTTTGAGGAATAAAACCATACATAGCGGGAACAATATTGGAGTACAACTGCGGGCGGTCAACTTTCAGCCAGCCGCTGTGCTTGTCAATTTCGTATTTAACGGTATCGGTCGGAACTATTTCAATAAATGCGGTAACTGTTTCCGGAAAATTTTCTCCCGGTTCAATTCCATGCCAGGGATGCAGCTTATACTTGTCGGCTTTCTTCATATTATTTTTTCAGCAGGCTTATTTGAGCAGAATGATAAATATCGTGATGAACATAGCCGTGAACAAGCACATACCAGTTGAATTTCTTTCCCGGTACGAGTTCTTCGAGTTTTGCTTCGGAGAAATTTTCAAATGCATTTACGATTTCGTTTTGATTCTTTTCGATTTCCGCAAGCAGGTTCAGCCAGTTTAGTTCGCTGTGTTCGTATTGTGTTATCCAGTCGGTTTCCGAATTCAGTTCAACCGAGTAATCGGTGCTTCCGTTCAAATATTCCAGTACAAACCTGCGCCAGCAGAGCATGTGGCTTACCAGTTCATAAATGTTGTGCGCGCTCCATGCGGGTTTGTGAAAAGCTTTCTCCCAGGTTATTCCTTCCAGGATTTCTTTCAGGTTGCCTCCATGCCACATGGGTCCATCCCAGTTGCGCTTAAGGAGTTTGGTGATGCGTGCTGTTTCGGTACTCATAAACTTTGGTTTTTTATGTTTGCGATATGAAGAAAATAAATTTTTACAGCGGTCCGGCCATTCTTCCCGAAGAAGTTATACAACAGGCACAGGAAGCGCTGAAAGATTTTGCAGGAACCGGTATCGGGATTTTGGAAATTTCGCACCGCAGTAAGGAGTTTGTGAAGGTGATGGAAGAAGCGCGCGCTCTGGTGCGCGAGCTGATGCAGCTGAATGCCGACCGCGAAGTGTTGTTTTTGCAGGGTGGCGGCTCTACCCAGTTTGCGCTGGTGCCCATGAACCTGCTGAACGAAGACGAAACTGCCGCTTACATGGACACCGGCCAGTGGGCGCATAATGCCATGGAAGAGGCGAAGGTGTTTGGGAATGTTCACGTGGCTTGTTCTTCGAGGGAAACAAACTACAATTTCATTCCTAAGGAATTGGATTTGGATATAATGACGGAGGACGGAAGACCGAAGACGGATGCAGAACCTTCACCGGTCACCGGTCACCGGTCATCGGTCAATCGCCAGGTGAAATACTTACATCTTACCACCAACAACACCGTTTACGGAACTCAGCTTCGCAGCGATTTCTTTCCTCCGGTTACTTCAAAATATTCTGTTGTTGCCGACATGAGCAGCGATATCTTTTCGCAGCAAATGGATTACAACCAGTTTGATTTGATTTATGCTGCTGCACAAAAAAACATGGGGCCAGCGGGCACCACTCTCGTTGTGGTGAACAAGAATATCCTCGGAACAGTGAAGCGGAAGATTCCGAAAATATTCGACTACCAGGCACATATAAAGAAAGACAGCATGTACCACACCCCATCGGTTTTTGCGGTGTATGTTACTTACCTCACTTTGCAGTGGATTAAGAAAAACGGGGTAAAGAACCTGGAAGAAACAAACAACCGCAAGGCAAAAAAGCTGTATGATGCCATTGATGCCAG
This sequence comes from uncultured Chitinophaga sp., assembly GCA_964631835.1. Lineage (GTDB taxonomy): Bacteria > Bacteroidota > Bacteroidia > Chitinophagales > LD1 > Bog-950. Next base: position 12,366 of record CAZWAD010000010.1, read on the forward strand.
CAGCCTTTTTAAAGGAAGCGTGGCGCGCGAAGACCGCTCGCTGATGAACGTTTGCTTTGCCGCAACCGATAAAACCCTCGAAGAGAAGTTTATTGACTTTGCCGCCCGGCAAGGCATTACCGGCATTAAAGGCTACCGCACCGTTGGCGGTTTCCGTGTTTCGCTATATAACGCCATGAGTGAAGCCGGAGTGGCTACAATCGTGGAAGCCATGAAAGAGTTTGAGAGAAAGGGATAAAGAAAATTGCGGCTGCTTGTCGGGCTCGTTACCGCATTAGTTTTAATGAACAACCTTCCGGTTTTGATGAAAGAGCTCACTGTTTTAATGATACCGGCCTCAGTTTTTAACGATGCTCCCTTTAGTTTTAATCATGCTCCTTTTAGTTTTAATCATGCTCCGGGTAGTTTTGGCTAAGCTGCCTGTAGTTTTGACCGTCCTCCTCTCTGTTTTGGTCAACGACCTCTTAGTTTTGATGATTGATTTTATCGAAAAACCCCATTTTTCAGCAAAAACACGCAAAAATTGAGGTTTTCAACCTGTTTGTGGTTAAGCGCCCCGCCCCGGGCAGCCAGCCTTTTAATATGAGCAAGTGTTTAAGCAAAAATGCATTTCACGCAGAGAACGCAGAGGAGCAGAGATAAACAAAGAAGGGAATTGCATTGCATTTCTCTGCGGACTCTGTTCCTCTGTTTAACTCCCTGCCCGTCCGGTCAGGCGGGTGCGTGAAACAGGATTCTCAAAAAAGATAGCAAGGTAAGCAGCAAGCTTTTTTAATATGAGCAAGCGTTGTATAAAAAAATTCGCGGGATGAGGGAAGAAAGTTAAGTGCAAAAGAAAAAGAGAGGCTCTTCCAAGGGTTACTCTTACATATTCCATTTATATAGCTCTTTTTCTTTTATCCATTTACTATCTGTCCTCTTTAATATAACAACCATACCACCTAAAGTTTTTCCCCCGCAATACTTACCAATACTCATCAAAGCCCGACTTGAATCTTTTGATAATAAAGGATATGAAAGACTGTACCCTATGCACGAATCACAAGTATTGTCGATTACGGCACTTGCATATGAATTATTAGCTGTGTCAATGAAGAAAAGTTTATTGGAATCAATTGACTTTACTTCCCAATCAGCTAATTGCTTATTGAGAAATATTGTGTCATCATCAAAAAGTTCTTTGCGAATAAGTTTGGGGGCATAAAAGGGTTCATGAAGTTTAATACACACAAACGCAGGGGACAAGGTATCAACCTGAATAGAGGCATTTAAGACATCATAAATAAGCTTATTATTTCTTTCGTTTTTCAAATTACTGCGGCATGAAACAAATACAAAAAGCAACGACAGATAAAATAACTTATTCATTTATTTAAGATGCAATTAGTCCGATAATACACACCTACTCCACCCCCACCTGCTGCTTCACAAACTGCATGTCATACAGCTTGCGGTAGTAGCCGTTTTTGGCGAGCAGTTGGCTGTGGGTGCCGAACTCTTTCACTTCGCCTTTGTCGAGCACTAATATTTTGTGTGCATTGCGAATGGTGGAAAGCCGGTGGGCAATTACAATGGAGGTTCTGCCTTTCACCAGCGTTTCAATGGCGTGCTGGATGAGCTGCTCGCTTTCGGTATCAATAGAAGATGTGGCTTCGTCCAGAATAAGGATACCGGGGTTGTAAACCAGCGCGCGCACAAACGAAATAAGCTGGCGCTGCCCCATGCTGAGCGTAGCCCCGCGCTCCCTCACCCGGTAATCGTAGCCGCCCGGCAGCCGCGAAATAAAGTTGTGCGCACCTACAAGCTTTGCCGCGCGCATTACTTCCTCGTGCGAAATGTTTTCGTTGCGCAGGGTAATGTTTTCGTACACGCTTCCGGCAAAAAGAAAAACATCCTGCAGCACCACGCTCATCTTTGTGCGCAGTGCCGACAGTTCATAATCTTTAATATCCACCCCATCTATTTTGATACTGCCGCGGCTGATATCGTAGAAGCGGCCGAGTAAGTTAATGGTTGAGGTTTTGCCCGAGCCGGTAGCGCCTACAATTGCCAGTGTTTCGCCTGCCTTTACTTCAAACGATACATCTTTCAGCACCGAATCATCGCCATTGTAAGCAAACCAAACATTCTGAAAAGAAATTCTGCCTTCGATGGTTTCGGGAGCGTGCTTACCCTTGTTGGGAATAGACTCATCTTTATCCAGCAGTTTGAAAACGCGCTCAGCCGCCACAATACCGCGCTGAATTACATTCACCTTATCGGCAATAAACCGCAGCGGGCGGAACATCATGGTAATCAGGAGAAGAAATCCGGATATGATTCCCACGCCCCGGATGTCGAGCGGGTTGTTGTTGAAAGCGCTTCCGCTGATAATTTCGTGCGATGCCATCCACACCATGCAGCCTATGGCAATAGCCACACACACTTCCACCGCAGGAAAAAACAGCGAGTAATACCAGATACCTTTTATCAGTGCATCGCGCAGCGCTGAATTGATTTCGACAAACTTTTTCTTTTCCTTTTCCTCTACATTAAAAATCTGGATAATCCGCATACCGGTTATGCGCTCCTGCAAAAAAGCATTGAGGCGCGCTATCTGCGTACGCTCTTTCTGGAATGATTTCTTCACTCCCTCCTGAAACCAGCGCGTGAACCAAAGGAGCAAAGGCATTACGGCTAAGGTAGCCAGCGCTACTTTCCAGTTAACGTAAAGCATGGCGGCAAAAACAGCAAGTATGGCGAGTATATCGGCAAAGATGCTGATGAGCCCTTCGCTGAAAGTATCGTTAATGGCTTCAATGTCGGTGATGGTGCGCGTGGTGGAGGTGCCGATGGGTGTAGTGTCGAAATATTTCAGCCGCGAATGAACGATGTGGTTGTAAACGCGCAGGCGCATGTCTTTTACAATACTCTGCCCCAGCCATGCGGTGATGTAATTGAAAAAATAACGCAGGACTGATTCGGTAATCAGCAGAATCATCATCCACATCACCGCCCGTTTCAATCCTTCAAAGTCGAAATGCTCGGCTGTGATGTAGTGGTCGGTAGCGTAAATAATAATAAGCGGTCTGCCGATGGAAAGCAGCGCCAGCACCATAGACATAACGATAGAACCATAGAAGACTACTTTGTAGGGGTCTGCCAGGCGGATAATCCGTTCAAGTAAATTGAAATCGAGAAGCGGCTTTCGGGGTTCGGACATCGGGGGCGAAAGTAATGTTAGAATGTGAGAATGTGAGGACACAAGCGTGAAATCATTCCTCCCATTCTCACATTCCTCACAATAATTAGATTTGCCCTCCGTTAAAGGGAACTATAAAATAAAATGATGCGGAAATTTCTGACGGTTGCTTTTCTTCTTATTGCCTGTGCGGCTTTTGCTTCGGAAACCGATTCGGTGACAATCGTGAAAAAGAAAAAAGAAACGAGTGCCGAACAGCAGGCGCTGAGAGAAGCGAGGGCTAAGCGCAAGGCGGAAATTGAAAAGAAGTTCCAGAAGTTTTCGAAAGACCGCTTTGCTGTTGATTTATTAGGAACCAACTGGATTTACAAAGGCAGCGACCCGCGCATGAACGGGCTGCAGACCAAATGGTGGAGCCGCGGCATCAATGTTTATTTTTACTGGGATTTCCGCATTAAGAAGTCGCGCGTAAGTTTTGCGCCCGGCATTGGTTATAGCTGCGCCAACATTTACAGCCGCCACGGACTGTGGGAAGATTCAACCGGCACCAGTTTTCGCCCGCTTACCGAAATAAACTCCGGTGTTGCCGAAAGCAGCTACAAGGTAAACAAGGTAACGCTTCAGTATGTAGATATTCCCCTGGAGCTGCGCATACGCACCAACCCCGATAAGTTCAACAACTGCTTTAAGTTTGCCATTGGCTTTAAAGCCGGTATCCGTGTAGATGCCCACACCAAGCAGAAAACCAAAATAGGCAATACGGTAAAGGTAGATGTAGAAAGGCGCTACCCTGATTTCAGCCTGTTCCACATGGGACCTACCTTCAGGTTTGGTTACAGCAGCTTTAACATTACCGCTTACTACGGGGTGCTGAACGTTTTCAAAAAAGACCGCGGACCCAAAGCCAACGCATTTGCCGTGGGCATTTCGTTTAACGGGTTGTAAGAGGAATTTGAGAATTACAGAATGTGAGGATGGGAGAATTTAGTTCTTCCCGCCCGAGTTGGCGATAACACCTGCAACGGCAATAAACGGACTGTAATAAGAGGAGTATTTCCTTTTCTTATTTCTTTTCTCTACTTTCATTCTGCCTTACAAAAAATCTACCGCATGAATTTTTCTACGGCTGTACTCCTCTCCTCTTCTGTTTGTTTTCCTGCACTACCGGTTTGCGCACGCTCCAAAAAATTTTTTTTAACCTAAACCCAAGAGTTATGAAAACTTCAACTTTAAAATCAGCAACCGCAACATTAACCGTTTGCTTATTGATATTTCTTGCCTCACCGGTGGGTAACGTTTATGGGCAGTGGGCAGCTAAAGATGATGACCCGTATTGTCCGGGATTAATCACTGTTTTCGCCATCGGACAAGGCTCTACCCGAACTGCCGCTTTAGCGAACCTCAATGCCAATATCAATGATCAGATGAGTTTTATATGCGATTGGTTTAGCTGCTGGCCCAGCCCGCATCCATGCGTTCTGGTTAGTGCAACCCCGGCAGGCAAGGTCACCTTTACTCTTAGCAGAGATGCTACCCGCGTGAATGGTCAAAGATGGACATACAGGCGCGATATGAACTATGATTGTCAATGTTCTGCTATAGCTAAAACTGATGAAACCAATTCAGTCCCTTCAGCGGTTTTATCACCGGGCAGCCTTCAGTTGTTTCCCAATCCCGCTACGGAGCAGTTTAGCTTCAGCACAGCCGGATACGAAGGACAGATGCAGCTTCGGGTGGTAAACATGATGGGGCAGGTGGTTATTGACGAGCTGATTGAACTTCGGGGAGAAACACTTTATTCGATTGACATTTCATCTCTCCCTGCCGGAATTTACCAGGTAAGCCTGAGCAACGGTTCGGTTTTTGAAACAGGAACATTCAGGAAAGAGTAAGGTCAATTTCTTTTCGCCCGGGCTGCTAAAAACACCTGCCGGGGCAAAATTTCTTTTACAGGTTTGCGTTAAGAAAGTAATCCCTCCCCAACCATTTCTTAACCTAAATTAATCAGTCATGAAACAGATAACATGTGTATGTATCAGCGGCTTGTTTTTGCTGCTAATTGGCAGCATAGCCAGCGCACAGGAAGCCCAAACAGCCGTGCAGCAGGAAAATACCAGCGAGCGGGGCGGCTGGAACCAGGGGCGAAAAGGCATTTATTCATTCGGAATCGGAGGAACGCAGGTCATAGCCCTCGACAACGGGTTTTCGTACATTACCCGCCCGGGCTTATCGTTCAATTTTTCGGGCGAGTACCGTATTCACCGGTTTGTAGGCCTTGGTTTTCAAACCGGAATGAACATGTGGTTTTACCCGGCAATTATCCGCTATTACCCCGACTACTATGTGGTGGTTCGCAGTGCGCGCGTGGCTATAGGAATACCTATTGCCATTAAAACCAATATTCACATACTGGAAGCAGCCAACGTAGCCATTGCCGACCGGCTCGATGTTTATGCCGGGCTGCACCTGGGCGGAGGCCCTGCATTTTATACCGGGCCCGGTGATAACATTTTTGGGTTTATACAGGTAGGTCCGCAGGCGGGTGTCAGGTACTGGGCTAACAGGCGCATTGCGGTATTTGGCGAAGTGGGCTGGGGCGCTACGTTTGCAAACGTAGGGCTTACCTTTTAGCCGGTAAGGATTTATTCAGTTTCCTTTTGTAAGCGCAGGTTACTTTTCGGCAGGCAGCAGCTTGTAAAAGTAACCTGCGCCTTTCTATGCCCGCGTTGGCAATAATACCGCCAGCGGCAAAACCTCTTTTTATCTCCTCCCGACACCTCTGAATTAAGAGCAAGATGCTTGCAGCTAACACCTTCTTCCGCCCCAAAGCCCCGAAGCCTCAGTAATTCATTCCTGATTAAGACAATTTATACTGAAAAGTTCAATAAAACACCCCAGTCTCAGGCTTTTTCACCCCAAAGTGGCACTTAGTTGCCTAAAAGTAATAGGAAATAGCTTCTGGGGTAGTGTAAAATAGAGAAGGAACTCATATCTTTGGACAAAGATTTCATATCTTTAGACAAAGAACTCATATCTTTGGACAAAGATTTAATATCTTTAGACAAAGAACTCATATCTTTGAACAAAGAATTCATATCTTTGGATAAAAAATTCATATCTTTGGATAAAGAACTCATATCTTTTGACAAAGAACTTATATCTTTGGATAAAGAACTCATATCTTTTGACAAAGAACTTATATCTTTGGATAAAGATTACAATTCTTTTACTAAAGATAAGACATCTTTATAAAAAGATGTCTTATCTTTGTTTAAAAATATGATACCTTATGTCAAAGAAGACCGTCCGCATTACAATTCCCGTTGACCGGGTTAAGAAACTTTCTGAATTGGTGGAAGGAGTATGGAACCAACATGTAAGTCTGGGAGCCTCCAGCCCGTTGGTTGGCAACACAGTAATAAACATGACCCGCTACGAGGAGTTGATGAACGAGGCGCTTGAAAAAAGGAAGAGGGCGCTTGAGTTACATGCCGAGGCCGAAGCGCTGATGCATCGTTCGCGGATGGCTTTCGGTATTGCTGTCGGGCAAAAAATAACCACACCCGATACTTTGTATCACCTGCTCAATAACATCAAGCACTTTTTGCTGGTTAAGCATGCCGGAGAGGAAGAATCGCTGAACCCATGGGGTTTTGATGTAATAATCGGCACCTCGAGCGTAGGCGCTAAGAAAAAGAAGAAAGGCTGACAGCGCGCGTCAAACAGGTTTTGAAGCTGAGGGCTTTCAGAGTTTCAGCAACTGGCGAATACCGCACAATTACCGGGCTACACTTACACTGCGCTTTTCGCGGATAACGGTAACCTTTACCTGCCCGGGATAAGTCATTTCCTTTTCAATCTTCTGCGATATGGTAAATGAAAGCTCCTCGCTTTTTTTGTCGTCCATTTTATCGGCTTCAACAATTACTCGAAGCTCCCTGCCTGCCTGTATGGCGTAAGCTTTGTCAACACCATCAAAACCCTGGGCGAGGGCTTCGAGGTCTTTGATACGCTGCAGGTAGCCTTCCATAATTTCTCTGCGGGCGCCCGGCCGCGCACCGGAAATAGAGTCGCAGGCTTGTATAATGGGCGAAATGACATATTTCATTTCCATTTCATCGTGGTGGGCGCCAACAGCATTTACAATAGCGGGGTGCTCGCCATATTTTTCACACAGTTTTGCTCCGAGCAGGGCGTGCGAAAGCTCGCTTTCTTCATCGGGCACTTTGCCTATGTCGTGCAGAAGTCCTGCGCGCTTTGCAAGCTTAGGGTTCAAACCAAGTTCAGCCGCCATAGTGGCGCACAGGTTGGCTACCTCGCGGCTGTGCTGCAAAAGATTTTGACCATACGAAGAACGGAAACGCATACGTCCTACAAAGCGGGTAAGTTCTTTATGAAGCCCCTGGATGCCGAGGTCAATAACAGTGCGTTCGCCAATTTCAAGAATATGTTCGTCAAGCTGCTTTTTGATTTTAATCACCACCTCTTCAATACGGGCGGGGTGAATTCTTCCATCGGCAACCAGGCGCTGAAGCGCAAGGCGGGCGATTTCTCTTCGAATGGGGTCGTAACCTGAAATGATAATGGCTTCGGGGGTATCGTCCACCACAAACTCGCAGCCGGTAGCGGTTTCCAGTGCGCGGATGTTCCTGCCTTCGCGGCCGATGATTTGGCCTTTTTGCTCATCGTTGTCGAGGTTGAAAACCGAAACGGTATTTTCAATAGCATTTTCAGCAGCCGTACGCTGAATGGTTTGAATAACAATCTTTTTTGCTTCCTTGTTTGCCTTTGCTTTTGCATCGTCAATTAAAGCTTTGGTGGTGCTAAGCGCTTCGGCTTCGGCTTCTTGTTTAAGCGTAGCGAGCAGTTCTTTCTTCGCATCATCTTTTGAAAGGCTGCTGATTTGCTCCAGTTTGGTTACGAAGATGTCGTGGCTGGCTTTAAGCTGCTGGTTTTTGGAGTTTACCAGTTCGAGCTGCTTGTTCAGGTTTTCTTTCAGGTGGTCAATTTCCTTTTCCTTTTTAGAAACCTCGGCATTGCGCTGAGCTACCTCGTTCTGCATTTGTTTCACATGGGTTTCTTTTTCAACCGCACGCTTGTTGCGTTCAGCCACTTCGGCTTCGTGCTTGCTTTTCAGCTGAATGAAGTGGTCTTTAGCCTGAAGTTCTTTATCGCGCTTGTTGTTTTCGGCATTGCGTTTGGCATCGGCTAAAAGTTTATCGGCTGTGGCTTGTGCTTCGGCAAGTTTTTTTGAAACTTCTTCCTGCGCTTTCTTTTCAATATCAACGTTAGCCTGCTTGGTCATTATTCTGCCAATGAACAAGCCGCCTATTAACGCTGAAATAGTAGCGGCAACAAGTATGATGACGGTGGTAATCTCCATAAGGGTGGTTTATTTATGATAAATAGTTTACGTTTCGCGGTTCACGGCAAATGCAAAAACTTATTGCTGCTGTGAATTTAGAATCAGAAACAAATACAGCGGAGAGTAAAAGGGAAGATATATTTAAAAGCCCGAAAGCGCTGCTTCAAGCTGGTTTATTTTTTCTTCGAGCAAACGGTTATCGTTTTGTTCCGCCTCCTGAGAAGTTACGCGCTCCACGGCAAAATTGAGCAGGCACATCGCTATGTAGTCCTGCTTGTCTTTGCCATCATACAGGGTCTGGTACTCCTTTATTTTGTCGTTTACCAGTTTTACTGCTTCACGCACTTTTCCTTCATCGCTTTTGGTCACCTTTAAGGGGTAGAGCCTTTCCGCAATCAAAACGTTGATACTAACCGTTTCGCTTTTACCTCTCGTCATTAGTCATTGAGCATTTTAATACAATGGTCAATTTCTTTGATGTATTCGTTAATTTTTCTTTTCAGCTCTGCCGACTGGTTGTTATCGCCATTAGCAGAACTGATATTTCGCGCTAACTTAATTATTTTAATCTGATTGTTAAGCTCATCGTTTTTTCTTGCTTCATCTTCGAGCAAACCCTTCAGTGTTTTTATTTCACCGGCAAGGTTTTCGTTCTTTAAAACCAGCTTGTGGTTTTGCTCAATCAGGTGGAGAGTCTTCTTCCGTATGCTGTCTAACTTTTGGGTGAGCGGTTTATGCATGGGTTATGATTTTCGGATAACGGCTCCCAGTTCGCTTTCAAATTTATTCATTAAGCGATTCATTATTTTCTCAATTTCCTCATCGGTAAGTGTTTTCCCGGGATTCTGAAAAACAAAGCTAACGGCATAGCTTTTCCTGCCCTTCTCTATTTTATCGCCTTTGTAAACATCGAAAAGAGAAATCTCCTGCAATATTTTTTTCGATTCGGCTTTTGCAATTTTTTCAATGGCTTCAAATTTCATGTCTTCACTTACAAGCATAGCCAGGTCGCGGTGGACCGAAGGAAATTTGGGAAGTTCAGTAAAAGAAACTTTAGAGTATTGCGATTTGTCGAGCAGGTAGTTCCAGTTCAGGTCGGCATAGTACACTTCGTTCTTAATGTCAAACTGAGAAAGAAGTTTCGCGTCAACTTTTGCCAAACCCGCAACAACTTCTCCTTCGTTTTTCAAATGCAAGCCGAATTGGTAAGGATAAATTTCGAAATATTCATTTTCAAAAGAAGAATGTCCGAGTCGGTTGAGAGTATTATTTACCAAAGATTTTAAATGATAGAAGTTATACTTCTCCCCTTTCGCCAGCCAGTTATCCGGAAAAGTTTTGCCGGTAAGCCAAAGCGATAAATGAAGCTGTTCTTCAAATTTATCTCCTGCCTTATGATAAGTTTTCCCGAATTCATAAAACCGCAAATCGGAATGTTTGCGGTTTTGGTTGTAGGCAATTACTTCCAGACCCGAATACATGATATTAGTCCTGAGCGAATCCAGTTCGGCAGTTTGGCTGTTGAGCAGTTTGATTTGCTCGTTCCTCAACCGCTCCTGTTGCTCAAATGTTGACCGGGTAACAGAGTTGGTGGTTATTTCATTAAGCCCATAACCGGTCAGCATATTGGCAACAGTATTCTCCAGCTTCTGTGCATCAACTTTCGGGCTGTATGACAAACTCGCATTCACTTTTTGCGGGAGCGAAAAACTGTTGTAGCCATAAACGCGAATAATTTCTTCAACAATATCGGCTTCGCGCTTTACATCGGTTTTGAAAGCGGGGACAAAAAGATGAATAATCTCATCCTCTTCTTTTTCAATTTTTATTTCGAGATGAGCGAGGATTGCTTTGATGGTTTTTTTGTCTATTTCGAAACCTGCAAGCTTGAGCATCCGGTTGTATGAAACAGGAAACCTCCAGCCCTCAACCGGATTGGGATAAACGTCAACAACCTCTGAAGAAACTTCACCGCCACAGATTTCGCATATCAGCAGCGAAGCTCTTTTCAAAGCTTCGATGGTAATATCCGGGTCTGTTCCTTTTTCAAAATGAGTAGCTGCATCCGTTCGCAGATTATGCCGCGCTGCTGTTCTGCGAATTCCGGTGGAAGAAAAATATGCGCTTTCCAGGAAAATATTTTTGGTGGAAGAAGTAACTCCGCTTTCGGCTCCGCCAAACACCCCGGCAATGCACATGCCTCTTTCGGAATCGCAAATCATCAAATCATCAGCGCTTACCTTTATTTCTTTTTCATCCAGCGTTTTGAAAGCAGTTCCTTCTTTCAGTTTCTGAACAATCACTTTTCCTCCTCGTATTTTATCTGCATCAAAAGCGTGAAGCGGCTGACCGTATTCGTGCAAAACAAAATTGGTAATGTCAACTACATTGTTGATAGGTCTCAACCCGATAGCTTTAAGTTTGTTCTTCAACCAATCCGGTGATTCACCAACTTTAACGTTGGAAATAGTAACACCGGAATATCGCTGACAAGCCTCACTATCGCGCACTTCCACCTCAACTTTGAACTTTGAACTTTGAACTTTGAACTTTGAAACATCCGGTTTAGTAAAAGTTACTTTCGAATTATAAGCGACATTAAGGGCAGCTGCAACATCACGCGCTACTCCAATATGCGAATTAGCATCGCCCCGGTTAGGAGTCAATCCTATTTCAACAACATAATCTTTTTCAACTTTGAAATAATCTGCGGCTTTCATTCCTACTTTAGCATCACCGTTGAGCACCATGATGCCCGCATGGCTATCACTCAGTCCAATTTCATCTTCAGCGCAAATCATTCCGAAGCTTTCCACTCCGCGAATTTTTGCCTTTTTAATCTGAAGTTTTTCTCCGGCTGCCGGATATAAAGTTGAACCGACTAAAGCCACCACCACTTTTTGCCCCGCAGCCACATTCGGTGCACCGCAAACAATTTGCAGCAATTCGTTTCCTACATCCACTTTTGTAACCGTAAGTTTATCGGCATCAGGGTGTTTGGAGCATTCTTTCACTTCACCAATAACAACACTTTCCAACCCACCCTGTATAGTTTCAAACGGAGTAATATCTTCTACCTCAAGCCCTACACCGGTAAGCACCTCACCTAAATCTTTCGGGGCGAGATTAAAATCCACATAATTCTTCAGCCAGTTGTAAGAAATCTTCATGCAAAAGCAAATCTAAAAATTAGACGGTAAGCAAATTAGCGGGCAGTATGCAGAGAGTTATTCAATATCAACTTCTTTGCCTTGGTAGACATATTTCGAGTTTTCAAACTCGTGCACATAAGCAAGTATGTGCATGTTCTCGGGCTTCCACTTTGCGGCTAAAGTTGTTTTGTAAACTTTTCGCACCACTCTCCCTGCCTCGCGCGTTTGGTCAATCAGGTCACCCCGAATATCAGAAACAAAAGCGCGCTGAACATCATTATGGGTGTAAAAGGTATCAATCACTGAACCATTTAGCTGTGCGGAAATAATATTGCTTTCACTCAACAAAACAGTCAGTTTGTTCTTTTCAGCAACGTTTTCTGTGTAGTGTAACTCCACAGTAATGGTCAGTTCGCGGTTTGAAGAATTATAATTTTTATCGAGAACAATATTTACTGGTGTGGTGAGCAAAAGCTGCGCAGTGGTATTAGTTGCCCAAACATTCCTGTCAAAAAGAACGCTGTTTGCATTGAAAGGAATGCGATTGATGGCTGCCACAGGTTCAAAACCTCGTTGTCCTAGTTCATCAAACAAGGTTTGGGCATCGTTATTTTCAAAAGTATCGGTGCTGAATTCGTAATGGTAGCCCAAAGAATTTACCGGATGAAAACTCACCGAAAATGCTCTGCCGGGGTTAGCTGTTTTAATAGCAGCTAATGTTTGATGACCTTGGGGGCAATTTGGACAGCGGACACCGGTAAACTCCTCAAGAATTACATTTTTTAATTCGGGGCTGGCAACCGGAGACTCAATGTAAGTGGTATCGGAAATAACGTTTTGGTTATTTTTTAAGTTAATGTCAGGACCTACTTCTTTACAGGAAGGCAATAGGCAATAGGCAATAGGCAATAGGCAATAAAAAAACAGGTTTCTCATGTGTAATACTTCCTCATTTTAAAATGTTGAGTTAACTCCTATTCGCACACCGCTGAAAGCCGGCTCAATTCGGCAAACCCCACCGGTACAAACAATTCCTTCCACTTGTTTCACATAAGCAATGGTAAACCGGTTTGCGCCAATAGTATAGCCTGCAAAAACAGAGTAATAATGATTCGCATTCGCATTGATTTCGGGATTCGGGTCGAAGTTCCACATATCTGAAACAGCAAACGAGAAATGCGGGGAGAAATTGTATTCCATCAAACCATAAATCCATTGCCCGTAATCTTTCTTCACATGCTGATACTGAAACTCCCAGCGCAGCGAATGTTTCTTATTGATTTTATAAGTGATTTCAGCAATGGGGGTGTATGCATCCACATCATGAGCGCCTTCTTTGCGGTAAATAAATTTGTTGTACCTCGCATAATGAAAACCCAGTTCCAGTTCAACCGTCTTCGACAACTTGAAAAATGAATTGAAATATCCTTCCCCGAAAAATGTTTCATCAACCGGGTTATACTTCTTCAAGATAAAATCGCGGATATAGGAGCCCTGGAAGGTAAAATTCATTTTGCGATTTGGCGAGTAAGTTACTTCTGCACCGAAAGCGAGTTCGCGGTTTTCGAGTGACTGGGTAAAATAACGGGCTGGAAGCCGCAATGAATTTTGACGCGATACCGGTGCAAGAAAATTCAACATGCCATCAAACAATGCTTCGGTGGGATTGGGCGAAGTGTGCATATAAAAATTCTCGGTACGCTTGAATTGCAGTGTAATACCTATTCCCTTGCTGGAATAATTCAGCGTGGTAAACACACAGTTTCCTGCCGAGTTAATAAGCGTGTCTTTCGCATCGCGTATCTGGTCTTTCTTAATGGCTTCAGTAGTTTTATATGCACCCTCTACATACCAGCTAAAGCCACCAGTTGTTAACGTGTGGTAAACGGTAGCCGCATAAGTATTGAACTTAGGAACAAACCTTCCTATTGTATCATAACTTTCAATAGTGGAAACAACGAGGTTCATATTTTCCCTGTCCATGCTGCGATTTACCACCCCAACTCCCGGCTGAAAAGTTGCCTTATGGTTTTTAGTAGTAAAATTTCCCTCTGCATTAAAGCCGAGTACCAGCGGCTTCTGAATGCTAAACTTCAATTTCTGTGCACCGGCAAATGCCTTCAGCTTTACTTTGTTCTTTATGTTATAGTCCACTCGGGCTCCAAGCAACGCATTGTCAATTCCAAGCGCACGCTCTTCGTAGGTGCGGAAAATAATTCCGCTGCCTATTTGGTCGTAGATGTAACCGCCCATAATCGTGAAGTCTTTTATCTTCTTGCGGATAAAGAAATTACCTACCCCCACACCGGTATAGGGTGAAGTGGGAACGCGCAGAATTGAGTTATAAAAGAAATCAACCCTCACTCCGGCTTCCAGCTCAAACTTTTCGTTGGTGTAATTCAGGTTAAGCCAGTTATCGGTTCCTACTTTCAGGTTGTCGTAATGCGGCATGTTGAAAGCGCCAATCTTTTCATCGCGAATAAAAAAGTTGACGTTGTTTTGATACGAACCCGAGAAATAACCCCACTGGCTGTAGGAACCTGTAAATAACAAAACAAAAAATAGCGTTAAAAAGATGTTAAGTTTTCGCATGAATGCGTTTGTGTGTAAGGGCGTAAAGTTATACGAATACACATTATTCAAAAATCGGTTTAGTTTTATCAAAGCAAATATTCTTTGGCATAAGCCTTGTCATAATCCTGAAAAATAAAAACATCCATGAGCAAAATCGTTATAGCCTTTCTTTTTATAGCTTTTTCAGTATCAGCTTTAGCGCAAAGCGAAGCAAAGGGAATCGAAAAAATTCTCGGTGAAAAAACCCTCCCCTCTGTTATACTTACCGACATTAACGGTAAAAGTGTAAATGTTGCCGATTATGGAAAGAGCGGAAAGATTACCGTGTTCAGCTTTTGGGCAACGTGGTGTGTGCCTTGTAAAAAAGAGCTGACCAACATGGCTGACCTGTACGAAGAGTGGAAGAAAAAGTTCAACGTTCAGGTTGTTGCTGTATCTATTGACGACTCTCGCAACAGCACAAAAGTAAAACCTATGGTTGAAGGGCAGCGCTGGGAGTACGAAGTGCTACTCGATGTAAACCAGGATTTAAAGCGGCAAATGAATATCCAGAGTGTTCCGTTCACGGTGGTGGTAGATGCCAACGGAAAAATTGTTTACACCCATTCGGGCTATGTAGATGGCGATGAATTTATTTTGGAGGAAGAACTGGAAAAAATAGTAAAAAAATAGCGCATCTGTAACGCACCCTATCTATTTGCTATCAGCATGGTCATCCTCGAGTAGTAAAATAACTCGCTAAAAATTTTCAAGCTTGATAATTAAGTACGATAAGCTGTCCGGCTACAGGTTTCTCATTTTTGTAAAACAGTAATTGTATTCGATGATATGAGATGACCTAGTGAGGGAAAATAAATTTTTAATCCAAATTTCAGAACAATTTGATAAAAATCATTTAAAGATTAATTCCCTTGTGAATACTTGTCTTTTAAAAAAATACTGATTAGGTTGCACACCAATTACAGGGCTAAGGCAGTAATTTTTTGTTCGGGCGCACTTCCACAGCCCTGATTTTTTAACCGGTCCCGCTAACCCGGGGCAAAAAACAAAACAGCATGAAACATCTTAAACTCAGCGCTATAATATTAGCGCTCTTAACATGTACTGCGACATGGCTTTATTCGCAGAACAACAACTCCCCTGAAAAGAAAAACCAGAATTTGCGAAAGGAATTTTACGGGCAACAGGCTAATGAGAAAATTGCCGGTGCATCCTATGTAAAAGAGGGGAAAAACACTTCGTTTCCTTCGTTTGTCCGCTTCTTAGAATCAAAGCAGATTAAGCAAGCGGAGTTTTTCGACTGGCTGGCAAGAACTATGAAGTTAAGTACAGATTACGGTTTTGAGCTCAAATCACAAAATACCGACCCGAAAACAGGTATAACCCATTATCGTTATACCCAAACTTTTAAAGGGATTCCGGTAGCTCAAGGAATGTACATTGTACATGTAAAGGACGGAATAGTCAAGTATTTCAATGGCAATGTGTATGAAATTGCATCAAGTTTGTCTCCCTCTCCAATGCTTACCGAAAATGCAGCGCTCGAAACTGCAAAACAACATATTGGCGCAGAACGATACAAGTGGGAAGATGAATATTGGGAAAACCGGATAAAAGAAAGAAAGAAAGATGCCCGCGCCACTTATTTTCCTAAAGGAGAACTCTGTTGGAACTCAACGGACCTGAATATGGTAGGCAAGGCTCCTTCATTCCGACTTGCCTATAGATTCGATATTTCCGCAGCCAGTCCTGCCAAGGAACTAAGAGTATTCATTGATGCTGTGACAGGAGCATTGTTACAAACTCTTCCTATGGAATCAAATTGCAACTCTGCAAGTTGTACAACTATCTGGAATGGTAGCCGAACTATCTATACTACTGAAAGCGGAGGCACCTACCGCCTGCGCGATGATTGTCAGGATGGCGTTTTGGAAATACGCGACTGGAATAGCACTACCTGTACAGCTTCGCCTTTAGATATAAGCAACGGAACTAACACATGGAATAACAACAACAATGAAACCTTCGGGGGTTCGGTGCTTTGGGCAACCCGGCAATCACACGACTACTGGAGCGGAGTAATGCTGCGTAACAGCTATGATAATTCAGGTGGTGATGTAGATGGCTATATCAATGCCGTTTTTACCGATTGTTTCCCCGATTGTTTTGTCAGTTGCCGTTACACAGATAATGCTTCTATGTCGTTCTCCAGTGGTACTATGAAGGTTGGATTAGGAAGCAGCATGACACTTGCCAACTCTTGGGGTGCTTTGGATATTATCGGTCACGAATTCGCGCATGCAGTAACCGGGGCAGGTGATGCAGCGCAGTTGGTTTACCAGGATGAATCAGGCGCTTTGAATGAATCATTCAGCGACATTTTTGGTGAAATGGTGGAGAAAAACACACTCGGCTCGAACGATTGGCTAATGGGTGATGACCGTACTAACGGATATATCCGTAAAATGAGTGACCCCAACGATAAAGGCGACCCTGATACCTATATGGGAGACAATTGGTTTACAGGTACTGGCGATAATGGAGGAGTCCATACAAATAGCGGAGTTCAGAATTTTTGGTTCTACCTTCTATCAGCCGGAGGGGCAGGAACTAACGATAATGGTGATAGTTACAGTGTATCGGGCGTTGGTACGGCTGTTGCCGCATGGATTGCACAATACAATTTACTGAATGAATTAAGTTCCAACTCCGATTATTCCGATGCGCGTGCCGGAGCCTTAGCCGCAGCCATTGATGGCTACGGGGCTTGTTCAAATGTTTATAAGCAGGTAATGAATGCATGGTACGCGGTTGGTGTAGGCGGTCCGTATATTGACGTTGATTTGACTGATTCCGATTACAATGGCAGCGATATCTCCTGCTATGGTGAGTGTGACGGTAGCGCAACTGCTAATGTAATCGGAGGAACCTTTGAAATTTACGAATGGAGCCCGGGCGGTGCCACTACTTCTACTATCAGTAATCTGTGTCCGGGTGTTTACTCTGTAACAGTGACTGATTTTCTCGGTTTGGGTTGTAGTGTATCTGGCAGCATTACCATTAGTGAACCCTTGGAGCTTGAAATTACAAGTATTTCAACTTCTAATTACAACGGATATGAGATATCTTGTTACGGGGGAAGTGATGGCTCAGCTACCGTTAATCATACAGGAGGAACGGGTGCTAAGTCATACGATTGGAGCAATAGCGGAACTACTAAATCCATTTCAGGTCTTACTGCCGGAACTTACTATGTAACAGTAAGTGACGCTAACGGCTGCGAAGCCAGCGGAAGTGTTACTTTAAATCAACCACCTAAACTTGAGGTGATTGCCGACCCAACCTCCGACTATAACGGTTATGATGTAAGGTGTTTTGGTGGAAGCGATGGATTTGCCGAAGCATTTCCTACCGGTGGCGTTCCCGGCTATTCGTACGAATGGAGCGATGGACAAACCACCAAAGTGGCTACAGGGTTGTCGGCCATTAACTATGTAGTTACAGTAACAGATGCCAACCTATGTACCGCATTGGATGATACTACGCTTACGGAACCACCGCAACTTACTATTGATGCCGGTGACAATGAAATTGTTTATTACGGATATCCTGATTCGGCCTGCACAAATCTAACTGCAGAAGGCGCTGGCGGTGGTGTACCTCCTTACGACTTGGAGTGGAGTACCGGCAGTCCCCTTTATACTATTAATGTGTGCCCACCACTTACCACAGTCTATTACGTTACTCTTACCGACCAAAACAATTGCGAGGTGGTTGACAGCGTAAAAGTTTGCGCTATTGATGTTCGCTGCGGAAACAAACTCGATAAAGTAACCATCTGCCATGGAACTGACGGAGCGCCTGTAACAATATGCGTAGCTTTGATTGCTGCCAAAAACCACCTGAGCACCCATGCCGGAATTGACCAGCTTGCAGCTTGCGGAACCCTGAAAGTTTGCAGCTTTACTCCGCCAAGTGCTAAAACCGATGAAGGAGTATCCTTCTACATCGATAACGAAGCAATAGAAGGCAAGACATGGCTGGCGGCTTTCCCCAACCCGTTTGCTGATAATACAGCCATCCGCTTTATTGTTCCACAGGACGACAGAGTAAATGTAAGAGTGCTTGATGTTACCGGTAAGGTTGTTTCCAATTTATTCGAAGGAAATGTAACTTTCGGAACAGTTAATCAGGCAAGTTTTGACGGAAGCAAATACAGCAACGGAGTTTATTTCCTCACTTTGACTAATTCCAAAGGCGAACGATTTGTGGAAAAGTTAGTTCTTACTAGGTAAAATCAACATCTTAAAAATGATAACCCATCTCCGAATAAGGAGATGGGTTTTTTATGCCGACATTAACCAAAAAATAGATTTTTACTTTTTACAATGCACCCCTTGTTTTTTTAAAAAAAACAGTTTATGTTGGCGAAGCATTTCAGAAAGCCTGAAGTGAAAATATGGACACTTTTGATGCTTTTGAAAATTTTTGCTACGTAATTTTGTAACCGTCAACCGCTTTTGGAGCAGCACCAAACACCATGGTTCCGAAACAAATCATAGATCAATTTACCTCTGTTTGCTTCTGCAACACCGATTTCTATACTCATTACGGATAACTTATTACCAACTCATAAACCCGGATGCCCTGCAACGGGAATAGAAAAGAGGGCGAACCGATTTTGATTTAATAACTCTCCCGAAATTTTTCGGGAATTTAAACCCAATTAAAAATGAAAAACAAAAACACAATTTCAAAAATTTCAACGCTAGCGGCAGTCGTCATTACATTGCTGCTTGCCTTTAAACCCGCTGAAGTAAGCGCAAGCCACTTCAAGGGCGGTATTGTAAGCTGGTCACCGGTGGGACCGGATAGCGCTCGCTTTGTCATTTATGCCAGTTTTACCCGAACGAGTTTTGCGGGCAGCGGTGGTGACGGATTTGCGGTTACCGGTGACATGTTCAGCGAGACTATTGGCTTTACGGGATTAGATTTCGGTGACGCTACTTCTACAGGTACTCTTACCTTTGAGGTAATTTCATACGATTTGGGTAACAACCTGATTAATGCTATAGCGCTTGACCCCAACGACCTGAGTAAACAAAGCGTTGACCACCAATACGCAAGTTCAGGTCCTTTTACAGCAAGCGCTGCTACCTGTTGCCGTTCCTTTGGTGAACTTAATAATTCTGGCAAGGGCTATGATTTATCTACTTTAGTTGAATTTACATCAGGCAACTCTTCTCCTTTTAGCTTGCTTCCTGCTTTGTTCAATCCAATTCTGCTTCCTCCAAGTGCAACAGCATCGTTTTTTGTTTCTGCGTCCGACCCTGATGTTGGGGCAGAACTTCGTTTTCGCCTGGCTACCCCTACTGAAGCGGGTGATGTGGCTTTTGTTCAACCGGCAGGGCTTACCATAGATAACCTGACTGGCGAAGTTTCATGGGATAACTCCGCGGTTCCGTTCGGCTTTTACTCCATTCAGGTGGTTGTGGAAGATAGCGATGTAGTAAACGAAACCCTGTTGACTTCCATTGATGTGGATTTCCTGATTCACGTTTGTGACGGGTTTACAGATGGTGATGGCGATGGCTTTTCATCGTGCACCGGTGACTGCGATGATGGTGATGCCGCTATCTATCCGGGCGCTACAGAAATTTGCGATTTAGTTGACAATGACTGTGACGGCTTCGTTGACGAAGGATTTGACAATGACTTTGACGGGTTTACCACCTGCGAAGGCGATTGTGATGACGCCCTGTGGACTTATCAGGACGATGATGGCGATGGATACGGCACTCCCGTTTTGGTTCCGTGTGGTAACGTAACTATAGGTGGCGATTGTGATGATACAGACCCGCTAATTCACCCTCTTGCAATTGAAGTATGCGGTAATGGAATTGATGAGAACTGCGATGGAAATGAACTTTGCCCGGGGCCGAACGACCTATGTGGTGATGCTATATCTATGGCCTGTGGCGATGTGTTAGTAGGTACTACTACGGGAGCAACGGATGACATAACAGATGCCTGCTTCCTTACTTCGTACAATGCAGTTTGGTACAAATGGACCGGTGACGGAAGTGATGCTACGGTTTCGCTTTGCGGAGGTCCTGCTTCTTATGACCCTTTCCTTGAAGTGTTTACTGGTACTTGTCTTGGAGGCTTCGCATGCGTGGGTTCTAACGATGACTTTTGCTTCTTGAGAAGTCAGGTTACCTTTACTTCTACTCCGGGAGTGGAATATTTCTTTGTTGTTTCTCCTTTAGGAGGAGGCTCTGGAGGTGATTTCACCATAAGTTTAACTTGTGTTGGAGGTTGCGACCTTGGTGCTGAAGCCGAAGCTACATCCGACTATAACGGTTATGATGTTCAATGCTATGGCGGAAGCAACGGTGAAGCTACTGCCGAAGGTAAACTTGGCACTCCTCCGTACACTTACGAATGGAGCGATGGACAAACTACCAACCCGGCTACAGGATTAGCCGCAGGTACATATCAGGTTACAATAACAGATGATAATGGTTGCACTGCATCTGCAGAAGTAACCCTCAATGAGCCAACTCAAATGACCATTGACGCTGGCGATAACCAACTGGTTTACTACGGCTATCCTGATTCAGCTTGTGCAACCTTAGTGGCTGAAGGAGCTGGTGGCGGTGTTCCTCCGTATACTTATGAGTGGAGCGATGGAAGCCCGCTGCATACTACCAATGCTTGCCCGGCAACTTCTACCGTTTATTATGTAACTCTGACCGACCAGAACGGTTGTACCGTGGTTGACAGCGTAAAAGTTTGCGCTATTGATGTGCGCTGTGGTCATAAACTTGATAAGGTTACTATTTGTCACCAGACTGGAAGCATCAGCAATCCAACCAACACCCTTTGTGTTGCTTTAAACGGAGCTAAAACACATATTCAGACTCACCCGGGTGACCAACTGGCTGCCTGCGGAACACTGAAAGTTTGCAGCTTTACTCCGCCAAGCGCTAAAACAGATGAGGAGGTTTCCTATTTCTTGGAAAAAGAAATGTATGAAGGCAAAACATGGCTGGGTGCAATTCCTAATCCGTTTGCCGATAATACCGCCATACGTTTTATTGTTCCTCAAGATGACAGAGTGAACGTTAGAGTGCTTGACGTTACCGGTAAGGTTGTTGCCAATTTATTCGAAGGCAACGTAACCTTCGGAACAGTTAACCAGGCCAGTTTTGATGGAAGCCGCTACAGCAATGGAGTTTATTTCCTCACTTTGACTAATTCCAAGGGCGAGCGCTTTGTAGAAAAGTTGGTTCTTACGAGATAATCTCATAACATGGCTTTCTGCCAGGCAGAAAATAAAGCCCGTTTCATTTCTGAAACGGGCTTTTTGTTTAACTTTTCAGTAAAAAACGTTTTTCAGTCCTAAGGTTTTGCCTTTTACAAACCAATCTTCTATACGTACAAAATCTTCTTTCTCCACTTCATTAACTTCTCTGTCTGGTTAAAATCTTTTTCATGGAATTAACCGAATACAACTAAGCCTGAGAACCGTGAGTCAGCTTCCTACTTCTTTACTGTTAAAAGCTGCTCGTATTGCTGTGGATTATTAAGCAGTTCAATGGCTTTAGCCACTTCGGGGTCGTTCTGGTAGCTTTTCTTTGCTTTGCCGTAGGCGTAGTAGTATCGGCCTACAATTTCGTTTTCAAGAAGGGTAACGATTTCGTTCCGGTGTGTAGCCATATCCTGCTCCTTGTCGTGGGTTAGCTTTTTCTGAATGGCTTCATACTGCTTCTGCACAGCGTCATAATATTTTTCTTCAGTGGTAGCTGATTTAAGCGCTTCCAGTTTTTCTTCGCTTTCCGTTTTATAGTTGCAATCTTTGGTTTTTATAAAAGCCGTAAAATCGTTGAAATCATTTTCCGATAATTTGAATTTACCCGCTTCGTCAATACTATCGTGAACCAGTTTGTAATTGGTGACAAAATCGAAAATATAGTTTTTGCTTAGCAGTGTTTCGGCAATTTTGCTGTATGCGGGCTTGGACAGCTTTACATCGGGTTCAATTCCTCCGCCATCGTAAACAGTTCTACCGGTGTTGATTGTTTTGAAAACATTTTTCAGTGAATCAGGAATACGCTTTACACTTCCGTCAGCATTTTTTTCGGCATAGTTAAGTGCCTGAATACACCTGCCGGTAGGTATGTAATACCTGGCTGTGGTTACCTTCAGCATGGTATTATACGAAAGCGGTTTGGTAACCTGGACCAGACCCTTACCGTACGTGCGCTGCCCGGCAATAACCGCACGGTCGTAATCTTGTAAAGTTCCCGAAACAATTTCCGAAGCCGATGCACTGGCTGAATTGGTAAGCACCACCACCGGAATTTTAGCATCCAATGGCTCTCCGGTCGTCTTAAACGTACTGTTCCACTCGTCCACCTTGCCTTTAGTGGTTACAACTAATTTGTCTCTTTCAATAAACAAATTCACAATGTTTACTGCCTCGTTAAGCAATCCTCCTCCGTTTCCGCGCAGGTCAAGGATGAGTCCTTTCATACCCGGATTTTTTTTCCTAAGGGTATCGAATGCCTGCCTTACATCTCGTGCTGCTCCTTCGTTGAATATTTTAAGTTTTATGCACGCCACCTCTGGAGCTACCATACCGTAAAACGGAACATTCGTTTCCTGAATTTCCTGGCGCTGTATATTGAAAAAAAGAGTTTTGGTGTCAAAAAGCGAAGTTTTTCTTTCAACGGTAAGCGCAATGCGCGAATTGGGTTCACCCACCAAAACTTTCTCCACCTCATCCTTCTTTTTGTCTTTGGTGTTTGCTCCGTCAATGGATTTAATCATATCGCCCGGCTTCAATCCGTTTATATCTGCCGGCTGATTTTGGGTAACCGAAGTAATAACCGGGTAGTCATTCATAATTTCAAATTCCATTCCCAGTCCCCCGAATTTGCCTCCTTGTTGCATCTTAGCAGTTTCAATCTGCGAACCCGAAAAATAATTGGTGAAAGGGTCAAGGGTCTTCAACATGCCGTCAATGCAGGTACGCATTAGCTTCGAAGGCTCTACATCATCTACATAAGTAGTGTTCACATCACGATACAAGGCCGAGAAAACATCAATGTTTTTCGAAATCTGGAAATAATCAATTGTAAACGACAATAAGCCGGTAGCAATAACTACGGTCGTAATAATCCCGATAATTCTGTTTTTCATTTCTTAGCTAAAATTTCTCTCACCCGGCTTTCATCGTTCAGCAGCTTAACAGCTTCCTTCAATTCATCATCTACGTCAAAAGAAGATTCCACCCTTCCGGTGCCGAAGTAATAACGGGCAACTATTTCTCCTTCAAGCAGGGTTTTAATCTGCTCCTTTTCTTTTTCCAAATCACGCTGTTTGTCGTGAATCATGGTTTTCTTCATTGCTTCAAAATCATCTTTAATGGCATCGAGATATTTTTCTTTTTCAGCCGAAGCTCTCAAATCTTCCAGCAGTCTTTCGCTTTTGGTGGTATAGTCGTATTCCTTTTTCGAAAGCCAGTTTACAAAAGCATCGTACTCAGACCCGGTAAGCGTAAATGACTTTGCATCGGCAATGGTTTCATGTTTGGCTCGGTACTCCGTAGCATAATCAAAAATCAGGTTCTTACTGAGCAGGCTGAAGGCTATATTGGAAAACTTCTCCGTTTCAACGGCAATGTCCGGGTCAATTCCTCCTCCGTCATAAACCGCCCTTTTACTGAATAATGTTTTGAATGCTGTTTTAAGCGAATCCGGCACGCGCTTTACGCTGCCGTCCTCGTTGCGCTCGGCATAGTTAATAGCCTGTATGCAGCGTCCAGATGGAATGTAATATTTGGCAGTGGTTATTTTCAGTTTAGCATTAAATGGCAGTGAATGGGTTGACTGAACCAGCCCCTTGCCGAAAGTTTTTTGTCCCATGATTACTGCGCGGTCTAAATCCTGAAGCGCACCTGAAACAATTTCAGCAGCCGAAGCTGAGCCCCCATCCGTAAGCACTATCACGGGAATTTTTGTATCCACTGCATCGTTGAGGGTAAAATATGCTTTGTTCCATTCTTCGCTTCGCCCCCTGGTGGATACAATTTCAACTCCCTTGTTGACAAAAACATTAGCTACGTTAATCGCTTCCGGAAGCAAACCGCCCGGGTTGCCACGCAAATCCAGAATAATGCCTTTCAGCTTTTCTTTTGATTGAAGCGCTAGCAGTGCATTTTTTACATCGGCACCTGCTCGTTCCGTAAACCCGTTGAGCAATATATAACCCACCCCCGGTGCAATAACTCCGAAATACGGAACGTTTTTGATTTTAATTTCCTCGCGGGTAAGTTTTATTGTAAGTTCTGTTTCTTTTCCATCCCTATCCGGGCGGTAAACTTTTACTTCGAGTTGAGTACCCGGTTTCCCGAGCAACTGCGAGCGCACCGCGTCAGTACCCAGGTGTTTTGCGTTTTTGCCATTTACTTCAAAAATTTTGTCTCCCGCGCGCATGCCCGCTTTCGCTGCAGGAAAGTTTTCGTAAGGCTCGGTAACTACTACATAGTCTCCCCGGGTAGCTATGGCTGCGCCAATACCTCCGTACCTGCCTGTGGTTTGGGTGCGGTAGTCGTCCATGTCTTCTTCAGGAATATAATCCGTATAGGGGTCTAAGCTTTCGAGCATGTTGTGTATGCCCGAGTTCATCAGCTTTTCAGGTTGTAAAGTATCTACATAATAAGTATTCAGCTCTTTATAAAGCGTAGTGAAAATGTCGAGATTTTTTGTAACCTCGAAATAGGAAGGAGCGCTGCTGAACGCAAAGACCATCAGCAAAGCGACAATCATTGTAACAACTATTCCTGTTTTCTTTCTGTTCTCTATTAAACTCTTAAACATGGGGTAAACTTAGTTTTAAAACGTTGCAATAGATAAATTGTTGCTGACAGGTTACATGGTTTTAAGTATTTTTTGGACAGGATTATATGTAGTTTGTCTATGAAGTTTAGCTTTAAAACTGCCGGCTATTGAATCCATTACTTGAATTATCAGAAAAACCTGCTTATTTTGGGTTTATGAATCGCTTAAACAATACCTATTATTATCTTATTTCCACTACCGGAAAGGGAGAGTGTTGTTTACTCAAGCGATAAAAGAAATAACTGAAAACAATCTCAAGCCCGCTCCGTAAAAAGTGCGGGCTTTCTTATTAACCAAAAAACAAAACGCATGCGGCCTGAAAAACAGATTTACAGCAATTACACAGCCGAGGATTTCGATGTCTGGAAAACTCTTTTTAACCGGCAGATGAAAATCCTTGAACCAGTGGTATCGGAAGAATATCTCACAGCTATTGAAAAAGTAAAGTTCCATCCGGACCGCATTCCTCACTTTGGCAAAACCGATGAAATTCTACTCGGGCTTACCGGATGGAGTATTGAAACTGTTCCTTGCATTTGTCCGCAGAAGGAGTTTTTCGAATTTCTTTCGCAAAAGAAATTTACCGCAACTTGCTGGCTGCGCACCAAAGAACAATTAGATTATCTCGAAGAGCCGGATATGTTTCACGATGTGTTCGGTCATATTCCACTATTAAGTAATCAAGCTTATTGCGAATTCTTCCGGGGTATCAGCCAGATTGCTCTTGATTTAGATGAGAATCCCTTGGCTATTGAACTCCTCAGCCGCGTTTACTGGTTTACCATCGAATTCGGAATGATGAAAGAAGATGGGAAAATGAAAATTTATGGCTCGGGAATTATTTCATCGAACAGCGAAACCATCCATGCCATTGACAACAAGACGCAGAAAATGGATTTTGATGTGAAAACCATGCTCAACACTCCTTACCGCACCGATATTATTCAGGATAAATACTTTGTCGTTGATTCATTCGACCAGCTTTATCATTCGCTGCCCGAAATAAGAAGCGGTATTGAAAAGAAAATAGCTGCTTCAGAAAAGGAAAGTTCATTTATCCGGAACTGAACAATTTACCATTCGACTTACCATCATTTGTTAGGTAGCAAACCGTTAACTTCTACTAAAAGGGTGAAGGAAAATTCAGATAAAAATCTGTTTGCTTTCTTTCGCAGCATATTTTCAAAACATGCAACTTCGTTTCATCCACGTACTTGTTTTTTACTTTATTTTAACTACTGCGACTGCTCAGGGTGTTTTGAATGCAACAATTACCGAAAGCGGCAGCGGAAAACCAATTGAATTTGCTGCCGTGCAAATTGAAGGCACTGCACTCGGAGGCTTTACCGATAAAAATGGTTTTACTCAAATCAGGGATATTCCACCCGGAACATATAACATCAAAATTTCCTGCATCGGTTTTGAGGTCAGAGCAATTTTTGAACTTGAAATTACTAAAGCAAAACCCGCTGTAATTATCACAGAGCTTGCTCCGGTTGTTACCGAGTTAAGTACAGTTGAAATAAAAGCAAACCCGTTTGAAAAGAAAGATGAAAGCCCCGTGAGCGTGCGCACTATCGGCATTAACGAGATACAACGCTACCCGGGTGGTAACCGCGATATTTCAAAGGTTGTGCAAACACTGCCCGGTGTGGGATTCAGCACTACCGGTTTCAGAAACGATTTGTTTATAAGGGGCGGAAGTGCTGCTGAAAACAAGTTTTATATTGACGGTATTGAAATTCCGAATATCAATCACTTTGCCACACAGGGCAGCACCGGTGGCCCAAACGGGCTGATTAATGTTGATTTTATCCGAGAGGTAAATTTTTATTCCAGCGCTTTTCCTGCCAACCGCGGCAATGCGCTCAGTTCGGTCATGGATATGCGCCTGCGCGATGGGCGCGATGACCGGTGGGGCGGAACGTTTACTATCGGCTCTTCCGATTTTGCCGCTTCGATGGAATCGCCACTTAACAAAAAGAAAACAGCCACCATGCTGGCGAGTGTCCGCTATTCGTATTTGCAACTTCTTTTCAAAGCACTCAAACTTCCTTTCCTTCCTACTTATACCGATGCTCAGATAAAAGTGAAATGGAAGATTACGCCAAAGGATGAGTTCGTCTTTCTCTCCCTCTCTGCTTATGATGTAAATGTGCTGAACACTAAAATCAAAAACCCCGATGAAGGGCAAATTTATCTGCTGAATGTTTTGCCGGAACAAACCCAGCTTACTTACATGGTTGGCGGCAAATACACGCACTATTTCGATGAAGGTTATTTGCAAGTGTTCCTCAGCCGGAACATGTTGGTGAACAAATTCAGCAAATGGAAGGATAACGATAAGAGTCAGGAAAAATTCACCGATTATGAAAGTACCGAAGCCGAAAACAAACTTCGCGTGGAGTACAGCGGCAGAAAAAAATCGCTGAAATATAATGCAGGAGTGAATTACGAGTTTGCGCGGTACACCAACAGTTCATCTTTCTACGATGTTACATTCAGCCAGCAGCAGTTGGTAAAAATTGACTTTGCTTCCAAATTCAATACACAAAAGTTCGGCTTGTTTGGCAACGTAAGTTCAAGCATGTTCGATGATTTGGTTACACTCGGTTTGGGGCTTCGCTTTGACGGAAATAACTACAACCAAAACATGCTTGAGTTGTGGCGGCAGGTTTCTCCGCGTTTGTCAGTTTCCATAAAAATGCCCGCAAATTTCAGGGTTAATGCCAATGCCGGTTATTATCACCAGTTGCCTTCATACACCGTTATGGGTTACCGCGATTCCACTTCAACTTTGGTAAACAAAGAGCGCCTTACTTACATGCGCAATGTTCATGCGGTGGCAGGAATAGAATATACCACACCCATCAGCAGCCGTATCTCGGTGGAAGGATTTTTTAAGCGTTACTACAATGTTCCGTTTATGCTGGACAACAACATTTCCATTGCCAACCAGGGTGGTGGATTCGGGGTAATCGGAAATGGTCCCGCTAAATCAACCAGCGAAGGAATGTGTTATGGCGCTGAGTTTCTTTACGAACAGAAACTCTATAAAGGTTTTTACGGCATTGTGAGTTACACTTTATTCTGGAGCCGGTTCAAAGATGCCTTCGATAAATTTGTTCCGAGCAGCTGGGATACACGGCACATTATTTCCATGACCGGTGGAAAGAAATTTAAGCGCAACTGGGAAATTGGTTTGCGCTGGCGGGTGCAGGGAGGCACGCCTTACACCCCTTATGACATTGCACTTTCTACCTTGTATTCTTCCTACAATCCATCGAACCCGGGAGTTCCGGATTACATGAACATTAACTCAGCGCTCACCAAATGGTTTCATTCTGCTGATATACGCGTAACCAAAAAATGGTATTTCCCGAAATGGAGTCTTGAACTTTATTTAGATGTTCAGAATTTTTACCTGTCGAAGTTTCCTCAGCCGCCAACATTTATACCGGTGTATGATACGGACGGGAAAACTCCCTTACAAAATCCCGATGACCCTTCGCGGTTTCAGTACAAATACCTGAGTACTAACCGCGCAATTCCGTTACCTACATTAGGCGTGGTGGTTACTTACTGATTCCGCTTACCAAACAAATTTCATCTCCTGTTTAATATCGGGGTGAAGCGATTTAGCTACCGGGCAGGTTCTTGCAGTATTTTCCAGAATGGTTTTGTCCTTTTCTTCAAAATTGCTCTTCGGGAATTTAACAGTTGCTTGTATTTCCGAAATCCTGCGCGGGTCGCTTGCCATTACTTTAATTATCTCAATTTCGGTTCCCTTTAAATCTAAGTTCATCGCGCGGGCTTTAATACCCATTACGGTCATCATACAACTGCCAAGCGAAGTGGCAACCATATCGGTGGGTGAAAAAGCCTGCGCCAATCCCTGGTTATCAAGCGGGGCATCGCTTAAAACTTCTGTTCCTGAATAAAGGTGAGTCATTCGTGTGCGCAGGTTCCCTTCGTAAACAATTTTTGAAAGCATAGTTTATTTCTTCTTCAGCAAACTTAAACCAAAATAATGTCGTTTATAGTTAGTAATATTGAAGCAGGATGTTTCGTAAACTTCTCGTTTTTCATTTTTCATTTTTCATTTTTCTGCAGCTTAACGCACAGCGAAAAGAAAAAGTAGTGGACGTGCGCGATTACCAGTATAAGAAAGAAGCATCGGGTGGTTTCCGCATTCAAACCAACGGTATTTCGTTTTATGCCGAATACGGATGGATAAAAGACCTTAAACGCACACGCCTTCTGCAAATTGAATACACCTACTACATTGATTACCGCCAGAAGAAACAAAAAGCACAGCGCCAGAGCGGACGCGATTTCCTCTACGGATTTCAAAACAAGTTTCACGAAATACATTTCAGCTACGGCTTTAAGCGCACTATTGCTGACAAAGCCAACCGCAACGGAGTGCGGCTAAGTGTTATTTTCTTCGGGGGCGCATCGCTGGGTTTGCTTAAACCTTATTACCTGCGGACTGTACATGTTACGCAACCGCCCGACAGCACAAGCCCTCCGGTTATTGAAATTAAAGAGGAGCGATATACAGGTAATAACGATGACCGTTTTCTAAACAAAAATCTGATAGTGGAAGCCGCGCCTATCCGCTACGGGTTAAACCAAATAGAACCGGTGCCCGGCATTCATACCAAAACCGGTTTAAATTTCGACTGGGGAACCAAAGATGCCTTTGTAAAAGCTCTCGAAGCAGGAGTGGCTCTCGACCTTTATTACAAGCGCCTGCCTATTATGATTAACAACTCCAACCGTTTCTACCAGATTGCTCTTTATCTTTCTTTCCATTTGGGAAAGAGGTGGTGAGGAAAATGTTCTACCCCCATCTTTATCGAATCTAATATTAAACAATACTCTGCTCATGAAAACTCCTTTGGTATTACCAGCTTCAGAAAAAGCCGATGCTGAAATGCAAAAACTCATTGAGTTTTACAACGAAACTTTAGGGTTTTGCCCCAACAGTGTAAAAACCATGTATCACCGCCCTGCCATTGCTTATGCTTTTATTGAGCTAAACAAAGCAGTCATGGAAAACAAAGGGAAAGTAACCAGCGCGCTGAAGCGAATGATAGGTTATATCAGCAGTTATACAGCCGGTTGCCGGTATTGCCAGGCGCATACTATCCGTGCAGCTGAAAGGTATGGAGCCGAACAGCAAAAACTGGAAAACATCTGGGAGTTTAAAACTCATCCTGCCTTTTCTGAGCCCGAAAGAGCGGCACTGGAGTTTGCTATGCTTTCTTCGGTTGTTCCCAATGCGGTTGACGATGATATCGCCTCCAGACTAAGAATCCACTGGAGCGAGGGAGAAATTGTGGAGATAACGGGTGTGGTGGCCCTTTTCGGTTTCCTCAATCGCTGGAACGACTCTATGGCCACCGAAATGGAGACCGGTACTGTTGAGTCAGGACAAAAATATTTGTCAGTTAAAGGATGGGAGCCGGGCAAACATCAATATGGAAATTAACAGCTCAACATCTTTTTGTTTTAACCACAGAAAGTGGTTGCTGGCTAAGCTTAAAGGGGCTGTTGCCTTAATCTAATCACCTACAACTATCATCTTGCCCATCTCCCCTATTCTTATATTTTTGCCGCGCAATTTTCTTAAGCAATGGCTAATCTCAAAGAAGTAAGAATCCGCATTTCAAGCGTAAACACCACCCAGCAAATTACAAAGGCAATGAAACTGGTTGCCGCTTCAAAGCTGAAGCGCGCGCAGGACCGTATTCTGCAGCTTCGCCCCTACTCCGAAAAGCTCAACGAAATACTGAGCAACATCATGGGCAGCATGGAAGGCGGCTCGGGTATGAGCCTCGGTAAAAAGCGCGAACCAAAAAATGTGCTGTTAGTACTCATCACTTCCGATAAAGGCCTGTGCGGGGGGTTTAACTCTAACCTCATCAAAACCGCCAAAAAACTGATTGCCGATAATTATTCAGAGCAGAAAAAGAATGGAAACCTCACCTTGCTTTGCGTGGGTAAAAAGGGTTTCGACTTTTTCAAGAAAGATAAAGACATCAAATTTATTACCGACTATACGGGCATGATGGCTAAGCTTTCGTTTGAAAGCTCACAGCAGGTTTCGGAGTTATTAATCAGCAGCTTTACTGAAGAGAAATACGATGTCATTGAACTGGTTTACGCCAAGTTTGTAAATGCCGCCACACAACGCTTTATTCTTGAAAGGTTCCTGCCGGTAGCGCCTCCCGAAACCAAAGCTGCCGTTAAACTAAAAGCCGACTACATTTTCGAGCCCAACAAAGAAAAACTCCTCGAAGAATTAGTTCCCAAAATTCTCAATACCCAATTCTTTAAAGCCCTGGCCGATACCAACGCCAGCGAACACGGTGCGCGCATGGTGGCTATGGACTCGGCAACAAGCAACGCCAACGAGCTGATTAAACAATTGAAAATTCTCTACAACCGCGAGCGCCAAGCGGCTATCACCAAAGAAATCCTCGAGATTGTAGGCGGTGCAGCAGCGCTGGAGGATAAAGGATAAGGCATTAATTGCTGCCGGCATCTGCGCCAGTTACTCTCTCAGCTTTGTTTCAATTACTAGTTGGTGACCTCTCTGCAACTGTTCGGCAATTGAAAAATAGTATGTCATGCAGCACTTGCCCAAGCATCACCTGCGCTTTAGAAAACCAGCTGAAAGCGCCTGCTTTACTGATGTCCACCGGTGCACATCACTACGAAGTTAAAGCGCATACTTTCTTCGGCTGTCAGTGAAGTGCAAAACTCGCACGCGAATGATAAACCCCTGCGCGGCAATGCGCTCTCTTTTGCTTTGAAATCCTCTATCGAATAAACAGAGCAAACCAAAATGGCAGCGCATTTGCACGTATGTGTCTGAATAATTGTTTTATCCTTGCGGCAGAACATGCAAGCGAAAACCATTCTTTTTATTGCGCTCATTTTTTGTTTCACCTCTTGTAACCAGCAAGCGCGAGTTGTATCTAAAGCTGATAAACTTATACTTCGTTTTGAAATTGATAGTAATGGGAACATTTTAAATGAGAAGGTAAAAGAGCAGGTGCTGGAATTAGGAAAGGAGTTGGAAAAGTCAGCGGACAAAATGATGATGAGTGCTTATACTGAACAGTCAGGAAGCGAAGAACAAAATGAGAAAACTGCAAAGACAATGGCAAGAGCAGTCAGAGAATTGATGAAAACTCAAGGAGAACGCAATGCTACAAACGTAGGAGTTGATATTAAGGGATTCCAAAATCCTATTGATTCGGTTAATCCTGCCAACATTATTAACCGGAGAATTGAAATTGTACCCTTATAACAAAGGGTTTAGAAGTCGCCTTAGCAGCTGATTTTTTCACTCTCATTGCTTCACAACCTTTTCGGCTTTAAGTGTCCCTTTGTTACTCCTTAACTCATAAAAGTAAATGCCGTCCTCAAGTTGCGCGGTGTTGATTGTCGTTACTTTATCATAGCAGCATATCCCTCTAAATAGGGGCCTTCCTTTTCGCTTAGTGCTGCCAATACTTTTGCATAACGATTAAGTGTCTCTAAATCCCAAGGTCTCCTGATTTGAGTTTTAATCTGCCAACCTTTAAATATAATTAGTGTTCTTTCGGGATACACAAAAGCGTGAAAACCTTCTTGTTCTAATTTAGATTTTAGCTTAGTAGCACTCTGCTCTTCAGCGGTGTAGAAATAAAAATCAACCGTTAGTAAGTTACCCGGAACATATCCGCTTTTAATCCAGGCATTCCATAGCCCTTCATTATCGGCTAACTTTTCTTTTACATCATTACTAACAATTGGGACATTTTCATATTCCTTTATCAATGTCGGATTTATTTCTGTAGGTATTTTATCTTCTGGCGACCCCAGTTCTATTCCTTCCATTGTAGGTTTGGGATATGATTTTAGAAATATCCAAACAGTTACCACCAAAATCACTACCCCTATTGCGATAAATATTTTCATCGTCAACAAATTTAGTTTAAAGCGTCACTGTAGCCGTGCGTTAAACTTGCCGATAACATCTGTGTCTGTTGCACAACCACATTGTACACATACTGTTCAAAACTACAGTTAAAAATAAATCAGGTGGTTTTTGTTTTGCCCTATGCAAGGAAGAAAGCCAAACACCGAAAAATTATTCAGCAACTTTCAGTTGAGTGAACGGGTGCCGAAGGAAAATATCTACCGGCACTTGAAAGAGCAAATCAGTTTTCAGTTTTTCCCCTCCGCAGAGTCTCCCGCCACGGGCACTCTGCGCTAAGTTAGTTTAGTCTTTCATTTTCGCTGAGTCCTCTTCGAGAGACTCTGGGTCGGGAAGTGAGGTTAAACACCAGGAGAATTATTTAAGCGCAAAACCAATCTGAAAAAACTTTATAAAATGCTTGGTTTTGTACACAGTTCATGTTAGCAGCTTCTCTACTAACTATCTTATGTCGCGTCATTACAAACTTTTAGTCAGATTTTTTTGTCCTTTGTCGTGCAAAGTAGAAAGTGAAATTTACACCTACACTACCATTTAGCCCTGTGTTTGTGTAAACACTTTTTATCGCCCTCTTTTGTTCCGAGTAGGTAGTGCCCTGTATCGGATTAAGAGTGCCCGAGTTAGTTTGTATTACTTTCTCGGTTTGAGTTCCGGACTGGAACAAAGAAGTGAAACCTATGTTGCCCGAAACGCCCACGGCCATGTTCTTACGGAAATAGTAGTCAGCACCAAGTAAAACTCCTGCTCCCGCTCCAAAAGAAAATGGGAATCTTATATTGCTGGTATTTTTACTTTCATAGTTCGCAGTGTAGTATCTGTGAGTGTTGGTGTAATTTATTTGGCGACCTACAGAAAACAGTAATCGTCCGCCAGCAAAAACGTCTAAGTTGTTGTTTATCGGGAAATGATAAACCAAGAATGGAGATACGGATATAGCGTAACTAAAATACCGTTGAGTATATTCGTAATTGCCGTTTGTCCAGCCGTTAATCGTAGTAAAGCCTTGGGTAGTAACCTGTCTGGATTTTGAAGTGCTAAATGAAAAACCTGCACTCGCTCCAAACTCAAGGTTGCTTTTTAATTGTCTGCTAAATGTCAAACCCAGTCCAATATTTGGAATACTGACCCCTACCTTGATGCCGAAACCACCAACGTCTGGTTTATTTGTCTGAGAAAAAGTCCAAACATAAAGCGATAAGAAAGAGAGGATAAAAAATGCCTTTTTCATGTTGATTGTATTTTGTTGTCGGTAAAGCGCAATCTACGTCTGTTTATTTTAAGTGCGAACGATGTCCTGTCGTGTTTCCCCTCGCATATCTCCCCGCCTCGGGGACTCTGCGCTAAGTTAGTTTACTCCTTCATACCCCGCTGCCTGCCCACCTCACCGCCACAAAATAAACCCCATCACCCATATCGCTGGTTTCCATATCCAATATTAAAACTCTCTTTCCGGTTACATCGCTAACCGTGGCGGTACTGCTTTCACCTGCTATTCCTTCTCCCTCCAATTCTTACCATTCGTGTCCCTATTTTCATTTCCGTCACCCATCCTCAAATTACTCTTCTCATCCTCACCTTCCTCTTCACCACCTTCCCTGCGCCCACCCTCACATTACTCTCCATCCGTGTTTCATAACCCTCCAGCTCCCATGTAAAATCAAAACTCCCTACCGCCATCCGCATAATACTAAAAACACCCTTCTCACCGCTCACCGCCTCCCCAACCACCTTATCCGTTCCTGTTTCACTCACCGTCATTTTCAAACCCTTCAGCGGCACATCTTCCTCATCCACCGCCACTCCCTTTATCTTCGTATGCACTGTCCCCCGGTCAATAATATTCCTCGCCATCTGGTAGCCGTTCCAGAAATTAAAATTGGAAACCTTCAGCGTATTCACCATCAAATCTAATTGACCCGCTAATAACTCATCAGCAACCTCCCTCACTAGTTTCTTCACCTGCCGGTTCGCTCCTTTCTTCTCTATTATTGCCTCCCTCGGCATCTGCATCTTCTGCCGGTACTCATCTATCAGCCCCTGCAATCCCGATACATCACTCCCGTCTATCCCCCAATTCACTGCCTCTCCCATATTCGCCTGTGCCGCATCATGAATATTCTGGCACACATCATCCACCTCATCCTTCTTCTTCTTCCGCAAATCCTCCATCGTATAATTCACCTTCTCCAGCAGCGTATTATTATTTACCGACCTCGCGTATGCCGAAACAGCGCTCCCGCACTTCACTGCCGCCTCGCTCATCCGCTTCCGTAAATCCCTTATATCATTCGTTACTCCTTGGCACCACTTCCCGTCCTTCTCTCTCAGCTTATCTATCTTCGCCCTGGCCGCCTTCACCTTCCCCAAAGCCACCCCGAACGCGCCTATACCCGAAGTAACTCCGCTGTTTTTATCACAATACTCTATTACAGTATCTATCATATCCTTCCGGTTGCTGTCTCTTCCTCTCATTGTATTTTTATTTTAGGCTGAACCAATAACTCATGTCCCGTTTTCGCTCAAAAACCAACCAAATGTAAAGAAAACTGCCCCTGAAAAGCAAATTCATGCAAAAAAACTACATCATCAATCAAACAATTTAACTTTAACAGACAACAATTCACATCTTACAGACAACAAATCAATAGTAGCAGACAACAAATCATACCTAACGAACAACAATTAATATCTAACAGACAACAATTCATATCTTACAGGCAACAATTGACTACTTACTGACAACAAATTATATCTAACAGACAACAACTCAATGCTTACAGTCAACAAACTTCTGTTTACAGACAACAATTGATTAGTTACAGTCAACAAATCAATAGTTACAGCATAAAAATAAGAAGTGAAACTGCCTGTATTTAAGCAGCAATCGAAGAACTAACCCTTAAACAATGGAAAAACAACCGAAGCCCCTGCCTTAAAATTCATGACCGCTTCCTCGCCAGGAAAAAAAGCATGGGAGTAAAAATTCCCTTCTCCCCTCCTTTCACTAACCCTTCGGCAGCCTGTTCCAGCACATGGTGAACTTTAGTGGTACCTTTAGGAACAAAACCAACTGTTTCAAGAACCCGCAAAGCATGGCGCATAAAAAATACGCCCACCGGGCTGGTGCGCAGCGCCTTTAAAGAAAGCCCCTCTCCCTTCAGCGGCAAATACCAGGGTGTTTCGGGCGAACATTCTGAAGCCACATCGCGGCATTCAAGCACTTCGAAACCCGCTTTTTGCAATGCACCGGTTACATCTTTGGCGTAATTTAAATTTGAAATACCGTCACCTATTTCAATCTTCAGTTTAATGTCGCGGTGTTCAGCATCGTTGGGGTTATACCTGTCTGTCATTACCCAGTCGTAGCCTGCAAACAAAGCGCCCGGTTTAAGCAGGCGGTGTATTTCGCCAAACACTTTGTGCCTGTTCTCTGCCGCATGAACCGTTGCTTCTATGGCATACGCCTTGTCATAGCTGTTATCCGGCAGAGGAATCTCAAACCAGTTACATTCTACAAACGAACAGTTCTGCTCCAATCCTTCATCCGCAACAAACTGCTTCGCCTTTCCCAACTGGTAAGCTGAATTATTAATACCCGTAACCGAAGCATTTGCCTGGCGCACCATGTTTATCATAGGCCCTGCCACACCGCAGCCTATGTCAAGGCATTTTTCTCCCGCCTTTAACTGCAGTTTATCCGCCAGAAACATTTCATGATTAATAAGCGATTGCTCCAGTGTTTCTCCCTTCTTCCGCATACCAAAGTGGAACATTCTTCCCCAGCCGTGCAGGTAAAAATCAGTAACGAGCGAATAATATTCAATGTTGAGTGCGGCAGCGTTTTTCAGGCGCTCGGAAGCACCGGCTTCCTGGTCATCAAACCGGTGAGCATAACTGTCAATCACGCTTTTCACCTCAGCTTTTTCCGATGGTTCTTTTAGAAGTTCTGTTGTTTTCATACTCTTTTAATTTCTGCTCACATTAAAACAGTCACCTACTACCAATCAAAAAAATAAAACCTTACGCGGTCATGGTTTGGCGCAGCAAATCATGTTTTCCAGCCCGCTCAGGGCTTATACTGTAAATGCGCTTATGATTCTGAGTACCCAAATACAACACCGGGCGGGAAACCTTCCATTTTTCCGGCCTGCAAATACCTGTTTCATCATTCAAATCCATTTTCGAACAGGCATCAAGCATTTCTTCGTATTCATTTACTGAAAGCTTCCTGCGGATATCAAGCAAATTCATGGCTGAGCTTTTTTTCATTTCCCTGCCCGCCCCTTTGGCTATCTTGCCGGCCATGAATTCCGCCCCGCACCCGCTCCCATAACTGAAAAGGCTGATTTCTTTTCCTTCAAGCTCTTCGGCAGATTGTTTCAGTAAATTATAAAGGGAAAGAAAAAGAGCACCGGTGTAAATATTACCGACTTTAGCGTTTAGCTCTAGAGCATTTGCCGCTCTTTTTTCATAGTCGCTCAAAGCAGCAGTCAGTTTTTCGCTTCCCTTTTCAAAAGAGGAACCTTCATCGGTTTCAAGCAATCGCTGATGAGCCTTCTGCGCCATCTTCACAAAAGGAACATGGTAAAGGCACGCAGCAAACCTTTCTGAAAAGTGTTTTGCTGTGACAGAAGATGAACCATTGAGTTGTTTAGTTACACTTTCCTTATACATACTGTAAGCTCCTTGCAAAGCTTCGAGATAGCATTGGATAGAATAATGTCCGTCAGCAAAAGCTTCTTTGCTGTAAAGCGGGCGCCAAAAGTCCATCACTTGTTTTGCAAAAAACCCCTCGTGGTTATAATCAATTTCAACCAAGCGCGGGTTATCTGAAATCAGCATAGCCACAGCTCCTGCACCTTGTGTAGGCTCACCGGCAGTGTTTTTTCCATAGCGGGCAATGTCGCTGGCTATCACTAAAGCCTTTTTTCCTTTTGCCCTTCCTGAAAGGATATAATTTACGGCTATTCCTATTCCTGCCATAGCACCATAACAGGCATGTTTTACCTCA
Source organism: uncultured Chitinophaga sp. (assembly GCA_964631835.1). Classification (GTDB taxonomy): domain Bacteria; phylum Bacteroidota; class Bacteroidia; order Chitinophagales; family LD1; genus Bog-950. The sequence goes on from CAZWAD010000010.1 coordinate 50,552, forward strand.
AACACTCTGCACGTTTCGGACAATCCCAGCATTTCATGGATATAACTCGAAACCGGCTTGCTATGGTCGGTACCGGTTTCGGTGCCGGCTATAAGCAGGGATACAGAATCCGGATTAATACCGAAATCATGAATAAGCCGCAAACCGGCACTTGCAGCCAGCACAACCGTATCTTCACAGGGGCTTGCCACCGACATTTGCTTTTGCCCAAGACCAGTTAAATATTTTGCGGAATCCACTCCACGGGCTTCGGCTAATGCCGCCATTTCCAAATAGTGTTCCGGTATATCAAAAGAAATTGCTTCTATCCCTATTCTCATTTTTTAACTTGATTATTTTTTTAAAGCACTGCCTGCGAAGCCCGGAATAGATACTTTGTCAGCAGTCCGGGTTTTTCATTTAACACCAATGGCGAAACAATATCTACCGCATCGTGCAGCATGCGCTGTGAGCGCTTAATGCGCCTTACATTCGGCAGGTGTTTTATACCGTATAACGCTACAGCAAAAAAATGGCGCAGGAGCATATGCTGGTCGCGCGAAATTGCCGACAACAGCGAAACCGGTTCCTGCGCGTAAGTTCCACCTCTTTTCAGGTAATCGTAACAAGCCACTTTCAAATCTTCGTTACGCATAACTCCATACAGGGCATCGGCAAGTATGTTGATAGTAGCATTCTGCTTATGCCGGTTCGCATAAAATTGTTTTACAACTGCATCAAAACCCAATTCCCGATTATCTGCATTGGCATTTATCAATAGGCTGCCCAGCAATTTAATATCGGTAAAAGCCGCGGTCATTCCTCCACCGGTCAACGGATGGCGCATATTCAGCGAATCGCCAATTAAAACAGCTCCGGGTTTCTGCACCGGCTTTGCCGGGAAATAATGGTTGGGCATAACCTTGAACTTCCCTTCTTCTACTGCTTCAACAAACGATTTGTGAATGGATTGAGGCAACTGCGGAAGAATAGTATTCATTAAATGCGCAGTCAGTTCCGGTGATTTGCGAGGGGCTTCCGCCTGCGGAAAGTCAATCAGGATTCTCGTTTCTGAACTTGAAATGGGATAAACCAGGCAAGGAGAAGGATTCGCAACAATTACGTGCCCGTGATTAGGATAAGGCAGCTTGCAATTTTTCAGCACCAATCCCATAAAGTAACTGCTCACTTTCTTTTCGTTTGCGGCTAACCCTTCGCGGAAAAGCGAAAACATGCCATCGCAAACTACAGTTAACCCTGCCCGTACTATGCGTTCCTCCTTTTCCTCTTTGGAAATATATTTTACACCCTTAATTTTCCCATCTTCTTCAACTAAAGTACTTACCGTTCCCTCAACCAGTTTTACGGAAGAAAGAGTTTTGATAAACGACCTTATGTTTGAAATAAACTTATGATTCTTGAATCCGTAGCCGTTTACGTTTTTATCTTTTTCGGACGAATAGGAGATTTGAAAGTTATCTCCGTTCATAAACAATCCGTAACCATAAACCGGTTGAGCATCGAAACCTTCCAGCAGGTGCTCAAGACCCATCGCCTTTAGTTGTATCACCCCACCTGGTTGAAGCAATTCACCTACAATACGTTCTTGTTCCGCCAGGCTTTTTTCAATGACACAAACTTTCAACCCGTTTTTGCCAAGGTAAGCAGCAAGAGTACCACCGGCTACACCTGCACCGATAATACATACGTCAAATATTTTTTCGGAATCGCTCATTATTGAATACTGCTCAGAACAGCACCATTTTTTCAAGTTGGTATTCGGGCTCTTCAACGGAATTATATTTTACGTCATCAAGCGCTTCCACAATCCGGTTTAAGCGTTTCTTGGTTAAAGTATAATTGGGGTCATTTTCATTCAGCTTCTTCCTGATGTCTTCAACAAACCGCAGCATGCTTTTGCGGACTTGTTCCATATTGTTAGTTTTCAGCATCAGCTTGGCGGCAATACCTTTCCTTATTTTTACTACTTCGGTAAATACATCCGGGTTGTTATAAATCTTTGCAAGAGTCGCCATAGCCATGACTTGGGGAATAGCACAGAAACGGAAAACCTCCCCGTTACGAATCATATTCAGATACAAAATGCAGTTCTGAACATGAGTCAATGCATCAGTCACTAATTCATTGATGCAGGCAAGTGACTCGGGAGATGACGGATTTTTCTGAAGTTCTTCGAGCCGGTCGGCATATTTTCCCCAAATTTGTTTAGGCCAGAAACTTCTTCCGAGGCTGAGGTCTTCATAATAATCGCGACTAATATTTGTTTTTTGAAGAAGCAAACCCATACTATTTGCCAGTTCATATTCATCTTTCAGCTTTTCCGACTCAAGCCCCGATGCTGAAAAAAGCGATGAAAGCCCTATACCTACTAGACCCGCAACGTAGTAACAGTAATCGTTATAATCCTGAAGGGTAACCACTTTTCGGTCGGCATAATCAGCCATTCCGTTACCCATCTTTTCGCATATATCTGCAATTACTTCCCGATAGCCTATATCAAGCTTTTGGTAAACATTTATCACTTTATCAAAGTTGGCAAGCAAGGCTCTGTAATCTTCGCTATCACCAACACCTTTAATGTTCCATTTAGGATCATCCAGTTTGGTATGAAAATTTCTAAGTAAAGGCAGCCGCAGTTTTGCCGGGTAGGTCATATCATCTTCAATAGAATCAAGACCACGCAATACCAGATAGAAAACACAAACGGGGTCTTTCAACTTATGTGGCAGTTGCTGGATAACTACAGCAAACGAGCGGGAAACTTTAGTTAAAGTGGCATAGCAAAACTCTCTATCGGATACCCTACTTGCTATATCCGGAAGATTTGCGTTGTAACTTTTCGGCAACTCCGTCCCAAACTTTATCCTCATCATAGCCCAAACTTCGGACGGGTGATGAACTGATTTTATAATATCGGTAATCATAAGTTTTAGTTTTTTACGCGAATATTTCGCAAAAGCGAATAAAAAACGAATTTTACGCAAAACCAACTGCGAATTTTTCACATTTTACTGTTTATAACATTATTATTATTGTAAAATGTATGCAATTCATTGTATTTAAGCGATTTATAAATAAGTTTATCAATATTTTAAATCTCAGTAGTTTGGAAGTTAAAGTTCTGAAAAATACATTAGCCGCTTTATAGGCAGAAAGACAGGTGAACAAATTTCAACAGCACTGGAATTTAAAAACGGATTCTAAGGGAAGACAGCGATGGGAGTTTACTCCTCCAGATAGGCTATCTGATTGGGAAAGTGCAGAGGGGAAAAAGTTTCTTTCCGAAATGGGAAAGGCATTCTCCTTTAATAAGATACCAAACCTCAATAGTGCTGACCTTATTTATAGGGAGAGTTGCGTCAAAGACCTTAACACAAATTTTCCTTTAGGAAATAGTGGTGTTAAAGACTGTTTGCAATGGGCTGTTTCCTATTACCAAACCCTTCAAGCAGACAGCAGTGGACATTGGCCCGGGGATTATGGCGGGCCCATGTTTTTAGCCCCCGGTTTGGTTATAGCCAGTTATGTTACTGAATCACCCCTGCCAATGCCGCAACAGGTGTTGATAAAACAATATTTCCTAAACCATCAAAATGAAGATGGCGGATGGGGATTGCATATTGAAGATAAATCAACCATGTTTGGAACAGTGCTGCAATATGTGGCGCTCAGACTTCTGGGTATGAAAGCGAATGAACCGGAAACTGTAAAAGCCCGAAAATGGATTCACCAACAGGGCGGAGCTACAGGAATTCCTTCGTGGGGAAAGTTTTATTTATCGGTTTTGGGAGTTTATGAGTGGGAGGGATGCAACTCGCTGTTTCCTGAAATGTGGCTGCTACCGGAAACTTTGCCTTTTCATCCTTCACGTTATTGGTGCCATGCGCGGATGGTTTACCTGTCCATGGCTTATTGCTTCGGTTTGAAAGTAAAAGCAAAAGAAACTGCTTTGCTTTCGGAGTTAAGGAATGAATTATACTCGGAGAGTTACGAGAACATTGAATGGAGTAAGGCGAGAAATCATTGCGCTTTAACTGATTTATATCACCATCCGTCTTCTCTTTTGAAGGTTGTAAACTCCTTCACTAACGCTTACGAAAAAACACACTTACCATTTTTACGTAAAAGAGCCGTGCGCTTCATTCTCGATTATATCAATGCCGAAGACAACCAAACGAACTATATCGACATAGGTCCTGTGAACCAAGTTATTAATTCTATAGCGGTGTGGCATGCTTACGGAAAAAACTCTGAGCAGTTCAAAAAGCATTACGACCGGTGGTTCGATTACTTGTGGCTGGCTGAAGACGGCATGAAAATGAACGGCTACAATGGCTCGCAGTTTTGGGATACGGCTTTTGCGGTGCAAGCCTTTTTGGAAGCCGGTGAGACAACGGAAGAAAGTATTGTCAAGGCTTATAACTACATCAACCAATGCCAGGTAAAGGAAGAAGTGCACGACCGGGAGAAGTTTTACCGCCATCCCTCGGTAGGAGGTTTTCCTTTTTCGAACGTTGAGCACGGCTGGCCTATTACCGATTGCACAGCTGAAGGATTAAAGGTGGCTTTAAAAATTTCTGCTTCCGGAATAGATGTTGCAAATCCCATTTCAAATAGCCGGCTGAAGCAAACAGCCGACCTTATTCTTTCGTTTCAAAACAAGGATGGTGGTTGGGCATCGTATGAATTGACCCGCGCACCCAAGTGGCTCGAACTGCTGAACCCTTCAGAGATTTTCGGAAACATAATGATTGATTATTCCTACACTGAGTGCACCGCGGCATGTGTACAGGCGCTGATTGAGTTCAAAAAATATTTTCCTGATTATAAACCTACGCGGGTTAACAACACCATTCAAAAAGGGATTGACTTTATTCTTTCACAGCAGAAAGATGATGGCTCGTGGTATGGTTCGTGGGCGGTTTGTTTTACTTACGGAACCTGGTTTGCAATCAGTGCGCTTAAAGCAAGCTCCAAACAATCGGATAAAATAAATCAGGCGGTGGAAAAAGCCTGCGAGTTTTTGAAATTACGTCAAAATGCCGATGGAGGCTGGGGCGAGAGTTTCGATTCGTGTTTAAAAAAAGAATACGTCCACCATCAAAGTTCGCAGGTTGTAAATACTTCATGGGCGTTGCTTACTCTGCTTACTGCCGGTGAGCAAAACAAAGCGGTTATTGATAACGGAATCCGGTTCCTTCTTTCGCGACAATTACCGAATGGTGATTTCCCCCAGGAGGGAATCAGCGGGGTTTTCAACCACAGTTGCGCTATTACCTACACCTCGTACCGCAATATTTTCCCCATTTGGGCTTTGGCCAAGTATGTCAGGAAATATCCCGCAGCAAAGGAAACCATTCCTGCCTTTAGCGAAACTGTTCCGCAAAGCTGAAGCGTGCTGAGGCAACTGGAAATTTTCCATCCTTTAGCCGGGCTAATAATCTTGCTTCATTGTTTTTTATTGAGGCCGTCCAGCTTTTACGTAACACTTTCGTTGCCTTAAGCAAGCCTCACCGGCTACTGTGGATGACTCATTTATTATTAAGTATCACTCCATTACTATTAAGCATGACTTCCGAGCTATTAAGGCAGGCTTTACCATCGTTAAGCATGCTCCCCACACTATTAAGTATCACTCCATTACTATTAAGTATCACTCCATTACTATTAAGCATGACTTCCGAGCTATTAAGGCAGGCTTTACCATCGTTAAGCATGCTCCCCACACTATTAAGTATCACTCCATTACTATTAAGTATCACTCCATTACTATTAAGCATGACTTCCGAGCTATTAAGGACGACTTTCTCATCATTAAGTATGACTTTCTTGAGATGTTTTGGGCAAAATCAACGAAAAACGGAGCATTTCAGAGGTTTTCGGGTATGTCTTTGTAAAGGATGTATGAAGATTTGAAGAGCCCGAAACTGCCGTTTCGGCCAATTTTAGATGGTATTTTACCGGATGTTAATAGATGAAACAGGCAGGCAGGTAAGGTATGCGGGCTTTCGGTTTGCCTGTAGGCTATTATTTCTTGTCAAAATCATTCATCAGCGCCTCGCTTACTCCTGTTTTTGAAAACCCTCCGTCATGAAAAAGGTTTTGCATGGTCACGTAGCGGGTTAAATCGCTGAAGAGGGTAACACAATAATCCGCACAGGCCTCTGCGGGCGCATTACCCAACGGGCTGGCTTTTTCAGCAAACGAAAAGAAGGAATCAAAACCCTTTACACCGGTACCGGCAGTGGTCATTGTGGGCGACTGTGAAACAGAATTAACGCGAACTTTTTTTGTATTGCCGTAATAATAGCCAAACGAGCGTACAATAGATTCGAGCGTAGCTTTGGCATCGGCCATATCACCATAGCCCGGGAAAGCGCGCTGCGAAGCAATATAAGTAAGCGCCACCACGCTCCCCCATTCGCTGATAGCATCCTGCCGCATGCATGTTTGAAGCAGTTTGTGAAGCGAAAGTGCGGAGATATCAAGAGTCTTTTGATACCATTCGTAATTCAAATCGGTATAGGTTTTTCCTTTACGAACATTAGGGCTCATGCCAATGGAATGAAGAATAAAGTCAAGCTTGCCCCCAAGCAATTCGGTGGATTGGGTAATGAGTTTTTCCAAATCTTCCAATGAGGTGGCATCAGCAGGAATTACCCGGGCATTGCATTGCTCCGCCAGTTTATTTATAGTTCCGAGGCGAAGCGCTACCGGGGCGTTGCTCAATACAAATTTGCCCCCCTGCCCATAAGCTTTCAACGCCACTTTCCATGCAATGGAATTTTCGTCAAGCGCTCCGAAAATGATTCCGCGTTTTCCTGCTAATAGATTATTCATGCAAAGTTTTGAATAGTTACTAATGGGTTGTCAGATAAATGCAAATGGCAATTTAGCTCTATGAAGCAATCAGTTCACGGGCAATTACCAACGAAGCATCATTTATTTTATCTCCGGTCATCATTTTTGCAATTTCGGTTACCCGTTCATCGCCCTTCAGTTCTTTGATTCGGGTGTGAGTGCGTAGGTCTGTGGTTTCCTTGTAAACATACAAATGGGCATCAGCCGTGCGGGCAATTTGCGGCAGATGAGTGACAGCAATAAGCTGATGATTGCGCGAAAGCCTTTTCATGATTTCGCCTACTTTTAAAGCCACCTCACCAGAAATCCCGGCATCAATTTCATCGAATAGCAAGGTAGGCATAGCACCGGCATCGGCAATGAGAGATTTAATGCAAAGCATGAGGCGCGAAAGTTCGCCACCCGATGCAACTTCTTTGATTTCCTGTGGAGCAAAGCCCTTATTGGCTGAAAACAGAAAGCGGATTTCGGTAAGCCCGTTTTCATTAAACTGTGTCGGTTGCAGTTTTTGAATATCCACTTTGAAAGATGCCGCGGGCATTCCCACTTTGGCAAGAAGCACAACCACATTATTCTGAAACCCGAGAAGAATTTTTTCCCGGGAACTGTGAAGCTGTTCCGCCATTAGTGTCAGTTCGTCAAGTTTTTTACGTAGCCGGAGTTTCAATACCTCTGCTTCCGTAGAGGTGTTGCCGGCCAAAGAAATTTTCTTTTCGAGGCTGGTCTGAATTTTTAAAAGTTGCTCAACGGTTGATACATTGTGTTTTTTCTGCAGCCTGTAAATATTGTTCAGCCGGGCGTTAACTTCTTCCAGCCGTTCCGGGTCATGAGAAATGTTTTCCTGTATATTTTCAAATTCACGGTTTATATCTTTCAACTCTTCATAAACCGAATTCAGTCGATTAGTTAAATCCTGAATATCGGTGTTGAAATTCCTGACTCCTTTCAGATGGTTTTGAACCTGGCTAACCTGGTCAATAATGGAAAGATCATCACTGGCCAAAAGCTGAAGGCTGTTTTGAAGAGCGAGTTTTATTTCCCCTACATTGTTCAGTATATTCTGCTCAGCTTCCAGGTTCAGCTGCTCACCGGTTTCAAGTTTCGCTTCAGCCAGTTCCTTTACCTGAAATTGAAGATAATCTAGCTCAGCGTTCAGGCTTTTGCTTCTCTCCATGAGTTCCTCAAACTGTTTTAAATCTTTGTTGTATTGAGTAAACAACAGGCGATAAGCGGCAAGCTGGGAATTGTTTTTAGCCAGTGTATCAATTACGTTTAATTGAAAACCGGCATTAACCAAGTCGAGCGTTTCGTGCTGGGTGTGAAGGTTAACTAGGTTTTCGCCAAGTTCTTTCAGCACATTAAGATTAACCGGAGTATCGTTAATGAAAGCTCTCGATTTGCCGTTTTGGTTTATTTCTCTTCTCACAATAGTATGCGCATCAAAGTCGAGTTCATGGCGTGTAAAAAAACTTTTCAACTCCTTGTTTACAATTTCAAAATCGGCTTCCACCACACACTTTTCGTTTTCATCATAAAGCACTTTGGTATCAGCACGCTCACCCAGAATTAATCCCAGCGCCCCCACAAGAATGGACTTCCCTGCTCCGGTTTCACCCGTAATAATGTTCATTCGGTCGCAGAATTCGATCTCAAGGTGAGCAATAATTGCATAGTTGCTGATAATGAGTCTGTGAAGCATATTTGTTTCAAAGTTCTAAATTCAAAACAAATTACAAAGTATTTCTTTGCATAATGAATGTCACTTTCCGGGCGGCTACAGGAGATGATGCGTTGCTTATTTCGCAACTGGCAGAAAAAATATGGCGGGAGCACTATCCTTCCATCATATCTCTTACACAAATTGAATTTATGCTCAGAGAGCGCTACGCAGCCAAAGTGATTAAAACTGATATGAAAAGAGGCGAGAAATATTTTCTTGCTTTTTTGGTTGATGAGCCTGTTGCTTATTGCTCGGTGGATTGGCTGGACAAATTCTATCATGTGCATAAGTTTTATGTGGATGTTTCTAAACACAGGAGAGGAATAGGGGCAGCTCTCTTTGATTACTTGCTTACCCAAATTGATTCCTCAAAGCCGATAAAACTACAGGTAAACCGGAAGAATTTTAAGGCGGTGAATTTTTATTTTAAGGCTGGTTTTATCATCGAGTCCATTGGCGATTTCCATATTGGAGGAGGATTTTACATGAACGATTTTGTGATGGTCAGGAGTAAATTATAATAAACAGATTAACCCGTTAGTTTACATTTCAAACATGACAGAATACTCGTTTTTATTTTTGCGTTCATCTTCCACAACCACTTTAAATATATGCTCACCTGTTGCAAGATTTTGGTCAAGCGTGTGCGTAAGTGTAGCTGATTTTGAATCGTAATCAGTCACCACCCATTTGCCATCTATGTAAGTATCGAAATCGGAAACACCGGAAAGGTTATCGGAAATTTTTACGAGAATTTTTTTGTAAACCCGCATGTTTCTGCCGGAAATAATGTTCAGCAGTTTTATTTTCGGAACAGTAGTATCAAGCCGGACAAAGTAAGTCCCAAATTCGCGGGCGCGCGTTGTAATAAATCCGTTTTCAAACTTTCCCCCCCGGGAGAAAACAGAGTTTGCTTTGTCTTTGTAAACTACCACTGCCTTGTCAGCCAAAGCATGGTTTAGGTTTTCGGTTTTTATAGAAAGGCTGAACCAGTCGAACAGTTGAGTATCAAAATCGCCTATATGATGAACTTTCGAAAAAACAGTAGTGTCTGCTGAAGGGAAAGAAGAATAATTAAAGTACACATGATCGAATAAACAGCCCTTATGAATATTTAAAGCTACGTCAGAATTCGAGAACTCATTGTTGTGGTCATAATCGAATCTGGTAGTGTATTTCAGTTCTTTCTCCTTAAAAACGACACTTGTTTTGTCGTATTGCAATTTGAATTTGATGGTTGAAACATTTCCGGCATAGTCGCGGACTTCAATTTTAATCTGGTGTGGTTTGGCATCGCTTAAATCAACCGCACCGGCATTCGTTACATTTGAATACATCGGACAGAAGTTTCCCGGCTCAACAAAACACTTATGAAAAATTTTTCGCGATTCCTTTTCAAAAATCGGGTAATCAATATGGCTCAGCACATACCGTCTTTCAGGAAAAGTAAGTTGGTCGTTTTTGAATTCGAAAATGGGTAGGGAGCCGTCAAATACTTTCATACCATAAACACCTACATGCGCTTCGGTCATGTTCATTATGTCATAAGTGTTTACCGAAAATCCGACTAAAGTTGAATTGAGTTTCACTATCCCATTTGCAACACTGTAAACTCCTTCCTGATTATAGGTGCGTATGCGGTAGCCATCACACTTGTATCTTAAATCATCAAGTGGATAAAATTTCAAATAACCGATCACTGGTTTAATATTATCTTTTAAGGAATAGCCGAAAAGCATGGGGTTGTACACCCTTTCTAAAGAATCCCTTATTTCAAAGTGAAGATGCGGACCTCCGCTGCCACCGGTGTTTCCGCTTAGGGCAATTGTATCCCCTTTCCTAACTATTATTTCACCCGGTTTAGGATAGAAATCAACAGCAAATGATTCTTTGGTGTATTGTTCCTTTCTAAGCCTCTTCATTACCGGCTGATTAAATTTTTGCAGATGACCGTAAACCGTTACATACCCGTTCGGGTGAGTAATGTATAGCGCATTGCCATACCCGCCACTTGAAACGTTGATGCGTGAAACAAAGCCATCGGCTGCTGCAAAAACTGCATGACCCTCTTCCTGGTTGGTTCTGAAATCGAGACCTGTGTGAAAATGCAGCCTGCGAGGCTCTCCAAAGTTACCGGTAAGAGTGTTAGGCAATACGTCAATTACATTCCCGAAATACTTCTCTGCTGCCAGTTTTTGAGGAGAAGGAAATTCAACCGGTGAAATTTGCGGAACGAGAACAGAACAATTTTCAGTTAGCGGAAAGTTAAAGGAAACATTCGACAAGCTGAAAACCGCCATAAGAAAAAAACAGCCATACTTTTTATTCATCACAATGCAACAGGCAGATACCTGACTCACAGTCTGTAATTCGGCTTCAGTTCTTTCCTCCGGTAGAAACTGTTGATGATTTTCACAACACGATTGGGGTCGTCAGTTATGTCAAACAACTTCAAGTCATCGGGGCTAATATTTTTTTCTTTTGTGAGTACAGTATTTTCAATCCAGTCCAAAAGACCGCTCCAATATCTTTTACCGACAAAAATTATCGGCACGCGGTCTATTTTTTTTGTCTGGATTAATGTAATCACTTCAAACATTTCATCCATGGTTCCGAAGCCACCAGGCATAAAAATGAAAGCCTGGGCATAACGAACAAACATCACCTTCCGTGCAAAGAAATATTTAAACATTAAAAGTTTGTCTGAATCAATATAATTATTCCAATCCTGCTCGTGCTCAAGCTCAATATGCAGCCCTACTGATTTTCCTTTTTTGCGTTTTGCCCCCAGGTTTCCCGCTTCCATAATTCCCGGTCCGCCACCTGTGATAATTCCATAGCCTTCTTTAGCAAGCTTTTCCGCAATTTCAGATGTAAGTCTGTAATATGCATTATCCGCTTTCGTTCTTGCACTTCCGAAAATGGAAATGCAGGGTCCGAAACGTTCCATTTTTTCGAAGCCATCAACAAACTCACTCATTATTTTAAACATCCGCCAGCTTGAATCGGCTTTGAGTTCTGACCAGTCTTTTTGTTTCATTTTATAAAATAGTTAGTAATTAGTAATAAGTATTTAGATAACAGCCGTTTTACGTTTTGAAGAAATGAGGTACAATCCCGTAAAAGTAATCAAGCCATTTACAGCCAACAATTCAAAGCCGAATTGATACCCGCTAAACCATGCCTTAGAACTTTCTGAAAGCAAATAGCAGGCAGCAGGAGACAAAACGCAAACCAGTGGCACAAATATTTCTTTTGGTTTTCGGTTGGTGATAATTCCAAATGCAAACAAACCGAGAAGAGGCCCATAGGTATAGCCCGCCACTTTAAGAATTACCGAAATCACCGATGCTTCGATTATCTTTTGATAAAACAAGATGAGCAGGAAAAAGATAACGGTGATAGTCAGATGGACAATTCTTCTTACTTGTACTTTTTTTGTCTCACTCCAATGGTCTTTGCTTTTCAATCCGATGATATCAATGCAAAACGAAGAAGTAAGGGCCGTTAAGGCTCCATCGGCACTGGGGAAGAGAGCCGAAACCAGCCCGACAATAAAGACCAGACCCGCAACAGGAGGCAGATAATTAAGCGCCACCACCGAAAATGTTTCATCGCCATTTGAAGGGAAAGCTATTCCTTTATGAATGAGAAAGACGTAAAGTGCCCCGCCAAGAATCATAAATAAAAAATTAACCGCTACAAGAATGATAGAAAACAACATCATGTTTTTCTGTGACCGCCCGACCGTATGAATAGAAATATTCTTTTGCATCATCTCCTGATCTAAGCCCGTCATTGTGATAGTAACGAATGCGCCCCCAACAATTTGTTTGATGAAAAAATTTCCAGCTCTCCAATCTGCTGTTTGAAATATGTCGGTATATCCTTTGTTGTCAATTGCCGAAAAGAGTTCGCCAAAAGAAAAATTCAGTTCGCTGGCAATTAGGGCTATGGTGATAATTAAAGCAAGAATCATCCCTGTAGTTTGAAGAGTATCAGTCCATACAATGGTTTTTACTCCACCTTGAAAGGTATACAGTAAAATCATTAGCAAAATGGCAAACACCGAAATCACAAACGGAATCCCGAGCGGAGTGAGCAAGCAATATTGAAGAACAATAAGAACAAGGTAAATGCGGATGCTGGCACCAAGAGTCCGTGATAAAAGAAAAAACAAAGCCCCGGTTTTATAAGAAACGTTTCCGAAACGGTTGTGCAGATACGAATAAATGGAGGTGAGGTTGAGCCGGTAATACAATGGCAAAAGCACAAAGGCCACCACCATGTAGCCAATGAAATAACCAATAACAACCTGCATGTAGGCAAAACCTTTGGTGCTTACTTCGCCCGGGACACTCATGAAAGTCACACCGCTTAGCGAAGTGCCAATCATTCCGTATGCTACAAGTAACCAATTACTTTTTTTCTGCCCGATGAAAAACGACTCGTTGTTAGCTCCCTTTGAAGTGTAAAAGGCTATAGCCAGCAGAAAAAGAAAGTAGCCTATTACAATAGCCAGAATAATCTGCAAGGACATAGAACAAAGAAAACTGAATCACGTTGCAAGGTTCTTTCAGTTATGAATAAAGAAATGTGGAGAGTGATTTTTTTGAACATAGATTTATTTCTTTGTCTTCAATAAAAATTTCAGTTATGCAGTCAAAGGCGCAAACACCCGATGAATATTTCAATTCACTTCCCGAAGACCGGAAATATGCCATGAATGAATTAAGAAACGTAATCAGACAAAACATACCCAAAGGCTTTGCAGAAGTAATGAGTTACGGAATGGTGGGCTATGTAGTGCCGCACTCGCTTTATCCGAACGGCTACCACTGCGACCCGAAACAGCCGCTGCCGTTCTTAGGCATGGCTTCGCAGAAACATTTCATAGCCCTATATCACATGGGTATTTACAGTGACAAGAAATTATTCGATTGGTTTGTAAAAGAATACCCCAAACACTCGAAAGCAAAATTAGACATGGGGAAAAGTTGCATACGGTTTAAGAAGCCTGAGTTAATTCCATTCAAGCTAATAGGTGAGCTTGCCGCAAAAATGACTCCAAAGGACTGGATTGCCACATACGAAAAAATACTGAACAGTCCGAGAAAAAAGTAATTGCTTCAGGTTTTCTGCGCAAGCGATTGCTCCCAAACCCACGCTGTACGTAACATAGCATCGAGGTCACGCTTTATTTCCCAATTGAGCAGTTTCTTCGCTTTGTTATTGTTGGCATAAATAGAAACAACATCACCAGCCCTCCGTGCCCCAAGTTTATAGTTAAGTTTTTGCCCGCTAACTCTTTCAAATGACTGTACAGCTTCAAGAACGGTTACACCGTTACCCGTCCCGAGATTAAAAACATCAAGTTTGGCTTCACTCTTCGATTTCTTCAAATACTGAAGTGCTTTTGTGTGCGCCTCTGCAATATCCATTACATGGATATAATCGCGTATGCAGGTTCCATCCCGGGTGTCATAATCATTTCCAAAAACCGTAAACCCGCTGAACTTGCCAATGGCTGTTCCGGTAATACGCGGAACAATGGCAGTAGTTGTATCAGTTGAGTCTTCCCCCAACTTTCCGCTTTCATGTGCGCCAACCGGATTGAAATAGCGAAGAGACACAAACCGGGTTTCGGAAATTTCGGAGAAATCACGGATAACGTCTTCACTTATTTGTTTGGTTCTTGCATAAGGCGATTCTGCAGCGCCAAAAGGTGTTTCTTCTGTTACCGGAAGTTCCCTGACGTTTCCGTAAACAGAACAGGAAGAAGAGAAAACAAAATCTTTTACTCCGAATTCGTCTGCCAGTTCAAGCAGGTTAATCAGCGAATTGAGATTGTTCCGGTAATAAAGCAGCGGTTTCTCTACTGATTCAGGAACTGATTTAAGGGCTGCGAAATGAATTGCCCCATCGAATTTTTCTTCGGCTTCGAAAATTTTTTTTACTGCTTCTTTATCGCAAAGGTCAACTGCATAGTTCCTGACCCGATTACCGGTAATGATAAAAATAAGTTCTGTTACTGAAGGCTTTGAACGGATGTTATTGTCAATGCTTATTACTTCGTGGCCGTTACTGAGCAAATCAACTACAGTATGCGAGCCGATATAACCACAACCTCCGGTGACAAGAATTTTTGCCATTAGTAATTGTATTGCCCGCTGGCGATGGTTTTGCCGATTCCTTCTTCCAGTGTTACCATAGGTCTGTTCAGAAGCTTTTGCATTTTGGCAATATCAGGCTTGCGCCTGGTCATGTCTCCTTCGGCCAGGGGCGGCAAATGAATGATCTCTGATTTCGAGCCGGAAACCTGAATAATCATTTTCGCCAAATCAAGAATGGATATTTCAAAGTCGCTGCCAATGTTGATTGTATCGTTTATACATACATCATCGTAAAGAACCTTGGCACAGGCATCTACGTTATCATCACGGTAACAAAATGTACGGGTTTGAGAGCCATCGCCATAGATTGTTATCTTTTCATTTTTCAGTGCGGCTTTTATAAATTTTGTCATTACAAAATCACTGCTCTGTTTCGGCCCGTAAGTATTGAAAAACCTGAAGATGGTATAGTCCAAATCGTACTCCTGCTTATAGGAGCGCAAAAAAACTTCACCCGCATTTTTTACCACTGCATAGGGCAAGCGCGAGTTAAGCGGAGTGGTCATTTCATTTTGCGGATGTTCAAAAGGCTCACCATAAACCTCGGAAGATGAGGAAAAGAAGACTCTTTTCACCCCGGTATTTTTACTCAATTCGAGGATATACCGTATGCCTTGAATATCGCTGAGGACCGAAACAGGGTTTTCGAGAGTTCGTTTAACACCAACTACCGCAGCATAATGGAAAACATAATGAAATCTGAAAGCAGTCATCACCGCTCCTATGTCGCGGTAATCGTTACAATTACATTTAATAAATTTCCAGTTGTCGTTGGTTTCTTGTAGAGGAAGTCGTTTCAGGCTGCCGGTTGATAGATTATCAACAATAACCACAAAGTTATCGGGGTTCTCAATCAGCTTATCAATCATGGTGCTGCCGATAAAACCTGCACCTCCGGTTACTAAAATCTTTGTGCGATTGCCAATTACCTGTTCCATACTAACTAATCAGTTCCATTAAATATTTTCCGTAGCCGCTTTTCATCAGCGGTTCAGCTAACTTCCGTAGTTGTTCGGTTGAAACAAATCCCTGCCTCCATGCTTCTTCCTCTATACATCCCACTTTCAAACCTTGCCGCTGCTCAATAACCTGCACAAACTGCGATGCCTGCATCAGCGAATCGAAGGTGCCGGTGTCGAGCCAGGCAGTTCCCCGGTCAAGGATACCAACATGCAATTTCTTTTTCCCCAGATATTCTTTATTGACATCGGTAATTTCATATTCACCGCGCGCACTGGGTTTCAAATTCCTGGCAATATCAACCACATTATTGTCGTAGAAATATAAACCGGGAACTGCATAATTCGATTTCGGGTCTTTCGGTTTTTCTTCAATGGAAATGGCTGTGCCTTTTGAATCGAACTCAACTACACCGTAACGCTCGGGGTCGGAAACGTGGTAGGCAAACACCACTCCGCCATCTGGGTTTGAAAATGATTTGAGCAGTTGGTCAAGCCCGCTTCCGTAAAAGATATTATCGCCAAGAATGAGCGCAGCTTTTTCCTTGTCTATAAACTCAGCTCCCAGCACAAAAGCCTGTGCCAGTCCGTTAGGAACGTCCTGAACTTTGTAAGAGAAAGAGCAGCCGTATTTCTTTCCGTCACCGAGCAGCCTTTCAAAATTGGGAAGGTCTGATGGGGTGGAAATAATCAGAATTTCGTTTATACCTGCTTTCATTAACACCGACAGCGGATAGTAAATCATCGGCTTGTCGTAAATGGGCATTATTTGCTTACTGATAGCGTACGTAATGGGATAAAGCCGGGTACCGGAGCCTCCTGCGAGTATAATTCCCTTCATGAAGAAGTTTTGTGGAGCACAAATTAAATAAATGAATTAAGACTTCCGAAGTTTTGAAAACTTCGGAAGTCTTTAATCTCAGGACTTCGAAAAAACCCACCGCGCCATTTCTTTCAGCGTTATTTTTTTGCCGTACATCAGTATTCCCACCCGGTAAATTTTTGCTGCTATATAGGTAGTGAGGATAAAACCGCCAATGAGCAGGGCAATGGATAGCGCAATTTGTTTCCAGCCCGGGTTGAAAGGCAACATGGTGCTCATCACCACCGGAGAGGTAAACGGAATAACGGAGCCCCAAAAGCCTAAGGGGCTGTCGGGATTGTTGACCACGTTAATGGCAATAAAAACAGAAATGACAATAGGGACCGTAACCGGTATCATCAGTGACGATTGCTGGTCGCCATCTTCGCCCATGGCAGCGCCAACGGCAGCAAAAAGCGAACCGTAAAGCAAAAACCCACCGAGGTAGAACAGCGGAAAGAGGATAAAGATTTGCGTAACCGGAAGGTTGGGCAGCTGGCTGAGCATCATGTTGAGCGAGTCGGGGTCAATGTCCTGAGTGTTCATGTTGTTTAACGCAGCAGGATTGGAAGCCATGGTAATTCCAAGGACCGGAAGGACAACCACGCTCACCACCATAGTCAGCAATATCCAGAGGACAAACTGGGTTAAGCCCACCGCGCCTACGCCCATAATTTTACCAAGCAACAGTTGAAAAGGTTTTACCGAAGAAGTGAGCACCTCAACTATGCGGCTGGTTTTTTCTTCCTGCACACCCTTCATAATCATGGTGCCGTAAAAGAACAGCGAAATATAAATGGCGAAGCCCATGAAAATTCCGGCAATGGATGCCGCTTCGCCATAGCCCGATTTTTCCTTTTCGTCAAGCAGCGATGAGTAGTCAACCACCACCTTTTTATCGAGCTGCTCCTGCATTTCTTCGCTGATGTTGTTCGCCTGCATACGAACTTTGTTCACCACTTCGCTCACCCGCTGGCTGATGAATTGTTTTTTGAGCATACCGGGGCGCTCGGTGTAGCGGAAAGCAATAACGGCCTTGCCGGGGTTTTTCAAATCGTAGTTTTCGGGAATAAGGAGGATGGCCTGGTACTTGGCTTCTTCTTTTGGGGCTTGCTCCAATTGCAAGGCTACAGAATCGTAATCTGCGGTTTCTTTATGAAAGTAAACACTGTTATCATCGGCATCGGGAAAGGGAACATCTTTAAACAATCCGCTTTTATCAATAATCAGAACATGGGTTTTGCCGCTGTTGTAAGTGCTGATAAATGCCGATGAAAGCATAAGCGCCAGAAAACCTGCCGGTGCAAGCAACGTGGCAATCCAAAACGCAGGGCGCCTGATGCGGGTGAGGTATTCTCTTTGTATAATAATCCAAATCTTACTCATATCTTTAAAAAAAAACTCTAACCACTAAATTCTAAACTCTAAAGCAGAACTGCATTTCTGGTTGGATTTAGGATTTAGAGTTTTCAGTTTGTTTTGACCTGCCTGATAAATATTTCATTGATGCTCGGAAACAGTTCATTGAATGAGGTCACTTCCATACCGTGTTCTACAAACAGTTTCAACAAATCGTTGCCTCGGTGTTCCTGTTCAAATTTTACAATTACTTCGCCCGCATTTCTTTCTACTACATTCAAATTATTCAGCAAGCCGTTGTTCAGTTCACCGCTAAACGAAATGCGGAATTTATTTTCCTTAAACCGCTGCTTGAGTTCTTTCACTCCGCCTTCCAGAATTTTTCTTCCCTTATTCACCAGCACAATATCATCGCAAATTTCTTCCACCTGTTCCATGCGGTGGGTGGAGAAGATGATGGTCTTTCCGCCTTTGCTCATAGCTCTTATTTCTTCTTCAATCAATTTGGAGTTAATCGGGTCGAGGCCGGAGAACGGTTCATCGAGAATAAGCAGTTCGGGGTTGTGGAGCACCGTAGCTATAAACTGAACTTTCTGGCTCATGCCTTTCGATAGTTCTTCCACATTTTTGTTATTCCAGTTTTCTATTTCAAATTTATTCAGCCAGTGGTTTACGTTTTCTCTGGCAGCCTTTCCGGTTAACCCTTTTAACCTGCCGAGGTAAATAAGGTGTTCGCCCACTTTCATTTTTTTATACAGGCCGCGCTCTTCGGGCATGTAGCCTATTTGTTCGGTGTGCTTGTCGGTGAGGTGTTCGCCATTAAAAAGAATAGCGCCCGAATCGGGGTAAAGGATGCGGGTAATCATGCGGATGAGCGTTGTCTTGCCCGCCCCGTTGGGACCCAGCAAACCGAAGATTTTTCCGCGGGGTATTTCAAAACTTACATCATCGCTTGCGCGGTAAGTGCCGTATTGTTTTACGATATGTTGAAGCGAAAGCAGTGACATGGGAGCGCGAATGTAGGGAAGTTGAAAGACTTAGGGAATGAAGGAGAAGCGCAATGACCCCAATGCTGCGCAAAGGGGAGACGGTGTAGGGACTAAAGGCTATTTTCTCTTTTTATCAATAAATCCCAAATCGTGCAATTTGAATTTTTTGTTTTCGCTGATGAATACAAGCGCAAGATATTTATGCTCATTTAGCATGTCGTAAACAACACGAGCATAGGTTGAGTTGCCTGCAAAAATTAAATTGCTTGTAAATTGCTTTAGGCTGTCGCAGTTTACCACTTCTAAACTTTTTGCCAGCTTTTTTTTGTTTAATATCCTTTGCCACAAGTCTTCTGAGGCTTCTTTCTTTAGAGAGGTTATGTTTTGGGTTTTTATGTATTCAAGCGATAAACCCGAAATGTTTGTAAAAAAAGGAACTTCGCTGTAGTCATATGAGGTAAAATCCATACCTGCAAAAAGAGGTTTTTCTTTTTTCGTGATATTCAGTGATATGTTCAACCTACCTTCTATCCCATTAAATGATGCTTCACAAGTTAAAAGGGCAACACGGAAAACGCTATCTCGAAACGATAATATCTCTCGCTTTATAGGAGTGAGGCCTTGAAGAACACCATAGACTTTCCTGAAAAGTTTATAATAGGTTGTCATATTACTATGATATTGAGTCTCCAGCGAGTCGTGATGTCTGTAAAGAAGCTTGTCAAAATTGGAAGTGTTATAGTAACCGAAGGTGGAATCAAAAACACTTTCATCGAAATAAAAATGAAAACTGCTCACTTCAATTCTTTTGAACTCAATATTTAAAGTGTCTGGAATATCCCAATAAGACCGATATTGCAACATATCTGAGAGCGAATGGGCTCCTTTAATCGGCCGATAAAAACCTGTATTACCACCAACCATTTTGTATGCTCGTTCATCTTCAAATAAATCTACCTCTTGGGCACATACGTTTGCACCCCACAGAAATAGAAAAAAAATTAAAACGAATTTTGTTGTTCCCACGGCTTAAAAATATCAAGTTACATTTATTTCGGTTGGTGGGTCACCCACCGATAAGGAACTTTCTCCTCCAACCCCCCAAAAAAATAAACTTCCCATCTCAAAAACCTTGCTGGTTGTAGCCGGGGTGGAGTATATTAATCGCAGGTTCCCCAAAGCTTCGCAAAGGGGGACGTTGGTGGACTAAGAACAATTAGTATTAGCTGGAGAGCAACTAATACTAATTGATGACCAACCAGTACTCCCCGGTCGTCAACTAATACTAATTAGCGGCTAACTAGTACTAATCAGTCGTCAACTGATACTAATTGACGGTCAGCTAGTACTCTTCGGTCGTCAACTAGTACTAATTGACGGTCAGCTGATACTCCCCGGTCGTAAACCAATACTAATTAGCGGCTAACTAGTACTAATCAGTCGTCAACTAATACTAATTGGCGGTTAACTAGTACTAATCGGTCGTCAACTAATACTAATTGGCGGTTAACTAGCACTAATCGGCTTCGGGCTAATACTAATTAAGGTTTTCGAAATAACAGATGCGGCAATTTTATCAGCAGGCGCGCTTTAATCCCCTCATGGCACTTAGCAAAGTTCAGTCCGCGTGCCGATGTCTAACTGATTTTTGTTTTCTGTTATTATTCAAACATATCCCTCACCCTGTCGAAGAAACCGCGCTCGGTTTTAGCGCCCGGCTTGGGTTTAAAGTTGGGTGATTCGCGGAGTTTTTCGAGAAGTCTTTTCTCTTCGGAGTTGATATCGGTAGGCGTGTAAACGTGCAGAAGAATCAACTGGTCGCCCCTGCCGTACGAATTAACTGCCGGCAGACCCTTGCCGCTGAGGCGGAATATTTTACCTGCCTGCGTGCCTGCGGGAATCTTGAATTTGGCTTTGCCCTCAATGGTAGGAACCTCCACATTGGCGCCCAGCACAGCATCAATAAAACTTACGTGAAGGTTATAGATTACATTCTGCCCGTCCACTTCCAGCTCGGGGTTATGGGCCACTTCCACCTGAATAATTAAATCGCCTGAAGGTCCGCCCTGCTCGCCCGCATTGCCTTTGCCGCTCATAGAAAGTTGCATGCCGTCCTGAACGCCTGCGGGAATATCCACCTGCAAAGTTTCTTCGCCATGTTCTACTCCCAAACCATGACAGGTGGTGCATTTTTTGGTGATTTGCTGACCGCTTCCGTTGCATTGGTAGCAGGTAGAAGTGGTTTGCATTTGCCCGAGGATGGTGTTGGTTACCTTACGCATAACCCCGCTGCCGCCACACACCGAACACTTGCCTACCGAACTTGAATCTTTAGCCCCTGTGCCTTGGCAAGTGTGGCACTGAACGTGCTTTTTTACTTTAAGCGATTTATGAGCACCGTTGGCAACCTCCTGAAGGGTAAGTTTTACGCGGATACGGAGATTTGTTCCTCGCTTGCCGCGTGTTTGCTGCCTCCTGCCACCTCCGCCACCGCCAAAGAAAGATTCAAAAGGGTCGAAGCCGCCCCCGCCCCCGCCAAAAATATCTCCGAAGTTGCGGAAGATGTCCTCCACGTTCACATTCTGGTAGCTGTGTCCTCCAAAGTTGCTGGGGTCCATACCGGCATGACCGAACTGGTCGTATTTGGCTTTCTTCTGCGGGTCGCTCAGCACCTCATAGGCTTCGGCTGCTTCTTTAAATTTGTCTTCGGCAGCCTTGTCGCCCTGGTTTTTGTCGGGGTGATATTGAAGAGCAGTTTTGCGGTAAGCTTTTTTAATTTCTTCCGCAGAAGCACCCCTGGAAACACCGAGTATTTCGTAATAATCTCTTTTTGCCATCTTCTTAAACTCTAAACTCTAAACTCTAAATCCTAACAATTACTTCTTTCCTCTTTTAGAAATAACTGAACCAAAGATTTTTCTTAATTCAGTCCCTTCGTTTATCAAATAATCTCTTTCCGTAATCAACTCCAGGTTTTGCTCCATATCTAGAAGCTGTAGCCAGTACACTGATTCCTTTGCCTCTTTTCTGCATATTTTAATACGCATATAAAAATCGTTGTCTCCTAAATTTTCTTCAGCTTCTATATAATTTGCACCAACCGAGCCCGATGCTCTGTTCAACTGACCCAAATCGTCAATGTTTGTCAACGTCCGCTTAAGCTTTTTAATAAATGCTCTTGTTCTTTTTGCATACTGAAATGTTCTCTCCCCTAAATCGTATGGTTTCTGCTCGCCCATTGTATTTATTTAGAGTTTAGGTTTTAGTTTTTAGGATTTGGCAGAGGCAACAATAACCTTGGCGAAGCGGATAATTTTATCGTTCAGGAAATAGCCTTTTTCAACTTCGTCAATCACTTTGCCAGCCTGTTCAGGTGTGGGTGCAGGCACTTCAGTAATTGCCTCGTGGTGGTTTACATCGAAATCTTTCCCGATGCTTTCCATAGCCTTGAGCCCTTTGGAAGAAAGCATACTAACAAGTTTGGTGTAAATGTGTTTTTCTCCCTCTTTTACAGCATTTATATCTTGTGAGTTTTCAAGTGCTTTGATAGCGCGCTCGAAGTCGTCAACAACCGGAAGCAAATCTTTGATTACTTCTTTGCCGGCAGTTTGAATCAGTTCGATACGGTCTTTGGCCATGCGCTTTCTCGCGTTGTCAAAGTCGGCATACAGGCGTACGTATTTGTCGCGGAGTTCTTCAAGTTCTTTTTTCAGCTCGTCTATTTCAATATCCTTCGGGTCGGTTTTTTCTTCTTCAAACTCGGCATCTTCGGGTTTGTTTTTTTTAAAAACATCGTTCAGAAGTTTTTCGGCAGCATCCAGAGTTTTGCCTGCCAGATTTTCAGCTTTGTCTTTTGTATCTTTTGCAAACTCTTCCGCCTTTTCCGAAACGCTTTTCTTAATGTCTTCCACGCGTTCTTTCAGATTATCTTTATCAGCGCCTTTATTATTCTCTTTTTCTTCCATTATTTCAATTTTTTTAGAGTTGCGAATATCTCAAAATGTTTGCCTTATACTTCTTAGCCGACAAATTGACTGTAAAAGGACATAAAGGGGTGACTATACGGCAATACGGATTAAGCCGCAAAAGACTTACTAGCCATACGCTTACGTTCGTTCTCGGTCAGGAAGATTTTGCGCAGGCGTATTGACTTGGGAGTAACTTCAACATATTCATCCTCCTGGATGTACTCCATACTTTCTTCCAAACTCATGCGGATAGGCGGAGGAAGAGCGGCTTTATCATCTGTTCCGGCAGCGCGGAAGTTGGTAAGCTGTTTGGCTTGTACCACGTTTACCACCAGGTCGCCACTTTTGGTGTACTCGCCAATGATTTGCCCTTCATAAACATCAACACCGGGCTCAATAAAGAACCTGCCGCGGTCGGAAAGTTTATCCATAGAGTAAGCGGTGGCGCGCCCGGCTTCTTTGGCAACGATAGTTCCGCTGATGCGTGCGGGCACTTCGCCTTTCCACGGTTTGTATTCCTTAAAGCGGTGAGCCATAATAGCTTCACCGGCACTTACGTTAAGGATGAGTGTTCGCAAGCCAATCAATCCGCGCGAAGGGATCTCGAATTCAATGTGCATCATGTCGCCTTTGGGTTCCATGATGAGCATTTCGCCTTTGCGCTGGGTAATAAGTTCAATACACTTTCCCGATACATTTTCGGGCGCATCAATGGTGAGTATTTCAATGGGTTCGCACTTAACCCCGTCAACTTCTTTGATAAGCACCCGCGGGTTACCAATGCTGAGTTCGTAACCTTCTCTGCGCATAGTTTCGATAAGAATTCCGAGGTGAAGAATGCCGCGACCAAATACATTGAATTTCTCAGGTGATTCGGTGTCTTCTACACGAAGGGCAAGGTTCTTTTCTAATTCTTTATAAAGACGCTCCCGTATTTTCTGCGAAGTTACATGCTTGCCTTCTTTACCAAAGAAAGGCGAAGTATTGGTGGTAAAAATCATGCTCATGGTTGGCTCGTCAATATGAATAGGCGGAAGAGCTTCCGGGTTTTCAATATCGGCTATTGTGTCGCCAATTTCAAAACCCTCTACACCCATGATAGCACAAATGTCGCCACATTCTACCTTATCTACCTTCATTTTTCCGAGACCGCTGAATACGTAGAGTTCTTTTACTTTAGATTTTACCTGGCTGCCATCGCGTTTCATCAGCATGACCTGCTGTCCTGCGTTAATGGTTCCGCGGGTTACACGACCGATGGCCACCCGGCCGAGATATGAGGAATAATCGAGTGAGGTAATCTGCATTTGAATGGTACCCCGTTGAATTTGGGGGGCAGGAATATGCCCGATGATAGTATCAAGCAGAAAAGTTACATCCTCATGCGGGTGTTTCCAGTCATCACCCATCCATCCGCGCTTGGCAGAACCGTAAACCGTGGGGAAGTTAAGCTGGTCTTCCGTAGCGCCAAGGTGAAACATCAGGTCGAACACGTCTTCATGCACTTCATCAGGGCGGCAGTTTTCCTTATCTACCTTATTGATAACAAGGACTGGTTTCTTGCCGAGTGCCAGCGCCTTTGAAAGCACATAGCGGGTTTGGGGCATGGGTCCCTCAAAGGCATCCACAAGCAGAAGAACTCCATCAGCCATGTTAAGAACACGCTCCACTTCACCACCAAAATCAGCGTGGCCGGGGGTGTCAATAATGTTGATTTTTATTTCCTTGTATTCTACAGAAACATTTTTCGCGAGAATGGTAATGCCTCGTTCACGTTCAAGGTCGTTGTTGTCGAGAATAAGCTCACCTGTTTGCTGGTTTTCGCGGAAAAGGGAGCATTGGTGAAGAATTTTATCCACCAAAGTGGTTTTACCATGGTCAACGTGAGCAATAATGGCAATGTTCCGGATGTTCTGATTACGCATACTTTCAAAAAAGGCGCGAAGATAGGGAAACGAAACGAGAATTGCTTTATAACCTGACAGAACCTTGCACGGAATTTTTCAGAAACAGACACAAATTACCTTCCGCCACTCTTCTTGAATTTGTTTGCTTTGCTTTTACATGAGCAAATTCATCTTTCCTTTTATTTTCCTGTCCGTTCTGTCGGGTGGCTTACAAGCGCAAAAGTTAAGGTCTATATCTATTACTACAGTTCCCTCAAACCTGACTAACCCGCTAAGCAAGCAGGCCATTGAAGATGTGGCGGGACTTTTGAGCAATGCTTGTAATTGTCAGGTTGACTACAACAATGCGTTCGCTGAGTTTCATATTGTTCTTCCTGCCATAAACCCTGCCGCTTCTGCAGCTCCTTCCCGATTCGAAACCGGTAAAAACTTTCCCATGCTTCACGCACCGGATACAGACTACCAGTGGGGTGTAGAAAAAGGTGACAGTGCTATCCGCCTTACATTAAATACTCAAACCTACGAAGGGCTCAGTTGCGGGCTTTATGGATTGTTGCAGGAAAAGCTGGGCTTTAAATTTTATCACCCGCGGCAGACTATAATCCCAAACCTCACTGAATGGCGGCCCGATGGAAATTACACCTGGATAGTAAAAGCCAGGTTGCACAAGCGCGGCTTTCATTTACACACCATGCATCCTATTGAACTCACTGAGCAACTGATGAATCCTGATTATCCCAACGCCCTTAACCACATTAAGGAATATATTGACTGGCTGGTGCGTAACGGCCAGAACTACTTTGAATTTAATCTGCTCGAAGACATTGACCGCGAAAAATGGCCTGCTTTTGCCAAACAGTTTGTGGATTATGGTCACAGCCGCGGAATTATCATGGGTGTTGACCTTTCGCTTCATATGATTCAGCAAAAAACGTTTATGCTTTATAAAAATTCCTTCCGGTCGAAGAAAGACCAGATAGACGAGAACATAGCTATGCTCAGCAAAATCGGCTTCGATGTCTGGAACATGGAGTTTTCAACTACCGAGTTCAACAGCGGAAACGTGAAGAAGAAAACAGAACGCCAGCTTTACATCACTGAAAAACTGACCAATCAGTACAGGATAAAACTGATGGGCAGAAAGCATGTGGTAAAAGCAGACAAAGAATTGGGAAAAGGTGAAAAGAAAAAACAGTATGAACTTTCACAGGAAGAAACCGAACTGGACAAAAACCGCGGAATACTGATTCATACAGTGATGTTCTACACCATCTCTGAAGAAAAAGCACCGGTATACAGGAATGAGAACCTCCGGCATATGTTGGAGTTGTTGCTGAAAGAAAAGCAGCAAAGAGAAACATGGTATTATCCCGAATCGGCTTACTGGATTACGTTCGATAACTCTATACCCATGACTCTTCTGCCTTATCTGAAAGCGAGATTAGACGATATTCTGCTGATGGACTCTTTGCAGATTCCCGGGCATATTACTTTTTCTTCGGGCTGGGAATGGGGCTACTGGCTTACTGACTGGAGTATTGCGCGCTGGTCGTGGAAACAAAGTATAAACCACGAACCGGTAAGTAATTACCCTGAACAATATATGGATGAGTTGTTTGCGGAAGACGGCACGCAGGAATTGATAAAAGAAGCTCAAGACCTGCAGCAGGAATACATCAAAGACAAAGAACTGATTCGTTACCTCACTTCTGCAACCGCCACCGATGAATTTCCTGAACCTTACCGGCTGGAGTTTCACCCCCGTCCGCGGTGGAGCTACAAACACATACGTAATAAAGCTTCAAAAGAAGTTTTGGATTCCATAAGAAAAGAGGCGGTGGAACCGTTGCTTGAATTTTATGAAAGAACAAAAGTCTTAGTCCGCGATTTTGGAACTAAAGATTCATTGTTGCAGGAATTGAAAGACGGAATAGAGATAACCGGATTGCGCGCGCTTCACCGTGCTAATACTTTACAGTATTTACTGGGCATGCGGCAGTTAAAGCTGAATGGTGTGGGAAAAAAGAAAGCGGATGAATCGCTTGTGCATTTTCTTGAGGAAGCAAAAAATACCCGGCTCAAGGCACTGGAAATTGTAAAGAGGAGAGAACTTTTCTACCGGTACCCGGTTGAATCTCTCGCGCACGCACACGAAAGCTTTACCGCTTACGAATTCGGGTACTTGTATCCGGTGAGCAACCTCAACTTCTGGAATCGCGAAGAACTACAGGCAAAAAACAACAAGTGGAGTCCTTTCTACAAAAACATTTTTGACCTGCTGCGGATAATAGGAATCAAAAACTGAAAGCGGAACACCACTACCAGAATCCGGCATACAACGCCACCAAAACCCCGATTACAATCAGAGCGCCTGCGAGGAAGGTATTATCTGCCTTAAACAACTTCGTATCTACTTCGATTGAAGTTCCTTTGGTTGCGGAAGGGAAAATCTTGCTTTCGAGCAGACTGATAAATACCATTCCTATAATACAAAGCGCAAACACAATACCCATCCGGTCGAGGAAAGGAATTTCAAAAACACCGGCAGCGTTTGCTTTTGAAAAACCAATAGGAGCAAGAAAAGACAAATCAAACATGCCGGGCAGGAATTTCAGCAGCACAGAAAAAGCAAACCCGCCAACGGTTGCGAATAAAGCCGCACCGGATGTTGTTCTTTTCCAGAAAAAACCCATAATAAACATGGCGAAGATTCCCGGTGAAACAAAACCCGTGTACTCCTGAATAAATTGCAGCACCCCCCTGTTACCTTTCAGCAGTACCGGTGCAAGAATTACAGCCATGAGCATAGCCGCCACAACGGTTATCTTACCGGTGAGTACTATTTTCTTTTCACTGGCTGCGGGCTGTATATGCTTCTTATAAATGTCGAGCGAAAAGATGGTAGCAATGCTGTTTGCCTTGCCTGCCAGCGAAGCCACAATAGCTGCTGTGAGCGCAGCAAAAGCAAGCCCTTTCATTCCGGCAGGGAGCAGGTTAAGCAACAGCGGGTATGCCTTGTCCGGTTCGGCAGAAAGATTTCCCTCTGTAAAACTGCCCTGCTGATGCAAAACAAATACAGCAATGCCCGGAAGAATTACAATCACCGGCATTAGCAATTTCAAAAAGGCGGCAAATAAAATTCCCTGGCGGGCAGTTGGCAGCGAGGCTCCCAAAGCCCGCTGGGTGATATATTGATTGCACCCCCAGTAATTCAGGTTGGCAATCCACATGCCTCCGAGCAAAACGGTGAGCCCCGGTAAATCGCTGTAGCTGGGGTTTTCTCTTTTCAAAATCATGTGGAAGTGGTCGGAGGCGTGGGTGGTCATTAATGAAAAGCCATTTACAATTCCACCGGAGCCGAATTGTTTAGCCACCAAATCAAGTGCAATGTATGTGGTTACCAATCCTCCCAGCACCAGAAACAACACCTGCACCCCATCGGTGTAACCGATTACCTTCATTCCGCCAAGAGTTATCATCAAAGCAAAAAATGCCAGTGCCAGCATACCGGTGTAAAGTTCAACACCCGAAATACCCTCTATAGCCACTGCACCCAGGTAAAGAATGGAAGTAAGATTCACCACCACGTAAAGCAGCAGCCAGAACACCGCCATAATCATAGCTACGGTTTCGTTATATCGCGTGCTGAGAAACTGCGGCATGGTGTAGATTTTATTTTTCAGGTACACCGGCATAAAAAATACCGCTACAATAATCAGCGTAGCGGCTGCCATCCATTCGTAACTTGCCACAGCAAGCCCCATGGTGAACCCCGCACCGCTCATACCTATAAACTGTTCAGCAGAAATATTCGAAGCAATAAGCGATGCGCCAATAGCCCACCAGGTGAGCGAGCCTTCTGCCAGGAAAAAATCTTTAGAGTCGGCAGCAGCTTTCTTCTTACGCTGGTAAATCCACGCCCCGTAAGCGGCAACAACTATGAAGTAGAAAAGGAAAACAAAATAATCGAGCGTGTGCAGGTGCTTCATGCATCAGGTTTAATTCAAAACTAAAATAATTTGACAGCCGCAGATATATTTGGCGCACATTCGCTGTATGAAAGAAATATTACACAGAAGCCGTTGTTGGTGCTATCACCAACAACTGATATGGTGTGCTTTCATGTTGGTGATAACACCAACATGGGCCTCCGCACAAAGCATTCAGCAGTTTCTGTATGAAGGCGCACCGGAGTTCCACGGAGCTAAGGTTATCGGCAACTATCCGAACACCGAGCTGATTTTCACCGTTCCCGCCACCGGTGAAAGGCCCATAACCTTTTCGGCTGAAAACCTGCCCACCGGTTTAACCCTTGACCCTGTTACCGGTATTATCCAGGGGTATGTGATGGATACCGGTGAATACAAAACGAAAATTACTGCCGCCAACGCGAAAGGGAAAACCGAAGAGGAATTGAAAATTCTGATTGGCGATAAACTTTGCCTCACTCCGCCTATGGGTTGGAACAGCTGGAATGTTTTCACCAAAAACATTGATGAAACCATGCTGATGGAAATTGCCGATGCCATGGTAAACAGCGGCATGCGCGATGTGGGCTACCAATACATCAACATTGACGATTTCTGGCATGCCGCTTCGCGCGATAGTTCCGGGCGGCCGGTTGCCGACCCGAAGAAATTCCCGCGGGGAATTAAATACCTCGCTGACTACATTCATGCCAAAGGATTGAAGCTCGGTATTTACTCCGATGCCGGTACACTTACCTGCGGCAAGTGTTTTGGAGGCTACGGCTATGAAGAAATTGATGCGAAAACCTATGCGGAGTGGGGAGTGGATTTGCTGAAATACGATTTTTGCCATGTGCCGCTTAAGAAAAAGGAAGCAATTACCCGCTATACCAAAATGGGCAATGCGCTGAAAAGCTCCGGTCGCTCCATTGTTTACAGCATCTGCAACTGGGGCTTGTTTGCCCCGTGGAAATGGGCCCCCGCCACCGGTGGGCATTACTGGCGCACCACACCCGATATTTTCGACACCTGGAAAGGCGGCAACCCTTTTATGATGAGTGTAATGAAAATTATCAGGCGCCAGAACCGCATTTTACAATACGGCAAACCGGGGCAGTGGAACGACCCCGATATGCTCATCGTGGGCAACTACGGCAAAGGAAACGCCACCAGTTGGAAAGGAAAGTTCAAGGGCATGAGCGATTTGGAATACCAAAGCCACATGAGCCTGTGGGCTATGATGAATGCTCCCCTGCTTGCCAGCTGCGACTTGCGGAAAATGAATTTACCTACCCGAAATATCCTGCTTAATGCAGATTTACTGGCTATTAATCAGGATGAATGGTTAATGTCAACCTATGTAACTAAATCTGGAAAGGATTTATGGATTTATCGTAAGCGGTTAAGTAATGGTTCCATAGCAACTGCCATATTCAATCCGAATGATGAAAAAATTGAGAAAACTTTTGGACGAGCCGAATTGACCGGACTTCAAACATGCATACCGGATCAAGTTACACCTTTAAGCATATATGATGTATGGCAACACAAAGTAACAGGTGAATTGATTTGGGAAACGATAATCACTTTACAACCTCACGAAACCAAAGTGCTGCTGATGAGGTTGGCGGAGAAGAAGGACAAATAGCGCTCACTTCTTCCCCTTCCCCTCGTACATCTCCACAATTTTTTTGTACAGCTCTAACTCTTTGCGCAGCTCGGCACAGAGGGCGCGCTCATGCTCCAGTTCTTTTTGCAGCGCCAGGTATGCTTCTTTGCCAAACTCTTCATCGTTGTGAAACATCTCCAGCGGTATTCCGAAAATCTTCGAAAGCTTTTTCTTATGCGCATCGGTAATGCGGGTATGACCACCTTCAATTTGGGAGTAGGACGATTGCCTTATACCCATAGCTAAGGCAACGGCAGCTTGTTTCAGCCCTCTCTCTCCTCTCCACTTGCGGATTTTCTCGTGCAGCAACATGATATGTGCGGTATTTTTGTTTCCCTGTTCATCAGCACTTATTGTTCATTAAGCTATACCAACGCTTTTTGCACCAATAAATTTCGGTAAGCCCAACAGATTTGCGCGCATCTTTTTGAAAAAATGACAAACCTGTGACAATTCATTTTCACCCCGCCTCATTACCTCCTATATCTGCCAATAACTTATAGCCGCTTTACCGATATGATATAGGCTGAAAAACGCTCTTCCGGCTCCGCCCCTCTTTACTTTTGCTTTGTGTTTTCAGCGTTCTGTGAAATGGGCTGGCAGGTAACAAAGAAGTGGCTAGCAGTAAACTTCGAGATCCTCGCAGTAAACCGCGAGTGGCTTGCAGTAAACTTCGGGAGCTTCGCAGTAAACCGCGAGTGGCTTGCAGTAAGCTTCGGGAGCCTCGCAGTAAACAGCGAGTAGCGCGCAGTAAGCTTCGGGAGCCTCGCAGTAAACCGCGAGTGGCTCGCAGTAAACTTCGGGATCCTCACAGTAAACCGCGAGTGGCTCGCAGTAAACTTCGGGATCCTCACAGTAAACCGCGA
>CAZWAD010000010.1:81952-101849 GCA_964631835.1 uncultured Chitinophaga sp.
GTGGCTTGCAGTAAACTTCAAAGCCTGAGTTACTGATTCAAACCCTTGCAAAACGGGAAAAACATACGGAAATCAAATTATTCATCATTAAAACTTAGAAATCATGCCGGGAGAAACCAGAGTTCCTAAAAAAGACAGCGAGTTCGATCAGTACATCCGCAATACTTACACCGTGCTCAGCAGCGGCACACCCACCGGTGCAGTCCGGCTGGGGCTCAGCACCGCCCAGTTCGACCAGTGGGAAGATTACCACAACGACTGGCTTATTATTTACCCCAAATACACCGACCCCGCCCAGCGCACCAGAACCATTACCGAAGACAAAAACCTTCTGAAGAAGAATTTTACAACCTTTGCCGAAAACCCGCTCAAACTTATAGAAGCCAGCGCTAACCTGACTACCGATGACCGCGCCACTTTCCGCCTGCCCGCCCGCGACCGCAACCCCACAGCCCGCGGGCCTATTGAGGATATACCTGTGCTGAGCCTGAAAGCCAAAGGCGGAGGCAAAATGCAGATACGCGTAAGGCGCGAAGATGACGGCAACCGCGCCAGCATGCACCCGCTGGCAAGTGCCATATTGCTGAAATATGCGGTGGTAGACAGCCTGGCAGGCAACCCGCCCGCCCCCGGTGAGCCCGATACCGGTCCCTCGCCCGATGAAATGCCCAACAGCGCAACCAGCACTTCCGCCCTCTGGACTCTCGACCTGGGCAACAACGCCCGCGGTAAAACCATAGTGGCTTTTGCCCGCTGGCTCAACCTTACCAGACCTGAAAACAGCAGCGGCTGGAGCAACATATCGGCTTGCCTTATTTCGTAAGTAAACATCATTATGCACATTTTTTGAACTAAAAGGTGCAGAAGTTTACTATGTTAAAATAAAAAATTCACTGCTGTAAAGCCTTAAAAGTAGTACCTTACGGGGGCGATTTATTTGTTAACCTAAATTTTAAGTTATGAAGAAGGTAGTCATCCAATTCAACATCCCCAACTGGGGAACAAAGCAGTACGAACAAGTATGGACCGACCTGCGCAAGGCAGGACACGAAAACCCTAAAGGGCTTCTTTATCATGTATCGGCACCGAAAGGAAACGATTTTAGTGTAACCGATGTGTGGGAATCGGAAGAAGCGTTTCAAAAGTTCGGTGAAACACTAATGCCCATTTTAGCCAAAAACGGAGTGGACACAAGCAGAAAACCCGAAATTCTGGCGGTGCATTATGAGTATGCCGCGCCTGTAAAAGCTACTCGCTGACAAAGGTTAGAATTGCCGGACACAGGATGCCGTTGTTTGAAGAAAAGCAACGGCATTTTTTATTGCACTTTAACCGAAGAAAGGCGTAAATAAAAACTGAACGGGTAGAAACATGAACCTGCAACAGGCAAACCTTAGTATTACTGAAATTAATTTCAGTTGCCCAGCACCACCTTCTGTACCGAAGAATACTTGCCCTGGCGAATGCGTACAAAATAAATTCCTCTGGCGTGTTCCGCTAAGCTGATGCGCAGCGGCTGCCTCATATTTTCAGAAAGTACGGAATAAACTGTTTGTCCTAAAACATTTGCCACACTGATTTCGGTTTCTGCAGCCTCCAGCCCGGAGCTTCCGGCAACAACCGCCAGCTCACCGGTGGTGGGGTTTGGAAATACCGAAAAGCCCGAAGAAAAATCCGAGCTGCTGATTTCGCCCGATGAGAGGGTTAGCATACTATCCAGCTCATAGTTTTCATCACCGGCCTGGTAAGGCATAAACTGATACGAAATCAACATCATTTCGTTGGTCGTTTGCTCGCCCACCGTAATGGTTTGCGGGGGATTGAACGGATTGTAGGGGTTATTGGCGGTGTTATCGTAAAAAGCTGTGCCGTACAACACACTTCCTGCAGGTACCTTGACTAATTTCTTATAAGTGTAAAAACCCTGCCAGTCGAACCGCCAGTCGTTTACGCGAACTAAAGGAATTGTATCGTTTGCCGGGGTAACGGCAAAAGACTCCATTCTTCTTCCCACCTTGTGCATGTGAGGGAAAGTGGAAAGCAGGGAGTAGTCTTTATCGAGTACGCCCGAAATGTACGGATACCGACCGTCTAAAGTAACTGTGGTATTAGGCTGAATATAAATGAAGGGGCTGCCCACATACATGCCGGTAGTAACTTCGCGGATGCCCGTAGTATTATCGGGGTAGAAATAAAAATTCACCTTGGTGCTGTCAATAATTCCGGCAGTTCCCTGCGGATAGTGCATTTGCAGCATGATGTTTGAGCCGGCAGGCATTTTCATACCCAGTTTCAATTGGTCTGAATTCGGGAAAATGGTGGGAGGCGCGCCCGGTGCGTAACCGGTCATAGTTTGCGCCTGCAAGGCGGCATTCATGCAGTTGGCAACAGTAGCTCCGGGGTCAAGAAATACAATCACATGGTGAACAATTTGCCGGTTTCCGGGAATAATCTCAATGGCTTTTACAAACTTATCCTGCGTTAATCCGGCAGGATAGGTAAAGCAGGCATATTCGTCCTGCGTAGTGGCGGTACTGGCATAGGGCTGCATTTTAATAGTTAGGTCGGGAATGCCGAGTTGTTCATTGTCGTTGAAAACTGGAGGCGCAGGAGCCAGGGCAGGGTTGCCTTCGGGCGAGCCTCCGTTAAACCAGTCCATAATCGTGCTGATTTCGTCTGGCGATAAATATCTCTCCCCTACAAAATGGTTGTAAGCAGGGTCTGGCGGCCAGGGCGGCATTTGAAGGGTTGAAACTGCATTGGCAATGGAATAGCTGTGAATCAATGCATCATTGTATGATTCAATAGCAAATGGCGCTAATCCGTCAGTGCGGTGGCAAACGGTGCAGTTGTTATATAAAATGGTTGCTACGTTTTCGCTGAAGGTGGGTGTTTGACCCTGCAGGCTCAATCCGCTGAACCCCGCAAGCAATACCGGGAGGATGTAAAGTTTTTTCATAGCACAATAATTTTAAACCTTGTGTCAAAGTAAATCATTTTGATTTAAAGGAGCAATCCATCCCGTTTTGTAAATTTACCCGGCAAACCACTTCATATTAATATCATGCTTACAAAATCATTAGCCGAAATATTTGAACGCGATTTAAAAAAACTGAAAGATGAAATTATGCTCTATACTTCGGAGGAAGATTTATGGAATATAAAAGACGGCATTAGCAATTCGGGCGGCAACCTTTGCCTTCATCTTATCGGCAACCTGAACCATTTTATAGGAGCCACACTCGGCAACACCGGTTACGTGCGCCAGCGCGACAAGGAGTTCTCACTGAAGAATATTCCCCGCCAGCAGCTTGCTGCCGATATTGATAAAACCATGGAGGCAGTCAAAGCAACTTTAGCCGCCCTTAACGAAAGCGAACTGGAAAAAGAATTCCCTTTAGAGATGGGCGGAAGAAGGGCCCCAACCGGTTTTATCCTTTTACACCTTTCCACACATTTTAATTACCACCTCGGGCAAATTAACTATCACCGGAGGATAGCGGGCGGATAAAACGGCAGTTAAACTATCTCCGCGGGTTTTGCTTCGAGGGTAACGCTGTTTTTGCTTTTCAGCCGCGTAAGCAATCCTTCCGTTTTCGGAATTTCATATTCAAAGAAATATTTCATCGTGAGCAGTTTCGACTGAAGAAATTCAGGAGAATATTTTTTTGCCGGAGAAGATTTTTGCTGCTCTGCTACTGTTCCTTGTTTCAGCCACTGCCAGCCAATGGTAAGTATTCCGAACAGTTCCAGATACAAAGTTGCGTCTGCAAGGAACACTTCCGGTCCGTGTTTTTGGGCAACCCCCATTAATTGCATGGTTAGTTCCTGAAGTTGGGTAAGTTTTTGCTCTAACGTTTCTGCGTAAGGTTTCAGTAACTCAAATTTCCTGGCTGCTTCAATATCACCGAAAACTTCCTGCATCAGCAGCAGGGTGGCTTGCCCGTTTTTCAGTATCACTTTTCTTCCCAGCAAATCCATACCGTGAATGGCGGTGGTACCTTCGTGCAAAGTGTGTATTCGTGTTTCGCGGAAGAAAAGTTCCGCCATATATTCTTTTGTAAATCCGTAGCCGCCAAAAACCTGTAATGCCGCACTCGTGGTAAGAATGCTCATTTCTGCCGGGTATGATTTTACAATAGGAGTAAGCAGTTCCAGCTTCAGGAAGTTATTTTCTTTTTCCCCGCCTTCCAGGCTTTGCGAGTTGTCGTAATAAACACAAGCCTGCAAACACAAAGCGAGAGAGCCTTCCACAATTGCTTTCTGAAACAGCAGCATCCGTTTTACATCAGCATGTTCAATAATCGGCACCTGCGGTTTCAGCGGGTCTTTCTCCGTTAACTTCCTTCCCTGCAAACGAACCTTCGAGTATTCCAGCGAATTATAATAAGCAGCCGAAGCAATGGCTGTTGCGCTCACGCCCACTCCTATGCGGGCTTCGTTCATCATGTGAAACATGTAGCTCAGCCCCTTGTGCTCCTCACCTACCAGGTAGGCGCGGCAGTCATTTTTTTCGCCCATAATCAGGTGAGCGATTGGGGCGCCATGATAGCCCATCTTGTGGAACAGGCCTGCTGTGTTTACGTCATTAAAAACCAAATTGCCGTTTTCATCCGGCCTCATCCGCGGCACTACAAACAGCGAAACGCCTTTTGTTCCCGGAGGCGCGCCTTCAATCCGCGCCAGCATCAGGTGTACTATATTCTCGCAGCCATCGTGGTCGCCACAGCTTATAAATATTTTCTGCCCTTTCAGTAAATAATATCCGTTACCGGTACGGGCAGCCGTAGCAGTCATATCTGAAAGCGAGCTTCCCGCCTGCGGCTCGGTCATAGCCATAGTTCCCTGCCACTCACCCCGCATCATTTTTGGAATGTAGGTTTGCTGCAATTCAGCAGTTCCGAATACTTCAATCAGATGCGCAGCACCGGTAGTAAGAAATGCATAAGCCATGGGCGAATAATTGGCAGCCGCCATGATAAATGCAGTTGCCTGTAAAATGGTAAAAGGAACTTGCTGGCCACCATACTCGTATGGGGCGCTCATCGAAATCCACCCGTCTTTGCCAAACTTTTTCATCAGCTCAGGCATTTTCGGATGTACTTTTATCCTAGCATTCTCTACCCTGGGTGGATTTCTATCCATCTCCAATAAAATGGGACGCAAATGATTTGTGGAGAGAGAATCCGCAGCTTCGATAATCATGTCGAAGTTCTCGGGCGTGTGCTCTTTGAAACGCTCATGCTTGCAAAAATCCTCAACATGTAAAACTTCATGAAGCAGGAATTTGAGATTTTCCCTGGAGTAGAATTTAGATGACATTTATACTAGCTTGCTTTTGCTGATAAACTTAGAGAACAAACCCGGTGCAAAACGCTTCAGATACACACCCATTTTTTCTTTCGTACCTGCTAAAACAATTTCTTCCTTGCCGCTTTCAATAGCCGAAAGAATTTTCTCTGATACATAAACCGGGTCAAGACCATTTTCAATCATCTTGTTGTTTCTTCCAATCGGTTTTCCGTTTCTATCCAATGAGTTGATAGCTACGTTCGTATTTACAAAGCCGGGGCAAACGAGCAGCACCTTTATTCCCTCCCCGCCATACTCAGCGCGCAGTGTATCGAAGAAACCGTGCAGGGCATGTTTACTTGCGTTGTAAGCCGCCTGTTTGTGTGTTACAATTTTTCCGAGAATGGAAGAGATAACAACAATTTGACCGCTCTTTTTTGTAAGCATTGATGGCAACACTGCTTTGGTTAGTGCTGCACCTCCCATAAAATTCGTATTCATAATCTGCCCGAGCACATCCATACTCATGTCTTTGATTTTGCTCCAGTGGCTGAGTCCGGCATTGTTTACCAGAATATCTACCTGTCCGAATTTTGCCAGCACCTCATTCGCCTTCGCTTCAGCCTCTTCATGTTTCGATACATCAAAGGGCAGCACCAAAATATCCTCTGCCCGCAACTTGCAGGCAGCCGCCACACGGTTTAACTCTTCTTCCCTTCGAGCAGAAAGCACCAGTTTCGCGCGCCTTTTTGCAAATGTGTATGCCAGCGCTTCACCGATTCCTGAAGATGCACCGGTTATCCAGACTACTTTGTTTTCGAAAAATGACATAATCAAAATTTTAGCGGGTGAATGTAATTGTTGCTCCGGATTTTGTTGAAATAATTTAATTGATGAGGATTCGCATTTAATCTCCAGTTTAATTTTTATTTGTCTGTAACCGATTTACTGCTAACATTACCTCATGACCCGTGAACAATATCTTAAACTTACTTCCGTGCTCGCTGCGGGAAGTTTACTGCCTCAGAATTTACTTGCACAATTATTTACAGAAGAAGAATTAAAGCGAAGCGATTTCGGAAGTGGCTTCGTTTGGGGCACCGCCACTGCTGCCTACCAGATTGAAGGCGCATGGAACGAAGACGGCAAAGGTGAAAGTGTGTGGGACCGTTTCACTCATTACAAAAAGAGAAAAATAAAAACGCGCGAAAATGGCGATGTGGCCTGCGACTTCTACCACCGCTACGATGGCGATATTGAACTGATGCTGAAGATGAATATTCCTGCCTCGCGGTTTTCCATCGCATGGACGAGGATTCTTCCACAGGGAGCCGGTCAGGTGAATCAAAAAGGAATTGATTTCTACCACCGGGTGATTGATAAGTGCCTTAAAGAAAATGTTGCTCCATGGATTACCTGCTACCATTGGGATTTGCCGCAGATACTTGAAGACAAGGGGGGCTGGGCGAACCGGGATTGTATTAAATGGTTTGAGGAATATGTGGATGTGATTTCGCGCGCCTATGGCGATAAGGTGAAAAACTGGATGGTGTTCAACGAGCCCATGGCGTTTGTTCCTTTGGGTTATTTAATGGGTGTGCATGCACCGGGCTATATCAACTTCGGTAAGTTTTATAAAGCTGTGCACCATGTGGTGCTCTGTCATGGTGTTGGCGGACGAACCATCCACGACAACGTGAAAGAAGCAAACGTGGGTACCACTTTCTCCTGCAGCCACATTGAACCGAAGAATGACAAACCTGCTAATGTGAAAGCTGCAGTTCGTGCTGATGCTTTTATCAACCGCCTCTTCCTCGACCCCATCATGGGTGAAGGGTATCCCACAAAAGATTTGCCCGCTTGCCGAAAGATTGAAAAGCATATCCAGCCCGGTGATGAAAAGCTGATGGCTTACGATTTTGACTTTATCGGTTTGCAGAATTATTCAAGACTGGTGGCAAAGAACCTGGCATTGATTCCTATTATAC
This sequence comes from uncultured Chitinophaga sp., assembly GCA_964631835.1. Taxonomy (GTDB): domain Bacteria; phylum Bacteroidota; class Bacteroidia; order Chitinophagales; family LD1; genus Bog-950. The sequence continues at coordinate 89,233 of CAZWAD010000010.1, forward strand.
ATGCAGTAAATGTTCCGGCAAAAAAACTTGGGCACGATATTACCGACATGGGTTGGGAAGTTTACCCCGAAGGCATTTATCATTTGTTGAAGAAGTATGATGCTTACAAAAACATGAAGAAGATAATTGTGACCGAGAATGGCGCAGCTTTTCCCGATGAAGTGGTAAACGGAGAAGTAAACGATGTAAAACGCCTGAAATTCATACAGGATTATTTGAAGCAGGTGCTTCGTGCAAAAAAGGAAGGGGTGAAAGTTGACGGTTATTTCATTTGGAGTTTTATGGACAACTTCGAATGGGCAGAAGGTTACCGCCCAAGATTCGGAATAGTTCATAATGATTTTAATACCCAAAAGAGAACTGTGAAAGCGAGTGGAAAATGGTTTAGTGAGTTCCTCAAAGGCTAACATGCAATCAAAATTTATTTCAGTCAACGGAATTAAGCTTCATTATGTTGAAGAAGGCACAGGTGAACTTGTTATTCTTCTTCATGGCTTTCCGGAATTTTGGATGGGGTGGAGAAAACAAATTCCTGTTCTCTCGAAACATTATCACGTTGTTGCGCCTGATATGCGCGGCTATAACCTGAGCGACAAACCAGCCAACGTCAGCGATTACAAAATGGCTGTTCTTGCAAAAGATATTGCCGATTTGGTTTTGGCGTTAGGAGAAAAGCAAGCAATCATTGTCGGGCACGATTGGGGCGCTGCTGTGGCGTGGGCTGTTGGTTCGCTCCATCCTTCGGTTGTAAAAAAACTTGCCATCCTGAATGTTCCGCATCCAAACGAAATGCGAAGGGCTTTTCTTTCACTCAACTTATCGCAATGGCTAAAGAGTTGGTATATCTTCTTCTTTCAATTGCCGTTTATTCCCGAAAAGATTGTTGGCACCGAAAAATTTTTTCGGGAAACTTTTGGAGCAATGAGTGAGCATGAAGGCACATTCAACGAAGAAGACGTTCAGAAATATTTAGAAGCTTACCGTCAGCCGGGAGCTGTTTTCGGTACTATCGCTTACTACCGCGCGGCCTTTCGTGAGTTATTTTCTGAAAGGAACGCAACTACATTCCATAAAATAAAAGCACCCTTGCTTATGCTTTGGGGCGAACATGATAGTGCACTGGGCAAAGAACTTACATACAGAACAAAAGAATATTGCGAGAATTCTTGTGAAATTTTATACGACCCAACCAGCAACCATTTTGTGCAGCGCGATAATCCTGAATGGGTAAATGATAACCTGTTGAGGTTTTTTGCCTAGGCATAATCCAAATCCACAGAAAACTTCTCCGGAAACTTAGCAGGAATGTTTTTGTAGAAAGCCATTATTTCTTTCATATCCTTTTGCATATCTCCGCTTGGATAAATCATTTTACCCACACCAGCAATTTTGTTTTTGTAATCGAGATAGCCGAGAGCAATGGGAACATTGGCGCCAACAGCCACATGATAAAACCCCGTTTTCCATTTTGTGCGAAGCGCACGCGTGCCTTCAGGAGTGACCAATACAACAAGTTCTTTATTCCGACTAAACAAGTCAACCATCGCTTCAGTCATACTCTTTCGCTCCTCACCTTCTTTTTTTGCGCTACGGTCAATAGCAATGGCTCCAAGAGGTCCGAAAATTAAATTGAAAGGGAAGCCCATCCACTCTTTTTTTACTGTATAACGAACCGGGATATCCAAAAGATAAAAAGCCGCACGTGCAAAAATCAAATCCCAATTGCTTGTATGAGGAGCGGCAATCATTACACAGCGACTAAAATCAGCTCCCGTATGGTCTTTAAACTGCCAGCCAAAAATTTTGAAAATAAAGTTTGAAATTATCTTTCCCATGAAAGCGGGCGAATATACGATTGTAGGGCTTATCGGAATTTAAACTTTCTTATACCAATCTTATTTGGAAATTTGCCCCCTTAATTAAACAGTGCATAATTCTGCTTTATGAAACAAAGTTTTTTTTTGTTCTTTCTTCTACCCACCTTTTCACTGACTCTGAAATCCCAGGTAAATCCCAACTACCATGTAGAAATTGTGCGCGATAGTTTTGGCGTGCCACACATCTTCGGGAAAACCGATGCTGACTGCTCCTACGGTTTAGTGTATTGCGCTTTGGAAGATGATTACAAAACAGTGATGTGGGGTTTGCTCCTTGCCCGCGGTAAGCTTGGGTTAATGCTCGGCATTGAAGGCGCAAAAATTGATTATGCTGTTCAGCTACTTGGCGTTCCTGATTTTATGGCAAAGCACTACGAAACTGATTTGTCACCAGAAACAAAAAAACTATTGATTGCAGGAGCGGATGCAGGAAACGATTGGGCAAAAAAAAATCCGGATAAAATTCAATTTAAACATTTACTGCCCATTCGTCCAACTGATTTTATTGCCGGATACATGCTTTCCATGGCGCTGATGACCGGTGTGGATGGAGCCATTAAAAGCGTAGTAGGTGAAACCATGGCAACGATTGACTATAACAAAGATGCGCGAGGCTCTAATGCGCTTGCCATGAATTCCAACATTACAGCCGATGGCAATGTATATCTCGACTGCAACGCACATCAGCCGCTCGAAGGGCCGATGAGCTGGTACGAAGCCCATTTACAAAGCGAAGAAGGGCTCAATATTCTTGGCGCCACATTTCACGGTGCAGTTTCCATTTTTCACGGCACTAATGAAAATTTAGGATGGGCGCACACCACTAACTATTTTGATGCCATCGATATTTACCAATTAGAACCCGATCCGAAAAAGAAAAATCATTATCTGGTTGATGGGGTTTCGTACAAATTGCGACAAGGCCGAGCGAAACTTTCTGTAAATCTTGCCAAGCATCGCGACAAACGCAAGTTCGTTCTCACAATAGGAAAAAAGAAATGGTGGAGTATGTATGGCGCAACTTATATTAATAAGAAAGGAATGTTTGCCATTCGTCTTGCATCGAATATGACTTTAATGAGTGTGGAGGAATGGTATAAAATGAACAAGGCAAAAAACTTTACCGAGTTCCGGAAGGCATTGGACATGCAGGGAATAATCAATCAGTATGTAACTTATGCCGACCGGTTCGATACGATTTATTGTGTGAGCAACGGGGCTATGCCAATTCGCGCTGAAGGATACAACTGGGAAAGTACCGTGCCAGGGAACACAATGAAGACTTTATGGACTGAATTTCTCCCTCACGATTCACTTCCTCATGTTCTGAACCCCAAATGCGGTTATGTATTTGAAGTGAACAACACCTCCTATACAATGACATCTAAGGAAGAAAATCCGGTTGGTAAAATCTGCCATAGCAATGTATGCTTTGCTGTGAACGAAACCAACCGTAGTATGCGTTTTTACGAAATGATGGAGCAGAAGAAAGGAAGAAAACTAACCTGGGATGATTTTCTGGAAATAAAATATGATGCACATTACCCTAAAAAAGTAGTGGCTCCTTTTAAAAGCTTTGATTTGGAAGAGGCGTTTCATTTGGACGAAAGAAAATATGCGGATATTGCAGATGCAATAAAAGTTATGAAAGCATGGGGCATAAATCGCTCCGGTGATATTGCCGATACAAATGCAACGTTAGTTTATAAATGGATTTACGGCACTTATTTTTCTATTAATGATGAAATAGAAAAGAAATTTAAAACCGACTCCGCTTACAAAATTCAGTATTTCGCTGAAGGCGTTCGTAAAGCAAAAGTGGAAATGCTACGCGATTTTGGAAAACTGAATGTGCCGTTGGGTGATTTTCAGCGTCACCAACGGGGTGATGTTGATTTGCCTACCACCGGTGGACCTGATATGTGGAATGCCAAGTACGGTGACAGCTATCAAAACGGAAAACGCAGAATTACTGCAGGAGAGAGTTATATATTACTTACCAAGTTTAAGAAAGATGGCTCATTACCCGAGTTACGTAGCGTAATCTGTTATGGTAGCAGCAACACACCGGGTGCAAAACATTATACCGACCAAATGCATTTGTATGTAAACAACCAGACCAAAGAAATGAGTTTGAGCAAAGAGTGGGCGTATAAGCATGCAGAAAAGATTTACAAGCCTAATGAATAACTAAAATTCTCTCTTATGAAAATTTCCTTTAAATGGTTCAGTTTTTTTGTTGCTGTGGTTTGCAGTTTTTGTTTTAAAACGACCTTAGCCGGCAATGTAGTTTACGAACAGCGGAAACAGGATTACATAGATTCTTCACTTACTTATAGTGGCGAGAATAAACTTGTGTTGCAGGCTTTCCGCGGTTTGCCTTTAGATACTGACGCGCTTAATATTGTACTCAATCGTGTACCTACGCGTGAAACTGCCGACTTTGATATTATTCACCTGATACGCATTTTGTTTTTAGCCAATGGAACTTATGATGCAAAAATTTTACCCGTGCTTAACCCAATTCCATTTTGGATAAACTATGGCGATACACTTCATAATTACTTTTCAGAAAACCACGGAGTGATGTGGATGGGTTCTGAATGGCTATTGCACGAGAAATACAACAGACCTATAGACAACCGTTTGGAGTTGCGACTGAAACATTATTTGCAACTGAAGGTACAATTCGGGTTCTATGAATTTTTCTCCTCCACTTATGCCCCATTCGAATTAGGAGGTTTGCTGAACCTGGCAGATTTTTCACAAGACACCCTAATTAAAAATCTGGCAACACAGGCTTCGCAAATATTGCTGAATGAGTTTTTGTTACTTACAAATGATCGCGGAGTATTATTTCCCGTGGCGGGAAGAAATTATCCGGGCAGATATGAAACACCTTACGGTCAAAATCACAACAATCTGATTTATTTAATGACAGGTTTCGGGCCGGCTCCGCAAGGTGCTTCACACTCAGGTCCTTTTTTGGCCACTACTAATATACCTATGGATAGTGTGCTTAGCTCGTGGAAACCGTTTGAGAATTTCATCATGCATAATGGGCATAGTTTGGATACCGGGCTTATCATAAATTCTGCTCTTACTACTACTGACCGCGTAGTGTTTCAATGGAGTTCAGGTGCTTACTTTCACCCAACTGTGGTGCAAGAAACTGCGCAACTGCTAAACGATTCCAGTCTTTGGGCACAAAACGATTTCGCCATACTGGCTCCACTCTCAAGTATTCCTCCACAGAACATGCCTGCTGTTGCAAATTCGTTAAGCTGCATTTCTAGGAGTGGGGGATTGTTTGAAGCTAATATTGCCATTTTCAAAAACCATTCGGTCACACTTTCATCTATTCTCGATTTCTGGAAAGGCAAAGTAGGTTTTCAGCAATATCCTTGTGTAGCGAACGTGGGCACTACCGCTGTTTACACCGGTTCAGGTGAAGTGAAAGCGAACTGGCCTGACCGCAACCCAAATAATCAGAATACACATTTGCCGTATGTAGAGCAACATAAAAACGTATCGCTGATTATGTATCGTCCTGAAGATGTGCCTCCTCTGTTGGGTGCCAACTTTGCTTTTAAAGAGGTAGCGCTCCACTGGCAGGATACTGATTTTGATGAAGTGGTGGAAGACAGTATGTGGCTGTTGGGAAGACAGCAGGAAAGTTATGTAGCTGTGCGCAGAGCATGCACCGATACAATTAATACCGTGCGCGCATGTCCAACTAACGGTGGACAAACCTGGGTGATTATGGTGGGTGATTCTTCTATGTATGGCAGCTTTGCAAATTTTCAAAGCGTAGTCCATCAATCGCAGTTTGAAGAGCGCTGGTATTTAGATACGCTCACTTCGCAGTATGTATACTACTCCAAAATTGTAGTTGATACTGCTACCATAGATTATGCGTGGGGCGTGGATAGTTTAATAACCAACATTACAAATCTTAGTGAAGAAAATTCCAATTGGACGATTTACCCAAACCCAAGCAACACCACATTAAATGTTGAATTGAAAGAAATAAATGAACCGGCATTGATTCAGATTTTCGATATAAACGGTTCGCAGGTTTATACTCACCACGGCAACGAAAAAACTTTATCTGTTTCCACACAAACTTTTAGCAAGGGTATGTATGTGCTGAAAGTAATTACTGCTAAAAGTGTAAGTGCAAAGAGGTTTGTAATAGAGCATTAAGAGCGGAAAAAAAATGAAGGGCAAACAAATTCCGAAACTACAAGGCAATACTTTTTTAAGAAGTGGAAATGCCCTGCGAAAAAATCCGTTGAATTTTTTAACAGAAACCGATAAAAAATTTCCAGGCATTCTTCATTGGAAGTTTCTGCATTTGGATGTAGTACAGTTAACTGATCCTGTGTTAGTGCGGTTTATACTTCAAACAAATCAAAAACACTATGTAAAAAGTACCATGTACAACCAGTTAAAGTTACTGCTGGGTCAGGGTCTGGTAACCAGTGAAGGAAAGTTGTGGAAAAGTCAGCGAAAATTAATTCAGCCTTCGTTTCATAAGCAGTATATCAATAACCTCTTTGATGAAATGCTGAACTGCGCCAACGAGATGATAAGCGATTGGAAACCGATGGCAGAGAGTGGCGGAAAAATTGATTTTGCCGAGGAGATGAATAAAGTTACTCTGCAGATTATTGGTAAAACAATGTTGAGCACCGACTTTAGAACCGAGTCGAAATCGGTTGGTGTTACTTTAACTTACTTGTTGAAAGCAATGGAGAAACGAGTTTTACGCGGGGTGAATTTTCCTATCTGGATTCCTGCGCCCGAAAATGTTGCATTTAAGAGTAAGGTGAAAGTATTAGATGACATCATTTACAAACTAATTGCCGACAGAAGAAAAACAGGACACACGAAAGGCGATTTACTGGATATGCTCATGGAGTCGAGATATGAAGATACCGGTGAACCCATGCCCGATAATTTATTGCGTGATGAATTGATGACCGTTTTTTTAGCAGGGCACGAAACTACTGCTACTGCTTTAATGTGGACTTTTTATCTGCTCACCCAACATCCTGAAATTCTTCAGAAATTAAAGAAGGAAGTAAAAGAAGTAGTGGGCGATGGCGAACTTACTTTTCAGCATTTGCATCAACTGAAATTTACAAAAGCCTGTATCCACGAATCGATGCGGCTGCGCCCACCGGTTTGGGTAATCGGGCGCATGGCCACCGAAGACAATATGGTGGGCGAATATTTTATTAAGAAAGGCACTACGGTTTTAGTGTCGCCATATATTGTTCACCGCCACAAAGATTACTGGAAAAACCCGGAGGTGTTTGACCCAGAACGCTGGGAAACAGAAGAGGTAAAGCAGATGGATAAGTATGCTTATTTCCCGTTTGCAGCCGGACCGAGAATGTGTATCGGAAATAATTTTGCTCTGCTGGAAGCCGACATTATTCTCACCAGAATTATTCAGCAATTTGATTTTAGTTACGCTGGTAAATCGGAACCGGAGGTAGATCCTACATTAACATTGCGCTCCAAAAATGGCATGACCATGCAGATTCGAAATTTAATTTGACATCATGAACATTCAACTGACAAATTCATGTATGAAAAGGCGATTACATTTTTATTCTGCTCTGTTTGATGGGTAACGAGTTAAAATAAAAGCACCGCGTGGCTGCGCAGGGATTTAACCTATCATTTGATGGCGTAACTCTACTTAAACACACACTTTACCCACTAAAACTTTCCTAGAATTGTGGATAAGCTATAAAATATTTTTCCCTACCGACCGTTTGGTAAATTAGAAAACCTTTGTATTTTTACAGTAGCTAAAGCATGGGGACACATGCCGAAACAAAAAGTTGACGAGCAAACAATCATTATTGAAGCACTGAAATTATTCAGGAAGCAGAGCTATTTCAATACCTCCATGAGCGAAATTGCCGATGCATGCGGTTTGCAGAAAGGTTCGCTCTACCACTATTTCCCCAGTAAAGAAGATTTAATGCGCAAAGTGATTAAGAATGTGCATGAGTTTTTCAAAACCAATGTTTTCAGCCATGCTTACGATAAAAGCGTTCCTCCCCAACAACGTTTGGAGAACTTATTTCTTGCTGCAGAGAAGATTTTCCTCAATGAAGAAAAGGGAAACCTGCTTGGCAACATGGGAGTTGAAACCGCGTTGATGGCTCCGGAATTCAATACTTTAGTTCAAAGATTCTTTCTTGACTTCTTCCATGCAGTGAAAACCATTTACATGGATAAATACGGAGAAAAAATTGCCAACGAGCTGGCAGAAAGAAGTGTGGCTGAAATTGAAGGTTCATTGATGTTCAGCCGGGTGTTTAACGACCACAGTTATTTGAAGAATACAACTAAAAGAATCCTGAACCGCATTGATAAACCTGTACAGCAGAACGGAAAGGTTTCAGTAAAATTGAAGACAAAATAAACCTTACCAAACGGTTGGTAGATATAAAAAGAAAGCATTAAATTCGTAGTCCCTTAAAAACAATCAACAGAAAATGGAAGCAGCAGCTACAGAAAAAAAGGCGGTAAGTGTAACTCCCGCAAAAGCCAGAAAAATTAAAACCGTTGCCGTGCTTGGCTCAGGTGTAATGGGTTCGCGTATTGCATTGCATTATGCCAATATCGGATTGAAAGTTTTTTTGCTCGACATAGTAACTCCTAAGTTGAGTGAAGAGGACGCAAAGAAGCCCGCGCTGAGAAATAAATTGGTGAATGATGCTTTTGCATTTGCACTTAAGAGCAACCCAAATCCTTCTTATGATAAAGCGTTTGCTTCGCGCATAACCACCGGAAATTTTGATGACAACCTTTCATGGATTAAGAATGCTGATTGGGTAATTGAAGTCGTTGTAGAAAATCTCGAAATCAAAAAATCGCTTTTCGAGAAAGTTGAAAAGTTCCGCAAGCCCGGAACGCTGATTACTTCTAACACTTCCGGCATTCCTATCCGTCAAATGGCAGAAGGAAGAAGTGATGATTTCCGTGCACATTTTTGTGGCACTCACTATTTCAATCCTCCACGCTACCTGCGCTTGCTTGAAGTAATTCCAACTACCGAAACTCATCCCGAGGTAATTGATTTCCTGATGAATTACGGTTCGTTGTTCCTTGGCAAACAAACAGTTTTGTGTAAGGATACTCCTGCTTTCATCGCAAACCGTATTGGTGTTTTCAGCATTTCAGCTGTTCTTAAGCTTCAGCAGGAAATGGATTTAACTGTGGATGAAATTGATGCACTTACCGGAACTTTTATTGGTAAGCCGAAGAGCGCTACATTCAGAACAAACGATGTGGTGGGCTTGGATACCATGGTGAAAGTGGCGAAAGGCGCTTACGATAATTTGCCGAATGATGAGCGCAGGGACATTTTTAAGCTGCCTGATTTTGTAAATAAGATGGTGGAGAATAACTGGATTGGCGACAAAGCCGGCCAGGGATTTTTCAAGAAGACAAAGGATGCTTCGGGCAAAAAATCTTTCAGCACGCTCAATATTAAAACTCTGGAATACGAGCCAACAAATAAAAAACCGAAGCTCGCAGTTCTCGAAGGCGGCAAGCAAATTGAAAGCCTGAAAGACCGTCTGAAGTTTATTGCCAAGAGCACGGACAAAGGCGCGCAGTTCCTTAATAAGCTTTCGTTCTATGTCAACGAATATGTGAGCAAGCGCATTCCTGAAATTGCTGATGAACTTTATAAGATTGATGACGCTATGCGTGGCGGATTTTTCTGGACACTCGGTCCTTTCGAGCAGTGGGATAATGTTGGCGTGCGCAAATCGGTGGAGAGTATGAAAGCGGCAGGTTTTACTGTGGCTCCGTGGGTAGATGAAATGCTCGCTTCAGGAAATGAAAATTTCTACAAGGTAGAGAATGGCGTGAAGAAATATTACGACATCCCAACCAAATCATACAAGTCAATTCCCGGTCGCGATTCGATTATTATTCTTTCAGATATAGCGGCTTCTAAAGCTCCGGTTTGGAAATCGGCTGCATGCAGAATTGACGACATCGGTGACGGAGTACTGAATATCAGTTGGAACACAAAAATGAATTCACTCGGTGGCGAAGTAGTAGAAGGAATCAATAAGGCGATTGACATTGCTGAGCAACAAGGTTGGAAGGGAGTAGTGCTCGGTCATGAAGGTGAAAACTTCAGCGCGGGTGCAAACCTTGCCATGATTTTCATGATGGCGATTGACCAGGATTTCGATGAGCTTGATTTTGCGGTTCGCGCGTTCCAGCAAAGCACCATGCGCTGCCGTACTTCTTCAATCCCGGTGGTGACTGCTATTAAAGGGTTAACTCTCGGTGGCGGTTGCGAATTTGCGATGCATTCCGATGCTGCGGTTGCCGCTGCAGAAACTTACATCGGCCTTGTGGAAGTTGGTGTTGGTCTTATTCCCGGTGGCGGCGGAACCAAAGAAATGGCTCTTCGCGCCAGCGATGCTTACTACAATGGCGACCCAATGATTCCTCAATTGGCTGAGCGTTTCACCGCTATTGCCACTGCAAAAGTGGGAACGAGCGCGGTGGAAGGATTCAACATCGGTGTGCTTGACAAAAAGAAAGACAGCATTGTGATGAATATTGACCGTCATCTGAAAGAAGCGAAGGAAAAAGTGTTGGAGTTGTATGATAACGGTTACGTTCCCCGTCAAATGCGTAGCGACATTACAGTGTTGGGAAGAGCAGGTTTGGCTGCGTTGTATGCCGGTGCTGCTTCGTTTAAAGTGGGTGCGTATGCCAGCGAACACGATTTCAAAATCGCTCAGAAAATTGCGTGGGTGCTTTGCGGTGGTGATTTGACAAGTGAATCAAAAGTAACCGAGCAATATCTCCTCGACCTTGAAAGAGAAGCATTCCTTTCATTGTGTGGTGAAAAGAAAACTTTAGAAAGAATTCAAAGCATTTTGACAAGCGGAAAACCATTGAGAAACTAATTCAATAACGACTAAAACATAATTATTATGTCACAAGAAGCATACATCATAGCCGGTTCCAGAACTGCCATCGGCAAAGCAAAAAAAGGCGGTTTTCGTTTCATGACTCCTGTTGACATGGCTTACTATGCCATTAAAGATTTGATGAACAAGGTTCCGCAACTCGATCCCACCCGATTGGATGATTTGATTGTGGGTAACGCAGTTCCGGAAGCGGAGCAGGGCTTGCAGATGGCACGTTGGGTTGCTGTTCGTGCACTACCAATTGAAGTTCCAGGGGTATCGGTGAACCGATATTGCGGAAGTGGTGTAGAAGTAATTGCTCTTGCTACTGCAAAAATAAAAGCAGGAATGGCCGATGTAATTATTGCAGGCGGAACGGAGAGCATGTCGCTGGTGCCTACTGTTGGTTACAAGACAGTTCCAAATTATGAGGTGGCCAAAGATCATCCTGATTACTATATCGGGATGGGATTAACCGCTGAAAATGTTGCAGTGAAATACGGCATTACGCGCGAAGCCAGCGATGAGTTTTCGTTCAACAGCCATAAAAAAGCTATGGCGGCCATTGAAGCAGGTATATTTAAAGACGACATTGTGCCGGTAGAAGTGGAAGAAGTTTATTTCGCTGATGGAAAAAAGAAATCGAGAAAGTTTACGGTAGCTCAGGATGAAGGCCCCCGGGCTGACACTTCACTTGAAGGGTTGGCAAAGCTGAAGCCGGTATTTAAGAATGGCGGTCAAGTAACTGCCGGTAATTCGTCACAAACTTCTGACGCGGCTGCCTTTGTTTTGGTGGTGAGCGAAAAGGTGGTGAAAGAACTAAATCTTCAGCCGATTGCGCGCATGGTTAACTATGCTTCGGTAGGTGTAGACCCTACCATCATGGGTATAGGTCCTGTAAATGCAATTCCAAAAGCGCTTAAACAAGCAGGCTTGAAATTAAATGACATGGAACTTATTGAATTAAATGAAGCGTTTGCCGCGCAGGCATTGGCTGTGATTCAAGAAGCCAAACTGAATACAGATGTAATTAATGTAAATGGCGGTGCCGTTGCACTGGGTCACCCGCTGGGAGCTTCCGGAACTTATCTGTTCCAAAAGTTGATTGGTGAAATGCAACGCAGAAAAAGTAAATACGGAATGGTGAGTGCTTGTGTAGGAGGAGGCCAGGGAGTTGCCGGAATTTTTGAACGTTTATAACAGCCGATTTGAGTAGTGAGTAATGAGTATTGGGATAAAAGCATTTTATGCATAAGTATCAGGATTTAAAATTATGGCAAAAAGGAATTGACTTGGTGGTTAGCGTTTATGAAGCAACTGCTGAGTTTCCCAAAGAAGAAAAATATGGTTTGATTTCGCAGATGAGGAGAAGTGCTGTTTCAATTCCTTCAAATATTGCCGAAGGGGCCGGTAGAAACTCGGATAAAGAATTTTGCCATTTCCTTTCAATAGCAAATGGTTCATGTTATGAATTAGAAACTCAAATCTTAGTGGCAGCCAGATTAAAACTTGTCTCTGACGAAATATGCGGCAAGCTCTGTTTTGAATTAAATGAAATCCAGAAAATGAACTACAATCTGCAGTTAAGATTAACAACAAAACTCAGCGAAAACTAATCTCATTACTCAATACTAACTACTCAATACTATGCAAGAAGTGACACAAACAAAAGCAGTTCTAAAAGGCGGAGAATTTCTGATTAAAGAAACTTCGTTCGAAAATGTTTTTATCAAAGATGAAATCAGCGAGGAGCAGAAAATGTTCGGGCAAA
>CAZWAD010000010.1:101949-122771 GCA_964631835.1 uncultured Chitinophaga sp.
GAAAATGTTTTTATCAAAGATGAAATCAGCGAGGAGCAGAAAATGTTCGGGCAAACCGCAACCGATTTTGTAAATAATCGTGTTGTTCCCAACGACAAAAAAATTGAAAAGCAGGAGCCCGGTCTTACTCAGCAGTTGATGCTGGAAACAGGTGAACTTGGTCTGCTTGGTGCAAGTGTGCCTGAAGAATTTGGCGGTATGGGTGTGGATGTTTGCACCGATACGGTTATCAATGAAGAAATGGGAACGGCTCATTCTTTTGCTGCTTCGTATGCTGCGCATACCGGTATTGGCACCCTTCCAATTTTGTATTTCGGAACTCCGGAACAAAAGCAAAAATATTTACCCGGTCTATCAAGCGGACAAATTAAAGCGGCTTATTGTTTGACAGAACCCGGAAGCGGAAGCGATGCATTAGGTGCAAAAACAAAAGCAGTATTAAGTCCTGATGGAAAGCATTACATCCTCAATGGACAAAAGATGTGGATTACCAATGGTGGCTTTGCCGATATCTTCACCGTGTTTGCCAAAGTAGATGGAGAAAAGTTCACTGCCTTTATTGTGGATGCAAAAAGTGAAGGAATTTCTCTCGGAAGTGAAGAAGATAAGCTTGGCATCAAAGGTTCTTCAACACGCCAGGTATTTTTCCAGAATGTAAAAGTTCCCGTAGAAAATCTTTTGGGAGAAATCGGTAAAGGACACAAAATCGCTTTCAACGTATTGAACATCGGTCGTTACAAATTGGCTGTGCTTAACCTTGGTGGTTCGAAAAAGACAACAACCGTTGCTACTAAATATGCTAACGAACGTGTTCAGTTCAATGTTCCTATTTCTTCGTTTGGTGCAATTAAGCACAAGCTGGCAGAGATGGCTATTAAATCTTATGTCTGTGAATCTGCGGTGTATCGCACCGGTGGTTTGCTGGATGATATGATTGCCAATCTTTCTGCAAAAGGCACCGATAAAGTTCAGGCCAAGCTGATTGCGGCCGAGGAATATTCTATTGAGTGTGCCATTCTGAAAGTATTCGGTTCTGAAGTTTTAGCGTATGTGGTGGATGAAGCGGTTCAGGTTTTTGGAGGAACAGGTTTCAGCGAAGAATATCCGGTAGCACGCGCTTACCGTGATGCACGTATCAGCAGAATTTTTGAAGGAACAAACGAAATCAATCGTCTGCTTGCTGTGGGAATGCTCGTGAAAAAAGCGATGAAAGGTGAGATTGACTTAATGTCACCGGCTCTTGCTGTTCAAAAGGAGCTGATGAGTGTTCCTGATTTCAGTACTCCTGATACTGAAGAATTCTTTGCGGCAGAAAAGTTAGCGTTGAAGAATGCAAGGAAAGCTATCCTGATGGTGGCGGGTGCTGCGGTTCAGAAGTTTATGCAGAACCTCGACAAAGAACAGGAAGTGGTAATGAATATTTCCGACATGCTGATTGAACTTTTTGTTTGCGAGTCTGTTTTGTTGAGAACAGAAAAGCTGATGAGCATTCGCGGGGAGACAGCTTGCGCTTTGCAAATTGATATGACCAGAACTTACATCAGCGATGCGCTCGAAAAAATAAACCTTTCAGGTAAGCATGCCATTGCAGCTTTCAATGAAGGAGATACACTCCGCATTATGCTGATGGGCTTGAAGCGCTTCACTAAGTATGAAGCTTTCAACACCATTGCCGCGAGAAGAAGAGTGGCAGATAAGCTAGTTGAAGAAAATCAATACTGTTTTTAAAATCTAAATACTAATTACTAAATACTATTTTCTATGCAAGCAACAGAAAAAACTACAACACTCAAAGGCGGTGAATTCTTAATTAAGGAATCGCAATGGCAGGATGTTTACATCCCCGAGCAGATTAACGAAGAGCAAACCGCCATGCGCGAGATGACCAAAGATTTCATCAAGAAAGAAATTGATGCTCCTCTTGAAAAGCTGGAGAAAGACCCATTGTTGAGCGCGGGTGTAATTGATAAAGCCGGTGAGCTTGGTTTGCTCGGCTTGCATATTCCTGAGGAGTATGGTGGGTTGGGAAAAGACCTCACTACCTTTTCGTATGTAACGGAAGTTCTCGGATGGGGACATGGAGTGAGTGTGGCCATTGGTGCACATACCGGTATCGGCACTTGCCCTATTCTTTATTACGGAACAGATGCGCAGCGTGCAAAGTATTTGCCCAAACTTGCTACCGGTGAACTGAAAGCTGCTTATGCTTTAACTGAACCGGGAAGCGGCTCGGACGCCCTCGGTGCAAAAACAAAAGCTGTGTTGAGCGCTGACGGAAAACATTACATCCTTAACGGACAAAAAATATTTATCACCAACGCTGGCTTTGCCGATGTATTTGTGGTATTTGCAAAGATTGACGGTGATGACAAAAAATTCACCGGCTTTATTGTTGAGCGCGGATACCCTGGTTTGAGTATTGGAGCCGAGGAAAAGAAGATGGGAATTAAATCTTCTTCTACCTGCCCGGTGTTTTTCAATGATGTGAAAGTTCCTGTGGAGAATTTATTGGGAGAAGCCGGCAAAGGCCACAAGATTGCTTTCCAGATTCTGAACATTGGCCGTTACAAATTGTGCAACGGTGTGTTGGGTGGTGCAAAGCGCGTTATCAGCACCGCTGTAAAATATTCTGCAGAGCGTCAGCAATTCAAAACTCCTATTCAGCAGTTTGGCGCTATTAAAGGCAAGCTGGGCGAAATGGGAATACGTACGTGGATGGCGGAGAGCGCCTCATACCGAGTGTGTGATTTGATTTTGCAGAAAGAACACGAGTTGAAAGCTGCCGGAAAATCAATGACCGAATACCTCACCGGTGGCGCTGAAGAATATCAGGTGGAATGTGCGCTGCTGAAAGTTCTCGGAAGCGAGGTTCTTGATTTCGTAGTTGACGAAGCCTTACAAATTCACGGTGGTTACGGGTTTATTGAGGAGTTTCCGATGGCGCGCGCTTACCGCGATTCGCGTATCAACAGAATCTTCGAAGGCACCAACGAAATCAACCGTATGCTTTCGATGGATGCACTGCTGAAGTTTGCCATGAAAGGTAAACTGGACTTGATGACTCCGGGTATGGCTATTCAAAAAGAACTGATGAGTGTTCCTGATTTCTCTTCTCCGGATGCAGATGATGTTTTTGGTGCCGAGCGCAAAGCTTTGAAGAACGCCAAGAAAGCCTTCCTGCTTGTTGCCGGTGCTGCTGTTCAAAAGCTGATGATGGCTTTAGAGAAAGAGCAAGAACTTTTGATGCGTTGTTCGGATATGATGAACGACATCCTCGTTATGGAAAGCGGAATGTTGCGCGCTGAGAAACTCCTGAACCTTCACGGACAGGAATCCGCACAGATTTATATTGACATGGTTAAATGCTTCTTCTTCGATGCGATGGACAGAATCAATACCGCAGGAAAGTCGGCACTGGTCTCTTTTGCAACCGGTGATGAGCTGCGCATTATGCAAATGGGCCTGAAGCGCTATACCAAATACGAAAACATTAACACCAAAGAAGTTCGCAGGGCGGTTGCTGATAAACTGATTACAGAAGGTGAATATTGCTTCTGGGATTAAGAACTGTAGTTAGACAAATACAAAACCCCGTGCACAAGTCGCGGGGTTTTTATCTACGTTGCACTCCCACTACTTTGCAAGGGGAGACACTGCCCGAAACCTAATTGTTCGGAATACTCCATTTCAGCTATATCATGGCTAAAGCCTATGTATATCTTCATTGGTAACTCCCCTTCTAACGCGGGTTGATGGGCAGAAAAGTAAGGACTTATCCACTTAATCATAATCTTCCGAATACCGGTGGTGTTTCACCCACCGAAACAGCAGATTCGCACGGTGTTGGTACATGCCTGTAATAATTTATTCAACCGAAAGGCAACCAACCTTTTTCTATAAAATCAAGTCTATTGACATAGCGTTTATTTTGCCCTATATTCTATTTACGTTCGAAATATTATCTTTCCCGTTTATAATCAGCGTGGAAAAAAATCAGGCATGAAGAAATTATACTTGTATGTATTGCTGGCATTTATTTCACCGGCATTAGTGGCACAAAATTATACCATCCTCGGAAACGCCTCGCCCATGAGCGGCTGCAACTGTTTTCAGATTACTCCCGATGCCAACGACCAGGCAGGGGCTATTTTCCAAAACAACACCATCAACCTCAACAACTCTTTCGACTTCACCTTTAATGTTTTCCTAGGCTGCCGCAACGGCAACGATGCAGCTGACGGAATCATGTTTGTGCTTACCACCAATCCAAACGGCCTCGGCAACCCCGGTGAAGGCCTCGGTTATGCCGGATATAACCAGCCCTATTCCATTGCCGTGGAATTCGACACCTGGGAAAACGGCAACGCTGGCGACCCTTCGTACGACCATATCGGTATCAACTCCGGAGGGCTTTACAGCCACAACTTAGCTGGCCCTGTGCCGGCACTTACTAATTCAGGAAATATAGATAACTGCAATTGGTACACCGTTCGAATTGTGTGGGATGTGGCTACCAATACTCTGTCGGTTTATTTTGGCCCTGTTGGTGGCCCCCTTCCACTACGCCAGCAGATTGTAATACCCAACATAGTGGGAACTTACTTTAATAATAACCCTGTGGTAAACTGGGGATGGAGCGGTGCCACAGGTGGCGGAACCAATACCCAGCAGGTGTGCGTTACCAGTACTTCCAACTGGTCTGCCGGTGTTGACTACAAAAGCTGCAGCACCACTATGCAGTTTACCGATATTTCTACCAGCGACCTCGGAACAGTACAATCCTGGGCCTGGGACTTTGGTGATGGAACCACCTCTACTCAGCAAAACCCTTCTCACACCTATCCGTCAACAGGAACTTACACCGTTACTCTAACCATTACCGATATCACCGGCTGCACTTATACTTATACTCACCCGGTTACTATTAACCCGCCTATTGTACTTACACCGGTGCTTACTATGCCATTGTGCAATGGCGGTTTTGACGGAAGTGTTTCCGCTAACTCTTCGGGTGGCTTCGGACCTTCTGCCGGTTTGGGCGGCTACCAATATAGTTGGAATGGCGGGGCGAATGTGCTTCAAACTTATAATGGTGTAGGAGCGGGAACTTACACGCTTACTGTTACCGATGGTATTTGCACTACCACCGCGCAATACACACTCAACCAGCCACCGGCACTTACTGCCGCCACTTCGCACACCGATGCTAATTGCGGGCTGAACAACGGCACCGCTACTATTACCATCATGGGCGGAACTCCGCCTTACACGCCCGCCAACTGGGGCACCGGTGGTATTTGTAATCCTAACCCCACTTGTACCGTTACCGGTTTAATGTGGGGCACTTACCCGGTTGACTTCCGCGATGCCAACAGTTGTTCATCCTTATTATCATACCGCGAAGTGGTTAACCAGTTGCCCTGCGGCATAAACGCAAGTTCATCCAGCACCAACGTAACCTGCTTTGGCGGAAGCAATGGTACGGCTACACTCACCGTAACCGGTGGTTCTCCACCTTCCAACATTTCGTGGAGCAACGGTGGAAGCGGTGCTACCATTACCGGCTTGCCTGCCAATACTTATACTTATACATATACCGACCAAAACCCCGCTAATACATTTACCGGAAGCGTTGTGGTTACTCAACCGGGCGCAGCTATGGCGGCAACTATTACTGCTTTGGATATGTCGTGCGCCAATACCAACGATGGCATGGCTACTGCCAATGTGGTATCGGGAGGAATATCGCCATACACATATAACTGGAGCCGCGGTACGGTCAATGGTGCAGTTACCAGCGGGCTTAGCCCGGGACCGGTGTCGGTTACCATTACCGATGCTTCGGGATGTACCGCAAGCGCCACAGCAAACATTACCGGCCCGCCTCTGCTTACATTAAACGTTACCACCGTTAACGACAGTTGTTATCAGGGTGAAACAGGAAGCGCCACTGCTAACGTGAGCGGTGGTAATCCTCCGTACTTGTTTTATTGGAGCAATATTTCTTCCGCTCAAACCAATCTCAGCCTCACCGCTGGAACTTATACCGTCACTGTAACAGATAACAAGGGATGTACCATTACCGGAAGTGCCACTATAAATGAGCCTACTGACATAACTTATACTATTACTCCCTCACAGGCAACATGCGGGGCAAATGGCAGCATCAGTGTTACAGCTTCGGGCGGAACTCCGGGTTATACTTATGCGTGGACTCCCGCTACAGCAACCGGGCAAAACCCTGCCGGCTTATCAGCCGGGCAATACGTTCTTACTTTAACCGATTCATACAACTGCCGTAAAGTTGACAGTACAGTGATTACACAACCGGCTGGCGCATTTACGGTAACTTCATCGCACACTAACATTACCTGCAATGGTGCCAATGACGGAACTATAACAGTGACTATTACCGGAGGAACTCCGCCTTATACTTATCAGGGATTACCGGTTCCTCCCGGAACTACCGTTATTCCAAATTTGCCGCCCGGTACTTATGGCGGCCCTGTAACTGATGCTGCCGGATGTTCCGATACGGTCTCAGAAACTATCACTGAACCAACCGCACTCATTGTAACTGAAATTCATACCGATGCTACTTGCAATGGCGCACCGGACGGCAGTATTGATATTACCTGCGGTGGCGGAGGTCCGCCTTATATGTTTTTGTGGAGCAACGGAAGCACTACCGAAGACCTCGTTAATATTCCCGCTGCTTGTTATACCGTATCTGTTACCGATACCAGCTTGTGTTCGGTAACCATGACTATTTGTGTTACCGAGCCCCCTGCCTTATCAATGCCCGTTACCACTACCGATGCAGCCTGCTTTGGCGGCAACGGAAGCGCCACCGCAAACCCTGCTGGCAGCGGTCCGTTTACTTATTCCTGGAGTTTTGGCGGAAGCACTCAAACCATTCCTGCACCGGCAGGCTCGCATACGGTAACCGCTACCGATGCAAGTTCATGCAATCAAACCGGTTCGTTTATCATTAACAGTCCGCCTGACATGATTGTTGCTGAAACACATACCAACATCCTCTGCTTTGGCAATGCCACCGGTGATATTACGCTTACCACCAGCGGGGGCAACGGTTCAACTTATACTTACAGCTGGAACCCGAATGTAAGTGCGGGTAACTCTGCCGGCAGTCTTACTGCAGGTGTTTACGATATTTCAGTAACCGATTCAGCAAGCTGTGTGAAAACAATTTCTGTTACACTCACCGAACCTGCCCAGCCCATAATCCTGAGCGCTCAGCCAACTGACGTTTCGTGTTTCGGATTAGCTGATGGCTCAATAACTGCAAACGTTACAGGCGGAGTTCCCGCTTATAACTTCGTTTATTCCGATGGCACAAATAGTTTTAATTCCTCTACCGGCCAGTTCAATTCTCTTGCTTCAGGAAATTATACCATTACGGTTACCGACCAAAACTCTTGCACTGCCACCGGTTCGGCAATTGTAAATGAACCTGCACTGCTCACAAACATTACCGATACATTCCCTGCATTATGCTATCAGTCTTCCGATGGAAGAATTGTAGTTTCTCCCCTTGGCGGTGTTTCGCCATTTACCTTTTCGCTTTCCAGCGGCAGTACGAATGCTACCGGCATATTTGCAGGCCTCAGTGCCGGTACTTATGATGTAACCGTTACCGATGCCAACGGATGCACCACCACCGGCACAGGTGTAATTACCGAACCCGATTCTGTCACCCTCTCAGTTTCTCCGCCAACTGCCGAAGTTGACTTCGGTGCTTCACTGCAACTTACAACAACTACCAACCAAACAGGCATATTAACTTACAACTGGGCTCCCGCTGCCGGTTTAAGCTGCAGCGATTGTCCAAACCCGGCTTTCGATGGCAATAACTCGCAGGTGTATATAGTAACTATGACCAACGCAAACGGATGCACCGGTACGGCTCAGTTTGTGGTTACAGTAATTCCGAATACTGATTTGTTTATCCCAAATGTATTTACTCCAAATGGTGACGGCACAAACGATTACTGGCAGTTGTTCGGCAACCTGAAAGCCATCAAGCAACTCGATGTAATGGTATTCAACCGCTGGGGCGAAAAAGTTTTTGAAGGCAACGAAATCAACTTCAAGTGGGACGGCACCTACAAAGGCGAAAGAGTTCCTCCGGGGGTTTATGTTTATACCGCCAAGTTCGTTTGGCTTAACAACCACAGCGATAACAACTACAAAGGCTCTATTACGGTACTTAGGTAGAAGGTGTTAGCTGGCTTTTTCTCACCCGCTTTTCAACTCTTTTCCTTCAGAACCCCTGTTTTTCATCAAAAACCCGCAAAAACCATCCAAAATGAGAGATGTAATCCCTAAAAGTTGGCTTTTTACATCAGCACAATGGCCATTTACATTCGCGCAAAAGCAACTCACAATAGCGCAATGGTCATTTACATTCGCTCAAAAGCAACTCGTAATAGCGCAATGGCCATTTACATTCGCTCAAAAGCAACTCGCAATAGCACAATGGTCATTTACATTCGCTCAAAAGCAACTCGTAATAGCGCAATGGCCATTTACATTCGCTCAAAAGCAACTCGCAATAGCACAATGGTCATTTACAATCGCTCAAAAGCAACTCGTAATAGCGCAATGGTCATTTACATCATGCCAAAACACACATGTACTTGCCAAAATGCATTCAAAATCCGCAATTATCACTTGTCACCCGTCCCCTGTCACCCACACCCTTCCCATTTTAAAATTTCTACTTTCACGCCCCGACTAATAAAACCTCGTGGCAAAACCCCGAAATGTGATTTTAATTGTAGCGGACAGCCTCCGTTACGATTCAGTATACCGTGAAAACGGCCCCGGAGTTCCTTATCTCGAAAATCATGCTATTCAATTTACCAATGCCCGCTCTTCGGGTTGCTGGACGCTACCGGCTACAAGCAGCATGTTTACAGGTTTATTGCCTCATGAACATGGTGCCACCTCGCAAAGCCGCTGGCTCAATGAAAAAATTCCAACACTATCCGAAAAATTAAAAACTGCCGGTTACAGGCCTTTGCAGGTTACTGCTAACATGGTTACCACTGATATTTTTAATGTAGGAAAAGGTTTTGACGAAACACATAAAACCTGGCGCTTTGTAAAATCAAAACATAACTGGCTACTGCGAACCGTGTTGGCGTTGAACCGTCCGCGTATCCGCAGAATGGTTTTAAAACCCAAGGATGTAGTGTTTGACAAACTGAGCGAGGATTTGCGCCAGGGAATTATTTATGCGCAGAAAACTTCGCATGATTCTTTTGCTAGGGCGAAAAAAATGATAGAAGAAAATAATGCGAAGGGTCAGGGGGTTTTTATGTTCATCAACCTCATGGAAACTCACTATCCGTATCACATCGCAGATACTTTCACACTGATGAACAAAACACTGCTTGGAAAAATTCACGAGTGGCAGATTCTGTTTCATTACCTTTCTCAAACATTCCTGAAAAAAGATAACAGTTTTATTACACAAGTTGATTTGGATTTGCTTCGCGCCAAACAACAACTGGCATGGAAATTAATCCGCGATGACGTGGACAATTTTTGCCGCGAAATGCACGAGGGCAAAGACAATCTCGTTGTTTTCTGCAGCGACCACGGAGACAACTTTGGCGACCAGGGCTGGCAGTACCACTTCAGCAATGTTACCGATGGCGGAAACCGTGTCCCGGTTTTCTGGCTTCAACATGAAGAAGGCAAATCGGAAACAAAAACTCATAACGTAACATCACGGTTTATGCATTATGATATTCTTCGTTCCGTTGGTTTGAGTGGTGAAGATAAAACCATGATGTCAGAAACCGATAACAACCTTCCGGTGCTTCAGAGTTTTTGGTACGATAACGAAGGGCATACCATGGACAAATACAAATACAACCAAACGGCATTTATTCATGGCGAAAAAAGATTTGTTCTTCGCGCTGGCAACTGGATGTACGCCCCGGTAGGCAATAATGGAAAAGAAGCAACGTTTGAGTTTGTAGAGAGGGGGTTTAATCCTGTGGAGGAATTGAATTTAACTTCAAAAAGAAAGAAATATATGGAAAATTCGTTAAAAGAATTCTCAATCTTCTCTGACAAGGTAATGAAGAAAGGGAAATGAAAAAATAGTATTTACTTTGTATTCACAAAGGTGAGTATCAACGAAAAATAAAACTGAGTGATATGGATATTTTGATTCTGGTAATTCTTAGCTGGCAACTTCACAGAATGGCTATTGCTAAAGGAGTTTCTCCCTGGCCCTATGTAGTAAATTTTGTAAGTCTTTTTCTTGGCACTATGCTGTTGTTTGTTACTACGGCTTTCCTCATTACCGGTGTAAAGACCGACCTGGAAGAATGGGGGAAATTGGTTTTGCCGTTTACGCCTTTCATCTTGCTTTTTCAGATTGCGCTCTTTATTTTCTTCCGTAAAAAAATTTCCCGACTTGCCGATTATAAAGAAGCTGATGATTCCGGTACTCCTCCGTCAAGCAACAAGAAAGACCTCTCCTATTTCAGGTAGAATCATTTCTTCTTCGGTTTTGTTTAATTCTATTTTCGGCTAGTGCTTGATTATATCATCGTTGGTCAGGGTATAGCCGGTTCACTGCTTTCCTGGTTTCTGTTGAAGTCCGGGAAAAGGATTTTAGTCATTGACCACGCCAATCCTTCATCAGCTTCAAATATTGCTGCAGGAGTTACAAACCCAATTACCGGAAGAAAGTTTGTAAAAACATGGCTGGCGGACGAAATCATTCCTTTTGCAGAAGCAACTTACCGGGAATTCGAAACACTGTTTAATGAAAAAATTTTTTCCGACCTGCCGATTATCAAACTGTTTGATTCAATAAAAGCGCAGAACGACTGGAGTGCACGCTGTGCTTCAAAGGAATACCAAGGTTATCTTAAGAACGGTCAGGTAATTTACCTGGATAAGGAAAAAGTAAAAAACGATTTCGGGGCTTTTGAAATAACTGGCGGAACAAAACTTGATGTTCAAAAGTTTATTTCTCTCTACAGAAATTATTTGCTTAACGAGGGAGCGCTTTTAGAAGAAAAATTTCTATTCAGCAGTTTGCAGGTAAAAGAGGAATTCGTTGCCTATAATAGTTTGGACTCGCGCAAAATAATTTTCTGTGAAGGAGCGGAAGCAATCCATAACCCCTGGTTCAAATTTCTTCCATTTCAATTGGCAAAGGGAGAATGCCTGTTTGTTAGAATTCCTGGGTTTTACAACGATAAAGCAATTATCGGTGAGGTAATTATTCTACCTACATCAGAAGAAAACATCTTTTATATCGGAGCTACTCACGACTGGAGTTTTGATGACGAAAAGCCAAGCGTGAGAGGGAAAAACGAATTGCTCGGAAACATGTCGGCAATCATTAAAAGTAAATTTGAAGTTACAGAGCATAAAGCCGCTATTCGTCCAACTGTAAAAGACAGAAGACCTTTTATAGGCTTTCATCCTGATTTTTCGAATATCGGAATCTTCAACGGCATGGGGACAAAAGGGATTTCGCTCGCTCCCTTTTTTGCAAAACTTTTTGCTGATAGTCTTCTGGCGAAGAAAGGAGTGATGAATGAAGTTGACATCAAACGATTTCTTTTATAATCTTGGCGTATGATAAAGGTAACAGTTAACGGGAAGAATGAATTTACTGTAGAAGGAAACTCGCTCAACGGAAAACCTGTTGATTGGGATATGATTGAGATTCGCGGGTACACTTTTCACATTATCAGTAACAATAAAAGTTACAATGCCACTCTGGTAAGTTTTAATGCAGAAGAGAAAATCATGACCTTGAATGTAAACGGAAATGATTATGAGGTTTCCATTAAGGACAAAACCGATTTACTGCTTCAGCAGCTTGGTATCAATTCAAAATCTTCTTCTTCGGTCCAATCGATAAAAGCTCCTATGCCCGGTCTTATAATCTCTGTTTCAGTAAAGGCTGGTGATGAAGTAAAAAAAGGTGATTTGCTGCTTATTCTTGAAGCCATGAAAATGGAAAATGCAATTAAATCGCCCCGTGATGGAAAAATCAGGCAGGTCAATATTGAACTGAAGCAACCAGTGGAAAAAAACCAAACACTTATTGAGTTTGAATAGTCAACTGAAAGTGACTGCAGATTTATATTCCTCCAGAACACTAACCAAGTCCTTTTCCGTAAAGTCCTCGTCAAGTTGAAATTGCGCTGACAGTAACCGGTCTAAATATCCAATTTGTTTTTCTGAACTTTCCCGGTCAAAAAATATCTTTCCTGTCCTACGGGTTAAAAAGTCGCTGAGGTGTAAAATCATTTCATGCTCTGAACAATAAAGCAACTCAGCCGCAACATACAGTTCTTTACCTGTTTCTGCTTTCAGGCGCAGAGTGTTATAGTTTTCAATCACTTTTGAGGTATTGGTCCCATATCTGAAAAACCACTCATTCATTACATCCGGTGGAATGGAGTGATAAGCGCATTCTGACAGGAAACTTTCCAATTGTTTTTTAAACGCGGCTTCATTTTCAAATTCACCACCGCTCAGCCTGAAAGTTTTCGTTTTACATTTTCCAAACTTCTTTTCCAGTTTTCCGGCTACTAAATCAACTATTTTCTCTGCCATTAACCTGTAACCGGTTAGTTTTCCCCCTGCAATTGAAATCAACCCCGAATCAGAAATCATAATTTCGTCCTTACGTGAAAGTTCGGAGGCAGATTTGCCTTCCTCAAATATGAGTGGACGTAACCCTGCCCAGCTTGACTCAATATCTTCAAGTTTCAAATTCACCTCAGGAAACATATCGTTTACTGCCCTCAAAAGATATTCAGCATCTTCTTTAGAGCATTGTGGCGAATCAAGATTTTGATTGTAAACCGTATCGGTAGTTCCTACATATGTAACATTATTGCGTGGAACAGCAAAAATCATTCTGCCATCACCCGTATCGAAATATGCCGCCTGCTTAACCGGCAATTTTTTGTACGGAAAAACAATGTGAACTCCTTTAGTAAGCTGCAGCCGTTTTCCTTTTAAGGAATTATCTTTCTTTCGAAGCAAATCAACCCATGGACCACAGGCGTTTACAATAACCTTTGATTTAATTTCAAATTCATTGCCCTTAGCTTTATCAAAAACCTTTACACCGGTAACTTTTCCCGCCTGGTTGTATGTCAATATTTTTGCCTCAGCATAATTAAGCAGTAAAGTCCCATTCGCAAAAGCAGATTTTGCATTTTCAATGACCAATCTTGAGTCATCGGTCCGGTATTCAAAATACAACCCACCTCCAACCAGCTTATCGAAATCAAGAAGCGGTTCTGCCTTCAGCGTAGAGTGCCTGTCAAGCATTTTTCTTTGCTCGCTCTTTTTTACTCCTGCCAGTAAGTCATAAACTAATAAACCAAGCGAGGAAGAAGATTTTCCAAGCGAACCGTTTTTTACAATCGGCAGCAGCATTTTTTCGGGGATTACAATATGCCGGGCATTGCGGTGAACTACTGCACGCTCAGTCCCCACATTATGAACGAGTTTGAACTCCAATTGTTTGAGATATCGGAGCCCTCCGTGAATTAACTTTGTGGAACGGGAGCTTGTTCCTGATGCAAAATCGCTTTTCTCAATCAGCGCAACTTTCATACCTCGAAGCGAAGCATCTAAAGCAATTCCGCAACCAGTGATTCCACCACCAATTACCAGCAAGTCGAAAGTTCGGGAGCTAAGCTGCTCAATGAAATTTTTGCGGTACCGGCTGGAGAAATTCATCAGGAGCAAAAATATTTAAACCCTTTAAACGCAAGGGAAAGACAAAAGGCCCGAAATAAAAATCCCGCCAATAACACTGGCGGGATAAGAGAATTTACCCAGACTTCAGGCCTACCCTTTTTGAGCCAGCGACTGAATGATTTCGTTAACCTGTGCAAGTCTTTTTTTATTTACTGAGTAGTAAATAAACTTTCCATCGCGCCTTGTTTTTACGATTTCGGCTCTCCGCAAAATAGCTAAATGCTGCGAAGCGACTGACTGTTCAATATCCAGCTTTTCATAAATGTCGGTAACCGGCATTTCCTTCCTGCTTTCAATCAAAACCAGTATCTCTTTACGGAGTTTGTGATTAACAGCCCTTAAAGTTAAAACAGCTCTCCGCAGTATTCCGTAGTCAAGTTTAATCAGTTCTTTGCTGTTGTCTTTAGCAATAACCAGTACGTCTTTTGTTATTTTGTTTTTTGCCGTCATATGATTGTATTTAGAGTGCTCAATATACAAAAAATATACACAACGAAGAAAAAAAGACTATGAATCGTGTTATTTACAATGAACCTGTTGTTAACTTACCGAAGGGTTTTATGTAAAAACTCTTTCAGGTAAAATGGTTGATAGTACGCTGTGTTTTCAAATTCCTTCATCGAAAATTTTTCATCCGAAACATTTGTCATCCATTTTGCGCTGCATTCTATTCCATCAATAAAGCGGATATTGGATGATGTAAAAATGTTCCGGCATTTATATGCCCCGCTGCCTCCGGCAATAATTTTATTTAATGATGAAAGCCTTTCTTCCCATTGTTTGTTAACGGTAAAGCAACCAGTGGCAACTGCTTCATTTCCTGATGCATGGAATACCGCGGCATAAACATCCGTTCGTCCGGCATCAATTACCGGCATATAATATGCTGTTTCTTCCTTTGCCGATTGTTTTATTGCCTGCGCCAATGCAAGAAGCGGGGGAACAGATATCAAAGGTTTGTTTAAAGCATAGCAAAGGCCTTTTGCTACAGAAACACCTATGCGCAAGCCGGTGTATGAGCCGGGTCCTGCGCTTACGGCAACCGCGTTTATTTCCTGAAGCCGTAAACTGTTTTTGTGCAGCAGATCGTTGAGCATGACGGTAAGCAGCCGGGCGTGTGAATTTTTCTGTGTGTTTTCGGTGTAGTCAATCCATTCACCGTCTTTTGCCAGGCAAACGGAGCATACCGGAGATGATGTTTCGATATTCAGAATAAGCCCCACCGGTTAAAACTGGATTTCCTTTTCGAGCACCTCGTTTCCTCTTTTTACTTTTACTTTTGTGGTATCGCCTTTTTTGAATTGGGAGAGCGCTTTCATGTAACTCATCATATCGGTCACTTTATTTTCGCCTAATTGAATAACTATATCTCCGTCTTTAAGCCCGGCTTTGGCAGCGGCTCTTCCTTCGGTTACAGCATCCATGCGCATTCCTTCGCCTTCGAAAGTATAGTCGGGCATTACGCCCAGCGTAACAGTAAACTTGGGCGTATCTTTATTGTCTTCATCTTTTGTTTTGGTGAAAGGCATTTTTGGTTTTTCATTTAATATAGAAACTAATTGGGTTACGTATCGGATAATGCTTTCCATGCCCTGATAGTTGATTTTGTTTTCGTCATCAGTGGGTTTGTGGTAATCTTTGTGCTGCCCGCTGAAAAAATGAAGAACCGGAATATGTTTTAAATAGAAAGAAGTATGGTCCGAAGGGCCGATACCGCTTTCGGTAGTCTTTATTTGAAACGGTGAAGCGATTTTGTTCATGGCTTGGTTCCATACCGGTGATGTTCCAACCCCGTTAATTACCAATTTATTGGAGTCAACCCGCCCTACCATATCGAAGTTGAGCATGTAGTTGGTTTTGGCTGAATCTAGATAGGGATGTTCGGTAAACCATTTGGAGCCATATAAGCCCAGTTCTTCACCGCTGAAAGCAACAAAGAGGTAGTTGTTGTTTTTAAATGCCGGTGAATGGGTTGATGAGTCGGCAATTATTTTTGCCAGTTCAATAATAGCTGCCACCCCGCTGGCGTTGTCATCGGCACCGTTATGAATAACCGGTTCACCGCGGTAGGCAGAATGCGCTGCCATTCCAAAGCCGAGGTGGTCGTAATGGGCTCCTAAAATAACGGTATGTTTTGCGCGGTTGTTGATATAAGCCCGCACATTTTTGCCTTTAATAAAGGTATGGGTGCTGTCGGGTTTTGTTTTGTAGCGGAATGCCTGCAGGTATTTTTTTTGGCGAAAGTTTCCGCGGGGATTTTTGATGCCGTATTTTTTAAACTGCTCTATAATATATGACGCAGCCCGGCTTTCGTCAATGCTGCCGGTCATTCGCCCGTGAAGGCTGTCGGAAGCAAGGTAAGTAATATGGTTTTTTAAATCAGCGGTGAGCTGCGCACCGGTATGTGCCGAAATTATAATAAGGGCTGTAATAAATATGAAGCGAAGCTCTTTTTTCGGTTTCATGGCGGCAAACGTAATAAGAAAGCAGTAATGTAAAACTCAGAATTTAGATGGGGCTTATTGCTGAATGGAGTTTACTACCAGCCGTTCTGTTTTTTCAACACCTGAAGAAACCACCGAAACCACATAGGTTCCCGGAGGTAAGGAGCCTGCCGGAGAAACAAGGATTGCTTGCTGGTTGATTCCGTTTCCGGAACCAGCGTATTTTGAGTAAAGAACCCTTCCGGTGATATCGTAAATTGTCACTTCTGCTTTTTCAGAAGGACTTGAAATGCGAACAAAAACATCTCCTTGAGTTGGATTGGGATAAAGCGAAAGCTGAATTTGTTTTCCTGTAACCGTTACAGCAACAATACCTGAATAAGAAAACTGCCCGTCAAAGTCGGTTTGTTTTAACCTGTAGTACGAAATGCCAGGTAAAGGATTTTCATCAACCCAAACATACCTGAGGAGCGATGTAGAGTTACCGGCCCCGCCTATGCGGCTCATTTCTGTAAAATTAATTCCATCAACGCTGCGCTCTACGGTAAAGTAGTCGTTGTTTATTTCTATTTCAGTTGTCCAACTTGTTTCTACAACATTGTCTTTGGCAAAAGCGTCAAACGAAACCAGTTTAATAGGCAGCGCAGTTCCGCCACTTCCCCCAAAGCCAAAAGGACTGAATGATGAAACGTAACCATCGGTTTCTATACTTCCGGTTCCTCCTGTAGCTTGCGAGCACGATGAGCCGCTGACAACCGTTGCCGGTTCCTTTTCCCATTGCCCACCTTTGTAATGGGCAATAGTTAAGTATTGACAATCCATAACATCGCTCCAGGCTGCATTTTCCCAGTAAAAGCGGAGCTTTACAGGGTCGGTGGTTACCGTGCGGTCAATCATCCAGTAAGAAGAGTTGCTTACCTGAGTAAGTTCACTGCTCAAGGTGGTAACATCTTCGTAACCGGTGCGGAAAAACTCAGCCGAAACTTCGGTAGCCGTACTGATAAGCCCTGAAATTTTCACCCGGCTCCATAATCCTGATTTACCAATAGGAAAAATAAAATCATCATCACCAACTTTTACCATGGGTCCGTTTACGTAGCTGGTGAGTGAGCCGCTGCCTGATGTGGCGTTATCTGATAACTTCAAAATGCTTGTTGAGCTGGTGTTTAATAACCCGTTCGTCAGCATCAGTGAACCGGATACAATTGTTGCAGCAGCGGGACTCAAACCAAGTGTAACACCTGCCGGATTATTAATGTTAAGCGTATTGAAAGTGGTGGGTTGTGTTCCTCCGATAATTGAAGCGGTGCTCCCGGTAAAAGCAACAGTGCCGGTTGAAGTAAAAGTTCCTCCGTTCTTTGTCCATCCGGTAGAGTTATTAATAGTAATGGTGTTCCCTCCGTCATTTAAAGTTCCTGATGATAGAATAAGACCGTAAGCAGTCAGATTATTTCCAAGCGTTGAAGCAGCGCTGCTGGCATAGGTAAATGTTCCGGTTACAGTCAACGCAACAGAGTTGCTGATTACAGCAGCACCTTGTACCGTTAAATTATTATTGACCGCAACACCACTGGCACATGATTTTGTTCCTGCATTATCCAAAATAAGATTGTAATAAGTTGTCGGTTTCACAGTTTGGTCGCTTCCTCCTTTATAGGATACAGTGTTGCCGGTGGCGGTGGCGGTGAGGGTAACATTAGCAGATACCGCCCCGCGGAGTTCAAGAGTAGCGTTGGCACCGTTAACAAAGGTTGAGGCAGAAGTGGAAGTAAGGTTTCCATACACAATGGTAGTTCCGTTGTTGGTTACGGTTGTTCCCGGGTCAATAGTAAAGTGTGTGGCAGACGAAACCGAGCCTACATTAATATTAGAACCCGAAGCAAAAGCAAGAGAAGTAGTAACCGTTGTAAATCCTTTTTCAAAGTTAACGGTGCAGCCCGAACTGGTTGTAAGCACCGGTGCAGTTGCGCCTCCGAAAGTGAGCGATGGAACGCTGGTTCCGTTAAAGTTAATGGTTCCGGTGCCGGTAACTGCTACAGTTCCGCTGGCGCTGCCCATGGTTATGGATGTTCCGAAGGTAATAGTGCCGGTGCTTACGGTAATTACTTCGGTTTCTGAAACGGTATTGCTCATCCAGGTTACATTTCCTGTAATATTCAGAACACCGCTGGTAACTGCAACCCGGGCAATTTTTGAAGTAGTGGGTCCGGTTCCTGAAAAAACGAGGTTGCCGCTGATATTACAGGTACCTGCATTTACATTCAGCGAATTTGTAATGCTGTTTCCGGCAGGCTGGTTGAGCGTAGCGTCATTATTTACTGTAAGTGTAACACCCGAATTTATGGTTAGCGTCCGGGGCTGGGCATTACCGTCAATATTCAGGTAGTTAGTGGTAGTATTTATATTAATTGTGCAGTTTACATCATTTCCGCCCGAAGCTTTTCCAATACGCAGGGTAGGAAACGAAGTAGATGATGAACCACCGATAGCCGCAGAGGTTCCGTCAAGGATTACCGTATTACTTCCTCCGCTTAATGTTCCTCCGTTGTTAGTCCAGTTTCCGCTTACGGTTATATTTCCGGCTAAAGTTACCGTAGCGCCTGAATTGATTTGCACATTGCCGAAAGTAATAGCTGCCGTAGGGGTAACTGTTCCGCTGCCGGTAAATACTGTGGTAGTATTTGCGAGAGAAATGGCAGTAGTATTATTAGTAAACCCTTTCATGAAGCTAAGAGTAGAGCCGCTTGCGGCAGTAAACACAGGCGCTGCGGAAGAGCCTCCGAAAGTAAATGAAGGAGCCGTGGTTCCGTTGAAATTAACCGAGCCGGTGCCGGTACAAGTCAAAGTTCCGCTGTTGCTGCCCATAGTTATTGAACTTCCGAAAGTAACGGTACCGGTACTTACCGTAATTACTTCGGTAGCTACTTCGCTGTTGCTCATCCAGTTTACCGAACCGGTAACAGATAACGCCCCGCTGGTAACAGTTACCTGCGCCACCCGTGTTGCTGTTGAATTTGTTCCTGAAAAAGTAAGGCTGCCGCTGATATTGCAGGCTCCGGAATTAACAGCCAGCAAACTGGTTACTGAAGAAGTGGGCTGATTGATGGTAACATCGTTATTTACCGTAAGGGTTTTGCCCGATGCCAGGGTAAGGGTGCGCGCTGCGCTGCCGGTGCTCAGGCGCAGAAAGTTACAGGTGTTATCAGTATTCATGGTATAGCTTACGGCAGTGGTTCCGGAGTTTCTTCCTATGCGCAAAACGCGGAACGAAGTGGAAGAAGTTCCGCCTATAGTGCCTGAAGAGCCGTTCAGCGTAAGCGTATCGTTGGTTCCGCTGAAAGTTCCGCCATTGTTGGTCCAGTCGCCATTTACTTCTATATCTTTATTGGTAGTAAATACGCTGCCTGACTCCAGCATAACGGAACCGGTAACCGATACCGCACCGGCAGCCGAATTAAGCGTAACCGAAGCCGAAGTATTTATTTGAATATTATTAAAAGTAACCGAAGCCGATGGGGTAATGCTGCTGCCGTTCCAGAATACGGCTGTTCCTTTTCCGTTCCAGTTGCTGGCGGTGGAGCTGATGGTTACCGAGTTTTTGTAATTAACGGTGCAGCCCGCAAAAGTTACAAGACCGGCTACCTGGTTGGTGTAAGCTCCGTTGAAAGTAATGGTACCGGCACCGGTAAATATGATACTTTGCTTGCTGTTGCTGATAGTTATGGCAGGCGTTACGTTAATAGTTCCCGAGCCAACCTGAATACCACTGAGCGAAGATGAAGGACCGTAACCCCATACGGAAAAAGTTCCGTTAATATTAATAGTACCGGGCCCGGCATCGAGGGTAAAGGTTTTGTTTTTGCTCAAGGGGTTTATTTGCAGGTCACCGGTTATGGTAAGGCTGTTTGATGCCGAAGTAATTTGAAGAATACCATCGGCATTGGTGTTGTTTCCTATAGTTAAGTTATTGCAGGTATAAGAGCCGTCAACGGTAACAATATCGCCACTGCGTATAATGATGTCATCGTCAGTGGCGGGTACGCCCGAAGGGCTCCAGGTTGCCGAAGCGCTCCAGTTGCCGTTGCCGGTTGAGGTTTTGGTTACCGCATACAGGGTAGGGGCAAGGGCAGTAACCATAAACATTACAAGCAAGCCGCGCTGTGCGCCTTTGCCCGGTAAGGTAAGTAAAGCTTTGGTAAGAAGCTTGTTCATGGTTTGTTCAATATACATAGCCTGACAATAGCTGTCAACATTCTTTTACCCTGTTGCAACAATATTGTTTCAACAAACCGTAATAAACTTACAACCGGTGCTTTGTAGGCGAAAAGGTGCGAAATTTTCTTTACCGTTAAATAGTTACGGATTTACAAAGTGCAGAATGAAGTTTACAAAAGGGCTTTGGTTTTGGAGATGGGTAATGGTTTTTGGGATATAAACCCCCATTTTTTTATTACAAAGGCGAATTTTTTGGAGATAAATGCCATAAGTAAGGCAAGAAAACAGGGTTTTGTGAGTATCGGGTGAGGATTATGTTCAAAAACTGGTATTTTAAACCTTAGTAGAATTAACCGACCCGTTAATAAACCTTATTAA
>CAZWAD010000011.1:0-115761 GCA_964631835.1 uncultured Chitinophaga sp.
TGCTCTCAGCCCGCCAACACCTCACTCACCGATGATGACTGCGATGATGCAGACGGTGCGGTTCACCCCGGAGCTACTGAAGTATGCAATGGCATTGATGATGACTGCGATGGCGATACCGATGATGCAGATGCAGATGTAACCGGTCAGGGCACGTACTATGCGGACAATGATGGTGACGGTTACGGATCGGGAGCGCCAATCCTGAGCTGCTCTCAGCCCGCAAACACATCGCTGAATGATGACGACTGCGATGATAACAATGCCACTGTTTTCGAACCGCAGTTGTTCTTTATAGATGCCGACCACGATGGTTTTGGCTCAACTGCAACGGCATTAGTATGCTCTTCGGTTGCTACTGAAGGGTATTCTACCAATAACACTGATTGTGACGATTCGGATGCAGGTGTTCATGAAACAACTTTATATTATGTTGACATAGATGGTGACGGTTATGATAACGGATCAACCGTACTTTGCCTGTCTTCACCTCCTTCCGGATATTCCCGTACAACTGATGGTCCTGATTGTGATGATAATAATGCGGCTATCCATTCACCTGTACTTTATTATGTGGATGGTGATGGTGACGGATTCGGCTCAAGTACTACCGATTTACTTTGCTCAACTTCCGCTCCTTCTGGTTATTCTACTAATAGCGATGATTGTGATGACAGCGATGCCAATGTTAATCCGGGAGAAACGGAAATTTGCAACGGTATTGACGACAATTGTGACGGAAATACTGATGAAGGGTTATTACAAACCTTCTACGAAGATGCCGATACCGATGGATATGGAAATCCTGCCGTAAGCACAGATGCCTGCTCTGCACCTGCCGGATATGTTGCAGATAATACGGATTGTGATGATTCCGATGCAGGAATTCATTCACCTGTACTTTATTATGTGGATGGTGATGGTGACGGATTCGGCTCAAGTACTACCGATTTACTTTGCTCAACTTCCGCACCTTCCGGTTATTCTACTAATAGCGATGATTGTGACGACAGCGATGCGGATGTTAATCCAGGAGAAACTGAAATTTGCAACGGTATTGATGATGATTGTGACGGAAATACTGACGAAGGGTTATTACAAACCTTCTACGAAGATGCCGATGCTGATGGATATGGAAATCCTGCTGTGAGTACAGATGCCTGCTCTGCTCCTGCCGGATATGTTGCAGATAATACCGATTGCGATGATTCTGATGCCGGCGTGCATATACCTATTCAGTATTATGTAGATGGTGACGGTGACGGATATGGCTCTGTTGCTACTGCTCTGTTGTGTTCTTCTATTGCACCTTCCGGCTATTCAACCACTAATGATGACTGTGATGATTCTGATGCCGGTGTTAATCCCGGAGCCACAGAAGTTTGCAACGGAATAGATGATAACTGCAACGGAAGTATTGATGAGGGTGTATTAATTACATTCTACGAAGATGCTGATGGTGACGGATATGGGAATCCTTCTATTAGTACGCAGGGTTGTTCTGCACCGTCAGGGTATGTAACGAATGCCAACGATTGCAATGATGCAGACGCTTCAATTCATCCCGGAGCAGATGATATTTGTAATGGCATTGACGACAACTGCAATGGAAATATTGATGAGGGTAATGGACAGCCTTCCACATTCTTTGCTGATGCTGATGGAGATGGGTTTGGAGATGCTAATACAACAATTCGCGCATGTGCGCCACCTCCGGGGTATGTTGCAGATGATACTGATTGCGATGACAACAATGCCGGTGTTAATCCGGGGGCAAGTGAAATTTGCAATGGTAGTGATGATAACTGCAACGGAAATGTGGATGAAGGTGCTTTACTGACTTTCTATCAAGATGCCGATGGTGATGGGTTCGGAAACCCTGCCGTAAGCACTCAGGCATGTTCTGTTCCTTCAGGTTATGTTTCTGATAATACAGATTGTAACGATGGCAATTCTGCGGTTTATCCGGGAGCGACTGAGGTGTGCAATAATATTGATGATAACTGTGACGGAAGTGTTGACGAAGGCTTGTTACAAACGTTTTATGCCGATGCTGATGGTGATGGCTTTGGAGACCCATCGGCCAGTACTCAGGCATGTTCACTTCCTTCGGGATATGTTACAGATAACACCGACTGCAACGATGCAAGTGCAATATCTTATCCGGGAGGTACAGAAATTTGTAACGGTCTGGACGATGATTGCGATGGAAGCGTTGATGAAGGCACAGGAGTTTTGTTAACGTTCTATACCGACACTGATGGCGATGGTTTTGGAAATCCATCTTCTGCTACACAGGCTTGTGTTCAGCCTCCGGGTTATGTAACCGATGCTACTGACTGCGATGATTCCAATTCTGCAACTTATCCTGGTGCTCCTGAAATTTGTGATGGAAGTGACAATGATTGCGATGGAAGTATTGACGAAGGTATTCTTCTTACATTCTACCGCGATGCAGATGGCGATGGTTTTGGAAACCCGGTAGTAACTATACAGGCATGTTCTGCTCCATCGGGTTATGTTACTAATAGTACCGACTGCAATGATGGTAACACTGCTGTGTATCCTGGCGCTATTGAAATTTGCAATGGTATAGATGATGATTGCAATGGATTGATTGATGATGGAACCCGTAACCATTTATTTACATTCTATGCTGATGCAGATGGTGATGGATACGGAAACCCCAACAATACTATCCTTGCTTGCTCCGCTCCGCCAGGTTATACTTCTGACAGAACGGATTGCAACGATGCTAATGCGGCAGTAAATCCCGGTGCAACAGAAATTTGCAACGGCATTGACGACAACTGTAAACTTGGTATTGATGAGCACTCAGAGCCTGCCAAACCGGCTTCTATCAATGGACCTGCGGTGATTTGTAAGAACCAAACTGGTATCATATTTTCTACTCCTGTTGTACCAGGTGTAACTTCTTACAACTGGAGTGTTACCAATGCCACTATAGTTTCCGGAAACGGTACGCCCTCTATAACAGTTAACTGGGGTAACCGCAATGGTAAAGTGTCGGTTTATCTTACCAACCCTTGCGGAAACAGTCAGGATAAGTTTATTAATATCAATCCAGCCAACTGTACCGCTAAAACTGATGAAACCGAAACCGGTATTGCTGCTGAGGAAGAACAGCTGACGTTCAGCATAAAACTATTCCCGAACCCGAATACCGGTTCATTCAATCTGGTTATGGATTCGAAATACGAAGAGAAAGCGATTATCGCTATTACCGATGTGCTCGGTCAACAGGTATATTCGAATATAGTGCAACTGATAGCCGAGCGCAATACCTTTGCGATTACGCTCGATAACTTTGCAGCCGGTACTTACTATGTCATTATTAAAGGCGAATCATTTGAAACGGTTCAGCCAATGATACTGATGAGGTAACCCGTTTTATTCCAACTTCTAACCTTGGCAAAGCGAGAGAGCATTTTACGCTCTCTCGTTTTTTTTTAATCCTGCGTCTAAAACTTAGACACAAGACACTGGCAACGGTTGATTTCAGGGAAACACATTGCTCACTTTAGCCGTATGTTTAACTTTAAATACCCTATGCTGTGAAAAAATATTTTTTCTTCCCCATGTTTTTTATTGCCGCCATTATTCCGCAATCGGTAAATGCTCAATCTGTCAAGCAGTTGTTCGACAGTGGTCTTGCCAAATACCGGGCAAAAGATTTCAAAGGGGCTGTTCAGGCTTACACTCAGGCAATAAAACTAAATCCGGCTGATGCTGTTCTATTCAATAACCGTGGGTTGGCTAAATATCATCTTAAAGATAACCGCGGAGCATTGGCAGATTACAACAAGGCTATTGAACTGAATGGAAAAGATGCTGTGGCATGGTTCAACCGGGCTGCAGCAAAAGATGAGCTTAAAGATTACACGGGTGCCATTGCTGATTATAGCAGATCTGTTGAACTTAATCCCGCCAATGCATTGGCGTATAATAACCGGGGGGTGGCGAAGTATAACTCAGGCGATTTGCCGGGGGCTACTGCCGATTTTACCAAGAGTTTGGGACAAGACCCGAAAGGGGCAACCACTTATTTCAATCGCGGTCTGGCCAAGTATGATATGCAGGATTACCGGGGCGCTATTCTCGATTTTACCCGTGCCATCGTGAATAATCCAAACGATATAGATGCATTTTATAACCGCGCTATGGCACAAGCAAAACTGATGGAGTACGAAAAAGCATTGGGTGACTATAACAAAGTTCTTGAGCTTAACCCCGGTGATGCGGATGCACAAAAGAACAGAGTGCTGATGTTGGCCGAGCTGGAAAAAATGATAGTGGACGATCCGGTGGTAAGTAATGCGGACGAAACTAAAGTCGAAAAAAATACGGCTGCCACTGTACAGGTTATTTCCGAAGTTAAACCGCTGCAGAAACCTCAGCCGGTAAAGACAGAAACTATATCAGTGAAACCCGAACCGGCAGACGCTGTCGCAAACAACACAGCGAGGAAGACTAAAGCATCATATGTCGGATTAAACAGCGCAGCAAGCAGTATTTCAGCTGCGGTTCCGGTAATGACTGAATCTGGACAGGTTGCAGAAGTGCCGTTTGTGAAAAATGAAACTGCTGTTGCTGAAGTCAAACCGGCTGCTTTTGGTACAGGAAGTGCAGAGAAGAATACTGTAGCATCAGTTACCGATGTAGCTGTACCTTCCGGCAAAGTAACCGCACCTGCGGAAACACCACTGAACTTTCCCGCTGTTGACTACAGCACCCCTTCTGCGAATTCAAATACGCCTATTCAACCGGTGCAAACCAAAACTGAGACTGTTGCCGAAAAAACGGAACCGATTAAGTATTCAGCCGAAAATGCAGTTGTTGTTGCCAGTGATAATTCTACTATTGGAGCGAAAGATTATAGAGAGGTTCTTAGAGAATGCGATAAAGCCGTTGACGCCAATCCTGGCGATGCAGTTGCCTGGTTTTACCGAGGTTTGGTGAAAGATATACTGGAAGATTATTTCGGGGCCATACGCGATTATGATAAAGCCATTTCTCTTAATACCAAAGATGCTGATTTTTATTACAACCGGGGGCTGGTGAAATTTAAGCTTGAGGATTATAGCGGTGCGTTGAAAGATTACAACCAAAGCATTGCGCTGAAACCTGACGATTCGGATGTGTATTATAACCGTGGTCTCGTCAAATACAAGCTTGAAGATTTCACCGGTGCAATTTCCGATTACTTCAAAGCCATAGAAATAAATCCTGGTGATGCTGAAGCCTATGTAAGTACAGGCAATGCCAGGCAGCGGCTTGAAGATTACAAAGGAGCTATTGAAGCTTACAACAAGGCTCTCGAACTTAACCCCAACCTTCCGCAGGCGCACTATAACCGTGGTGTGGCTGAGGTTTTATCCGGTAATAAATCCAGCGGCTGCTCCGATTTTTCTAAATCGGGCGAAATGGGAAATGCCATGGCGTACGATGCCATAAAAAAATTCTGCAATTAAGACCTTGTTATCAGACAGGAGGAGCCTGTTATTCGCATACCGGTGAAAAAAACCTGCTTTCATGAATATTAACTTTCTGAAATAATTAAAGGAGATAACACTTTTAGGCTATTTATCTACGTTTATTATTTTCGTTCTGCATGCGGTACAAACGAGTCCTCCTTAAACTTAGCGGTGAATCGCTTATGGGTAACAAGAAATTCGGCATTGATGCGGATATGGTCATGTATTACGCCAGAGAAATTAAGGACGCACGCGAAGCTGGTATTCAGGTGGCAGTAGTTATTGGCGGTGGAAATATTTTCCGCGGAATACAATCGCAGAAAAACGGAATTGACCGGGTGCAGGGCGATTACATGGGTATGCTTGCTACTGTTATTAACAGCATGGCGCTGCAAAGCGCATTGGAAAAAATGGGAATATACACCCGCCTTCTTTCAGCTATTGAAATGAAAGAAGTTGCCGAGCCCTTTATCAAACGCAGGGCCGTAAGGCATTTGGAAAAAGGAAGGATAGTAATTTTCGGAGCCGGTACCGGCAATCCGTATTTTACTACCGACACCGCTGCCGCTTTACGGGCTACAGAAATTGAGTGCGATGTAATTCTGAAAGGAACACGGGTAGATGGAATATACGATGCTGACCCCGAGAAAAATCCGAAGGCGAAAAAATTTGACCGGATAACATACCAGGAAGCGCTCAGGCGTAAATTGAATGTGATGGACCTTACCGCATTTACACTCTGCCAGGAAAACCATTTACCCATTATTGTTTACAACGCCAATCAAAAAGGAAATTTGAGAAAACTCTTAAACGGGAAAAAAATCGGAACAGTAGTAAGTGATTAGATGATTCCGGTTAATAACCCATGATTAACAATCAACCATTTATGACCGAACAAGACGTAAAAAAACTTTTAGACGAAACCCGCGCACACATGCAAAAAGCGCTGGAGCATTTTGAATTTGAGCTTTCAAAAATCCGTGCAGGGCGAGCTAGTGCCGCCATGTTAGACGGCATTGAAGTTTCAGCCTACGGAGCCATGACTCCGCTTTATCAGGTCGGGAATATTTCTACACCTGATGCCCGAACCATCACTATTCAGCCCTGGGATGCTTCGCTGCTTCCTGAAATTGAAAAAGCTATTCTCAAAGCCAACATCGGCATTACTCCGCAAAATGACGGAAAGATTATCCGTCTCAATATTCCGATGATGACCGAGGAGCGCAGAAAAGAACTGGTGAAGAATTCAAAAGCCGAGGCAGAGAAGTGCCGCATATCAATCCGTACCATTCGTAAAGATTCAAATGAAAAGATAAAGAAGCTTCAGAAAGACGGACTTCCCGAAGACAGCGTTAAGAATGCCGAGCAATCGGTTCAGCACATAACCAACGACTTTTCAACCAAAGTGGACAAACACCTTGAGGTGAAAGAGAAGGAAATTATGACGGTATAATCCTCAGTAGCCATTCGCTGGCACACACCATCAAATTTATTTCGCTCAACCACTTTGCGGATGTACCCACGTTTGCTAAGCTTTGCCGGATTAATAGCAGGACGATGAAAAGACGCATTCACGAAAAGCAGTGGACTTTATTATTGCCGCTGGCAAAAGTCGATTGATACAGTTGCTTCGCCACCTGTGCAGAGATTAAAACCAGGATTCAAAACCCCTGCAAAACCCAACACTCAAGGTATCCAGTTATCAGATTTAGAGTATATCAGAAAACTCGCCAGTAAAAGACGTATCTCTGCCAAGTGGTTTTACAAAGCCATATTATTAGGGCAGCTGTATAGTCGGCAGTTTTATGTTTTTAAATCTGAGTCCGCTTTTTCCTAAGTGCTGCGCCAAAAATAATCAGCTTGTTTTACAGATAATAGTGGACGTAGAGATGCTCGAATGTATGTCCGCTACACATGGGAATTGACCAATAAATATCACATGTATGTCTCACACACGTGTGAGACCACGACTTAATATTTGATTGTACAATTACCCCTGTGGGATAGACCGTTATCCGGTTGTATTGCCGTCTCTGACA
The DNA here is from genome assembly GCA_964631835.1 of uncultured Chitinophaga sp. Taxonomy (GTDB): domain Bacteria; phylum Bacteroidota; class Bacteroidia; order Chitinophagales; family LD1; genus Bog-950. Next base: position 7,535 of record CAZWAD010000011.1, read on the forward strand.
CCGGGAACATGCAGAAATGAAACCTGTTCACACTATCCGGCACCGGAATGAATTTGATTTTTGTTTTCGCGGTTTACAGCCACACCTTAGTCCCTTCGCTGCAATTGGTACAGATGTCAATTTCTTTTCGGCTTCTTAATATGCGCGAACGGAAATCCTGATACAAATGACTCTGCCATATTTCGGCAAAAGATTTTGCATGTAAATCACCCAGCAGGTGCTGCGCATCTTTATCAAAACAGCACGGAACCACTTTGCCATCCCACGTAATAACGGTACTGTGCCATAGTTTCCAGCAATGATTGAGCAGTTTATTTTTGATTTTGTAGGTGCCGTTCGTTTGTTTCTTATAGCGTGAATATTTTTCGTTCGGTGGAATCAAAGTGTTACCATGTTCAAAATCATAAACCTGAGCTGTTTTCAGTTTTACTTCATCAGCGCCAATTTCTTTTGCCAGTTTTTTTACTTCTTCAATTTGATGTTCGTTCGGTTTCACCACCAGGAACTGGAAAACGATATGCGGTGTTTTTGATTTCAATTCTTTTCGCGCGCGGATTAAATTCTTTGTTCCCTCAATGACTTTTTCCAGGCTTCCTCCCACCCGGTACTGTTCGTACGTTTCCTGTGTAGTTCCGTCAATAGAAATAATAATCCGGTCGAGCCCGCTTTCCACAGTTTCTTTGGCTTTTCGCACGGTTAGAAAGTGAGCGTTGGTGGAGGTGATGGTGTAGATTTTTTTCTGCGAAGCGTATTTTACCAGTTCCAAAAACTGCGGGTGCATATAAGGCTCGCCCTGAAAGTAGAAGTACAGGTAAATAAGTTTATCACCTATTTCATCAACCGTTTTGCAGTAAAAGGCGTAATCCAGTTCACCGATGGGGCGTGTAAAGTTTTTCAGCCCGCTGGGACATTCGGTGCAGCCGAGGTTGCAGTGGGTTGTCGGTTCAATGGAAACATTAAACGGAACACCCCACTGCACCGGTTTCGAAAACCATTTGGAAATGTAGTAGGAGGATAAAACCAAAGCAGCGTTTGCCGCCTTACCGGTGCTAAGTTTGGAAAAGAAATTAGAAATATCAGCGCTGCGCATACCCTGAAACAAAATTAGCTAACCGTTTTTTCGATTAGCTAACGAAGTGCCCGAAGTGAGATTCGAACTCACACACCCTTGCGGGCGCTACCACCTCAAAGTAGTGCGTCTACCAGTTTCGCCATCCGGGCTTAGAGGCGCAAATATAGAATGAAATTAGTTTTGTTCAACTGCCCGCACAGCATGTGGAAATTACTTTGATGCCAGTTTGCTATGACGCTGCCCGTAGGCAAAGTATACAACGAAGCCTACTGCGAGCCACAGTAAAAAACGCTCCCAGTTGCTTGTTCCCGACTCGCACAGCAGGTAGCTGCACGAAAGAAAACCGAGAACTGGTATGAGCGAAAGGTTTTTCAGAAATGAAAGCATGGTAATGGTTATACTCACTAAGAAAAATACAGCGTAAGGAACTTTGGTTCGCAGGAGCGCCCAAGCGCCTTCATCTGAAATTTGCAGGTTGAAATAATTTTCAACTCCCTGCCGGTTATAAACCCACAACAGCACAATTCCGGTGATGAAAAAAACGGGCATAATCCATCGGGCATTCAGGTAAGGCACCTTGAATTTACTCTCCGGCTGCTCGGGCAAAAAGCTGAGCCGCAAAATACCGCCACAGACCAACACAAAGGCGAAGAGGGTGCCTACGCTGGTTAAGTCAATCACCCAACTCATGTTCAGAAACAACGCAGGCACAGCCACCACCACACCGGTCAGCAGGGTGGAAAACCACGGTGTTTTGTACTTCGGATGAATTTTAGAGAACACCGGTGGCAGCAATCCATCGCGGCTCATACTCATCCATATACGCGGCTGCCCGATTTGAAAAACCAACAGAACACTAGCAGTGGCAATAACCGCGCTTACCGCAACAATTCCGGCAATCCAGTTAAGGTTCAGTTCCTGAAATACGAACGCCAGCGGGTCGCCCACATTCAGTTGTGAATAATTAACCATACCGGTTATAACCAGAGCTACAAGTACATAAATAATGGTGCATATAATCAGCGAATAAATCATACCCCGTGGCAAATCGCGCTGCGGGTTTTTACATTCTTCGGCTGTGGTAGATATGGCATCGAAACCAATGTAGGCAAAAAACACGGCAGCCGTTCCTTTAAGCACTCCGCCAATTCCATTCGGAAGAAAAGGATTCCAGTTTTCGGGTTTTACGTAAAAAGCTCCCAGCATAATCACAAATATTATTACAACGAGTTTGAGGGCCACCATTACGTTGGCAGATTTCTTCGACTCCTGAATTCCGATATAAATAATGTAGGTAATAACGATGACAATTACGAAAGCCGGTAGGTCGCAAATGAATTTTACGCCCAGAATTTCGGGAGCATTTTGCCAGGCTAGGCGCGCAGGTTCGCTTTGCATAGCCTTGGCAGTCCAGTAATCCATGGTGATAAATTCGGGAATGTGCCAGCCGAAGCCATCAAGCAGGGTGGTAAAGTAGTCGCTCCACGAAATAGCCACCGCAATATTTCCGAATGAATACTCCATCAATAAATCCCAGCCGATAATCCAGGCTATTAACTCGCCAAAAGCAACATACGAATAGGTATATGCACTGCCGCTCACCGGCACCATGCTGGCAAACTGAGCATAGCATAGCGCTGAAAACCCGCATGCCACAGCCACAAAAAGGAAAAGGAAAATAATTCCGGGACCTCCGTCATAACTTGCTTTGCCAATGGTGGAAAATATTCCTGCGCCTACTATGGCTGCAATACCGAATGAAGTAAGGTCGCGCACACCGAGGGTTTTGTGCAGTCCCGTTTGAGAATGGCTGTCGGATAACCCCCTTTCCGCTTCGGCTAAAACGTTTTCTATTTTCTTTTTCCGGAATAAATCAGACATGCTGTGTTGTATGCGGTTTAAAAATAGAAAAACCTGTTAATGCGACTTCTTTTCTGAAAAATACGAATGCAGCAACACCGACAGTAGAATGAGTAAAGTTCCCAGAAAAAACCCCGCATTCAGGTTTTTGTTCTCCCCGAAAATGAGGAATGCCAAAGCTATTCCGTAAACGGGTTCGAGGTTAATGGAAAGGTTAAGGGTAAATGCGGAAAGTTGTTTAAGCGCGTTAAGTGAAAGTATGAGAGTGATGTGTGTGCACGCAATGGCGAGAAAGAAAAGCAAAACCCAGTCATTGGCATCAGGAAATAATTTTACAGGTTCAAAATAACCGATGTAAAAAGGAAGGAGCACTGACAGCACCAGCAGCCCGGAAAAAATTTCATAGAAGGATACCACATCACTCGGCACTTCATTTACCAGTTCCTTGTTCAGTATGTTGAAGAAAGCCCCGACAAAGGCTGCCAGGAGGGCAAGGATAATTCCAACAGAGTATGAATTTTCATCGCTGTAAAAAATAATTCCTATGCCTGTCATAGCCATGATACTATAGAGGAACTCCATTTTATTGAATTTCTTTTGGCTGATAACCGGTTCAATGAATGCTGTAAAAAGAGTGGTGGAAGAAAACAGGCTGAGTGTAATGCTTACGTTGGAATATTTGATGGCTCCGTAAAACAAAAGCCAGTGTACCATCAGCAAAGTTCCGATTCCGGACAGTCTCCAAAAGTTGGAAGCGGAAACCCGAAAGCTTCTGCGGGTTAAGAAAATAAAAAGCCCCAGCGAGGCAGAAGTAATAATAAGCCTGTACCAAACCAGTAGGCCTTCGCTTAGTTGAATTCCCCTGCCCAGCACACCTGTGGCGCCCCACAATATTATAGAGAGGTGCATTTGGATATGCGCCTTGGCGAGTTCTGATTTACTGTGATATGCTTTGAGCATGGGTTGGGTGCTGACAAAAGTATTCTTTTACACTTGTGAACCTTGCCGGAAATATTTCTTTGGACTATTTTACAGGAGCAGATAGTGGGAACGGAAATCATTATACATTTACACCGACCAATATGAAACTGGATATACTCGCCATAGGCGCACATCCTGATGACGTAGAACTGGGTTGTGCAGGAACTTTAATCAAACATATTGATTCAGGCTATACGGCCGGAATCATTGACCTCACCAAAGGAGAATTGGGAACGAGAGGAACAGCTAAGGAGAGAAAAAAAGAAGCGGAAAACGCAGCAAAAATTATCGGGGTTAAGACGAGGGAAAACCTGGGTTTTGAAGACGGCTTCTTCAAAAACGATAAAGCCCACCAGCTCGAATTGGTTAAACTTATTCGCAAATATCAGCCAACAGTTGTTTTAGCCAATGCCAGGTTTGACCGTCATCCGGACCATGCAAGGGCGGCTCAGCTTGTTTATGAAGCATGTTTTATTTCGGGGTTAACGAAAATTGAAACCAAACTAAAGGGGGAAAAACAAAGAGCTTTTCGACCGAAAACGCTTTACCATTACATACAGGCAATACATGCCGATCCGGATTTTGTGGTGGATATAACCGAATACTTTGACCGAAAACTGCAATCTGTTCTGGCTTTTAGGTCACAGTTTTATAACCCCGATTCAAAAGAGCCGGATACATTTATTTCCTCTCCTCAGTTCTTAGAGTTTGTGAAAGCGCGTTGCATTCATTTCGGAATGCCGATAGGAGCGAAATACGCTGAAGCATTTACCGTAAACCGGACCCCCGGTGTTCCCGACATAGTCAATTTCCTTTAGCCCTTGTTTCTTCATCATGTTTCTTTTTGAACAGGCTGATAGGACCAAACGGACCGTACTTGTGTTGTTGCTCGCTGAAAGTGTCGGCATAAGGACCGAAAGGATGGTCAACAGGTTTACCGGTAATGCGGGGCCAGTCTTTGCTTAAATCTTTCACCGGTCGGGGCTGTGAGTTTACAAATGCGGCAACATCCCATGCTTCATTATCGGTTAGTTGTGTGCTGTCATAATTTATTCCAAAGGGCATATTCGATTTTACATAACCGGCAAAGCGCGACAACCTGTACAAGCCCGCACCGGTGTTATAGCTGTTCTTCCCCCACAAGGGAGGGTATTCATACATTAGCCCATCGGGCAATAATTTGCCACTGCCATCTTCGCCATGACAACGCTGGCACTGTTCCCCATAGACTTTTTTCCCATTTTCGGGATTTGCAGCCCGTTCCATAAAAGGAAGAGCTGTAATTCCCGAGCCGTTGGGTTTTACCCCTTTCTTTACATCTCTCCCCAGCCAGTAGATATATGCTTTAATAGCCTGCATTTCCCTGCCTGAAGTGTCAAGAGGGTGGCCGTTCAGGCTGCGTTCTATGCAATCATTCACCCGTTTGTGAATATCTTCCACAGTACCTGAGCGCTCCCTGAATTTCGGATAGATGGGTGCCACAGCGCTATAATTATTGCCCCAGATTTTAGTTCCGGCATTCAAATGGCAATTCTGGCAATTCATTCCATTGGTGATTTGCATTACTTTTCCTTTGGGTCCGAGATAATATGAAGTGCGGGCAATCAGTTCTCGCCCGTATTTGATAAGTAAGTCTTGTTCGGAATTCCCGAGAGAGTTAGTATCGGGCATAGTCCAAACCGCTTCATCATCCGGTGTATGCATACCTGCTTCAGGCAGATTGATAGATAAAGAGTGAGTGGAAATAAAGTAAACGAGCAAGGCTGTCATTATACCGGTAAAAAAAACTACCAGCGAAGCCAAAAGCAGCCAAAACTTATCCGCTTTCATATAAACTTTACGGAATCTAAATTATCAAATTCAGGCGGCTTGGCACTGAAATATAAAGAACGTATAAACTAACACAATCCCATTTTATTTCTGCTATTCTATAGCACTCTCTAATCAAATTCACCAGGACTATATATCTTTTCCGCTTTACGCATAATCTCCTCTTTGTCAAAAGTCATTCTCTTAAACTCTTCCTTCGAAAACATTTCCATCTGGTCGGTGTAGTGTTTGCTTTCGGGGTGCGAGGACGAACCATAAGCATTTACGGAATTTATTTCCATTCCGTTTTTGCCGTACCGGTTCATCTGAATATATCCATCGCCACCTTTGATTTGAAAAATACCGTTTATCTTATCATAAACTTTCGGGTCGGCAGCACGGGCTACTTCGCGCAATCCGCTGGCGGGGAAACTTACACTGCCGCGAATCATCCGCTGTACATCTCCGAGTTTAATATCTATGGTTCCGTATTTATCGAGCATAAATCTTTTGCTTTTGCGAATTGCCCAAACCAGATTGCTTTCAGTAAGCGGCTCTTTCTTAATCATTAAAAATGCAAACGGAACTTTCCATTGCTTCATCAATGTTTCGTGTATGAGCATGGCTAAAGCAGCTTCTTTATTATCCGGTTCTCCGCTCCGGTTCCATTGTTTCAGCTTGCGGATGGCATCGGTAATGTCAGGATATTTTTTCTCGTCCAACAGAAACAGCTTGGCAAAGTTTCGCGCGTAACTCGCTTTTGGCGAATAGCTTTTATCAAACTTCACCCGCCTGAAATACTCCCACGAAAATTTCCCTCTTACCGAATCAAGCAGTTCACCAAAACGCTCACCGCGATTGTAATTAAAGAGTTGAATGCCCGGGAAATAGCCCTGCCATTTGCAATCATCATGACTCACATGATACTGTGTTTGATTACAACTGTATACATAACCGCAATCAGGGTTGAGTAGTTGGGGTTTGTTTTCGTAAGGAACCAAGCGAGTGCAAGTATACTTTGAGCTTACACCGGCAACCGGCTGGCACCAGTTAAGTGTGGAGTCGCGCTCAGGAATCTGGAAACCGCTTTGATAGAAAATATTTCCTTCCGTATCAGCGTAAGTAGTATTGAACAAAGGAACTGCTTCCATTTTTAATGCCTCCTCAAACTCATTGAAATTTTTGGCTTTGTTCATCCGGTACCACTGCTCGGTGGCGCGTAAATCCTTAGAGCCGGGAAAGTTTAATGCATACCAACCATGTTTGCTCTGAAATACCGGACCGTATTCACAGTACCTGATTTTTTTCTTCAGCCCGATTTTTATTCTCCCCAGCCTGACTTTCAGATGTGCAGTTTTCGTATCAAACTTCTTCCATTCACCATCATATAAATATTTATTTCCGCGGTGCTTCAGTTTATAAATATCTCCGAACGAATGATAGTTGGTCGTGTGCGCCCAGCCCAAATGTTCGTTGGTGCCCACGAAAATGGTAGTTCCCCCCGGGAACAAACCGCCAATCACATTCCAGCCTTCTTCGCTTGAAATATGCGCTTCGTACCAGGCAAATCTTCCTTCAATAGGCTGATGTGAGTTTACGAGCAGCCAGGTTTTTCCGTCTTCGGTGCGCGAGGGAGCAATAGCTAACGAGTTGGAACCGGTTTCGTTCGGCTGGTGCAGAAGTTCAATGTGATTATCCTTAATGGATTTGAGCGCCATTCCGGCACCGGCAAACAGCGTAAGCGTAAGCGTAGAGCCCTTTACAATTTCCTGTGGAAGAAAAGGCAATGACTTTTTCAGCAGAACTTCTTCGGGATGTTTTGCCGCGTAATCATTTACGCCCTGTATGTATCCCTCCAGAACTTTCCGAAAGTCAGCCGAAATTTTCTTTTCATAATTATTCTCTACCAGCGTATCAACACCAAAAAGTTGTAAACCAAAATCGAACAACACGCCTTCCTTGCCCAAAACTTCACCGAGCATTCCTTTGGCGGCAAGGAGATTTTCCTGAATGCTTTTAAAATCATCTTCGCAGTGAGCATACGCCAAACCGTAAGCAGCTTCCGCATCGGTTTTTGCAAAAATGTGAGGCACACCGAAGCTGTCGCGCGCAATAGTTATGTTTTGCGGAGTGATTTGAGCGTTAACTACGGAAGAAAAAAGCAAGCACAGAAAAAGTAATTTTCTCATGGGTTGCAAAGAAAGATTTTTACTTTGCCTGAACAATAACAAAAAATGCCGCGCATTGTTTATTCTTTTTCCCTTCTGCTGCTACTCCATTCCTGCGCTACGCTGCCGAAAAACTTTCAAGCGAAGGATGAAGTAATTCCTGTTGGTTACGGGCCCGAGGATATGGTAGCAGACACTATTACCGAAGAGCCGCGCATTCTTATTTCATGTAATGCAAGAAGGGCGAATGAACCGCATTACAGCGAGATAGAAGCGTTTTACCCGGATACTAAACAACGCAAAATTTTAAAGCGTGTGAACGAACCCGATAGCCTTTCGTTCAATCCGCACGGAATTGATTTGGTAAATCTTAGTCCGAAATATCCTTCGCGCGTGCACGATTTGGTGTTGCTGGTAGTGAATCACGAAAAAGACAAACACACAAGCTCCATTCTCCGGTATCATGTGCTGAAAGATGAGTTGGTGTTCATCAATCGCATTACTGACCCGCTTATTTCTTCGCCAAATGCTGTTGCGGGTTTTCCTGACGGAACCCTGCTTGTTTCAAACGATGCGAAGAAAGCAGAAAACTTTGCCGAAGCTTTCTTTCTGCTGAAACGTGCGCAGATAATTTTCTGGGATGGCACAAAATGCAGCGTGGCGGCTGAAAAATTCTGCTACACCAACGGAATTACCGTTAAAGGCAATAAGGTTTTTCTCGCTTCAACACGGCAAAATGAGGTGTGGCAGTTTGATTTTACCAATGGGAAAATGCTGAATAAAGAGATAATAGCAAAAGTGCCCGGTCCGGATAACCTGCGGATTGACGGGAACGATTTGCTGGTGGCTTGTCATCTTCGCTTTCTTGCTTTTCTCAAGCATGTGAAAGATTCTTCCAAATATTCTCCAAGTACGGTTTACAGAATTAACCCCGAATCGAAGAAAGTAACCGTTGAGTATTTTGATAACGGAAAACAAATCAGTGCAAATTCTACTGCGCTTATGTTCCAGAATGCACTTTATGTATCCGGAGTTTTCGACCCGAAAATGGTGAGAAAAAAATTTAAGCCTTAAACGGATTTCTGAAAACGTACTGCTTCGGTTTCAGGTTAGCGGTGTATGGCTTTGCAATAAAGAAATTAAAGAACGGGTTGGTGTGTTTCAAATACCCGTACATCGGGGTGGGAATAGCTCCAATGGTGCTTTTTATTTCGGGTGCGGTGCGCCCGAAATGCAAACGCTCCGCCCTTTTTTCAATGCCCAGTTTAATCATATCATACATCATGTGCTGATACAGGTGAATTGGTCTTGCTATGCTGCTATCCATCCCGGTATAATGCACTTCCATTTTTTTGCCGAAGTGAAACACTGAAATAAATCCAATCATTTCCCCATTTCTGAAATACGCAAACAACCGGTAATTACCGGGCAGGTTTTTCTTTTGAGCGGTGAAGAAACCTTTCTCCAGTTCTGCAAGTTTAAAATCGGCACCTGCCATAACCTTATGGTATAATTCGTGAAGCAGGTTTTCGTATTGTTCAATTTCAGCAAGAGTCAGTTCTTTACCTTCTACTCCGCTTTCATGGCATAAGGAAAAAACCCTTTTCGTCCGCACCCGGTACTTCGATGAGAGAGCATTCAGGTAATCATCAAAGGTTTCCCATTCCGGTTTCAGTTGAATGCTCATATCGCTTTCAACAGTAATTTCATTGTAGCCGCATTTTTTGAAATCCGAATCAAATTCTGACTTCGGCTCATATAAATCTGAAATTAAAACTGCTTTAATTCCTTTATCATCATTCAAAACCTGATTAACTGTTTTGCGCAGAATCTTCGCGCGTGTGGTTTTATCTATATCATGCGAAAAATAAAAGCCATTCTCACCGGTCATGAACACATTGCCGCTGACAAGCATCCGCAGGTTTATGCTGTCTAAAAGTTTTTTGCTGAAAGCTTTTGTCCCTTTCATTACAAAATTTTTCTCCGAAAACTTCGGGAAGTAATTAATCAGTTGATTCGCTTGAAACATAACTACCTGGAAGTAAAGCGCACCAATGGTTACCTCATTTCGTTTAACAAAGGCATAACGGAATTGCATTTGCCCCGAGTTGAGCTGCTCGAGCAGTTTCAGGCTGTCATATTGCATTAAAACATTGGCTTCGGGAATGTGTTTGTTCCATTGCCACTCCTGAACTTTCTCAATAGCGGAATAAACGGTAACATCAAAATCTTTAATGCTTTCAGCTTCTGCGTAAGAGGGGCAGGTACAAGAAAGGGAATTGGTCATGACAAATTAATGACGAACAAGTTTCGGGAAAATTTTTGAAGCGCGAAACAAACTTCGGGCAGCAGCTACTGGCTTATAACAATCTTTATAAAATATCAACCCGCTAACTGCTCTACCGGTTCCGGAGTAACTGCTTCAGACTTCAAAGCTTTGGTGCGGGCTTTCACTTTATCAAATTCTTCGATGTACCGCTCGTGATTAGTGCCCATGATTCTATCCCAGATATTGTAATACAACCCGTAATTGCAGGTTACGTTCTTGTGGTGCATGTTGTGGTGCACCGAAGTATTATGCCACTTCGTAATTTTCCCGCTGGCAAAACCTGCCGGAAACATTTCAAAACCCAAATGCCCCATTACATTCATTCCTGTTTGATACAGCACCCACGAAAGTATGGCCAGCGGATGAAGCGGAATGAGAAACGCCATGATGGGAACAATGCCAACCTCAATCAGCGCTTCCAGCGGGTGAAAAGCAAAGGCAGCCCACGGAGTAGGGTTGGTGGACAGATGATGGATTTTATGCACATACGGATAAATTTTCTTCCAGTGCATAAACCGGTGGGTCCAGTAAAAGTAAGTGTCGTGTAAAAAAATAAAGGCGGCTACCGAAAAAAGGAAGTAACCGGTTCCCCGCGAATCGAAATCGAGATACATTTTGGTATAACCGTGTTTCCGCAGAATAAAAAGGGTTGTTCCTACAACGGCAAACACCGCAATGGAAAGAAAAGAGTATCCCATCTCGCGCACGATGTGCTTATTCTCCGGAAACTTCTGTTGAATTTTAAACCGGAAGAACTCCCGCCTCTTCCACACATAAAACAAAAGAAAAAGAACGCCCGCAAAAACCAGGTACCGCAGCGACAGAATACTGAAACTGCGCGAATACTTAATAAGCAAATCCTGCCAGGTTAAAACATCGAGTAACATACGGGCGTGAATGTGTTGCGAATATCGCTTTCGCGGCTTTCTTCTCCAAATTTTCTTCTTCGGGGTGTCGGAATTTGTTCTCCACCCACAGAAAACGAGCGCTCAACCGAAAGGAATTCATTTTTCCCAGCGCGGCTTCAGCTTCGAACAATAAAATATAAGTTTCTGCCTGTCCCGCTCCGGTTTCGGCTTACCGGAAAGCAGTTTCAATCTTCCGGTACCGGGTTACGGAACCGTGCCGCAGCCGCTTACCCATTGTCCGAAACCAGCAACTCATTAACAGAACGTTAAAACTGATTGAAATAAGATGATAACCCATTGACCGAACGTTATAACTCATGAATAGAAGCCAATTCATAATGGATAGAAGCCGATTACTAATTGTCATAAGCCGATCGCAAGTTGATAATAGCTAATAATTGGTTGATAGAATATGGTTACTAATGGATATAAGATTGTTTTTAGTTGAAAAAAGTTGATATTTTTGAATCCGTAGGCTGTTTATCGGAATTAACTGATGAGAACGATTAGGTAAAAGCAGAAAATTTTTAAACAGATATAAATGAAGAAGATAACGAAGGAAGAAGCCGCAAGTCTGCCGCAAATTGACGGACGTTCGGGAGTGGTGCGCACCGCTTTGTTGAATCTATCGGTTGGTGAAATACTGCATATTGAAAGGCAGGACTGGAAACAGGTAAACACCCCGAAACAAATGGTTGATACGCTGGCAGAACGTACCGGCAGGAAGTTTAATTTCATTAAATTGGCATACGGCAAAGGTTGGCTGGTAGAAAGGGTGAAGTAGGAGAGAAGAAGTGCAGGAGTTTAAAATACTATCAGTAAAAGAAAAAAGGTACTGTCATGCCGAGGAACGAGTCATCTTGTATTTTTTCTTACCAACAGAATACAGGATTCCTCACTTCGGAAACCTCCGTTCGGAATGACAGTCAGTTTTTACCCGGGTTCTGATTTAATTTTTCCTGAAAACCACTATCCGGTTGCTGTTGGTGCCTCGCGAATTATTACTTACACCCCATATATTGGCAGTTTTTGTAAATATCTGATTATTAATAAGCAATGATTCACAACTAAAGCCTGAGTTTAAACCAAGGGGAACTACTACTTCTTCCAGTTTTACCTTCCCATTCCGCACTTCGCCTACCTCAAAAGCAACTATGCCACCGGGTTTGGTAATGCGGTAAAGCTCCTGAAAAACGGCCTGCATTTTTACGCTCCAGTCTTCCACGGTTTTGCTCATGGTTATTTTGCGTGAAACACCAGCCACGTCAATATCATTAAACCAGCAGCGCAGCCAGTTGTCATCGGCATATTGAACCACATCCAGAAAAGGAGGCGAAGTTACCGTAAGCGATACCGAGTTGCTCCTTATCTTTTTGGTTTCGGAGGCATCGGTGTTCAGAAACTGAGCATTGATTTTTTGATGCGCAGGCGAATAATCTTTTAGCAACTGTTTCGATTTCCTGAGAATCAGGTTTTTTACATTCCTGTATTCGGGCTTTTGCTTTCTATCCTCATTGATTTTTTTCTGGCGTTCGGCACTTACGGCCTGGTTGGGCGGCAAAGTATAAACAGAAAAGAACCCCGGTGAATGACCGGTGAGCCTGTTGGTAGCAACCATCCTAATCCAATTATCGGTTTCATCCTCTGTTTGTTCATCAGCCTTCTTTCGCAGGTAATTCCGCAGCGACACAATTTCACTTTCGGTTTGCCGGTGATAAAACATGGAGAGGTCAATATCTGCCCTCGCACTTTTTTCAAACGGGATATTATTCAGCCGCTGTTCAACTTCCGAAAGCAGGGGAGGAGCAATACGCGGACGGGTAAGAATAAGGCTCAGCGGATTTACATCATTGGCAATTATATTTCTGCCGAGCAGTGCCGCTTCAATTACCGTGGTTCCGCGGCCGTTAAAGGGGTCGTAAACTGTATCACCTTTCTGTGTAAACAGCCCGATAAAAAACCGCGGAAGCTGTGGTTTGAAACAAGCCCGGTAAGAGACCTCGTGAACCGGGTTGGCCTGCCTTTGCTTAGCCGTCCAGAACTCATTGGTAAAAACAGGGAAAGAATTTCCGTTAACCGGTAAAAAGGATTGAAGCGTTGTGGTGCTTTTTTCCTGTAGTTTGAAACCGGTAAGGTAGGCGTGGAATTCTTCTTTATTCATGAAAATGATTCGCGGGCTAAAATCGTTTTCGTTTCAAACAAAAGCAAATGCCCGGGGCACATAATGCCGCAATTTTTATCGGGGAAAGATTTTCAGCCTGTAATTCGCAATTCCCGGTCGCTTTACTCCGTTCCTTCCTGTTTATCGGTATCGTTTACTTTAAGCGGAGCTTTGGGTTTGTGGTTGGGGTCTTCCATGTGCAGAATGAAATCTTCCACCTGGTCGGCTCCAATCCTCCGGGCTTTGATGTTTTTTTCGCTGTCGAGAATATAAATCTGCGGGGTGCTTTGAATATCCCACTCCCAGCGGAAGTTGGAGTGGCGTTTGGCATCGCAAACGTTTATCCAGTCGAGGTTGTTGTTCTTGATAAACTCCACCCAGTCCTTGTAGTTTTCAATTTCCATAATAGCAGGTGAGAAAGTTTCCACACTGATATTCTTCTTTTTCAGATTGTGGTAAGCTTCGGCAAGCACCGGAATCTCCTTTTTGCAGTGGGAGCAGTCCGGGTCCCAGAAGGCGAGGATGGTGTATTTGGTTTTTACATCATAGAGCGATTTCCACTGCATTTCGGTAGAGTCAACAGGCAGAATGAGGCGTTGTGCTTTCCTTTCACAGAGCACCGGTTTAAGCCTTTCAACCCGGTCGCAAATTTTGAACCGTTTTACAGAGTCAATCCAGGGAGTAAGGGCGGGGTTGCAGAAATATTTTTCGCCAATGCATACATAAGCGCCATCCATGCACATAATTTTTGAGTTGGCGGCTTCATTAAATATGTAGGTGAGCATATACTTGTAAATCTCATTCTTCAAATCGGTTTTGGCAAGTGTTTCATTAGCAGCATCGCAAATGGAATCGGGATGCTGGACAACTGTTGTGCTGAAAAAAGTTTTCATTTTATTGTGAAACACCGGGCAGCGCAGCAACCGGTCGTCCATCAAATCAATATGGTCCCAGTAATGCGCCTTGTAAAATCTCCACTGCTCGGAAGGGTCAATGACTTTGCCGTTAGCGTCCTTTTTTGGTTCAGGCACTTCAATATCTTTCATAGCCCGAATCAGTTTGGCATAAAACAGGGTCGGGTGCTTGGTCATGACATCGCTGCGCTGTTTTTTTACGGTGCTGTCAATCTGAATCAGTTGCTGTTTGTATTTTTCTTTTTCCGGTTCCTGTGCGGCATTGTATAGTTTATTGATTGAATCGGAAGTAACTCTCAGTTTTCCCAAAAATTTCATATCGCCATAAAAGAGGGTATTTTCAAGCGAGCCGTATATCTTCATATGGTCAGCCAGATCAAGGGTATCGGTTTCGAGCGAAAACTGCGGTTCGCTCATGATGAATTCAAAATACCGGTTACCTAATGCGGGAAACACAGCGAGGTAAACACCGCCCGGATAGATAGTATCTGATTTTATGACTACGGTTCCTTTGGCATCGAAGTATAAAGTGTCTTTTACGTATTGTTTGTCGCCAAAATAGTTGGCGAGAATGAATGTAGTGTTCTCCAAACCCTTAACGGTTATTTTGATATTCATGGGTTTGGAGTTACCCGCAAAAACTGCAGATAAGAGGAAAGAGGAAAAGAGTAGTGTGAAAATCTTTTTACTCATATTTTAAATTTAAAAGCGGTCAAAAATATCCGAATTCTCTAAAACAACCGTACCGGAAAAAACACCATGCAGTTAAAAAATCTTAACCCTTGAGGAGTTACGTTTTTGGTGCAAAAGGTTGCGCATACCAAGTCAATTTAAAGATTTTTATAAAATCTTATTCCACATAAAGAACCAGCCCTTTAAGATAAAGACCTTCAGGGTGGTAAACACTTACCGGATGGTCTGCCGGCTGTTTGAGGTGATGCAGAATCCTGATTTTTCTGCCTGTAGCAATAGCTGCCGAAGTTACCGCCCCTGAAAACATATCGGGAGAAACAGCCTGCGAGCAGGAAAAAGTAAACACAATTCCACCTGATTTTACTTTTTTAATCGCCTCGGTGTTCAGGCGGGTGTACGCTTTAATAGCAGAATGCCTGGCAGAATTTCCTTTAGCGAATGCAGGCGGGTCGAGAATAATTACTTCATAATCCTCGGAAGCATTTTTCAAAAAATCAAAAACATCGGAAACAAATGATTGGTGTTCTGTCGAAGGAGAATTGAGCTGCACATTTTCATTGGTCCATTCAATTGCTTTTGAAGAACTATCAACCGAATGAACCAAAACCGCCTGCGCCTTAAGCGCATAAACTGAAAATCCCCCTGAGTAGCAAAATGTGTTGAGAACCTTTTTCCCCTTTACATAATTTGAAAGAAGCGCACGGTTGTCGCGCTGATCAAGGAAGAAGCCGGTTTTTTGCCCATGAACCCAATCTACTGAGAAGAGATGATTGTTTTCGCTTATAGTTTTTTCTGAAGCGGAACCGTACAGGTAGCCATCTGTGGTTTTATTGTTGCTGTGAAGCGAAGCTGAGCTTTTATCGTAAACCGCTTTCAGTTTGCCGGCATATGTTTCTTTTAATATTTCGGTGAAAGGTTCCTTTTGGTTATTCATCCCTGATGAGTGGCATTGCATCACCGCAGTTCCGTTATACCAATCTATTACCAATCCGGGCATACCATCACCTTCGGCATTTACTAACCTGTAGGCATTGGTTGTTTCTCTTTCGGCTAAGCCTGTACTTTTTCGCAGTGCAAAAGCATTTTGAATTTTTTCTCTCCATAAATCATTCAGTGATAAAGCTTTTTCAAAGCTGAAAACCCGAACAGCAATGCTTCCAACTCCGTAATGACCAGTGGCGAGGTATTCACCGTTTTCGGAATACACTTCAACTATATCACCCTCGTTTAAATTGCCTTCCTTTCTTTTTACAGCACCTGAAAATACCCAGGGGTGAAAACGTTTTAATGCACCGGTTTTGCTGTGGTGAAGAGTTACTGAAGGAAATTTCTGCATTTGATTGCTTTGAAACAAAGAAAAGAAAAACCCGGTTCGCAGGAACCGGGCTTAATTATGGAGTTGATGGTTGTAATTATTCTTCTTTTACAAACCGCTTGCTTATAGTTTTACCAGTAATATCCATCTTCATTGAATAAGAACCAGCCGGAATGCCGGAAATATCAAATGTGATTGTGTTTCCTTTTACCAGGTAAGAAAGTTCAACACTTCTTCCGGTAATGTCATAAATCTGTGGGTTCAGATTATGAACGGACGGCAACACTGATTCAACCACCAACGTATTTTTTGCGGGATTAGGATACACTGAAATCAATTTCCCCGTTTCGGTTTCATCAATACCGGTGCAAACCCTCACCACTATAGTTTCGGAGGCTGAACTGGTGCAATTGTTCCCATCGGTGTATGAGTAGCTAACCGTATGCGATCCGACTCCCGCAGTTGCTGGGCTAAATGTATTTCCTGTTACACCGGTGCCGCTGTATGCTCCGCCAGCCGGGGTTCCACCGGTTAGCGTGAACGAACCTGCCGAGGAACAAACAGTATCGGCATTGCCGGAAAGAGATACGGATGGAAGTCCATGGACATTCACCACTACTGCGTT
Source organism: uncultured Chitinophaga sp. (assembly GCA_964631835.1). Classification (GTDB taxonomy): domain Bacteria; phylum Bacteroidota; class Bacteroidia; order Chitinophagales; family LD1; genus Bog-950. Next base: position 24,370 of record CAZWAD010000011.1, read on the forward strand.
GCTGGTATCGCTGCAGTTAGATGTGTTGATGGCAACTACGCGGTAAGTACCGGCAAGCAAAGCGCTATATGAAGGGTTGGTTGCCCCGCCCAGGTTAGTTCCGTTGCGCTGCCAAACAAAGGTCAGATTAATAGCAGGCGATGCCTGAAGCGTTACACTGGTTCCCTGGCAAACACTTACCGGGCCTGCCGGTGAAACTGTAACATTTGGCGCGGCAATGGCAGTAACATCTACAGTGTCGGATGCTGAACTGCCGTTTGAATCGGTAACGGTAAGAATGAAAGTTGAGTTTTGAGTGATGTCAATTAATGGATTTGGGCATGTGTCGCAGCTAACGATATCACCAGTTGACTGCCAGGCATAAGAAAAAGGCAACTGTCCGCCAGTAACCGCAGGGTTAAGCCTAAGTGATGTTCCGCTGCAAACAGCGCGGTCATTTCCAAGGCTAACTGCCGGGGGTGTTCCCTGGCAAACCCCTCCGTAGGGATAAAACGGGTCAGATTCAGGTTGCAGAGTATCAACCGGTGTAACCGGGTCACCGGTATTATTCAGACGCACAAAATAATGCAGCCCTACATTAGCGGCATTTACCTGTGCAGTGAAAACAACGGGAAATGAAGTGGTGGCAGTGGCAATAATGCGCAGTTTGTATTGCCCGGTTGAGTCGCAGGGAGTGCCGTTTACTTTAATACATCCGTTTTCAGAGTTTAAGTAAGTGTTGTTAGCGCGGTCGCTTGCCCAGCATAATCCGTTAGGCAGATTGTCAATAGTATCAATAGTAAGTGATTGAAGCGTAAACTGCTGACCTCCAAAAAACACAGTATTGAAGTTGCGGAACTGGATAACCGTAGTTGAGGCAACTCCGTTTTCAAATGGGGGTAGCGAATCGGACATGGGCGATAGTCCGGGCTGCAATATAGAGCCATCGGCTGTGCATTGCGCTGGCCCGGAATTACCGCAATACTGGGCGTTTGTAAATAAGGCTGATATTATAAACGGGGCTAATAGTATAAGTTTTCGCATAGCAAAAAGATTTTGTTTTAAGGTTTTAAAAATAAAATCTTTTAAAGATTCAGAGAACAATTCATCATTTTTTTACACTTGTCCTTATTTCTTTAAACACATAGAATAAATTTCATGCCGAACAGTTTTTCTTTTATAACTTCGGATTGATAAAATCAGCAATTATGAATACATCAACTCAACAACAGGGCGGTGTTACACCCGCCAACATCATGCAAACCGGCATGGCATTTTTTGCCAGCAAAACATTGCTTTCTGCCGTTAAGTTGGGCGTGTTTACCGCCCTTGGAGGAAACAAAAAATTATCGGGCAAAGAAATTCAAAAGCAGCTCGGTCTTCACGACCGCGGGGTTTATGATTTCTTAGACGGGCTTACCGCCATGGGCTTTTTAACCCGCACCGGTTTGCTCGAAACCGCGCAATACAGCAATACAGCAGAAACCGAACTTTTTCTCGACAAGAACAAACCTTCATACATTGGTGGTATACTCGAAATGGCAAACGACCGGCTTTACCGCTTTTGGGCTGACCTTGATGAAGCCCTGCTTACCGGCAAGCCGCAAAACGAGCTGAAGCATGGCGGCAAGTCTATGTTTGAAGAACTGTATGCTAAGCCCGAAAGGCTCAAACAATTTATTAATGCGATGTCGGGTATTTCTACCGGAAACTTTGCCGCGCTGGCACAGAAATATGATTTCTCGAAACATTCTACTCTGTGCGATGTGGGTGGCGCTGCGGGTGTGCTTTCTGTGCAGGTGGCAAAGCAGCATCCGAACATCAGTTGCACCTCACTAGACCTTCCGGAAGTAGAGCCCATTGCCAAAGAATACATTGCGTCACAGGGAATGACCGGCAGCGTTAAGACCGGTGTGGTTGATTTCTTTAAAGATGAATTTCCGAAAGCCGATGTAATTACCATGGGCATGATTCTTCACGACTGGGATTTGGATAACAAGAAAATGCTCATTAAAAAAGCATACAACGCCCTGCCCGAGGGAGGCGCATTTATTGTCGTGGAAAGCCTGATTGATGACGAGCGTAACCAGAATGTTTTCGGCCTGATGATGTCACTCAACATGCTGATTGAGTTCGGTGTGGCTTTCGATTACAGCGGTGCCGACTTCAGCCGGTGGGCCAAAGAAGCGGGCTTTAAGCGCACCGAAGTTATACCCCTTGCCGGGCCTGCCAGCGCAGCAGTTGCTTACAAGTAAAATCATCGACAACATCCATTACTTGTACTGCGGAGTTTTATAAACCGGAAGAGGTTTGGACACGAATTGCATTACAAACATGTTCGTTATCAGTGTAAACGCTAATATCAGTAACTCGCACATCTTCACTTTAACTCAACTCACATCCTCAACCGGTAACTCAGTTACCATCTGAACACTTTTGCCTCAGCAGTTTGCACGAACTCAGGGCACGTTATTACGTCCCTTTTTTTATTTTCATTTTTATACATGCGTGTTCTAGCAATTTTCATTCTTCCTTTACTGAACGTAAGTTTTGTTTATGCCTTTACGCTTAAAGGGACAGTTTACGACTACAGAGGTGAAAATCTTCCTTACGCCAATATTTACATTAAAGGGACTACCAATGGAACTTCAACTAATGCAGAAGGGCAATACCTGTTTGAGTTACCGGCAGGGACTTACGAAATTGTTTTTCAACATCTCGGCTATAAACAGCGTCTTGAAACGGTAACCCTTCAGAAAAATTTAGAACTGAATGTTATGCTCGAATCATCGGTCTATGAAACCAGAGAAGTTACCATTAACGCCAACGAAGACCCTGCCATTTCCGTTATTCGCAAAGCTATTGAGAAGCGCAGGTATTTTCTCAACGCGGTGGAAAGCTATTCCTGCGATGCTTACGTAAAAGGCGTGCAGCGAATTACCAATACCCCGTTTTGGGCTGAAAGAAGAATAAAGAAAGCTGGTATTACTATCGGTAAGAATGGTGTGGTCTATCTAAGCGAATCGCAGTCTAAACTCTATTACAAAAAACCGGGCAAGTTCCGAGAGGTTATTTATTCCTCAAAAGTAAGCGGCAAAGCGAATGGCTTTACTTTCAACTCTGCACAAAACTTCTACTTCAACTTTTATGAGCGTAGCATTTTCATACCTGTTATTGCCAAGCGGCCTTTCATTTCTCCGCTCTCTGAAAACACTTTTTTCTATTACAACTTTCGCATGTTGGGTGCTTATAAAGAAGGTGACAGGCTAGTGAATAAAATCCTCGTAACTCCAAAGCGCAGAAACGATCCCTGCTTTAATGGTGTGCTCAGCATTGTAGAAGACAACTGGAACATCCACTCTCTCGAATTATTTCTCACCAAAAACAACGGAATAGAATATCTCGACACCCTAAAAGTAACTCAATACTTCGTACCTGTTCAAAATGATTTATGGCTGCCCACTCAGCAGCGCTATGATGCCAGCGGTGGAATTCTCGGCTTAACCGGTGATGGCTATTATCTCGGGGTCTTCAAAAACTATCAGTTGAACGACATCCTCGGCATGGCTGCTTCAAAAGGAGTGAAAATAGATTCTGTGAAATTGCCTGAAAAGTTTGTTCGGCAGAAAAAGAAAGCTGAGAAAAAAGCAGAGAAGAAAATATTTACCCCGGAGGTAATCAAAATCGAGCCAGAAGCTAATAAGCGCGAAGATGTTTACTGGGATAGTATTCGACCTGTACCACTTACTGAACTTGAAATAAATGACTACCAGGTAAAGGACAGCATCGAGAAAATAAAAGAATCTAAATCTTATCAGGATTCAACCGATAAGCGGGTGAATAAACCCACTGCACTCGGCATAATAACCGGCTACAACTTCCGCAAGCAACACAAGAAGTTCCAGGTTGATTTCCCTTCTCTTTTCAATATTGTGAATTACAACACGGTAGAGGGTGTAACATTTCAGCTTAAGTTCAACATTCGAAAGGTATTTGAAGACAACCGGAGAATTACCTTTGAACCAGTGGTGCGTTACGGAGCGGCTAACCGGCATTTCAACGGCATGGCAACTCTTTCTTTCCGCAACAGCCAGCTTCATGATGAGCACTTTACATTGAGCGGTGGCAAATTCATAAGCCAGTTTAACGAGGTGCAGCCGCAGATGGAATTCGGCAACACTTGGCAGAGTCTTATTTTCCGAAACAACTTCATGAAGCTTTACGAACACTATTTTGTAAAACTGAGCTACGCCCGTGAAATTTATAACGGTATTGACGCCTCACTGAGTGTTAACTACGCCCAGCGGTTTCCTCTTGAAAACACTAGTCATTTTTCGTTTTTCAAAAAGGTGAAGAACGAATACACGCCTAACGGCATGGACTTGCCCGGGCTGGACACCCAGAATGATAACATCACCCGCCACAACAGTTTTCGTATTGATTTAAAATTCCATTTCACCTTCGGGCAGCAGTATGTTACCCGACCCGATATGCGTTTCCGCATGGGCTCAAGGTATCCTGAACTGATTTTGATTTACAAAAAAGCCATCACAATTAAAAATTTCAGTGATTTGAATTTCGATTTCCTCGAAGCAAGATTAGCCGGAAACATTTCCCTAAAACTCATAGGAACCCTGCACTATCGTTTTTGCGGTGGAGGATTTCCCAATCATAAACGCGTGGAATATGCCGACTATAAACATTTCTTTGGTAACTTCTTTACACAAGGGCAAACAGATTTACTAGGTTTTTTCACCCTACGTTATTACCGCCACAGCACTAATTTATATTTTGCCGAAACGCATCTTGAACACCACTTCGGGGGATTTGTTTTCAATAAAATTCCAGGTATAAGAACCTTGAAACTCGATGAAATCCTCGGCTTTCATTTTCTTTATACTCCAGTACGAAAACAATACTTTCAACTTGATGCTGGTATCTCCAACATTTTCAAAATTATGCGCGTAGATTTTGTGGTTGGTTTTGGCTCACAGAAACAAGAGTATTACTTTGGCGGCAGAATGGCTCTGGCTATAAATTTAATAAGGTAATAACTTATCTGCTATAACTAAAAATACTTTCAGGCTCTAAAAAATTTAGCTCTGCATAACCTTTCAACTAATTGAGTTTATTTTATTTTCCTCCAAGTCACTTTCCTTTTCAATATCATAATAATTCCTGTTATTCGTAATACTGTTTTATGGCACGCCTCTCCGTTAATATCAACAAAATTGCCTTGCTCCGAAACTCGCGCGGTGGCGCAATACCCGATGTGCTGGGCTTTGCGAGCGACTGCGAGCAGTTTGGCGCACAGGGAATCACTGTTCACCCGCGGCAAGACGAGCGCCACATTAAGCGCAGCGATGTGTATGAACTGCATAAACAGGTGACTACTGAATTGAATATTGAAGGCTATCCCTCAGCCGGCTTTCTGCAAATGGTTTGCGAAGTTAAACCCGAGCAATGCACGCTGGTTCCCGATGCACCGGGGCAGCTCACCAGCGACCACGGCTGGGATACCATTAAAGAATATTCGTTTCTGAAAGAAACCATAGATGAACTGCACAAACGCAGCATTCGCGTGTCGCTGTTTATTGAACCGGTGAACGCTTTGATAGAAAGCGCCAAAAAAGCCGGTGCCGACCGCATTGAGTTTTATACCGGTCCTTACGCGGTGGAATACTTCGAAGACAAGAAGAAGGCCGTTAGTGATTTTGTGTCGGCAGCTAAATACTGCAATGAAATAAAGATAGGCATCAATGCCGGTCATGATTTAAACCTCGACAACCTTAAATACTTCAAACAAAGTATTCCCGGCCTGCTCGAAGTTTCCATCGGTCACGCCCTGGTGCGCGATTGTTTGTATTACGGATTAGAAAATACCATTCAGCTTTACCTGAGAGAACTGGAATGAAGATTCTCGTTTCCATATTCGCTTTCCTGTGGGCTTTATGGGGAGCGTTTTGGTTTATGGCAATCATTACTCCGTTTACATTTCTGTATGCGGTGTTGTTTCTCTTCACCGGTAAAAAATATGTGCGCCACTGCATTTGGATTAACTGCCATTACCTGTGTCCGCTGCTGTTAAATCTCTGCCTCATTCGCGTAAAGATTTACGGGGCGGAGAAAGTAGATAACCAGCGCACGTACGTGTTTGTGGCGAACCATCTTTCGCAGGTAGATATACTGGTTACCGGTGCTTCTATTCCGCAGCCTATCAGCTTCCTTGCCAAAAGTGAAATCAAATACATTCCCTTTTTCGGAGACATGACTAAGATGCTCGCCATTATGGTTAACCGGAAGAATAAAGAGAGCCGTGAAAAATCGCTGCAATACATGATTGCCGAACTGCATAAAGGGCATAGTATTTTTATTTACCCCGAAGGCACGCGCAACCGCACACCGGAACCGGTGAAGGAGTTTAAAGACGGTGCATTCAAAACAGCTATCCTTGCGCAGATTCCTATTGCGGTTCAAACGCTGGTAGGAACCAAAGAAGTGAACAACCCGAAAGGCTTACAGCTAAAACCGGGAACCGTAGAAGTGTATTGGAGCGAACCGATTGAGACAAAAGGAATGACCCTGAATGAAGTTCCGGTGCTGAAAGAGAAAGTAAAAGCCGAAATGGTGAAACACCTGACAAAGAAGTTTTAAACATCCACCGGTTGCCACATGACAAAAATCATGGCGGTTAATTAGCATTAACGCTATTACTCCTTTTAAAATTGCAGTCATCATGCAGCCTGAAGTTCACGAAGGGGAATTATTAGCCCGCTATTTTAATCTGAAAGGTATTCCGCGAAAAGAAGCCTGCACCCTGCTGGGAATCAACAATCGGGTATTCTCCTATCATTGTCACCGGGCAAAGCTTTCCAACAGTTTTATATCAAAGCTCTCCGCCTCGGGCGTCCATCTTTTCGATACCGAAGAAGTAAAATCTCAGTTCCTTGCCGAGCAGAACAAAAAGCTGGAAGACCGGATAAAAATGCTCGATGCACTGGTTGAATTGCAGAAGGAGTTTATAACCCACGTAACACGCAACTGCAACCGCAGCAACTGCCTCAACTTTGTGTTCGACAAAAAGTATTGATGAAGTAAAGCGAAATTCTATTTCTCCTTTTGCAGGAAAGGATACCGGTAGTCAGCCGGTGAAACAAAAGTTTCCTTAATGGTTTGTGGAGAAACCCAGCGCAGCAGGTTAATCATGCTTCCCGCTTTATCGTTGGTGCCCGAGCCGCGGCTTCCGCCAAAAGGCTGTTGCCCCACCACCGCACCTGTGGGCTTGTCGTTAATATAGAAGTTACCGGCAGCGTGGGTGAGTTTTTTTGTTGCCAGCTCAATGGCATACCTGTCCTGTGCAATGATAGAACCGGTGAGTGCATAGATAGATGTGGAGTCAACTAACTTCAATGTTTCTTCAAACCTATCTTCATCATAAACATAAACCGTAAGCACAGGACCGAAGAGTTCTTCGCACATGGTTACATACTTCGGGTCTTTGGTTTGAATAATGGTGGGCTCAATGAAGTATCCCTTGCTCTTATTGTAATTGCCACCGGCAATAATCTTTACACCTTTAGCCTTTTTTGCAGCATCAATGTATGAAGCGAGCTTATCAAAGCTCTTTTCGTCAATTACCGCGTTGATGAAGTTGGAGAAATCTTCCACTCCGCCCATCTTCATGCTCTTCAAATCTTCCACCACCAAATCCCTTACTTTATTCCACAAGTTTGAAGGAATATAAGCGCGGGAAGCGGCACTGCATTTTTGCCCCTGGTATTCGAAAGCTCCGCGGGAAATAGCGGTAGCCACGACCTTTGCATCGGCAGAAGAATGAGCCAGAATAAAATCCTTACCACCGGTTTCGCCCACAATGCGCGGATAAGTTTTGTACCGGTGAATGTTGTTGCCGATGGTTTTCCAGATATCCTGGAACACAGATGTAGAACCGGTAAAGTGGATTCCTGCAAAATCGGGATGCTGGAAAATAACTTCAGCCGCATCGGGACCGGAAGGGTAAATAAGATTGATAACTCCGTCCGGCACTCCCGCTTCGCGAAAAACTTTCATGAGCACATAAGCGGAATAAACTGCGGTATTCGAAGGCTTCCATACCACCACATTGCCCATCAGCGCACAGCTTGAAGGGAGGTTTCCGGCAATAGCCGTAAAGTTGAAAGGGGTAAGTGCATAAACAAATCCTTCGAGGGGGCGCCATTCGGTGCGGTTCCATATTCCGGCAGAACTCTGCGGCTGCATGGAATAAATCTCAGTCATGAACTGCACATTGAAGCGCAGGAAGTCAATGATTTCGCAAGCGGAATCAATCTCCGCCTGAAAAGCATTCTTCGATTGCCCGAGCATAGTCGCAGCATTCAACTCCGCGCGGTAAGGACCCGCAATTGATTCAGCCGCTTTCAAAAAAATAGAAGCGCGATGCTCCCAGTTCATAGCCGTCCATTTCTTGCGCGCTGCGAGCGCGGCATCGATGGCCTGCTTTACATGTTTCTTTTCGCTTTTATAAAAATGCCCGAGAAGATGTTTGTGGTCGTGTGGCGGATGAAGAGAAATCTTTTTACCGTCACGTACTTCTTTGCTGCCGATAAACATGGGTATGTCGCGCACTTCTTTGCGCATTTCAGCAATTTTCTTTTTCAGCGTTTCGCGTTCAACTGAACCAGGGGCATATTGCTTCACCGGTTCGTTAAAAGCAGCGGGGACTTTAAAAAAACCTGTTGCCATGTGTTGAAAATAATAATTGAAGATTATCTCTTCTCAAAAAATGCCCGGAAAATATCCATACCATTAGCATACAGAATCAGGAAAATGATGATGATGAAGCCTACGCGGTTGATGTATTCCACCACTTTATCATTTAACGGGCGACCGGTAATCATTTCAAACAGTAATAAAATAACATAGCCGCCATCAAGCATCGGAATCGGCAGCAGGTTCATCACGGCCAGCATCAATGAAAGAAACGCAGTCAACTGCCAGAAAGCAAGCCAGTCCCACTGCGAAGGGAAAATGGAGCCGATGGTGCCCAGCCCCCCTATTTGTTTATACCCCTGTATGTCGCGGTTAAATACCAGTTTGAATTGCTTGAGGTTGTCAGCAGTTTTTTCGTAAGCGAGTGAAACTCCTCTGCCAAAAGATTCAAAGAAGCCATACTTCTTTTCTACTACATCAAAATATTTTATGTAAGCGGAAGATTCTTTAGGCGGTCGGAAGCCAAGCAGACCGGTTTGGGGAACAATTACCGATGCGGTCATCGTATCCTTGTCTCTCAGAAATTTTATCTCGGTTTCCTGTCCCTTTAAATTAGCAAGAATGCCCCGTGCCTGCTGGAAATAAGTAATAGCTGAATCATTGATGCTTAAAATCAGGTCGCCAATTTTAAGTTTATCCTTAATCACGGTTTCTTCAGCATATTCCCCCACAATACACGGAATGCGGAAGTCAATGTATTCTTTAGCGCGGTTGGTAACTACACGTTTCACGAAGTCAGCAGGAATAGTTATGGTTACCGGTTGACCGTTGCGGAGTACTTCAACGGTTTTAATATCGTCCAGCAAAAGTTCTTTTTGAACCGAAAGGAAGCTCTGGAATTTTTCGCCACCGTCATGCGATAGAATAATATCTCCATCCCGAAAACCTGCATACTGCGCAATGGAATCGGTGGTAATACCATACCTTGCATTTTCCGCAGGCAGGAACGACTCCCCATTCCAAAAGACAATTTGGGAGTAGATAAGCCAGCCAAGAATTACGTTCATAATCACTCCGCCAAGCATGATGATGAGTTTTTGCCAGTTCTTTTTAGAGCGGTACTCGTCAGGTTTAGGTTCCGATGCGAGGAAGGTTTCGTCCATGCTTTCATCCACCATTCCGGCAATTTTTACATAGCCGCCTAGCGGAAACCAACCAATACCATATTCGGTTTCACCGATTTTCTTTTTGAACAAAGCAAAGTTTAAGAGCGTTGGTACAGGAAAAAGAAAATCGAAAAAGAGGTAAAACTTTTCAACCCGGGTTTTAAACATGCGGGCGGCAATAAAATGCCCGAACTCATGAATAACTACAAGTATGGAAAGACTGAGAATTAACTGCGCTATTTTAATAAGCATCAATACCTTGATTTAAAGGAGGGGCAAATGTATTCAAAACTTTAAAGTTTGAGTTTTGCGAATCAGGAAGAGGAGAGGAGGAGATAATTGGTTAGTTCATCGGCAATTTTGCGGTCATTGGTCAAGCGCGGAACTTTGTTTTGTCCGCCAAGTTTTCCTTTACTTTTCATGTATTCAATAAAAGTATTTTGCCTGACCGGAAGTATTTTTAATTGTTGAAGGACATGCCCTTGCCGTAAGTCTTTGTAATAGGAGTTTTTTTGCTGAAGAATTTCATCGGCAAATTCAGCAAAGATTTTCAAATGCATGGGCGGCTTGCTGAATTCCACAAACCATTCGTGGTAAGGCAAACCTTCCGCTGGATTTACCTGCGGAGCCACGGTGAATTCAGTTACCCCTGCGCGCATTTCGCGCATGGCGCTGAACATAGCGGCATCTACTTCTTCGCCTATTACGTGCTCACCAAAAGCAGAAATGAAATGTTTGATTCTGCCGGTTACAACAATGCGATATGGATTTTTGGAAATAAATTTTATAGTATCACCTATGTTATATGCCCAAAGACCGGCATTAGTGTTTAAAATAAGCGCGTAGTTTACACCGGTTTCTATTTCTTCCAGCGAAATCCGTTTAGGATTATCAGAAAATATTTCATCAGCTTTTACGAACTCATAGAAAATACCTCCGTTTACATTCAGCAGCAAGCCTTTTTCCTTTTGCGAATCCTGGTAAGCAATAAAACCTTCGCTGGCAGGATATGTTTCTATCGAATCAATCTTGAAGCCAATGAGTGATTCAATTTTTGTCCGGTAAGGCTCATAGTTTACTCCTCCATAAGCGAACACTTTGAAATCAGGAAATATATCCTTGATAAATTCTTTGCCGCTTAGTTCGCGCAGCTTTTCAAAATACATTACTACCCAAGGAGGAATACCCGAAATCAAACTCATTCTTTCTTTCAACGTTTCCTTAGCAACCGCTTCTACTTTAGTTTCCCAGTCTTCAATGCAATTAACTTCGTATGAAGGCATCCTGCTGGCATTTACATAAAGCGGAACGTGGTGATAAACAATACCGCTTAACCTGCCGGTGGGAACTTTCCCATGCATTTCAAGTGCCGGTGAACCTTGCAGAAAAATCATTTTATGATCGAAAAATTCAGATTTACCGGTTTCTGCAACATACAAGAGCAGCGAATTGCGCGCTGCGCGAATCATTTCATTAATCTGTCCCTTAGTAACCGGAATATATTTTTTACCTGAAGTGGTGCCCGATGATTCACAGAAATAAAGTGGTTTCCCTTTCCACAACACATTTTCCTTGCCGTCAGAAATCAAGTCTATATAGTTTTTCAGCTCTTCATAATCCCTGATTTTTACGGAAGCTTTAAAATCTTCGTAAGTTTTTATTTGTGAGAATTTATGCTCTTTTCCAAAATCTGTTTCAGTTGCGGAAAGAATAAACTGCCCGAAAAGCTTTTGCTGAACAGCAATGGCGTTCGTCTGCTCATGATAAACAGAAGGCACAATTATATCAGCCACAAGTTTGGCTATAGAAGATTTGAAGCGCATAATAAGTAACAGATTCTTTTAAATGGGAAAATAAAAAAGGCTGCTATTTACAGCAGCCCTTTTTTAAGTCGAGTTCAATGAACAGTAGTTTATCTCTGCAAAACAATACGTTTCTGAACAGACAAATCCTCCGTTGATAAACGAACAATATACATTCCATTTGAAAGGTTGCCCGAATCGAATTGAGTAATGTAAGCAATATCCTGTTCGGCAGTTCCGTTGAACAAAACCCGTACAAGCCTGCCGGTCATATCAATTACCTCTACTTTTAGTTGTTTGGTTTCCGCCAGCATAAAGCTTACGTTGGTAGAAGCACCAAACGGATTTGGAATTATGTTCATTGCTGTTGCCTCAAGCTCACCCTGGTAATCTTCACCAAAGGATAAGTCATCATCCGCTTCATCCGTTTTACGTGTAGAGGGAGGTATGTCGGTAAACCCTACCAAAGCACGGCATCCGTCAAAAGCTTCGTTAATTGCGGAAACCGCCTGGTTAATGTGGCTGCGGTTGGGCTGAGGAGGCGCTAAACCGGCAAGCGATAAGTTAGCCAGATTATAAAGATCAAGTACTGTGTTATTAGTACCAAGATAATTGAGGACACTCTGAGGAATGGTATGTATAGATACCGAACCATTAGGTACAAATATACTAGTGTCACCACAACCACCGCCACCCGAGCCACCGCCTGTAATAATGTATTGGTTAAGCATGCGAATGGTATCTAGACCTGTTCCAAGCCTCAGGTTAAGACCCATGGTAATTACCTGACCGAGGAACACGTTTCTGAATTTGTTGTTCCATGTGGGAATATTAACAGGAAGGGTATTGCAGTTAGCTAAAAATTCCATATCAGCTGGTAATCCGAGATTGCTCATAGGAGGCAGTTGTGCAGGAGGTCCTCCGGCAGGTAAACGGAGAAGGATACACCCTACATCACTTGAATCGAATGTAAGTGAACGAGTTCTTAATATCCCCACTGTAAGCGGAGTGATAGTCAGGTTCTTAATCAAATCAATTCTGCGCACTTTACAGAACTTACCATTCGGGTTACCGTAAGCGCCTTGTGTAAGCGTGCAATGGTATCCGCCCGTAGCTGCGTAAAATTCAACTTCACAGGAATCTCTGCAGGTTCCTGCTACGTTTGAAAGCACTACTTTGAAAGTCCCTTTTGAACCGCCACCACCTGCTGTGTAGGTAACAGTTGGTGTTCCCTGTCCACCCGTAATTATCCAGTTGCCATCATTCGAAGTAAGATACCACGTTATTGTTGCAGCGTTTTGAATTGAAGCTGTCAACTGATTACCGGTTGAATTAGCCAAAGGCAATACCCCGGGTCCTGAAAGAGAACAGTTCGGCTGGTCGTTAACAAGGGTCACTATTGCAGTGTCGCGAGCTACACATCCGTTGTTGGTGTTAGTTACACGTAACACATAGGTTCCTGGATCAGAAACTGTGATTTGCGCTGTATTGCCAACCACATTTCCGTTTCGGGTCCATTGATATGAAGCTGTAATAGTCGTGGAAGAACCCATAAGCGTAAATGAAGCCGAGGTGCAAGATATGGTTCCATCGGAACCGGCATTGGCATTGGGTGGAGTAATGTTTTGTGAAACATTCACAGAAGCTGAAGCCGTGCATCCGTTAGCTGGGTCGGTAGCAGTAACTGTGTAAGGCCCTGGGGTTGACACCACTTTATCGGCACCGGTTCCCCCTCCACTCCATGTAAAAGTTGCACTAGGTGTGGTTGATGTGGCATGAAGAGTAACGCTTTGGCGTGTGCAGGTTAACTGTTGCGGTTGGTCAATGCCTACATTGGGAGGCGTAATATTTTGCGAAACGTTAACCGAAGCGGAAGAAGTACATCCGTTATCGGGGTCGGTGGCTGTTACTGTGTAATTACCGGGCGAACCAACTACTTTAGTGTTACCCGTTCCTCCACCGCTCCATTGGAATGTAGCCCCTGGAATTGAGTGAGCAGTAAGGGTAACGCTTTGCCTGGTACATGTTAACTGAAGTGCTGGGTCAATGGTTACACCCGGGGGAGTAATATCCTGCGATACGCTTACGGAAGCCGAAGAAGTGCAGCCATTTGCAGGGTCGGTGGCTGTTATCGTGTAATTACCGGGCGAACCAACTACTTTAGTGTTACCCGTTCCTCCACCGCTCCATTGGAATGTAGCCCCTGGAATTGAGTGAGCAGTAAGGGTAACGCTTTGCCTGGTACATGTTAACTGAAGTGCTGGGTCAATGGTTACACCAGGTGCATCAATGTCCTGTGATACGCTTACAGTTGCTGAAGCCGTGCATCCGTTTGAAGGATCAGTACCAGTTACAGAATAAACTCCGGGCTGAGTAACATTTTTGGTCGTACCCGTTCCTCCGCCACTCCATTCAAAGGTGGCACCCTGAACAGTAGAGTGGACCGTAAGAGTAACTTGCGTAGTGGTGCAGGTTAAAGTAGCAGCAGGGTCAATGTTTACGTTAGGTGTTCCAATATTTTCTTCAACAAAGAACGAATCAACGTTTCCGCAATCGGTTCCATTAATAGTCACATTTGCATATTTCCAACCACCTGAGTTCCATGTTGCAGTTGGTGTACCCTGTCCTGATACCAAACCTGCTCCGCTCCAGATAATAGTTGTAGCTGCAGGTGGTGGGTTCATCCCGATAAGTTGAGTTTCAATAGTTGGATTGAGACAGGTAATGGCATCGCCTTCAATTTCAAACACAGCTTCCAACCTTCTTCCGAAAACATAAGGACCCGAGAAGTCTTTCAACTCAGCAGTAAAACTAGTGGAAGAACGGGTTTTTACACCGAGGCTTCCGAATACTTGTATGCATGGGTCATTGAAGTTCAACGGCTGGTCCAAACCAAAGGCGGTGAGGTTAATGCCGAATTCGGAGAAAGACAATTCCTCGTAGTTGCCGGTATAATTAGCTCCCGGGTTTACAAGCGTTCCCCAAGGAGCAGCAGGAGTAGCACCTTCGTTAGTACGGCTGGTGCGCGCAAACGCAAACGTTCCTGAGCCGCGGGTAGTAATTTCAGCATAACCATAAGGAGCTGAAGGATACGTTCCGCTACCTTCGGTATTGAAAGTACCTGTAAAGTTGAACTTACGATTTGCCAACGAATTGAAAGCTGCAAATCCTCCTGGTACATCTGTGGGCTTAAGCCATAGTCTGATAGATACCACAGGGTTTGTTCCTCCATTTTCAAAATCGAAGGAAAAGATAATATCACCGGGTTTGTTTACCGAGCCATCTGCATTAAATTTCCATGCTGTGTGGCCGCTGTCAACGTCTAAGCCAATCAATTGAGAGTTAGCTCCCAGCTGAATAAAAGCGCGGAAAAATTCAAAATCAATGTGGTTAGAACCACCCTGTGAAACTGTGGATGCACCTCCAAAGCCCCAAAGTGAGTCGGTGAGGGAGGTACCGTTTCTGCGGATGTGAGCATAAATATCAATAATATCGTTTTTTTGAGGCGTACCGCCAATGCCAAAGCTCCACGATTTGGGGTTATGGAAATTTTTGTCACTTGTTCCTACAAACACAGAGGAATCGTTTTCGCTGGCGGCTGAAAAGTTATCACGCCCGTATACGGCATCGAGCCAGCGGGTTCCGTTTACAACACTGTTGATGGGATAAGACATACGCTTTTCAAAACGCCTGTTTCGCTGAGCCTGAGTGGCGGTTTGTAACAATGTTTTTAGTGCTGCAGCACCATTTGTGTCAATTACGCCTTCGCCTGTATTGCGCAGGTCGCTGTCGAACCAGTCATCGGTTCCTTCTTCGGCAACAGAAAAAGTTCCAAAGGTGAGTGTATCGGCATAAACATCAGCGTCTATACCGAAATTGGCTTTAACGTTTTCGTTACCTACAAGCTGGGCAGGGGCTTGCGAAACAAAAACGCAAAAAGTAAGAGCGACAATTGCCCGAGTAAAATTTTTCATAATCTCAGTTTTTAAGTAAACAAATTTAGTGTCCGAAATAACCGGGGTTAGTTATTTATGAGTGCAATATCGTTTTTATTATTTTAAAAAACAACAATATAAACAACAATTTTGTGCTAACGTTTTTCAAATATCCGACTCAGTGTACAAAACAAAAATGTCCTCCGAAAATCTGGAGGACATCTTTGAAATTGCCTGTAAAAAATAGTTACTTATTCACAGTAAACTTGTTTCTCGCAATTACCATAGCGTTTTCATCAACAATCTGCAAACTGTAAAGTCCGTTGGAAAGGTTTTCAATATTGATAGCATTCCGGTTAGTGTTCATATCTATGCTAAGTACTAAACTACCTGCGAGATTGAATACTTTGGCAACAGTTCTGCCTTTATTTTCAAACTGAATAACCAGCTCGTTGTTTGCTGGCTGAGGGAAAACAGTAACAGGTATTTCGTTTGTCTCGCTTATTCCCGATGTGTTACGTACGAGAACAGTTACAAAAGCACTTGCCGATGCTGTTCCGTCACTCAACGAATAAGTAAAACTGTCGAGTCCTACAAAATTATTAGCAGGCGTATATGTAACAGCCCCAGCCACTGCCATTGCAGTACCATTTGCCGGCTGCGAAACCAATGAAATAGTAAGGCCTGGAACCGGGTCATTACAATCATCATCATTCAGCTTTACAAAAATATTCTTCGGAGTATTCTTATCGGTTGTATCTGCATCGGGGCGCGCTATTGGTGGAAAATTGTAGTTCAGAGGAATGTCTTCGTAATATATACTGTCAACCAATAACTCGCTTCCTGGAACTAGACCCGAAGAACCACCTATAAGAGTAGCTACGTTAGGGACACTGGAAGCCATAAGGATAACCAGTGTATCAGGCATTTCGCAGGTAACATAGTCAAAGGTTACTTCAAAAGGCTGCCAGCCGGACGTTGCCGTATTGCTTTGGTAACGTGCGTTGGCAACAAGAGTTTTTCCTTTTCGAAGAGTTCCCCAAATAAGGCATGTGTCGTTTGCATTAGTATTTGTATTAAATACAGGAGTGTACTTGTAATAGCCTTTGAACTTACTTATGCGCTGAGTAAAAGACTGCCCCGACCCTTCAACGGCAATTGGAGAAATCGTATTTCCGCTTGTTGTGAGCGTTGAAGCTGTAATCGGAAAACGTCCGTTAAGCACAAACCCCGGCAGGGTGATTTTATTAATAAGTGGAATATTAATAATCGAATCAGTTACCATCCGGATAGATGATGAACCGGAATAAGCATCTGTAGATTGAGTTACGAAAAACACACCACCCAAGGAGTCGGAACCCGAAATCGCATTTGAGCTTGTCCAGTTGTCGGGTTCATTAGCCTGAAAGGTATCAGGGGGTACAGTGGGCGGGAATCCGGCAAAATAAATGGTTTGTAACGTCCAGTTTTCAAAATCGCTGTTTACTATTTGAGCGCTGGTAACAACAGCAGTAAATAGTAAACCAAACAGTAGAATCTTTTTCATGTTGGCTTTGTATTTGATTTTTAAAAAGTGCTAATGTAGAAAAACATTGCGATTAAAAAACGTACAGAGTCCCAGGTTTACAGCCTGAAAAAATAAAAAAAGGCCTCCATGTGAAGACCTTCAAAAGAAATTAAATTATGAGTTAGCTCAGTGTGTACGGTTTAAACTTGTGCTGCTTCTGAAATAACGTGAACAAATGTTCTGTCATTTTTCCCTTTGGTAAATTTCACAATACCTTCAACTACTGCAAAAATAGTGTGGTCTTTACCTATATCTACCCCTCTTCCCGGGTGGTAATTGGTTCCGCGCTGACGCAAAATAATGTTGCCCGGAGCCGCCTTATCGCCACCGAAAATTTTTAAACCAAGCCGCTTACTATGGGAGTCTCGTCCGTTCTTTACTTTGCCTTCACCTTTTTTATGTGCCATGATTATCGCTTTTAATGGTTGTTAATTTATTTCCCTATGGATTCAATGCTGATTTGAGTTAAAGACTGTCGGTGGCCTTGCGTTTTCTCGAAAGTCTTTCTCCGTTTCTTTTTGTAAATGATTACTTTGTCATCTTTCAGATGAGACAAAATTTTGGCGTTTACCTTTACTCCTTTTACTGTCGGGGTACCTACTTTCACTTTACCCTCGTCATCGGTAAGAAGTACTCGGTCGAATGAAACTTCATCACCGGCATTACCTTCAAGACGATGAACGTATAATTTCTTACCGGCTTCCGCCTTAAATTGCTGTCCTGCTATTTCAACTATTGCGTACATGTTTTAAAATTTGGGAGCGCAAATATAATTACTCACGTCAGAATACCAAAGACATTCTCCGTGCCCGAACATTGAAGAATCATTTAACTTTCTGTTACAGAAGTTCGCAGAGTGTGCGGACAGAATACAAATCTCACCGCTTCGAAAACCGAACAATTTACCCACAGGCACTTTCGCAATTACGATATTATTTTATGTTTGCACCGCTTTTTGAAAAACGAACATGATTTTTGCTAAAAATACCTCTGTAAAACATACATTTTCAGCAGTTTTTACCGCCCTTTTAATTCCTTTTTCCTTACACTCTTTTGCTGAAACAGAAACCGAACATCTGAAAGGGAGTGAACATCTTTCAAAAGCTCACGAAACCAAATCGGAACCGTTTAATGCAGGAAAAATGATTATTGAGCATATCAGTGATGCTCATGACTGGCATATTTTGGATTGGGACGGGCATCCTGTATCATTACCTTTACCTGTTATTCTTTATACTGATAGAGGAATTGATTTCTTCTTATCAAGCAAATTTGAACATGGTCATGAGGTAGTTCACGGTAAATATAACTATAAACTTGAGGGGCAACGCATAGTTGCTGTGGATAAAAACGGTGAAATTGACAACGCGGCTACCTCCAAAATCTACGATTTATCTATTACCAAGAATGTAGCTACCCTGATGTTCAGTTCAGGATGCTTGCTTTGGATTTTCTTATCTATCGCAGGCGCTTATAAAAGGAATCCGAACAGGGCGCCTAGCGGACTTCAATCTTTTCTTGAGCCGCTTATCCTTTTCATCCGCGATGAAGTGGCAAAGCCAAGCATAGGCCCTAAATATGAAAAGTTTGTTCCCTACCTGCTTTGTGTTTTCTTTTTAATTCTTTTCAACAATTTGCTAGGGTTAGTTCCTGTAATTCCGGGTGGCGCAAACCTTTCAGGTAATATTGCTTTCACCGGTGTTCTGGCTCTCATCACTTTTATTATTACGAGCATTAATGGAACCAAACATTACTGGCACCATGTTTTCGCAATGCCGGGTGTTCCCAAGCCAATCCTGCTGATTCTTACCCCTATTGAAATTCTCGGTGTGTTTTTGAAACCTTTCGTGTTAATGATACGATTGTTTGCCAACATGACTGCAGGGCACATTATTGCTTTGTCATTCTTTGCCATGATTTTCATTTTTGGTGAAATGCATGTAGGCGCTGGGCTGGGAGTGAGTGTGGTTTCCGTAGCATTTACAGTATTTATGAGCCTTCTTGAATTGCTTGTAGCGTTCTTGCAGGCGTATGTCTTTACTTTGCTGAGTGCTATGTATTTCGGAACAGCTTTGGAAGAAGGTCACCATTAACTTATTATAAACTCTATTTTTTCACTTTAAATCAAATATCATGCTCAACACAGTTTTATTGCAGGCAGCAGCAGACGGTCTAGGAACCGGCTATGGTATTGCAGCCTTGGGTGCAGGATTTGCAGCCCTTGGCGCAGGTGTTGGTATCGGACAAATTGGTAAGGGAGCAGTTGAGGCAATAGCCCGACAGCCCGAAGCCATTAACGACATCCGTGCCAACATGATTCTTACAGCCGCGCTCGTAGAAGGTGCAGCTTTCTTTGCAATGGTTGTTGGTCTGCTTGTAGTATTCAAGTAAACCAGCCTTAAAACACTTCGGGCGGCAAAAGCGGTTGGCTGCGCTGTCCGAATTTTTTCTTGGTTGAAATATAGAATGGTTATTGAAAATTAAAATAATATGGAATTAGTAAAACCCGCTATTGGACTTGTTTTCTGGATGTGTGTTACATTCAGCATTCTGGTTTTTATTCTCACCAGGTTTGCATGGAAACCTATTCTTGCCATGATTAAGGAACGCGAAAAAACCATTGAAGACTCATTAAACGAAGCTAACAAAGCCCGTGCAGAAATGAGTCAGCTTGTTGCAAAGAATGAGGAGTTGCTGAATCAGGCAAAAGAAGAGAGAAACAAGATTCTTCACGATGCCAAAGAAGCGGCAGAGAGATTGAAAACCGAATTACTTGAAAAAGCTCAAAAGGAAGCTGAAGGAAAAATTCAGATGGCTTTTCGCGAAATTGAAATTCAAAAGAAAGCGGCTATTGTAGAAGTAAAGAACGCTGTAGGCCTTATGGCGCTTGATATTGCAGAGAAAGTTCTGCGAAAAGAGTTAAAGAGTAGTAACGAACAGGTGGATTATGTGAACAAGCTTGCTAAAGAATCTAACCTGAATTAAAAGCCGTAAGCAGAATAGAAGATGGGTTCATACAGAATAGCCACACGGTACGCAAAGTCGCTGATTGAGCTTGCGCAGGAAAACGGAAAGCTCGATGAAGTTTTTACCGATATGAAGGCGATTGATAAGACCTTTGAAGAAAGCCGCGACTTAAAGCTGATGTTCAAAAGCCCGATTATTACTGCCGATAAAAAGATGAATGTGGTAAAGGCTTTGTTCGAAGGCAAAGTAAGCGAATTGCTTTACCGGTTTCTTACATTGATGATAAAAAAAGGCAGGGAGGCGCATTTCCACTACATGGTGAATTCATTTATTGAACAGTATAATGTAATTAAGGAAATTACACCTGTAAAAATTACTTCAGCAGTAAAACTTGATGCCGGGCTTGTTCAAAGCATCGTAAACAACTTAAAGAAGAAAGAACACTTAAAAGAAGTTGAGTTGGTAGAAGCCATTGACCCCGACATGATAGGCGGCTTTATTTTACAGTATGGCGACAAGATGATTGACAGCAGCGTAAGCCGAAACCTCAATTCATTCCGAAACATTATTGATGACGATTCATACATCAAAAAGTATTTCTAATCCTAATTCATAATCAGAAATCATAAATTATAAAAGATGGCAGATGTAAAACCCGATGAAATTTCATCTATTCTCCGCGAACAGCTTTCCGGATTAAAAACAGCCGCACAATTAGAGGAAGTCGGAACTGTATTGCAAGTGGGCGATGGTATTGCCCGCGTTTACGGTTTAACCAACGCCCGTGCCGGTGAACTTGTTGAGTTCCAAAACGAAATAAAAGCAATTGTACTGAACCTTGAAGAAGATAACGTTGGTGTGGTATTGATGGGTCCTTCGGATAAAATTAAAGAAGGAGACACGGTAAAAAGAACCGGTGTTATTGCTTCTATCAGAGTAGGTGAGGGCATGGTAGGCAGAGTGGTTAATACACTTGGTGACCCTATTGATGGCAAAGGACCTATTACCGGTCAGCTTTATGAAATGCCTTTGGAGCGTAAAGCTCCGGGTGTTATTTACCGCCAACCGGTGAATGAGCCGCTGCAAACAGGAATTAAGGCGATTGATGCCATGATTCCGATTGGACGAGGACAACGTGAATTGATTATCGGTGACCGTCAGGTTGGGAAAACCGCTGTGGCAATTGATACCATCATCAACCAGAAAGAATTTTTCGAAAAAGGTGAACCGGTTTATTGTATTTATGTGGCTTGCGGGCAAAAGTCTTCTACAGTTGCCAAAGTTGCGAAGACGCTCGAAGATAACGGAGCAATGGCTTATACAACTATCGTTTCTGCTTCGGCTGCTGACCCTGCCCCGCTCCAGTTTTATGCTCCTTTTGCCGGGTGCGCTATTGGAGAATACTTCCGTGACACCGGTCGCCCGGCTCTTATTGTATATGATGATTTGTCGAAGCAGGCAGTGGCTTATCGCGAGGTTTCCCTTCTTCTTCGCAGACCTCCGGGCCGCGAAGCTTACCCAGGTGATGTATTTTACCTTCACAGCCGGCTGCTTGAGCGTGCCGCAAAAATCAACGCGAATAACGATGTGGCTAAGATGATGAATGATGTTCCTGAATCTATCCGTCCCATCCTTAAAGGTGGCGGCTCTCTTACCGCTCTTCCCATTATTGAAACACAAGCCGGTGACGTTTCTGCATACATTCCGACTAACGTAATTTCTATTACCGATGGACAGATATTTCTTGAGTCGAACCTTTTCAACTCCGGTATACGTCCTGCGATTAACGTAGGTATTTCGGTTTCGCGCGTGGGTGGTAATGCCCAGGTGAAGGCGATGAAGAAAGTTGCGGGAACACTGAAGCTTGACCAGGCTCAATATCGCGAACTTGAAGCTTTCTCCAAATTCGGTTCCGATTTGGATGCCGCCACAAAAGCGGTTCTTGATAAAGGAGCGCGGAATGTTGAAATTCTGAAGCAGGCCCAGTTTTCTCCTTTCACCGTGGAAAAGCAGGTTGCTATCCTTTACGTGGGAAGTAAAAACCTAGCAGCTAAAGTTCTTCTTCCCAAAATGAAGGATTTTGAAAAAGATTTCCTTACTCAGCTTGAAACCCGTTTCCCTGATACATTGAAAGGTTTGAAAAACCCCATGAGCGCTGAAACCGAAAAACAGTTGCAGGAGTTAGCTGCTGAAGTAAGTTTGAACTACTCGCGTTAATAACGGTATTTGCAAACAGGCAGTAAGTTCACAGGGTTTTTATCTCTGAATAACTAACTTTCTTGTTGCGTTTCCACCGTCTTTACCGGTAACGGTTACAAAGTAAACACCGGTGGGGAAAGCGCCAGCCTCAAGCTGCGAGCTTCGAGCCTCGAGAGGAATAGCCAGAAGCTTTCTGCCGGTGATGTCGGTGATGGTTGCCATACTGCCAATCATGTTTTCGTCAATGTCAATGGTAAAGGTTCCGTTTGCGGGATTCGGGTAAATTCTCACAGCTCGCGGCTCGTGGCTCGAAGCTATTCCTGAAACTATTGCCAGCGTATTGGTCGTTGTATTCGTCACCACCGGTGCGTTGAAGTCGAAGTAGATGTAGGCGGTGTTGTTGATTACCGTGCCCACCGGTGCTGTGCTTTTCACTTTTATCTTGTATTGCACATAGCCGTGGCTCAGCGGCTCGTTGGTGGGGCTGTCAACCAGCATGATGTTCGGGAAGTTGAAGCGCACAGCATTTTCTTTAAGCTGCACCAGCGGCTGGTGGCTGTAAGCAAGCAGTTGGAAGGTGGAAACATCTAAATCAGTATCGAGGGTATCATCAACATAAATGTCATAAGCTGTGTCAGTTCCTGTATTTTGAAAGTTGATAGTGTAAGTAAGCCATCGTTCACCACCCTCATCAACATCAGCAACCGGATAGACATTTTTATCGTTAGGGTCAAACGATGCACGAATAACCAAGCATTGTGTAAGCGTGTTGTTTGAAAGGTTGATATCTCCAGCGACAGAAGTTACTGTAACGGTGATGCAAACCTGCTGGCCCACCGGTAAAGAAGTCGGAGTATATACTATAATATTAAATGCAGATGCTCCGTTAAGCAATCTGAAATCGGCAACATTCCAGGTAATGGTATTGCCGCTGACGTTTGCGGGGGTAAGCGCTCCCGATGCTGGCGAAATGTAAGAAATTCCTGAGCCAAGAGTAACCGTCACCGTTCCGCTCATAGCACTCAGGCAACCCACCTGATAAAAGGCAGCAACATTTCCTGCATAAATATTAATCTGTGTATTCCTTCCTGAACTCAGCCTTCCACTTACGCTCATAACGCCTACATCGAAGCCCTGCCGGCATACCACGGCAAAGTCATTGTCATACTGCAGAGAATCGAGAGCGGTAAGCACAACAGAATGCGAGCTGTTCCCCGGGCAATTAACCCTGAACGGAAGATAAGTGGTATCTACACTTATATCGTAGGTTCCTAAAGTATCGGTATCGAAAGAATAAACGCCATTCGTATCAGTAAGCACCTGCTGAACGAGAACAGCGTTACTCCAAAGCCGAACAGGTATATTTTTCAGTCCTTTGTCCAAACCATCTTTCAGACAGTTTGCGTTATTATCAAAATAAACCTTACCGCTTACATTTTGGTAAATAGGGCAGCCGTTGGGGTTAAACAGACTGCAAAAAGGAAGCGAAGTGAGTGTGGGAGAACTGTTAGTTACATTTCCATAATTTGGAATGCAATTGATATTGGTATTGCTGAAATCTAAATTTACTATCCGCTTTAGTTTGGGCAGGCAGCCAAGAGGATTGTCATCAATCCAACATATATTCATCGAATCGGGAAACTCCGGTAGATGGGTGATTTGATTATTACGGCAAACCAATTGAACTAAACCGGCAGGTAAGTTTGGAATCGTGGTCAGTTGGTTGCTGCTTACTTCCAGATAAGTCAGGCTTGCCGGTAATGGCGGCAAACCGGTAATTAGGTTACCATCGCAGAAAAAGCGCGACAACTTACCCGGGAGAGCCGGAAGGCTGTCAATTTGATTATAATCTAAAAATGTCTGCCACAGGCTATCGGGCAATGCAGGCAGGCGGGTAAGCTGGTTGTTGGTAAAATCCATGTATGTAATGGTTGGCGGAAAGGCATCTACACTGTCAATGACATTATCAAAGCAACTCAAAGAAGTAAGTCCGGGAGGCAATTGAGTAAGATACCGGAGGTTGTTGCCCGCGCAACTCAAACCTTTCAGGGTAGCTGGCAAAGGCGGAAGACTATCAAGATAGTTATGATTGCACGACAAATTCAGGAGCGTATCGAAATACTGAATACCCTCCAGGTTACTGATGGCCTTATAATCTAAACTCAGGTTGGTGATAGTTCTTACCAATACGCAGGTGGTATCCATCAGCGTGTCGTTCATGCATGAGGGGATATAACTGTTCAGGTAGTTGCGGAAATTAACATCGGGAATGAGTACCCATTGCGCCTTAGTAATATAAGAACCGAAAACGATAAGGCTGAGGAGCAGATGTTTTTTCATGGTGTGGCGATTTTATTTCTGAATAACTAATTTCTTTGTTGCACTTCTTCCATCTCTACCGGTGACGGTGACAAAATAGACTCCGGTGGGGAAAGCGCCAGCCTCAAGCTGCGAGCTTCGAGCCTCGAGAGGAACAGCCAGAAACTTTCTGCCGGTGAGGTCGGTTATGGTTGCCATACTGCCAATCATGCTTTTATCAATGTCAATGGTAAAGGTTCCGTTTGCGGGATTCGGGTAAATTCTCACAGCTCGCGGCTCGTGGCTCGTGGCTTCTATTCCGGAAATAATAGCAAGAGTGTTGCTCGTGGTATTCGTCACTACCGGTGCGTTGAAGTCGAAATAGATGTATGCGGTGTTGTTAATCACAGTGCCTACCGGTGCACTGCTTTTCACTTTTACTTTGTATTGAACATAGCCGTGGCTCAGCGGCTCGTTAGCGTTGCTGTCAACCAGCATAATATTGGGGAAGTTGAAGCGCACAGTATTTTCTTTGAGCTGCACAAGCGGCTGATGGCTGTAGGCAAGCAGTTGGAAAGTAGAAACATCCAAATCAGCATCGAGCGTATCGGTAATATAAATATGGTAAGCAGTATCGGTACCGGTATTCTGGAAGTTGACGGTGTAAGTAAGCCATCTTTCGCCATTTACATCTACATCGCTGAGCGGGTAAACTTGTTTGTCGTTGGGGTCGAAGGAGCCGACAACTACGAAGCAATGCGTTTGAATGTTATTGCTCGGAAAATCATCACCGGTAATGGGAGTAACCGTAACGGTAAAGCAAATGGTTTCACCGATTGCAGCGCTCATGTTAGTGAGCACAATGATGCCAAAGCTGCTATTAAAATCAATGGTGCCGAAATCGGCAATGTTGTAAGTAAGTGTATTGCCGCTAACAGTAGTTGGAGCAAGCGCACCGGGGGCAGGAGAAACATAATTTGCCGGACCGGTGATAACTACTGTTACGCTGCCGCTGATACCCTGAGAACAATTAAGGCCATAAAAATTGCTGCTACTGCCCACATGAATATTTACGTTCGTAGGAATACCTGAGCGGAACCGGGTTGCTGAAATACTCCAGGCAGCTAAATCAAAACCCGTATTGCACCGGACAGAAAAATCTAATCCGGTGGCTGAGGGATTGGAGATGCTTAATAAAGGAGAATACTTACCGCCTGATGGACAATTGATAGTAAGGGGCAAATTAATGGTGTCAATAAAAACTTCGTAAACAGCACTGTCAGTTTCAAAAAAGTTAAACTCACCCAGCGAGTTAGTCATTTGTTGCTGATAAGAATGTGGTGCAGTGGCAATTATCTTCAGGTTCGCAATATTTTGGTCAGCGCTGTCCTTAATACAATCGTTATTAAAATCCACATAGCATTTACCGGCAATATTCAAGTTGAGGTTTTTTAACTCAATCAAGCTGTTATATGGTTCTACACCTGCACTGCTATCCAGGTTTTGTAAAACCGTATAAGCGTAGGTACTCATATCAAACTTAAAAACAACTCCTCCTCCGAACGTTCCTCCCGAACTCGCCACTCCGTACAGTTTACCATCCGAGCCTTCGGTCATAGCAGCAAAAACCCTTACTCCGGAAGAATCAGTCAGATAGCGCAGCACCTCCAGGCTATCATTGGTTATATCATAACTGAAAATAGCGCCCCGGTATACCGAACCAATATCTGTAGTTCCGTAAAGTTTACCATTTGAAGCCAGTGTAAGCCCCGACCACTGTACGTTACCATACGTGCCGTCAAAGAAAAATTTATCGGTATAGGTATGAGTAATTGGGTCGAAGCAATACAACACGTTTCCGCCTACGCCATAAAGTTTGCCATTTCCGGCTTGCACCGGTGGCTTGGAAGGTCTGCCGACCGTATTATTAAAATCATGCTCCTTAACCAAAGTATTGGTGTAAATATCATAGCTGAATATAACACCATCGGCAGTAGCTCCCCCGTTATGGGTAACTCCATACAGCAAACCATTTGAAGCTTCCATCAAATAGTCCTTAGGGTCTCTGCCTTCTGTAACCTCAAAGTCGTGCAGCTTGGTAAAAACTCCGGCTTCATCAAAACTAAACAAGGTACCCCAGCCGTTAGCGCCTCCCTGACCGGCACACCCGTAAAACTTACCGTTGCTGGCACGCATTAAAACGGTATTGGCAATACAATTGCCATCAGAAGGTGTAAAGACGAAAAGCATGGTATCTGTGCCATTAATATTGTACCGGTGAATAGAACCGCTCCCGTTGCCGCCTCCATTCATTACGTAGTAGATATTACCTCCTAACCCTTGAGTAATACCATTGTTTCCAAGGGTGGATCCAGTAGTAAACTCGTGAAGTTCAGTAAAACCAGTGCCATCGCCATTAATTTTAAAAAGACTGCCGTAGATGCCCGTTCCGCCATAATTAGCCGTAGTAGAACCGTAGAAAGTAGGTATCTGGCCGGTTGAAATAAAAGATAAAAGTGTGGCTGTAAAAAACAGTGTGCTGTTTAGGAAATTCTTTTTCATGGTGTTAGTTTTTAAATGGTGAATAATTGTTCCTTATTTCTGAATAACTAACTTCCTTGTTGCGCTTCTTCCGTCTCTACCGGTAACGGTGACAAAATACACTCCGGTGGCGAAAGTTTCAGTAGATAGTAAATAGTAGTTAGTAGTTAGTTCAACAGCCGCCATTTTTCTTCCGGTAACGTCAGAAACAGTAACTGTGCCACCGGTGAAGGTTTTGTCCAACTGTAAGGTTACATTGGTATTGGCAGGATTCGGATAAATGTTGATGTCCGGTGTCCGATGTCCGATGTCGGAAACATCGCTGATAAGAGCCAGCGTATTCGTAGTCGTATTCGTCACCACCGGTGCGTTGAAGTCGAAGTAGATGTAGGCGGTGTTGTTAATCACAGTGCCTACCGGTGCACTGCTTTTCACTTTTACTTTGTATTGAACATAGCCGTGGCTCAGCGGCTCGTTAGCGTTGCTGTCAACCAGCATAATATTGGGGAAGTTGAAGCGCACAGTATTTTCTTTGAGCTGCACAAGCGGCTGATGGCTGTAGGCAAGCAGTTGGAAAGTAGAAACATCCAAATCAGCATCGAGCGTATCGGTAATATAAATATGAATAGCCGTATCGGTGCCGGTGTTTTGGAAGTTGACGGTGTAAGTAAGCCAGCGCTCCCCATTTGCATCTACATCGCTGAGGGGGTAAACTTCTTTGTTGTTAGGGTCAACTGATGCGACAACAAAAAAGCAATGCGTCTGAAAATTATTAGTAGGAACATTATCACCGGCAACAGAGGTAATAGCAACCGCAATGCAAATGGTATCGCCAATATTTGCAGTTGTGTCAGTTTGCACCATCATGTTAAAGCTGTTGGTAAAATCGGTGTTGCCGAAATCCGGCACTTGGTAAGTAATCATACTGCCGCTAACAGTAGTTGGAGTAAGCGCACCGGGAGCAGGAGAAGCATAAGAAGCGGGACCCGTTATCTCAATGGTTACATTACCGCTTATACCAGCAGCGCAATGAGCGCCATAAAAACTATTGAGGTAACCGGCATGTATATTTACCGGACTGATTCGGGCCGGTCTGAATCTGCCACTAATACTCCATGCAGCCAAATCAAAACCTGGTTTGCAGCTTATGGCAAAGTTCCTGTCGAAGTGCAGGGTATCAGTTGCGGTGAGTGTGTCATACAGTACATTATTGGCGGGACAGCTAACATGAAAGGGCAATCCCGTGGTATCTACTCGCATTTCATAGTTGCCGAAGGTGTCGGTCAATAACGTATAACTGCCATCTGGAACAGTTATTATTTCATCCACCAAATTGCCATCTTTCCAAAGCCCCACTTTTATATTATTCACTGCGGCATCGCTGCTATCACTTACGCAATTCAGATTAGCATCATGGTAAACATTACCAGCAAGGTTCCAGTAAACGGAACAGCCGTTAGCATTAAATAAACCGCAAACGGGAACACTGCTTAATGGCGGGTTGCTGCTTATATTTCCCTGCGGATAATTGGGAAGACAGGTAATAACTGTGCTATCAAACGAGAAATATTCTATAATCTTTAGTATGGGTAAGCAATACAGGTTGGGGTTATTTTCGCAATGGAAGTCACTAAGCAAGTCGGGCAATTCGGGAATAGAATTTAGTTGATTCACTCCGCAGCTTAACCAGGTTAAACTCCCCGGCAGAGCAGGCAGAGAGGTAAGTAGATTGCTATAGCAATTCAACCCGGTTAAACTCCCTGGCAAAGAGGGCAGTGAGGTGAGTTGATTATAAGAGCACCGCAACCAATCTAAACTCTCTGGCAAAACAGGCAGCCAAGTGAGTTGATTATAAGAACAAGCAAACACAGTTAAATTATTGAAATATTGAATTCCTGTAAGATCTGTGATATTACTATTATCACAATCTATTAGTGTCGCCCCTACCACTGCCGGGCAACTCGTATCCATCTGCCAACCGGTAGTATTATTCCCCTGCATACAAGCCGAATAGCCATTGGTATTCAGCCACGTTCCGAAATTAGTATCGGGTATGCTCACCCACTGGGCGGAGGAAATGAGAAATGTAAAATGTAAAATGAGAAATGAAGAGACAAGGCGGAGGAGGAGCAGATGTTTCTTCATGGGGGGAGATTTAGTATGATAAAAGTAAAACTTCTTTTTGTAGAAAGCAAAAGCATACATCCACCCCTTGTCCTGCCAAAGGCGGGACGTTCCCCTGCTTTCCACGAAGTGCGGGGTGCTCGCATAGCGGAGCGGGGTGGGTTTGATGCAGAGGGTGGTTTTAGCTGACCGATAGTGAAAAAGCCTGAACAATGGTGGTTTTAGCGCTTTTAATAAGGTAAAGGGGGTCTGTAGCCATAGCGACAGGGGGTTTGGATAAAGCTAAGGGGGCTGTAGCTGTAGCGACAAGAGGCTTAGATAAAGCTAAATGGTCTGTAGTTGTAGCGACAGAGAGCTTGGATAAAGCTAAGGGGTCTGTAGCTGTAGCGACAAGAGGCTTAGATAAAGCTAAATGGTCTGTAGTTGTAGCGACAGAGAGCTTGGATAAAGCTAAGGGGTCTGTAGCTATAGCGACAGGGGGCTTGGATAAAGCTAAAGGGGCTGTAGCCATAGCGACAGGGGGCTTGGATAAAGCTAACGGGTCTGTAGTTGTAGCGACAGGGGGCTTAGATAAAGCTAACGGGTCTGTAGTTGTAGCGACAGGGGGCTTAGATAAAGCTAAGGGGTCTGTCGCTATAGCTACAAGGGGCTTGCATACCTGCAAGGGCTCTGTCGCTATAGCTACAAGGGGTTTGCTGAGTAGCAAGGGGTCTGTCGCTGTAGCTACAAGGGGTTTGCTGAGTAGCAGTAGGCAACAAGCTACAACTCCAGCGGGTTTTTACAAAGTAAAGCGGAGTGAAGTTATAACTTCATATATGTCTGAATACCAAATTATTACTTAGGTTCTTTCAAATACCCAATCATAAGCCATGCCGCCCGCTCCGAAGCGCCTTTTTCGCCCAGCTTGTTTCGTAACAAAGAATAGCCGGTAAGAATTTCTTCCCGCCCGGTTGTGCTAAGAATTTTTCTCAGTTCGCTTACCAGCCTTTCTTTATTTACATCGTGTTGTATCAGTTCTTCCACCACCCTTTTGCCGCAAATGAGGTTGACGATGCAGATAAAACCTATGCTTTTGTCAATCAGCGCGCGGATGATGTAATAGGAAACGGGGCTTCCTTTATAGCAAACCACCTCGGGAACGTTGTGCAGGGCGGTTTCGAGAGTGGCGGTGCCGGAAGTAACAATGGCAGCGGAAGATTGCCGGAGCACATCGTAAGTTCGGTCAAGCGCTAAATCCACCTTTGTATTACCAATCAGTTTCCGGTAGAAATCTTCGCCTATTGAACTCATGCCGGTAACCACAAACCGGTAAGCGGGAAATTCATCAACTACTTTCAGGTATTCGGGAAGCAGATAGGTGATTTCCTGTTTGCGGCTGCCGGGAACAAGGGCTATGGTATTTGCCTGTTGAACCGGTAACCGGTAGCCGGTAACTGGCAATTGCAGCTCGTCAAGCAACGGATGCCCTACAAAGTCAACCTCAACACCGTGCTGCTCATAAAAAGCTTTCTCGAACGGAAAAATGACAAACATACGGTCAACATACTGCTTTACCTTTTTCACCCTGCCCTTTTTCCATGCCCAAAGCTGAGGCGATATGTAATAGAAGATTTTGAAATTGTTTTTCTTCAGAAACTTAAACAGGCGGAAGTTGAAGCCGGGGTAATCAATCAGGATAACCACATCGGGCTTAAACTGCAGAATATCGTTTTTGCAGAACGAAATATTTCTGAGGATAGCCGGAAGGTGTTTCACCACCTCAAAAAAACCCATAAAGGCAAGCCGGCTGATGTGCATAACCACCTCGCCACCGGCAGCTTCCATCTTATCGCCACCCCAGCAGCGGATAACAGCGCCCGGGTCTTGCTTCTTCAGCGCAGTAATGAGGTGCGAGCCGTGGAGGTCGCCACTGGCTTCACCGGCAATGATGTAATACTTCATAACCGGTTAAATCATGTCTTTGATTACAATGGCGATAATCAAAAGCATGGTAGCCACTATCACCGCCCGCGAAGCATTGTAATAATCGCGTTTGATAAAGAAGAAGAACAAAGCGGCATTGGGAATACAGCAGAGCGTGCTGGTTTTTAAAAACACCGTTTGGTTGTTCATAGAATGCAAGAACAGGCTGAACGAAAACGAAGCGCCCTGAATATAAACCGACTGAAACCAGGTAAAGCCGTAAAAGGCAAAAAACACAATTACCGGTAAGAGGATAGAAGGGATAAAGCCCACCGAAAAGCGGTCCCATTTGTAAATGGTGGGGTTGGGGTTGAAGTATTTGTCGAGCATGGGTTGGGGTTGTTTAGCTGCTGTAAGTTGAGTATATGAAATGAATAACCAATTACCAATAACCAATTATCAATTATCAATGACCAATAACCAATGAAACAATTTCCAAACAATAACCGAATGAAGAACGAAAACACCAATGACCGGAACGGCAAATCTGAACATTGTTTGGTTATGGGTTATTGATTATTACAAACTCTACAAATTAAACTCCTCTTTACTCACCTTAGGCACAGTACCGCTTTCTTTATCAACGGGTTTCATATTCCAGTTTTCGTTGATGAAAGGAATAACATGATGAGCAGTCATATCATGCTGAACCGGTACAACGCTTACATATCCGTTAGCCAGAGCCCACTCATCGGTGTCGTGCCCCTGGTCGTAGTTCACAAACTTGCCGGTAAGCCAGTAGTAGGGTCTGCCAATAGGGTCTTTGCGCTCAATGTATTCTTCCTCCCATTTTGCCTGCGCCTGGCGGCAAATAAGCATGCCCTTAATGTTTTTATGGTCGTGCTGCGGAATATTTACATTCAGTAAAGTATGCTTGGGCAGCCCGAACTTCAGAATCTGCTCAGAAATGTACTTGGCATAATAAGCCGAAGCCTTGAAGTCGGCATTGTGACTGTAGTCGCACAGCGAAAAACCTACGGAGGGAATACCTTCGAGGCTCGCCTCAACTGCCGCACTCATGGTTCCCGAATAGATGATGTTGATAGAAGAGTTACTGCCGTGGTTGATACCGCTTACGCACAAGTCGGGATGGCGGTGCAGCACCTTATCAACGGCAAGTTTAACGCAGTCAACCGGTGTGCCGCTGCACTGGTAAGCCTTTATGTCGCCAAAGGAATGTTCTTTTTGCAGGCGCAGAGGCTTGTTAATGGTAATAGCGTGCCCCATTCCCGACTGCGGGGAATCAGGCGCAACCACCACCACCTCGCCTAAATCGCGCACAGCATCTACCAAAGCCCTTATCCCGAGCGAAGTAATGCCGTCATCATTAGTTACTAAAATCAAAGGTTTGCTCATGGTGTAAAAATAGGGGATTAAACGGCTTCAGCAATCTGAGATGCTGTTCGTACATAAATCGAAATTGTTGTTTCGCACAGAGACACGGAGAATAAATACAGAGAATTCCTCCCGGCTGTTTTCTCCGCGGCTCCGTGCGAATTGCCTTTAAACTCCGGCAAGCTTCGCCCCGCGCAAAAACTCCTCTACGCTCATTTTCTTTTTTCCTTCCATCTGGCATTCGGTAACATCGAGCCAGCCGTCATTACATTTAAAACGCAGGAAGGTTTTGCCATCGGTTTTATAAGCACCCGAAGAGGAACTGCTGTCAGCAACAGCGGAGCGCTGTGATTTCAGAATTTTGAAAACCTTACCGCCCAGAAGCGTAAAAGCAGCCGGGTAAGGCGAAAGCCCGCGGATATGATTGTAAACTTCGCGGGCGCTTTTGCTCCAGTCAATCCGGCAATCATCCTTAAATATTTTCGGAGCGGCTTTTACATCAGCAGCTTGCTCCTGCTCCGTTTGGGGATAATCACCGGAAGCGATAGCGTCCACCGTTTTGCGAAGAACCTTAGCCCCGAGAACCATCAGCTCACGATATAGCTCACCGGCAGTTTCATCATCGCGAACGGGAATCTTTTCGCGGAAAATTATTTTGCCGGTATCAATTTCCTGTTGAATAAAAAAAGTGGTTACACCGGTCTCCTTTTCTCCGTTAATAATAGCCCAATTGATGGGAGCAGCGCCCCGGTATTGCGGAAGCAGGGAAGCATGGAGGTTGATGGAACCAAGCGGGGGCATGTTCCAAACTGCTTCGGGCAGCATGCGGAATGCCACCACCACGAACAAGTCGGCATTGAGCGCCCTCAGCTCAGCAAGAAAAGCTTCGTTCTTCAGCTTTTCCGGCTGAAGAATGCGGAGCGACTTAGTACCGGCAAATTTCTTCACATCGCTTTCGAGCAATTGCATTCCTCTGCCTGCGGGTTTGTCGGGAGCGGTAATTACGCCAACTACTTCATGCTCCGACTGCAGAATAGAATCAAGCATGGGCACAGCAAACTCCGGTGTACCCATAAAAACAATCTTCAGCTTTTTGTTCATTAGCTATTCAAAGTCAGGATATAACAAATACTTTTTCCGCAGCTTCTTATACGCTTCCAAATCCGCCTGCCAGCTTGCCTTTATTTCTGCTTCACTCTTCCCGCTCTTGATTTGTTTTTTCAATTCATCGGTACCGGCAAGCTTGTCAAAGAAAGAAGTGGGAAGAAAAAATACGGAAGTATCGGGATATGCGGAATATGCTTTCAGCAAATAGGAAAGGTTAATGCCGGGCCTGGCAATACTTTCTCTTCGCAAATCAAACCCGAAGCAAACTTTGTTGACATGTGGCGGATTCCGGGCGGTGGCAATGCTTTTCGGGTTGAAAGAAAAATTGCGCACGGTAATTTCAGGGGCGCCTATCATCTGGAACGGATAGTCGGTTCCTCTGCCCACTGAGATATTTGTCCCCTCAAAGAAGCAAAGGGAAGGATACAGATAAATTGCCACTTCGTTTGGCAAACCGGGAGAAGGTTTTACCGGGAGTTTATAACGGGTGGAGTGGGTATAATTATTACACTCAACTACCTTCAGCCTGCACTGCGTTCCGTCTTTCAGCCATTTTTCGCCATTCACCATTTGAGCATATTCGCCAACAGTTAAGCCATGTACAACCGGAATGGGGTCAACCCCGACAAACGACTGGAATTCTTTCTTTAACACCGGACCGTCCACATACCAGCCGTTGGGATTCGGACGGTCAAGCACAATCAGTTCCTTATCGTGTTCTGCGCAGGCTTCCATTAAATAATGAAGCGATGAAATAAAGGTATAGAACCGGGCGCCCACATCCTGAATGTCAAAAACCACCACATCAATATCCTTCAAATTAGCATTAGAAGGCTTCTTCTTATCTCCGTAAAGCGAGATAATTTTGATTTTTGTTTTACTGTCTATACTGTCCTTTACATGTTCACCCGCATCTGCCTCCCCTCTGAATCCGTGTTCGGGAGCAAATATTTTCCTGATATTGACTTTAAGTGAGAGTAATGTATCAACCAAATGGGAATTGGCAACCATCGAGGTCTGGTTCACAAGCAGGGCAACTTTCCTGTTCCCGAGTAAGGGGAGTAGAACATCTAAACGCTCAGCGCCACAAACAAGTTGTTCCAATACCACCGGGGCTGCCGGCTTCTGCTTAATCACAGGCCGGGAATTACAGGCATTTACCAGAACAAGAAAGAAACAAACCAGGGATAAATTTTTCATATCAACACTCTTCAAACTTCAAACTTGAAACATTAACTTGAAAGTTCAAACTATAAATTTTAAACTCGAAGCGTGAATACTGAGTTGTTTATAGTCCGCAAGATAGCATTCAGCAGCCGGAAAAGTTTTTCTGCATTTATCATTCGTATTGCTGTTGCTTCCGTTACGCTCAGTTTAAGCACGATGATTATTACTACCAGTATGGTCAACGGATTCCAGAAAGAAATCAGGAACAAAGTGCTGGGATTCTGGTCTCATCTTGAAATTGTGCCGTTCAGCCTTTCTAATTCTCTTCAGGAAGAAGGGATTTACCGCCTGCAGGATTTTTACGGGAACAAAAATATTATCCCCGAAGCGAGGCATATTCAGGTAACGGCACTTAAAGGCGGATTACTGAAAACCGAAAATGATTTTGAGGGTGTTGTTTTAAAAGGCGCTGGGGCTGATTTCGACTGGAGCAATTTTACTCCGTATCTTAAGGCTGGAGAAACAATTTCAAGTGATACCAGCCTGTCTCGTAGTGAAATTGTTATTTCAAAATCTACTTCATCGCGGCTTCATTTAAGTGTGGGAGACAAAATCATAGTTTCCTTTATGGGCAGAAATATCCGCAACCGCCCGTTCAGAATTAAGGGAATTTACGAGACAGGGTTGGAAGAGTTTGACAAGAAATATGCCTTGGTTGACATCGGTGTTATTCAGGACTTAAACAACTGGGGCCGCGATACTGTAGGCGGATTCGAAGTATTTCTGAAGCAGGAGAGCCTGTTTAAAAACAGAAGCACTTCATACTTTCTTACTATTTTCGGAAATCTGCTTGATGAGGAAAGTTTTTCAGAAATGAAAAAAGACCCTCTTGAAAAAATTGGCGAAAATATTTATGCGAGGATGAATAATCCGAAACTCGATGTGCAAAGCATCAAAAGCATTATGCCCGGAATCTTTGACTGGCTCGACCTTCAAACCATGAACGAACTAATTATACTTTCATTAATGCTGATTGTGGCTATCATTAACATGATTACCGCTTTGCTGATTCTCATCCTGGAACGCACCAATATGATTGGAATAATGAAAGCGCTTGGGGCAAGTAATATTTCGGTGCGAAAAATATTCCTCTATTATAGTGCGATTATCATCGGCATCGGGCTGGTTGCAGGAAATTTTTTCGGACTTGGAGTTTGCTTTATGCAAAATCAATTTCATTTCATCACACTTCCGCAGGAATCATACTACCTCTCTTACGCACCTGTTTCTGTTAACTGGAGCTGGATTTTTGCGCTGAATACGGGGACTATTCTTCTTACTCTTTTACTTCTGATTATTCCATCTATGCTAGTCACAAAAATATCACCGGTTAAGGCCATCCGGTTTGAATAAAAATTGATTTGTAATACCTGATACATGAAACAGATAACCACATTTGAAGAATACCTTCAGGAATATAGGAGGAGTATTGACAACCCTGAAAAGTTTTGGGCTGAAGTAGCTGAATCTTTTACCTGGATAAAAAAATGGAATAAAGTTCTGGATTGGAATTTTACTGAACCTAAAATAAGGTGGTTCGAAGGTGCTGAATGTAATTTGAGCGAAAATTGTGTTGACAGGCATTTACAAACCCGCGGTGAGCAGATTGCTATTATCTGGGAACCAAATGACCCGAACGAAAAGCACAAAACACTCACTTATACTGAACTCCACAAGGAAGTTTGCCGTTTTGCAAACGCTTTGAAGAATTTAGGAATTAAGCCTGGTGACCGTATTTGCATTTACCTGCCTATGATTCCCGAAGCAGCTATTGCCATGCTGGCTTGTGCACGAATTGGTGCAATTCATTCTGTTGTATTTGCAGGGTTTTCTTCCTCATCTCTGGCTGATAGAATTAATGATTGCGGGTGTAATCTTTTAATCACTGCCGATGCATTCTTCAGGGGGAATAAAAAAATTGAGCTGAAAAAAATTGCTGATGACGCGTTGCAGCAAACATCTTGTGTTAAACATTGCCTGATATTCAATCACCGTCATACAAACATAGAAATGAAGGAAGGCAGAGACATTTGGTGGCATGATGCATTAAAAAATATGTCAGGTGAAAATGCTGCCCAGGCTATGGATGCAGAAGCCCCGCTTTTTATTCTGTATACCTCAGGCTCAACCGGAAAACCTAAAGGTGTGCTGCATACTACAGCAGGCTATATGGTTTATGCGGGCTATACATTTCTGAATGTCTTTAATTTTCGGAAAGGTGAAGTTTTCTTTTGTACGGCTGATGTCGGTTGGGTAACAGGTCATTCCTATCTCATTTACGGGCCACTTTTAAATGGGGCCACCACTATTATGTTCGAGGGGATTCCCACTTATCCCGACCACGGAAGGTTTTGGGATGTGGCTTATAAACACAAGGTAAACATCTTTTATACAGCTCCCACAGCTATTCGCTCGCTCCAAACTTTCGGGGAAGAAATTTTTAAAACTAAAGACCTTTCATCGCTTAGAGTTTTAGGAACGGTAGGCGAACCCATCAATGAAGATGCATGGGAATGGTACCACAAAAATGTGGGCAAAGAAAAGTGTCCAATTGTTGACACCTGGTGGCAGACTGAAACAGGAGGAATCATGATTTCACCCATAGCAACCGTTACCAAATTGAAGCCTTCATTCGCTACCTTACCGTTACCCGGAGTACAACCTGTTTTATTAACTGAAAAGGGGAAGGAAATTGAGGGAAATAACATTGAGGGAAGTTTATGCATAAAATTTCCATGGCCAGGAATAGCTCGAACAGTTTACGGCAACCACGAGCGTTTTAGGCAAACCTACTTCTCGGCATATCCGAATTATTATTTCACCGGTGACGGCAGCCGGAGAGATAGTGATGGGTATTACCGAATAACAGGAAGAGTAGATGATGTGATAAACGTTTCCGGTCATAGAGTTGGTACCGGAGAAATTGAGGACGCCATTGACGAACATCCTCTGGCTGTTGAAACAGCTGTAGTCGGCTTTCCACATGAAATCAAGGGGCAGGGGATTTATGCTTTTGTGATTTGCGCGGAAGAAATTCAGGATGATGTGAAGTTCTGCTCTGAAGTTCGGGCGATAGTTTCCTTAAAAATAGGGGCATTTGCACGTCCCGATAAAATTCAAATTGTTACAGGCTTACCTAAAACGCGAAGCGGGAAAATAATGCGAAGAATTTTAAGAAAGATAGCAGAAGGCAATTTTTCAGAATTAGGAGATGTTACAACACTACTTGATCCGTTAGTTGTAGAACAAATAAAAGAAGGAGCCTTGTAGTCAGTAACTTCCGTACAACAAAAAAGTCCCGAAGATTCGGGACTTTTTTATTTTGATGTCTTCCGCTGATTAATGGGCAGCAGCTGTAGTGTCAGCCGGAGCAGCCATTGTATCGGCTGGTGCTGTTGTTTCAGCAGCAGCTTCAACAGCAGCAGTATCAGTAGTTGTGGCAGCAGCATCATCAGCAGGCTTATTATTGCAAGCTGAAAGAACAACTACAGAGGCAGCAACGAAAGCGAAAAATACTTTTTTCATTTCTTTTGTTTTTAAGTTAGGTTAAATAATTGACGCGCAAATATAAATTTCCAAAATTGGTAATTCCAAATTTTTCTTAATTTTTTTTTAATAGGATGTTAACAGTATAAATTACGGGCTGTAGCAGGTTTAAGGCAGCCTATTTCTCCCGAAAAAAGATATTAATAGGCGCTCCATGAAAATCAAAGGCTTCCCTGAGCTTGTTTTCAAGGAAGTTCTTATAAGGAGTTCGTATATATTTCGGATGATTGGTAAAGAACGCAAACGCGGGTGAAGGGGTAGGCAACTGCGTTACATATTTGATTTTGACCAATTTCCCATCCATAGCGGGCGGGGAATATTTTCCGATTGCCTGAAGCATTATATCATTCAGCTTAGAGGTGGAAATCTTCTTTTTCAGGTTTGCAAAAACCATCTCAATGGTTTCTATGATTCTGAAAATTCTCTGTTTTTCATAAACGGAAATAAATATAATAGGTACATCACTAAATGGAGCAAGTTTAGTTCGGAGAACTTCTTCGTAGTCGCGGGCGGTATTTGTTGTTTTGTCAATCAAATCCCACTTGTTTACGGCTATAATAATACCCCTATGTTTTTTCACTGCCATTTTAAAAATGGAAAGATCTTGCTGTGTAATTCCTTTTGAAGCGTCAAGGACAATGACAGCTACATCTGATTCATCAAGGGCATTAACTGCACGGATAACAGAGTAAAACTCCAGATTTTCGTGGACCTTGGCTTTGCTGCGGATACCTGCTGTATCAATAAGAATAAGTCTCTTACCGAATTTGTCGTAAAGCGAATGCACTGAATCGCGGGTAGTTCCGGCAATATCTGTAACAATGTTTCTTTGCTCGCCAAGGAGCAGGTTTACCAATGAGGATTTGCCAACATTCGGCTGACCTATGATGCATACTTTGGGAATAGTTTCGTCTTTGACTTCTTCAACTTCTTTAGGAATCCTTTCCGCAATAGCATCTAACAGGTCTCCTGTGCCAGAACCTGTCATGGCAGCAATGAAAAAAATATTATCAAACCCCAGACTGTAAAATTCATTTGCCTCGTGAAAACGCTCCACATTATCCACTTTATTTACAACCAGAAAAACATTTTTAGGGTTTTTTCTCAGGATATTTGCAAATTCATCATCTAAAGGCGTAACACCTGTATCAGCATCAACAACAAAAAGCAGCAACGATGCTTCTTCAATAGCAATAAGAACCTGTTCCCTGATTTGTTTCTCAAAAACATCTTTTGAATCGGGAACAAAGCCCCCTGTATCAATTACATTGAATTTCTTACCGCTCCATTCGCATTCACCATAAATACGGTCACGGGTAACACCGCTCACATCATCAATGATTGACTTTTTTTCGCCAATCAAACGATTGAACAGGGTAGATTTACCCACGTTAGGTCGTCCGACAATTGCTACTGTAAATCCCATTATTGTTTCAGTTGGTTAGTTTAAATAACCAAAATTTTTGAGCGAATCTAAATCGTTCCGCCACTTGTCCTTAACTTTTACAACTAATTCCAAGTAAACCTTCTTACCAATAAACTTTTCTATTTCCTTACGTGCGGTAGTTCCTGTTTTTTTCAAAGCTTCTCCCCCATGGCCAATCAGAATAGCTTTTTGCGATTCACGCTCTACATAAATGAAGCATTTTATCCGGTCGAGCTTTTCAGTTTCTGTGTAACTTTCAACTTCAACCTGACAGGAATATGGAACTTCCTTGCTGTAATTCAAAAAAATTTGCTCTCTAACAATTTCCGAAACAAAAAATCGTACGTTGCGATTGGTCAGTTGCTCTTTATCGTAATAGGGGGGGGATTCGGGCAGCAGTTCAACTATCTTCCTGATTATTTTACCGGCATTGATTCCTGATGAAGCGCTGACAGGCAGAACTCCGGCTTCAGGAAATTTCTTCTTCCAGGCTGCGAGCAGGTTTTCTGTTTCTTCCTTTGAATACAAGTCAATTTTATTGAGCAGAATAATAAAGGGGACTTGGCTTTCAGAGGCCAAAATCAGCAAGGGTTTCTGCTCTTCTTCTGTTTGAAACTTATCCGTAACAAAAAGCAGCACATCGGCATCTTCAAATGCTTCTTTCACTGAATCATTCATAGAGGCCTGTAACTTGTAAGCAGGCTGACGGATATAACCGGGGGTATCGGAA
Source organism: uncultured Chitinophaga sp. (assembly GCA_964631835.1). Classification (GTDB taxonomy): domain Bacteria; phylum Bacteroidota; class Bacteroidia; order Chitinophagales; family LD1; genus Bog-950. Next base: position 64,990 of record CAZWAD010000011.1, read on the forward strand.
AACACAACCTGATAGTTGTCTCCGTTTTCAATTCCTAAAATTCGGTGGCGGGTTGTTTGAGCTTTTGAGGTGATTATGCTCAACCGTTCCCCAAGCAGGGCATTTAATAGAGTAGATTTACCTACATTGGGAAGCCCAACAATATTGACAAAACCGGCCCGGTGATTCATGCTGGCAGCTAAAATAGAAAAGCGGCTTGTATTCTGTTGAATTAGATATATATTTGCCGTCCCAAATCGCGGGGTGGAGCAGTTGGTAGCTCGTTGGGCTCATAACCCAAAGGTCGTAAGTTCGAGTCTTACCCCCGCAACACTCGGAAACCCCTGTCAGCAGTAACTTTCAGGGGTTTTTTACTTTCTTTTTAAGACCCGCTTAAATATTCATTTTTGCCCCGACCAAATTCATCATTCGGAAACCTGTTGTGAATCTCTATAAATCCATTAAATTCATGGCCCCTTTTGCATTGCTCATCATTGCCCTCATTTTTGTCATCAATGTAATTACCCACGGCCGAATTTCACATCCCGGAAAAACAACCTATCAGAACAAATGTGCCGACTGCCACGGTGATAATGGCGAAGGCATCCGCGAACTCATACCACCTTTAGCTAATGCCGATTTTGCTTTGCAACATTTTGACTCTATTCCCTGCTGGCTTAAAAACGGGATCAGCCGCCCCATTACGGTTAACGGCAAAAATTACGATCAGCCTATGTATGGTATTGAGTTAGATGAAGTTCAAATAGCCAACCTCATGAATTACATAAGCAAAGAAATGCTCAACTCTGAACGGGAGGTAACATCCCTTGAAGTAAAAGAGAGATTAAAGGAGTGTAAGTAACCTGGATTGGTAGGGCGTGTAAAACTATTTACATTAGCCCGCATGCTTAAATCCATTCCCCTCCATTACAAAATTATTGCCGGCATGATTTCCGGTATCATTGCCGGAACAATCGTACAGCTATTCAGGCTAGACCCCGAAACCGTTGCTTCCATCAATCAATGGGTAAAACCTGTAGGCGATATCTTCCTGCGACTCATCTTCATGATGGTTATTCCTTTAATCTTCTGCGCCCTAATTATTGGCGTAGGCGAATTCACCGATTTGAAAAACCTCCGCAGAATAGGCATCCGTACCTTGATTTATACCGTTACCGTCTCTATTATTTCTGTAATTATAGGTATTACCATGGTTAAAATGTTTCAGCCGGGTACCGGCATACCTGAGCAAAGCCGCGAGCAACTTATTTCGCAATATGCCGATAAAATGAAAACTGTGGCAGAAACCGCCAGTCAGAACAAAGAAAGATCGGTTCCGGAAATTATTGTTTCCCTTATCCCCAAAAATCCTTTCGAAGATATGGTCAATGCCTACAATCCCGACTATAGGGGCGGAGGTATTCTGGCCGTTATGTTCTTTTCCCTCATGATTGGGATTGCACTCATTCTTGTTAACAACGAAAAAACAACCGCATTCAAAAATGCAATAGAGGGTTTTTATGAAGTAATCATGAAAGTTATTGGCATTGCTATGGACTTTGCTCCTTTTGGAGTAGCGGCTCTGTTATATGTTCTTATTTCCACTACTGGCTGGGATGTTATGCTCGCCCTCGGGAAATATGTGGCGGTAGTCCTTGCCGCCCTCGCTATTCACCAATTTGGAACTTACTCATTACTGTTGCATTTTCTTGGCAAAAAAAATCCCGTTGAGTTTTTTAAGCAGATAGATGAAGTCATGCTTACGGCCTTCTCTACCAGCAGCAGTAACGCCACACTGCCAACAGCTCTCAGGGCGGCACATGACAAGCTGAAACTGCCCAAACGCGTAAGCAACTTTGTACTTACAGTAGGCAGTACTGCCAACCAAAACGGAACCGCACTTTTCGAGGGTATCTCAGTGTTGTTTCTGGCACAGTGCTTCCAGATTGATTTGAGCCTCGGGCAGCAAATATCTGTGGTGGTTGTATGTATTCTCGCAGGCATAGGCACTGCCGGTGTACCCGGTGGCTCACTTCCTGTTATAGCCATCATCCTCGTTTCTGTCGGTATTCCTGCCGAAGCCATCGGTATTATCATTGGTGTTGACCGCATCCTCGACATGTGCCGTACCGTCCTCAATGTTTCTGGCGATATGGCTGCAGCTGTTATTATTGCTGAGTGGGAAAAGAAAGGAAGCTAAATCTCTCTTCTCTAACTCCTTTTTCACCCTGCAAACCTTCGCTTCCCTAAGTGCGTCTTTAATATATATTTGTCGCCCGATGAAAAAAACCGTATTGGTTTCTCTAGTCCTCTTGCTATTCGCTTTAGCATTTGCACAGGAAATGCACGTGAAGAAACCCAACTTCACTTCCTTTAATACCGACCCGAAAAACTATACCAAAGTATTACATAAAAACTCTTCATCCGAATCTAAACTTCATCCTGAATACGGCATCCTTCCTTTCAACGCTCAATGCACCGAATGTGTAGAACTTATTGACAAGCGTACCGTTGACTCACGCATATTTCTTAACCCGAATAAAGAAGGGCACACTTACAATCAACAATCTTTCTTCCCGCTTCATTACAGGAAAAGCGAAAATGATATTTGGCGAACCATTGATTGGCGCCTTCGTCCCGATGCAAATAAGCCAGGAGTTTATGCAGCAGCTAACCAACCGGTGCCTGCAGTATGCGATTTAAATACCAAAACAGTTTCGCTCACCGACCGGGGTTTTGAATTTGTATTCAATAAAGATCTGTCGCTCTATTTCACCGACGAAAATACCGTTTACACCGCTCCCGAAAAAGGAAACTATACCACATATACCGTAGGCCAAGAAGGGCTTCATGTAAAAAATATATGGAACGGAATTGACATGGAGCAGTTCTTCCGCATGGGCGAGGTTAAAACCAGTTTCGTAATTAACAGCCGTCTTCAGTTGCCGGTAAGCAAAGGCTTTATGGTTATTGAAGACCACTTTACTTTACCCGAAGGATACACTTTTGAGGAGGCGAAAAACGGTGAACATATTAACGGTAAATATTTTGGTGGCGATTACTTAGTGAAAGATGCGCAAGGTGAAACCCGAATCATCTATGAGCGCCCTTCTTTTCACGATGCTTTGGCCTGGGGCGTAAAGGGAAATTATATCTTAGAAAGAACTGGCAATGATTATACACTGAAAATACTTGTGCCTGTAGAATGGCTCAACAATCCCGATAATGTTTACCCTATTGTGATTGATCCCATTGTTGTTGGCAAAACAAAGATTGGCGATTTTACTACCACCGGTAATCCGGTGGCTAATTTCGGCTTTACTACAAAACCTGCCAGTTGCGATTACCAGATGGTAGTTCAGGTTCCGGGCAGAAGTACACTCCTTCGAGCATTTGTTGACCTCGAGTACCGTTTGCAGTTCGACCCTATGTGCGGTAATCCGCCTTTGCCTTCGCCTTTCTGCACTTTTTCGCAGGTAACCCAGGAAATTATTTGTAACAACTGCGCTACAACCACAGGCAACCTTGTTTGTAATCCTGCAGCCCCTCCTTACACCGGAACATGCACTACCGATTCCAACCTTGTTCCAAACGCCAGAGCTGTTCTTATAAACAACTTTGTTCCTAATTATCTGTCTTGTATGCCTCCGCAATGCCCCGATTTTCTAATCAACTTTACTTTAAAGAACCGTGATTCCACTTGCGGAGATGTTTGCGGTTATCTGTGTGCTAATGGTTACATGTGGCAGATGACTGTTGAAGCCTGCCGTGTGGAAGGATATATTACGCAGGATAAAACACAGGTGTGTGCCGGTCAGCCGGTTGTTTTTACCGCTCATCCTTCTTGCGGAGTTCCGCCTTATCATTACGCATGGACTCAAAACGGGGGCAATAGTTACGATACCATTTACGGAACTCCCAACTATACCATTTACCCTAACCAGGATGTTTTTGTCAATTGTATTATCATTGATAATTGCGGAGAGATTGCTGTAACCAACGACTTGGGAGTTACTGTTATTCCCACTCCACCGGCTGATGCCGGTGCTGATATCCATTTGTGTGCGGGCGGAGTAATCAACATTGGCGGCAGTCCAACTACCACCGGTGGGGCAACGGTTCAATGGACCGGTGAAAACGGAACCGGCTGGCTCAATAGTACCAATGTTCAGAACCCCTTGCTTTCCGTTCCAAACGGAACGATTGATACTTTCTTTTATGCAGTTCGCGCTTCAAATATTTCTTGCTTCAGGACAGATACTGTTATTGTGTATTCCAGTCCGGCACCTATGGCAAACGCAGGAGGTGATGTTACGCTATGTGCGGGAGGCGTAGTTACCCTTGGCGGTAATCCTTCGAGCAATGCAGCTAATGTTCAGTGGACAGGGGAAACCACAACCATTACCGGATGGCTGAACAATACAACTGATTTTAACCCGCAGGCGAATATTCCAACGGGAACGGTGGATACTTTTTATTATGTGCTGAATGCCACTACAGCTACCTGTTTTAAGACTGATACGGTGGTTATTTTTTCTAACCCTTCGCCTATTGCCAATGCCGGCAGCGATTTTCATTTGTGCGAAGGCGGGACAATTACCATTGGCGGAAATCCTACAGCCACTTCAAGTGCATCTGTGTTGTGGAGTGGCGATAATGCTACTTCCGAAAGCTGGCTGAGCAGTACCTCTGCCTTCAACCCACAGGTAACTGTTCCCCTGGGAACGGTTGGCAACTTCTTTTATGTGGCAAGAGCATTCGACCCGTTGTGCTTTAAGACCGATACGATGAATGTTTTCTCACATGCCAATCCGGTAGCCATTGCCGACACCAGCGGTTCAACGAGAATTTGCACCAATCAGTCAGTAACCATTTTTGTGAGCGGAAACTTTGCTTCATATCAATGGAGCAACGGGCGCACCGGTAGTGCGATTACCGTAAATCAATCCGGTCAGTATTATGCGGTTGTTACCGACCAGTTCGGCTGCAAAGACACGAGCAACATTATTACCGTAACTTCTTTCGGTGTTCCATCGGTGAATGTTTTTCCCGATACTTTAATTATGTTTGGCGACAGTGTGGCGCTTTATACCGACATCAATCTCTCTTCCGCTTCCGTTGATTCATTTATGTGGTATCCGGCTTTGAATATTTCCTGCCCTACCTGCAATAACCCTGTGGTTACGCCTTTGGATGCCGCTCAGTATTACGGGGTTAATGTGTATGCCAACGGATGCCTCGCTACCGATTCAGCTTTAATTCGTGTAATTTTCCCGAATAACTTTTTTATTCCTAATGCATTTACACCTAACGGTGATGGCAACAACGATGTGTTTTTTATTCAGAAGCAGGGCGGGGTGGAAGTGTTGCTTTTCCAGGTGTTTAACCGGTGGGGCGAAAAAGTTCACGATGCGCTGTACCCCTGGGACGGCAGATATAAGGAAAAGCCAGCTACCCCGGGAGTTTATGTATATGTGTTCAAACTGAAACTGTTTGGCGAAGAGCACACTGTATTCCGCAAAGGAAGTATTTCGCTTATCCGGTAAGCGCAGTGATGTTTGTCACCTCTTGCGCTGATTATTATTTCTCTTTTCATTTTCCGGTTGGTTAACTTTGCATCATAAAACATTTTGTATGGCAAAGAAAGTTTTAAACCTTATGACCCCGCGACCGGTGGTAGGTAATCTGTCGAACCGGTTTTCGCAGATTTTGCAGTTGTTTACCGAGTTTCCGGTTCATCATCTGCCGATAGTTGACGCTGAGAACAAACTGATAGGCATAGTCAGTTCCAATGATTTAGCCAAGGTTTTCCTGAAGCTGGGCAGAAGCCCGAAAAGAATTTCACTGGATATTGCTTCGATTGATGCGGCTATTTCAGTTTCCGATATTATGACTCCCTATCCTGTTTCGGTTACCCCCGATACGCCATTGACAAAAGCGGTGGAGATTTTCTCCGAAAAAAAATTCCTTGCCTTACCGGTGGTTGAAAATGGCGAGCTGGTAGGAATACTATCAGTAAAAGATGTTGTCAGCTATTTGGCGGAGTGAGTTATTCTTATAGCATGCAGTGATGACCTCGCCAACGGGGCAAGTGTGCTTTATGTCTAACCAAGGTCTGTTGCTTCCGGAGACCCGCTATTAACATTACTGGTTTTAGCAAGCCGAAAGACTTCGCGTGGCAGGAGTAATATAAAATATTCTGCCCGGCTGCAGATGATAACTGCCTGCTACCGTATAAATACCTTAACTTTTTTCAGTGAAAGCCTTTGATTAAATGATAGGCAATTAATGCCATGCTGATGGTTATTAACAGCCATAACAGCGAGTCGGAAGAAGAATAGTTTCTGAAAAAATTTTTCATGTGGCTACCTTAGTGCAATATACAAGAAGTTACGATTTAAAGAAATTTTTTCCCGCCTTTTAGTGAAAACAAGCCGCTGAATCGGGCGTTGCAACAGGCATTTTTATTATTGGTGATTTGGCGTTTCGGCTGTTTGTACACCGGCAGAAAATACCTTATGGAATAGTTAAGAATGGCAGAAATTTGTCTTTGCACACCGGGGCAGGGCTGTTTAACCTTGCACCGGGATTCTTCATACCGTATTATCCGGATAAAAAGTTCAGGCGCCTGACCGGCACGAGGAAACCGATTTCATAACCGCTGCCCGCTTTGCCAAAAGGTATGGCGGGTGGCAAAAAACAAAACAACATGAAACGGATTCTAATCGTATGCCTGTTAGGCATTGGGTTGCTGTTGCCCTCAGCAAATACAACAGCAAAGGAATTTTTTGTAAAGCGTATTGTAGATGTAACCATTGAAGGCTACTGGCTGCTGGCTTCGTCTGACGAAAGCACCGGTAACATTATACGGGTAAAGGTTTATAAGCAGTCAAATCAGGAACTGGTGATAGACCAAAAGTGCTCGAGTGGTTATACCTGTATGGTTGACATGAGCGGACAGCACAGCGGTTATTACATTGTGCAGGTAATTACTACGCTTACTTCTTATTCCGAAATTATTTACCTGAGTAATTAAGCGGCTAACCGAGCTTAACCCGCGCGCCCGGTGCGCGGGTTTTTTTAATTTTTGATTCCAGTTGCTCCGTCAGCCAGGGTTTGCCGGGAAAGTGCTGGCAGCTTTGCAAATCGGTTAAGCAGCTAATGGGCATTTCGGTACCGGCAGTTTTGAGCAACCGGGCGGCATAATCCAGAAACAGTTCAAACAAGTGAGCTACGGGCTGAAGCCGGGTTTGGTTGCGGTGCAAAAATTTTTCGAGCGAAGCAAGCTGGTTGAATAGGGTGTCGGAATCGGCAGGGTCGCATTCGTAGGCGCACATCCATTGCCAGCGCCTGATAATGCTGTTGAAGATAGCTTCGTCTTTGGCTTGCGCCTGCATAAAACATCGCAGGGCTGTTTTATACTGCCTGGCGCTGTAGTGGTACAGGGCATTGGCAAAAGCCAGGTTGGTATCGGTATGCCCGGGCGGCAGGTGAGGCGCGTAGGCGGTAATGATATGCTGAATGAGTTGCGGTTTTTTCTGGCTGAAAGCGGCTGTTACAATATTTCGGAAAGTAATGGGCATGAGCCTTCCGTTTTCGAGCAGCAGGTTGTTTTTCCTTTTCCACTCCTGCCACCACAGGTATTCGCTGCCGGCTTCGTCAAAGCCTTTGTTGTTCCAGAAGAGGGCGCTGTTAATGGCGTAGGTCATGGCTTCGCGCACTGCGGGTGTGGGTCCGTGGCGTTCGGCAAATTGCTTAATGAGGCGGTAATGGAGCTGGCTGTTTTCGAACGTATCGGCTTCGAGCATGTGGTACACGTTGATAAACAAATAGGCGTAGGGATGGGCGGAGTGGTTATACGGTTCCAGCATTTGAAACAGGGCGGCTACCGGTTCACCGGTACCGGGCGCGCCCAGTACCTGCTGGCGGTTGAGGGCTTCGCAGAGGTAGCGCAGTTTTTTGAGCGCATGAAATTCATCGAGGGTTTTTACCACCCGCATAATATCGTTTTGCAGCGACCGGTTCAGTTTGGCGCTGAACCCGTTGAGCGAAAGTTCGGTGAGCAAATGTTTTTCGTACAGCGTTTCGAAATTTTCATCGGGGTGGGCGCTGAGTTTTGCCATTTGCTTGCTGAAACTTTTTCCGGCTTCGTCAGTAAGCCCCAGCTGCCGGTAGCCGGTGAACTGCAGTCGGGTTATTTCATCATCTTTTTCGTTGAACTGTTCCTGTGCCAAAAAATTTTCGATGGCGCGCAGCAGGCGGGTGCCGGCAGCGACTTGCCGTTGCAGGGTAGCAAGCCCAGTGCCCTTGGCGCTTATGGATTGAATGTTTACCTGATGGGGTAAAAAAGCAGGGTGCAGTGGCGCGAGGTAGTCGAACAGCTTAACCGCGGGCGGGTAAACGGCAAAGTAGGGCGAGTGTAAATATTTTTTAAGCCGGGTAAGCTGCGCTTTGCTCAACCGGCTGAGGACCTTCGTTAACTTATTGAGGTGCCGGGCGGGCGGTTGGTTATTTATTTTAGTGAAAAAACCATGCGGGGTTTGGCGCTTCGTTTTCATGGGTTTTTCATAGGTAATGGCGTTAATACAAAAGTAAATTTAGCAGTATAAAAATAACATGAAATAGTTAAAAGCGGTGAAAATTTGTCTTTTTTCCCTAAGCCCCGGGCGGTTAAACTTGCGCGCGTTTTGGAATTTGTAATGTTCTTGTAAATTAAGATGAAGCCAAAGGATAGAAACATGACTAGGTATCCGGCTTTAAACAATTCTCCGGGCCTTAAGAATAATTCTCAAGGGCTGGAAAATGATTCTTAAGGTTTTAAGAATGATTCTCAGGAGTTGAAAAATAATTCTAAGGGCTTTAAGAATAATTCTCCGGGGCTGAAAAATGATTCTTAAGGCTTCAAGAATAATTCTCTAAGCCTGAAAAATGAATCTTAAGGCTTTAAGAATAATTCTTAGGTGCTGAAAAATGATTCTCAAAGGCTGAAAAATGATTTTTAAAAGTTCAAAAACAATGATTAATAACTAAAACTTAATAAAAATGGCAAAACAACACTATTTACCACCCAATGACGCCCTCTTTTCAAACTGGCTAACCACCTTCGCCTCTAAAATAGGCGCTTATGCCGCCAAATACGGCATTACCGCTGCCGAGGTAACCTACATTAGCGAAGCAGCGGCTTACTTTGCTTACTGGTTTGCCCAATTGGCTATTGTTGACCAGGCTAAACAAAACCTTACCAAATTTAAAACCGAAATACGCAAAGGCGTAAAAGCCGGGGGCAGCCCCAGCGTGCAGCCTGCTGATATAACTTTTGCTGCCGTGCCTGCAAGCGTGCCTCCGGGAGTTGAAGCTACCATACGCAGCATAGTAGCACGAATCAAAAGCCACCAAAGCTACACCACTGCCGATGGCGAGCAACTTGGCATTGAAGGAGATGAAACCATTATTGACATCAACACCCTTAAACCGGTATTTACTATCGAGCTGCTTCAGGGGCACCCGAACCTAAAGTGGAAAAAAGGAATTACCGATGGGGTAAAAATTAAAGTGCTGCGAGGTGCCTTTTCCGGTCCCGGTGCGCCCGGTCCCGAAGCTTTCCAGTTTCTGGCTATCGATACCCAGCCCGACTACCTCGATACTTTTCCGCTGCCGCCTTTCGGCTCATCGGTTACCTGGGTGTATGTTATGATTTATATGATTGGCGATGAAGAAGTAGGCAACTGGAGCGATCCGGTATTTATTAATGTACCGGGAATACCGTAGCCGAACACACACCCCTGCCGCAGAAACCGGTGGGGGTTTTTTTTATAAAAAACAGCGGAAGCCGAAAAGCTGGTATTGAAGAGAGTAGGCGGGAAATGCTCAGAAGATTATGAATAAAAAGGAATTGATAGAAGCAGTTAAAGCCAGAATTGGAACTACAAGCTATTCAATTTGGACGGTTGGGGTAACCGATGATACTGAAAGCAGAAAAGGACAGCATGAAAGTGACGGGGAGAATGTAAAGTACTGGACGCACTGGAAAACAGACTCGGAAGAAACCGGAAGAGATGTTGAACAGCATTTCTTGGATTTGGGTATGAAAGGAGGAGCAGGTGGAGGCGGTTCTGCGGGTTATGTATATATTTTTTAAAAGAATAAAACAGCGGAAGCCGAAAAGCTGGTATTGAAAAGAGTAGGCAATGAAAAAAGCAGAGCAATGAAATACAAGCCGGGAGAAACAGTTCCGCAAAGCGGCATTTATGCCGAGTACACTATTTTGAATGTAAAGGTTGGCGAGGTTACATGTGTAAAAGGAGAGCCCTTTCCGCCAACCACCGATAACGGGTATCATTACCTGCTGGTTCACGCTGCTGAGCATCGCAGAAGCGGAGGATAGCCGAGAAGCTGTGCGCAGGATTGATAAATATATTTTGCTGCTGGCGCTGGCTCTTATTTTGCTTATTGCAGGTTTGGTAAAATGGGCAGATAAATAAAAAAAGCGCAGGCCTGAAGATACCTGCGCTCCGACACATTTGTAAACTTTAAAAAACTTTACCCATCAATAATAAGCCATATAAACGAGTTTAAAAAGGAAGGGATAAAAAAAAGCTACCGGATTGGAAAACAAATACACCGGCTGAGAAAAATTTAACACAGTGAGCAGTAAATGAACAGTAAATGGTCTTGTAAGCGAACAGCTATTTGGGTTAATTATGGTTATTATATCGAAGCAGGAAGCGACCAGTAACAAAGCTCTGTTAAAGAGCAGTAAAAACAGCTACCGGATGGGGAAAGAAAATTACATGGTCTGCTTTGTTGCAACATGATAAAATTTCAAAATGCTTGCAGGTGTGGGTAGCGAGGAGTAAATTTGTGCAGTCACCGGTGAATGCAGAGAACCGGTAAAAAACGTTTTATAGAAATGATAAATACAAAATTTGGGTGATTGTTAGAAAAAGAGCGGGCGCAAGCCCGCTCTTGTATTCAACAAATACCGGCAATAAAAAAAACAACGGTGATGGCAATAAAACCGGAAACAAAGGAAATTTCGGAGCAGATGCAGCGTTGTAAATTTATGCACACAACACACTTATTAAAATACGACAGACTGTTAGATGCTGATTCCTTCGTCTTTTATTCATTTAAAATACGGCTGAGATGAAACTCACCATCCGGCAAAAGCTCTTACTGTTTTCCATAGTTATTCTGGCGGGTATCGGATACGCTGGATATGGAGTGTATAATAGCAATCAAAGGCAAATTGAATCAGCAAAATGGGTGCAGCAAACCGAAGAAGTTATCAGCGAATCGGGTCATGTGCTTTCGCTGGCTAAAGATATAGAGTCCGGTTCGAGAGGGTTTGTAGTAACCCGCGACAGCTCTTATCTCATACCCCTGCAAACAGCCGAAAAAACAATAGCGGCACATATCGAGCGCTTAAAAAAGCTTACCGGTTATAACCCGGTGCAGGAGGAACGCATAGATTCACTCCATACTTATATAAACCTTCGCCTTGCTTTTTCCCGTCAAACCGTTGATATAAGAGCATCGGATGGATTGGAAGCCGCCATAGCTTTTGTTCGTTCGGGTACCGGCAAAGAGTACTCCGACCAAATACGCCAGGTTACAAGCGAAATTCAACAGGAAGCCAATGTTCAACTGAAAAAGCAGCAGCAGGCAAGCGCGGAGAGCACAGCCTCTTTCAACCTTGTGCTTGCGGTAATATTTATTGTTATGGCGGGCTGTATTATTGTTTTGTTCTATACCGTTACAAATTATTTGCTGGAACTGAAAAAGTATGAAGATGAATTAAGCGCGGCTAACGACAAACTGCAGCAGTTCCGGCATTTCTTTATTCATAACAACGATTTTGCCTGTATAGCTAACATGGAAGGCTATTTCGAGGTGACCAACCCTCCGTTTGAGCAAATACTCGGTTATTCAGAACCGGAACTTACCGGTCAGCCTTTTCTCAATTTTATTCATCCGGAAGATGTATCGGCCACGCTTCAGGAAGTGGAAAAACTGAAAACCGGGGCGCCTGCCGTTAATTTTACTAACCGGTACCGGAAAAAAAGCGGAGAGTACTTGTGGCTTGAGTGGAATTCAACGCCTAATCCTTCTACCGGTAAGCTCTATGCCATAGCCCGCGATATTACCGAGCGCAGGAAATCAGAAGAGCAGCTACAGTCGTTAAATAAGGAGCTTGAGGCATTTTCATATTCAGTATCGCACGATTTACGCGCTCCGTTAAGAGCTGTTCATGGATATGCTCAAATTTTGAAAGAAGATTTTGGAACTCAATTAACTGAAGAAGGCAACCGGGTAATAAATAATATTATGGCTAACGCAAAAAAAATGGGGCAACTGATTGATGACTTGCTTACCTTTTCACGCCTCAGCCGTAAGGAACTTCAAAAAAGCAATATCGCCATGCGCGAGATGGTGGATTCGCTTTGCCGGGAGCTTAATGTTGAACATGACCACCATCAGGTTCAATACCTTATTAAAGATTTGTTTCCCGTAAAAGCCGATTCGGTAACTATTAAACAAGTTTGGACCAATCTGCTTTCTAATGCAGTGAAGTATTCGAGAAAAAAAGGCAAGTCAATTATTGAAATAGGTTCTGAGGAAAATGAACATGAAGTTACCTATTACGTAAAGGATAACGGGGCGGGTTTCGATATGCGTTATGCCGATAAGCTGTTTGGGGTGTTTCAACGCCTGCACTCCGAAACAGAATTTGAAGGAACCGGTGTAGGGCTGGCTATTGTTCAGCGCATAATTGCCCGGCACGGTGGAAGAGTATGGGCCGAGGGCATAGTAAATGAGGGAGCTACATTTTACTTCACCTTAAATAAATCGTAACAATATGAAACATGAAGTTGAAATTTTATTAGTTGAAGACAACGAGAGCGATGCTGAAATGACGATTCGCGCTCTTCGTAAAAACAATTTAGCCAACAAACTGCTGCATGTAAAGGATGGTGCGGAGGCGATTGACTTTGTTTTTGCACAAGGTAATTATACTGCAAGACAAATTGAAAATGGTCCCCGGGTTATTTTGCTTGATTTAAAGATGCCTAAAGTTGGGGGTATTGAAGTACTGAAAAAACTGAAAGCAGATACGCGCACCCGCAAAATACCGGTGGTAGTGCTTACTTCTTCAAAAGAAGACCCGGATATACAGGCTTGTTATGCTTTGGGAGTGAACAGTTATGTGGTAAAACCGGTAGAGTTTGATGAATTCCATAAAGTTATTTCGGATTTGGGATTGTATTGGATGATAGTTAATCAGCCCCCCTATTAAAACGCGAGTTATGAAAAGGAAAGCAAAAATACTGATGGTAGAGCATGACCCGAATGATATAGAACTGATTCAGCGTGAACTGAAAAGAGGGGATATGAATTTTATTACCGAAGTGGTTCAAACGGAAACGGAGTATGAAGAAGCATTGAAAACATTTGAACCGGATATTATACTGTCCGACTACGCACTTCCGCAATTTGACGGACCAACGGCTTTTGAAATCAAGGAAAAACTATCGCCCGGTACCCCTTTTATTTTTGTTTCGGGAACTATCGGAGAAGAGAACTCGATTGAACTCATCAGAACCGGAGTTACTGACTACGCCCTGAAAGATAAACTATTTACACTAAGCATGAAAGTTAAACGGGCGCTGAAAGAAGTAAAAGAGTTAAGGGAAAAACTGGAGGTGGAAGAAGCACTCCGTCAGTCTGAAACAAACCTGAGGGCTATTTTCGATGCTACCGACACCGGTTTTCTGCTGCTTGATAGTTCATTTAACATTGTATCATATAACCGGAAGATTACCCAGTTTGCCAAACATTCGTTTGGCTTTGAGCCAAGGCGAAAGCAGAATTTAATTCATTTGTTTTTGCCTGAAAGAAGGAAAGAGTTTTCGGATATACTGGTAGAAGTTGCCAGCGGCAAAGCTGTTAATTATGAGGTTAGTTATCCGCAGACGGATGGCACAGTAATTTGGTACAGCCTGGTCGGCAATCCGGTTGTAGATGGGCATAAAAAGATTACGGGCATTTGCCTGTCGGTAAACGATATTACAGAGCGTAAAAAAGCAATAGAAGAAATCAGGCAGCTCAATGAAAATCTGGAGGAGCGTGTAGCAGAACGAACAGCAGAATTATCGGAAGCCAATAAATCGCTAGAAGCATTCTCAGCTTCCGTATCGCATGATTTAAGGGCACCGGTGCGCGCTATGGGTGGTTTTTTAGATATTATCGAAAAACAGTACCAACCGGCATTTAATGATGATTTGAAAGAATTATTCGGTTACATAAGCAGTACCAGTAAGCGAATGAACGCTATTATAGAGGACTTACTTGCCCTTGCCAGACATGGTCAGGCAAAGCTTAGGCCTTCTTTCATTGATATGAACAAGTTGGTAAACAAAGTGTGGGATGATATCAGTTTTTCCCAACCTAACAACACGCAGTTGAAAGTTTCAAAATTGCATAAAGTATATGCTGATGTTTCGCTGATGGAGCAGGTATTGATTAACCTGATTTCAAACGCCATTAAATATTCTTCTAAAACGGAGAATCCGATGGTTGAAATAGGGAGCGAGGAGGTGGAAGATACTATTACTTTTTCTATTAAGGATAACGGGGCAGGGTTCGATATGAAATATTACGATAAACTTTTCGGGGCATTTCAGCGCCTTCACGGAATGACAGAGTTTGAAGGAACCGGAGTAGGTCTGGTATTGGTTAAGCTGGTAATTGAAAAACATGGCGGGAATGTGTGGGCGGTTAGCCAAACAGGCGAGGGCGCTACATTTTATTTTTCGCTGCCAAAAGTGGAACATGACGAGTATAAACAGGCAGCTTAAGGTCTTATTTATAGAAGATGACCTGATAGATGTTTTATTAATTGTGAGACATCTGAAGCAGCATTGGTCGGACATAGAGTATCTTCAGATAGATAGTTTAGAGGAATTGAAACATGCCTTACAATCAAATTGGGATGTGATTTTGTGCGATTTTAAACTGCCCGGTTTTGATGGCATGGCTGCATTGCGGATAATCAGAGAAATGGGGGTTAATACTCCTTTTATATTGGTGTCCGGTGAAGTTTCAGAAGATGTGGCTGCTCTTATGATGCGATTGGGTGCGAACGATTATGTGATGAAAGAGAACCTAAAGCGTCTTGGTCCGTCAATTTTGAGAGAGCTTAATTCAAACAAAACCAGCCCCGAAAATTTTTTACCCGTTCAAAAAACCGGGCATGAGACCGAAAAAGGCAGGAGGATATCCGATAAATTGCTAACCCCGCTTACTCCGGAAAAAAATAAAACCATAAGCGAAAGACATGAGGCAGTAATCAATATGTTGTTTGTTGCCGAATATATCCGAAAGCATCAGGCTGCTTTTCTTGAAAAACATAATCTTACCCTGCCACGGCTGAATATTTTGCAGATACTAAAACGAAATTACCCCGGCAGTATTACAATGGCGCACTTGAAGGGGGAAATGATTTATAAAACCATAGACCTGCCTAGAATGTTGGAAAAAATGAAGCAGGAGGGAATGGTGGATAATGTTCATGCACGGAAAAGCGCCCGCGCGCGTGAAATGACCATTACACAAAAGGGCATGGATGCATTAAATAATCTTGATAAGCATTATGAAGAAATGTTCTTGTCAGAAAAACATCTTACAGAGAGAAATGCGAAAAAAATAAATGAGGCTTTACAGGAGGCATTTAAAGAGATAATATAAGCCAGATTACCTTATGTCGGGGAAGCCGGGATTACTTCCTCTTCTTTAACTCATCGCGAATGCGGGCAGCGAGTTCGTAATCTTCGTTTTCTAAAGCTGTTTTAAGATGTGTTTGTAAGTCCGCTGAAGACATTTGCGAATAGTTGGCAGGCGACTGGGGCGCTACAGAGGTGGATTGTTTCCCTTCATCGGCTAAAGCTGCGGCTTCTTCGTTGGGGTCTGCTTCCACACCGGCTTCGTTCAAAATACTTTCCTCTACATAAATAGGGCAATCAAAGCGTACAGCCAAAGCCAGAGCATCGCTGGTGCGTGAATCTATCTCAAAAGTTTCATTTCCCTTGCGGCAAACAAGGTTAGAAAAGAAAACCCCGTCAACTAATTTCGAAATATAAATGTATTCTAATTGAATATCGAAAGTATCGCACATGGCTTTCATCAGGTCGTGAGTAAGCGGGCGCGAAGGTTTCATGTTATCGAGCGCAACAGCAATAGCCTGTGCTTCAAAACCGCCAATTACAATCGGGAGCCTTCTTGTGCCATCAACCTCACCAAGCACAACAGCAAACGAGTGTGACTGGGTTACACTGTGGGATAAGGCGATAATATCGAGTTCAATTTTCTTCACCGGAAAATAATCTGCTTCAAGATAAGCGAAAAGTAGGAATTTTTCAGAAATAAAAACAAAAGACTTATCCTACAAAGACCCCTCACGTAATTAATGTGCGGCTTTAAATTTCTTGTACTCCTCAATCAGTTTGGGAACAACCTGAAATGCATCACCTACAATTCCATAGTCAGCGGCTTTAAAGAAAGGAGCTTCGGGGTCTGTATTTATCACCACAATCACCTTCGAGCCGTTGACACCTGCAAGATGCTGAATGGCCCCGGAAATTCCCGCTGCGATATACAGATTCGGACGAATAGTTAAACCGGTTTGGCCTACATGTTCGTGGTGAGGACGCCAGTCAACATCAGCAACTGCGCGGGAGCATGCTGTTGCAGCGCCAAGTTCTTTTGCAAGCTCTTCAATCATTCCCCAGTTCTCCGGCCCTTTCAAACCGCGGCCGGCAGACACAACAAGTTCAGCTTCGCTCAAAGGAATGGTTCCGGTTATTTTATCAGTTCCTTTAACAGTAGTTGTAAAATCAGAATCGGAAACCGAAGGAGAGAATGCTTCAATAGTTGCCGCACCGCTTCCTTTAACCGGTGAGAGCGAGTTAGGGTTTACAGCAATAACTTTTTTCGCTGTGTTGAGTTGATATTGAGCAGATGCTTTACCGGAAAAAACATTTTTCTTAACCGTTGCAGTTGCCCCGTTAAACACCGGAAGCTCAACAGCTCCGGGAACATAAGCGGCCTTTAGCCGAACACTTATACGGGGAGCTAACAGTTTTCCGTTCTGATTAAAAGAAAGAATAACCATGTCTGCATTTGAGGAGTTTGCTGCTTCGCTTACCACTTTAGCAAAAGCCCTGGAATCGAAATTGTTGAAACGCCCATCATTGCAATGAAGAACTTTCTTTATGCCTACGGTTCCAAGCGCAGCCAGTTCATCGCTTGACGCTTCTCCCAAGACCAATGCTACAGAATCGGAGCCGAGCAAATCGGCTACCTTTGAACCGTAATATGCAGCTTCAACTGATGCTTTCTTTATCTTCCCTTCTGAAATTTCTACAAAACTTAAAACTGCCATTTGATTTATTGTTATTGATTATTTGAAATTTAATTAAATAACTTTTGCTTCTTCGTGAAGAAGTTTTACTAATTCGCCTACATTATCGGGAGAAACATACTTGCATTCCTTTGCTTTTTGCGGAAGAGAATAGCTGACAACAGCAGTAAGTTTTTCAGCACCATCCGCGGGAACAACAGTCAGTGGTTTTGTCCGGGCACTCATAATACCTTTCATATTAGGGATACGAGCCTCGGCTAATTCTTTTTGTGCACAAACCACCATAGGCAGTTTTACTTCAACGGTTTCAGTTCCACCTTCAATTTCACGCTTAATCGTTGCTACTCCGTTTTCAATTTCTAATTTCTGAACCAGCGCGACACAAGGTAAATCGAGCAATTCAGCCACCATTCCCCCAACTTCATAGGAGTTGTAGTCAATTGTTTCTTTACCAGAAATAATCAAATCATATTTCTCGTTCTTTGCATGATTGGCAATTTGAGAAGCAACAAAGTAAGCATCTGTAGGCTCAGCATCAACGCGGACAGCTTTGTCAGCTCCAATAGCAAGGGCTTTACGGATAATTTGTTCTGAATCTGCCAGACCTACATGAATTACAACTACTTCACCTCCTTGTTTTTCTTTCAGTTCAATGGCACGAACAAGGGCATACCATTCATCGGTAGGATTCATAATGAAAGTGACACCTTCAGGATTGAATTTGGTATTGTTTTCGATGAAAGCAATTTTTGCAGTGGTATCAGGAACTTTCGCAATGGGAACAAGAATTTTCATTTCTTTATTTTTAAAATTGACGTGCGAAAATATCCAACTTTGCTAATTCTCAAAACAAATTTTCCTGCTGTTGTTCGGTAAATTAAGAGTGAAATATGAATGAAGAACGACTGAAAAAATTGTTGGAATGGGAAGAGCAAAAACCAGACGATGCCTTTCTGAAATTTGCTATTGCCCAGGAGTATGTCAGCGGAAGCAGGTTTGAAGAAGCCTTGAAATATTACGAAGATTTATTCACAAGATTTCCGGATTATTTGCCAACATATTACCAATTGGGGAATTTGCTGCAAAGGCAAAATGAAAGTGAGCGAGCCATTGAAATTTACAAAAATGGAACGGAGGTGGCAAAGCAGGTAAACGATTTCAAAACCCTCCGCGAATTACAAGAGGCGATAAATTTGCTGAAGGATGAATAAAAGAAAAAACCTGCTGCAAAAATTTATTGAATTCAATGAAAACAATCGGCTTGCCAATTGCAAAAAAAAAGTATTGCTTGCCGTTAGCGGTGGTGTTGATTCGGTAGTAATGTGCCATTTATTTCACGAATCAAAATTTCCCTTTGCTATAGCCCACTGCAATTTTCAATTGCGAGGGAAGGAATCAAATGGGGATGAAAGGTTTGTGAAAGAATTGGCGAAGAAATACGGAGTGGAATTTTTCTCAAAAAAATTTGATACAAAGACAAAATCAAAACAGGAAAAGATTTCCGTTCAGTTGGCGGCAAGAGAGTTGCGGTACGAATGGTTTGAACGGTTACTGAATGAAAAAGGCTTTGTTCTTGTAGCTACAGCCCATCAACTGAACGATAATATCGAAACCATAATTTACAACATCACCAAAGGCACCGGAATACGAGGACTTCGCGGGATACCGGTACGGCAGGTAAGGTTTATCCGCCCGCTTTTGTTTGCAACAAGAAATGAAATTGAAGATTACGCAAATAAGAGGGAACTCAAATTCAGAGAAGATAGTTCAAACGCTGATGATAAATATGTACGCAACAAAATCCGACATCACGTTATTCCAATGCTGAAAGAGATTAATCCATCGCTCGAAAATACGTTTGCGGGAAAAATTGAGTTGTTTACAGAACTTGAACATTTTTATGAAAGACAAATCCGTAAACCAGTGAGGCAGCTTTTTTTACAACGCGGTAATGATATTTACATTCCTGTTTTAAGCCTTAAAAAAATCAAGAGCCCATCAAGTGTCCTGTTTGAATATTTGCATCAGTATGAATTTTCTCGTGAACAAATTGAAGATATTCTTGCAAACGTTGATGCTGAACCTGGAAAACAGTTCCTCTCACCAAAGGCGAGAATTATTAAAGACAGAAGATTTTTTATTCTCACTAAACTGAGTGATAAAGGATTTTCCTACCAGGTTATCAGTGAAAAAGATAAACGGATAAAGCTGGATAGCGGAAAAGTGTTGAATATTTCCAGTGCCAATAGTATTAAGCCCGATAAGACCGTTGCGTTTATTGACAAATCAAAACTGGAGTTTCCTTTAATTGCACGGCATTGGAAACAAGGTGATTATTTCTATCCTTTTGGCATGAAAATGAAAAAGAAAAAACTCAAGAAGTTCTTTAACGATGAAAAAGTTCCGCTTCACCAAAAGGAAAATATATGGGTTATTGAATCGAACAAAAAAATAGTTTGGGTTGCAGGTTACAGAATTGACGAGAGGTATAAGGTATCTGACAAGACTACTGACATGCTTAAATTGGAATTGAAATCCTCTATGGAATGAGGGCATGAAACTATAGACTACTCATAATTCTTTGAGAGAAGAAATCCTATCATTCTAAAGTATTTAAAACCTTCCTGCCTCTACGTCTTTAATAAAACCGAGCAAGTATTTGAAATAATTTTCCTGATCGTCCCACATGGAGAGGTGGCTGCCGTTTTCGCAGATGTTGATGCGGCTGTTCGGGATGAGTTTATTCATTCGCTGAATGTCTTCCACACTCATACTGTCGTAAAGACCCACAATGAGCAAAGTTTTTATGTTGATGTTCGACAGGTAGTTCCAGCGGTCCCAGTCTTTGAAAGTACCTGTGACCACAAATTCGTTATTCCCCTGCATGGTATTATAAACCTGAGTGGCTAAATGACGGAACATACGCGATACCGGCTCGGGCCAGGGCACTACACGGCAGATATACTTATAGTAAAGCTCTTTAATGAGAATGTCCTGGTATTCCTTGGCGTCCCACTGCTCTTTCTTTTCGTATTCTTCCATCATTTTTAAAGTTTCGGGAGGAAACTTGGCACGCAGTTCGTTGATGTATTTTACGTAAGAAGGAATGCTGGCTGTCATATTTGAAATAATGAGCCCCTTCAGATGATTCCCGTATTTAAGCGCGTACTCAATGCCCAGCATTCCACCCCAGCTTTGTCCGTACAGATAGAATTGATCGAGCCCAAGTCCTTTGCGCACATGCTCCACTTCTTCAGTAAACCGTCCTATGCGCCAGAGGCTTTTGTCATCGGGCTGGTCACTGTAATGAGAACCAAGTTGGTCATAGTAATAGAACTCAATGCCTTCCTGCGGAAGAAAGTCTTCAAAGCATTCGAAATATTCGTGTGTGCAACCGGGACCGCCATGCAGGGTAAGCATTTTTATGTTGCCGCTGCCCACTTTCTTCGTCCACACTTTATAGCCGCCATCAATTTCAATCATTTTTATTCCACCCGTTTTTATTTCACCGGAAGGTGAAGCCTGAACAGATTTTCGTACCGCAGGTGTTTTTTCTTTTGGAGGTTGAAACAAGGAAGCAGGAATAGATGCGCCTGCAGCAAGAAGTAAGTTGCTTTTAAGATAGTCTTTGCGTGTAAGTTTCATGTGGTTATATTTTAATTTTTAAGGTCAGATGGAATGCCTGTGATACTATCATATTCTGTTTGTGGTTTTGAATCACAGGCATTTTATGGCTATTGATTTTGAGCTAAGTTAAACAAGTTAGAAAATAATTTGGGATTGATTTTATTATGTTGCGGCAAATTGATGAATGCGAAAACCAAATACCCGGCTGCTTTTCTGAACCGGATGAGAACTAAACTGAACGTTGAGTTCAGCGAGTTTATGGAAAGCATGGAGCAAGCGCCACCGGTTTCGGTTCGGCTTAACCCTTTCAAAAAAAATAAAGAGTTTGACGGGGATGAGAAAGTGCCGTGGTCCGATAACGGAAGATATTTGAAAGAGCGTCCTTCATTCACTTTCGACCCGCTTTTTCATGCAGGAACATATTATGTTCAGGAAGCCAGTTCAATGTTTATTGAACAGGTTTGGAGGCAGATTAACTTGCGAGGCAAATCAGTTCGTGTGCTCGATATGTGTGCCGCACCGGGCGGTAAAACCACTCACCTGCTTTCGATGATGGATGGCAAAGGCCTGCTGGTGAGCAACGAAGTAATTCCAAACAGAAACAAAATTTTGCGTCATAATGTTGTGAAGTGGGGAGCAGCTAATTGTATTGTTACGCAAAATAAAACGGAAGATTTTGCTTCGTTTGAAAGTTACTTTGATGTAATATTAGTTGATGCGCCTTGTAGCGGAGAGGGATTGTTCAGAAAAGATAAAGATGCAATAAGTGAATGGAGTGAGGAAAATGTAAAGATGTGTTCTGTAAGGCAGAAAGAAATTCTGAAACAAATCATACAATGCCTGAAACCGGGCGGGTTTTTGATTTATTCCACCTGCACTTTTGAAGACGAAGAGAATGACAGCTTAATGGCGGATTCAGGATACAGAAGTATGGAATTAGAATTCAGAAATTTTGGACAAGTTAAAACCAGGCACGGGTTTCAATTTTATCCGCATAAGCTCAAAGGAGAAGGTTTTTATCTGTCGGTATTGCAGAAAGATGGGGATAGTGCAAATGATAGAATACAAAAATCAAAAATTGGCGATGCAAGGAGCAACTACCTTCAGGAATTTTTAGACAAACCAGATAATCATTACGAAATTGTAAAAGATGATGCAGTTTATGCCATACCGAAAGATGTCTATCCCGATTTTAATTTTCTTGAAAAGAAACTTTACATCCGCCATGCGGGAATTTATATGGGAAACGTGAAGGGGAATGATTTTCTTCCTTCACATGACTTGGCGATGAGT
This sequence comes from uncultured Chitinophaga sp., assembly GCA_964631835.1. GTDB lineage: Bacteria > Bacteroidota > Bacteroidia > Chitinophagales > LD1 > Bog-950. The sequence continues at coordinate 87,308 of CAZWAD010000011.1, forward strand.
GTGGATTTAAGAAAAGATTTACCCGCTGTTGATTTGGATTACGAAGAAGCAATTTCTTTTCTCCGCTGTGAAACACCGAGAATAAAAAGTGAAACACGTGGATGGGTTTTGGCAAAATATCAGAGCATGAGTTTAGGATGGATGAAAGTGATGGATGGAAGAATAAACAATTACTTCCCGAAAGATTGGCGAATTTTGAAGCGGCAGTGAATACAAAATCTATGAAGAAATACTTTCTCGTCTTTTTTGGCTTAGCAATGGTGTTGTCAGGACTTAATTGTAAGCAATGCAATTCTCCCAAGCCTGATGTAATGCAAGCGGATACTTCAACTGTACCACAACTGGATAAAGTTACGGCAGAAATAAAAAAAGATTCGCTGAATCCGTTTCTCTATTACAAGCGGGCGCAGATTTATGAAGCGAATAACGACTTTAAAAGCGCAGCCACTGACATGTTTCTGGCTTTAACGCTTGACTCGCTTCGCCCTGAATTTTATTTATATGCGGCTGAGCTTTTTAAAAAGTCGGCAGAGCCGCAAAGAGGAATCGTGCTGATGAACAAGGCTATTGCCATTGATTCTTCCAATACAGCTTACTACGTAAAGGCAGCAGAGCTGGCTTATATTGATACAACCGTAAAGGGGAATTACAGGCTTGCTCTGGATTACCTGAATGCCGCAATCGTCCGTGACCCTCAAAATGCCGACATCTATTTTTACAAGGGAACGATTTTCAAAGAGACCGGTGATACAACCCGCGCCATCTCTTCGTTTCAAACAGCAACAGAATTGAATCCCCGGTATTATAACGCTTATGTTCAGATCGGCCTCCTGCTGAAAAACAGAAATGATAAGAACGCACAGAAATATCTGGACAACGCGATTAAAGTAAGTCAGAAACCGGAAGACGCATTATATGCAAAAGCAAATATCCTGAAAGACGATGCGCTTGAATTGAGTGATGCAAATAAACTGTCTTCAGCAGAAAACAAGTTCAGCCAGGCTATAGAAAATTTCAAAAAGGTGATTGAATTAAATTACAAGAACACAGAGGCATATATGGGCGCTGCATTTTGTTATTATCAGTTGGATTCTCTGGAACAGGCCTATCATTTCTATGAACTCGCCACCAAAATTTCTCCCACTTATGCCGGTGCATATTTCAGCAAGGGTTTGTGTGCAGAAGAGTTGGGCAGAAAGAAAGAAGCTATGGAACTGTATCAAAACTGCCTGAACATAGACCCCGGTTTTGAAAGAGCGAAGGAGCACTTGAAGAAGTTGAAGGGCAATCCCTGACTTTATTTTCCTATCATGTGAGTAGATTATAATTATTATTGCCTGATGACAGAATCACATCTGCGAAGTATTATCAAGGGAATTTCATGGCGTATTATCGGTACACTTGACACCATGATGATTTCGTACTTCGTACAGTTTTTTAACCTGTCGTTTACCCGGCAAACAACCAGGAAGGAAACAGCTTCAGGAGAAATGTTTTCAAACGCATTCCTGATTGGAATGATAGAGTTTGTAACAAAAATTGTTCTATATTATTTTCATGAGAGGGTTTGGCTGCTTTATCTGAAAGAGAGGAGTCAGACCAAGCAGATTTCAGCGGCAAAAGCAGTTACGTGGAGGATTATCGGCTCGCTGGATACCATGCTTTGGAGTGGAGTGGTTCTGAAAGATATGGAAAAGGGAGTGCTGATTGGTTTCCTGGAAATTTTCACGAAAATAATTTTGTATTACTTCCACGAGCGTCTGTGGCACCGGCTTCCGATTGGAACGGTCAGGAAATGGTTTGGTATTGTTGTACAGGCAGATTAAAGCAATTCACCGATAACAAATATACTTCCGGCAACTATTATCAGGTCTTTTTCAGAAGCATTTTTCTCCGCTGCTTTAAAAGCTTTTTTCACAGAACTGTAATTTTCACCTTTCAGCCCGAACTTTTCTGCCTGCTGCTTTAATTGTTTTGAATCCAAACCTCTCGGAATATTGGCTTTGCAGAAATAAAAAAGTGCATTTGCGGGCAACTGCGAAAGATTTTCAGAAATATCTTTATCACCGGCTGTGCCGTAAACGAAGTGAAGAGTTTTGTGATTCGTATTTTGTATTTCTTTTTTCAATTCTTTTAACCCGCCCTGGTTGTGCGCAGAATCAAAAATTGTCAGCGGTTTCTTTTTAATGATCATCCATCTGCCGGTAAAAGAAGTATTCTTTATTACGTGTTTAATTCCTTGTCTTATTGTCTTACGTGTAATTTTCACTCCGTATTCCTGTAAAACTTTCACTGAAGCCAGTGCAGTGCGGAGGTTTTTCGATTGAAAACTGCCCGTTAAATCCGATTTAAAATTTTTCTTTTTAATGGTTTCATCAGCGAAAATGATTTTGGAGCGTAGGGTTTTGGCTTTGGAAACAAAAACCTGTTTTGTTTCTTTTTGTGTTTCACCAATTACCACCGGAATGCCGGGTTTTATTATTCCGGCTTTTTCACCGGCAATTTTTTGAATTGTATTTCCAAGAAATTGCTGGTGGTCGAAACTGATATTGGTGATTATAGACAGAACAGGAGTAATAATGTTGGTGGAATCCAATCTTCCTCCCATTCCCGTTTCAATTACCGCAAAGTCAACTTTCTTTTTTCTGAAGTATTCAAATGCCATAACCGTAGTTATCTCGAAAAACGATGCATCAACTTCTTTGAACTTCTCGATGTTTTCGTCAACAAACTTTGTAACAAATTTTTTACTGATGTATTTGCCGTTGATTTTAATACGCTCGCGGTAATCTTTGTAATGAGGAGATACAAACAAACCGGTTTTATAACCCTGCTCCTGTAAAATTGACGCCAGGATATGCGCAACAGAGCCTTTGCCGTTTGTTCCGGCTATGTGAATACACTTTAAATCGCGTTGCGGATTACAGAGAATGTCACACAACCGGATAATGTTCGTTAAATCTTTCCGGTAAGCTGCTGCGCCCACACGCTGAAACATCGGGAGTTGTTCGAGAAGATACTTAAGTGCCTGCCGGTAAGTCAAAATCCTTTTTAGGACGAAAGTAAACGGTTCGCAGAAATTTTACTGAACGGTAAACACGTAGTTGATGGAGCCGTATTGCTGCGCGTCAGCGTTCTGGTCATCGTTAAACCGGGAGAGTTTGGCTGCTTTAATGGCATTATCAATAGTGCACTTATCCGTAATGGTTGAACCTTCGCGGTGATATTTTGCATCGGTAACGCTTCCATCGCGGTTAACGGTAATGTCTATAATTACATTGCCTTTCTCATTACAGAACTTAGGAGCGGGAAGAGAAGTGCTTCTTCTTCCTTTCAGGCTAACGCCACGCAGGTTTCCGCTTCCGGGACCTATACCCAATCCGCTTTCACTGTTTAAATAATTTTTTGAATTCGGGTCGCCACCGGGGCTCCCCTGGTCGCCTTGCTTGCCACCGGTGCCATCGCCCTTGCTTTGGTTAGGATTTCCGTAAGCGCCCTTTTTAAACATCGCATCCTCAATAGGTTTTGGCTGAGGAGTTGGTGCGCTTTCTTTGGTTGAATTACTCGGTTTGTTTTCGGTTGTCTTTGGTTTGTCAACCGGTTTTATTGCAGTGGATTCGGTTGGTTTTGGTTTCTCTGCTTCGGTAGTTTTCTTCATGGTCACAGGGGCTTCTTCTATATCCTGTGTAGCCACATCTTCTTTGGCAGAAGGGGCAGGCTCCTGTTTTGCCGAAGGCGGGGGAGAAAAGTCAGCCTGAATGGGAGTGAGCGTCATGGGCTGCACATCACCGCTCCCTGTTTCATCTGTTCCGAAGTTTACTATCATGCCTCCACCGCTTTCGGTGTAGGGTGGGTTGGGAGGCGTAAGAATTTGCCAGATAAGAAACAGAATAATGAGGGCGTGAACCGCTACGGTTACAAAACCCGATATAGCTGTTTTCCGGTTTTTAAACCTTCTGTCTTCTAATTCAAAACCTGAGGCAAACATGACGACTACTTATTTGAAGTGGCTAAAACCATTTTCACTTTCAACCGGTTGCCGATAGAAATCAAGTCAACAACCGTTTGCACCGGTAGGGTGTTGTCGGCCCGCAGCACAACCGTAGCGTCCTGCAACGATTGTGTCTGCGATGCCAGCCTGGGTTCCAGTTCTTCGTAGGTGACAGGGGCGTTGTTGATGTAGTATTTTTTTTCAGCGTCAACGGAAATGGTGATGTTTTGTTTGGAAACCGATTTCCCGGCATCGCTTTTCGGAAGAATCAGCTTGATTACAGAAGGATTCACGAGAGTGGAAATAATCAGGAAGAACAGCATGAGGAAAAACATGATGTCGCTGAGCGAGGAAGTGCTCACCTCCGAATGCATTCTGCTTTGTCTTCGTAAGCGCATGTTCTGATAATTATTTGGTCGGTTCCTGAATCAGGTCAATAAACTCCACGGTGGTATTTTCCAGTTGAAAACTTACCCGGTCAATCATGGTGTTCAGATAATGAAAAGCAATGTGGGCGAGTATTCCTACAATCAAGCCGGCTGCAGAGGTTATCATTTTTTCGTATAAGCCACCGGCAATAAGCCCGATGCTGATATTATCGGCCAGCGAGATGTTGTAAAATATTTTGATTACTCCGCTGATGGTTCCCACAAAGCCGAGCATGGGAGCTATACCGGCAATAATTCCAAGGTAAGAAAGATGCTTTTCGAGCTTGTAGATTTCGAGTTTGCCGGTGTTTTCCACTGCGCTTTCAATTTCTTTAATGGGTTTGCCGAGGCGTTTAATCCCTTTTTCGAGGAGGCGCGCAATGGGGGTGTTAGTACTGCGGCAAACGCTAAGCGCTGATTCGGTTTTGCCATCAATCAGCATGGCTTTTACATTTGCCATGAATGCGGTATCCACCTTTGCTGCCTGGCTGATGGTTAAAAATCTTTCCACGGTAAGGAACACCGCTATAACAGAAAGTATTCCTATCGGAATCATTATCCATCCGCCTTTAAAAATCAAATCCAGCAGGTTGAGCGTTTGTGTCTGTTCAACCATCGTGTTTGCCACAGCAGCCGAGTCGGTTGCAATTTGGAGAAGAAGCATAATTTCAGTTTATGGTTTTTAAGTCCAAGCTATTCTTGTAACGCTTGATTACCTGTTTTTAGTATGGCAAATGTTGTTTCGTTATCGTTCATTAACTATATCACTATTAAACCTGAACTTGTTGATTGTGTGTATTTAAAGGCAGTAGGCTATTTGTTCAAATTCAATATTTTCGGATGGAGTAAAAAGTTTACATGTTTCCATTCCGCACCGGGCTTTTGATGCTGCTGTTTTTAGCTGCATCGGTTTTAATTTTCACCTCTTCCAATCACCCGGCTGATTCTCCTTTTCATACCGGTAAAGAACTTGAACAATTAAAAGGCTCGCGCTCCCCCATTGATTCGGGAGAATATTTTTTAGGGAGTGTGGCTTGCCGGGGCTGCCATGGTTATGATACTTTGGGAACCGCCAGCGTTGACGAAAACGGCAACGACATAAACCTGTATGACGACTGGCAAGCCACCATGATGGCTCTATCGGCTATTGACCCTTTCTGGCGCGCCAAAGTAAGCCACGAAATACTGGTGAACCCGGGGCATTCGATTGAACTGCAAACCAAATGCACCTCTTGTCATGCGCCTATGGGGCATTTCAGCGCTATGTTCAAAGGCGCTGCTGCATACACCCTTGCCGATTTGCTGAATGATACTCTCGGATTAAACGGAGTTGCCTGTGGCGGATGTCATGAAATAGCTAACGACAGCCTGGGGCTGGAGTTTTCGGGCGCTATCCGATACGATACTTCACGCGTGGAGTACGGTCCGTTTCCAAATCCGCTGGTTGGTCCCATGCAGCTGTATGTGGGGCTTATTCCTACCCACAGCACGCATGTAAGCCGGAGCGAGGTTTGCGCTTCGTGTCATACTTTACTGACCAGGGCGGTGGACCTGAACGGAAACTACACCGGTGGTTATTTTGCGGAGCAGGCTACTTTTCACGAGTGGGTAAACAGCATTTACAACAGCGACCAGCCCTGCCAGCGGTGCCACATGCCGCAAATTCAGGAACCGGTGGTTATTGCCAGCAATATCCTCAATCTTCCTCCGCGGAGCCCCTTTAACCTTCACAAGTTCATGGGCGGAAATACCACTATGCTGCAAATGATAAAGCAGAATAAAACTTCGCTGGGAGTTACCGCTTCCGATGCCCACTTCGACAGCACCATTACCGCCACGCTTCAGTTGCTTCAGCATTCTACTTTGGACATGACTACCGGAGTAGATTCCATTTCGCGCGATACATTGTATATCAGCGTATTTCTGAAAAACAAAGCCGGGCATAAATTCCCCAGCGGTTATCCTTCGCGAAGGGCGTTTGTGCAACTCGCAGTTACCGGTTCAGCGGGCGATACTCTTTTTCAGAGCGGAATGCTGAGGCCCGATGGCGAAGTGGACGGGCAGGAAGCAGGAGTGGAGCCCCATTACAACATCATCAGCGATTCTTCGCAGGTGCAGATTTACGAAATGGTAATGGGCGATGTAAACAGCAACATCACTACCGTTCTTGAGCGCGGGGCTGTAGAACTGAAAGACAACCGGCTGCCGCCCGAGGGGTTTACCACCTCGCATGTGGTGTACGATACGGTAAAGATTGTAGGAGTTCCTGCTTCCGATACCGACTTTAACCGCGATACTGCCGAGGGAACCGGTGCCGATGTGGTTCACTATCATATTCCTCTGCGCGGCAGGGCAGGAGCTGTTCATATTTCTTCTGCGATATATTACCAAACCCTGCCCCCCCGGTGGTTTACCGAAATGTTTGCCTACAGCAGCGATTTTATTGATTCGTTCAGAACCATGTACAACGCTGCCGACAAGTCACCGGTTCTTATTGCCCGCGATGATGCCGACACCACCATCATCCCTTCGTCAGTAAATGCTTTACCGGTTTACAACAACTGGAAGGTATTCCCGGTTCCTTCATCTTCGGGAATCATTTTTATTCAAACTGCCAATGGCGAGCCGGTTACCGGTGCCGAGCTTTGGAATGCCGAAGGCAGGCTGGTAAACATATTTAACCGCCCGACAGGTTATATCACCCTGCCTGCTGCCGCAGGTGTTTATTATTTAAAAATTAAAACCGCAAAAGGTTCGGGGGTTAAGAAGGTGGTGAGGGAGTAAGGGTTTAACCTGTGAGGTTCTGAAAACGCCCTATACAGGGGAAGAAGGATGTAAGTTTGCAATTTTTGCCGGAGCAACGACCAAAACCCAAAAGGAGATTGGTCCGTTTGCAGAAGGCACAAGAATCTGGGTGAGGATATTTGCTCTCGGGCGCGAAAACCCCGGACCGCATTCAATACCGGTATCCATCCTGGTAAGATAACCGGTGAGCCTGTTTTATAGAATATTAAATACAGACATAAAAATTATGAGTTATAATCATCGTATAAGTTCCCTGCGAACTATAACGCAAAAACTGAAAAGCCCTGTGCACTGCGCACGGGCTTTTCGCATTCATGCAGCAACCGGCTGCCGCCTGGTTTGCGACCCTGTGGCGGATTAGTAACTTTACCCGATATTCATTTCATGAAACAGGCCGCTTTCTTTTCCGTTTGTACCGCTCTTCTGGTGCTGCTGGCTGTTTCTCGAACCGGTTTTAAGGATAACAAAAGCCCTGGGCACAAAAGCGAAATACCTCTTTACGGAAACGGAAGTCCCGATAACCCGGAAGGTGCCGATGCATATAACTTTTCGCGGCTGCGCAACCCGTATACCAACCGGGTGCCCCGCGATATCCGTAAAAACGAACTGGCGTTTGCCGCCCGCCTTCCGCAGGCAAACAGCAACCGCAGTATAAGTTGGCAAAACCGCGGGCCTTACAACTTAGGAGGAAGAACCCGGGCCCTGGCTTTGGATGTAACGGATGAAAACATTATTCTGGCAGGGCAGGTGAGCGGGGGCATGTGGCGCAGTACTGATGCAGGCGCCAGCTTTATCCCATGCACTCAGCCGCAGCAACTGCATTCTGTTACCTGCGTGGTTCAGGACAGGCGCCCCGGTAAAACAAATATCTGGTATTACGGCACCGGTGAGCATTACGGCATTGTTAATGCTGCGGGTTTTTCATCGCAGTTCAGCGGTGACGGAATTTTTAAATCAACCGACCGGGGAGTTAGCTGGGCTCCGCTGGCTTCCACTACTTCATCGTCTCCGGCTACACTTTATGAAAAACGCGATTTTGATTTTGTATGGGAAATGGTGACTGATGAGTCTAACCTTGCGGAGGATGAAGTTTATGCCGCAGTGGTAAACGGAATATGGCGAAGTACGGATGGCGGAACTTCGTGGGTTCCGGTGCTTGGTTTAGACACTGCCATATCTCAAATATCTGAATACACGGATATTGCGGTTACTTCAACAGGAGTTCTCTATGCCGCCATTTCGTCAGAAACACCAAGTAAAGGCATCTGGAGGAGCACAGACGGAATTACCTGGACCAACATAACACCCAGCGGTTTTGCCGCTTTTTACCGGAGAATAGAAATAGGCATTGCACCGGGTGATGAATCCATCGTTTATTTTATAGCCGAAACTCCCGGTACCGGTATTGCCGGTCATGCGCTTTGGAAGTATCAGTATGTTTCGGGCAATGGAAGCGGGGCAGGAGGGATGTGGACTAACCGCACGGCCAATATCCCTGACGAAAACTGCACCGGTTATTTCAATATTGATTTCAAAAAATACAATTCGCAAAATTCTTACGACATGTTTATTGCCGTTCACCCCAGCGACCCGAATCTTGTTTTTCTGGGCGGCACGGATATTTACCGCTCTTCAAACGGTTTTTCTACTGCCGCTTACGACTGGGTAGGAGGGTACCAATGCGATACCAGCCGCTTGTCGAATTATGTTTACCCCGGCCACCACCCCGACCAGCATAAGCTTCTCTTCCTGCCTTCAAATCCGGGTAAGGCAATTTCAGCTACCGATGGAGGGGTGATGAAAAGTGATGACATAACCGCACCGGTAGTAGAATGGCATGAGCTTAACAACGGCTATAACACAGGTCAGTTTTATACCTGCGCCATTGAACGCGGTAATGTGAGCAACGAGATAATTATCGGTGGTTTGCAGGATAACGGGACTTATTTTACCAACACGATTGATTATACCAGATCATGGCCGAAAATTTTTTATGGCGATGGGTCATACTGCTCTGTTAACCATGACCGGGAATATTACTACCTGAGTATTCAGCAGGGCAGAATATATAAGCACCAGGTAAACGACACAGGCGGAGTTAATAACCTCTATACCCGCATAGACCCCACAGGGGGTTCAAATTATTTGTTTATCAATCCTTTTATTCAGGATCCTTTTGATGATGAAATCATGTACCTGGCGGGTGGCAGGTTTATCTGGCGTAACGATTCTCTTTCAGCAATTGCTATGACTGGCGATGAATACAGCACTGTTTCTCAGGGCTGGACAAAACTGAACGGAACATCGCTCGGCTCAAGTTTTGCCGCTCCGCGTTATTCTTCGCTGGATATGAGCGAAGCCAACACGAACATTCTTTATGCCGGAACTGATGGAGGCAAGGTGTACCGCATGGATAGCTGCCGGACCAATAATGCTGTATTGAAGACTGACATTACCGGTACTGAATTTCCTGTGGGCTATATCAGCTGCGTGGAAGTTGACGGGCTGAATCACAATAATCTTTTGCTCACTTTTTCAAACTACGGGGTAAAAAGTATCTTCTATACAAATGATGCCGGAGCAAGCTGGACTGACGTGAGCGGCAATCTCGAAGAAAATCCCGATGGAAGCGGCAACGGACCTTCTGTAACCTGGGCGCACATTTACAACGATGGCAATTCGACAAGATATTATATAGGAACAAGTGTTGGTCTTTTTTCCACCGGTGTGTTGAACGGTGCCAATACCGTTTGGGCGCAGGAAGGACCGACTACCATAGGTAATGTAGTTATCAATATGATTACTTCACGTACTTTTGACCACACCATTGTTGTAGCCACCCATGGAAACGGAATTTTTTCAAACCGGATTTTTACGCCTTCATCGGTTTTAGAATATGGACAGGATGAAGCAATGATTCACTGTTATCCGAATCCATTTACAGGGAAGATTACCATTGATTTCAGCAAAATACCAAGCGGTATTACCCATGCAGAAATTTTTGATATAAACGGAAGGCTTGTAAGAACATTTTCGGAAAGAAACTCTTCGCAATTATTATGGGATGGAAAAAATACCGGAAATGAAGAGTGTCCGGCTGGGGCTTATTTCGTGAAACTTGTTATGAACCGGAACGTTACAGTAAAAAAACTGATAAAGATGTAAGTGTAAAAAATTACTAACAGCCAATGCAAATTCACATAAAGGCACCAATTTTGATAATCTCTTAACCTGATTCCTGATGAAAAAGTATATTCTGTCTTACTTATGGATGCTGATAATGTTTACTGCCGGTGCGCAAACACCTGATAGTTTAGTTGGGAAAGCAAAAGAGCTTATTGAAAAAAAGGATTACACGTCTGCATTTCCGCTTTTGAAAAAAGCGGCAGAAGCTGGAAGCCTGGATGCACAATACAACTTAGGGATATTCTATGAAAACGCTTTTGGAACAATCAAAAATGATTCTGCAGCTGCTTACTGGTTTCTGAAAGCCGCAAGGCAAGGGGCAGCCGAAGCGCAGTTTAAAGTTGCTTATGCTTATCAAATGGGGGTAGGCTTGCCGAAAGATGTAAACAAATCATTTTTTTGGGCTCAGAAGTGTGCATGGCAAGGCAACCCGGAATGTATGTTTAATGTTATAGGTTGTTATGTGGAAGGTTTGGGAGTAGCGAAAAATACGGACAGTATGTTCGTTTGGGCTGTCAGGCTTGCCTTGATGGAAAATACCGACAATATTCCCTCGCACGGGATGAAAATTACTTCTGCACGTGCAAACCTGGCTTTGATGTACCAGGATGGGAAGATGGTTAGGAAAGACCCGGCTGTAAGCTATATGTGGTATCTTATATTCAACGAGAGCAAAAAAGATTTAGCACTGGGCGAGCAGCAAAAAAATATTGAGCTGATAAAAGACCTTGAAAAGGGTTTGTCGCAGGCCGAAAAAGATAAAGCAAAAGAAAATGCGGAAAAACTATTGGGCCGCAAACTTGCAAACTTCGCTAACCTGTATGTGCAAGACTATTAAACGGGAAAATTATTTCCTGGCATAGCTGGTAAAGAAACTATTCCATTGAATTTTGAGTACGCCAACAATCCCCTCGCGGATGATGTTACGGCTCATTTTTGAGATGCCTTCAACTCTCTCTGTAAAAATAATAGGTACTTCTTTTATTGAAAAACCGAGTTTTCGGGCGGCAAACTTCATTTCAATCTGAAAAGCATATCCCACAAATCTGATCTTATCGAGGTCTATGGTTTCGAGAACTCTCCTTTTGTAGCAAATAAAACCAGCCGTAGGGTCGCGCACAGCCACACAAGTAATAAGATTCACATAAAGCGATGCTGATTTCGACAACCGGATACGGTCTTTGGGCCAGTTAACAAAGCCACCGCCATCGACATAACGGGAGCCGACTGCTAAATCAAAATTATCTTCAGAACACGCTTTGTACAAACGAATTAAATCATCAGGTGCGTGGCTGAAATCGCAATCCATTTCGAAAATGTATTTATAATCTCTTTCCAGTGCCCATTTAAATCCTGTTATGTAGGCGGTTCCTAAACCCGATTTCCCATTGCGCTCAATCAGAAATAGTTTACCGGAATAATCTTTCTGAAGGTGCTTTACCTGCTGTGCAGTTCCATCCGGTGAGCCATCGTCAATGATAAGCAGATGATATTCCTTAGGTAATGAAAAAACAGCCCGGACCATTTTTTCAATGTTGCCCGACTCGTTGTAAGTAGGAATGATGATTAAACTGTCTGTCAAAATCTGTGCTTTGGCGAATTAACCCGAACAAAAGTAACCTTTGAAAGTACTTTTATAAACGCATTAGGAAATTTTAATTGCGTTTGAGGCTTTGCTTTATTTCAGTGAGTTTCTGTTTAGTATGCTGAGCAAAATCTCCCTGCATCATCCAGTTGTAGTAACCCGGGTCGTTGCGAAGTACTTCTTCTACATATTTTCCCTTGTATTTGCCGAAATTGAATGCAGGCTTGCCACTGATGTAAATAAATCGCCTGCCGCTGTCAATAAACCTTTCGTCATTGCTGAAGTCGTGTAAAAACTGAATATCACTTTTTAATTCCGGAGTATATTTTTCGAGCTGCGCGAGCAAAACTTCGTAAGTGGCATTGGTGTCTGCTTCTGCACTGTGTGCGTTTTCCAGTGTTTTGTTGCAATAAAACTGGTAGGCGGCTTCGAGTGTACGTTTTTCGAATTGTGTGTAAATTTTATGAACATCTATCAATGCTCGGTTATCAATGCTGAAATTCAAACTGCAGCGGATAAATTCCTCAAGAAGCAAGGGGATATCAAACCGGTTAGAGTTAAAGCCTGCCAGGTCGCAGGGGTCAAGTAAATCGAACACTTCTTTTGCAACATCTTCAAAAACAGGGCAAGTGATTACGTCTTCGTCATAAATGCCGTGAACTTTTGATGCTTCGAGAGGAATTGGTATAGTAGGATTCAGTCGGTGGGTGAGTTTTTGCCTGCTTCCATCAGGGTTGATGCGCAGAATGCTGAGTTCTACAATCCTGTCTTTCACAAAGTCGACACCGGTAGTTTCCAAATCGAAAAAAGCAAGAGGGCGTTTCAAATTAAGCTTGTTTACAACAGCACCGAATAAGTTCATTTGTTCTTTCATGACTTTGTTTTAGTACTTAAAATTTTTCTGCACAGTTCTTCAACGTTCATACCTGCAAAATTTCCGGATGACATAAGAAGGAGATTTTTCCTTTCCCATTTATGGCTTAATAAAAACTCCTGCAAAGAATCCTTTGTTGTAAAAATATTTAATTGGGTATTATTGAAAGCGTCTTTGACGTATGTATCATCCAGCACCGGCATATTCTTGTGGACAAAAGTGTCTTTATCATAAAATATAACCGGCATATCTGCTTCGTTCATGGTGTTTTCGTACTGCTTTAAAAAGTCTTTGTTCAGGCTGCTGAAAGTGTGAAGCTCCATTACAGCAACTAATTCAGCAGTGAACTGCTCCTTCATGGCACGAACGGTGGCTTTTAATTTTGAGGGTGAATGCGCGAAATCTTTATAAATAATTGTATGCTCGTTTCTGCCCACAAGCTGTAACCGGTTGGCGGCACCCTCAAACGAGGATATTCCCCGATAGAAGTTTTCGTCATTTACGCCAAGTTCGTTACAAATATTTTTAGCACCTGAAATATTCTGAAGATTGTGTTCGCCAAAAACTTTCAGAGGAATTTCACCGGAACTGGTTTGCAGATAAGTTATATTTCCTTTAATGAAATGCCGGTGGGTATGATAAGGTCGTGTACGTACCTTGGCAGCATAACGATTGAAAATCTTTTTCAATTCTTCATCTTCTTCAAACCATGTCAAAAAACCCCACTCTTCAATGGTGTGAGCAAATTTTTCAAACTGACTTATATATTCATCGTAATCGGGGAAAACGTTTACATGATCCCATGCAATGCCGCTGATTAAAGCCGCATGAGGTTTGTAAAATAAGAATTTTGACTCTCGGTGAACAGGAGAAGCAAGATATTCATCCCCCTCAAGAATGATTACAGGTGCATCTTCCGTTAGCTTTACACTCGTGTCAAAACCCTGAACTTTAGCACCTACCAGGTAGTCGAAATCTAAATTATTGTCCTTCAGTACGTGCATAATCATAGAAGTAATGGTTGTTTTTCCATGGCTGCCTGCAATTACTACCCGTCTCTTATTTTTTGAAACCTCGTAGATATATTGAGGAAATGAATACACAGGTAAGCCAAACTCCTGTGCACGCTTAAGCTCTGGATTATCTTCCCGGGCGTGCATACCCAGAATAACTGCATCTAAATCAGGAGTAATTTTTTCGGGATAAAAACCTTCGGATTCGGGAAGTATTCCCTCACGTTTCAAATTAGTACGGGCAGGGTCATTAATTTTATCATCAGAACCGCTAACCATGTACCCTTTTCTTCGTAATACAATAGCCAGATTATGCATTATAGCCCCGCCAATAGCTACAAAGTGGATTTTCATGTTAATATTCCGGTTTGGGCTGTAAAATAATTGTCATAATATTGCGTTAGATTTTAACAGCGCGATAATGAATAATATTATGAGAAAAACCTTACTTTTTATTTTTAACCGTTAAATTAAATCCAATGAAAACAAATATGAAGAAAATCATCGTTGCTTTGACGGCAGTTGGTTTTATTGCACTTTCATCGTGTAACCATAACACCTGCCCGACTTATTCTAAAGCAAAGGAAAAGCAAAGTGAAGTGAGAGCATAGGATGCATTTCCTGTGATCTCTATTAGTATAACCAGAAACTTTATTGTTAAGTTGAAACACGAACCAAAGGTTCGTGTTTTTTATTTTGAACCGAGAATAATGTTGAGAGTATTATTGAATCTGGCGTTCAACAGTGAGATAAACAATAGAGGATAAGTCAGCAATAATATTACCGAGTTGATTGAAATCCTTTCCTTTGGTCATAATACACAAGAGGTAAGGTGAATTTCTTGAGTAAACTATTCCGCAGTCATGCAACTGCTTGATATCGGCATTATTATAAGCTCTTTCCCCGAATTTATGTGATACGAAAACATCAGATGGTAACTTAGCTACTAAACCTTTACGAAAAGTAGTTTGGCTTAGCATGTTCAATGCCATTTCCGACATTTCGCGATTTAAGTAAGTGGCATTATAAAGCAGCCGGAACAATGAGGCGTAAGTTTTAACCGATATATAATCATCGCCTGCCTGTTTATTGCGGATATCAATACCAATATGATCCATAACTTCATAAAACAATTTGTCACCTATGTTCTGCATCACCAGTTCCTTGGCATCGTTATCTGAATTTGCAATCATGTGGTTGAGCAGTTCTGCCAGTTTGTAGCGCGTTCCGGGCTTTAGCATAACGGAATCGCTCATGTTAACAGGTATATTAACGAGTGGTTTTTTAAACAGTATTTTTTTCTGAAGAAAAGCTGGTTCTCTTTCGGCTTTTTTTAATGCGGCAATCAACACGGGAACCTTAAGCAGGCTGGCAGGTGAATAGTTTTCGTTCTCACCAATACCCATCCATGGTCCGTTGTTCAAATCGCGGTAGTAAATAGAGATGTGTTCTGCTTTTTGCTGCTGAATTGCAAGGCTGATGTAATTTTTGAGTTCCGCTTCCATTTCCACAATGGAATGCAAGCCCGAAGGTTTGGCGCAATCGCAGTCCCAAAGGGGGTTGATGAACCGGAATCCGCCTTCACGGATTTCGAACATATCGATTCGTTCATGTGGGGTGGTTTCAAGTGCTGGCGTAACCCGTACTTTCGTAATTCTGCCTATAAATATGCCGGCAGATATAGAAACAACAACTGCGGTTAACAGCCAAAGAACATTTATTTTGAGATTGAAAGGGTTTATATTTAACATATTATGAAATGGGGAAACAGAAATTAATGTGTAAAAACAGTAGTTGGAATCAAATTATGTTTTCTGTTTCTTTTTTCGTGCAGCAGGAAAAAGAACATTGTTGAGAATTAACCTGTACCCGGGTGAGTTGGGGTGCAAGTCAAGATTGGTAGGAGGGTCGCCTACAAGGTGTTGATAGTCTTCAGGGTCGTGACCGGAATACCAGCTCCATAAGCCTTTTCCGTACTCGCCATGAATATACCGGGCCTCGTTAGCGGATTTGTTTTGCCCCATTACCAGTACATTACTTTTGATATAGTTTTTGTTGAATGCAGTAGTTTGCCCCAGAAATCCTTTAATGGTTTTTGTGTGGTCCTGGCAGAGCATGGTGGGAACAGGGTCCCATTTAGCGCTGAAATCAAAAAGAGTGAAGTAGTCTAAATCTTTTGCAACGGCTCTGTACGTTGTTACATCAATATCACTGTATTCATATTCGTAAGGGTTGGTGCGCAAATGCCAGTTCTCGAAAGCGAAGCACTGGGAGTAATCCAGTTTGGACTGGGCATCTGGGTCTTGTCCGTCACCATCGAACATAACATCGCAGATGTCAACATTATCTGAAGCAAGAGCAATGTCGTACGAATCAGTGGCGCTGCACATGGCGAACATAAATCCGCCCCCAAAAACAAAACTGCGGATTTGCTTAGCTACAGCCAGTTTCAGCTGGCTTACCTTTGCGAAGCCTCTGCGCCTGGCACGGTCTTCCTGACCAGCCTGGTCATCGCGGTACCATTGGGCATTCGAGTATGAAGCATAAAACTTTCCGTATTGACCGGTAAAATCTTCGTGGTGGAGATGGAGCCAGTCATAAAGCAAAAGTTTACCGTCAAGTACCTCATCGTCATAGACTACCTCGTAAGGTATTTCTGCATATGTAAGCACCAAGGTTACGGCATCGTCCCAAGGCAGTTTATTTTTTGGTGAATAAACAGCAACTTTGGGAGCTTTCTCCAGTTTCATTACATCCATGTTCTTTTCCGGATCTGCAATTTCTGCCAGCATAGCGTTGTATTGACCATCAGCAATTACTTCGTAGCTCACCCCGCGTACTTTGCATTCGCTTTCTATAGCGCTGGCGTAAGGTATGGAAAAACTTCCGCCCCTGTAATTGAGCAACCAGTCAACCGTTATGTTTTGCTTTAATACCCAGTAGGCAATTCCATAAGCTTTCAAATGATTCTTCTGCGATTGGTCCATGGGCAAAAGAATTTGCGATGCGATACATGATATCCCCGTACCGGTAAGAAACAATAACAAAAAAAGTTTTTTCAAAAGAGCTGGTTTATAGCAAAGGTAAGTAAATGATGAATTGGCGTAGGGGTGTTTGCAAAATTTTACGAACATGGTAATATTTTGATTGATTAAGGTGTTACGGTTTGTTGCCAAAGTGTTGATTAAAGGTGGTGTTATCCTTCCTCTGGCTATAACTTTCCTGCGCAGTTTTAGGAAAAAGCATTGGGAAAATGAGTAAAACGCAATCTTTTCTTACTTTATTTGTGGAAGCATTAAGACTGCTGTAGGTGTTTTTGGCAGTAACAGCGCCATATTAACTGGTTGTTATACTGACTTCGGGAGGTTCCGAAACATTGAACTTTAGGGTAATTGCATTTCCCTTCCGTGATTTCGGTATAATGGTTGACTGAAATGATGATTCCACAATACCGTACAAGCGGATACTTCAGCGAATGATAAAATGCCGTGTTACTAACTCACTAAGCTTTTCGAGCAGAATCTGCCAATACGTTGTTTATTTGTTCCCGATTCCGATTAACCGTTGAAACTTTATACCATTGATACAGGCTACTTTAAATTAGATGGCGGAGCCATGTTCGGTGTGGTGCCTAAAACACTTTGGCAGAAATTGAACCCGCCCGATGAAAAAAACCTATGCACATGGGCTATGCGCTGCCTGCTTGTTGAAGATGAGAAGCAGCTTATTTTAATTGATTGCGGACTTGGGAATAAACAGAACGAGAAATTTTTCAACTACTACGAACCTCATGGAAATGCCTCACTCAAAAATTCAATTCAGCAGATTGGATTTAGTTTTGATGACGTTACCGATGTCATCCTTACGCATCTCCATTTCGACCATTGTGGTGGAGCCATAGAACGAAACGAAAAAGGAAACCTTGTTCCTGTTTTTAAGAACGCTACTTACTGGAGTAATGAGAAACACTGGGAGTGGGCAATTAAGCCCAACGCCCGCGAAAAAGCTTCTTTCCTGAAAGAAAATATACTTCCTATTCAGGAAAGCGGGCAGTTAAAGTTTGTGGAAGAAGGAAGTGATAAAGTAAACCCCAACATAACTTTGAAAATTGTTTGCGGTCATACTGAATCCATGTTCATTCCACATATTAAAACCGGAGATAAAACCATTGTGTATTGTGCTGATTTGTTCCCAAGTATAGCGCATATCCCTATTCCTTACGTAATGGCTTATGATACCCGTCCCCTGCTTTCCATTAACGAAAAACAAAAGTTTTTCAACGAAGCGCTGATAGAAAATTACTATCTTTTTTTTGAGCATGACCGGTCTGTGGAGTGCTGTAGTCTGAAACAAACGGAGCGCGGGGTTCGTGAAGACCGGACTTTTAAATTGATAGAGTTGTTTTAAAAGGAGTAGCGGGGGGGGAGCTCGAATCCCCGACCTCAGCATTATGAGTGCTGCGCTCTAACCAGCTGAGCTACCCCGCCAAACGGACGGCAAATATATTTCTTTCAATAAATTTCTTTACTGTCTTCCCGGCATTTACATTATCTCAAGGTCAGAGCCTGAGAAAGGCTTATATTAAAGTTGACATCTCCAGACGTTGAGAAATAGAATAAACAGATTGTAGAAAGAGAAAGAGAAAGTGAGTGATTTCTTTACCCGTGCAGTAACAACAATAAATATGCAGATTGTTACGAAAAATTTAAATAGTCGATTGTTCATATAAACATATGCTTGCTGTTTACCCACCCCAGAAAAAAATGGCTGTGTGCTGAAGATTTACAACGCATTGGCTTTTATATTGAAGCTGGGAAAATGATTAGAACTAAGGTGGGAAAGCGATGACAATCCAAAAATTTATCGTACCGCATTACATCGAGGCATCTGATTAGAACTTATCAATGGACCAAAGAGCGAGTACTCCGACATCATATCGCGGCTTCCTCCTTTAGGTTGATTTTTTCAAATAGGTCGTAAGGACGCTATAGTTAAGAATAGGTAGTGTTGTGTTTTAAGCACAACAGTATTGGCTTTTGCTTGGCTTTTTATTTACAGCATTATCCTTGCCACCATCTCTTTCATCAATGCGCCTTCTTTTATGTTGTTGGTGGAGTTAACCCCCTTGGAGCGGAGATCGTATTCTTCAAGCATATAAAACACCTGCTCAAGTTTCGCCTCACTATAATTACGGGCTGCATTTTTGTAATCTTTTATGAAAAAAGGACTCACTTTCAGCACTGGTATCAAGTCTTTGTCGTTAACTCCTCTATGCTGATGAACGAGGTAAACTTTCTGAAAAAAACTCTGCAAAGTTCCAATGACGAAAACCAGTGGACCGTTTTTTGGATTTGCCACAAAGTAGTTTACAATTTTGAAGGCTTTAGTTATGTTCTTACTACCCAGTGCATTGTTCAGTTCAAACACGTTGAACTCTTTGCTTATTCCAACACCATGCTCAATGTCATGCACAGTAATGGTGGCGCCCGAGGGTTTACCGATAATCAACTTTTCCAGTTCATTGGCTACTTTGGTTAAGTCGACTCCAGTGAATTCAACGAGCAGTTCTGCTGCCTGCTCTTCAATCTTGTATCTTTTTTGAACCAACCAGTTTTTAATCCAGGGGGCCACTTGGTTTTCGTACAACAGCTTCGATTCAAAATACACTGCCGCCTTTTTCACTTCCTTGGCGAAAGCTTTTCTTCCATCAGGCGTGCCATGTTTCCAGGCAAATACAAGCACCGAGCTTTTCACCGGTTTTTTCAAATAGTGCAAGTACAACTGTTCGTCTTCTTCCTTTAGATTCAACGCCTGCGCCTCTTTAATAATTACTAACTGCCGCTCAGCCATCATTGGGAGGCGTCCGCAGGTTTCTATAATCTGCCGGGCGCTGAAATCTTTTCCGTAAACTATGGTTTGGTTAAATGCCTTCTCTATTTCGGTTAAAGCATTTGCCTCAATCAAACCGGTAAGAGCATCAATGAAATAAGCTTCTTCGCCACAGAAAAAATACACCGGTGCGAATTTCCCGGTCTTAATATCGGCTGAAATGTTTTCGAAAGTTGCCGCTGCCATAAATTAGCAGCAAATATGAATGAGTTGATGTTGAAAACAAAGTAAAAATTGCAAACTAAAGTTGTTTCCTCTGAATCAACAATGGCAGTAAAAAAAATCCCGCATTTCTGCGGGACATGCACATAATAACCTTTAAGTGTTTTTTACCTGATAAACAACATTTCACGGTACTTAGGCAGCGGCCATAAACTGTCGTCTACTTTCGTTTCGAGTGAATCTATGTGTATGCGAATTTCTTCGAGCAAAGGTTTTACCTTATCGCAATAAGCTTTGCTGTGGTCAGCTGTAGTTTTGCCCTTGTGTGAAGCTTCAACTGCTGTCTCCAACTTTTCAACCAGTTCGCTTATGGCATTGATATGTTCCGAAACCTCTGCTGCAATAGCTTTTTGTGCCTTGGCAGCCGATGCGGGAACCCCCACATCCTTCAGCCCCTGAACATTGGCAATCAACTTGTTAATATAGTCAACAGCAGCAGGAATAACATTGTTCATAGCCAAGTCAGCAAGGATTTTCGCTTCGGTGTCAATTTTCAGCATGTAGTTGTGGTGCAGAATGGAAACTCGTGCATCCAGCTCACGCTCGCTATAAATGCCGGTTTTAACCAACACTTCTTTAGCCTTTTTAGAAGTATAAAAATCGAGTGAATAAGGAGTGGTCTTCACGTTGGATAAGCCGCGTTTTTTGGCTTCCTTCTCCCATTCTTCACTATAGTTGTTGCCTTCAAATAAAATTCTTTTTGAATCGGTGTAATACTTGCGAATAACACGCATAATAGCGCCCTCTTTGGTTTCACCCTCTTTTATAAGAGCGTCTACTTCAGCTTTAAAGTCGAGAAGCTGTTTGCCTACAATGGCGTTCATTACTGTCATAGCTTGTGCACAGTTTGCTGATGAGCCTACCGCACGGAACTCAAACTTGTTGCCGGTAAATGCGAAAGGCGATGTGCGGTTGCGGTCGGTGTTATCTAACACTACATCCGGAATCTTATTATGAATATCCAACTTCAGATTGGCATTAACTAATTCATCGTATTTGCCTTTGGGAACCCGCTTTTCAATTTCGTTAAGTACATCACTCATAAAACTGCCGATAAATACTGAAATGATAGCCGGGGGGGCTTCGTTTGCTCCTAAGCGATGGTCATTATTAGCAGAAGCAATGGAGGCACGCAATAAATCGGAATATTCGTTAACCGCCTTAATTACATTAACAAAGAAAGTAAGAAACAGCAGGTTGTTCTTCGGGGTTTTGCCGGGTGAAAGAAGGTTCTTACCAGTGTCGGTTCCTATGCTCCAGTTGTTGTGCTTTCCGCTTCCGTTAATTCCGGCAAATGGCTTTTCGTGAAGTAGAACTCGGAGTTTGTGGCGTCTGGCAACCCGCTCCATTAAATCCATCAACAGCGAGTTGTGGTCAACAGCTACGTTCACTTCTTCAAACATGGGTGCACACTCAAACTGTGAAGGGGCAACCTCATTATGACGAGTACGTATAGGAATTCCGAGTTTGTGACATTCTGTTTCAAAATCAAGCATATAGGCGTAAACGCGCTCAGGAATGGAACCGAAGTAGTGGTCTTCAAATTGTTGGCCTTTTTGGGGAGCCGCGCCTATTAGTGTTCTTCCCGAAAACATCAAATCAGGGCGCTGATAGTAAAGGGCTTCATCTACCACAAAATACTCCTGCTCCCATCCTAATGTGGCAGTAACGCGCGAAGCATCACGGTCGAACCAATGTACAACCGGAAGAGCGGCTTCTTCTAAAAAATGCGATGACTTGAGTAATGGCGCTTTGTAGTCAAGCGATTCCCCAGTATAAGAAATGAATATAGTAGGAATGCAAAGGGTTTTGCCCTGTCCTATTTCCATAATAAAAGCAGGCGAGCCCGGGTCCCAAGCTGTATAACCGCGAGCTTCGAAAGTGGCCCGTATTCCTCCGCTAGGGAATGAAGAGGCATCAGGTTCCTGTTGAACCAAAGCGTCACCACTAAAAACTTCTACAGCCCCGTCACCTTTAGGCATAAAGAACATGTCATGCTTTTCGGCAGTTAAACCTGTAAGTGGCTGAAACCAGTGGGTGTATGAAGTAGCGCCTTTTTTCATGGCCCAGCTTTTCATGCCGGCTGCAACTGCATCGGCAATTTCACGGCTTATTTTTGTGCTGGTTTTAATGGCGGTTTTTACCGCTTTGTATGCTTCATCGCTCAAGTATTCCCGCATGGCTTCATCACCAAAAACATTGGAAGCATAATAATCAGAAACCTTGGCTCCTGTAATACGCGGTGTAACCACTTCGCGGTCCACCACGGTTTGTACGGCTGTGTTGCGTGCTGAATTCATGGATTTATTGATTTTATTTTAAATTTTGAAAGCGCAAATGTAATTTTATTAGGTTTAAAAGGAAAATTAAAATACACAATTTGTGTATAATTTTCGTAAAAAAGATGTTTAAAAGAACGGAATATAAAGGGTAATGGTTGAAAAAAGAGTGAGACTTCTACACTTTATAACCCAAGTTGGCAGAATGATATATATATAATTATTTTTTATAAGAAAGAGGGAAGAGCATCGGTACCACGGTAAACTAACCGGTAGTTTATTCCTTTTCATCCGCTTCATCAAAGCGGCTAACTTCTAAAATCCCATCGAGTGAGTTGAGTCTAGCTGTGAGGTCTTCAAGTTCTGCCGTATTGTGTACATAAACCATGATTCTGCCCTCAAAAATGCCATCGGTACTCTCGAAAGAAATAGAACGCATGTTCAGGTTCATTTGACCGGTGATGATGTTGGTGATTTTATTAACAAGACCTACATCGTCAATGCCGGTGAGTTTTATACCTGTGAGGAATGCGATTTCGTGCTGCTTGGTCCAGCGGGTTTTAATGATACGGTACGAATACTTGCTCATTAACTGAACTGCGTTGGGGCAGTTAGTCCGGTGAATCTTAATACCATCGTTGATAGTCAGAAAGCCGAAAACATCATCACCCGGTATAGGATTGCAACACGGGGCGAATTTATAGTCAATCTTGGAAGCGCTCTCACCCATAATCAGCAACTCAGCATTTTTTTGCAGAGTTTGTTTAACTACTTCGTCAATATTCTCAACTGGATGAATTCCGATTGGTTTGGGGAGTTTTATTTTGCCGGCAACTACATCGAATTTATCTATTTCATCCAGTGAAACTTTGCCATTAGCTATGTTAAAGTAAAGTTCATGGGGCGAAATGGCTTTGAAATAATTCATCAGCAACAAAACGTTTGACTCGTTAATTTCTATTTTTAGTTGTTTGAGTTTTCGTTCAAGTACTTCTTTGCCATCGGCAGCAATTTTTTTCTTATCCTCTTTTAAAGATTGTTTAATGACCGAACGTGCTTTTGCGGTTATCACAAAGTTGAGCCAGTCCTCATTGGGGTTTTGTTTATTGCTGGTGAGGATTTCTACCTGGTCGCCATTTTTAAGAGCGTGGCTTAGTGGAACTAACTTATTGTTCACTTTTGCGCCAATGCATTTCTTTCCTACTCCGCTATGAATTTCAAAGGCAAAATCAAGAGCGGTAGCGCCTTTTCGCAATCGTTTTAAATCGCCTTTGGGAGTGAATACAAAAATTTCCTCACTAAATAATTCATGTTTAAAATCTGTTACAGCTTCAAGTGCTGAGTCGGTACTACTGAGCAATCCACGTATTTTTTCAAGCCACTCGTCTAAAGCATGGTCAGAAATTCCTTCTTTGTATTTCCAGTGCGCGGCAAATCCTTTTTCCGCAACTTCATGCATGCGTTCTGTGCGGATTTGAATCTCTACCCAACGGCCTGTACTACTCATCACGGTCGTATGCAGCGCCTCATAACCGTTTGTTTTAGGGTTGCTTAGCCAGTCGCGGAGCCGGTCTGGATTAGGGTGATAAATATCTGTAATAGCTGAATAAACCCCCCAACAATCACTTTTTTCCTTATCTTGTTCTGAATAAAGAATAATGCGGATGGCGAACAAATCATAAATTTCCTCGAAAGGAACTCCTTTGCTTTTTATCTTATTGAAGATGGAAAAAATGGATTTCGGTCTGCCGTAAATTTCGAAATTGAAGCCACGTTTTTCCAGTTCTTCTTTCAGAGGCTTAATAAAATCGCTGACGAAACGGGTTCGTTCCCGTTTTTTATCCTGAAGTTTTTGAGCAATTTCTTTATAAAAGTCAGGTTCAGTGTATTTCAGCGCTAAGTCTTCCAGTTCTGTTTTTATCGCGTACAAACCCATCCGATTGGCGAGAGGCGCGTAGAGGTACATGGTTTCACTTGCAATCTTCAATTGTTTTTCACGTTTCAGTGAATCGAGTGTTCGCATGTTGTGCAGCCGGTCAGCTAGTTTAATGAGAATCACCCGGATGTCATCATTCAAAGTAAGAAGAAGCTTACGGAAGTTTTCCGCCTGAATGGAAGAGTTTAAGTCAAATACTCCAGAGATTTTAGTGAGCCCATCAACAATTTTTGCAATTTCTTTATTAAAAGTTCTTTCTACTTCTTCGAGAGTAACTTCGGTGTCTTCCACCGTATCATGCAGTAGCGAACAAATTACTGAAGTTGCATCTAGGCCCATTTCCTCACTTACAATCCGGGCAACAGCCAGTGGGTGAAGTACATAAGGCTCACCGCTTTTTCTGCGCATATCTTTATGGCTTTCCACCGCCAATTCAAAAGCTTTGCGTAGCATTTTCTTATCACCGGGTGATGCATTTTTGCGGAGTGAACGTAGCAGTCCCCGGTACTCTTTCAGGATAAGTTTTTTGTCTGAATCAATAACATCAATATTTTCAACGGGGTTTTCCATTGTTCTAAACTAAATTAAAATCGGGGGAATAAAAAAACAAGAGAGGAATTTGACCTGTTTTTTGGAAACTATTTTAGCTTCGGTGCATGAAAATTTCAATTGTTGTTGCTGTTGCGGAAAACAATGCCATTGGCAAGAACAATGGGTTGCTCTGGCATTTGCCGAAAGACCTTGAGTTTTTCCGGAAAGTAACATGGGGCCATCATGTTTTAATGGGCAGGAAATCTTATGAAAGTATCCCTGAAAAATTTCGTCCGCTGAAGGGGCGGGTGAATATTATTGTAACAAGACAAGAAGATTTTAAAGCGGAAGGATGCAAAGTAGTTTCAACATTTGATGAAGGAATTGCATTTGCCAAAGACTGCGGGGAACAAGAATTAATGATACTTGGCGGAGGCGAAGTTTATAGGCAATTGCTCGGAAGAGTTCATAAAATTTACTTCACCAAAGTTCATCATACATTTCCTGAAGCTGATACATTTTTCCCGGAATTGAAAACCAACGAGTGGCGTGTAGTCAGCGAGGAAAATCATCGCTCTGACGAAAAACACAAATACAAATTTGATTTTATGGTGTTGGAAAGGAAGGAAGGGGGTTAATCTCTTTCTACCGCTTTACCGATATCAGTTTTCAAGAAGTAAAGTGTAGTTTTGTTTTTCCCGCTTTCAGAAGTAAGGCTTAAACTGATAGAATCAAGTCTGGCTATTAAGTAAATGTGTTCTGGCTTTTTAGAGTTTGTAACCGATTTCATGGTTAGCTTTGCTCCTTCCAGTTTGTAAGTCCCCTTTTCAATCGCTCCACCAATGTTAACAAGGTAACCACCTTCATCGTTAAACTCCCAAAGCCAATTGCCCAGTGATTTGCCCGAAAGTGTAGTGCCATTAATATTCATTTCCTTCAACTGCCATACAGCAGAAATTTGTTTTTTACTATCTGAGCAGCATGCAAGACAGAAAACTAAGAGAGCGGCAACAATCCATTTCATGAATATTTAGTTGGCAGGAACCATTTCAAATATGAATACCTGCTGTGCAATAGTATCGCGGAAAGTATATTTAGAATTGTTTAGTTCGAGTATATCGGAAGTTTTATACATTCCGTGATCGCTCACTACATGGATTTTAGTTTTGTCTTCACTAAGCCACCACTTGCCGGTTATTGAGTTAGTATTCATTGTTGACGTATAAGTACTATCAACCCTATATGTAATGGTGAAATACTTTTTTACATCTGCTCTCCAGTTGTCAATAACAGGCTGCATTTCTGGTGGAAACTCCAGCAGACATTTAGCATCTTTTACCTTCCAGGTCTTGCTAATTAAGTCTGATTTCTCCTTGCAGCTGAACAAAACGAGAGCTATACCGGTGAACAGAAATACTTGTTTTATTTGCTGAATCATTTAATCGGATAAAGAACTGCTAAAATAATAGCGCATTCGATGTCACCAAACATGATATGAAAATTACACTTCTTGTAGTTGGGAAAACTTCCTCGGTAGAAATAAAAAACTTGTGTGCAGACTATGCTATCCGTATTAATCACTATACCAAATTCGGTGAAATAACTGTTGATGATTCATCGGTAAAGGTCAGGGACAGGAACTCTGTTAAGGAGAAGGAAGGTGAGTTGCTTTTGAGAAAGATATCTGCTTCTGATTTTGTTATTCTTATGGATGAGAGGGGGAAAGAATTCACTTCACTTCAATTTGCTGGCTATCTTGAAAATATTTTTAATCGCTCTTTAAAAAATATTTGTTTCATTATTGGAGGGGCTTACGGATTCGATCGTAAAATGCACGAGCGGGCTAACGCTAAAATCAGCCTATCCAAACTTACTTTTTCGCATCAAATGGTGCGCGTTGTTTTTATGGAGCAGCTTTATAGGGCATTCAGCATCATGCGCAAAGAACCTTATCATCATGAATGATTTTCGCTTTTATTTGCTCATTTCTCTTAGCCAATATAGTTGTGAATGGATATAACTATCTTCTTAATCATTATTACTACTGGAATTTCACTTTTAGCTTTTAGTAATCATCAATTTATTGATAACCTGATATTTTATCCTTTTCGGATTTGGCGGGATAATGAGTGGCATAGGTTGTTTTCTTGTAGTTTTATTCATGCTGACATGATGCACCTCTTCTTCAACATGTTTGCGCTGTACAGTTTTGGCAGTTATATCGAAAAAGTTTTTCAGAATATTTTTGAGGGGAAGGGGCATACCATGTTCTTGCTAATGTATTTCGGAGCCGTTGCAACTGCTGATGTATGGAATCTGTTTAAGCAAAAACATAATCCAAATTACAGGAGTTTAGGGGCAAGCGGGGGTGTAGCAGCCATAATTTTTTCATATATTCTTCTATCTCCGCATGGTGGGATTGGAATTCCGTTCATTTCCGGTCAAAATGGA
The DNA here is from genome assembly GCA_964631835.1 of uncultured Chitinophaga sp. Taxonomy (GTDB): domain Bacteria; phylum Bacteroidota; class Bacteroidia; order Chitinophagales; family LD1; genus Bog-950. The sequence goes on from CAZWAD010000011.1 coordinate 114,498, forward strand.
CCGTGGCTCCCTGCTTACATTTTCGGTCCTCTTTATTTAGTTTATTGTGTGTATATGGCCAAGAGGGGAGGAGACAATATTGGCCATATTGCACACTTTACCGGTTCTGTCTTCGGTTTTATTTTTCCAATTCTTTTTGAGCCCCGCCTGCTTGGTCGTTTTTTTTCAGAACTTATAAACGGAATGTAAAATGATAATCGACCTTCGCTCAGATACGGTTACGCTTCCATCTAAAGCTATGAAAGAAGCGATGCTCCATTCTGAGCTCGGAGATGATGTTTTCGGTGAAGACCCTACGGTGAAAAAACTGGAGGCGAAATTGTCCGCTATGTTTGGTATGGATGCCGGTTTGTTTTGTCCTTCTGGAACAATGGCTAACCAGGTGGCTATCAAAACACACACGCAACCCCTTGATGAAATAATTTGCGATAGACTTTGCCACATATATAATTATGAAACTGGTGGATGGGCTTTTCATTCGGGCGTTTCAATCCGGTTGACGATAAGCGACCGAGGAAAGATGACAGTCGGTCAAATCGAGGAGTTGGTTCTTCCAGATTTTGATTGGCTACCCAATTCACGATTGGTGGCTATTGAAAATACAGTGAATAAAGGTGGTGGAAGTGTTTATTCCATGGAGGAAATGAAAAATATTTCTGATTTCTGTCGTAAGAAAAACCTGCTTTTGCATATGGACGGAGCTAGGATTTTTAATGCCCTGGTTGCTTTGAACAAACGCCCTATTGAACTTACAGGTATGTTTGATAGTATTTCAGTGTGCATCAGCAAAGGGCTTGGCGCACCTGTCGGCAGCGTTTTACTTGGAGGGAAAGATTTTATTAAACGTGCCCGTAAAATCAGGAAAGTATTTGGTGGAGGTATGCGTCAAAGCGGAATTTTAGCCGCTGCCTGTATTTATGCCTTGGATAATAATATTGAAAGGCTGGTGAATGACCACGAAAGAGCAAAAAAAATAGCTAACGGACTTTCGAAAATAAAATGGGTGAAAAAAGTTTTTCCTACTGAAACGAATATTGTAGTTTTTGAAGTAGAAGATTCAGCCAAAGTGGCTGCTACGTTCGCTAAACACAATATCCGCGTTCAATCTTTTTCTCCTACTCTTGTAAGGATAGTTACACACCTTGATTTTAACGATGAAATGCTTTGGAAAACGATTGCAGTCTTGAAGACGCTGGAAGCCTGAATTTTAGGTTCTGTCGTTAATCGTGTGAGAACTGTTAAGAAGTCAGTACACTTGCCGGAT
>CAZWAD010000012.1:0-110508 GCA_964631835.1 uncultured Chitinophaga sp.
TTTTGAACTTTACTTCACGGGATTTTGTCCCCAGGTTATCACCTACAATTCCCGCCTCCTGTAATTGGTCCATCAATCGCCCTGCACGGTTATACCCAAGTTTAAGCCTGCGCTGAATAAGAGAAGTAGACCCCATTTGGTTTTGAACGATAACACGGGCCGCATCTTCAAACAAATCATCGCGTTCACCATCAATAAAGAAGTCATCACCATCTTTGGCATCAGGGTCAATATATTCGGGCAATTCAAAGGCAGTTGCGTAACCATTCTGTGTGGCTATGAAATCGCGAACTTTTTCTACTTCGGGAGTATCTACGAAGCCGCATTGCAAGCGAATGGTATCGCTGCCAACGGAAAGAAGCATATCGCCACGTCCAATCAATTGTTCCGCGCCACCGGTATCGAGAATAGTACGCGAGTCAATTTTGGAAGTTGTTTTGAAAGCAATCCGTGCCGGGAAGTTAGCTTTGATTGTTCCGGTTATAATATTTACTGAAGGACGTTGGGTAGCGAGAATCAGATGAATGCCGATTGCCCGCGCTAACTGAGCCAAACGGGCAATGGGCATTTCAACTTCCTTACCGGCAGTCATTATTAAATCAGCAAACTCATCAATTACGAGAACTATATACGGCAGAAACTTATGACCGTTATTTGGATTTAATTGGCGATTGGTAAATTTATGATTGTACTCTTTGAGATTTCGACAGCTTGCTTTCTTGAGTAAGTTGTACCGGTCGTCCATTTCTAAACAGAGCGCATTAAGCGTAGTAACCACTTTTTTTGTGTCCGTGATGATAGAATCAGCTTCGCCCGGAAGTTTGGCAAGAAAATGCTTTTCGAGCGCTTCGTATAAACTCAACTCTACTTTCTTCGGGTCAACCAGTACAAACTTTATTTGCGAAGGGTGCTTTTTGTATAAGAGCGAAACAAGAACTGAGTTAATACCTACTGATTTTCCTTGTCCTGTGGCACCCGCCATCAGAAGGTGAGGCATTTTTGCTAAATCAGCAACATAAATTTCGTTACTGATGGATTTACCGATGCAAATCGGAAGTTCAGCCGTAGAGTTCTGGAATTTTTCCGAAGCCAACAGCGAACGCATGGATACAATTTCTTTGTGCGCGTTGGGCACTTCAATGCCAATAGTCCCCTTACCCGGAATAGGAGCGATAATGCGGATGCCCAAAGCCGCAAGACTTAATGCAATATCATCTTCCAGATTTTTGATTTTGGAAATGCGTACCCCGGGAGCCGGAACAATTTCATAGAGTGTAACCGTAGGACCGATGGTAGCTTTGATTTTCGAAATCTCAATCTGGTAGTTGTTGAGCGTAGAGATAATCTGGTTTTTGTTGCGCTCAAGTTCTTCGGCATCTATTTTTACCTTGTCACTGCCATATTCTTCCAACAGTTCGAGCGAAGGGAACTGATAATTGGAAAGATCAAGTGTAGGATCATAATTCGTATCCAGGCTTCCTGTGTTTTCGTCCATTAATTCTTCTTCAACAGTTTCAGCCACTTCCAAATCGAGATTGTTTTCCCCGGTCACTTCATTCCCTATATCAAGGTCGACCAGTTTCATGTCTTCCAGTTCTGTGTTATTTACTTCAAGATTAACCGGAGCATTCAATACCTCATTGGATAAATCAGAAATGTTGTCCTTGGCAAAGATGTTTTCATCCGTGTCTTTAAATACAGGAACCAGGGGGGGCGGAATAACTACAGACTTTAAAGACTCATTCTTTTTATTAAAAATGCTGAACACATTTAAAACAAAATCGAAATTGATATTGTAAACTACAATAGCAAATACTAAAGCGGTTACTAAAAGTGTGGCAGCAACCCCAATCGGTTTCAGTAGCCCTGTAAGGTAGCCTGTTTCACCGGTCAGGTAATTCCCGAAAGCTCCGCCCCAGCTCAGAACACTTTCGGGTAAAATAAGCGAATTCAAAAATGCTAATGCCGATGAAAACCATATCATGGTAACGAAAGAGTACCCGCATATTTTTAGCGCTGGGAAGACATTTTTACGAAGAAGCCAGTTAAAGCCAATCGAAAAACTCATTACTGCCAACAAGTAGGATGATAATCCAAACAAGTTGTTGATGAATAGATTCGCTAACCATGCACCTAATCTTCCCAATGAATTTTTTACTTGAACGGAACTATCTGCCAGTGCGGCTACTCCCCCGTTTATTACTTCGCTTTGGTCGTCAGCAAGAGTGAAAAGGTATGAAGTGAAAGCAACTGCCAGCATAAAAGAAAAAAGGATTAAACCGAGTCCGCTTATTTTTATAAGACGTCCGTCATTCCACCATTTGAGTTCAGGCTCTGCTTTTTGTTTCACTTTCTTTTCAGCCTTTTTCTCACGTGCAGGTTTTGCCGGTTTTTCTTCCAGCGAAACCTCATCCCATTCCTTTTTGTTTTTAGGAGCAGCTTTTGTTTCTTCCATTGTGATTTATGTGAAACTAAAATCGGTAATACCTTGCCGGTACACGTATTATATAACGCTTAATTATTCACAGAAAGTATAGGGGTGTACTGTTTATTTACAGAGCAACTTTGAAAGCTTCGTTTTTGATTTAGATTTGCCAACCTGTTTTTAAAAACTGCCTCAGTGGCGGAACTGGTAGACGCGCACGACTCAAAATCGTGTGCCTTCGGGCGTGGGGGTTCGATTCCCTCCTGGGGTACAAGCAGATTCATATGAATCTGCTTTTTTGTTTACATCGTCTGTAATAAACTTCTTAGCACATATAGCGTGTAGATAAATCTTATATCTGCGTTTCGCCTCCTCCAATATCTTTGTAACATATCAAATACTGATGAAGAAATTTCTACCTGGCTTTTCTTTATTCTTCATTTTTCATTTTTCATTTTTCATTTCCGTTTTTAGCCAACAGGAAGCGCAATACAGTATGTATCGCTTCAACGGGCTTTACGTAAACCCGGCTTATGCCGGGAGTCATGAAGTTCTGACGGCTATGGCTATTTACCGCCACCAATGGGTAAATATGCCCGGTCAACCTCAAACGGCTTCTATAGCTGTTCATTCACCACTACAGAAAGACCGAATCGGATTAGGACTTGTGTACAGTTTCGATAAAATAGGAGTGGCTCAAACAAATTCATTAAATGCCGATTTTGCATACCGCTTACCGGTAGGCAAAAAGAAAAAAGTGCGTCTTTGTTTTGGTGTTAATGCCGGATTCAGGCATTATAGTACTGACATGGACAACGTGGCAACTGCGACTTCCAATGACCCGAATTTTACCGGTAATAGTATAAACCGGTGGCTGCCAGTGGTGGGAGTCGGTATTTACGCTTACTCCGATAGATTCTTCGGAGGGATTTCAGTTCCGAATATTTTGGCGAACACTCTCAATGGAAAATTTTCCGTTTTTGAAACTTCAACCTCTGTGGCCCGGCAGTATCATCATCTTTTGGTTACCGGTGGTTATGTTTTCAGTGTGGGCAAGAAGGTAAAATTCATGCCCTCTTTCCTTTTGAAATATGTCCCGGTTTATGCACCTGTCACTTTTGATTTTAACGTCAACTTCATTTTCATTGACCGTATTTGGGTAGGAGCAGGCTACCGGATGAACGACTCGTATAATTTTATGCTGGCAGGGAGAGTAACCAGGCAACTGAGGATTGGTTATGCGTATGATTTTACGGCATCATCGCTTACTAAATATACCACTGGTTCGCACGAGGTGATGGTGAGCTATGATTTTGATTTTGTTCACCGCAAAGTGGTTAGTCCGCGGCAAGTAAAATATTTTTAGTTGATGAGAAAGCTATCGCTTCTTCAGTTTATCATTTGCTGCTTCGCTTTTTGCCCGGCAACTGATTTGAGTGCGTGGCTGAAGAAGGGGGATAAATGCCTTAAGAATTTCCGCTACGATGAAGCGATTGACTACTACAAAAAAGTTGCCGCCCGCGACACTAACGATTTTCTCGCTTGGGAAAAGCTGGGTAACGCTTACCTCATTCTGAATGATTATAAAAATGCTGAATCGGTTTATAAGGTGCTTGCGGAAAATCCTTTAGCTAACCACCTTAATAAGTTTTATTACGGACAATGTTTACGCGCAAATGGCAAATACGATGAGGCACAGAAAGCTTATGTAGAATTCGCTAAGGCAATGCCAAGCGATTCTCGGGCAATTGAATTTAAAGCCTTTGCAGAAAAGGTAAAACCTTTGCTGCAAGACAGGAAATTATTTGAGCTTTCCGCTTTTGAACAAAATTCTTCTGCTTCAGAAATCGGGGCTGTTTATTCGGGAGGTAAAATCATTTTCTCTACTAACCGCAATTCTAACAACCCGGTGAAGCATGTCGAAGAGGAAACAGCCATGCCCTATTTCGATTTATTTGAAATGAATGAAAGTGATTCAACTTCACCGGTTAAATTGAAGGGCAATGTGAATGCAAAATTCAACGAAGGCCCCGCTACCTTTTCTGCCGATGGGAAACAAATGATTTTTACCCGCACTAACTATATCAAACATGGCACTGATTACATCCTTCGACTTGGCTTGTATCATGCCGATTTCGATTCGGCTAAAGGCTGGATTAATATTCAACCGCTGAATATCAACAGCCTTACTTACAATGTGGCTCATCCATCGCTTTCAACCGATGGCAGCAGGCTTTTCTTTGTCAGCGATATGCCCGGAGGTTTGGGAGAAACGGATATTTACGTGAGCGAGAAACAAGACGATAAATGGGGAACTCCGCGCAACCTCGGCAAAGAAATAAATACACCGGGTCGGGAAATGTTTCCGTTTATTGAAGACAATAACAAACTCTATTTTTCTACAGATTCGCGCTTGGGTTTAGGCGGGCTTGATATTTTCTCTGCCTTTCAATCAAACGAGTTTTGGGTTTATGTAGCCAACCTTGGCACACCGGTTAATACCACTGCAGATGATTTTGGCTATTCAACACATCCGAAAGGCAAAAAAGGATTCATCATTTCAAACCGTACCGGTGGAGCAGGAGAGGACGATATCTATAAATTCATCCGTCACGACCAGGAAATTTTTAATCTTCCCAATGTTTATTTCGACTCAAGCAGCTACGAATTGCGGGCTGATGCCAAAGTTATTCTTGACTCGGTTGCCCTGGTAATTAAACAACATCCTACTTTGGTTATGGAACTGAACGGTCATACCGATTCCAGGGGAACAAACGAGTTCAACATTTATCTGTCGCACCAGCGTGCTAACGCTTGTGAGAATTATTTGTCAACTGTTGGTGTTGACCGAAGCCGGATTATCACAACCGGATTCGGTGAAGAAAAGCTTACCAACAATTGTAAAGAACCGGACGACTGCCCGGATAGCGAACATCAGCAAAACAGGCGTGTGGAGTTTAAAGTGATTAAATTTTAGGCGTCTTTTTCTTACCTATTCTAATTTTACAACAGTAAATTCCGGTATGAATATTTTTTATTGTCCCGATGCAGTATTGAATGAAAGGTCCTCGCTTGATGAAGTCGAATCAAGACATGTGGCTAAGGTTTTGCGCAAACGCGAGAATGAAGAGCTTTTTGTTTTTGATGGAAGGGGAAACTTGTTTGATGCACGGATTGAATCCATCGGTCAGAAGGAGGTTAAAATTCATGTGGTGCGCCTGATGGAAAAAGAAGCGAGCGATAACCCTAAGCTTCATATTGCCATTGCACCTCCTAAAAATACCGAACGGTTTGAATGGTTTATAGAAAAGGTTACCGAGATAGGAGTTGCTGAAATTACCCCACTGCTCTGCAAACATTCAGAGCGCAGGGAATTGCGGACTGACCGGTTGGAGAAAATTCTTGTTGGCGCGTGTAAGCAAAGCAACCGGTTTACTATTCCCAAACTGAAAGAGATGATGGAACTTGAAGAGTTTCTTTATTCTGTGAACAAAAACAATCGCAAATACATCGCTTACATCAACGAAACAGCAATCCATTTAAAAGATGCTTACCATGGTGGCTTTGACGCTGTAATAATGATTGGACCCGAAGGGGATTTTGCTAGCGAAGAAGTTGCGCTGGCCGGGGAAAAAGAATTTGAAGTGGTTTCTTTAGGCAAAAGCCGCTTACGTCTGGAGACTGCGGGTATTTATTCAGCAGCAATTTTTAATCTTGCCAACGAATAGTACTTTTATTCTGTGAAAAAGCTTGTTGCAGTTTCTTTTCTCTTTCTTTTCCTGAGTTCTTTTGTACCGGATGATAAGCCTCTGAAAATTGCTTTGCTGAAATATAATGGGGGAGGAGACTGGTATGCTAATCCAACATCGCTGCCTAACCTGGCTAAGTATTGCAACAGCAATCTGAACATGAGTATTGAGACCGATATACCCACAGTGGAAGCGGGAAGCGTTGAATTGTTCAACTATCCTTTTGTACACATGACCGGTCACGGTAACGTGGTATTTAACGAGCAGGAGTTAGAAAACCTGCGCACGTATTTGGTTAGCGGTGGGTTTCTTCATGCCGATGATAATTATGGTATGGATAAATTCATTCGTCCGCAGCTCGAAAAATTATTTCCCGGGAATAAACTGGTTGAGATTCCTTTTTCGCACGGCATCTTTCATCAGAAATATGATTTCCCGAACGGTCTTCCGAAAATTCATGAGCATGATAACAGCACTCCGCGGGCTTTCGGATTGTTTTATGAAGGAAGGTTAGCGGTGCTTTATACTTACGAGTGCGATTTGGGCGATGGCTGGGAAGACCAGGATGTTCACAAAGACCCAGAAGAAGCCCGCGAAAAAGCCCTGAAGATGGGCGCCAATATTATCCGCTATGTTTTTACGAACTAACAATATTTAAGCATTTGAAGCGACTTTCCGGTTCAATTGATTTCATTTTCTGGATTTTTCTTATTGTTTTTTTACTCCTGATTTTTTATTCGCGATTGCAATTTTTACATATCCCGTTTGAACGCGATGAGGGAGAGTACGCTTATGTCGCGCAGTTAATTCTTCAAGGCTATCATCCATATCTGGATGCTTATAACATGAAGTTTCCGGGAACATATTTCATGTATGCTCTTTTTTTTCTGATAGGTGGAGAATCTGTTGAAACGATAAGATATGGCACTCTGATTATGCTTATTGTCACATCCCTGTTTATTTTTTCGCTGGCGAAAAAAATGTTTGATACCACTTCTGCTTTCGTAGCCGTTGTTTTTTTTACAGCGTTGAATGCAACTTTTGGCGGAGAAGGCATTATGTCAAATGCCGAGCATTTTGTAATGTTTTTTGTAATAGCAGGAATTTATTTTCTTTTTAAAAGCGAGGGTGCAAAACATACAGGCTATTCCTTTTTAGCCGGGCTTTTTTTAGCCACAAGCGTAATTGTAAAGCAACCGGGTTATGCCTTTTTTCTTTATGGATGTTTGTTTATAGCCATCAGACTGGTTAAAAATTTCAGTAGGGTGGAAGTAAAGAAGGCAGTATTATTTTTTAGTGGCGGATTGATTCCCGCATTATTGCTGCAGGCTTACATAATGTATATAGGTGCGTGGGATAAGTTCCAATTTCTTGTTTTCGATTATGGGTTTGAGTATGCAAACCTGATTACTCCACAGGATTCCGGGTGGATGTGGAATAACAGTTTGAATTATATAAACAGAGATGCTTTCCCAATTTCACACGCCTCAGTTGTAGGGCTATTCCTTTTATTTTTCCCATTAGGGTTTTCGAGGCGATGGCATTTGCTTCTGCTGATGACTTTCTCCCTGCTGGCAATTTCTGCCGGAGGATACTTCCGCATTCACTATTTTATTTTTGGGTACTTTGGGCTGGCGATGATTTTAAGCTCCATTGTTTTTTCTTTCAGCCGTCAGGGTTTTTACCAGAGATGGATACTCCGATTAACTACAATAGCAATCATTTCCAGTTTCTTCTTGCTTCATAAAGCAGATTTATTTCCGTCAAATACGTTAGATGTTTTCAATAAACACTATGAATGGTCATGTTTCCCCGATGCACCTAAGGTAGCTGAAGCGGCAAATAAGTTTCTTAAAAAAAATGACAGGCTGGCCATGTTCAGCAATGACCCGCAAATATATTTTCACGCCAGGAGAGTAGGAGTATCGGGGTGGCTTTATGAATATCCGCTGTTTGAAAAGCAACGTTATGCAGCTCAAATGCTGAACATGTTTATTAAGGAGGTTGAGTTAAATCATCCCGATTTGTTTATCTGCTATTATATTTTTCATAACGACCAGAATCATGAAACCCAGCATGCGTTTGAGGATTGGTGGAATAAATATCAAACCGATTTTAAATTGCAGATGGTTTATTACCTGACTTCTTCTGATTCAGGTCATTTTATTACCGGCACTGAAATGGAAAATAACCATGAATGGAAGAGCGCCCCGCATTATGCATTTTGGCTGCGAAAGGACTCTGTTAGCCCTTAGTAAGCGAACGGTTTATATCATGAATCAACAGCGGTCCGGAATAAATAAAACCGGTGTAAAGCTGAATTAAATCAGCCCCGGCTTCCAGTTTTTCTTTCGCATCGTTTGCGTTCATAATCCCACCTACACCAATTACAACTGGTTTTGGGTTTTGGGTTTTGATTTTAGAGTTTATGTATTGTATTACTTCCGTGCTTCTTTTGGTGACAGGCTTACCGCTTAAGCCACCGGTGCCGAAGTTTTCTATTTCCTGCTTGGAATAACTTAATCCATCACGTGAAATAGTCGTATTTGTTGCTACTATCCCATCGAGTTTTGACTGATGAATAACACTTATTATTTCATTGAGTTGTTCGTTGGTTAAATCGGGTGCAATCTTCAATAAAAGAGGTTTGGGTTTTTCCTGAGCATGATTGTAATCCTGAAGTGCGTTTAAAATTTCCAGCAGCGCATCTTTTTCCTGCAGCTCGCGCAAGCCGGGGGTGTTAGGTGAACTTACATTCACCACAAAATAATGCGCGTAATCGAAAAGCGTTTTAAAACAGTATTCGTAATCGCGGATAGCATCATCGTTGCTTGTAGTTTTATTTTTACCGATGTTGACGCCTACAATGATGTCCGTTTTCCTCCGCTTCAGTTTCTGAGCGGCTACTTCAGCCCCTACATTATTAAATCCCATACGGTTAATCAGCGCTTCATTTTTTGTAAGGCGGAACAAGCGGGGCTTGTCGTTGCCCGGCTGAGGGCGCGGTGTAATGGTTCCTATTTCTACAAATCCAAAACCGAGCATCCCCATTTCGTCAATTACATCTCCATTCTTGTCGAGTCCGGCAGCAAGCCCTACCGGGTTAGGGAAATCGATACCGAATAAATGGCGGTGCAGCGATGAGCCTGTAACTTTTCTTCCTGAAAAAAGACGGATGAGAAAGGGAAGCTTTCCGGCTAATTGAAGGTTATGAATGGTAAAGTGGTGGGCTTCTTCGGGGTCGAGTTGGAAGAGAAGCGGCTTTACAAGCGGGTAAAAATTCACGCGGCAAATATAGAACTCAAGCGCTAATCCGTGTTTTTTGCCGGAATAGACACGATACGAAGAAACATGTCTATTTCACCATCTATCGTGTCTATGTTACATACTGAAATGCCTTGAACAGGAACTGTCATGGACATGTTCGATGCTGTCATGTCTGTTTCAGTTCGTATCGTGTCCATTTCATTTCGAAACCAAGACACGACAGCAACTGTTTTGTCTATGTCAGATGGTATTGTGTCTGTTTCACTTCGAATCACAGCTATTCCACTTCGTAACATGCCTTTGTCAGATGGTAACATGGCTATGTTTCTTCGTGTTCAAGCTTGCTTTCGTGCTGGAATAGACATGTTGGAGAAAAGAGTGAGAAAAGCGGTAAAAAGTGTGGTTTTGTGTTGAAAATGAAAGACTTCACCTGGTTATGCTGAACTCATCTTGCTTGCGGTAGTAGTTTGGATTTTATTAGTTCAAATAGGGTTGCACCGTTTGCATCAGTATGTTGAACTTTTTGCGAATTACGTCAACCCGTTTACTGAGGGGCTTATAGATATGCAATATAGAAGTCGCTGTTTCCTCGAGCTGCGTAACCCATTCTGCGCTGGCTTCTTTCGTTTTTGGGATGTTTTCGCCCAAATTGCTGAGCGTGCTGTAAAACTGCTGAAGCTCACGAAGCCGGGTCCATTCGCTTTTTGTTTCGTTCCCCAAAGATTCCATTTCTTTATAGAGCTCCACCAGGCCCTCCACAGCATTCTGTAGAATACGAACTTTGTCCAGCAAGTCGCTACCGGTTTTGCTTTGCCCGATATCGGTTAACAACCCTTTTATTTTGGCGGTGAGTTTTTTTATTTCTTCATCGAGGTTGGTCATAAAAGGTGAATCCTTTTCCATCAGGTCCATAGCTTCTATATACCGGCTCCTGGCCCGCTGGTATGTTTCTTTGAATTCTTCTTTGGTCATGAGGTAACTAAGTTAGCATTATGGCTGATGTGTAAGTTACATATGCAGTGTAAACATGACTATGTTTCTTCGTGATGAAGACTGATTTTCGGGCTGGAATAGATATGTTGCATGAAAGTAAGGGAAAGGCGTTAAAATGATTGTTTAACACTCTATAAGCTGTTTATTAAAATCTGAATTCTTAACTCATAATTGAAGAAGATTATTAAACAGGCTTGTAAGCATTATTTTTTGATATTCGAACCTGATTTTGATATTAGTAATACCATGACTCAAAAACAACTCGAAGATTATCTCTGGGGAGCAGCCAACATTTTGCGAGGAATGATTGATGCGGCTGACTTTAAACAATACATTTTCCCTCTGCTTTTCTTCAAACGCATTTCTGATGTGTGGGACGAAGAATATCAAATTGCATTTGATGAATCCAGTGGCGATATGGACTATGCAAAGTTCAGAGAACAGCATTGGTTCGATATACCTGACGGTTGCCATTGGAAAAATATAAGAAACAAGACCGTGAATGTGGGCGATGCTTTGCAAAAGGCATTGCGAAAAATTGAGAATGCCAACAAAGAACTGTTTGACATTTTTGGCGATGCTCAATGGACAAACAAAAAGCGGATGAGTGATGAAAAGATGCTCAACCTGATTGAGCATTTTTCGCAAATGGATTTGACTTTGAAAAGTGTGCCTCACGACATCATGGGTGAGGGCTACGAATATTTAATTAAAAAATTTGCTGATGACAGCGGACATACCGCTGCCGAATTTTACACCAACCGCACCGTTGTAAAACTCATGACCATGATTACCGACCCGCAGCCGGGTGAGAGTGTGTATGACCCCACTTGCGGAAGCGGTGGAATTTTATTGAACAGTGCTTTGCACCTGAAAGAGCAGAAGAAGGAATACAGAACGCTGAAACTTTACGGACAGGAATTAAATCTCATCACCTCTGCCATTGCACGGATGAATATGTATATGCACAATGTGGCGGAGTTTCAGATTGTGCAAGGCGACACATTAGACAGTCCGAATCTTTTGGAAGATGATGAACTGAAAAAGTTTGATGTGATTATGGCGAATCCGCCATACAGCGTTAAGAGATGGAATCAGCAGAAGTGGCTCAACGACCCTTATGGCAGAAACATTTGGGGAACACCGCCACAAGGATGTGCCGATTACGCTTTTCTCCAACACATCATTAAGAGTTTGAACAAGGACACCGGCAGATGCGTGGTGCTTTTTCCTCACGGAGTTTTGTTTCGTGATTCGGAAAGTGAGATACGAAAGAAAATGATTGAAGCCGATATGGTGGATGCAGTAATTGGTTTAGGAAAAAATCTTTTCTACAACAGCAGCATGGAAAGTTGCCTGCTTGTTTGCCGGATGAAAAAACCAAAAGAGAGAAAAGGGAAAATAATTTTTATCAATGCAATAAATGAATTACGAATTGACAGAACAAACGCTTGGCTTGAACCGCAACACCTAAAAAAAATTGCAGACAATTATTGGAAGTTTAAAAATATGGATGGCTTTGCAAAAGTTGTGAGCAAAGAAGATGCGTTGGAAAATAAAGGAAATCTAAGTGTCCAACTTTATGTGAAGCAAATGGAAATTGAAAATGAACACAACACAAAAGATTTGATTAAAGAAATTAAAGTCGGGCAAAAGCAAGTGAATGTTTCATTGGAAAATTTATTTACTCAACTAAAAAATATTGGAATTGAAGTATGAAGTTGAGAAAGAATAATTGGGAAAGAAAAAGTCTTGGTGAAATCTCAACAAGAATAACTGATGGTGCTCATATCATTCCCAGAGAACAACAAACAGGGCTACCCATGCTCAGTGCAAAGGATATTAAAAATTATAAGATTGATTTTTCAAATCCGCGTTTCATTTCAAAAGAAGATTTTGAGAAGGAGGATAAGCGAACAAATATTCAACCTAATGATATTTTACTGACCATCGTTGGCACCATTGGCAGATGTGCAATGGTATTGAATGAATACCCAAAGTTTACTTTACAAAGAAGTGTGGCTGTTATCAGAACAAAGGCGAACCCTAAATATCTTTTAACCTTTATTGATAGTCCAACATTTCAAAATCAATTAAACAACAAAGCAATTGGCACAGCCCAAAAAGGAGTTTATTTAAAGTCGTTATCGGAAACTACCGTGTTGCTCCCAACACTTCCCGAACAAACCCAAATAGCCGAACTCTTTCAAAGCATTGAAACGGCCATTGAACAAGCCGAACAGCAGGATGAGAATTTATTGAAGTTGAAAAAAACTTTGAGCAATGGAATTACAGGCACTGAGCCGCAGTTTGGAAAATTGTTGAACAAGAAAAATTGCAGTCCAACAAATTTTGGTGGCGTTGCTGATTGCATTGAGCAACACGACAAGCAGAAAAAAGATGTGAGCCGTTTCATTGGCTTAGAAAATATTGAACCGGAGAATTTGAAAATAACAACATGGGGAGACATTGCAGCCGGAACAACATTCACAAAAAAGTTTTCAAAAGGTGATGTGTTGTTTGGCAAACGCAGAGCATACTTAAAGAAAGTTGCAGTTGCAGAATTTGACGGTATTTGTTCAGGAGATATTTTGGTGCTGAGAGCAAAAGAAAAAAAGATGTTGCCGGAGTTACTGCCATTCTATGTTTCAGCAGAAGCATTCATCAATCATGCAGTCAGCACATCAGCAGGTTCGCTTTCACCAAGAACAAAATGGAGAGATTTATCTTCCCTTGAAATTTCAATTCCCGATTTGAAAACACAGGAAAAAATTTTAGAAGTGTTTCAGCAAATTGAGACAACACTTTCGCAACTGCAATCTCAAAAACTAACTTTGAAAAACTTAAAACAGAAATTGCTGAATGAGATATTGGGGTAAAAAGCCGCTCATGTCGAAATAATCGCTTATTTTCGACATATAAAACAAACATGTCGAATGCTTCAACATATACCCAAACGCACGGAGCCATACAATACTTTGCCGCCTCTACCTCCTAAAACAGACTTAGAGAGTGCAGGACTGTTAAAACGGGCTATTAAGGCAAGCCGCCTGCTGGCGGAGCTAAAAGGATACTGCCAAACCCTGCCCGACCCTAAATTGTTAATTAATACGGTAGTCTTACAGGAAAGTAAAGACAGCTCAGCTATTGAAAATATTGTGACCACCCAGGATGAGCTTTACCGGGCCGTTGCCGCCCTTGATGACGGCATAGATTTCGGCTCAGCCACCAAAGAAGTATTACAATACCGCGAAGCATTATACAGCGGCTTAGAATTAATGGACAAACGGGGATTAACAACCAATACGCTTGTTTCAGTTATGCAAAAACTGAAACACACCAGGGTGGGCATACGCAATACCACAGGGACCCGGTTAGCCAATCCGGTAACGAAAGAAATTATTTACACGCCACCCGAAGGTGAAAGCCTGATTCGCGAAAAACTGACATCACTCGAAAAATTTATTCATAATGATAAGGATGATATTGATGCGCTGATAAAAATGGCGTTGATTCATTACCAGTTTGAAGCCATACACCCCTTTGCCGATGGCAACGGCAGAACAGGAAGGATTTTGAATGTGCTTTATCTGGTTCACAAAAACCTGCTGAATATTCCCGTGCTGTATCTGAGTTCATACATCATTCAAAACAAAAACGATTATTACCGTTTGCTGCGTGAGGTAACCGAGAAACAGAATTGGAATGAATGGATAGAATTTATGCTTGATGCAGTATCAGAAACCTCAACGCTTACGCTCGAAAAAATAACTGCTATTCATTCGCTGAAAAAGCAAACGGCTGTGGAGGTTAAAGCCGTGCTTAAAACATCTTACAACAGCGAGTTGGTTGATTTGATGTTTAGTTATCCTTATCTGAAAATAAAAATACTGGAGGTGAACGGAATCGGACACCGGCAAACTTCATCGGGATATCTGCAAAAATTAGCCGGAGAAAAAATCTTGCGTCCTCTCAAAATCGGAAAGGAGTGGTATTATATCAACCACCGCTTAATGGATGTAATCAGTAAATAGAACGAATGTCATTCAATGAACTTAATTCAGTAGAACACTTCATCATTCACCGCCTCACAGGTGTGAACCTGAACAATGTGCAGGCAGGCATGGTTGCAGAAGACCCTGTTGAGTATGACACGGTGAAGTGGCGTTATGTTCAAAGTGAATTGCTTCAACGAAACATTGATGATATTTTGCTGGAGAAGGAATTGACCGAAGCACTTTGCAGATTGAATCCCGAAATTGCAGCACAGCCCGACAGAGCCGAAGAAGTGATTCATAAGCTTCGTGCAATTCTTATTACGGTGAACAATGTTGGTTTGGTTCGTGCCAACGAAGAATTTTCAAAATGGCTGAGAGGAGAATTCACTTTGCCATTCGGCAAAGGAGAACACCACACCGCCATCCGTTTGATTGATTTTGAAAACCTGAAAAACAATTCCTACATACTTTCAAACCAGTTATCGGTTCGTGCAAGAGAAACAAAAATTCCAGACATCGTTTGTTATGTGAACGGAATTCCGTTGGTAGTTG
This sequence comes from uncultured Chitinophaga sp., assembly GCA_964631835.1. GTDB lineage: Bacteria > Bacteroidota > Bacteroidia > Chitinophagales > LD1 > Bog-950. The sequence continues at coordinate 14,985 of CAZWAD010000012.1, forward strand.
GAGAAGCAAAAACTCCGGTGCGACCGGCAGTGAGTTGGTTTGATGGAGCAACCGATATTCACGACACCTATGAAAACTCTATTCCGCAACTTTTTGTTCCAAATGTTTTTTCTTTCGCAACAGAGGGGAAGGAACTGTTTGTCGGAGCAGTCAGAGCATCACCGCTTCAATCTTGGGCACCCTGGAAACTGGAAAACGAGAAAGACGAACTCTCACATTTTGCCGGACTGAATGATGTTGGCAAACAACTCACTCACTTACTCAAACCTTCCACCCTGCTTGACATTTTGCAGCACTACACAGTGTATGCAACAAGCAATCAGAAAAAGAAAATAAAAATTGTTTGCCGCTATCAGCAATACGAAGGAGCAAACATGATTGTGCAACGGGTTTCAGAAGGAGAAATAAAGAAAGGATTGATTTGGCATTTCCAGGGTTCAGGAAAATCATTGCTGATGTTGTTTGCAGCACAGAAACTGCGTAAGCTGCAAGAGTTGGGAAATCCGACAGTGCTCATTGTGGTTGACAGAATTGATTTGGACACACAAATCACCGCCACATTCAACACGGCAGAAGTTCCGAACATGGAAACAACTGACAACATCAAAGGACTTCACGACTTGCTTGAAAAAGATTCACGGAAAATAATCATCACCATGATTCACAAATTCAAAGATGCTTATCCCGACATGAACAAGCGGGACAACATTATTGTGATGGTCGATGAAGCACACAGAACGCAAGAGGGAGATTTGGGAAGAAAGATGAGAGCAGCATTGCCAAACGCTTTTCTTTTTGGCTTGACAGGAACACCAATAAACAAAGCAGACAAAAATACTTTCTGGGCTTTCGGTGCAGAGCAAGACACAGCGGGCTACATGAGCCGTTATACATTTCAGGAAAGTATCAGAGATAACGCAACTCTCCCTTTACACTTTGAGCCACGACTACCGAACTATCACATTCGTAAAGAAGATTTGGATGTTGCGTTCAAGGAACTCACAAATGATTTGAGTGAAGAAGACAGAAACACATTGAGCCAAAAGGCAACCAACATGAATGTGTTTTTGAAATCACCTGAAAGAGTTCGGGCTATTGTGCGGGACATTGCAGAACATTTCACGAAGCATGTAGAACCGGAAGGATTGAAAGCGATGATTGTAACGCCTGACCGCTTTGCCTGCATACAATACAAAGAGGAGTTGGATAAAATTTTCCCGACAGAAGCAAGTGATGTTGTAATCAGCACTTCTGCCAACGACACTTTTGAATTCAAGCAGCGTTGGGGAATGGATAAAGACAAGCAAGAAAAAACAGTAGAGAAATTCAACGACACTGATTCGCCTCTGAAATTTTTAATCGTTACTGCAAAACTTTTGACAGGTTTTGATTCAGCGATTTTGCAGACAATGTATTTGGACAAGTCACTGAAAGACCACACACTGTTGCAAGCAATTTGCAGAACCAACCGTTTGTTCCCGAATAAAACCTTCGGAAGAATAGTTGACTACTTCGGAGTGTTTGATGACACAGCGAAGGCACTTGCGTTTGACGAGGAAACAATCAAAGCTGTAATTACAAACTTGCAGGAGTTGCGGGACAAATTGCCGGAAGTAATTCAGAAATGTTTGGCTCACTTCTTCAACATTGACAGAAGCATTGCAGGGTTTGAAGGTTTACAAGCGGCACAGGATTGCATCAACACAAATGAAAAGCGTGATGCTTTCGCAAAAGATTTCAGTTCGCTTTCAAAATTGTGGGAAGCACTTTCACCTGATGAAGTATTGAATCAGTTTCAGAAAGATTACAAATGGCTTTCGCAGGTTTACACTTCCGTGAAACCAACTTCGTCAGATAACGGAAGATTGTTGTGGCATGCGTTGGGAGCACAAACAACAAAACTCATTCACGACCACATTGTAGTTTCAGGAATCACTACCGACATGGAGGAAATGATTCTGAACGCAGAAGTGATTGATGATTTAATGAACAAGAAAGACCCGAAGCAAGCACAGAAACTTGTAAGGATTTTAATAAGCCGCCTTACAAAACATAAAGGCATTTTGAAGTTCAAAGAATTGAGTGAACGCTTGGAAGAAATTCGGGACAAAGCTGAAAAAGGATTGATTAACTCCATTGAGTTCATAAAAGAGTTGTGTGAGCTTGCAAAAGAAACTTTGCAAGCAGAGAAAGACACCGAAACAAAAGAGGAACAGAAAAATGCAAAGGCAGCATTGACAGAATTGTTTCTTGAAATGAAAACCGACAAGACACCGGCAATCGTTGAGAGAATCGTTACAGACATTGATGAAATAGTTCGGATAGTCCGTTTTGACGGTTGGCAAAATTCAACAACAGGAGAAAAAGAAATCAAGAGAGAGTTGAGAAAAATTCTTTGGATAAAATACACCATCAAAGACGAAGAACTTTTTAATAAGGCGTATGAATATATTAAGGAGTATTATTGAAAAAATTTTTTGCTCCTTTAAATATATCTTCTCCTACTCTCATTGAGGGGCGCATTTTAATCCCCTCATTTTCAGCCTTTAAATAGCCTTTTTTCATTACGCAAATACATTGCGTATCGGCACCGCATATTTGCCTTGTTATCATTATTTAATAAACCGCCTGCCTACGCTAAAGCTACGGCAGGTATAAAACAAGGAGGTATTTATGGAGCAAAGAGGTGAAGGCCCTCTAAGGCAAAAAAAACTGAAGACAGTCCGCAAGGACATATTTATTAACCCTTTAAAACAAAAGCGATATGTCAAAAGTTAAAATGGGATTTAGTGGAAAAAGCGTGCCGGTTCAAATTCAGCGGGTACGTGAAATAACCGTAGCGATGACCGGCAATGTCAACTTTACTACTCCGAGCCCTGCGCTCAACGTGGTAGATGATAAAGCCGATGAACTCGAAACGGCTTACCAGGAATCGCGAAACAGAGATAAGGACAAAGTAGCTATTATGCGCCTGCGCAGAAAAGAGCTGCTGTTACTTATTGTTCAGCTGGCAGCGTATGTGCAGCAGGCATCGGGAGGCGATGGGGAGAAAATTCTCAGCAGCGGATTCGATGTGGTGCCGCCCAAAACACCGCGCCCGGATACAGCCGGTGCGGTAACCAATCTGCAGCTATCTGACGGTCCGGTTTCAGGTTCGGTATTCGTTACCTGGGACAAAGCTGACGATGCGGTGATTTACTTAATTCAGTCATCACCAACACTCGATTTCAGTGATGATGAGATGAGAGGTATTACTACCCGCACTCAAAAGCTCGTTAGCGGCTTTACCAGCGGCACAACCGTTTGGTTCAGAGTAGTTGCCTTGGGAAAAGAAAACCCGGGACCTCTTTCCGCCCCGATTTCGATTCTGGTAAGATAGTACGTGTCTGAGGAATTAAAAACCGAAACAAAAAGCAAATAAGATGAAACATCTTAAAGGTATAAGCACAATTGAAGCTATAACCTCACTGTGAAAGCCCTGCGAATAATCGCGGGGCTTTCTGCTTTTTACCAATCTATGTTATTGAAAGAAACTATTTCGCTAAAAGATTAGTTATAACTTTCGCCACAAAAAGTAAAAGCACACAAATGAAAAACCTTGTGATACTCGTATGGATTGCAGTTATAACGGGCTGCAACGAGCCGCCACAGAAACCCGTACCTGCAGCGGCAGAAAAATCCCCGGTTGACACAACTCCGCGTGTTACCGGCATAGGAGGAATATTTTTTAAGTCAAAGAACGTGAAGGAAACAAAAGAATGGTACAGCCGTCACTTAGGATTAGCAACTAATGAGTATGGTTCAACGTTTGAATTCCGCAATGCCAACAACCCTGAAGAGGTTAATTATTTGGAATGGAGCGCCTTTAATGAAAAGACTGAGTATTTCGAGCCATCGAAAAAACAGTTTATGATAAACTACCGCGTTCAGCATATCGAAAAACTGGTAGAAAATCTTCGCAATGCAGGAATAACCATTGTTGACACCATAGAAACTTACGATTACGGAAAGTTTGTTCATATCATGGATCTTGATAGCAACAAAATCGAACTCTGGGAACCGGTAGATAGTGTGTTGACCAGGATTGGAGGGAAAACTACAAAGTAATATCTCAGGTGAGGCGGCTTAGTGTTTCAGTTTCAGCTTTTATTCTGCTTCTCACCGGACTGTTTGCTTTTAATTACGTAAACAATCTTCCCGATGAAAACATCATCAGCTACACAGTTGACCCCAAACAACATCATCTTGAATTTTATTGGAAGGACGACAGCGCGAAAATTATCCGCAGCATTCAAAACCTGAAATCGTACGTTGAGCGCACACAGTCCAAACTGTTGTTTGCCATGAACGGAGGAATGTATATGGAGAACAACGCACCGTTAGGTCTTTTTGTTCAGCATAAGAAAACTTTAAGTAAACTGAACACGTCATCGGGCAATGGTAATTTCTATCTAAAACCTAACGGTGTGTTTTATGTTACCGTAAGCGACCAGCCTGTTGTTTGTACTACAGACGATTACAAAGACACCGGGCAGGTAAAATTTGCTACTCAATCAGGTCCCATGCTCGTTGTTGGTGGTCAAATTCATTCGGCTTTTAAAGAAGGCTCACAGAATGTCAACATCCGAAATGGCGTGGGAGTTTTGCCTGATGGCAAAGCGGTTTTCGCTATGTCAAAAGCTGGAATTAATTTTTACGACTTCGCCAGTTACTTTAAAACGCTGGGCTGTAAGAATGCGCTCTATTTGGATGGGTTTGTATCGCGCACGTACTTGCCTGAGAAAAACTGGATTCAAACCGATGGAAATTTCGGAGTGATGATTGGTGTTACTACCCCTTTACCAAAGTAATTTCAGTTACCTCCGGTAAAATTCCCACTCTGCCCGGATACCCGAGAAAACCAAACCCCCGATTTACATAAAGGAATTGCTTGCCCTCGTTGTAAAGCCCCGCCCATTGCTTATACATATATTGCGAAGGGCTCCACTTTAGCCATTTGCTTTCTACTCCAAACTGAGCGCCATGCGTGTGCCCGCTAAGCGTTAAATCAATATCAGGAAATTCGGGACGTATGCGCGCATCCCAGCTCGAAGGGTCGTGGCTCATTAAAATTTTAAAAGGAATTTTTTCGATGCCCCTGTAAGCCTTATCAAACTCGCCATATTTCTTCCAGCGTTTACCCAAGCCCCAATATTCTACTCCAAGCAACGCAATTTGTTCTCCATCTTTTTCCAGGATCCGGTTTTCGTTCAGAAGTAAATCCCATCCTAAACTCTTATGTATTCCCATGAACTTATCGATGTTAGCGCGTCTTTCTTCATCCGACCAGTTAATATAATCACCATAATCATGATTGCCTGTAACTGAAAATACACCGAGCCTGGCACTCAACTTATCGAAAATGTGCATGTATGAATCCATTTCATCGGCTACATTATTGACTAAGTCACCAGTAAACAAAATCAGGTCGGCATTCAGGCTGTTTATTTTTTCAATGGTTTTAATGATAGGTTCCGTTCTTGTAAAACTGCCGGAATGGATATCGGAAAGGTGAACAATTTTTAATCCGTTAAACGCTTCGGGAAGATTTGGAAATTTAATGGTTGCTTTCCGAAACTGGAAGTTATAGGCATTTGCAATCACACCGTAAAGTAAGGTTCCGGCAGGCAGGGCAGCAGCTGCAATTGCAACCTGGCTTAGAAACTGGCTGCGTGTAATTCCACCGGAAGCACCAGGTGAAGATGAAACCCGGGAAGCCAAATATTTCAACCCGCGAAAGCCATCTTCCGAAATAAGAAACAGAAGAATAAACAACTTTGAAAAGAGGAGGATGACAAAGAAAGCCGCAAAATATGAAGTAAACGCCCCGGGCAAGAATTTATAAAGAACAGGACGGTAAAGAATAAACAACAACAAAGTTCCCAGTGAAACGCCCCAATAAATCCATTTAGCAATGTTGTGGTTTTCAGCTGTCAATGCAGTTTTTACAGCTTGCCAGCCATACCATTCAATGATGGCGTATACCAGGAATACAATAGCAAAAAACAAAATTGACTGAACCATCCTGAAAATCATTTAAAGGAACACGAACAAGTTGCGAAAATATTTCAAATTCGGCAATTCAAACTGAGGTATGAGTGTCCGTTTAGTGGTTTTTTCATTTTTCATTTTTCATTTTTCATTCGGGCAATCGTTGACCGAACAAAAGAAAACATTTACAAGGGCAGACACCCTTCGGGGTTCTCTCCGTCCGGAAAGAACATGCTACGATGTTGCTTTTTATGACCTGGCGGTAAAAATTGACACCGGTGAACACTCCGTTACAGGAAGTAACCGGATTGTTTTCAGAGCTATGGAGGACTTTCAAAAACTCCAGCTTGATTTGTTTGAGAATATGAAAATTATCTCTGTTACCTCCGGTGGAAAGGAACTAAAATACAAAAGAGAGTTTAATGCAGTATTGGTTTACATGAATGAACCCGTTAAAGCGGGCACTACCGGTGAGCTGACTGTAAATTATTACGGCAAACCGATTGTTGCTAAACGTGCCCCTTGGGACGGAGGCTTTGTATGGTCGTATGACAATAATGGTAAAAACTGGATAGGAGTTGCCTGCGAAGGTTTAGGAGCAAGTTCGTGGTGGCCCTGCAAAGATTATTTAGGCGATGAACCCGACAGCATGAGAATTTCCTGTACTGTTCCCGAAGGTTTGCGCTGTGTGCTTAACGGAATTGAAGAGGCTGCTATTTCGAATACAGATGCCACTACTACGTTTATTTCAAAAGTTAATTACCCCATCAACAGTTATAATGTTACACTGAACATTGGCGACTATGTAAGTTTTCATGATGAGTATGAAGCGGACGACAAAAGCAGATTGATGCTTGATTATTATGTGATGCCCTATAATCTTGACAAGGCTAAAACACATTTCGTACAAGTAAAACCCATGCTGAAGTGCTACGAAAAATATCTGGGCAAATATCCTTTCTGGAAAGATGGTTATGCGCTGGTTGAAACTCCTTACTTCGGTATGGAACACCAGGGCGCTATTGCTTATGGCAACAGATACCTCACCGGTTATGCCGGAAGTGACCATTCGCGTATTGGTCTTGATTTCGATTACATCATTATTCACGAAACAGCTCACGAATGGTGGGGCAACAGTGTGAGTTGCAGCGATATTGCCGACATGTGGATTCATGAAAGTTTTGCTACCTACACCGAGTCAATTTATGTGGAGTGCATGTATGGAAAGGATACAGCTTTGAAATATATCAACGCTCAAAAAAGTCATGTCGGAAATAAGTCAGCTATTGCAGGAATTTACGGAGTAAATGAAGAAGGTGCAGGTGATATGTATGCAAAGGGTTCTTTGTTTTTGAATACTCTGCGAACCATTGTAAGCAATGATGAACTGTGGTTGAGGATGATAAAAGGTATGTGCGACACAGCTTTTAAAATGAAAAACATTGGATATGGAGATGTGGTTAGTTATTTTTCGTCTAAGTCGGGAAAAAATTTAAGTCCTGTATTTGAGCAATACGTGAAATATCGGTCCATTCCGGTGTTTGAATACAAACTGAAGAAACTGAAGAAGGGTGAATTTGAATTGAGTTATCACTGGTCTGCGGATGTGGAGGGTTTTGAAATGCCGGTATATATTTCAGACCACTCAGAAACTGACAAACGTATTGATTGTTCCAGCAGATTTCAAACCGTGAAAGTAAAATTGAAGAAAGCAGATGATTTTAAGGTGAATAACTATTTGATGTACATTGAAACACGAGAAATAATGTAACTCATGAAAACAAAGAGCATTAAACAAACTGTAAGTTTCAACGCAAAGCCCGATGACGTTTATGAATTGATTATGGATTCGAAGAAACACTCTGCATTTACAGGGGGCAAAGCTAAAATGAGCAGGAAACTCAATGGAAAATTCACGATATATGACGGTTATATTCACGGATATAACATTGAACTTGCCCGAGGGGAAAGAATTATTCAGGCGTGGCATTTTGCTGAAGACTTTTGGCCCGAAGGACATTTCTCCATTTGCACATTTCAATTTGCCAAAAACGGCAAGGGCACAAAACTTACTTTCACTCAAACAGAAGTTCCTCTTGAAAAAGTGAAAACAATCAGCAATGGATGGAAACAGTATTACTGGGGGCCGATGAAAGAATATCTGAAACTAAACAAACAGAAGAATGTCACATAAAGTTACTCTCACACAAGTTGGCGAACACCAGTTCGATATTCTCCAGCACGGAAGAATTATTCGTATTGACAGCTCTGATTCGGAACACTCTACAGGAGTGCGCCCCAAAGCGCTGATACTTTCTTCACTGGCAGGTTGCACGGCTATTGATGTGGAGGAAATGTTGAAAAAAATGCGTGTGAAATACTCTGACTTCCGCATTGAAGTAAAAGGAGAACTGACTGATGAAGTACCAAAAACTTATCACACAGTTCATCTTACTTACTTCATCAGGCTTCACCACGAAAAAGACAAAGATAAAATGGTGAAGGCAGTAAACCTGTCGCAGGAAAAGTACTGCGGGGTGAGCGCTATGGTGCGCAAATTTGCTACACTGGTGGTAAATGTTGAGTATTTGTAACTCAACTCAAGCCGTCTCTTTTCTATATTCGCTTAACCAAAACCCCCATACCATGTATACCGGTTTGCTTCACACCCACAAACTTTTCGTCATTCTTTTCCTGTTCCATTATGTTTTAAAACTGGTTTTGCTGCTGGCGAACCGGAGTGATGCTTTGGAAAGATATTCCAAAACCATGCGTATTCCGGAAATGATTATGAGCGTGGCGTTTTTGGTAACGGGTGTATGGATGATGATTACCGGCACTGCTTTTACCAGCCTGATTGTAGTTAAGCTCATTTGTGTTTTCACTTCTATTCCGCTGGCAGTTATCGGCTTTAAGAAGAAGAATAAAATTCTCGGTTTTGTTGCCGTGTTTCTGATAGCTATGTCATACGGGTTAGCTGAAATGAACAAAAAAGCGAAGACCGGTCCTAAAGTAGATACTTCTTCTATCACCGACCCTATTGCTGCTGGTAAACTGATTTACACCAATACTTGTGTTACTTGTCATGGCGCTGATGGGAAACTCGGCTTAAGCGGCTCAAAAGATTTATCACAAACCGCAATGACTGCCGAAGAGCAAAAAGCATTGATAAGAAGCGGAAAGAATGCGATGCCCGGTTACAAAGATTTGACCGATGAACAAGTTGATGCCGTAGTTCAATATGTGGCAACCTTTAAGCAGTAAGCTTTAAAACACATTAATAAATCCAAGCTGCACCACCAGCCCCCGCGGGTAGAGAGAATATTCCCGGTCAACCACAGTATGCAACAGGTTGTACGAAACGGTAATAGGGAAAAAGAAGTTCTTGCTTTGTAATAAGTTGTAACCCACACCCACCAAAAGAGCGGGAATTGTTTTCTGAACTTTAGGAATAATCACCTTGTAAGTATTGTTCGGATAAGTACGGATATAAACCCCTCCGTTATAGAAATCATCTAACTGGCGGTGCAGTAACTCAAACTTGGTGCGGGCAAAAAATCCGCGCCATATGTTGTATTGCACAAAAACACCGCCACCGTAAGTATGCCATTTAGCATTGGCGTAATAAACATTGCCCAGTTGATCCTGAAAACCGATGTTCTGAAAGCCGGTATAGAAATAGGTTACCCCTCCGCCCACACAAAGACCTTTCCATACATTATAACCTACATAAGGTGACAAGCCCAAATCAATTCTGCCCTGCTGAATAGAGAAATTAAAGTTGGGTTCAATGAGAAACTTGGATAGTTCAACTTTCTTTTTCTTTTTAAAACCCTGGAAATCGTTCGGGTCGGGTGGCTTCTGGTTTTTTCTATCTGTAGTATCGTAATCCCTTTTAGGATTACTGCTTGGAGGGGGCAATTCATCGTCCTGAGCGAAAGCAGATGCCGCAGCAAAAGCCAGTAACAATGAAAGAAAAAGTTTTTTCACAAAGTGAATTTAAGTATAATAAACGAAGATATGCCTAAGTTGTTTTATAAGATTAGAAAATTTGTGAAAGGTTTAATGGATAATGACCAATGGTGTACGTCAGTTAAATATCTTACCCGGATTCAGGATGTTATTCGGGTCGAACACCTTTTTAATACTGCGCATCAGGTGCAACTGGTTTGCAGAGAACTTAATATCCATGTAAGGAATCTGGAACCAGCCAATGCCGTGTTCGCCCGAAATGGTTCCTTTTAACTCCACCACTTTCTCAAATATCTCACGAATGCCTTTAGGCACTTCGGTCCTCCAATATTCATCAGTAAGCTGGTCTTTCAGAATGCGCACATGCACATTTCCGTCACCGGCATGGCCGTAACACACGCTGCGGAAGTTGTATTTCCCGCCCACCTCTTTAATATGCTTGAGCAGTTCCGGTAAATCCGCACGGGGAACCACGGTATCCTCCTCAACCGTTACGTTCGTTTTCTTCACCGCATAAGCAATGTTCCTGCGCATGCGCCATAAGTCTGTCTTCTGTGCTTCGCTGTCCGCAAAAAGAATTTCGCCTACATCGAATGACGAAAGTACTTCGTAAATCTTTTCACATTCTTTCTGAATTACTTCCAAATCGTTGCCATCTACTTCAATTAAGAGTGTGGCGCGGGTGTCATCGGCAAGCGGAATGGTGACATTGCCAAGAAAATTCATAACATACTCAATGGCTTCGCGCTCCATGAATTCAATGCAACTGGGTATAATTCCTGCACGAAACACAGCGCTTACTGACGCACTGGCATCGTCCATACTTTTGAAAGGAGCAAGCATTACGTTGTTGAATCTGGGGTGAGGCAAAAGCTTAAGAACAATTTTGGTAACAATGCCGAGCGTTCCTTCGCTTCCTACGAACAGTTGTGTGAAGTTATAACCGGTCGAGTTTTTAAGCGTGTTGGCACCGGTCCACATGATTTCGCCATTGGCAAGAACCACCTCTAAGTTCAGAACAAAATCTTTTACCACACCGTATTTAACTGCTCTTGGGCCCCCACTGTTGCAGGCCACATTGCCGCCAATGAAACTCGTTCCGCGGCTTGACGGGTCAACCGGGTAAAACAGTCCTTTTTCCTGCAAAGTATTTTGTAGCGCCTCGGTAATCACACCAGGCTCTGTGGTTACCTGCAAACTGCGCTCGTCAATTTTTAAAATCCGGTTCATTCGCTCCACAGTAAGCATCACCCCTCCGTGAATACACAAACTGTTTGCGCTCAGGCCGGTTCCTGCCGCACGGGGCGAAACAGGAATAAGGTGTTGATTGCAGTATTGAAGTATGACCGATATCTCCTGTGCGGTAGCGGGTTTTAAAATCACTTCGGGCGGAAAGCTGACACCGTCTGTTTCATCGCGGCTGAATTTGTCGAGGCTCGCATCATCGGTGAATACATATTGCTCACCGAGCGTGGTTTTGAAAAAACTTAGGTCTTCCGCTGAGATTTTCTTAAAACTCATGGCGCGAATATAAGGGGAAGTTGGAGTTGGGATGAGAGATACAGAAAGTCAATCAGATAATATGAGAACTTGAGAATGGCAGAATCAGTGTGTGGCTGTATAAATCAGGAGTGGGAGATAGGTAAGGGAAAAGTGCGGATGTGTGAGAGCGATTCAGAATTTATAAGTCAGGATGTAAGAACCAGAAGAATACAAAACCATAATTTGGAAGTGAAAAGGCTATATCTTGAAAGTGAAAGCGCGTTTTTTAGAAGTAAAAAGCCATATTTCAAAAATGAAAGTTTGAGATTGGTAAGTAAAAGCTATCACTCGTACCTCAATGCCTCCACAGGGTCAAGCTCACTTGCCCGTATAGCCGGGTAAATTCCCGCAGCTAACCCTACTAAAAAAGTAAAAGCCCACCCGCTGAAAACCCATACATAAGGAAATATGAAACCGGTTTGAAGAAAAATGCCCACTACATTTCCCATACCAATGCCAAGAATAATTCCGGCTATGCCGCCTATCTGGCAGATAACTACCGCCTCTGTCAAAAACTGAATACGAATCACACGCTTGGTTGCGCCAATCGCCTTGCTTATTCCTATTTCGCGGGTGCGCTCGTTTACACTCACCAGCATAATGTTCATCAGACCTATCCCTGCTCCAATCAATGTAAGAATACCAATTACCACTGTGGCTATCTTTACATACTTCAACTGGTCAAGAATCTGGTCTGCCAGCCGTTCGCTTTTGGCAATATCAAAATCGTTTTCATCATTCACCCGCAAATGACGCACCGCCCGCAGCACACCTGTGGCTTCGTCAATCGCCAAATCAAGTTCTTCCGGATTGCTTACCATTACGTTCAGAATATACGAAACCGTATTATCGGGAAAACTGTACCGTGCATTCAATACCGGTATCAGCACTTGGTTGTCATTGGAAACCATGCTGGCACCTTTCGATGCTAACATGCCTACCGTCTTAAATTTCTTACTGCCAATACTTACTAATTTGCCGATAGCGGTATCGCCCGGCTCAAAAATTTTCTCCGCCACATCCTTGCCCAGCAAAATCACATCGCTGCCGCTTTCAATCTCCGCTTTCGAAAAATTTCTACCTTCTGCAATAGCTTGCCCGCTGACCTTCAGGTAATTCTCATCTACCGCAATTACACGCACATTCGGATTCGTTTTCTTCGACTGGTACTTTACAATAGCAATGTCGTTTGCCATTTCTGAAACTGAAATTACTGCCGGATACTCATAGTTCTTCTTAAATGAATTTACCTGCTGCAGGGTAATGGGCGGGTTCTCCATCTTGCGCCTTCTGCGTGGTCCTCCCCGTCTGCGAACCAACCCCTCGTTTTTAATTCCGAAAGTGTTGGACCCCATCTCGCTGAAACTGGTGAGCATTTTGGTTTTTATCCCCTCTGTAGCAGTAAGAATTCCTATCAGAGCCGTAATACCGAACATGATAATGGAAAGGGTAAGAATGGTACGCAGAATGTTAGCGCGGATGACACGAAGAGCCAGCTTGATATTTTCGGTGAGATTCACAAAAGCAAACTTATTCTTTTGCATTGTTCCAAAAAACAGGAATACATTTACCCTTCCATGAATCCTGAACTAGAACTTGCTGAACAGTTTGCGCTTTATACAAGCAAACATTTTTTCCTCACCGGTAAAGCGGGAACTGGTAAAACCACGCTGCTCAAAAATATTGCGCGAAAAACAACGAAGAACTTTGTGATTGTGGCGCCTACAGGTGTGGCGGCTATCAATGCCGGTGGTGTTACTATTCACTCGCAATTCAACCTGCCGCTTACATCATTTATCCCAAGCAGCGAGTGGACTGATTTGAATATTGTGACGAACCGCAGGGCATTAATTGAACACATGAACTTCCGCAAGGAAAAACGCAAGGTGATTCAGGAAATGGAGTTGCTGATTATAGATGAAGTGAGTATGGTTCGGGCTGATATTCTCGATGCTGTGGATTTCGTCATGCGCACTGTCCGCAGAAACCAGGAGCCCTTTGGGGGAGTGCAGGTGACGCTTATTGGCGATATGCACCAGTTGCCACCTGTGGTGAAAGACAATGAATGGAACATTCTGAAAAACTATTACAGCAGTCCTTACTTTTTTGATTCGGTGGTTTGGAAGCAACTTGATGCTGCCGAGATTGAGCTGAAACAAATTTACCGCCAAAGCGATGAAAGGTTTCTGCGACTGCTGAACAACATCCGCCACCAGCAATTAGATGAAGATGATTATGAGGAGCTAAAGAAAAGATACAACCCCATTTTCCGCCCCACAGAAAAAGGATATATCCTGCTCTCTACACACAACAACAAGGCAAACAGTGTCAATGAATCGGAACTGAAAAGGCTGGGTGCCCGTCCCTATACTTTTGAAGCAGAAGTCACCGGGGACTTTCCCGAACATATTTACCCCTGCGAAAAATATCTCCTGCTTAAAGAAGGTGCACAGGTTATGTTTACCCGCAATGATTCCGAAGCTGGAAAGTATTTCAACGGCAAGTTGGCGGTTGTAAAGAAAATTGCGGGAGATAACGTTACCGTTACTTTTAGCGAGAACTCAGAAGAGTATCTCCTCAAAAAAGAAATCTGGGAAAATATTTCATATACCGTTGATGAATCGAAAGATAAGATTGAGAAAAATGTTGTCGGCACTTTCAGCCAATATCCGTTGCGTCTTGCGTGGGCAATAACGATTCACAAAAGCCAGGGGCTTACTTTCGATAAAGTAATTATTGATGCCGGGCATTCATTCGCACCGGGACAGGTTTATGTTGCCCTTTCGCGTTGCAGAACTCTGGAAGGAATTGTTTTGCATTCGCTCATCACTCAAAATGCGCTGCATGGCGATGCGAAAATTGCTGAGTTCAGTGATTCGCACCCAGGAACCGAAGAACTGGAAAGAGTATTAGAACTGGCGAAGATTGAGTTCGCCAACCTACAGCTCAAACGCCTTTTCAATTTCAACAAATTGCGTGAACGAATTGCCGATTGGAAAGAAATACTCTTTGAAAAAGAAATACCCGAAAAAGAAAAAGCGCTGGAGTTGTTTGAAAAAATTACTGCCAATATTGAGGGTATTGTTTCTACTTCTGACAAATTCGATTTACAGCTGGAGCGTTTGCTCACTGATTTCAATCAGAACATGCGCAATATGCCTTTAATCCAAGAGCGCTGCACAAAAGCCATTGACTATTTCACTGAAAATATTTTCAACCTATTGATTACCCCTTTGCATGAACACATTTCTGCACTTGCTTACAAAAGCAAAGTGAAACGATACGTTCAGCAGGTGCAGTACGTGCAGGAAAGTTTTTGGAAGAAAGTGAATGAACTCTACAGTGCCCATTTTATGGACGAAAAAATGTACTCCGGAGAAGTAAAATTCAGTAAAGACAAACTTACAGCGGTAGTGAGTTCGGTTACTTCTGGTAAAAAAGAAAAAGGCGGCACCTATAAAGATACGCTTACCTTGTACAGACAAGGGAAAAAAGCTGAAGAGATTGCGGCTATGCGCTCACTCACGGTAGGAACCATCAAAGGTCATTTCGCTAAATGGATATTGACCGGGGATATAAAAGTTTATGATGTTCTTCCTTCAGAAATTATTCAGCCTATTGAAAAATTCCTGACGGAAAGCAATGAAAAAAATGTTGCGGCTGTATTCAGGAAGTTTGGAGACAAATATGATGGCGGTGATGTGAGGATGGTTTTAAATCATTTAGAAAGAAAGTCGAAGACCAAAGTGTTTCAATAGTATCTAACGCTTCTGATGTTACCTTTGTAACTGACAGACTTAACATAATAATTACTTCATTTTTAGCCAGTCATTTTCTCCCTTTCATAAACAACAAAGTTTCCCAACTTCAAATGCTAGCTTCAGTTTAGGCATGAGTAAATTAAGGATTATTATCTTTACGATAAATAAGAACCTACCTATGAAAACTGGCTTTATTACTTCTGTGTTGCTATTTGCAGCTCTAAATGTTACTGCGCAAGAAATGCGCGTTAAAAAGTTTAACCTTTCAACGTTTCGCTCAAATGAGAAAATTTTTTCTGAATTACTTGAAAAAAACTCATCATCAAAAGACAGACAACATCCGGAGTATGGCATTTTACCTTTTAATGCGCCATGCACCGAATGTGTTGAATTGATTGATAGACGGACCGTTGATTCCCGTTTGTTTATTGACCCGAACAATGACGGTCATACTTATTCGCAGAAATCTTATTTCCCGTTTCATTTCAAAAAAGACGAAATTGATGTGTGGAGGACTATTGACCCGCGGTTGAAGCAGAAAACAAACGGGGTATATGTTGCCGATGAGCAACCGGTGCCTGCTAAGTGCGACCTGAACCGGAGAACTACCACGCTTACAGTGGCTGGAACGGAGTTTGAGTTCAACAAAAATCTTTTACTCTATTTTTTAAGTGACAGCCTCATCGGTTCTGCTAAACAAACGGGTAACTATGCTGACTATTCGATAGGTGAAGAGGGACTGAGCGTAAAAAATATGTGGAACGGAATTGATATGGAGCAGATTTTTTCGACCGGAGAAATAAAAACCAACTACATTATTTCTTCTCCGCTACATTTGCCTTTTACAAACGGGTGGATGGTGATTGAAGACCACTTTACCTTGCCCGAAGGCTTTACTATTCAAGAGTCCGAAGAGGGAATTCATGCAACACAAGGTTATTTTACCGGTGATTGTTTGATTAAGAACGAGAAAAATGAAACTGTTATAACCTATAAAAAGCCTGTTTACCTTGATACGCGTGTATATGGAATAACTGGCGTACATAATTTGCTTGTAAACGGAAACGATTACACGCTGCAAATGCTGATACCTGTTGAGTGGCTTAGTAATCCGGGTAACGTTTATCCTTTAATCATTGACCCAATTGTAACTGGAAGAAACAAAATCGGAGATTATTATACAACCGGAAGTCCTATTGCCAATTTTGCCTTTACATCTATGGCTTTAGGCAGTTGCGATTATCACATGTCTGTATTAGTGCCCGGGAGAAGTGAGATTAAAAATGTGTACGCTGCTTTGGAATACAGACTTATGTTCGACCCTGCGTGTGGTAACCCTCCCCTGCCTGCCCCTTTTTGTACTTTCTCGCAAGTAAAGCAGGAAATAATTTGCGACAACTGCGGAACTACTTCGGGGTTTCTGGGCTGTAACCCCGCCAGTCCGCCATTTACCGGTTACTGCACCACTGATTCCAATTTTGTTTCTGCCGCGGCTGAAATTAAAATCAATACTACCGTACCCTCTTATTTAAGTTGCCTGGCCCCTCAATGTGCCGACCACCTGATAAATTTTACGCTTAAGAACCGCGACTCTATTTGCGGTGACGTGTGTGGCTATTTATGCGCTAATGGACATATATGGCAAATGACGGTAGAAGCTGAAAGAGTAGGTGGAACTATCTCTCCAACACATACTCAGGCATGTGCCGGTGATTCTGTAACTATCACCGCACATCCAAAGGGCGGAGTACCGCCTTATACTTATTTATGGACTACAGATAATGGTCAAACCTTTGATACCATTGTCGGCTCAAATTTATTTACTATTCAACCTGAGCAAGACATATTTATTGCTTGTATAATTGCAGATAGTTGTGCTGAAATTGCAATTACTAATGATGTAGTTATCTACGTTTATCCTAAACCTGCAGTAATTCTTTTAGGAGATACGCTTGTTTGTTCATGCACTAATTGTTCTTTTCAATGGTATAGGAACGATACCTTGTTAGCAGGTGATACGCTCAATTACTATGTTCCTGTTCAACCCGGTTATTACAAAGTTTATGTACTCGATTCGTACGGCTGCTTACAATTTTCAAATACATTCCCTTACCAGGTGAGCAGCATTAAACAGGTTGAAAGCGATGAGCAAAATATTTCAATAGTACCCAATCCCTCTGATGGTAACTTTACCATTTACAGGCTTAATGAGGATAATAACAGACCCTTTTCGCTGAAAATATTCGATGCTGCAGGTAAATTGCTGGAAACGAGAAGAAATTTACATTTCCTAAACAATATTTACAACTACCAACCGGCTTATGGAATGCTTTCAGGTAATTATATTATAGAAATAGAGTCAGGTAATCGGTTTTTGAGAAAGAAAGTAGCTGTTCGCTATTGATTTGGCTTGTGTCAAAAGTTATCCAACTTCAATAAACAACTCAGCGAATTTCCGCCAACAAGTTTTCAATTCCCCTCATTCCTTCTAAATTTGCGCCCGCTTTGGTTTTGTTTAACAACTAAATACTTACTACTCAACACTTCTTAGAAATGGCATTCGATATTGAAATGATAAGGAAGGTTTACGCAGAGTTGCCTTCAAAAATAGCAGCAGCAAGAAAGGTTCTTAATCGTCCTCTTACTCTAACTGAAAAAATTCTTTATTCTCATTTACACGCTGAACAGAAACTTGAAGATTTTCATCGCGGCAAAAGCTATGTTGATTTTGCTCCCGACCGCGTAGCTATGCAGGATGCAACAGCCCAAATGGCTTTGTTGCAATTTATGCAGGCCGGTCGCCCGAAAGTTGCTGTTCCTTCAACCGTTCACTGCGACCATTTAATTACTGCAAAAGACGGCTCAAAAACTGACTTGGCTGCAGCTACTTCCGGTAACAAAGAGGTTTATGATTTTCTTGCCTCGGTTTCTAACAAGTACGGAATTGGCTTCTGGAAACCAGGTGCGGGAATTATTCACCAGATTGTTTTGGAAAACTATGCTTTCCCTGGTGGAATGATGATTGGAACTGATTCGCACACGGTAAATGCGGGAGGTCTTGGAATGGTGGCTATCGGAGTTGGCGGTGCCGATGCATGTGATGTTATGGCCGGGCTCGCCTGGGAGTTGAAACAACCCAAGCTTATTGGTGTAAAACTTACCGGCAAGCTCAACGGTTGGGCTTCCCCCAAAGATGTAATTCTGAAAGTAGCGGGAATCCTTACAGTAAAAGGCGGAACCGGAGCTATTGTGGAATACTTTGGAGAAGGCGCTGTGGCGATGAGCTGCACCGGTAAGGGGACGATTTGCAACATGGGTGCTGAAATAGGAGCCACCACTTCGACTTTTGGTTACGATGAAAGTATGGACAGGTATTTGCGCGCCACCGGACGTGCTGATGTAGCAGACTTGGCAAACACAGTGAAAGAACATTTAACTGCCGATGCCGAGGTTTATGCTGAGCCGAAAAAATATTTCGACCAGTTAATTGAGATAAATCTCTCTGAATTAGAGCCTCACCTAAACGGACCTTTCACTCCCGATTTAGCAACACCGGTTTCTAAGATGAAGGAAGAAGCAGCTAAAAACGATTGGCCCACTAAAGTTCAGGTTGGCTTGATTGGAAGCTGTACCAATTCGTCTTATGAAGATATTTCCCGCGCAGTTTCACTGGCAAAGCAAGTGGCGGCTAAAAACCTGAAAGCAAAAGCTGAGTTCAGTATTACTCCGGGTTCTGAGCAGATTCGTTACACTATTGAGCGCGATGGATTCATTGAAACGTTCAACAAAATCGGTGCAACCGTTTACGCCAATGCCTGCGGACCTTGTATTGGTATGTGGGCTCGTGCCGGTGCCGATAAGAAAGAGAAAAATACCATTGTTCATTCCTTTAACCGCAACTTTGCAAAACGCAATGACGGCAATCCGAACACACTTGCGTTTGTCGCTTCACCGGAATTGACAACTGCTCTGGCAATTGCCGGTGATTTGACTTTTAATCCGATTACCGATTATCTTACTAATGAAAAGGGTGAAAAGGTAAAACTTGACCCGCCAACCGGTGATGAATTACCAACAAAAGGTTTTGCGGTAGAAGATGCCGGTTTCGTTGCGCCAGTAGGTGACGGAAGCAAGATTGAAGTAGTTGTTTCACCAACCTCCGACAGGTTGCAACTTCTTGCACCATTCCCTGCTTGGGAAGGAACGGATTTGAAGGGATTAAAGCTGTTGATTAAAGCAAAAGGCAAATGCACCACCGACCACATTTCTATGGCAGGTCCTTGGCTGAAATACCGAGGACATCTGGATAACATCAGCAACAACATGCTGATTGGCGCAGAAAATTTTTTCAATCAAAAAGCTAATTCGGTGAAAAACCAAATTACCGGTGAATATAACGAAGTGCCAAAAGTTCAGCGCGCATACAAGGCTGCGGGAATTGGTTCAATCGTAGTTGGCGATGAAAATTATGGTGAAGGTTCAAGCCGCGAACATGCTGCTATGGAACCTCGTTTCCTCGGTGTTCGTGCTATACTCGTTAAATCATTCGCCCGTATTCATGAAACCAATCTGAAAAAACAGGGAATGCTGGCGCTTACATTTGTAAATAAAGAAGATTATAATAAAGTACAGGAAGATGACACTATTGATATTCTTGGTTTAACTTCATTTTCGCCCGGGAAACATCTGACCATTCAACTTACTCATAAAGACGGAAGCAAAGAATCTTTTGAAGCAGCCCATACTTACAACGAGGCTCAAATTGAATGGTTCAAAGCAGGGGCTGCTCTGAACATTATCAGGAAACAGGTGGCGGGTTAGAAAAACCTTGTCAATAAAACAGCGCTGAAAGTTGCCAGAAGACCCGCAAATATGCTGGAAGCAACATAAGCAAACGCATACCAAAACTGTCCGTCTCGGAAAAGCAGAATGGTTTCGTTGGAAAAAGCCGAGAAGGTGGTAAAGCCTCCGAGAATTCCGGTCACCAAAAACAATTGCCAGTTCATACTTACACTTCCACGTTCGCTCAATCCGAAAATCAAACCGATTAAAAAGCAGCCGGCAATGTTTACACTTAAAGTGCCTAACGGGAATGGAAACTGGATTTTGCTTTGAACAAACTGCGAAAGCAGATAGCGCAACACTCCGCCAATAAAACTTCCACTGCCAATAAGCAATAATAGCTTCATGGGGAACAAATATACGAATCTGCTTACCCGAACACTGTATGAAAAAAATTATTTGGCGAATCTGTTTCTGATTACTACTTTTAATTATTCTTCCTAAAACCTAATGCTATGAAAAAAATATTTACCCCCCTCTTTCTTCTGCTCCCGTATTTATTTTTTGCGCAAGTAGGTGGTCTCAATAACCTACTAGTGAAAGTAGATAACAACGATAACAGCAATTACCTGATAGTGCCCATGCCCGATGGAGGCAGCCTGATGGTATCAAGAAATGATTATGACCCCAATGTTATCCGCCTTGATAATCTCAATCAGGTGCAGTGGTCGAAAGTATTTGACAATATGAGCGGGTACCTTTTGTACGATGCGGGCTCCTACCACGATAACAGTATTTATCTTATTTACTGGCAAAACGGAAAGTTTGTTGTTCTTAAACTTGACGCACAGGGAGCGGTGTTATGGGTTGACGAGTTCAGTTTGGGTGCCGACCCGTATTTATACACCACCGTTGCTCAACTAACCACAAATGGCAGCTTGTATTTCGCTCCGAGTGTGCAGGATAGGGTGGTGGCCATCGCGCTTGATTCAATGGGAGGGGTGAGGCACGCCACCGCATCTTCTGTATTGGGTAGTTTTAAGATTCCCGGTCTTGGAGTTGGTTTAGGTTCTTTCGGTGGAGGTTACTTGGTGGCCGGTAAAAATGAAGGGAATCCAATTGAGATTTTTTTTGACGCAAACGGTAGTGTTACCGGTACAAATCAGTACTCTAACGGGTTTTACAATCGTCCATATTCAGTTATATCTACCTCCGATGGAAACTATTTAATAGGCGGTTTGATACAAAACCCGATACCCGGACAATACATTGGCGGTTTTCTGCGAAAAGTAACTCCCACCGGAACCGAGCTTTGGTCGAGAAGATATTCAGGTACTGTAGATGCCGCCAGCCAAACCAAACTCGATGGCTTTATCCAGATAGTTGAAAATGCCGACCATACTATTTCAGCATTGAGCTCGGACTTCGAGCAGTTTACTGCATCTGCACATTATTCAGCTATTGTAAATTTTGACAGCGCTGGTCATGTAATTTATGCAACAGCCCAGCCTGCTGATATGGTCAATTATGAATACCCGAAATTATTTCTCCTGCCCGGCTGGCAAGTGCGAATGAGCGCTTATGATTATGATTCGTCAACTATGACCTCGCACCCCATGCTCATTGCTCCTGACTGGATGTCGAGGTCAACCTATTACTGCAAGTCACATTCTTTTACCGTTACTGAAAGCACTATGCCCACTTCCACCCCGGTGGCAATAACATTTACTACACAGTCCCTACCCGCTCCTTCTCATCCAAGTATTACCACCCACGATACTACTTTGGCCATTACAACCAAAGCGCTTTGCTCAGCTACTACCGGAATGGGTACAGAGCCCAAACAAATTGCCCTTTCTCTTTCACCCAACCCTGCTTCAACTGCCGATGTGGTATCCATAAAATGGGAAAGCCATCAGTTCACAATTTCTGAAATCCTGCTGCGCGATTTCAGCGGAAGAGTTTTGAAGCGTATCCAACCGGATGGAAAAAATGAAGTTTCGTTTGCTATAGATAATCTTAGTGCAGGATTATACTCTGTAGAGGTTTGGAATAATACTAACGAAAAGGCCGGAGTGAAAAAGCTGGTTATATCACAGTAATACCTAAAGCCTGAAAAATTAAGCGCAGGAAACCCTGTGCTTTTTTATTCGCCTAAAAATAAATGTAAGCACTTACATTTCTAAAAAATCTTTTTACTTTGGCGTCCTAATTATCAGCGCCATGAACAATATTTTTTCTCTTGTCTTTTTGCTTTCTTCTTCTCTTTTGTATTCTCAAACAGCCGATGATATTATTGCCAAATATTTTGCTGCCACCGGTGGTGTTGAAAAATGGAACAGGGTAACAAGCATTAAAACTTCCGGCTACTACGTCATGGGTCCCGGAATGAACGCACCGGTCAGCGAGGTTCAAATCAACAAACCATTTCTCGGGCATTACAACGACTTTACCTGGCAGGGAATGACCAACAAAAGCTCGATGCGTGCTGACAGCGGATGGACATACAACCCCTTTGGCGGCAAACGCGAAACCGACCCGATGAGCGCGGAGCAAATCAAGCGCGACAAACTGGAAGCCGACCCGCAGGGATTGCTGCTCAACTATAAATCGAAAGAGTATACTGTTGATTTTCTCGGAAGCGATGACATGGACGGCACGGATGTTTTCAAACTCAGGCTTACAACTAAGGAAGGCGACATGATTTACTACTATTTCGATGCTGAGACATATTACCTCCTCAAAGTTTCAAAGCGGCTGAAGTTTAAAGATAAAGAGGAGAAATCGAGTATTGTGTTTTCCGATTTCAGAAAAACAGATTACGGAATCATTCTGCCGTTTGCTGCACAACAAGTAGACGATAACGGGGCTGAACAGGGAGGACCGGTGACGATTGCAAAGATTGAAGTAAACGGAACTGTTGATTTAACGGTATTCGACAAACCGAAAAACCCCTAAAATCCCCTAAAGGGGACTTGAATACAAAATGCAAATCCTAAATTTCAGACTATGAAACGAATAATTTCTATCGCAATAGTTTCTCTTGTTGTAGTAACTCTTTTTGCCCAGAAAGGAAAAGCAAAGGCAGCTCCTGCTCCGCAAACTGCTAACGTAAAACTCACTTCTGCAGCGCTCGGAAAATTTGAAGCACGTTGTATCGGCTCGGCATCAACCAGCGGACGAATTACCGCCATTGACGGCTACAATGCTGACCCACGCATTATTTATGTAGGCAGTGCAGGTGGAGGGATTTGGAAAACAACTAACGGAGGAATGAGCTTTGTTCCCGTTTTCGACAAGCATTGCCAAAGCATAGGTGCGGTGGCTGTTGACCAAACTAATTCCGATGTGGTTTGGGTGGGCACCGGTGAAAGCAACATGCGTAACACGGTTTCTATCGGCAATGGTATTTACAAAACGACCGATGGCGGTGAGAACTGGGTATTTATGGGCTTGTCCGAAAGCGAGCACATCAGCAAAGTGGTGATTCACCCGAGAGACCCCAATACAATTTTTGTAGCAGTTCCGGGAAAACTTTATAGCAACAGCAATGAGCGCGGGCTTTATAAAACAACTGATGGAGGAAAGACATGGAACAAAATTCTCTTCACCAACGATTCAACCGGTTGTGCCGATTTTGTTTTGAATCCCACAAATCCTGATGTGATGTATGCCAGCATGTGGCAGTTTCGCAGAAAACCTTTTTCGTTTTCATCCGGTGGCCCAGGCTCGGCAGTAATGAAAAGTTCTGACGGAGGAAAAACATGGAAAAAAATTCATACCGGTTTGCCTGCCGGTGATATTGGTCGGGCGGCACTTGCTATTGCTCCTTCAGCACCCGATAACATTGTGGCGATTGTAGAAAGCAAAAAGACAAGCCTCTTCCTTTCCACCGATGCCGGTGAAACCTGGAAAGAGCAAGGCGCTGATGATAATGTATGCGCCCGCCCTTTCTATTTCTCTACACTTGTTGTTGACCCGGTTGATGCAAAAAGAGTTTACCGTCCTGCCTTCCAGTTTTCGTTTAGTGAAGATGGAGGGCATAGCTGGGTAAATGCACAGCAAGCCAGCGGGTGGGTTCATGTAGATATGCACGCACTTTGGATTAACCCGAAAAATACATCGCACATGTATGTTGGAACCGATGGCGGAGTTTATACTTCTGTTGACCGCGGTAACAATTGGATGTTCCTTCCTAACTTACCGGTGTCGCAGTTCTATCATGTACAGGTTGACGACCGCGACCCGTATCATGTTTATGGCGGCTTGCAGGACAACGGCACCTGGCGCGTTCCTTCGCAAAAGAGCGGAGGCATTAAAAATGGCGACTGGACTTTTGTAAGCTGGGGTGATGGCTTCTGGGTGCAGCCCGATTACGAAGACCACGATATTGTTTACAGCGAATACCAGGGCGGCCATGCCCAGCGCGTTGATATGCGCACCAGCCAAAGTCAGGATATTCAGCCAAAGGAAGGAGAGAATGATCCGAAGTTCCGGTTCAATTGGAATACCCCTATTTACCGCAGCCCGAACAGCACCAAAAGAATTTACATGGCTTCGCAGTTTTTGTTTCGCAGCGATAACCGAGGAGTTACCTGGCAAAAGATTTCGGGTGACCTAACTACCAATGACCCTGAGAAGCAGAAACAGGAAGAAAGTGGTGGCATGACTGCCGACAATACTTCAGCCGAAAACCACTGCACTATTTTCACCATTGCCGAAAGCCCGCTGGATATGAATATACTTTTTGCCGGTACCGATGACGGCAATCTTCAACTGACTACCGATGGAGGAAAAACATGGACTAACCTTTCGGGTAACATTAAAGCCACCGGTATTCCGGCACAAACATGGGTAAGCTCCATTGAGCCTTCGCGGTTTGATAAGAATATAGTGTACGCCACTTTCGATAACCACATGTATGGCGATATGAAAACTTACTGTGCTGTTTCGCGCGATATGGGAAAAACGTGGACGAAGTTTTCATCTGAGAACTTTAAAGGCTATGCGCATAAAATCAAAGAAGATTTAGTGAGCAAGGATTTGCTTTTCCTCGGTACTGAAATGGGCTTGTATGTTTCTATTGATGGCGGAGTAAACTGGGTTCAAATGAAAAGCCGCATTCCTGAATACTGCTTAGTGCGCGACATTGTGATTGAGCCCCGCACCAATGATTTAGTTCTTGGTACACACGGCAGAGGTATTCTCATTGTAGATGATATTTCTCCGCTGCGTAAAGTCAACCAACAGTTGCTGAATTCAGATGTAGCCGTTATTCCCACCAAGCCTACACCGGTTTGTAATCCTCACTTCGGTGGTTCGTTTGCGTATGCCGGTGAGTTTGTGGGCAATAATGCGAGCGAGGAAACACAAATTCTTTACTATCTGAAAAACCGCGTAAACAGCGGCCCGGTGACCGTTGAAATTTTTGACGACCAGGGAAAACTGTTGGTTGAACTGCCCGGTACTAAGCGCAAAGGCATTAACCGTATTAGCTGGAATATGCGCACCAAGCCACCGCGTGTTGCCGAGGGCGGCTCTAAGGCGGACTGGACTTCAACCGTTGGGCCTTTTGTTCGCGAAGGGAAATACAAGGTGAAGGTGACTGTAAACGGGCAAACTGCCGAAGGTGAAATTGAGTTAACTTCTGACCCGCGCAGTACTATTACCAAAGAGCAGCGTGAAGCTAACTACGCTGCGGTGGAACGCACTTTTAAAATGCAGGAAGAACTGGCAGTACTGATGGATTCGGTTTTGACGGAGCAGAAACTGATTGCCGGTGATACAGCAGTGGCACCGGTTATCCGCGAATACTACGATAGCCTCGAAGCTATTCGCGCCACACTTGTACCGGTAAAGACCGGGCGCAATGTTGGATTTGCCGATGAGGAGCGCCTGCGCGATAAGCTGAGCGATATTTACGGAGGCGTAAACTTTTACGAAGGCTTGCCTACCACTTCGCAATACGATGGCTTAAACCGCACCCAGCGCGACATCAATACCAACAAAACAAAACTGGAAGAACGCAAGAAAACGTATCGCCCAAAAGTGAAAGAGGAGTTGAGGAAGAAAGGGAAGAATGAGCCGTATTGATTAATGCTTCACGAAAAAGCGTTGTAAAGTGCGGTTCGCAAAACGGATATTGCTAAAGTCAACTAGGTTGTAGCCGGTTAAACC
The DNA here is from genome assembly GCA_964631835.1 of uncultured Chitinophaga sp. GTDB lineage: Bacteria > Bacteroidota > Bacteroidia > Chitinophagales > LD1 > Bog-950. The sequence continues at coordinate 41,249 of CAZWAD010000012.1, forward strand.
GATGCCTCTCGCCCAAATGTATTCCTCGCTGCCCTGAAGGTTAGTGCACCAATCCTCCGGGTACTGAGTGCGTATTTTTGCTATCCCTTTCAATACTTGACCATCAATAGTCACAGCAGTATCGTTCCAAACCCAGTCGGTCCAAAGCCAGCGGCATTTATATGCCCGCTGGTTTGATGAATCAGTATTAACCGGCAGCGAAGAATAATCAAACAGAGTACCACCGGATGTGTCCGTCAGCAAACCTTCGGGTGTTATGCGCATGTATTCGGTATAGGTATAATTATCCTTTCCTGAAACGCGATGGGTTAAACCATAGAACGTATCATCTTCACCACGGATTATGAATGATTCTACCGAAACCGAGTCGAAACTAATACCGCTATTACCATTAAAATTATCACGCAACTCATAAACCCAGTAATTGTCAACCTGCAAATAGTTGGTGGGATAATCAGAATATGTAACCGGAATATCGGGCGGTAAATCGGGTGGTGGAAGGATTTCTTTTTTGCAGGAAGATAATACCAGAAAAAGCAACAATGCAAAAGGGAAGAGTGCCTTTCTCATAGCTATAGTTTCGGTGATTGAAATTCTACGGCAAGTAAACGCTGGGTTGAGTAATTTATTTTATCGGCTGCTTTACATAAACAAAAAAGCCCCTTACGGGGCTTTTACACTTTCTTCTTTCCGGTTTTTTAAAAGCAAATAATGCTTACCGGCTCGCTCAGCGGGCTTACGCCAGCGGCATTAACCAGGTAGTAATAAACATAGTAAGTAAAATCATGCTTCAGGCCGGGGAAATGCTTAATGCGCTGCTCGGTAAGGTCGGCCTGCATGCCGGTCATTTGCAGACCGGGAGATGGAGGAGGCACCGGTGAGTTATCGGGAACAAAAATAAGTTTGCCGCTTTCGCTAAGTGTAACAACCGATGGCAGCGGACCGCTTTCGGTGATAATACATCCGTAATATTTTACACCTGCAATTTTCGGGCACTCGGTAATTATTTCGAGCAGCGCGCCTCTTTTTACCGTTACTCCTGCAGCAGCCAATGGCCTCACCGATGGAGTCCTGATTATATCGGTAGGCACATAGCCGCCCAGTGTTATGATATTAGGATTTCCATTCGCCTTCAGGTTCACAAAATTACCCATGGTATCCAGACCTGTCATCAGTGCATTTTTGGCATCGAGAAAAGGGCCTTTTTGAGCCAGCCCGCCCTGCACATACTCCGCCCGTTTAGTGCCAAACGTGGTAATGAGGGTGTTGAAAGCTGCTTCGTTCATAGGGAGGTCCGCTACGGTAAAGGGCGGGTCGTTGGTGTAAACTCCGCCTTTTACGCCCAGTGCAAAAGTGTCTAACTGGTCAATGGGTGTGTCGTGATAACTTACGCTTACATGTGTAATTGCCATGGTAATTGGGTTTTATGGTTAATAAATGATGAAAAAACATGGATTAGTACTAGCCGGAAGCCGGTTAGTATTAGTTGACGATGAACTTGTACTGATTACAGGCTGACTAGTACAAGTTGGCTTACAACTAGTATTCCTTGACGGCCGATTAGTATTAGCTGACGACCAGTTAATACTGGCTGGCTTGCAACCAGTACTCCCTGGCGGCCGGCTAGTACTGGTTAACCGCCAATTAGTATTAGCTGATGCCCGGCTTGTATTAGCTGAAAAACAACCAGTACTCCCCGATGCCCGATTAGTACTAGTTGTCAGCCAATTAGTATTCGTTGTTCCCCGGCTGGTATTAGTTGGCTTTGGGCTTGTATTAACCGGCTTCGTTTTCATTTTTCGCTTTTGAAGGGTTGTTAAAGTGTTTTGGTATAATTGTGTTCTTTGACAACACAACGGTAGGTAAAATCAAAATATAGCGTTACTACTTTATACAGAAGTAGTAATCCTCACCCGCCTCACTCACTGCCCCTTTCCCGAAATTTTTAATTATGGAACTGACTGAGTTACAAAAAGCCTTTGGCGACAAGCTGTGCCAGGCCATGCAGGAAAAGAATATGACGCCCTACCGCTTGTGGCAGCTAACGGGCATTTCGCAAGCCCACATTGCGGCTATGATGCGCGGTGAGCAGAATGCTTGTTTAGATACCATCCGCAAGTTGTGCGATGCCTTAGACAAGAAGCCGAAGTTTTTCTTCGACTACGAGTAAGGTAAGCCGCACCGTTTTTTCAACGGGTTAACGATAGCCGGAAGGTGTCGTGAGGGGAGGGGTGTGTACTGTGGGCAGACAAGAACCCAAATAACTACTTGAAGTAAAAAGTAAATTTGAACTCTGAATAACAGATTATGGATAAAAGAGAAAAACCAATACTTCTTATAATTGTTTCCATATTCTTAATTCTTGCCGCACTATCAGGAATGGGTAGTAGGTACACGATTATCAATAGCGACCAGGTTGGTAGTAAAACATTTCAAGCCTATCTTAACTCATGGAGTTTGCTGGATAAAATTATTCCGTTTGTTTTAAATCCTTTGCTGATACTCTCATCTTTTTTCATGCTCAAAAGAAAGGCAATAAGCATTAAGCTTTTTTTGGTATATCTTATACTTACCTTATTGGGAACTACCGTACATATCATATCCAGCAAATGGTATGAATATTATGGAATGAAAGGAATTGCAGCTACAGTTGGTAGTTTATCTGTTATGATAGCGGTGTACCTTTATCTTCGAAGTCTCAAAAAGAAGGGAATACTGGTAGAATAGCTAATAGCATTACATCTTCACCACCTTCCTCACCAATCCAAGTCCATCCCTGCTCTCCACCTGCACTAAGTAAACACCCTTGGCAAAGGCGGAGGAGTTGATGACGGATGACCGATGACCGATGACCGATGCAAATACAACATTGCCGATAACATCAAACACCTCAACCTCGCCTCCAATGAAGTTCCTTCCAACTTCCAACTTCCAACTCCCAACTCCCATTTCAAAAACCACAAAACTCAAATCGTGATTCACCTCTGAAACACCGGTAGCGAGGCAGGCCGGGTAACTCACATACACATCCTGCGACTGTGCCGTGCAGAAATTGGAGTCGGCAATAATTACATAGTAATACCCCGAAAGAGATGCGGAGTAAAATCGCGAAGTGGCTCCAGAAACCAAAGAGCTGTCTCTGAACCACTGATACGAAACATTCGGAACAAAACCCGCTGCCAGTTCGCAGTTGTTGAGTTGCACAACAGGCGCCACCGGTGGCGGGTTGCAGGGGTCAGGCAAAACCGAGCCGTACTGCACCAGCAAAAAATTTTCACCACCCGTTACATCCATGCTGCACACCCGCGAGGAGGTAGCGGTGTTGGTATCCACCCAGTAAACCACCATCCCATCTCCCGAATGCGGCAGTGCAGGAGAGAGAATGGTAACACCACTGCATGAGATAATATCCCAGGCCACACACCCGGTGTCGGAAACATCTACAAAAAAAGAATCAATCCCTCCCGCTGCGCTGACCAGCGCATAATTGGGAGTAATGTGGTAATTGCATGGCAGCGCGGTGTTAACGGTTACATCATCTGTTGCAGTACAACCGTTGGCATCAGTTACTATAACGGTATATGTAACCGGTGAGGTGATATCCGATACCACCGGGTTAGCCACAGTTGAAAAACTCAAACCCGTTGCCGGTGACCATTGGTAAGAGTAAGGAGATGTTCCTCCATTCGCTGTTGGGGAGCCACCGATAACCACACTGTTTCCCGGTAAGGTTACTAAGGTTTGGTCGGCTCCCGCTGCTGCCACCGGGTTAGGATAAACGGTTACTACCACCGGGCTCATTGCACCTACACTTGCATTGCATCCTCCGGGATTGGTAACCGTTACATTATAACTTCCCGGTTGAGTGACGGTGACAGATTGAGAAGTAGCTCCATTGCTCCAAACATAACTGCTGCCCTGCGTAGCGGTAAGCACCACACTTCCACCGCTGCAAAACGAAATTACTGAACCGGCAGTAATCTGCACCGAAGGATTAGTTGAGACGGTGGTTTGCTGTGATACGCTTCCGGTACAGCCGCTTTGCGTAACTGTGTAAGTTATCGTATGCGTTCCGGTTCCTGCGGAGGATGGTGAAAAAACATTCCCTGAAATGCCGTTGCCTGAGAAAGTCCCACCGGAAGGAGTAGCTGATAAAGTTGCATTACTGCTCGCCAGGCAATAAGCATTCGACAAATTGCTGATTACCGGCTGCGGAGTTTGGTTCACTGTAACAGTAAACGGGTCTGATGCCGAACTGCCGCAGGCATTGGTTGCTGTAACCCGGTAATTGCCCGATGTAGTTACACTGGCTTGGGTTCCGCTGCCACCATTGCTCCAGCTAAAACTGCAACCGGAACATGGATTGGAAACAGTAAGCGTTGCCGATTGACCGGAGCAAATGCTACTGGTGCCCGTTATTACCGGCTTTACGGGTTGAGTGCACGGAGTAGTTACACAAATAGTAAATGTGGTAGTAGTAGCGGGATTTCCTACACCGGTGTAATCGTAAACACGTACCCGGTAAGTATTACCGATAGTTAAACCGGTAGCATGTAAAACTTCTGTTGAGCCTTCACCGCCTCCTGCATCTTCGCAATTAACTGAAGTGCCGGGACAACCCGTTCGCAAATCAACCACAGCGTCCAAACCTCCTGACGGTACAACGGTGATGTCATGCGAAGTAGCGGTAGCCACAAAAGTGAACCACACATCGTAAGCGTTGGAGGAAGTATATCCGTCACAGGCAGTGGGAGCGGTGGACTGAGTAGCTCCGTTTAAGTCACCGGTGGTTACTGCCCCGCAGGTTTGACCGTAAACAGTTAGGCCAATTTCATTTCCGCAATAATCGTTAGGCGGCACTACCGGCTGAGCATTGCAGTTGCCGGTATTGAAATAAGTAAACCAGGTACTCCAGGGGATATTTCCGGGGCAATCGGTATTAGTGCCGGGCATATCCTGGTGCCCGCAAATACCGGGTGAAGTCTGATTTTGATTTGTAGGAATATTGTAGAGGTCGCAGAAATGACATGCCATTTGTGCCGATGCCTGCAACATAGCCGTGCTGTTCCAAAGAGTAGGATTGGCGTTGGTAGCTTCGTGCTCCTGGCCAATGCTGCGGCTATTGTTATACGGATAACCGGATGCACCGCAATGCCATGCCGTATTTGCCACACCCACTACCTGGTAAATGGTTCCGTTGTTGGCAGTAACAAAATGTGCGCTGGCATTAGCCGAGCAATTCTGAAACCACGATACAGCACCAAGTGCCGTACCGGTTCCTATCCAGTGATTGACCCAAGTATCAATGGAGTGATTTCTGCCGGTAGTGTAATTGCAGGTGGTAAAGTTGGAAATAGCGGGACCATAATCAGCGCTGCGGTTGCCGTTGCCGGGATTAGGACTGGAAGGGAAACGACTGCGGATGTAATCCATGTCAATCATCTTGTTTCTTTCGAGTACAATTTCCTCGTTCCAAAGTGTAGTGCTCCGCGAGCCATCTCTCATTACACCGTAATACCGGTCAGCCTGAAGTGAGCGCAACTCATCTGAAATCAATCCCGAAAACTTTTTCACCGCATTGTACCAATCTTCCACCAGGTTCTCATCCAGCAGTGTGATGTCTTCATCAAAATATTTTCTAAGCAAAGCAGCCGCACCGCGAATGTTCAGCTGTGCATCTTCTTTTAAATCAGTTTCGCTGACATGAAGCAACTGCGCTGCTTCATTCAGCGTGTTGCAGTAATCATTTTGAACTAAGTGCATGATGCCCCAGCCGCGGTCAATGGAAGGACCGGTTTGTGTCCAGTTGTTCTCTACCTGACCTATTGCCTTTACTATTTGCAAAGGCACCGAAAATTCTACAGCCGCCTCGTTAAAATACCTTTCAACCGTCACTACTGCCGGATGCGCCCGGTTAAGATAATATGCCCACTGCTCGTGGTGATGCGCCTGCACGTTAGTATCTATGTGCGCAGCAACAATATCCAGTTCGCGGCTTACATCGCGCCTCAGAAATAAATCATCATTAATATAAACCGAATCGGTGTCGGATTGAGCGTATAGGCTGGAAAGAAGAACTGATGAAAAAAAAGCGATGGATACTTTTTTCATGAACGAAAGTTAGTGATGTTGCGCAGAACAGCAACTGCTTCTGTTTCACCAAAAAAAGACTGTAAAGTTCTGTTTTTAAAGAACCCAGGCGTATTCAAACAGCATGGGGCCTCCAAAAAAATCATGCAGCAAAACTCCTGTAAGCAGCAAAAACCTGCGCGCCAGTAAGTCGGCATGAGCATACAGCACTTGTGCATAGTGAAAACCGGTTTTAATTTGATGAAGATGAGTTTTCCAGATGCAGAAATACTGAAACCCCTTTTCAGAAAGGTGGCTGTTTACCTTCGAAAAGTAAGTAAAGTTTTTATTGTATTCATTAAAACTGACCACGCATGTCACCAGGTTGATTGATTTTTTTTCGAGCATCTCCGTAGCCCCGTTCAGAATTGGAATTTCGTAGCCACCGGTAGCCGAAATTTTCAGAAGGTCAATGGTTTTAATTCCGTTTTCCCTGCAATATCCGTCAACTGTCTTTTTGATGATGGTTTCCTTTTCGCCATGTATGTTGTTCATTACTTCCGGATTTAAGGTATTTAGTTCGGATTGGGACGTATGGTAAAGCGATATTGTTTGCGAGCCTTCTTCTTCGGCTAAGGCATATTGTTCAGCAGTAACATTGCTGATATGCCGGGTGTTTTCTCTCAGTTTCTGGTAGGTGTTATACACCGGTTCAAACGAGTAAATTTTTGCTCCGCTGAATTTGCGGCTGAAGTGAGTGGTGGAGTTGCCTTCATGAGCGCCCACAATGAAGATAACTTTAGGGTCAAGTTTGAGCCGCTGCGTAATGTCATATTGCAGGTCGGCACCCGGAGGTAAAGCTGATTTTTTGACAAAGGTAAACGGCAGTTTCGCCAGGGCATCTCTTAGTGGGGTAAGCAAGCTCATGGGATGAAATTTGATTGGTCGGCAAATATAGTCTCCGCGACATGAACCGTACCCTTAGTTATACTGTATCAATTGTTGAGAAGTTATGACTCACTTACTTTTTATAAATACAGGCGATAAAGCTCAAATTTTATCTACATTTGATAACTCTAAATTCTTTCAGCGCAACCGGAATTCCCATGAAAAAATTATTGCCCTTTCTTGCAGTGCTTGCTTTTACAGGTGTTAAGCCCGTTAAATCGCAAACAGTACCCAATGGAGGGTTCGAAAACTTTACTGACTTCGGCAACCACAAAAGTTTTAACGGGTGGGATGATATAAACAATCAAACAAGCATGTTGGGTTTTTCAACCGTACTGGTTGATTCATTGAATGTTCACGGTGGTTTTACAGCAGCAAAAGTTCGCACCTTTACCCTGCAGGGAATCGGATTAACAGTTCCGGGAATTATGTCGCTGGGGATTATTAATGACACTACAGGCGTAGCAGGCGGAGGCATTCCATTTAGTTATCGTCCAGCACACCTGCTGGGTTGGTACAAATATTCACCGGCAGGAGGCGATACCTGCTCGGTGGAAATAACTTTATCGAAATGGAATACGATTACTCAAACCCGCGACATTGTGGCTTCGGGATTTTTCAGACAGGATAATATTGTTTCATCATATAACCAGTTTGCCGCGCCAATAGCTTACTACATGCCCGATAATCCTGACACGATGATTATAACCATAATGTCCAGTATTGATGCAGATACAACAAACAACGGCAGCACTTTATACATTGATGACTTGAGCTTTAATGGCGAAATAGGCTCGGGAGTGTATGTATCAGGCACGGTGTTTCTTGATGCTAACCAAAACCAGGTTTTTGACGTGGGCGAACAGCCGGCACGCAATCAACTAGTGCATGTAGGCCCTAACTTTGTAGCCATTACCAATTACAACGGAAATTATGTGGCTTTTACCGATTCAGGTAGCTATGCTGTAAGGCCTGAACTGCGCGGCCCGCTTACTCCCTTCTCATTCCTGCCAGATAGCATAGTGGTTGCAGCAGACAGTTTTGGAATAGTATATGGCGGAAACGATTTTGCCGTGCAGATTCCTTCGGGGTATTGCGAAGCGGTGCTAAATATTGTTTCACCATTTTCTCCACCTCGTCCGGGTTTTACAAATCAGGTACAGCTAAACTTTACCAATGTGTTTTCGGCATCGAGCCTCAGCCCGGTAATCTATCTGCAGTATGATACCGGTCAAGCTTTTATGAGCGCTAATATTACTCCTTCCAATATTGATACCGTTGGGCGGGTTATTACATGGAACCCAGCAAACATCGGTATAGGAAACACATGGTCGGTAACTGTGGAGTTTCGTACGCGCACGACTGTCATTAACGGAACATTACTTAATTACACAGCTTGGGAAGGAAGTTTAACCTGCGGCTCTTCCGAAATGCTGACTGCTAGTGAACAGCTAATTGTTCGGGGTTCTTACGACCCTAATGATAAATCGGTTTCGCCCGTAGGACTGCTGCCCGGTGGAAATGTTCTTCCTGTTACCAAGCTTAATTATACCATCCGGTTTCAGAACACCGGTACTTACTTAGCCGAAACGGTAAGAATAACCGACACTGTTTCATCTTATCTGGACCTGACCACACTTGCTGTAATTGCAGCTTCGCACAGCTACGAAATACAAATTAGCGGCAGGGAGGTAACCTTCCTTTTCAACCAGATTAACCTGCCCGATAGCAACTCGAATGAGCCGATGAGCCATGGTTACATTAAGTATTCCATTATGCCATCTGCGGGTTTTGTACAGGGTAGTGTGGTGGAGAACATGGCAGACATTTATTTCGATTTCAATGAGCCTATTCGCACCAACACTGTTCAAAATACGGCTGATAATTTTGTATCTGTTGGAAAAGTGTTTGGCACAGATGCGCAGATAAAAATCTATCCCAACCCATTGAGCGAAGGCAAATGGCAAATAACCCTAACCGGTGAAATGTCAGGACGGGAAATAAATATTTATGATGCACGTGGAAAGATGGTTTACAGCGCTTTCATTGCTTTTCCTAATTTGGAGGTGGACGCTTCAATGTTCGTCAGCGGGATATATTTCGTGAACGCAGGACATTACACTGTGCGGGTGGTTAAGTTGTAAGAAGCGGGTTTTGCAGGATGGTGAATACTCAAGTCTTTAATCGGATGTTTCCCTCACCCAGTTCAATCTTTCCTTCTTTATATAACATGCCTGCGGCTTTCTTGAAATTCTTTTTGCTGATGCCGAGTGTTTGGTAAATCTGCTCAGGAGGTGAGTTATCACTCAGATTCAGTTTGCCTTTATTCTCTTTCAGCTTTTGCAGCAATACTTCTTTTATATCTTTAGCTGCATCAATACCTTGCTTCTGCAAAGCCACATCTATTTTGCCATCCTCACGTATTTTTTTGATAAAGCCTCTTATGTGGCTTCCTTTTTCAATAGTTCCGAAGATTTCATTCTTAAAAAGTATGCCCCAATGTTTTTGGTTGATGATAACGCGTACGCCCACTTCGTTTTCGTAAGTAATCAGCAGGTCCACTTCTTCGTTGGGCTTTAGCTTTATATCACGGTTTTTAATAAACTTGTTGATGTTGGTAGTGGCGGCAATACGTTTGGAAGCATAATCGAAATAAACATAAACCAAGTAGTGCCTTCCTGCCACAACGTGTTCTGCTTGCTCTCGAAAGGGCAGAAATAAATCTTTATCGAGCCCCCAGTCTAAAAAAGCTCCGAGACCGGTTACCTCTTTTACCAAAAGGTAAGCAGCTTCGTTAACGATGGCTTTTGGTGTTTGGGTAGTAGCTACCGGCCGGTCTTCCGAATCTTTGTAAACAAAAACTATAAGTCCCTGTCCTTCGCTCATTTCGGGAGTAATAAACTTTTTGGGCAGAAGAACTTCTTCCTGCACCCTTTCGTTGTTATCAATTAAGTAAAAACCGTTGTCGGTTCTTCGTGAAATGGTCAGCGTGTTGTATTTGCCGAAATTGAGCACAGGTCAGGTTTCAATAAATAAATAAAGATACTCCTTTGCAAGAGGACCTAAGTTGAAAATCGCATCAATAATACTCAGGTTTGAAATAAACCCGTGTCGGTCTTCAAAAACCTGGTAGTAACGTGGAAATACAACCTGTTCTTGTGAAGGCCTGGCGTTTCTAAAATCCATAAAATCTTCCCCGTATTTTTCATACAGCGAGGTGGAGGAAAACCCTTTCCGTATCTTAAGAAGATGCATAAGTAGAATTAATGCCTCTTCATTAAAATCGAAAAGAAATTCAAACTGTTTTTCATAAAGCGGCTGAAGCTTTTCTGCATAGTATTCAAAAAAGGGCGCGCTGCCGTAAGCAGACCGTATGCTCTGCCAGTGTTTGCGGTTCCAGCCGCTGCTGTAATCTATTCGCGTTTCTTTGTAAAGCCGGTGATGGTCTCTACCGCCAACCAGAGGAATGCTCAGAACCTGTTTGCCGTTTGCCGTTGCTATTTCGCAACGGTTGCGATAGGTTGATTTTACAAAATTTTCCTGCCGCTCGATAAAAACGGTTTCGTGTTTCAGAAAATTTCTGAACCAAATTACGTTAGGTAAATATGGAAGTTGAAGCAAAACTGCATCCATAATTAGAAATCCTGTAAAAATGTGATATTCTAAGCTAAAAAGATATTTTCGTCACTCCCAAAAAAACTATAACGCATGAATCAAGTCGGTAAGATAAGTACGCTTGTTACAGGTTTACTACTGTTTATGGCTCCCGTTTTTGCTAACAAAGAGACTCTTAAGCAGGGGTGGGATGCTTTTAACGCTAACAAGCGCAAAGAAGCGAAACAATTTTTTCAAACTGCAGCCGGCAGTGCCGATACAAAGGCCGAAGCACACCTTGCCCTGGCTTTGGCTTACTGGGGCGATGATAAACGTGTGGAAGGCTTTAAAGCCTTCCAGGAGTTTTTCAAAGCTGCAGAAAATCCATATCCCGCTTTATACGCGTTGTGGACTTCGCCCATAGTTTTCGAAGGTTACGGTAAAAAGAACGAAGAGCAGCTCAAGTTCCTGAAAACTCTTTGCAACGACCCTAAAGCCAACGGCACTATTAAAGCTATGGCTCATGGCATGTTGGGCAAGCATTACATTGCTTCCGGCAATTTTCAGGATGCGGAAAAAGAATACAAGCAACAGGGCTCTGTTGAAACCTGGCAGATACTAGGGACTTTCGATAACACCTCCGGCAGCGGATATAACAAAGATTTTGGCGCGCTCTCCAAGCCGCAAGCCAACGCAGTTTTTAAAAACAAGGTGGATGCTGATGTAAAATGGTTCACCCCCCCTTATTTCCGCCACGACCGTTGGTACGACTTCGGGAATTATTTTTCTATCAGCAACTCGGTTATGTATGCCCAAACATTTTTAAAGAGTGACGAAGACCAGGAAGTTTTTCTACGCTCAGGCAACTCCGGCTCGCTAAAGATTTGGGTGAATGATAAACTGGTAACCGAAGTAATGGAAGAGCGCAACTGCGATATGGATATTTATGCCAATAACATCAAACTGGTAAAGGGTTATAACAGGATATTAGTTCAGATTGGTGAAAGTGAAACCGACAACGCCAATTTTATGATTCGTATTACCGACAAAGACGGTAACCCGGTGAAAGGTATTACTGTTGAAACAGTTTATCACAGCTATCCTAAATCGGCTGAGTACTCGGTCAGCAGCGTTCCGTTTTTTGCCGAGGATTACTTTGAAAACAAGCTGAAAACCAACCCCGACAATTTGCTCAACCTCATTGTACTATCTGAAATTTACATGCGTAACGATAAAGTTTATGAAGCGCGCAAGGTTTTGAAAAAGGCCAAATCTCTTGCGCCCGATAATTCTTTCCTCGGAACGCGCATCATAGAGGCGTATGCTCGCGATAAGAATGTTACTGACCTTACCAAAGAGTATGAGAAAATAAAAAGCAATGACCCCGATTGTGTTTATGCTATCAAAAACCTGATTGATGAAGCTACCGAAAAAGAGAACTACGATGAAAAAGAAAAGTTGCTTGATAAATACATTTCCATTTACGGTAAAGATGAATATAGCGATATCACCGAACTGAACATAGCTATCAATCGAAAAAAGCAGGACAAGATTATTTCGCTTTGCAAAAGCCTCTATGAGAAATACCCTAACAATTACGACCTGATGGCCTTCAACTATCAGTTAGAGCTTTCCGGTGGTAAAGATTTAGCGAAGGGCAACGTGATACTGAAAAACTATCTCAAAAACAACTATGCCGATAAGGTGGTGGTAACCCTTGCCAGCAACTATTTCAAGCTGGGCAGTGTGAATGATGGATTCAAATTGTTTAAAGAGCGTATTAAAAATTTCCCGTACCTGGATACCTATTATGACGATTTAGCCGACATCTATTTTGATGCCCAGCAATATGAAAATGCTCTTACCTATGCCCAGCAGCAGTTAGACCTTGCTCCTTATATAGGCGGCTACTGGTTCAAACTTGGGAAAATCAAGCAAGCCATGAATGATGACGAGGCGAAGGATTTTTTCAAAAAGGCTATTTATTATTCGCCCACTTATTATGAGGCACGCAAACAGTTGCGCAAAATGGAAAAGAAGAAAGATTTGTTTGAAAACTTCGAGAAAACCGATGCGTATGAAATTTTCAAGAAGGCACCTAAAGCAGAGGACTTTCCCGATGACAACAGCATCATTCTTCTGAATGAAGCTCAACGCGTGGTTTATCCCGAAGGAGCTACGGAAGAACGCGTGGAAATTGTGGTAAAGGTTTTTAATCAAACCGGTATTGATATATGGAAAGAATATTCCATCGGATACAACAGGTATCGTCAAAAGCTGATTATTGACAAAGCCGAAGTGCTGAAAAAAGACGGCAACAAAGTACAGGCTGAAAAAAATGATTCTTATTTGGTATTCACCAACCTCGAAGCCGATGACGCTATCCACATTTCATACCGTATCGAGAACTACAACACCGGCAAACTGGCGCAGCATTTTTGGGAAGAGTTCAATTTCAATTTTGATTATCCAGTGCATATTTCGCGTTACAGTTTACTGGTTCCTGCCAGTAAAGAGTTTAAACATCAGGTACTTGGCGCAGATATCAAACCTTCAACCAAAGATGTGGAAAATATGAAGCTTCTTGCGTGGGAATACAAAGACCAGCCCGCTGTAAAGCCCGAACCTTATATGCCGCCTCTCTCCGATATCGGAGCCGTTTTATTCATTTCCACTTTACCGGACTGGAAGTTTGTAAGCAATTGGTATTCGGATTTATCCACCTCATTAGCAAAAACCGATTTTGAGATTAAGGAAACGATAGCAGAACTTTTTAAAGAGAAGAAAAATTTGAGCGAACTTGAAAAAGCTAAAACTATTTATAACTATATCGAGGCAAATGTAAGTTACAGCAACGTGCCTTTCATGCACGGCCCTATCATTCCGCAACGCTCATCGCGAACGCTTAATACCAAACTGGGCGATTGCAAAGATGTTTCTACCTTGTTCGTAGCCATGTGTAAGGAAGCAGGGCTTAAAGCCAATCTTATATTGGTTGATACTAAAGACAATGGTGAAAAACATCTTGCGCTTCCCACCATTGATTTTAATCATTGCATCGCTCAATTGCAGGCAGGCGGCAAGCCATATTATGTGGAGCTGACCGACCAGAAACTTTCTTTTTCCTCTTTACCCGATGGCGACATCAATGCAAACATTCTTTTCATTCCCCGCGATGGGGATTCTCCTGCTGAACAGCTAACCAAACTTGACTCAAAAAACCGTCCGCTTAATAGCACCATTCGCGAAACGGATTTGAAGTTTGAAAACAACGACATTACGTTTATACGCAAAAATGTAAAGAGCGGTGTATTTGCCAGCAGTATGCGCAGCGATTATGCCGACAAAGGAAGAGATAAGCAGGAAAAAGCGATGACACAAGCTATTGCCGGAGACTTCACCAACCCTGCGAAACTTCTTTCACTTACTTTTAATGATTTAAAGACTCTGGATGATACGGTATCCTATAGCTATTCATTTAACATTAAAAATGAAGTAACCGAAATGATGGGGTTGAAGATTTTCCGTATTCCCTGGAGCGATGGAATACGCTCTCTTGATTTCCTGTCGCTGGAAACCCGTAAGTACCCTTTTTTGGTTTCCGAGTTTACATCAGCCGAAATACTGAGGGAAACTATGAATATAGAAATTCCAAAGGGAAAAGTATTAGCTGAACAGCCTAAGTCGGTTAAGTTGACTTGCCCTGCTGCTGATTATTCGCTTACTTATACCATAACCACACCGGGGAAAATAAAAGCGGTTCGTGAAATGAAATATAAGAAAGATAGTGTTTCCCCTGAAGAGTACACACAATTCCGTGAGTTCTTCAATAAAGTGGCTGAAACTGATATGAAACAACTCGGGTTTAAATCGCTTTAAAAAATTCTAAAACAAAATGCCCTGCAGAATGCGGGGCATTTTGTTTTAGGTATATGTAAGTATTTATTTCACTATCCGATTAAGGATATATTCGTCTCCAAACAATCAGCTATTATGAAAAACCTCTTTATCCTCATTATAAGCGTTACCATAGCTACATGCAGTTATGCCCAAACTAATTCACAAACCAGACCTTCATCAATGTATTGTTGTACTAAAGAAGGATGTCCTATGTGTTCGCACGAACCGGGTACCTGTTCACATCACAAAACACCGCTAGTTATGGAAGGTACATATTATTGTACTATGCACCCGGAAGTCACAGCCGATACTACCAGCACATGCACTAAATGCCATATGAAACTTGTAAAAATGGGGGAGAAGAAGAAAAAGAAAGTAATGAAGAAATAAAGAGCTGGGTTGCTTCTCATTTATGTGATATCTGCGTTTTGTACGAAGTTTGTGAAAAATTATTGTTCTCCTTTTTTTATTTCTTAAATTGTCTTAAGATTGCCATAACAATATGAACAAAACGATAACGGGCTTTATATTTAACCACAGTCTTTGTCCAGTTATCTCCTCGTTTTTACCAGCGGATTTTATGGTTTGCAGTTTCGAAGTATTCGACATTTATAAACGCGAAGTCAGTATGTTTTTCTGAGGCTCTGAATTTGTAATTCAGGGTTAAGTATTTTGTTTCTGGAGGTGTTTCGAAATTTACATTCTGCTTGTTCAGAATTACAACACCAGGGAAGTTGTTTTGCGGGTAAACTGTAAACCTCAATATATGTGGTCATACTTACTGTTTTTATTGCTTGGTCCAAGTGTAGAGCTTAGTAATGAACAAGCCTATCAGGACAGCCTGTTCATTTACAATACCTATAAGGATAATATCCAAACCCTTAGGGAAACCAACGACCCAAATTATTGGTATCGTCTTGAAGACACTTTGAGTTTTAGCACGGCTTGTTCTTTCAGGAGGTTAACACTTTACAATAAAACTTCATACAAACCAGTACTAGTTTACGACAAAAGGGATTTTGGAATTGCTCCTTATTATCCGGCCCCGTCAGGAATTGTCAGCCAAATACCCGATGTGAGTGTAAATACTGACGTTTTACACGCTTATCGTACCACCGCTTACTCAGTAATTGGACAGGAGACAAAGTTTATAGCGGATAAAAATGGGAAGACTATTATGCCATATATCGAAAGGGTATATTATGATGTCGACAATAACATAATTAAAATTGTTAAGCTGAATCCTGTTACTTATCTTCCTATAAACCAATCCGAGGGAGAGCCTGTACTGAGTTTTAATTGATTTAGCTTGTCTGCATTTTTGTCGCTTGTTTCAGAAATATGCAGTAGATTACACTCTGGCTTTTATCATCTGTTTTTCGTGCTTCACTTCTTCCATTTCAATTTTCGAAATTATTTCGTGCATAATCTCAGTAGTGCCTGCTCCCATCGTCATTAAACGTATGTCGCGGAAAGAACGGGCAATGCCGTAGTCTTCCATATAACCCCAGCCCCCATGAATTTGAAGTGCTTCGTTCACAACTTCAAAAGCAGCTTCGCAAACAAAAGCCTTGGCAATGGAAATAATTTTGTAAGCCGCAGGTCCCTTTTCAATAAACTCTGCCACCGCGCGGTATGCCAGCGAGCGACAGGCTTCGGTAGTTACTGCCATCTTCGCAATTTTATGGCGTAGCACCTGGAACTTGGCAATTGGTCTGCCGAAAGCTTCGCGTTCGTGCATGTATTTTTTGGCTTTATCTAACGCCCCTTGACATGATGCTGTACCGGTAATCGCAGCAATCAATCTCTCTTCCTGAAAATTGCTCATAATGTAGTAGAAGCCAAAATCCTTTTCACCCAACAATGCACTCTTAGGGACTATGCAGTTCTCGAAGAACAACTGCCCGGTATCGCTGGAGTGCATGCCGAGTTTGTTATGAACCGGGTTAGCTGAAAAGCCCGGAGTCTTGGTGTCGAAAATAAGTAGTGAAAGCGTGTGTCCTTCACCTGTGCGAACCGCTAGAACAATAAAGTCAGCCATATTACCGTTGGTAATGAACATTTTTGAGCCATTCACTACAAAGTGGTCGCCTTTATCTTCTGCTATTGTTTTAATTCCGCCCACATCGCTGCCAGCCCCGGGTTCGGTAATGCCGAGTGCTGCAATTTTTTCGCCTTTCAGTGCAGGTGCAAGGTACTTCAGTTTTTGTTCTTCGGTACCCAACGCATTAATAACTGGCAGCGGTAAATAAGTGTGTGCGTAAAGGGACATAGCTAATCCGCCAATATTCGCTCGAGTCATTTCCTCACTCAAAGCCACAGCAGCCCACATGTCCATGCCCCCTCCACCATATTCTTCAGGAAAACTTACTCCGAAATACCCCTGCTCGCCCATTTTGCGGAACACCTCGCGCTCGCAAATTTTATTTTGCTCCCAGTACTTTACATTGGGAATAATTTCCTTATCAATAAACTGGCGATAAGAATGGCGCAGCAAATCATGCTCAGGCGTAAAAGGATTGGTTGTCATACTGTTTCTGATTTTGTATAACGAATGTAGAAAATTGCAAGGATTTGTTTCTTTGCGACCAAATGAATTGTGATGCCTCCACGCCTTTTGCCATTAACTGAAAAACAACTATCGCCCGATACCCAAGCGGCTTTCGAAAAACATGTGCGTGAACACCACTCTCGTATTACCAACATGAAAGCCACCATGGGGCGCTCGGTGCTGGCGTTTGAAATTTATATGCGCTGGTACGAGTTGTACGAAAAAGTAAAAACCATTACCGGTGAGCGCATGGCGTATCTTTTTGCGCATGCTATATCGCAGGGCAGCAACTGCCCGCTGTGCACCACTTACTTCCGAAAAATAATTATGGAAAATGGCGAAAAACCCGAAGATCTTTCTTTAACCGAAGAAGAACAAATGCTTCTCGATTTCGGCAGCGAAATATCCGTTAACAGTAGCGAAGTGAACAGCGATTTATATGATAACATGGCAAAAAAATACTCTGAAGAAGAAATGGTGGTGCTCGTTTCTTTTGCCGGTCAAATGATTGCTACGAACGTATTTAGCAACGTGTTTGAAGTAGAGATTGATGAATATCTGGCACCTTACAGTTCGTTGAAGAAATCCTAGACACAAAATTCTAAATCCTAAATCTGCGCAAGTGTTTTTTCTTTTAGAGGTTTGTATTCAGAGTTTAGTGTTTTTAAAAATAAAATATGCTATACAATCTTAAAAACAAAGTAGCCTTCATTACCGGTGCTGCACATGGACAAGGGCGTGCTGCGGCCATTGCGCTCGCTAGAGAAGGTGTGAACATTGCAGCATTTGATATTGGCAAACAGCTCACCTATCCGAGATACAAATTCGGATCAAAGGATGAACTGGCATCGCTGAAAAAAGAATGTGAAAAGTTGGACGTACAGTGCCTGATTCATAAAGGGGATGTTCGATCCGATAAGAATGTGACCAAAGCAGTAAAAGCAACCCATAAAAAATTCGGACGGATAGACATCCTGTTTAACAATGCGGGAATTTGCGCTTATGGTCTTTCGCATGAGTTAAGCGAAAGTGAATGGGACAATATGCTCGGTATAAATTTGAAAGGAGCGTGGCTTGTAGCTCGCAGGGTAATTCCTATTATGATTAAGCAGAAGAGTGGGGTTATTCTGAATAATTCCTCAGTGCTTGGGTTGCGTGGTGCTAACCGCCTTTCGCATTATGTGGCAAGCAAATGGGGCTTAACCGGTTTTACAAAATCGCTGGCTATTGAACTGGCACAATACAACATACGGGCAATTTCCATTCACCCCACAGGTGTCAATACTCCTATGCAGGACGGACTAGCGGCTATTGAAGGCGCCACTCCGCTCGAAATTGCAGAGCGTTCGGCAGGCAATCTGCTTCCCGTTCCGTGGGTGGAATCAAAAGATGTGGCAAATGCTGTTGTCTTTCTTTCTTCTGATGCCGCCAGGTATCTAACTGGTACTGAATTTGTAGTTGATGCGGGATTATTAACCCGGTAGTAGGCACTATTGTGAACAATTTCAAAAACCTGATTTTTGATATTGGCAATGTCATTATCGACATTGATGTGAGTGTTACCGTTGCCGAATTTCAGAAATTGGCAACTGTTGACTTTACGGAAATAATTTCGTACTCCAAACAACACCATGTTTTCGATGCGCTCGAGAAAGGAGAGATAACTCCGCAGCAGTTTCGCAATGAGTTGAAAAGGTTTATGAAGCCAAATGTTAGCGATGCTCAAATCAACGCGGCCTGGAATTCCATACTTATTCATTACCCGCAGCAAAAATTTAGCCTGTTGAAAGAACTCAAAACGAAGTATAAGACTTTCGCTCTCAGCAACACGAATGAAATTCACATCGCAACCTTTAACGAGTCAGTGAAAAGAATTTTCAGCGCTGATAATTTTGAAAGTTTCTTTCACCGCGCTTATTATTCCAGTGACTGGGGCATGCGCAAACCTGACAAAAAATTTTACGAATTAGTGCTGCAAAAAGAAAATCTTATTGCCCGTGAGACGTTCTTTGTTGACGATAACTTGGAAAACGTGGAAGCAGCCAAGAGATTAGGGATACATGCATATCAGCTTAAGGAGAGCGATAAGCTACATGAGCTTTTGCGCGAAACGGAAGTGATATGAACTTGAAAAAAGCATTAGGGTTTTTTCTTTTTAGTGTCATTTGCCTTTTGGCAAAAGCAGGGAACGGATTTGTGTTTTTGGCGGATACTTCGAAACTATTCTATGTAAGCGACAACCAGATTTATTCTCCCGATAAAAGGGAGTTGCTATATTTTCAAAAAGGCAACATTTTCTTCAAAGGTTCCAATGAGGACAAGTCAAACATCTTTCTTCTTACAACTTCGATGAATATTGCAAGCGAAAAGTATGAACTGATTTATGAAAGAGGAGACCGGCAACCAACCTATTCTTTCCGCAAAAACAAGTTTTATTCAAAGAAGAATGTGACTGAGGATGATGAAGAGAAAAAGGAGTTAATTCACATGGAGCAATCAAAAAAGTGGCTTGCATTTTATTCCTCTGCTAATGACTCGCTACTTGGTTATTACAATTCTGATACGCTTCCGGCCTCCACAGCAATTATTGTTGCTTATACTTTGCTCAAGAAGTTTGAACTGGAAAAACGGTCTTCTGAGCTGTTCAAAGAAGTTCCTAGAACACAAAATTCGTATTCAACCATTAAACCGTTTTGGGGAAATACCACAGCTAATGAATGGCTTTGGGATGAAAACATTTTTCGCCCGCGCTGGAACGTTGACCCGCGATTTGCCTGGGCATTTGACGGAGAAACAGTTAAACCATTCTACGGAAACAACATTTACGACCAGTACTCCTGGGATGGAGAAATTTTCAAACCTCTTTGGAGAACCAACCGGGCGCAGGAATGGAGTTGGGATGGCAAAATCCTAAAACCAATTTGGGATACCGATTGGGCAAATCAATATAAAATTGAAGACGGAGTTATTCACCCTTGGTCAAACGTTCACCCCGAAAAGGAATGGCAGCTTAATGGAAATTTGCCAATACCGCTCATTGTATTAATTATCAGCGGAATTGCACAACCGGAGTAATTCATTTGTAATTATAGTTTACCTTAGCGTCCGACAAAAAAAGAATACCATGAGGCAATTCATTTTATATAGTTCTATTTTGGTGTTTTTAGGAGTATGCGGATGTAACTTTAAAGCGAAAGATAAAACACTGTTGCCCCCGTCTCCTCCTAAGGACGACATACAGCTTAAACTTTCGCAGCTTGCTTCCGATAAAGACCACGTTTGCGGAATGAGTATTGAGGAAGGAAGTATAACTGATACAGCTTCCTATAATGGAAAGCTGTACGGGTTTTGTGCGGCAGAATGTAAAGCCGAATTCTTAAAGTCTCCGGACACTTATTTATCACAGCAATAATTCAATAAGCATGTTTTCGAGTAAGATTACCGGAGTGGGAATGTACGTACCCGAAAAGGTGGTTACCAATGACGACCTTTCTAAACTTATGGACACCAGTGATGAATGGATTACCGAGCGTACCGGAATAAAAGAAAGGCGGTTCTATAAAGAGGGGGAAGATACCGTTTCCAATATGGGTGCCAGGGCGGCCCAAACAGCTCTTGACCATGCAGGTAAAAAAGCGGAAGACGTTGACATGATAATTTTCGCAACGCTCAGTCCCGA
This sequence comes from uncultured Chitinophaga sp., assembly GCA_964631835.1. Taxonomy (GTDB): domain Bacteria; phylum Bacteroidota; class Bacteroidia; order Chitinophagales; family LD1; genus Bog-950. The sequence continues at coordinate 61,990 of CAZWAD010000012.1, forward strand.
TTATCATTTCCCGGGTTCTGGTGTCCTTCTTCAGCGTAAATTATCTTTCAGAAATATTCCTGCTTTGGACGTCCGTGCCCAGTGCTCGGGATTTATCTACGGGCTCTCTGTAGCTGACCAGTATATTAAGACAGGTACTTGTAAAACAGTTCTTCTCGTTGGCTCCGAAGTTCAAACTAATGTTTTTGAGTTAAGTACGCGCGGCAGGGACTTAGCTGTAATTTTTGGTGACGGTGCAGGGGCGGTAGTTTTGGAAGCTACTGAAGAGAAAAACAAAGGAGTTCTTGCTGTCAAATTGCACAGCGATGGAAAATTTGCTGAAGAACTTTACCTCGAACACCCCGGCTCAAGGAAAAAAGTTCGTATTAGTGCCGAAATGATTGAAAAAGGAGAGTTCCTTCCTTACATGAATGGAAAATTAGTTTTCATGAACGCGGTGAAATATTTCCCCGAAGTAATCCGAGAGGCGCTCACGGAATGTAATTTGAAAGAAAGCGATATTGACCTGCTCATTCCTCATCAAGCTAATGCGCGCATAACGGCCCATGTTCAAAAAGAATTCAACCTGCCCGATGAAAAGGTTATTTCTAATATTCATAAGTATGGTAATACTACTGCGGCTTCTATTCCCATCGGGTTATACGAAGCACTGCATGGTGGAAAAATTAAGGAAGGCGATTTGATAGCAATTGCTGGCTTCGGCTCAGGGTTTACTTGGGCTAGCGCCTTAATCCGCTGGTGATTATTGCACTTTCCTGCCCTTAGCCACCCGCTGGTTTACGTCCATTTTCATTATCTTCCTCAGGTCAACCATCAGAAAAGCGTATTTGCTGTCTGGGTCGGTGTAATATAGCTCATTGTAGTAATGAACTTTCCCCATTTCGTTCTTCCATTCCGATGCTAGGAGCATGTATTTTTCACCTTTGTCAGGATTAACTCCGAAACTCAGATAATGGTCATCGCTCATTTCAAAGCTCACCAGCATTTTATTCTGCCGAGGTATTTCGGTCAGCACTCCGGGAGTTCCTCTGCGTATAATAATTTCGTCTACTTTTCTTCCCTTTATCGTCTTGATTTTTCCATGAACTATCTGGGTGGACCCCTCGGTAAGTTCGCGATGCAGCACAATGGTACGTGACACATAAAACTGAATACGTTTCACCTGCTCATCGCTCCAGTTATGGTTTTTTTTCATGGCATCGGTGTACGGAACTAAGTTTTTACAGGATGTAGTCAGCAAAAGAGGCGCTATGAACAGGATTAATTTTTTCAGCATGATTTTCTTTATCGTTACGGTTTTCAATTAAAGTGCCAATAAACCCTTGGATTCTGAAAACCCTGAAAGGTTTATTGTGAAGAAGAAAATTTTAATACTTTTTTAGAAATAGGAGAGAAGCTGGCGGTTTTAAAGAATTCTTTTTCCGTCTTTGTCAAATACCTTCATCGAATCATCTCGGTACTCGGCTTTTACGGAAAGCCGTTCAAAGATGCTGTTAATCAGCGAAAGCAGAATGCTGAAAAGCAATGCCCACCAAAAGCTGTCCACATAAAATGAAGGTGTAAGCACCCAGGCGGCAATTTCAATAATGAATGCATTGATAACTAAAAGAAATAAGCCAAGCGTAACAATAGTTGCAGGAATAGTCAGAAAAATAAGAATTGGTTTTACCGATACATTCAGCACCGCAAGCAGTGCTGCAAGAATAAGTGCATAGAAGAAACTTTCCAGGTGTACACCGGGTAAAATATACGCAGCAAGTATGGCTGCCGCAGAATTCAGAAAAAGCTTGATAATAAAGTCCATACTTCAATAACGTAAACGGAGCGAAAATAACTTATGCAGAAGGATATTTTACCAAAAATTTTTATCTCGTGGCTTTGATATATCCGTATCCTTCGCTTTGCTTCACAATAATTTCGTAAATGCCATCAGGCACCGTTCTCACCCCGGCTATCAGCATGCTTGTATCTACATTATTCTTTTTCATAGCCACTTCGCAAACACGGAATGCTACGTTAGGGTTTTTGGCAAACTCTTCCACTTGAGCGGCTGCTATAGATTTACCTTTAGTAACCATATCCAGCGATTGCGCATAAAACACGGCTTCTACTTTTGCAGTGGCATCAGCTTTTGTAACTTCTTCTATCCATTTCATCAGCATCTTCTGGTCAACAGTATCCTTGCTAGTCATGTCAAAAACCACGTGGTACGGAACATTTTGAGCGGAAAGAAAGAGCGAAAAGAAAATAAAAGCTGCTGTACTGACTATATACTTTCTCATAACATTAAATTTTTCGTGAAGTTATAAAGAAATTCTATCAGGAGAATAATGTTGCCCCGAATTGTATCCAAAGCCTTACTCTACCACCAGCTTGCGTTGTGACTTCCGGTTACCCGACTGAAGCATTACAAAGTAAATTCCGCTTTGCCAATTCGAAACACTGATTAATTCGGCCTGCTGATTAATTTGTTTTTGCAACACAACTCTGCCGTTTAAATCAGAAACAATGAGCGAGTAACCCGCTGTGTTTTCGGCACACAAAACAGTGAAAGCCTCTGAAGCGGGGTTAGGGAATACACCAAACTGAATTTCATTTCCTGCCAAATCCGAAACATCTGAAATCACAAAGCGAACACTGTCGCGGTAAATAACCTTTGTAACAAACTCAAAGGTCTGGAATTGACCGAGGATTCCTTTCTGGGTATTGATTTGCAGCAACGGCTCATCGAAACCTTTGCCGAACCATTTATACTCAACAATAATATCGTTGTTCAGCTTAAACCCGAAGTTCAATGTATCAATATGCAAGGAGTCAGAGCCGTGTATTTCGCTTACATGCCGCAGGGCATCGAAAGTACCGAAAGGAGTAATGAGCGTTCCCCATCCGTCAACTTTATTCGTACGTGACTGCTCGTGCCTGAAAGTTCCCATGTTGGGAATACGCGTGGTGTAATCGCTTCGGCAACTGTCTTCATTTCCGTATTCCATCGGGAAATGATAAAGCGTATCGGGGTGCGTCATGGGTACCGAAGTGGGAAAACCCGACACCCTCATGCCATAGCCCTTGTGAATGTACAGCGTCTGGCTTTTGTAATAAAAGTTGTAAGCATTGGTAAAAATAGTATTCAGAAAAGGGAAAGTAGTAAGCGTTACTTCACCTCTTATACCAATGTTTGCGCGGTACGGGTTGAAAGGAATATTTGAATAAGTAAAGTTGTAAATAGGACTCACCCATAGCGGGCTTAGAAAAGTATCCATATAATTGCTTTGCCACTGTAGTTCCGAAAAATCCCAGGTGTGGCTTGTACCGGTGGCGCTAAAATCAAGGAGCGGGTTCCATACTGCTTCGCTCATGCGAACGGTATCGAAAGCATTGGCAAAATCTGTATCGTCAATAGTTATTTGTGCTGAGAGAGAGAAAGCAGAAAACAACAGAACAAGTGGGAGCAGATGTTTTTTCATTACAAGTCAAAGATTAGTTTTTTTCAGCGAACCGCATACTGAGAAAAATCAGGGGCATCAATCTCTTTCGCATCTGCAACGTTTTCTTTGTATGCCTATTATGAAGACCGTTAACAAGGGGCTTAACACTTTAGCGGTTATCCCTAAAAAAATCAGATTGTATTTCTCCGGCAACCAAAGGCTAAGCACTAATTCTTACAACTCAAAACAACTATTACTGCAGTTGTTCTTTTCCTCCAATTTTCCTTGTTATCAGATTCTTAGCTTTTGTTATTTATTATGTCTATGTTCTCATGAATAAAAAAGAAGGCAAAATAGCTGGCCTTCTTGCAGCCTATCCTAAAGTAGCTGCCGCGTATAATGCAAAATACAAAAAACGCAAAGACGGGAAAAAGCAGAAAGAACGACCCTTGATATTTTCCACAAAAACGCTAAAGAAAAAATAATCACCGTCTTTAGTCGCTTCGTATATATTCGCTCTGTGGTCACACACCCTCCGGAAAAACTTACGGGTAAAAAAATGAACTTTGAACACTTCAAAAACGAAGTGCTAGCAGATTTCCGACTGGCTTGTGTTAGCCGCGAAATGAGTTTACTCGGGCGTAAGGAAGTACTTCGTGGCAAAGCCAAGTTCGGCATTTTTGGCGATGGAAAGGAAGTTGCGCAGATTGCTCTTGCAAAGGCATTTACACAAGGCGACTGGCGCAGCGGTTACTACCGTGACCAGACTTGGCTTATGACTCTTGGATTGCTCACCATCGAAAACTTCTTCGCCCAGCTTTATGCTGATGTAAACCACGAAAACGACCCCATGAGCGCCGGACGGCAAATGAGCAGCCACTTTGTTACCCCTACCCGGGATAAAGACGGCAACTGGCTTGACCAGACCACCCGTTACAACTCATCAGCCGACCTGTCGCCCACTGCCGGTCAAATGCCGCGTTCGCTGGGTATTGCCCTCGCCTCAAAACTTTACCGCGAAAACAAAAAATTGGAAGATTACACCATCTTCTCCAACAAAGGTAATGAGGTGTCATTCGTTTCCATTGGCGATGCCAGCACCAGCGAAGGTATTTTCTGGGAAACGCTCAATGCTGCCGGTGTACTCAAAGTTCCGCTTGCCATTTCCGTATGGGACGATGGCTTCGGAATTTCTGTACCTAAAAAATATCAGACAACTAAAGAGAGTATTTCAGAAATCACAAAGGGTTTTCAGGTTGATGAAAAAGGAAGAGGCTATGAGATATACGTTTGTGAGGGATGGAACTATCCTAAACTGATAGAAACCTATAAGCGGGGAATTGAGAAAGTGCGAGCAACTCACATTCCTGCGCTGTTTCATATCAATGAAGTAACCCAGCCTCAAGGTCATTCCACTTCCGGCTCTCATGAGCGCTACAAAACTCCCGAGCGTATGCAATGGGAAAAAGATTTTGATTGTATTAAACGTATGCGCGACTGGCTGGTAGAAAGCAAAATTGCCACCAATGAGGAGTGTGGGCAGATTCAGGAAGAAGCAAAGCAAGAAGTTACCAAAGCAAAAAACCGTGCATGGAATAAGTTTCATGAACCAATTAAACGGGAAATAGAAGAATTGCTTCAGTTATTGAGCAGGTTAGCGGAAGAAAGCAGGGAGCAGGAAACTGTTGAACGAATCATTCACGGTTTGCAGAATGCTATTGACCCTATCAGGAAGGACATCAGTAAAACAGGCTGGCAGGTTCTGCGCTTTTTCCGTGGATATCAATATGACTCATTAAGCGAACTAAGAAACTGGCTTACTGATTTTGAAAGAAAATACTACAGGGCTTACACTTCGCACCTATACAGCGAAACTGATAAGAGCGCACTCAAAGTAGAATATGTTTCCGCTGTTTATTCCGAAACTTCCGAAGTGCTCAACGGTTACGAAATTCTCAATCATCTTTTCGATTCCCTTTTCTCACGTTTTCCTAATGCAGTGGCTTTTGGTGAAGATGTAGGGAAAATTGGTGATGTGAACCAGGGCTTCTATAAACTGCAGGATAAATATGGCGAGGCCCGTATTTTCGATACCGGTATCCGCGAAGCTACTATTATTGGTCAGGGAATTGGATTGGCGTTGCGGGGCTTTCGTCCCATTGCCGAAATTCAATATCTTGATTATCTGCTTTATGGTCTTATTCCTATGGTTGATGATTTAGCCACTTTGCATTACCGCAGTGTTGGAGTGCAACAAGCGCCTTTAGTGGTCCGTACCCGTGGTCACCGCCTCGAAGGAATATGGCACACCGGTTCACCTATGGGCATGCTTGTGAACTCTCTGCGCGGTATATATATATGCGTCCCGCGAAACATGACTCAAGCAGCGGGAATGTATAACACGCTCTTCCAAAGCGATGAGCCGGCACTGATTATCGAATGCCTCAATGGTTACCGGCTTAAGGAAAAACTTCCCGACAACATTGCTGAGTTTACGGTTCCGCTGGGGATTCCTGAAGTATTAAAAGAAGGCAGCGATATAACTCTAGTTACCTACGGAAGTTGTGTCCGTATTGCCGAAGAAGCCGTACAGCAATTGGAAGAAGTCGGTATAAGTGTTGAACTTATTGATGTACAAACCCTTCTGCCATTCGACATTCATCATTCTATTATTGAATCGGTGAAAAAAACTAATCGCATTGTTTTCCTAGATGAAGATGTTCCGGGTGGGGGAACAGCCTATATGTTTCAGAAAGTATTTGAAGAACAAGGCGCTTACAGTTTTCTTGATTCGGAGGTGAGAACTATTACAGCAAAAGAAAATCGTGCTGCTTATGCTTCCGATGGCGATTACTTCTGTAAACCTAATGCTGAAAATGTTTTCGAAACCATCTATGCAATAATGAGTGAAGCAGACCCCGAAAGTTATCCCTTGCTTAAATGAGTTGGGTGATTTAAAAAAAAGATTAGTTTTATTTTCTGAATAAAAAGATATCATACAAAAACATCTATAAGAAATGAGAAAAACTTTCCTTGTCTTTACTATAGCTTTTTTAGTGTTGGGAATTTACAGTTGCGAAAAAGAAACGAAGATTACTGCTTGCGATAACGGGAAAAAAGACAATGATGAAACTGAAATTGACTGTGGTGGTTCGTGTCAGGCTTGTCCCGATCCGGCATATTTTCGGTGTCTTACCAATAACATCCCATATGTAACCAGCAACCTCTCGGGTCAAAAGCTTACCCCTAGCATCCGTATTAACGCTAATAATGGCAGTCTTCTGAACTTTATGTTTATTCCTAATTTGAACTCCATTGGCCAGCCGGTTGTCATTTCTTCGGCTAATTTAAACTTTGCCGGTGAGCCATATAATTTAGAGCCTGGTGAGGACACGGGCAGTGTGGTTCTTACTTCTATTGACACTCTCCGTCAGATAGTGAGCGGCACTTTCTCTTTTCGTGCCCAGCGAATCACTTCCAATCAGAAAGTTTATGTTCAAGAAGGGGTTTTTACCAACGTGCGTTACCGCTAAAAAATCTCTTCCGTTTTATCCTTACCAGGTTTCGGTTTAGTGTCTTCGGGTTGAACCGGAAAATTTTTTCACTAATTACAATTTTTTACCTCCGGGTTCGACACTTTTACATGCGGTGTCTATTCTTCGTTCAATAAAAATAAATAAGCTATCTTTTTGTTCTATGTTTTGCTCCAAACTTAAACTTTGCCTTGCTTTTGCCTTTTTATTAATTATCTTTTTTGAAAGCCGTGCTCAGATAAATCCCTTGAATGTGGAAATTGTCCGAGACAAGTGGGGTGTTCCTCATATTTTCGGGAAAACCGATGTTGAAACCACATACGGTTTGGCATGGGCAACCTGTGAAGACGATTTTGCCACCGTTCAGCGAATGTTACTGGCTGTAAAAGGTCGTTTGGCGGAGGTTGATGGAAAAGGCGGAGCAATTCTTGATTTTCTTTCCTTCATTTCAGGCGCTGAAGAAATAACGGATACTTTATACGACTGTTCATTTTCTCCTAAATTCAAAAAAGTGATTGACGCTTACACGCAAGGATTAAACGAATACGCTGCCGCAAATTCCAGCGAGTTGTTGCGTCCGGGATTGTTCCCTGTTACGAGCAAAGATATAGTAGCTCAATACATTGTAACTAATATGCTTCTCACCAATGTTTATCTTGACATTCAAAAAATATTTACAGGGTTCATAAAAAATTATGAAATCAATCTTCCGTCAGGTTCAAATGCTTTTGCGTTGAATAGTTCAAGAACAAAAGACGGGAAAACTTATCTCGCCATCAACTCGCATCAACCGCTGGAGGGTTTGTTTAGCTGGTACGAAGTGCATCTGGTTAGTGAAGAGGGAATGAACATTCTTGGAGGAACTTTTCCCGGGGGTATGAGCGTTTTCCTGGGAACAAACCCTAATCTCGGTTGGGCGTGCACCCTTAATCATCCTGACCTGAGTGATGTTTACAAACTTGAAATGAATCCTAAAAACAGGTTGCAATACAAATTCGATGGGCATTGGGAAACATTACAGGTAAGAAAAAAAACAGTGAAAGTGAAACTGGGCGCTGTACGTCTCCCCGTTACAAAGACTTTTTATTGGAGTAAATACGGAACCACTCTTAAAAACAAAGACGGGTTTTATTCTGTTCGCTTTCCGGCTAATATGGATATCAGCGGATGCGAACAGCTTTATAAACTGAACAAGGCGAGCAACTTTACAGAATGGAGAAACATTATGAGTGAAGGGCATTTTACGGGCGTGAATTTTGTGTATGCTGACCGGACGGATACCATATATTATGTCAGCAATGGTCAGTTTGCGGAAAGAAATCCTAAATATAACTGGATGAAAGTTTTACCCGGCAACACATCTGAAACTATGTGGCAGCCGCCATTTAAATCTTTTGAATTGTTGCCGCAAATTCTCAATCCTGAAAGCGGTTATTTACTTAATACCAATAATTCTTGTTTCGATGTTACAGGTGTTTGTTGCAATCCCACTTCAGGAATTTGTGATATCACCTATGGTTTTGGCTCTGAAAAAAATAACCGCAGCATCATGGGGCATCATCTTCTTAGCGGGAATAAAAAGTTTATCTATGAGGAGTTCAAAGACGTAAAATACAATACTAGTTTTAACGACAGTTTTTACGATTATGGTTTGGAAAACGCCAGGTTGATGTTTGAGCTTGACCCAAAAAAATATCCTGATTTGGAAGAAGCCATTCATGTCATAAACCAGTGGAACCGTCAAAGCGATGTAAGCAACATGCAAGCTGCCTTAATTACATTTGCTATGTATCCGCTAATAGATAAAATCCGCAGCCGCGGCACGGAATACGAAGCAAATTCGTTTACTGAGAAAGAATATGTTCAGGCACTTCGTTCGGCTAAAAAACATATGTTAAAATATTTTGGTTCGCTTTCAATACCGTTAGGTGAAGTGCAGAAACATGTTCGCGGAAATAAAGAATTGCCTGTTGGAGGGATGCCCGAAGTAATTGCTGCTACTGTTACGCAGCCCTACAAAAATGGTATGCGTAGAACTTTCGTGGGCGACTCATATATTCAAATGGTACGGTTTTCACAGGACACAGTCGAAATAGAAACCATAAATGCTTTTGGCTCATCCTCAAAACCTGAAAGCCCGCATTATGACGACCAGATGGAAATGTTCGTGCAGCAAGAATTAAAACCTATGACGCTGGATAAAGAGAGGATTTACAAAAATGCAGAACGGGTTTACCGTCCTGCAGAGTTCATTCAAACCCCTTTAACGGACAAAGCCCAGGCTGATTGATTCATTCACTAAGGCTTTTTTGCGAATAGGAAATTACGGTTGTGTACTTTACTTTGCAGTTTACTATATGTTATGGGAAATTTTATGATGAAATCATTTTCGACTACGTTTTTTAAGATCTTCAGCTTTATTTTTCTATTCAGCTTCCACTACGTTTATAGCAATAACCCGGTATATGAGCAGCGCAGAACTGATTATGTCAATACAGCGCTTACCAATTTCTCGCCCGATGCGCTGACTCTGCAAGCATATGCCGGAGTTCCACTTGATACTAATGTACTTAATGCCATGTTGGCAAATGTTACTTCTGGTGAAACCAGTGATTTCACTATAGTGAAATTGATTCGCATTCTTTTTTTTACAAATGGAACATACGACAATAAAATTTTACCAGTATTGAATCATGTTCCCTTTTGGCTGACCAAGAGTGATACAATCAGAAATTATTGGTCAGAAAATCACATGATAATGTGGATGTCATCTGATTGGCTGCTTCATGAAAAGTACGGAAAACCGATTGATGCTAACCTTGATGCAAGATTACGTCACTACTTGCGATTGAAATTACAATACGGTTTTTATGAATTTTTTTCATCAGTTTATTCACCTTACAGCTTGAGCGGATTGCTCAACCTTGCGGACTTTGCTCAGGATGTAGAAATAAAAACTTTGGCTGCACAGGCATCGCAACGGCTACTGAAAAATATTCTGATGTTAACAAATGACAAAGGAGTATTTTTCCCAACTGCAGGCAGAAACTATTACGGAAAGTATAAAATCCCTTATGCTCAAAATCATAATAATCTGATATACCTTTTAACCGGTATGGGGGCTCAGCCGTTACAGGCTTCGCATGCGGGAGGATTTCTTGCCAGTTCAAGTTTGTCTGTTGATACTGTTATTTTTTCATGGTCACCGTCAATTGATACGCTATTTTATAATGGTCATTCTCTGGATACGGGGTTCTCCATAAATGCCAGTATGTCGCCTTTGGACAAAGTTATTTTTCAATGGAGTTCGGGCGCGTACTTTCATCCGGATGTGGTTTTGGAAACCGTACAATTACTGAGAGATTCCAATCTATGGCACCATACGGACTTTACACTTCTTCGTCCTCTTTCAATAATTGCGCCAGAAGATTTTCCGGCAACTTCCGAATCGCTAAGTTGTATTTCTAAAAGCTCAGTGATTTGCGGAGAGGAAGTAGCCATTTACAAACAGAATTCTGTGACGCTATCATCAGTTCAGGATTTCTGGAAAGGCAAAGTTGGGTTTCAGCAATTTCCTTGTGTGGCTAATGTGGGGACTACAGCAGTAATGACAGCTTCCGGTGAAGTAAAATATGATTGGGAAAGTCGTTCAGATAATAATGCTAATGAGCACTTACCTTATGTGAAGCAGAAAAAAAATATGGCGTTGCTGATGTACCGTCCTGAACCGACACCACCTCTTTTAGGCTTCACCCACAAACAGGTGGCGTTATTCTGGAAGAACTCAGATTTTGATGAAGTTCTCGCAGATAGTTTATGGCTTCTTGGTCGTCAGGAAAACAGTTATGTGGCTGTGCGAAGAAGTTGTATTGGCGAAATTGACAGTGTAATTGCTTGTGAAACAGGCGGAGGGCAAACTTGGGTTATCATCGTGGGTGATTCAAGTTTGTACGGAAGCTTTAATAATTTTCAGAATGTTGTTCATCAATCTCGATTTGAAGAAAGATGGTATTACGATTCGTTGACTTCTGAATCGGTTTACTACTCTAAAATTTCCATTGATACAATAACTATCGAATATGCTTGGGGAGTCGATACATCTTCCTTAACAGGTATTGAGAAGGCAAAAGAGAACCTTAATGATTTCAGAATCTCCCCGAATCCCACAAAGGATTATATAACAGTTGAGTTGACTCCTTTTCTGAATCAGGATATTAAATTAACGGTAACAAATGTTTTGGGGCAACAATTGTATAAAAAGGAATTTAAAAGCTCACTTGAGGAAAGTGTTTTTCTTGATTTGAAAAACTTGAGTGATGATTTATATCTAATCTCTATTGAAACACCCACTGAACGATTTGTAAAAAAGATTGTAAAGGATTAATTAATTAAACCATTTTTCATAAGGAGCGCTCCTTGTCTTTATAAGTACATCTTCTATAAAGAAGAAAAAAACATCTGATCTAAATAGGGGTGCATAAATTGTTCCGATTTGTGCTTAACTTTTTTCAGTAATCACAAAATTTTGATTATACTTTTGCAAGAGTTAAATAACTATTAAATGTCAACGGGTTCCCTAATTAAGAGAGTCCATAAACTACGCGAGTTATAATTTACAGATTTTGAAAAAAGAAGTTAAAAAAAATGAAGGGTTTTTTGATGGGCTTAATATTTGTATTGTTTTTTGTGGCTTTCTATTATTTCATTTTGATAATTCGTTTACCATTCACAGGCTTTACACGTTTTATTGAAGTTGTTTCATCAGAAGACGAGGACGAGCAGGTATATTGATCCCAACTTATTTCACGGATAGTTTCATAATTTCAGGCAGAGGAAAATTTAGGTGTAAGGGGATTAAGGACTTTGCACTTTATTAGGTTTATACACTGCATAATAGGTTACAAATCACTTTCTAAAACGTTTTTTTGTAATTAAAGGATATTGTACTTGACTTGAGAAAATTATTCCGGTTTAACACATGACGCAAACAGCAAAAAATATTTCATACTTAAGGGAGTCCTTTAGTCCGTTTTCTAAGCTTGATAAAAAAGGGCTCGAAAAAACAGAGCGAAGCCTGAAAATATTTTCGTTCAAGAAGAAGCAAATTATTCATCGCGAAGGATTCTCACCGTCCGGACTTTTTATTATCAAAATCGGAAAGGTAAAAATTTATAAAACAACAGATACGGGCAAACAGGTTATCATTCACATAGCGGGCGAAAAAGAAATGGTTGGCTTCAGCGCTATTCTTCGAAAAAGCGAGTATCATTTTTGGGCGGAGGCTATAGAAAACAGCGAATTGATTTTTATACCGAAAAAAGTGATTTATGAACTCATCGAAGATTATCCCCCATTCTCAGTTAGCCTTATGGTTTTGTTTTTTAAAGAATTTGACAACGTTATTGAGAAACTGGTTGACCTGTTGTCGGACCAGGTGAGAAAACGCACAGCAAAAGTTCTGTTATGGCTTATAGAAACTTACGGCATGGAGTCCGACCGTAAAACCATTGCTATTACTCTAAGCAGGAAAGATTTGGCAAATTTGGCCGCAACGAATACTGAGACATTGGTCCGTAATTTGTCCGATTTCAAAAAAGAAAAGTTGGTTGCGCTAAGAGGCAAAAAAATTTCCATTATTAACTTTGAGAAACTGAACCAAATCGTGTTTCTTCCATAGTTCCTGCAAGGGTTCAATTTTGTTTGCTATAAAAACATTGACAGGATTCAATAAATAGAATGATTCAGCGCATTGTTTTCAAAGGTCATGAAGTGTAAATTTGCCCTGAAGAAATATTTGTTAACCATTAAAAATTAGGAATATGAAAAAAGAACAAGTATTAACCACCACACTATCAGAAATGGAACAAAAGCATTGGGATAATGCAGAAAAAAATTTATCAGAAGATTTCAAATTTGAAGGAGGAACTTCTCAGCCCATGGGCAAGAAAGAATGGATTCAAGTGCATCGTGCACTTCAATCGGGCATGCCCGACCTTAAATTTAACCTACAGGATGTGATTCCCAAAAGCGAAGATAAACTTGCTGCAAAGGTTAAAGTTACAGGAACTCACACTTCTATGTTACCACCCGTACTTCAGGGTTCGGAGCCGCTTGAGGCAACAGGCAAAAAAGTTGAGTTGCCAAAAGAGGAAGTGGAAGTTACCTTTTCAGGTGATAAAATTTCCAGAGTGTATGTCTATCCTGTTGAGCATGGTGGTGTGCCTGGAATTATAGAGCAGTTAACTGCCCGGAAGTAGATTGATTGTTTTGCAGAAGACAGTAATCTTTTGTTATAAATTTTGTTACTCTTTTATTGTTTGAAGGTAAGACAGTACAGACCAGGGTTGTCATTTTGACAACCCTTTTTTATTTTGTGATTTTGAAAGCACTAATGCAAAAATAAAAGAGGCAGGTGTGATAAGTTCACCTTAATTAACAGAAAAATTACGACACTTCAAGACAATTTGTACAATATCACCATATTTAAAACGTAAAGCAGAAAAATGGTAAAGGCATCCCATGCCAGCAAGTAGCGTTTGTCCGTACTTCGGTAAGTTAAACCTATAATGGCTATTGCTGACATTAGAATAACCGAAAATACAGAAATAATATTTGCGTCTGATGCATCTTTAAGCAAGTGCCCTTGGGTATAGAATATATCATCAATAAATAAAATAAATATGTTGAAGATATTGCTGCCGAGTAAATTGCCGATTGATAAATCAACGGAACCCATACGAACAGCGGCAATCGAAACAGCAATCTCTGGGAGGGATGTAGATATGGCTAAAAAGAGGGTGCCTACAAAACTTTTACCCAAACCGGTTTGTTCTGCTATCCCTTCAGCAAAATGAGGAAGAAATAAAGCTGCTAAAATGATAATGATTGCATACAGCGCATACCATCCAACAGCGTTTTTTAAGTTTACCCTATGCTCACCATTTTTACATTCTTCTTTCGTTTCAGATTTAGTTTTTTGGCTGTATTGATAAATAATTCTGATGGCAACGAGATATATAACCATGAAAGAAATACTCGTTAGCCCTATACCGGGAGTAATAACCAAATCATCAGGAAAAAAGAGCCCTACTCCTGCTAAAGTAACAAGAATCAAACCCAGCGCAGCGGCAAGGACATGACTTTGTGATGCACTGCCGAGCAACGGCTTGTTTTTGGGAACAAAAGCATCCATCATGGCGAGTATGCCCAGGTTGAACGCACAACTTCCTAATATATCACCCACAGCAAGGTCTGCAGATTTGACAATAGCTGAGGAACTAATACCTACCATCAGTTCAGGCAGGGAGGTCACGCTTGCCATCAATATAAGGCCTATCCAGGCTTTGCCCATGCCTGTAAGGTCGGCAATCAAATCTCCGTAGTAAGAGAGCTTTTTCCCCGCATAGAAAATAACTATGGCACAAGCCAAGAAGCCAATGAGATTTTGCATATAGGAAACGGTTGAGTTTGTGCTAATATATCAAATTCACTTTTGAAGAGTCTGCAGTCAATTCCAAACAACAGCTATGTTTGGATAACCCGCTATACCGTAAAATAAGTTAAGCAGTTTCTGCACTGTTCTTATCATTATATCTTTGCTACAGAAATGAATAAAAATCTGGTTAACATCATTATCGTAGCCATAACGGTTGCTCTTTTAGGGCTTACCTTGTTCCAGTTGCAATGGATTGATATTAGCTATAACGTAAAAGAAGAAAAATTTGATCAGGGTGTTTACCTAGCTCTCAGCAATGTCGCCCACTCCATTGAGCGCAGTGAAGCTGTGAATTATTTTGAAGTATCGGGTTTGAATGATTTTGGCAGAAACATAAAAACCATGTATGATACTGTGCAAACCATAAAGACTTACACCCCCCAATTCAGCTTGGTTGATTCCGTTGGCCAACACGCAATGAAGTTTGGTTTCAGCGATACATCCTCCGGGTTTGTTTCCCGATTTATGGGAAGCATAACTTACCTGAAACAGCGTGCAGCAAAACTGCACGAACATACAAAAGACAAGGACGTAATGACTAGTGAAGAGGACCGTGAGCGCCATATCATTGAAATGCAGTTTGGCAAATACAACCGCTTGTTTCAGGATCTTGCTATGCAGTTTATGCTTGATGATAAGTGTTTACAAGAGCGCATTACAAAAGAGCAGGTTAGTGTCATGCTAGATGAGGAGTTGCATAAGGAGGGGATCAATACGCCATACCAGTTTGCCGTGTTCGATAACTGGGCACCAGGAATGCTCTTTGGCAATATGCAAATCACCAAAGAGGAAGCACAGGCAGCGAATTTTTATTCTATTCCTCTTTTCCCGAATGATTTGTATGAAAACTCAGGGATACTGATTGTTACTTTTCCCGATAAGAAAACTTATATCTTTAAATCGCTATGGTTAATGTTGTCAGCAACCGGTACATTTATCCTGATTATTCTCCTGTCTTTTGGCGGCTCATTTTACATTATCTTCAGGCAAAAGAAACTGGATGAATTAAAAACGGATTTCATTAACAACATGACTCACGAGTTTAAAACTCCTGTATCCACCATTTCGTTAGCTACTCAAATGTTGAAAAATGACAAGGTTATCAGCGACAAGGAAAAAATCCTGAATTATTCAGGGATTATAGAAGAAGAAAACAAGCGCCTGAGCGGGCATATTGAGAACGTGTTACAGGTGGCGCGCTTAGATAAGGGGGAGTTTAAACTAAAGGTTAGTGAAGTGAACATTAATACCCTTCTTGATGATATTGCTGACTCGTTAGAACTACGCGTTCACAATGAAAATGGTGAGCTAATCCGCAAACTTATGGCAGAGAACCCCGTGGTTATAGGCGATATATTCCATCTTACCAACACGCTCTATAATGTTTTCGACAATGCTATTAAGTATAAAAAAGACGACCACTTGAAAATTATAGTCACTACAAAGAATGTTCCGAGAGGGGTTGTGATTTTGATAGAAGATGAAGGTATAGGAATTTCAAAAGAGAACCAGAAGAAGATATTCGAAAAATTTTACCGGGTCCCCACAGGTAATATTCATAATGTTAAGGGTTTCGGACTAGGACTTAGTTATGTAAAAATTATTCTCACTATGCATAACGGCTCAATTACCGTTGACAGCGAGCCGGGCAAAGGCTCCCGATTTGAAATTTTTATTCCGCACAGCCCTGTTAATAAATGACAACGGAACTGGAATTGTTAAAAAAGAGGCATTAACTTTGTATTGTTAAAGGCAAAAATTATGATGGGCAAAAAGAAAATACTGGTGGTTGAAGATGATACCAACCTCGGAAACCTGCTTCGCGATTCTCTCGAAATTAAGAATTACGAAGTCGTTTTAAAGCGAAATGGAGAAGAAGGTTTTAATGAATTTAAGGCAAATAAGTACGACATGGTTCTGCTGGATGTGATGATGCCAAAAAAGGATGGCTTCACTCTCGGTAAAGAAATTCGAAGAATGAATTCGGGCATGCCTATTATTTTCCTTACTGCCAAAAACCTGAAGGAAGATACTATTGAAGGACTTAAGCTTGGGGCTGACGATTATATGACTAAACCCTTCAGTATGGAGGAACTTACTCTGCGTATGGAAAATATTTTCAAGCGCGTACCCAAGCCGGAGGCAAGTAGTCAGAATATTTTTCGTATTGGCAATTTTGAGTTTGACAATACTCTTAGGACTCTCAAAATAGGGAAGAAAGAGCTGAAACTTACTACTAAAGAGTCAGAACTTTTAAAAATGCTTGCCCTTTATATTGACAGAATCCTTGAGCGTGAGGTGGCTTTAAATTCTGTTTGGGGAACCGATTCGTATTTTGCAGGCAGAAGTATGGATGTTTACATCGCTAAACTCCGTAAATACTTGAAGGACGACCCTAATGTTGAAATTCAGAACATTCATGGTACTGGCTTTAAGCTTATAGTAATAAAAAGGTAGGAGTTTAATTAAATTCTTTTCCTTCAGCCGCCATCTTTTCAAGTAAGCCTGGCACTTCAAACCGCTTTCCGTATTTCGATTGCAGTTCTTTTACTCGCACAACAAATTTCTTTACTCCGTAATCATTAATAAACTGAAGAGTTCCGCCTTTAAATGGAGCAAAACCCCAGCCGAAAATTGAGCCTATATTTGCATCGGGAACGTTGCGCAAACACCCCTCTTCATAGCAACGAACGGTTTCAATACACTGAATAAACATCATCCGGTCTTTCATTTCATGAAACAATGCGTCATTATTTATAACTGTGGTCGTTTCTGTAATCGGTAATTGAGTACTACTGCTCCCTCCGGCCGCAGCGGTTGCAGTTTTTCTTTTTCCGAAAGTTTCTCTTAATCCTTCCCACAAAAATTTCTTTTCGTCTTTGGGGTATTCGTAAAAGCCCGCACCTTTTGCTTTTCCTTCTCTGCCTAACGAAAGCATTTTCTCCATCACCTCATAAGCAGGGTGCTGAGGAACCTCTTTCCCTTCAGCCTGTAAATCAGCAATGGTCTGTTTACGGATATGTGCCATAAGCGAAAGCGAAACTTCATCAGTAACAGCTAAAGGGCCTACCGGCATGCCGGATTGAATTCCCGCGCTTTCGATAGACCTGGCGTCTATGCCCTCAAGCAACATTGCAATTCCTTCGGTAACATAGGTAGAAAAAACGCGGGAAGTATAGAATCCCCGGGAGTCATTTACTACAATTGGAGTTTTCTTAATAGACTTTACAAAGTCGAATGAGCGGGCAAGAGTTTCATCGCTGGTTTCTTTACCCACAATAATTTCAACCAATGGCATTTTATCGGCAGGTGAAAAGAAGTGGAGTCCGATAAAGTTTTCGGGGCGCGATGATGCTTTTGCCAGACCGGTTATCGGAAGTGTAGAGGTATTTGACGCAAAAACCCCGGCAGGATTCATTTGTGTTTCGGCTTCTTGTGTAACTTTTGCTTTCAATTCACGGTTTTCGAAAACAGCCTCTATTATCAAATCGCAGTCTTTCAAATCTGCTGCACTTGAAGTTGCTTTAATGCGATTCAACACTTCAGCAGCTTTTTCTTTTGTCATTTTTCCTTTGCTTACGCGTTTCTTCAATAAATTCTCAGAGTATGATTTTCCTTTACCAGCAGATTCATCGCTCACATCTTTCAGTACAGTTTCGATTCCGCTGATAGCACAACAATAAGCAATAGCGCTTCCCATCATACCGGCACCAAGCACACCCACTTTTTTGAAATCTCCCTTTACAGAAGTCTTAGGACGAGAGTTTCCCGCATTAATGGCGTTGAGCTGCGTCCAGAAAACCTTAATCATATTCTTAGCTACTTTACCCGTTGCTAATTGTGCAAAATATCTTGACTCAATACGGCATGCAGTTTCAAAATCCACCATAGCGCCTTCAACAGCAGTGCTTATAATGGCGAGAGGGGCAGGATAATTGTTGTGAGTCTTTTTCGCAAGCATTGCGGGTGCAACTGGTATCACTTTAGCTACATTTGGGTTAAGCGGAGTTCCTCCAGGCATTTTGTAGTCCGGTTTATCCCACAAAGCGGTTGCCGTTGGGTTTGACAGAATCCATGTCTTAGCTTTTGTAAGTAACTCTTCTTTATCTTTTGCCAGTTCGTGAACCAGCCCATCATTTAATGCTTCTTTAGGGGAAACTTTTTTCCCCTCAGTGAGGTACTGCAAGGCTGGTTGAAGGCCAAGCAGGCGAACCATTCTTGTAACACCACCTGCGCCTGGCAGCAATCCCAAAGTAACCTCCGGTAGGCCGATTTGAATTTTAGAGTTGTCAATCACAATTCTGCGGTGGCAAGCCAAAGGCATTTCGAAACCTGCACCGAGAGCTGTTCCGTTGATAGCCGCCACAACCGGTTTGCCTTGCGTTTCGAGATAACGCAAACCAGCCTTGAAATTTTGAGCTCGGTCGAAAAAATGTTTGGCATCGGTTTCTACAAACATTTCATCAATATCTGCTCCGGCAAAGAAAGTTTCTTTGGCTGATGTGATGATGATTCCATTAATAGAATCTTTTTCCTGTTGCAATCTCGCAATGGTATTTTTAAATGCCTCGCCAAATTTTAGGTTGACAACATTTGCCGATTTGTCTGGATTGTCAAGTGTTAAGGTTACAATACCCTTCTCGTCTTTGCTATAATTTATCATGACGATAATTTTTAAGTTCTTTCAATAATAGTTGCTACTCCCATTCCACCTCCTACACATAATGTAACTAACCCGGTTCCTTTGCCCGTTCTTTCCAATTCATCAAGTACAGTTCCCAGAAGCATTGACCCGGTAGCTCCCAGCGGGTGACCCATGGCAATAGCCCCTCCATTTACGTTTAAAAGAGAATCATCAATATCCATTTCACGCTGAAACTTCAACACTGCCGAAGCAAACGCCTCGTTCATTTCCCAGATGTCAATGTCTTTTTTGTCCATGTGTGCTACTTTCAGTGCTTTCTTTGCTGAAAATGCAGGACCGGTAAGCATAATTGTTGGGTCCGATGAAGTAACTGCCGCGGCTACTATTCTGGCACGTGGTTTCAATCCAAGTTTTTCTCCTGTTTCTTTGTTGCCGATAAGTGTAAGTGCTGCGCCATCCACAATGCCCGATGAATTTCCGGGAGTATGGACGTGGTTGATTTTTTCAACGGATGTATATTTTAACATGGCAACGGAATCGAAGCCAAACTCACCGGGCATGGCAAAACTCGGCTCCAGTTTCTTCATGGCTT
Organism: uncultured Chitinophaga sp.; assembly: GCA_964631835.1. Lineage (GTDB taxonomy): Bacteria > Bacteroidota > Bacteroidia > Chitinophagales > LD1 > Bog-950. The sequence continues at coordinate 81,680 of CAZWAD010000012.1, forward strand.
CCATGGAAGCATCATCACGGATAGTTTCATCATTATCCAGAACAAGGATGTCATTTTGGTCGGTAACTGATATCAGAGATTTTTTGAAATAACCGTTTTTTCGTGCGAACGAAGCTTTGCGATGTGAGCTAAGCGCATAGTTGTCTACTGTTTCCCTTGTAAACCCTTCAATAGTTGCGATTAAATCAGCAGATATACCTTGAGGAATAAATCCAAGTTTTGAATTTACTTGAGGGTCAAGATACCATGCCCCGCCATCGCTGCCCATAGGATTGCGGCTCATGCTTTCAATTCCACCAGCAACAACTAAATTTTCCCAACCGCTACGGACTTTCATGGCAGCAAGATTGATTGATTCTAAACCCGAAGAGCAGAAACGATTGATTTGCACACCAGGAACTTTTTCGCTCCAGCCTGCCATAGCTTGTCCGAATTTTGCAATGTCACCGCCCTGTTCCCCAATAGGGGTTACGCATCCAAGCACAACATCGTCAACCTGCTCTGTATCGAACAACCCGTTGCGCTTATGTATCGCACGAAAAAGTTGAGTGAGCAGGTCAATCGGTTTTACCTCGTAAAGCGAACCTGATTTTTTACCGCGCCCACGCGGGGTGCGAACCGAGTCGTAGATGTATGCTTCTTTCATATTGTGTGATTTGAGGAGGGCAAACATAAGCCGTAACACGGGAATTTCAACACCTGTAAATAAAAAGGTCCGCGCAGACAACGCGGACCCCTGACACACTAACTAAAGGGCCTTTTGGATAGACCCCGGAGAGAAGTTTATATTTTCTTTCAATCTAACAATTATTATTATAATGCTAAAAATACAATTTTAAAATAACTAAAAGAACCATTAGTTTTTCTTTTATAATTTTTAAGAAAAATACCCGGAAATTTTTGTAATGAAGAAGCCTCTTGAATTCTTGTTGTCAACCGGCAAGTTCTTTTTTGATTCTTTCGTAAGCGTCTTTTATCTGCTGAAACTTAACGCTCAATTTTTTTCTGTCGCTTTCTGAAAGATGCCCGTTTTTATCTGGGTGGTATTTGAGAACAAGCTTACGGTAAGTATTCCTGATTTCAGTGAGTGTGGCGTCTTTTCGTACTCCGAGGATTTCATACCCTGAAATTACTTGCTCCCACTGTTCATTTTTTATTTTCCTGAAATCAACATCGTTTACATTCAGGTACCCGGAGATTTTGAAGATGAAATAATTTTCCCGTTCATTCAGTTCTCCATCGCTTATGGCAAGATCGAAAAGAAAGCGGATTATCTGAATGCGGGTGGAATGCCTGGCATATATCCTCAACTGGTCACAAACAATATTCAGGCTGTATTCCTTTTGCAGGCAGTGGTTCAAAACCTGCGCGCGCTTTTCAGATTTACAGGCATCAAAGTGCTCATCAAGAAACTGTCGCACAAACGAAACTTCCAGTAGTTGTATTTTGCCGTCAATTTTTATGAGATGAGTTGCAAGAACAATCAGATTGGTTTCAAATTCCGAAATTCCGGATAGGAGATTTTCGGCTTCTTTCTTACTGTTGTTTCCGTACATGCTTCCTGCCACAAAACCCAGCAAGCCCCCCAAGGGGTTTCCGGTTACCGCCCATCCCAATCCTGCACCAAGCCACTTTTCGTATTTAGCCATTTGCCATTTACTTGTACCGCAGTTTTCCTTTCCATACAAAATAACTAAGAATTATTCCCGCAACGATAAACGGCAGGTTGAGCATTTGTGTCTTGCTGAGAGTGTTGAAGAATATACTCCCTTCCGGTTCTTTGAAAAATTCAAGAATCAGGCGCACGGCAAACACTACTGTTAGAAAAACCGACAGGTAAATGCCTGGCTTTGATTCTTTTACCCGGTTGAAAATAAAAATCATGAATGACTGGAGTAACAGATACGCCAAGCTTTCATACAAAACCACAGGATGACGCGGCAAGGTATCAGTGATTTCGTTGGAATTTAAAAAAATAAATGCCCAGGGAACGTCAGCAGGCTTTCCAACTATTTCAGAATTCATCAGGTTACCCAATCGAATCAGAGAAGCGAGTGTGAGCGAAAAAATAACTCCGTGGTCAATAACCCAGAAAAAACTGAAGTCCTTATTACGCAGACAAAAAAGATACATGCCTAGAAAAGCCCCTGCCACACCGCCATGACTGGCGAGTCCGCCTTTCCAAACAGCGAGTATGTCTTCAGGATGCGCAACAAAATAATCGAGTTGATAAAACAGGATATGCGCTAGCCGAGCACCGATAACCCCACAAACAAACACATACTGAATACCAATAGTCAGTTTTTCTTCGTTGCGATTCAGTTTCTGGAATACATATCTTCCGATAAAGAAAACCGAAAGCAACGCCAACCCCCAGCACACCCCGTACCATTTAATAGAAAAAGTGCCAACTGTTATAAAATCAGGATTCGGGTTCCATGGAATGTAAAGAAACGTTTGAAACATAAAGGCAAATATGGTTTGTAAAAGTGAAAAAGTTGAATGTCAATTAATGCCATTCATTGTTAGCTGTAAAACAGCAGGAGTTAGAAGAGGTAGGCAGAGGGTAGCGAATAAACAGGTTGTTGACTATTTGTTTTTCTTCAGGCTGGGCTTTTAGTTACCATTGAAAGGTTTTTTACCTACCCAACAAAGTGTGTCCGTGCGTGGCCGGTTCCCTGCCACGCACTATTTTTTTGCAAAACTTGCTTTGTATGAATTGATGCTCACCGTGTCGTTCCTATGTACTGTCATAAAAAAGTCTCCAACTTGAGTTTATTTGGTTGATTTTGTTAATAGATTAAGGTTTCAATATATAAGAAGTGAAGTAGTGCCGATTTGTTAACACTTTCCCTTGACAGTGTATCTTGTTAATAGCTGCACCTTGAGCCAGCATGCTTAATCTTTCAATGATTCGCCCCAGCATTGTAATGATAGATGCTGTAGTTGCAACGTTTGCACCGATAAATACAATTATACTTTGTGTTATTACAATGTTCGCCCGTACAGTCGCAAGTTCAGATGGTAAAGCGGTTTTCGGGTAGTGTTTCTGTTCAACCTGCTATAGTGCATTTCAGGAGCCTGCCGAAGCCTCTTTACTCATTACACTCTTCAGCAAAAACTCATGGCGACATTTCCTTAAACCAGTAAGTAGGCTAATATTCCAGGCACCAAAACCGAAGCAGTTTCTATACTTATCCGTTAAAACAATGCTTTTAATATTTTGTTGAAAACAAAAAGCTAGTAACGATAAAAAATCATTACGTATTAATTCAGTGCGAACTATAACCAAAAACTGAAAAACCTGAATGTTCGGGATCTTTACCTTTTAGTTATCTATTTATCAGGAACTTGCTGGACACCGTATTTCTGGTGAGGTTGTTCTTTAGCATGTACGAGTACAGTCCCTCGGGCAAAGATTTTATATCAATAGTTACGGGGCTCTCTTTTAGGATTTTTTCTACAACCAGCTTACCCTCTAGATCGAAAACAGAAAAGATGAATTCAGCTGAGTTACTCAGTTCAACAGTAATCACATCAATTGCCGGATTTGGATAAATGTGAATTGATTCACCTGCAACCTCATCAACCGAAGATGAGAAATCGAAAGCGAGGTCGTCAACAAACATTTGAGTTCCATTGGGTGAATTATTTGCTCCTGAACTGGTAAGAATGGTGATAACCAATGAATCGGGCGCTGCAGGAGAAGAATAATTAAAGTTTGCTGTAAGCTGAGAATAAGCATTTACTGTATTGCTTACGGTAAATTCAGCAATTCCTACTTCCTCTCTAGTACCTGCGTTCCATCTCCAGAGGATTGCTTCCACCGAACCGGTATCCACCCCGCTTGGGATATACTTATACCAACCAGTTATTGCTGAAGGACGCTGTGTAAATACCACACCGCCATCAACTGCCTGGGTACTCGGATTGATAGTTCCAGTGGCGGCAATACCCGGAGCCACGCCCTGCAGGGGAACTGTTTTCGATTCGAGTTTAATGGCAAAACTGCCACTGTGCTTGTCGGTGGTTTTGGTAACTGTTTTTACGCCCAAAAAATAAGTAAGTCCGTTTATGGTGCCCCATCCTGCAGGGTCATCGTAATTGGGGTTGTTATTCCAATTCTCAAAACCGGCATTCGGAATTGCATTCTGCGAATGTGAAAGTAAGAATGCAAAACATGCTGAAATAAGCAACAATTTTCTTTTCATAAAGTTCAAATTAAAGTAGAAGAAAATAAATTATTCAACAATAACCCGTTTTGCAATTGATTTATTGTTTACGGTAAAAGTAACCATGTAAATACCGGGTGGCGTTCCCAGCAAATCAATTTCATCAATATAGTTTCCGGTAGTTTTTGTTTCATTGGCAGCCAGGGATATTGTTTTTCCCAGTACATCGGTTAGCCGAACTGATACATTGGAGGCTTGCTGCAAAATATAATTCAGGTACAACGTACCAAGAACCGGGTTTGGAAAAACGGTGAGATGAATATCTGGCTCATGTGATGGCGCGGGCACTGACGACAAAAAATTACCATAGATATACTGAAAGCCCATTACCATCATTTCTTCATCGGATGTTAAGCCCCAGAGAACAGGGTCGGGTCCATTGGTATTACGATATTTTGCTCGGTGAATAAGCCCCAACCGGGGGTCAACTTCCAGCAAAGAATCATCAGGGAAAAATTCGAAAGTAACATCCACACCGGTACGGTAATAGCCCACCATAAAGCCCTGCTCATAGCTGTACCAGCCCTCATAAATCTGGTTGGTTGAATCAACGTCCATAGAGCCGCTAGGTTTTCTCTTGAAAACATCATAATCAGTCCCGTACTTATGTGTATGTGTATATAGCTGCCATATTTTCCACATCCTTGTTTCGGAAGAATCATAGGCTAACTCAGTAAAGGTATGTTCCTGGCCGTCCTGTGGTATAGAAATAGTGAAAATCGGGAAGTTTCTGATGAGCATATAATTAAGCGCAGTACCTACAGGTTGTGTAAATACATTAATGTAAAGGTCCAGCGCCATCACCGAATCCATGCTGCTGTTTCTGATGTGTAGATTAAGGTCTAACGGAGTATTCTGGCTCCAGTAGTATGCTGTACCTGCTGGAAGTTGATACTCCCAAAAGTTAGGCCCTGTGCCGATACCGTCTAAAACATCTGCATGAGAGTCTTGCGATGGTTCAACAATTGAATTTCGCAAACCCTCACGGTAATTATTTTCACCACCGGGTAAAAACTTGTAAATAACAAAATGGTGAGTGCCTGAGGGCAACATGGTTTCAATGCGCGGAATTTCAATGTCACTGTTCAGTTTTGGTGTATGCTTGATGAAGTAATAAGTTTCATAATTGGGCTGAATGAATACTTTGCCAACATATATCTGGAACCCTGAACCTGCTGGCGGTGGGTTGTGGTTCGGGTAAAAGTCATCTATTCCGCCTTCGCGGTAATACTTATTTATCAAGGCCGTATCAACTACATCTCCTGTTTGTGGTGCACCAAACAAAATCCACTGGCGTATAAGTTCTATTTCCGGTTTCGATAAGGGGTTTGGTCCTGAAGGCATATCTGCACCTTCGGTTTGCGCCAAGTCCAGATGAATGTTTGATTCATTAAGACCGTGAGCAATTTTTCTTAACAGAAAACTTCTGTCCACGTAGCCGGGTTTAATGAGCTTATCGCCTTTTGCTGCTGCTGCGGGATTAAGAGGTGAGGCGTTCACTAATTGGTTGTACAGAACCGATTCAGAGAGAGAAACGTTAAAAGCCGGATGGCTTCCGCTATGGCAGCCTGACCCTGTGCATTTCATTTGCAATACCTGACGGACAAGTGCAAATGTACTCTGGGCTTTTGACTGGAAACTCCAAAAGAAAATAAACCCTGAAAGAAGGATTGTATAAAATTTAACCTGCATTTTTAGTTATTTATTTTGGGTGTCGAAAGTAACAAATTAACCCAATTGACAGATTATTTTTTAAGCACTCAGCTCCTTTAATCTTTCTATACGTTTAGGCTCATTTTTACTTAGCCATATATCATTGCTCAACTCGTCATGTGCAAGCTGAAAATACATCTTGTTTACAGGCTCATTTTTCAGCAGGTGTAGTTCACCAAGTTCCTCGTAAACATAACCATCTTTTTTATCATTACTCACTAGTTCTTCAAGCAAGCCAAGCTGAATAGTAATGGCTTCGTCAATCCTATTTAAAGCTCGGAGCGTCCTTGCTACACACCATTTAGCAATGAATGTTTCCGTTTCCTGCTTTTTATCCTGCCTCCATTTTAATGCCCGCAAAAAAATACTGAGCGCTTTTTCATACTCGCCTCTGTCAAAATAACTCCATCCAAGGTTGTTATATAGAGAACCCAACCAGCCTTTCGCCCGTTCATTTCCCGACTCTTCTCCATACAATATTGCTTTTTCGTTCAATGCAGCACTTTCATCAGGCGGAGAAATAATTGCAAGCATGTGTATTGAGTCAATGAAGTAAAAGTCTTCTTTCAAGTTTTTAGAAATATCCATCGCATTCCTGAAACATATTTCTGCGTTGCGTTTGTCGCCTGACGAGTTAAACGTTCTTCCCCTTTCCAGAAAATACCGTACATGTTCAATATCAGGCTCTTCAATAAGTTGTTTTTCTACATTATCAAGAATTTCATGGGCTTCCTTAAACTTCTGCTGTAAACTTTGAGATCTGGCTAGTTGCGTAAGCAGTTGCAGGTGTGCTGAAAGATTTTTTTCAGGTGATGATTCTTTTAAGACCTCCCTGAATTTGTTTTCAGTTTCAGCCGGGTCGTTATAGTTCCAAAGTTTGTCGAAGTCTTGCATAAGCTGTTCCAATTATTATCCGGTCTGCAATTTTATAAATTCAGCTTCAATAAGATATCTACTTAAATTCTGATGATATTTATAAAACAGTTTCTATCTGTAAAAAACAAAAAACTCCGGAAAACTCCGGAGTTTTTTGTTTCAATGGTGTTGTTTCTTTACAACTCTTTTTTAATTCCGGTAATCTTAAATTCGGTTCTGCGGTTGATGGCACGACCGGCAGGGTCGTCTTTTCCATCGGGGCCGGTATTTGGCACTTTCGGGCGGCTCTCGCCATAACCCACTGGCTTCATTCTTTCTTTACCTATGCCTTTACCTACTAAGTAATTCACGCAGCTTTCAGCACGAGCTTGAGAAAGTTTCATATTGGCAGCATCAGAACCAATGGCATCGGTATGAGAACTAAGTTCTATGATGAACGATGGATTCTCTACAAGAATTTGATAAAGAGTATCCAATACAATTTTTGAAGCCTCAGTGAGGGTTGCTTTGCCAAATTCATAAAGGATATTTTGGAGAGCATAGTCTTTATTGATTTCAAGTTTTACAAGGCTAATATCTTTACGAATAGTGTCCATATTGCCCAGATTCATGGTGCTCAGATTAGTTACTTTAGTAAAGTATCCCTCTTTACGGGTAATTATTTTAAAGTTTGAATTGCCCTGAATGTCGAAAGCGTAAAAAGGATTGGAATTCATATAGTAAACAGTTTTCTCAAGCCCGTTAGGATAAATCTGAATGATAGTAACACTTACGTTGAGCAACTTTTCATTACTTCCTTCTTCAGTCAATAAGCCCTTAACGGTGTATGTTTCTTTGCGAACATTAAAGTTGTTCTGAATAGTGTCTTCATCCGGCAAGCCAACAGTAGTAACCGCTTCTTCTTTTACCTGATAGCCATCCTTTTCCACACCAACAATATAGTCTGTTTCAGGAGCCATTTTGAAGATATAGTACCCGTCTTTATTAGACGAATCAATAGCAACCAGTTCGCGTGTTCCGTCAGGAAGTTTTTTGTAGAGTTTAAAAGTAGCACCGGTAAGAGGTCCGCCACCGTCCTCGCCTTCTTTAAATACAATTCCCTGAACGGCAAACTTCCAGTTTTCCCAATGGAAAATATCATCTGACGCAGTTTCAATTCCGTTAAGTGGGGTGCTGCCTTTGCGGTTGGAAGTAAGATAACCTCTTGTCTGGTCAGGATTTCTTGAATAGTACAAATCATCAGCACCGGTGTTAATAGGAGTACCTACATTAGTCACCTCGCTCCAGCTTAAATCAGCATTTTCGGTACTTTTGAAAACATCATAACCACCGAAGCCCGGATGACCGTTTGAACTGAAGTATAGTGTTTTGGTGCTGTCATCGAAGAATGGAGTTAACTCATCGCCAAAAGTGTTTACCGGTCCTTTTAAAGGCATAGGTCCTTTGTATTCCCCGTTTTGAGTGCGCAGGTAATACCAAATATCCATTCCGCCAGAGCCACCTTCGCGGTCGGTAGAGAAATAGATAATATCCATTCCGTCATCAGATGTTCTTACGCAAGGCTGGGTAGCCGTATTTTTTTCTTTTGAATTAATCGGGTCGGGCAGGCGTTCCACATTTGAAAGAACTCCATCGTTACAATCAGCAGAAAATAAATTGCAAAGAGAGCGGTCATCATCCATTTCCAAACACTTGGTGAAATAGAATTTGGTTCGGGCCTTATTAAACGTTCCGTTGCCAACAATGTATCCTTCTTCATTAATGGCAGGATTGTTAACCGGTTCACCTTTCATCCACTCATTTCCTTGTTTGCCGCTGCGCATAATCTGGTAAACCCGTTTGGATTTAGGCCCTTCGAAGAAAACCAATGTATCGCCAGTACTGATGGCATCAATTTTCAGCGAGGTGTAATACAAGCTATTTTCATCGTACAAGAACGGAGCGGCTTCTGTATAAGATTTGTTTACACCGGCACCCGCATTACGGACTTTTACCCGTGCTTTGGGCATTGTTTTAGCCAGGTTGCAGCCTTCAATTTCAACCTGTGCCCATTTTTTCAAATTGTCGTTTTCATCTTTAGGAACGTAATTGCTCACAAACCGGTTGAGGTAAATAAGCGCTTCATCATGCTTGCCGTTGCGATGTAATACCTGCCCGTAGTAATAATCGCCTTTATTGAATAATACACGGGTTTCTTCATCCCATTTTTTCTGCTTTGTTTTTTCACCGGGCTTCATACTGTAGAACTGGGCAAAGAAAATTTCAGAGTTTTCATAATCGCGAGCCATCAGCAGCGACATTGCCAGCCAGAAGTTAGCATAACGGCTGGAGGAGTCTTGCCGGACTACATCCTTATAATATTCTGAAGCCGTATAAAAATATGACTCAGCATAAAACCTGTCTGCAATTTTCAACTGCACTGCCGGAGTTTTAGAAGGCACGCGGTATTTTTGAGAAAACAAAAGCGAGGTGCTTAAGAGAGCACAAATCGTGAGAATAAAATTCTTCTTCATCGTTTGGTTTTTAGGTTTCCGTATTTATCAAAAAAAACCTGCCGTGTGTCGCAGGTTTTAATTTTTCAGTAAACAAAACTTCTTACGTTCAATTAAAATCTGCGGCTTGGCAACGACTTGTTAGCTTTGAATGACTTAATCGTTTCGCCCACATAAGCCAATGAGATTTCGAAAGCACCCCGGTTTGTTGTAGATGTTTTCAAATCTGAAATATTAACATCGTAAGCAAATCCAAGGCGTACATTTCTGAATTCAATATTCGCCATCGGAATAATTGCATCGTTAGTTCCTGAACTCATTCCGGCATAGCGGTAGCGAACGCCCGCACTTACGCTGTTGTTATTCCTGAATCCGGTGTTGAAGTAATAAGTTGCGGAAAGACCCGGAAGGATTTCCATAAACGGCTGCTGATACATCAACAGGAACTCCGGAGAAATAGAAACTTTCTTTTTCTTGCCAATCAAGAATTCAAGATTTAAATCAGCATTGTATTTACGGGGAAGAACACTGTTCTTATCCGTATCCAAAGTAGTTTGTGAAGTAACAACCGATTGCTTAGGTTCAATCAAGTGATAAGCAGCAAAACCAACTCCTAATCTAACTCTGTCTTTGAAGTTAGACCTCCAGTACAAACCGGCATTAAAATCGAAATTGTAAAAGCCGCGGTTGTAATCTTCGTTGGTGTAGTTACGAGGTGTTTGGTTGTGGCCAAGGAACTGGTCTCCGAAAATAGGATCACTTACAGATTTCTGAATAAATGCGCCTTGCAAACCTAAGCTTAAACGATGCTGCCCTTTTTTGCCAAATCCTTTGTGATAAGCCACAGAAAGACTTGCATTCATAATGGAAAGACCGGCAGCCCCTGAACGGTCATTAAAGAAACCTACGCCTATAGCCAGTTTATCGGTTCTTAGGTACCCTTCGAGCAGGCAGAAATCCACATCAGCGCCAATAGTATGGAACCCATCTTTGCCAACTGCACTTGACCATTGATTGCGGTAAATAGCAGCCAAACGGTAGCTCCCGTCATAATTTCCTACAAGTGAAGGATTAAGGAAAGATGCGTGCGTATAGTATTGTGAGAAATGCAAATCCTGCGCAGTGGTTTTTAAAGCCAACAAGGGGATTGCCGTTAATAATACGCTTTTGAAAATTTTTGTAAAAAGACGCATAATTCAGGTTTTGTTTTTGAATATGCACCAAATGTATGAAAGGTTTTGGATTACCAAAGTGAAGGGAAAATTTATTTTTCCACTACTTTCATAAACATCCCGTTTTTTGGACGCAAGGTTATCATAGGTTCCGGTTCTACAACAAAGTTTGGCTTGAGCTGAAACCTGAAATTCCGGTAAAAATGAATAAGGATAATTTGCATTTCAAGCAGTGCGAAGTTATTTCCGATGCACAATCTCGGTCCGCCACCGAAAGGAAAATAGACATAGCGGTTTATGTTGTGTTTTTTTTCAGGCGAAAACCTTTCGGGTTTAAATTTCAATGGCTCGTCCCAGTATTTTTCACTGTGGTGGAAATGCCAAATCGGAATTAATACGTTGGTATCTTTAAAAATCCGGTAGCCGCCAATTTCATCATCCTCATTATTTCTTCTGCCTACCATCCATGCAGGTGGAAACAGGCGCATACTTTCTTCAACTACCTGCCGCACATATTGAAATCCCATCACATTGCTGAAATTCAGTTCTGTTCCCGCATTCAGTTTTTCATCAATCTCCTGAATCATCTTTCCTTCGGCTTCGGGGTTTTGAGAAAGAAGGTAAAGAGTCCAGGTCATGGCATATGCTGTGGTTTCATTACCGGCAATGAAAATAGTCATTACTTCATCGCGCAGCTGCCGGTTGTCCATCGCTTCACCTGTTTCTTCATCGCGGGCATCGAGCAGCATGGAAAGCAAATCACTTTTCGAAACTCCTTCCTTTCTTCTTTGGTCTATGATTGAATAAATCAAATCGTCCAGCGCTTTAATAGCTTTTCGCTCGCGCATATTAAAAGGAGTAGGGAAGGAGGCAGGCAACCGGATGGGCTGGTTCAGTTTCTCAGTCGTGTATTCATTCAGCAGCGTAATTTGTTTTGCCACAAAATCTTCCTTGCCATCAACACCGTTGCTGAAAATCGCTTCAGAGATAATATCAAGGGTAAGAGCCGTCATTTCAGCGCCAACATCAAAGTATTCACCCGTTTTGGCTTTGGGTCTTAGTCTTTCCACTTCACGTTCGGTGCGTTTGATCATCATGTCGGTAAGTTCAGCCAGTTTCTGTTTGTGAAATGCGGGCTGCATTAAGCGCCTTTGCTTTCTCCAGAAATCACCTTCACTGGTAAGTAATCCATTGCCCAGCAGAATTCTGAGCATATCGTAGGCTAAACTCTTCCTGTAGTTTTTGTTGTTTTCAACCAAAACATATTGAGCATATTCGGGTTTTGCTGCGATAACTATCCGGTTAAAGGGGAGAGACAGTGAAAAAATTTCTCCGTACTGTTTTACCAGCTTTTCAATTTGTTCATGCGCTTTTTCACGGAGCATGTAGCCGCTTCCGAAAAGCCAGTGTTTTTCTTTCGGAAACGGAGGAACGGATTTTTTCTTTTGAGGCGCAGCAGCAACTTCCATATCTAATTACTTCAGGTTTTTTTCAGTGTATATTTTCTCCAAAGATACACAGTCATAATTAACCCAAGGACAAACAACACAATTGATATTTCCTCGCTCTGCCGGAGTTGGATTCCGAAATAGTTATGAAGATCTCTTCTTTCCAGATCACGCCATTGTTCAATCGTGAACCGTTGTATTCCGATGAGTATCATAAACAAGCCGAAAAGAATTCCGGGTTTGTAGGTTAACCGCTTTCGCAAACTCCACAGGATGACGAAAATGGTCGTACACATCAGAAATTCATAAATGGGAGTTGGATAAACTGCTTGTGCTAACTGGCAGCATTCATCGCCTGTGCAACCGGGAATGAACATGTTGCCTGTATCTGTTGGGTAACAACCTATATGGTTTGCATAATTATCAGCCCACAAAAATTGCGGAATCCAATCGGGCTTGGGGTATGGATTGACTATTCCCCAATCTCCGTCACCGGCAACCTGACAGCCGATTCGTCCGATTCCATTTGCCAGAATAAAACCCGGAGCAATGGAGTCGAAGAAATATCCGAAGTGGTATTTTTTTCTCCATGCATAGACTGCAAATCCCAAGCCGGCACAAATCAATCCACCATAAACCGATAAACCGCTGGTGAAAAAGGCAACCGGGTCTTTCCACAAATCGCTGATGCTTCCATCGGTTTCTAAGAGATTGAAAAGCACCGAACCAAAAATTCCAAGCACTGCTGCAATTACCACCAAATCTCCAATTCCATCCGAAGGATAAATTTTGATTTTCTTTTTCTGCGGTTTGGGTAGCTTCTCTTTGTTCCTGGTGTAGTGGTAATAATAAGTAAGTGCACCTGCGCCAATTACTCCTCCAATCCAGCTTCCGTAAGCCGAGAGAAAATAATGGTTGAGCGACAGCAATCCTTTACTCAGCTCAGGCTGATAAGTAATTAGCCCGAAGAGTTTGAAAAAAATGATGAACGTGAAAAGAAAATAATAGATAAGCTCTTTCGTACTCATAGCTTCACCAACTACTATTTCTCCATCTTCTCCCGGAAGTAATCCAAGCTTTTCTTTTCTGCGAAGTTCATTGACCGTTAATGTTGCTGCTGCAAAAAAACCGCAGGCAACAAAAAAACCATAGCTATGAACCGGAAGAAACCTGTAATCTGCCCATGAAGCCTGGTTGAAGAAATGAAATATAAAGTCGGTGACTTTAGGATAGCAGCGCAGCAGGAGCATTAATGCAATTTAAATGGCGAAGAAAAGCAATTGCAACTAAGCGACAAGGATTTCGGAAACAACATCTCCCTTTACATAACCAAAATCGGAAACTTCATTCAACAAAACAGTTTGAACGGTATTCACTAACTCCTCGCTGTAAGGCACAGCCACTTTGATATAATTATCTGTGAAACCGTACATCAGCCCGCTATCGTTTTCGGCTTCGAATAAAACACTGCGCTCGGTGTTCAGGTGTTCCGAATAAAATTTCCTCTTCTTCTTTTCCGAAAGTATGCGTAGCATTTTATTTCTCTCCTTCCTTTCGGGCCCCGGAACTACCGGTTTAATATTCAATGCACGAGTGTTGGCGCGCTCGCTGTAGGTGAACACATGCAGGTAAGATACATCCAGCTCATTAATAAAGTTGTAGGTCTCCAGAAACTGTTCCTGCGTTTCACCGGGGAAGCCGACAATAACATCCACACCAATACAAGCATGAGGGAGTAACGATTTAATCTTCGCCACTCTTTCTCTGTAAAGTTTGCTGAGATATTTCCTGCGCATCAGCTTCAGGATTTTGTCGGAGCCGCTTTGCAGGGGAATATGGAAGTGCGGCATAAACTTCCTGGAACCCGCAACCAACTCAATAATTTCATCGGTAAGCAGATTGGGCTCAATAGAAGAAATTCTGAATCTCTCTACAGTTTCAATCTTCTCTAACTCTTGAATAAGCCGGAAGAAATTTTCATTCGCTGGCTGTTCAAGTCCTTCTCCTTCGGAGAAGGATTTAGGATGAGGTGGCTGTTTTCCAAAGTCGCCAATGTTTACACCGGTGAGCACAATTTCCCTGACACCGGTTGCAGCAACTTTCTTCGCCACTTCAACCGTGCGCTCAATGGAGTTGCTGCGGCTTTTACCGCGGGCAAGCGGAATGGTACAGAACGAGCAGAAGTAATCGCAGCCATCCTGAACCTTCAGGAAGCTTCTCGTTCTTTCACCCTGTGAATAGGCATCGGCATAAAAACTTACATCATCAATATTGCCGCTGACAACTACCGGTTGCCCTACGCCTCCGCTCCCTTCGACTCCGCTCAGGATGACATTCCCTTCCAGCTTCTCAATGTATTCATGAATTTTAAACTTTTCATTGGCGCCAAGCACCAAACTCACTCCGTTAATCTTTGCAATCTCTTCGGGTTTTAACTGCGCATAACATCCCACCACTATAATCTTCGCTCCGGGGTTGGTGCGAAGAGCAGTTTTTACAACATACCTTGTTTCCTTATCGGCATTTTCGGTGACGGAGCAGGTATTGATAATGTAATAATCAGCGCGGTCGCTGAAATCAACCTTCTGAAAACCCTGTTCAGTCAGAATTCTGCCGATGGCAGAACCCTCCGAAAAGTTGAGCTTACAGCCCAGGGTATGAAGCGCTATTTTACGGTTGTAAAACATGGGAGGGCGAAGATAGGAAACGTGCGCAATTACGCTATGGTACGTAAAGGGAAGCCATGAGCTGACTAAGGACTTGTTCATTTAACAGTAAGCACTCCACATACCGTTTTATCACCGTGTGCGTCTTTCAGGATGAGTAGCAGCCGCAAAAAGAGGTATTCTTTCTAACAAAAGATTAATTCTTTGTTTCGAAAGAATAATTCTCTTAAACAACAGAGTAATCCTTTTACTTAAAAGAGTTATTTTTTCTCTCGAAAGGATAATTCTTTTAATCAACGAGACGCTCCTTTCGGACAGAAGGACAGTCTCTTTTAGAATATATGATAAAACAACTACAGGAATAATTTAATTAGCTGACTAATTAAAGCAGATATGCTATAAAAAAAGGCTTCCTGAATTCCGAAAACTTGTCGTCTTGAGTTTGCCGCAGGATGATGAGATTAGGAACTAACGCAATATCAAGCGGTCTTATTTTTTAAGTTTTAAAAGACATAAGGCGTGCTCGTTGGCTTTATCGTGTAAAGCAATGAGTGGTCCCGTAATGTTATCCCAAAGTCCCATTTCGAAATCAATCGCCTTATCCATCAGGTAGCGGATGTTTTTTACCTTGCCATTCTCATCTATCTGGTAACCGGTAAGGTACTTCTTTTCTTTGGGTGGTTCTTCTCTTATATCATCACCTGAACGTTTTGTTTCACAGAATATCGAAAATCTGTTATCGAAAAAATAAATTCTTGAAACAAGACCTGCTCTTCCACGCGTCCTGTATAACGACCTTCTTTCCATTTGTTGTGAACTTGGGTTGTATATCATAGCAATGTAATTGTTATCGCCTTTCATGATGTGAGAGGTTGTTGTACTGATAGTCATAGTTCCGGCTGCAACTGGACGGTCTCTTGTTGAAGAGTAATCAATATAATTTCCCAAGTCGAAAACCAAGCCATAATTCCCGTTATCGAATACCTGGCAATCTTTAGCGGCAATGTAAGCCGGGTCAGTTAATTTCCGCTTCAGATTTCCACCCACCTGAAGAGAGTCTATTTGATCTTTAGTCAATTTTACTCCTAAGTCAATTGTCTTTTCTAGCGATGGCAAATCATATACATGGAACCGGACAATATCGGCAGCTAAATTCAACTCTGCTTCGCGACCCGGTGACAAAGATTCCATGTTAGCATCATACAGAATGCATAATTTATTGTGCTTTATATCTATTTCAGTTGACGGCATTATAAAACCTGCAGGAGCATCAAGTATTTTATTCTCAGTTTTTTTAGAGTCGGGCTGATATAAAGTGCAAAACAAGCGGTGGGTTTTTTCTTCATTATAAATAAACAGAAGAGCACCGTTATCGAGAGTTTTGCATTCGAATCCGAATTCGCTTCCCTGTAGATGCTTTTGACCTGTTTCTGCTATGTGTTTATAAATGAGGTTGAATGAGGTATCGAATTCATAAATGTGGTAATTCAAAACCGTGGAATTTGGGTCAATCCAAATCATAAACAGTCGTTGACGGTTGGCACTTAAACTGTATTTGAGAAAAAAGGATGGAAACATGCTTGCATCTCCTGCTTCTTTCGGTAATTCCAGACATTTCCAGCCCTTTTGACCCTTTAGCTTTGCTTTTTCTGAATGAAAAACTTTTACATCATTCGGATTTTCAAGAGTAAACCTGTAAAAATCAAGGGTGCCTTGCTTTTTGTTTTCCATTGCTCCCGTAATAAAAAGCGTCCCTCCAAACTCCTGGTATTTCTGAGGTTCATTTTCAATCACACCATCCACATCTTTGCATGGGAAAAACTTCAGTACTTTAAAATTTTTATCTGTCTTATAGTACCCGGGGTTCTTTCCGAGTTTCTTAAGATAATATCCGTCTGATACCTCTATACATTCTTTTATTTCTTGCAAACCGGTGCATTGCAAATCAAAATCTACAGTTTGGGAGCTGCTCAAGAGAAATATAAAACAGGTCGAGAAGGATAAAATTGTTTTAAGCATAGAAAGGGATTTAGAAATGAAATGTAATAACTTTTCGATACCGGTTCATTTATTGTTTCATAAAAAAACTTCCGGAGCTGCACCCCGGAAGTCTTTAAATAACAAAACAATTCCCTTTACACCGGTTGCGGCTACTTTCTTCGCCACTTCAACAATATGCTCAATGAAGTTGCTGCGGCTTTTGCCACGCGCTAAAGGAATGGTGCAGAACGAGCAGAGGTAATCGTAGCCGTCCTGCACTTTCAGGAAAACCCTGTTCGGTCAAAATTCTTACAATGGCGGAATCCTTCGAAAAGTTGAGCTTACAGCCCAGGGTATGAAGCGCAATTTTTACGGTTGTAAAACATGGGAGGGCGAAGATATAAAACGGTAAACATATCTTCGCCCCGATGAAAATCCCGAAGCACTACCGGCAGCAGGTTATCAGCAAGAAGAAGAAAATTTACAAGGTAAATGACGACCTGCGCAAGTATCTGAAGGCAAACGCTCGCGAAATAAAGCTGCCGGTGAGCTATGCCGACTTAAAGCATTTCAACGGCAGTGTTCCTATTCGCGATAAGGACGGCAACGACACACTTTGGGAAGCAGCGCTGTATAAGCCCTCGGAAATTCACCACATCCATGACGGGCTCAAGCAGATTTACTCCATACTGAAGACCGGTGGTGATACCAAGGTGCACGAGCACCTGCATGTGGAGCGCGTGGACTACTGCACCTTCGGCAACTCCAATCCGTTCCGCATTAAAATTGTGAACGATTTCAATGACAACTACGATTACTTCTACATTAAGCAGGCCGATGCCTCGCGCATTTACGGGCTCGAGCTGGAGCATATCCTTTCGCCATCGCGCCTCAATTATTTTGTGGATGATTTTACGCTGGTGGAAGAACATATTGCGGGTGTTCCGGGCGACCAGTTCATTCATTTCTACCTGCAAAACCCCGGCTTCAACAAGGTGCGTATTGCCAAGGAGTTTGTGAAGTTTAACGAGCGCTGCTTTGTGCGCCTGCTGGGCGACATGCGCTCCTATAATTATGTTTTTGACATTACTCCCGACTTTGAAGAAGTGCAGTTCCGCATACGCGTTATTGATTTCGACCAGCAGAGTTACGAGGGCAAAAAGAAGCTTTACCTGCCGCAGTTTTTTAAAGAGAATGCCGTACTGGTGAAGCTTACGCTCGACCTGCTGAGCCACGACAACATACGCCAGTACCAGAAAGAGGAGCGCACCTTAATTGCCCGCAGGAGTATTTCGGGAAGCCACCGCCTCAACCACCTGATGGATGTGATGGACAACGATACCATATCCCCCAAAGAAAAAGTAACCGAACTGCGCAAAGAACTCGCCCATCATTATAAAGACAACTCTTTTACCGATTGCCACAGCATGGGCGAAATTGTAAGAAACAGCCTGAGGCGGCTGGTGGAGGATTTGGGGAAGTAGGAAGTTCCCGGGGCTATGCTACAAGCCCGATTTTTAGCGTTTCCGGATGTTTTTTGATAAAAACGGACCTGTAATGGGCTGAACCCAGTTGGGTTCATAGTCCTGCCGAACGGAAGTGGGCTGAACTTAGTTGGGTTCGTAGTCCTGCCGAACGGAAGGGGGCTGAACTTAATTGGGTTTATAGTCCTGCCGAACGGAAGGTGGCTGAACTTAGTTGGGTTCGCAGTCCTGCCGAACGGAAGGGGGCTGAACTTAATTGGGTTTATAGTCCTGCCGAACGGAAGGTGGCTGAACTTAGTTGGGTTCGTAGTCCTACCGAACGGAATGTGGCTGAACCCAGTTGGGTTTGTGGTCTTACAGACTTGTAAAGTATTGCGGAACTTTCCGCCAGCGTCAGAGGATAAGCGCTGATAAATCAACTTTGGTTGAATTTAAGTTGAACAGGGACTTTCGGCTCTGCGAAGACCTCGTGATACGGAACCCCCGATTGGACATAGGCTTCGTATCTTCATTCCACCACTATCTTCCCTCTCTTCAATAGTTTCTCTCTTGCTCTAACCTCAAAAAGAAACAAGCCGGGTGAAAGTTTTCCGCGGTACAACCGAAATGCTTCCCCGCTTTGGCATCTGGAATTCAAAATTTCTTCTCCCAATACATTAACAATGCGGAAGTAATAGCTCTCATCAGTGCCGTTAATTTCAATTGTTGTAAAATCATGAAAAGGGTTTGGAATAATTTTCACATCTACTTCATCAGGTAATAAATTTACCGATGAAACAATTACCGTAACAATAATCATTGTGTCATCAGTGCAACCACGGATATCCGCAATAGTAAGTGTAACAGGAAACGCTCCGGTAGAACTAAATGGTATAATCGGAGAATTGGTGGTAGAAGTGGTGAAGCCAAAATCCCATAACACATTTGTATAAAGTCCAGTAGATGTATTAACAAAATGGACTGTTCCATTATTTAAATCCGTATAAGTGAAAGATGCATTTAAAGGGTTACTGACAATAACATTTAACTCAAAGGTATCAACACTGCTGCAACCACTGCTATTGGTTGTTTGCAAAACAATATCCTGAACTCCGCTTGTATAAAACCGATGGCAGGGTTGCGCAGTATTATAAACCATGCCATCAATATCCCAAATACTCTGAATTACGGGGGTTTCAGAACTGCTTGAATCAGTGAAACAAGCTATAACAAACTCACAGGAGTCGGAAATACTTACCACTCCGGCATTGGCTGAGATGTGTTGTATGGATGAAACAATATCAAATGAATCCATGGCAACGCAACCGTTTTCATCTTCTACAAAAAGAACGGTTTTATAAACCCCTTCGTTCATAAAGCTGTGACAAGGGTTTACAGATAAAGAATCACACGCACCGTCACCAAAACACCACATGCGTTTAGTAATGATACCCGGAGGGTCAGCCGAACTTAAATCGGTAAAGCAAATAGTTGCAGCATTACACGAATCAGTAACAAAGCTGCTGAAATTTGCCTGCGGTGGGCCGTGAAGTGTAAGCTGTTTAGCTATAGAATCCGTACAACCGTTGTCAACCTCCACCACTAAACTAACGGTATATGTTCCTCCGGCAGAATAATAATGGCAGGGATTTTCGGTGGTATCAGTTCCGCCATCGCCAAAGTTCCAGTGCCAGCTCACCGAGTGGCTTTGAGGCAGGGCGTAGTGAGTGTTGTCATTAAAGCAAACAATTCCTGAATCGCAGACTCCGGTTGAGTTATAAGTAAAATCGGCATCTGCGGAATCTATATAAGCTGTGAAATTATACCGCACCTGACAGCCACCGGTTGCCGCCAAAATAACTTGTATTTGGCACGAATCGCGAAGACAATACGCAACATCAAAATCAATGAAGGTCGGATTCTGAGGAGTGCCAATAGGATTGATAGGATTTACACCGCCAAACCCCATACCGCAACCATATATAAACGTAGCTGAATTCGCATTCACGGTGCCTAACGAAACATGAACAGTGTCCTCACACGCACAGGCAGAAACCGGTGTTATTGAAAAAGTGCCAATCTGAGGTCCGGATACAACTATTGTATCTATGCAGACACTATCAACACATCCATCTGTTGTAGCTGCAAATAAGCATACCGGATACACTCCGGGAAATGTATAGTAATGCACTAAAGTATCACCTTGTCCTGTGAGCCCGTCCCCAAAACTCCACCAGATAGAGTCGGCACATAGCGAAGTACTCATAAATGTGATTAGCTGCGGAGGGTTGGGACACAGAATGGTATCGTTACTTACGCTCCCCGAAGCTACCGGTGGGCACACATGGATAAGAACAGAGTCTCTTGTACTGCAGAAACCGCTTGAGCTGACAGTAACATTTATCCAATAGTCTCCTGCTATATCAAACGTAAAGCAGGGTTCAAATGCAAAAGTATCGTATGGGTAGTCAGAAGGGATGTCCCAGTTGTAAGTAAGTAACACTCCGCTGGTATTATTTGTAATACACTGTAACGAACCCGGACAAACCGTTGTATCAATATCATAATCAATTATCACCGGGTGAGTAATAATTACATCATGCCCCATAGTATCCCAGCATCCAAGGTTATTTTTGGCATATAGCTGAACATGATAAATTCCCGATTGCGAATAAGTATGACATGGATTTGCCACACCATACAGCAGCGGAGTCCCGTCACCAAAATTCCACCGGATACTATCAACCGTGCAAAACGAATCAGTAATGGCACTGGTAAAACACATCGGGTTTGGAAGGCACGCGTTGTTCGTGCTAAAGTCAACCTCCACT
Source organism: uncultured Chitinophaga sp. (assembly GCA_964631835.1). Lineage (GTDB taxonomy): Bacteria > Bacteroidota > Bacteroidia > Chitinophagales > LD1 > Bog-950. Next base: position 102,553 of record CAZWAD010000012.1, read on the forward strand.
TCACACGCAAGTACATGCGCATAAGCTGTATCCCGGCACCCACCCGTTGTTACATTAACCATTGCAGCCACATAATTTCCTGCGCTGTAATTAGGCCATGCAAATGTTTGCACTCCCGCGAAAGCAAAATTTAAACCTCCCGCAACAGTGTCCGGGTCCCAGCGCGGATAACCGGGGGCCGATGGAAATTGTGAAGTATTTTGAAAGACCACCATCATCCGGTGCGAGTTCTTGTTCACACAACCCGCCACATTTGTCGGAGTCATACTCGCCTCCGCACAAGCCTTAACCAAGCGGCTCGTTACATGGGGGCAACCATTTACACTATTGTAACTCTCCAAGGTTACCCGGCATGTATCGCAAGGAGGTAATACAATAAATGGTTCAGCAACTGTTGAAGAATCACCATTACAGAAGTACCATTTGAAACTCGTTGCGCCTATGGATGTGTTTCTCAAAAAAACTGTATCACGGGTAAAGCAGGAGGAGGAATCGTCAAATCTTGCAACAGGCGGCTGAATACAAATATTGGATACCGTTACCGTATTTCCGGCACAGCTATCCCGATACGGAATAATGGTCGCACAAAAACAACCTGTATCCTGATAAAAATGACCAAAGGGATTGGTGTGCACTATGGCAGTTTCTCCATCACAAAAATCAACCCACGCAAAATCAAAAGTATCACCTCCAACCGTGAACCATACCGGACCTTCTTCAAAACACATCGTATCATCCGAGGCAGTAAGCGTACACACCGGTGGTGACCCCACACAAATCGTATCATTATAAGTGATGGAATCCAAACAACCGGTATTCGTACCAACAACCAGCTTAACATCATAACACCCTGGTGTGGTAAAACACCGTTGAATAGTATCCTTGCATCCTCCCGGTACTGTTGAGCCCGGAAAACTCCAGCACACCGAGTTTATTGAATCCGGAAAAGGATTCAGCAACCGGTTAAATTCAAAAGTTGGGCATACCGGTGCGCAGCCCGCTACATCATTTAATATGCTCATTCTCGGATTTATTTGTCGTACCTGGATATAATCAGGTCGCGAAAATGAACTGCGGCATCCTTGTGCATCGGTAACGGTTAAATTGATAGTAAAATTGCCGTAGCAGGCGAATGTGACTGTTTCTGTATTGCTGGTTGAGTTTACTACAACCGCAGGATTAGTACATGCCCCTCCATTGCTCCATGTGTAAACACAACCCGCACATGGCGTTGCAGTTATAGTAGTGGTATGAGGGGTTGAACAACTAAAAGTATCTGCAGCAGTAAAATTAGCCACCACCGGGCTTGGAACAATCGTTATCGCATTGGTATAAGTTCTCGAAGAAATACAACCCGAACTATTTCCTACAACAACAACCGGACTATAACTCCTCGGAGAGCAATTGCTATAGCAGTAAGTAATAGCGGTAGAGGGGCAATTGGACAAATTCGTTATAGGCCCGCAACCCCAATCTATCAATACTGAATTAATTGTTCCGTTTCCTGGCTGCGAATTACATTGTGCCTGTACACACAATCCCATACATCCGGTTGTATTAGTAAAAGAAAAATCAACTACCGGGCTGCATGCAATAGTTCTGCATTTCGTTACCGAGCACGTATCGCCATTTGAATTGGTGGAGTGCAATGTCAGGCAATAAGTACCGCAAGAATCAACAAAGGCGACAAATGATGATGAATTTCCAGTACCAGCGGGGCTGCTTTCAAAAGTCGCTGTCCAAGTTCTTTGTGTAACCGGGAACCCCGAAGTTTCATTAGCATGAGCATTAACAAAGTAAGGTGTGCACAGCGGACCGGTATTTGCGAAAGTAAAGTCACAGGTAATCTGAGCGTTTGCTACGGCAGATGAAACAACACAAAAAGCAAACAGAGAAGTAAGTTTTCTCATGGGGTGTCGGGTCTCATCTATAAAGATAATTTATTCTTTTGTTTTAACAGTCTTTTTCTCAATCATAAATTTCCTGTATTTATCATTATTGTATTTTCTCTGTAAGTCCAAATGTATTCTCCACGATACCATTTTTCTTTGTTGTTAGAAACTAAACAAAGGTTGCTATACAGCATTACCTTACGTGTATTAGGTTTACTTTTTAGTAAACATGCTGAAAAACCTTACAGTACTTGCCAGCACAATAATTTTTTTGCAGCAATCCGTTTTCAGCCAGAAAATAAACGGTGAAATTTTTATTCCTCTCAACAACCGCAGCGAAATATGGGTTAAACCCCAGCGCGACACCCTCGAAAACAAAAAAGAGTATGAGTTCAGAATCCGCGTTTCGCCCGAGTTCACTATTTCGCAGTTCCTGTTTGAAAAAGGGCTGGCAGTTCATAATGACAGCGTGCTGGTAATAACACCTAACAGCACCAAATGGGGCGACTACGATACCGCCACGCTCCGCGTAATTGTTACCAGTATAACCGGTTCAAGGATTTTTCTGTTTCAAAAGCGGTTTATCATTAAAGTGCCGCCCAAGGAGTTTCCTGTTATCACTAACCCGAAAACCAACCTCATTAAACTCAACGACAAAGTTTTCTTAGAGCGCAACCGACCGTACCCCAAACAAATGTTTACCGTTAAGCAGCCCTTTGTTGCTTTGTATGATAATGAAGTAAACCTCAAGCCCCTCAATGTCACCGGTGTTACCATAGCGCTTTACGAAAAGGAAGGAAAGAATTACGCCTCTACCGGTGATACCATAAGCATGGTGGCAATACATGAACTGAAAAAAATCAGAGACCCTGTACCGGTATTTATTAAAGTTGACGCGCTGAGCGGTAAAATCCGCAAGAGTGTGTGGAACCGGATTATTCTTTACGATGAATAGCTAAGCCATCGCCTCAATCAAATCAAACTCGGTAATAATATTCATTGCTCCCGAATTAGACTTCACCAGCACTGCCGTATTCTCTTTCGAAATAAGTTTTGAAATATCCGCAGCCGAATAATTCATCTCAATAAAAGGAAACGGCTTGCCCATAATTTTCCCCACCTCATCATCGCGGTGGGCGGGGTTATCGAGCAGCAATTGAAGAATACGGTATTCGGTAATGCTTCCTAAGTTCATCTCGTTTTCAAACACCGGCAATTGGGTGATGTGCAGCTCTTTCATTTTTTTGAAGGCTTCAGCCACCGTTTCGTTCGGAGAAGCGGTAATTAACTCACGCATCTTTTTGCGGGCAATAATGGTTTTGGCGGTAATTACCTCATCCGCCAGAAATCCCCGCTCGCGCATCCAGTCATCGTTATAAATTTTGGCCACATACCGGCTGCCGTGGTCGTGGAGGATAATCACCGCCACATCATCTTTCTTAAACCGGTCCTTCATTTGCAGCAAGCCCTGCAAAACAGAACCGGCACTGTAGCCGCAGAATATTCCCTCTTCCCGCGCCAGCCTGCGCGCCATAATCGCCCCGTCTTTATCAGTTACCTGCTCAATATGGTCAATAAACTTCATGTCGTAGTTTCCCGGAACAAAGTCCTCGCCAATTCCTTCGGTAACGTACGGGTAAACTTCGTTGGTGTCCAGTTCACCGGTGTCGTGAAACTTCTTCAGCAGTGAACCATACACGTCAACGCCCAGCACCTGTATGCCCGGGTTCTTCTCTTTCAGAAACATAGCAGTACCCATCACCGTTCCACCGGTGCCTATGGTGGTTACATAGTGAGTAATCTTGCCTTCAGTCTGCTCCCATATTTCAGGACCGGTGGTTTCGTAGTGCGCCTGCCGGTTGCTCAGGTTGTCGTATTGATTCATCAATACCGAATTGGGAATCTCTTTTTCCAGGCGCCTGGCAACAGAATAGTAAGAGCGGGGGTCTTCAGGCTCAACGTTTGTCGGGCAAACTATCACCTCAGCGCCAAACGCCCGGAGTATATCTAATTTCTGCTTGGATTGTTTGTCGGTGGTGGTGAAAATACATTTATAGCCCCTTACCACCGCCACCAGCGCAAGCCCCATACCGGTATTTCCCGAAGTGCATTCAATTATAGTTCCACCGGGCTTCAGCTTGCCGTCCTTCTCGGCATCGTCTACCATCTTTACACCAATGCGGTCTTTAATTGAATTGCCCGGGTTGAAATATTCCACCTTGGCCAGAAAAAGCCCGGGAATACTCTTGGTGATTTTATTCAGTTTCACCAAAGGTGTTCTGCCTATGGTTTCAACAATATTGTCGTAGTATTTCATGCCGGTATTTCAGCAAAGTTGAAAATTCCTGCCTAATCTTTTTTCTTTATTCTCAACACTGCGGCTTTGAGTTTACTCATTTTTTTTATTGATTGCAGTCATCTGCCGCCCGAATCAATTCGTTAACTTCGCAGTAAAAAGAATTGTCATGAAAAAAATATTAGCAGCCTTTGACGGAACAAAATATTCCGAAGGCGTTTCGAAATACGCTATTGAAATTGCAAAAGCCACCAACTCGCTGCTCGTAGGCGCTTTCATTCAGGATATGCGCTACCTAAACTTTACTTACGCCTACGCCTGGGACCAACCCTTTGTGGACTTTACTTCAATTGAAAAATCGCAAACAGAGGATAAGGAGAAAATAAAGCTTAACATGGACCTCTTCAAACGGGCTTGCGGGGAAAAAGGTGTTCATCACAAAGTTCATTTGGATAAAGGCGTGCCCTTGCAGGAACTTCTCAACGAAAGCGCTTTTGCCGATTTCATCATCATTGATTCACGCACAAGTTTTTTTGCCATGGGCGAAAGTAATGTCAGCCCATTTCTTAAAGACCTTCTTTCCGATTCCCATTGTCCTGTTCTTTTAGTCCCTCCTCACTATTCGTTTTTTGATAAAGCCATGCTGTGTTATGACGGCAGCCCTTCGAGCGTTTATGCCATTAAAATGTTCAGCTACCTTTTTTCTGAATTTGATGATTTGAAAACCACCGTCCTGACGGTAAATGAAAAGTCAAGCAATCATGTCAAGGAGGGATGGAATTTTAAAGACCTTGTTAATATGCACTATAAAGATACCGAGTATGTTGTGTTAAGTGGTAATGCTGAAGAAGAGCTTTTGAAATTCCTGAAGATTAACGGAGAGCACTCTATTGTGATTATGGGTGCTTACGGGCGAAACGCTCTTTCGCGGTTGTTCCACCAAAGCGTTTCGAACCGGGTAATCGAAGAAATTCACGTTCCAGTTTTTATTACACATCAATAATATTATCTTCACAAAAAAACACGTAACATGAGAGCATCACTTAACTTTCTGCACCATCAAAACACCGACTGGCTGCGCGAACTCAAATTTTACAAAGAAGAATTATTCATCCTGAATAAGAGGTTGGAAGAGATAGCCTCGAAGAACACCGGAAAAGATGTTCTTGCACAGGTTGAACATTTTCAGAACAAGTTTATTCTGTTACGCGAACAGCTTGACACGCTTAAGCATGATGTGGGCATTCGGGAAAAAAATGTAGAACAGGTTGCTATGGAAAGACCTAACCACATTGACGAAAGGCTGAGCGTAATCCGGGGCACCATACATACTCAAATCAAAGATTTCTCACAAAGTATAGCCGACACCAGGCTGGAGTTCAACACTTTTGCTGCGAAAAACCTGTAAGCAAAAGCTTACTTTGTAATCATCAGCTTCTGCGAACCGGATAGTTTGCCATTTGCAATTATGGCAATGAAATAACTGCCTGCAGGAATTTCACTTACATCAATCAGGGTACGAAGCTTATTACCGTTCAATTCCTGAACGGAAGAATGGACTTTCTTTCCTTTAATATCAAAAATATCTATCGCTGCCTGTTTCGCTTGATTCAAACTGAAATCAGCCGTAATTAGTAAGCGCTCTGAAGCAGGCTGGGGATAAATTGTAAAATGAATTTCCTCATTCATATCAAGGACTGAAGAAATGGTTGCTGTGCTGTCATAAATGATGTGCAGGTTCGGAGAACTGCAATTGCCTTCTGTGGCAATAGCCGCAACATACTTCAAAGTAGTATCGGGGGTGACTGTCACCGAATTTGCGCTTGAGGTAAACTGACAGGGCATGGAACACCATTGCAGCGAAGCCCCTCCGGCATCACCTGTAAGTACGGCAGTTAAAGTAGAGGCCGGAGCGTTTGGCCCGTAGAACAAAGTATCATCAGGTGTGATGTCAACATTCAGCGGACAGCAGAAAGATTTATCATCAATCACTGCTCTCATCCGAAGCGCCATCCGGTAAACCACACTGTTAAAATATTCAATTCCCATGCTTTCAGACGGATGGTCGCGCCCTTCCATAGTATAAAGATAACTGCACACGCCCTTGCTTCGCGCCACCGAATCAACCAGATAACTTCCCTCCATGTCAAAAGTTCCTAAAGTAAGCCCGGCAAAACCACCCTTCTTGTAAGGCACAACCTGGTCGGCATCGCCATGCGCACAGATAACAGGTATATCCCCCGAGTCAATCCAGTTGGCATTAATGAGCGCTCCTGATACATTAAAGGTTGCAGCAGCCTTCCAGCTGTAATTCGGGTAAAAACCCGAAGTGCTGTAAAACCCTCCGAGCGCATTAAGAGGAGCTAATGAGCCGCCACCCATTTCTGCCATTTCGCTATCCACATCGCAATAAGCCGTCATGAGTGAAGTAATGGCTCCCGAAGATGCACCGCCAATCAGGATTTTGTTCGTGTCAATGCGATAGTTGTTTCCAAGCTCAGAGAAATCAGCTTTTAAATACTGCACTGAAGCACGCATATCCTGCATGGGACGAAAAAAAATGCGCATTTGCTGAGGCGGAAACCCGCTGAATATTTCGGTAACCATTTGAGTGATGTCATCATATATGCGGTAATCAATAGAAGCGGTTACATAGCCGGTTCTTGCCAGGTGTTCGCATACCAGCTTTACATACCAGTCATCGCGGCTGCCGGTGATGAATGCCCCACCGAAAGCAAAGACAGCCACCGGTCGGCTGCTGAGGGTATCACCATAAGGCTGGTAAACATCCATGTAAAGTTCCTGAGTATCCCTGCCAGCGGTTACCCCACGCCCGAAGTGGACGGTTTCCATAGTTACGGAATCAAAAATGGGCGAAACATAGCGGCAATCAGTACACGATTGAGAATTAACGGAGCTAAAAATGAAACTTGCAAAAAGAACAGAAATGCAGAACGTAAAACTTCTTTTCATGACATGCGGGTTTTAGTCATTCAATGAATTTCAATGTGTGAAAGTCCTGTAAATATATACCTTACTTTAAAAAAGCGAATTATATTTTAAGAAACAGGAAAAGAAGAAAAAAAGCCTGTTTATTCTGCCAGTGCTTTTTCTATGTCCGCTATAACTTCAGTATTGTTTACCGATGTGCGGGGTGAAAAAGAAGTAACTACTTCGCCCTTTTTATTCACCAGGAATTTCTGAAAGTTCCACGTAACTTTGGCATCTAATACTCCGTTTTCTGATTTTTGTGTAAGGTAAGTGTATAAAGGGGCTATGTCATTTCCTTTCACAGAAATCTTGGAGAACATGGGGAAAGTAATGGCATATTCGCGGTTGCAAAATTCCTTAATCTCCTTTTCATTTCCGGGCTCCTGACCGGCAAAGTTATTTGCCGGGAAACCGAGAACTACAAGCCCTTTTTCGCTATACTTCTTATACAGCGCTTCAATATCTCTGTATTGAGGAGTATTACCACAGAAACTCGCCACATTCACAATCAGCAGAACTTTTCCTTTGTATTGTGAAAGCGAAACCTCCTTGCCGTCAATATCTTTCATTTTAAAATCATAAACGGTTTTTGCTGGCGGGGTAACAGTAAAAAGAATGGCGGTAAGTGTAATAAGTGCAGTTTTCATCATTTCAGTTTTTATTTATGTAACAAAGATAAGGCGAAATTGTTTTAAAGTATGAAAACACTTCCGAAGTTTTTGCGCCACCGCTAAAGCTAAGGCGGCACGCGGTAAAACTTCGGAAGTGTTGAGGTCA
>CAZWAD010000013.1:0-83140 GCA_964631835.1 uncultured Chitinophaga sp.
CATCCGGCAAGTGTACTGACTTCTTAACAGTTCTCACACGATTAACGACAGAACCGTAAAACAGGCGATTTTACCCCTTGATTACAGCTTTGCACTGCTTGATTGTGTCTTTGCACCCCTTGAACGTGTCTTTGCACTGCTTGTTTATAGCTTCGCACTGCCTGAGCATGCCTTCGGACAGCTTCATTGCCTCTTCGGACTGCTTGTCTATCTCTTCAGGCTGCTTGCTTGCCTCTTCGCACTGCTTGTTCATTGCTTCGAAGCGCTTGATTGCCTCTTAAACTAAGTCCGATGGCAGAAATTTCTTGTTCGAATACAACATCAAGCTCTTTGAACCGCTTGTTTACTGCTTGGCCAGCGATTTTTTTATGAATTCTTTCAGCGCTTCGGCAGATGTGGGCTTTACGTTTTCCTCATTAGCGCGAATAATAGCGTAGTCGCAGGCGCGCTCAGCTTCCTTATACTCGTTTTGCTTATACAACAGGTAGGCGTAGGTCAAATTATAAGTGTATTTGTTATCGGTATTAATAGCCTCGAAAGCCCATTTGGTAGCTTTCTGCAAATTGGCTTTGTCGGTTATGTTCAAATAATAATTCCAGGCTACATCGTTCATTACTGCGGCATTTTTAGGCGCGTATTTTTTGATGTAAATCGAAGCATTTTTATCGTAGTTGAGCCAGTCGTTCATGCGCAGGTAATAATCCATGCTCAGCTTTACGGTTAGCCCGGCATAGTCATCGGCTTTGTTGGCTTTAAGAAGTTCGAGGGCGCCATCAAACAAAGCGCGGTCGTTGGCTCGGGGCGCTTCGCCAACAGCTTTTGTTGCAATAAAATTTATTTTATGGTTGAAAGCATCTTCGGAAAACACTTTGGTGTAGCTCTCCTTATTTTTCATAATAAAACTCAAACCGGGCGATTTCAAATCGTTGGTGAGCGAGTAAATTGTGCGGATGTGTTTTTCCTCGTTCATATTTCCGGCATTGAGCTTGCCGAGGTATTCTTTAAAAACCTCTTCATACTTTTCACCGGAAGTGTTCAGGGTATTCAAATAATCGGAAAGGAAGTTTACATCGCGGTTGCCTTCGGCATATTGTTTTTTCATACCGGCTAAAATGCCCGGTGTGGGGTCGGTAGCTTTTTTTCCCTGCTGAATAAGCCCGGCTGCGTCCAATCCGCCTACGTTTTTGTGCACCACATTGCCATCGCCATCAATCCAGAAGAGTGTGGGGTAAGCTCGCACCCCATATTTGCCGGCAATAGCGGGTCCTTCGCCTTTCTCCATATCAATCTTTACGTTTATAAAATTGGAGTTGAAGAACGCACCCACTTCTGCATCGGGAAAAACGTTTGCCGCCATCCTTTTACAAGGCCCGCACCACGAAGTATAAGCATCCATAAACACCAATTTGTTTTCCTTCCTGGCTAAAGCCAGCACTTCATCGAAGGTTTTGTCGTGAACAAACTCAATACCCTGCGAAAAACAGTTGGCAATAGGCAGTAGGCAACAGGCAATAAAGGCAAATACAATTTTTTTCATAACCATGACTGTAAATTTAAGAGAAGAATTTTATGCTTTGTTTTTCCAGATGTTATAAAGTTCTAAATGAATTTCATGCCCGTAAAAAACTTTGGTAGTGCGCTCGAATGATTCGGTAAAATCAGAAACGTAAAACTTATCGGCACCGGCTTTTTGAGCGGCAGCAAGTTTTTCTTTTTCCAAAATCGCCTTCAACTTCTCCGCCACTACTTCTGCCGAATCAAATATCCGCACTTTGCCTTTATAGAAAGTATTGATGTCGTCTTTTATTAAAGGGTAGTGTGTGCAGGCGAGCACCAGCGCATCAATATCTTTCAGCGCTAGGTTCGATAAATAACTTTCCAAAACCGCCTGGCTGATGTTGTCGTTATAATATCCTTCTTCAATCATAGAAGCCAGAAGCGGAGTGGCGAGTTGGGTGTATTCAAGCTTCGGTTTTCTGCGGCTGAACTTTTCTTTATAAACTCCCGATGCGATTGTGGTTTTAGTGGCAATAACTCCAACACGTCTGACGGAGTCATCGGCAATCACCGCTTCAATCATCGGGTCAATCACATTGATTACAGGAATAACTCCTTTGTACTTATCGCGAAGCAGTTCGTAGGCGGCAGCCGAAGCTGTGTTGCAGGCAATAACTATGGCTTTGCAATTTTTTTCGTGAAGCAAAAAGTCGGTAATGGAATCGGCATAGCTGCGAATCAGTTCTTTCGATTTATCGCCATAAGGCATGTAGGCGGTATCGCCAAAATAAATGATTTGCTCGTTGGGCAACTGCTTAGAAACAGCATTGGCGACCGTTAAGCCGCCAATGCCTGAATCAAAAATTCCTATCGGTTGCTGATTACCGAATTTCATTTTTTAAAAGAGCCTATTTAGGAGCTGTTGTTCCTGTTTTAGGCGCTGTATTATTGGTAGCAGGCGCCTGCGGGGCAGCAGTAACTCCAAGTTTCTTCATCACCAGGTCGGTAACATCGTTTTGCCCTTCGGGAAAATAAGCCACCGAACCCTGAATAATATCGAGGATGTACGAGTAACCCCCGGCAATAGCTACCTCTTTTACCGCTTTCAGGTATTTTTCCTGAATAGGCTTTAGTTTTTCCGACTGAAGTTTTTGCAGGTCGTCATTCACCTTTCCTTCAAAGTCCTGAATAGACTGCTGCTTTTGCTGAAGTTCCTGAACCAGGATTTCAATAATAGCATCGGGCGTGCCTGGAACTTTCGACTTTTCCTGAAGCTCTTTTTGCTTTCTGTCGTATTCGGCATACATGCCTTCCAGGGCTTTGGTGTAAATATCTCTTTGCTTTTCGAGGTCTGTTTGCATTTGCTTAAACTCCGGCATGGCTTGCAGTACTTCTGCAGAGTTGATGTGTCCGATTTTTTGCTGCGCCTGAACGGAAGCAGTCATCGCAAACAAGGCTGCTATTGCGGTTAAAATGGTTTTCTTCATTTCTGTTTTGTTTTGGTTTTAATTCTGTTTTTGTATTCCTGTTTATTACTTGCTATTAAGCCTATTGCTGTTTCAATTTATCCCCATTTTCTTTTTTACGAGGTCGGTAATATCGCCTGTTGTTTCGGGGTAGTAAGAAAAATTGCCTGTTGAAATATCAAAAATATAAGTATAGCCGCCTTCTTTAGCCACAGCGTTAACTATTTTCAGATACTTATCATTCAGCGGTTTCATCAGTTTCAATTCCAGCTTGCTCAGTTCCGAATCGGCTCTTTCCTGAAAGCCGGCAAGCGCCTGCTGCAGGCTGTCAATTTCCCTGAACCTCTCCTCGCGCACGGCTTCCATCATGGCAGCCCCGTAGTCATTTATTTCTTTGGTTCTTTCCTGATAGTCGGCATACATTTTCTGAAGCTGTGCAGCATATTGCTTGCGTTTGGCTTCGAGCGTGGCATTCAACTGCTTGTATTCGGGCATGGCTTCGAGTATTTCATCGGAATCAATGTGCCCGTATTTCTGCTGGGCTGAAACATTACCGGTAAAAACAAAGAACGACAACACCGCAACAACACATACCATTTTCATGAGGGGCGCAAAGATAGATTTTTAGCTGAATTGGCTATGGGCAGCTGATTGTTACAGCACTCCGAGTGCTTTCAGAATATCATCGCTTTTATTGAACCTGTCGTTGGCATAAAGCATAGTAGGTCCGCTGGAGCGGTCGAAAATAAAATCGAGCGCTTTGGCAATGGCATATTTCTGAATTTCATCGTAAATCTTGTCCTGTACGGGTTTAATCAGTTCCTGGCGTTTCTTAAACAACTCGCCATTGGGACCAAACTTGGCTTTCTGAAATTCCTTTACGTCTTTTTCCCTGGCTTCTATTTCTTTAATCTTTTGCTGTTTCATAGGCTCGGTCATCAGCACCTGTTCCGCCTGAAACTGCTTGTACATATCGTCCACCGTTTTCATTTTGGCCTCTACTTCTTTCTGCCAGCCCTCGGCAATTCTATCAAGCTGTTTTTGAGCTTCGGCATAGGCGGGCATTTTGCCGAGTATGTATTCCATATCTACATAAGCGAATTTTTGAGCCTGTGCAGTTATAGCCGCAAGGGCAACTGCTATTACTGTAATGAACTTTTTCATGTTTTTAAATTTTTCTGTGTAAGACCAATTTTATTGCCAAAGGTTTAGGCTTTCACATTTGTTGGCAAATAAAGGGGTTTTTAGCTGAAAAGAAGCATTCACTATTGCTTCGAAACCTTCTAGATAATTAACGGTTGCGGCACTATGCTGTTCTAAACTTTCAGGGCAGCCTACTCCGGCTCCCTTCCCAAAATAATACGGAATGCTCCGTATTTGGCAAAAATGTTTTTGCCTACTTGCGGAGGCAGGCCAAACTTATCGCGGTCGAATCCAAGCCCATAATCAAAGCCAAGCAAGCCGAACATGGGCAGGAATACCCGGATACCCACACCCGCAGAGCGAGCCAAATCATAAGGGCGGTATTGCTTAATGCCCATCCAGTAGTTACCGGCATCGGCAAATAGCAAGGCGTAAATTGTAGCTGACTGATTAAGCGAAATTGGATAGCGCAACTCCATCGAAAACTTATTGTAAATAGGTGCGCCACCGAAAGGAGTAACTACCTCTTTATACCCGCGGAAGGAAACGATATCGCGACCTAACTGGGTTCCTTGGTTGAGGTTGCTCAATCCATCGCCACCAAACTCAACACGCTCGAAAGGCGAAAGACCTACACGCCTGTTATACTGCCCAAGGAACGAAAGATTGGCTGAGGCTTTAAACACTAAATTTTTCCAGATAGGCGTGTACCACTCAAACTGCAGCTTCCACTTATGAAACTCCACAAACCTGTACCGCTCAGCGGGTGAAAGCGCAGGGCTTTCGTAGTTCAGGTTTTTGCGGGCGTTGAACATAAGCGAATACGGCAGGGTGAACTTACCCTGAGCCATAAAGAAAATACCGCGGTTGTAGAAAGTAGGACCCGCCATTTCGCGCGAGTCGCGGGAAATCGTAAGCTGTAAATTCAAATTAGTGGCGCGTCCGTTGTCGAAAATGAAAAAGCTGCCGTATCTGTCCAGAATATAATGCTGAAACTCCAACCCAACTTCGGCAGTAAAGAAATCATCGGGCCACTTAAGGCGCGTAGCCAATCCAAGATAAACACTGGTAGAAAAATACCTGCCGGTTATTTTGCTTACATCGTTGAAGTCGCCAAAGGCATTAGCCCGAAGGCGGTTAAACGCAAAACTGAGCGATTGTGGCTTTTTGCCGCCCAGCCAGGGTTCGGTAAACGATACACTGTACGATTGAAACGACCTGCCGTTTGAGTTTACGCGAATGCCGAGGCGCTGCCCGTCACCGGAAGGCAGCGGTGTCCAGGCCTTCTTGTCAATAATATTACGGAGTGAAAAGTTGGTGAAGTTTACACCCAGTGTTCCGAACAAACCACCCGCACTGCTGGTAGTTGTTCTGCCGCCCCAGCCGGCTGAAAGCTCTAACTGGTCGGAGGGTTTCTCGGTAACGCGGTATTCTATATCCACCGTTCCTTTTTCGGGATTAGGAATAGGAACCACATCTAACTGCTGCGGGTCGAAGTAGCCGAGGTTGATGATTTCGCGCTGGGAGCGGATTAAATCGGTGCGGCTGAATTTATTTCCGGGAAGGGTGCGCAGTTCTCTGCGAATAACTTTTTCGTTGGTCTTTGTATTTCCGAGAATGCGAACTTCGTTGATAATCGCTTGTGCGCCTTCGTTAATGCGCAGTTCCAAATCAATAGAGTCGCCATCAACGCTGACTTCAAGAGGTGTAACGCTGAAGAACAAATAACCGTCATCCATATAAAGCGAGCTCAGGTCGCCTCCGTTGGGATTCATGAAAATGCGCTCATCGAGAAGTTTCTGATTGTAAACTTCGCCCCGCTTGATGTTTACAATACGCGCAATAAGCGAATCGGGATATTTGGTATTGCCATTGAAATAAATGTTCCGGAAATAATATTTCTTGCCTTCGCTTACATAAATATCAATGTTCAGGTTTTTGGAATTATTCATGTAAACCGAGTCGGATACGATTGCTGCATCGCGGAAACCCTGACTGTTGTAAAATTCTATCAGTTTTTGTTTGTCGCCTTCGTATTCGTCTCTTTTGAACTTAGAAGTCTTGAAAAAGTTGAGGTTGAGATGGCGCGAGGAATAATCATAAGCGCGCATAACAGACAGGTTACCGGGAATTTGATACCACTTCACCTTAATAGAATCACGGGCAAAGTTTTGTTTAAAGCGAAATAGCCCGTCCAAATCAAACTTTATCTTTTCATGGGTTTCCTTCAGTTGGCGTTTCAGTCTTGCCTCGGGAATTTCGCTGTTGCCGTAAATATTGATATGGTCAATTTTTACTTTGGCTCCGCGCCTAATCTTAATGTTAAGGTTGATACTGTTAGGGGTAGTAGTGTCTGTTCTTTCCTCAATATCCACTTCGCAATTGAGGAATCCCTTGTCAATGTAATAGCGCTTAATGGTTTGAATGGTAATACTCCTCCGGTTATCTGTAAATATTTGTCCGGAATGCAGGTCGAGCTTTTTCTTGATTTCGTCTTCATCGCTCTTTTTAATCCCCGGGAAGTTAAACCTTGAGATACGCGGACGCTCCTCCACATGAAACACCAGATAAATTTTACCACCTTCAATCTTTGAGGCATCCACTGAAATATTGGTGAAGAGTTTTTGGCGCCAGAGTGTTTTTATAGCCTTGGGAAGTTGTTCCCCGGGAATCTTTATCCTGTCGCCCACCGCCAAACCGGAAAGAGTAACCAGGATTCGGGAGTCGAGATATTTTGCTCCTTCAACTTTAATGTCGCCTATTTCGTATTCGCCCCCCCGCGAATAATCGAACTGAATAGTTCCATCCTGCGCAGAAGTAAGCAGGGAAACAAAAACTAAAGGAAACAGAAATAACTTTTTCAGAAGATGATGCGGTTAAGTGGTTACTAACTGTTCGCTGGTTTTACCGAACCTGCGCTCACGGCTCTGAAAATCAATAATGGCTTTATACAATTCTTCTTTACTGAACTCGGGCCAGAAAATATCTGTGAAATAAAATTCAGCATAGGCCAATTGCCACAGCAGAAAATTGCTTACCCGTTTTTCACCGCTTGTGCGGATAAGTAATTCCGGGTCAGGTCTCCCGGCAGTATATAAATGCTCGCTGATGAGTTGCTCGTTTACATCATGCAGCGAAAGAGCTCCGCTCTTCATCTTTAATATGATTTGTTTTACAGCCCTCACAATTTCATTTTTCGCTCCGTAACTCAAAGCAAGAATAAGTTCCATTCGTTTGCAATGCGCGGTTTTGTCAATGGTTTCTCTCAATTCTTTCGCTACACCTTTTGGCAGCAAATCAATATCGCCAATGGCGCCCAGCCGGATGTCGTTTTTCAAAAGTGTTTTCAACTCTTTTCCTATCGTTTTTAGCAGTAAAGTCATCAGAGCGCTTACTTCGGTTTGCGGACGGCTCCAGTTTTCATCACTAAACGCATACACGGTTAAATGCTGAACTCCCAACTCTGCACAGGCTTCGGTAGTTTCCCGCACCGCATTCACTCCGTTAGTGTGACCAAAAATTCTGTTCTTACCCATCCGTTTCGCCCAACGCCCGTTGCCATCCATAATAATGGCGATATGCCTTGGCAGCCGGCTCAAATCAATTTGCTCTTTTAAACTCACAAACAAACAATTAACGCGGTTTTAGAAATTTATTTTCTATCGGGGCGAAGATAGAAAAATGAGTGAGTGAGAGACGATGGAAGTAAATAAAAGGAAATTTTGACAATTGTTTTTTTGCGGATTTACCGGTACATACTGTTTGGAGTAGGGCACTGAATCTTCATAATGGTATATGAAAGTGTTATTCCTCCGAAAAGGTAATCATCTTTCTTGGGCGATTGCCCGCGCTGATAACCGGCTCTGCCTATTCTTTCGCCCCCGCTTTCAGCCGAGCGGTCAGAAAGGGCGGCAGCCAGGCCGGTTGAACCACCGGGGAGAGAAGCATAGCTGGGATAGTTGCCGCTTACATCATCTAAATAATCCGTAAAAGTTTTCCGCACACCGGCTTCTATGGCAATGTTCCAGTTTCGCTTAAACGAAAATTTAAACCCGCCCACAATAGGAATTGCCAGGCTGAACAACCGATATTTTTTTACTCCTGAATAACTGGGGTCGTTTTGACCTTCGGTGCCAAGCGGTTGTAAATAGTACCATTTGCCTTTGTATTCTGCCTTCGGGTTAAAGAAAAAAACCGTTAAGCCTGTTCCCAGATACGGGGTCCACCAGTGCTTTTTACTTTCCTTATCGTACTTCATAAAGTTGAACTCAATAAGTGTAGTAATATCGAAGATGTCGGTCTTAAACGAGAGGTTGCGCTGCTGGTTCCAGTCTTCTTTTACCACCCGGTCCTGAAACTCGGCAATACCCCAACTGATTCCAGAACGCCATGCCCCACGATGTTTAATATTGTAGCGGTAAAAAGCTCCCGCACCGGGACGGGCGAACTTGAAGGAGGTTTTGGTATTCAGGTCGCCAAAGTAATTGGTCATGCCGCCCCATATTCCGAATTCGTGAATCTGAGCGGATAAAGACCAACTGATGAAGATACCAGCTATTAACAAGGATGCACAATAGAAACTATTCCTATTCATTTTTAAACGGGCGCGAAGAAACATACTAACGATGGAATTAACAAAATGTTATGTTTTAACGCGTATTATTAAACTTCAGAACGGATTTATCAGAAACTAAGCAAACTTAATCAGAACATTATTATCTGTGGCTATACAATTCAAAAATGAAGCTATGAATGGATATTCACTCCTCAGGCATAGCCTGCCATTGCCGGTAGTGGCGGTAAAGCCACAGAGAAACAGAGAAGAAACAGAGGATAAAGGCTCCAAGGTAAATAACAACTTCCTGATGAGTCAGAAACTGATAGAATGGAGTGGGAGGTTCTGTGTACCAGGTATTGTCGGGTAGAAGGCGGCTTTGGGGTCTGAAATAAATACATAGGTACGCATAAATGAAAGTAAGCAGTAAAGGAAGGCACCAGGTAAACCACATCAGCATTACGCCTGTAAGCAGTTTTCGTCCCATGCTGCGGAATATCCAGTGCGATAAATAAAAGAAAAGAATGAGTGCAATGAAGGTGCTGTAGGCAACTCCTTCATTATCGAGCAAGATGGCATAAATAGAACAAGCTACAACCGTAACCCCACCGGCTACCAGCGCAATAAACCATGTGCGAATATGTGTGAGCCTGAAAGTATAAAGTGCCAGGCACATGCAAAATACAACAGACAGATTAACAAGCCAGAAAATCAGGTCGAAAGTACGTGTGCGGGATATATGAATGGCATCAAGCACATTGTTTATAGCGGGAAAATCAAGCCGGGCTTTTTCGTAATAATCGGCTCTTATCCGAACGCCAGCTATACTACGCGACTTGTGTCTGTAACGATAATCTTCTTCATTTTCGTCAGTGTCAATATCTATAACGGTATTTTCGACAACCCCATTGTATTCGCCCCCATAAGTTGAAACATAGGTGCTGAATGAAAAATCTTTCCGCGCAAAAACGGTATCAGCATAAGACTCAATGAAGATGTTGTAATCAATTTTATACTTCTTACACATGTCTCTAAAACGGCTTAGCGTTTGCTTAACTGAATCTTTACGGCCGCCTGAAAGCCACCGGTTAATAGTGCCTGAAATTTTGTAGCGGTTGAGGGTGGAATCGTCAAAAGTGCTGCTATACTGTCCGCAGTAATTCAGGTAGCTTACTTTCCGGTCGTAAGCATGGTTACGATAAAAGCTGTCTCTATCAGCTCTTAACTTTTTTCTTAATAGCCTGTCAATGCTTGTATCGCTGATGGCGCTGTCAAGCCTGAAAATATAGTCCAGTGAGTCGCAGCAATCGCGTATGCAGTACTTGTTTTCAACAGGAATCAACGCATAACTCAGATTCATGGTATTTATTTCTTCAGCCAACTTTACATTTGCGGTTTTATTCTCAATAGCTTTCCAAAAGCCGTTAGCATAACTTTTATAAAATGTAATAGCGGCCAGTAATACTGCAAACTGAATACAGAATTCGGTAAAGAAATACCCTTTACGAAGAGGATAGTAGCTTTTAAACGGATTGTTCCGTAAGTAAAAAACCAACCAAATAATAATAAAGAGAATACTGATAAGCATAGAAAAACTCATACTGTATCCGTCAGTTACATGTATGTCGGAACGGAGATAAGTATGTAACCTCTCGTAGCTGTCGAAACGGGCATACCCTGCCAGGTAAAAAATTACATGAATGAGTAATAAAATACCACCTGCCCAAAACAGCTTGGTGTTCCAAATCTGAGGATGGTTTTCAACGAGGTATTTGTTTAGCTTTTTCATGAACCCGATTATTGTTCCGCAAAAAACCTGCGCGATGATTTGGAAATATTTCTGAAATAAGTGATTTCAAAACCGGCACCCGACATGGCCTGAATTACCGAACTGGTAGTAGTACCGCCCGAAAACGAAACGATATACACACCTCCGTTAAAACTTATTTGCTCCATAGCCAGACTGCTGAATAATGTAAAAAGTTCATCGCGCGTGGCTCCGGTTTCTATTTCAAACAAGATTTTTTCATCCGATTCATCTGATTTTTTCAAATCCTGGTAAATAGGCGATCCCTGCTTAAGGAATACGATTTTATCGCTCACCTTCTCTACCTCATAAATCTGCTGTGAGCTTAAGACTACTGCCATCGGATTCGTCTGTGACAACGCGAGGAAACGCAAATCCTGCAAAATGGTCTGCTGCGAAAGAATATCAAGGTTGGCAAGCGGTTCATCCAGCAGTAGCACTTCAGGCTGGCGCAAAAGTGTGCGCGCAATTTCAAAACGCGTTCTGTAACCTGATGAAATAGTATTCCAGGAAAGATTTTTGTACGGACGAAGACCAAGACGGGCAATAATCATTTCCACCCAAAGCATGTTTTCTTTTCCGGTTATTCCGTAATGCCTGGCAGCAAACTGAAGGTTGTCTGTAAGCGTGCCCCACCATCGTGGTATCCGTTGTGGAATAAAGGCAAGACGCGTTCTCTGCTCATAAAGATTTTTGGCTTGGGCATTAAGGGTGTATTTCACCTCTCCCTTATCTGCCGCGAGTTCCCCGACTAATATGCGCAAGAGGGTGGTTTTGCCGTTGCCGTTTTCACCCACAAGTCCGATTATCTCTCCACGATGGAGTTCCACATCCACCGGTGCAAGCCTGAAGTTGCCTTTACGGTAGTGTTTTGTTATTCCTTTAGCCGCAATAACACTACCATGAGTAGTAGCGGCTACAGGGGCTCCGGCCTGTTCAATACTTGCGAGAAGGTTCATTGCATCTTGCAGAACAGCTTGGCCGTTGTGTTCGCTTTGTTCACAGAAGGAAATTACTTTTTCAAATATCTGCGGGCTGCGGGTTTCCAGAGCGGCATCCAGCAACCTCCTCAAGCCCAAATGATAATCATTGGATTGGTAATATTGAGCCACTTCATGGAGCCGCTCTTTAAATTGGGTAGAGGTCATTTGTGTTAATAAGTCAGTCGAAAATAGTAAAACACCATACTAACGTACACAACGCCAGAAAATTGTTTGGCTTAGAATTAGATTCGTCCGCGAATGAAAAACCTCCGGGCACATCTTTACCTGTTTGTGGTCAATCTTTTTTACGGTGCAGGCTTTTCAGTAACAAAGATGGTAACACCTGATTTTATCAAGCCTTTTGGCTTCATCCTTATTCGCGTTTCAATCGTCACAATATTGTTTTTTATTCTGCACCAGTTTTGGCAAAAAGAAAAAGTACAGAAAAAGGACCTGCTACTTCTTGCTGTATGCGGTGTGTTTGGCGTAGTAATTAACCAGGAAATGTTTTTCCTGGGGCTGAGCATAACTACCCCTATCAATGCGGCACTTATTATGATTATGACACCGGTTTTGGTTTTTGTGATTTCATTCTTTCTGGCGCATGAAAAGGCTACGTGGCAAAAAATTACAGGGCTTATTTTAGGCTTCAGCGGAGCGCTGGTAATTCTTGGCGGAAAGAAATTCAGTTTTTCCGGAAAAAGCATGCCGGGCGATTTATGCATACTTATTAACGCCACCTCGTATGCTGTTTACTTGGTGATTGTACATCCCTTAATGAAAAAGTATCATCCGCTTACGGTTATAAAATGGGTTTTCTTCTTCGGGCTTGCACCGGTGGTGGTAATCGGCTTCGGACAGTTTCAGCAAATTCAATGGCAAACTTTTTCAGCCGAAATATGGATGGGAGTTGTATTTATTGTTATCTGCACCACCTTCCTGGCTTATCTTTTAAACATGCTGGCTCTACGCGAAGTTCAATCGAGCGTAGTGGGCGCTTACATTTACCTGCAACCTGTTCTGGCTACACTCATTTCCATGGCGATAGGAAAGGATAAATTATCATCCGAAAAAATTGTTGCGGCAATTTTGATATTTGCGGGTGTGTATCTTGTTTCTTTCACAAGCAAAAAATTACCCAAAGATGAACTGCTGGTGCAGGAATAATTTAGCTGCAGCGTTTAAAAAAAGAAACTCATGCTGAAATCAATGACCGGTTTTGGGAAAGCCAGCGGGCAAATTGACGAGCGCACAGTTAACGTAGAAATAAAGTCGCTCAACAGCACCAAAGGTCTGGACCTGAGCATTAAACTTCCGAGCAAATACCGCGAGTATGAATATGCGTTGCGCAACAAAGCCGGTAATATTCTACAGCGCGGCAAAATTGATATTTACATCACCCTCGAAAATAATACGGCATCCAGCGAGTTGTCTCTGAATAAGGAATTGATTAAATCTTACTTCGAAGAGTTCAAAAAAATTGCTGATGAAGTGGGCATGTCATCCAGAGACTTGCTTCCCACCATTATGAAAATGCCCGATGTAATTGGCGAAAGCCACGAAGAAGCCAGTGAAGATGAGTTGAAAAAGATCGAGGAAATTCTGGGCAAGGCAATCGGGGAGTTGGATTCGTTTCGTATTAACGAAGGAAGATCCTTACAGGAAGAAATGGAATTGCGCATCGTCAATATTGAAAAGCTTTCAGAAAATCTAAAGAACGAAGACAAGAGACGAGTGGCAGAAATACGCGAACGGTTAAAAAATAATTTGGAGAATTATATACCGAAAGATAAAATTGATGCCAACCGTTTTGAGCAGGAGGTAATTTATTACATTGAAAAACTGGATATTACCGAAGAACTTACCCGCCTGAAAGTGCATTGCGATTATTTCAAAAATAATATTGCTGATAAAGAAGAACTCAAAGGAAGAAAGTTGGGTTTTATTGCTCAGGAAATCGGCAGGGAGATAAATACAATCGGTTCAAAAGCAAACGATGCACCTATGCAGAAATTTGTGGTGAACATGAAAGACGAACTGGAAAAAATTAAAGAACAAACTAATAATATCCTCTGATTTATGAGCGGGCATAATTTTACAAGGGTTCTTATTCCTCCTAAAAAATTAGTCGTTATTACCGCGCCATCAGGTGCGGGAAAGTCCTCTATTGTCAAGAGATTATTACAGCACTTTCCACAGCTCTCATTTTCGGTTTCTTGTACAACTCGCGAAAAGAGAACAGGTGAAGCAGATGCCCGACATTATTATTTTATTTCGGCTAATGAGTTTAAAAAAAAAATTGCTGCTGGTGAATTTGTGGAATATGAAGAAGTGTACCCCGGAAAATTTTACGGCACATTAAAATCGGAGGTAGACCGCATTTGGAATAAACGACAGGTTGTTCTTTTCGATATTGATGTCAAAGGTGCTCTTAATCTTAAAAAGCAGTTTGGTAGCGATTGCATTTCCATTTTCATTGCACCCCCGTCAAAAGAATCACTCATTAACCGGTTAAAAAACCGAGGAACAGAAGACGCGCAAAGTTTGAAGGCAAGAATAAAGCGAAGTGAAGAAGAACTCACTTATTCCGACAAATTTGATAAAGTGGTAGTAAACCGGGATTTTGATACCGCTTACATGCGCGTTAAAAATCACATCCTTAATTTTCTCCAACCGCAAACCCAAAACATTCACTGACTTTGGTTTTTTGAAAATGAAGCCTATTTTCAACTTGTAAATGGAAACACTCACTACAGCAGGTATTGAAGTTCAGGTTGAAACATTCTTTCAGCCGCAGCACTCCAATGCCATGAAAAATCAGTACTTGTTTGCTTACCACATCACCCTTTTTAATCACAATAATTTCACAGTTCAGCTTTTAAGCCGAAAATGGAAAATTACTGATGCGAATTTCGATGTACGCGAAGTTGAGGGTGAAGGCGTAGTTGGCAGGCAACCGGTTCTCTACCCTGGTGATTCACACCAATATGTCTCGGGCTGTGACTTCGCGGCTCCTCTGGGCAAAATGGAAGGTATTTACATTTTCGAAAATAAAGCTACCGGTACAAAATTTGAAGTTATTATTCCTCCGTTTGTCATGGCAGTTCCTGCCATTCTTAATTGAGGTTTGTCTTCATCCGGCTGTAAGGCATAAACACAAAACTGGTAGCGCTCTCTTCCGCCACAAAGACACACATGAATTCTGCAGGACTTTTGTAGGCTTTAATGAAATCTGCCGCTTTCTCTTTATGAACTACTCCTTTATTCACCAGCTCTTCGAGATGAGAGGCATTAAAATTCCAACTGATGTCAAAGTCATTTCGGTTTACAATCGGTAATCCTAAATCAATATCTGTTTCGCCACGGGTGGCGACAAAAACCGGGTACCGGGTTACGTCACCTTTAATCATTCCCTGCGAGACCTGCCGAATATAATCGCGACAGATTTCCAGGTCGTCCTGGAGTGACTTGAATATTTCTTCATCAATAGTCATTTCGGATACTTTTACAAGAATAAAAAATCTTTTCACCCTTTTAATTTCAGCAGTACCACATTTTCGATGTGAGTAGTTTGCGGAAACATATCCACCGGTTGAATTTTTTTCACTTCATATTCTTCTGCAAGCAGTTGCAGATCGCGAGCTTGGGTTGCCGGGTTGCAGCTTACATATACAATTTTAGGAGCCGCTGCTTGCAAAAGTGATTTCACCACATCCTCATGCATACCTGCCCGTGGCGGATCGGTAATAATCACATCTGGCTTGCCATTGGCTGAAATGAACTCCTCGGTTAAAATTAGTTTTACGTCTCCGGAATAGAATGAGCAATTTGTAACGAAATTCAATTCAGCGTTCTCTCCGGCATCTTTAATAGCATCTTCAATTTGTTCAATGCCAATAACCCGTTTGCATAAACCTGAAACATAAATTGCTATGCTTCCAACACCGGTATAAAGGTCGTAAACCGTATCCGTTTTTTTTAACTCCGCAAATTCTTTAACCACATCGTAAAGCACTTTGGCTTGTGACGAATTTGTCTGGAAAAAACTTTTCGCACCGATTTTGAAAATATAATTACCGAGTTTTTCTATGATGTGGTATTTGCCCTTATATGTCTTTACATTAAGGTCATAAATCGAATCGTTCCGCTTTGAATTGATGACATATTGCAATGAAGTAATTTGGGGGAATAGCTCATTTACAAAATGAAGCAACTTGTATATTTCCCCTTCATTGTTTTCAGAAAACGAAATAAGTACCAGTATTTCTCCTATAGACGAAATTCGAATCATCAAATTACGCAAAAAACCCTTCTGTTCTCTTAGGTTAAAAAACGCGTAGCCATTCTTTAAAGCAAAATCTTTAATGGCTGTCCGTATTTGATTGGAGGGTTCCGATTGCAGATAGCATTTTTCTATATCAATAACGCCCGCAAAACTTTCCGGGACATGAAAACCCAGCGCATTACGGTGGTCAAACGTTTCCCCGCTTTTTATTTCATCTTCAGTGAGCCACCTACGGTCAGTAAAAGTAAACTCCAATTTGTTGCGGTAGAAAAAAGTTCCCTTTGCACCTAATAAATCTGGGATAGCAGGGGAATCAATTTTACCTATTTTGACAAGAGCATCTTCCACAATTTTCTTCTTGAAAGTGAGCTGAGCATCGTAATTAATGTGCTGCCATTTGCATCCTCCGCAAATTCCGAAATGAGAACACTGTGGTTTAATACGCTGAGCCGAAGAAGTTTTTATCTCAGCAACTACTCCTTCCACAAAATGCTTCTTGCTTTTACGCAATTCAACATCAACCACATCACCTGGTACGGCAAATTCGGTAAACACAACTTTACCTTCAGACCGCCCAATACCTTTGCCTTCAGCTGAAATGCTTGTAATAAAAAGGTTGCTTAAAATTTTTTTTCCTTGCTCAGTCATTCCGGTTGTTTTCGGTAAAAATAGAAATACATTCCCCTCTTTGTCCGCTGTTAAAAAAATATAACTTCGCCCCTCCATAAAAATCACAGCCTAATATTTGTGCTGCATCAAAAAAATCAATCGTAGTTATGAATAAGTTTTTCTGTTCCTTGTTTGCGCTTACTTACCTTTCGGTTAATGCCTTTACGCAACCTGATAGCCGCGTGTTGTTTACCGCAGGTACCGATAAGATTACAGTTAGCGAATTCGAATATGTTTACAACAAAAACAATATCAACAACCAAAGCGATTACAGTGAAAAAAGTCTGCGCGATTACCTGAATCTTTACGAAAATTTCCGCCTGAAAGTGAAAGAAGCGGAGGCTATGCAGTTAGATACTATCAGTAGCCTGATGACTGAGTTGGAAGGCTACAGAAAGCAACTGGCAAAAACATATCTGACCGACCGCGAAATTTCGGACAAACTGATAACTGAAGCCTATGAAAGGTCGAAAGAGGAAGTAAATACCAGCCACATTTTGATACGGCTGGACGAAAATGCCAACCCCGCAGATACGCTAGCTGCGTGGAAAAAAATTATGGCTTTAAGAAAACGTATTGAAAAGGGAGAATCGTTTGAAAAAGTAGCCCGCGAAAGTTCTGAAGACCCATCGGCAAAAAATAATGACGGTAACATAGGCTGGTTTACAGTTTTCGGAACTATTTATCCGTTTGAAACCGTGGCATACAATTTAAAACCGGGCGAACTGAGCATGCCTGTGCGCACCGAGTTTGGTTATCATCTTGTCCGCCTCAACGACAGGCGCCCTGCCCGCGGTCAGGTTCATGCAGCTCACTTACTTATCCGTTTTCCTGAAAAAGCAACCAAGGAACAGCAGGATTCGGCCAAAAAGAAAATAGATTCAATTTATGCTCTTATCATTTCAGGCAAAATGACTTTCGAAGATGCAGTGAAAGATTTCTCTGAAGATAAAGCCACACGCATTAAAGGAGGAGAGCTGCAATGGTTCGGCTCCGGTTCGCAGGTACGTATGGTTCCCCAGTTTGAGGATGCTGCCTTTGCTTTGAAAAAAGATAGCGACATAACTGCTCCTATTATGACTCAGTTCGGCTGGCATATCATAAAGCGATTGGAAAAACGTGATATCCCGTCTTTTACTGAAGCCAAAGGGGACACTAAAAAACGGGTAGAAAGAGACGCCCGCTCGCAGGTTGCCAAACACGTGCTTGTGGAGCGTATAAAAAAAGAGAACGGCTTTGTTCAGTTTCCTGAGGCAAGGACAAGGTTTAACTCATTAGTTGATAGCAGCATTCTGAAAGGTAACTGGCGGGCTGATACAGCTCACCTTACTGATGTGCCTTTATTTACCCTTGCCGGAACTAACTACACTTTTGGCGACTTTGCCGGTTACATCGAAAAAAACTCCAAGCGAAGAAGCGATAAGGCAAAAGACGCTTTGCTGAATGAATACTACGAGGGTTTTGTAAATGCAAAGTGCTTAGAGTATGAGGAAAGTATGCTCGAAACCAAAAAACCCGAATTCCGAAACCTGATTAAGGAATACCGCGATGGAATTCTTTTGTTTGAATTGATGGACAGAATGGTTTGGTCAAAAGCAGTAAAAGATACTGTTGGGCTGGAAGAATTCAGAAAGAAAAATGAATCGCGCTATATGTGGGGTAACCGTGCGGATGTGGAAATTTACAACTGCAGTGAAGAAAAAATATGCCTTGAAGCGCGCAAAATGGCAGAAAAGAAAAAAACAGGAGATGAAGTAAAAGCCAAACTTAACAAAGAGGGCTCCAGCGCCCGCGTTTCAGTAATTGGCGGTAAATACGAAAAAGGACAGTACGATGTGGTTGACAAAATTGAATGGAAACCGGGGGTAAGCCCGTTGAAGAAACTGAACGACAGCAGTTTCCAGTTTGTGTATGTTAAGCAGATTGTTGGTCCCGAGCCGAAAAACCTGAAAGAAGCTAAGGGCTACATTGTTTCCGATTATCAGGAATATCTGGAAAAAACGTGGCTTGCTGATTTGCGTAGCAAATACCCTGTAACGGTTGATGAAGCAGTTCTTACTTCGCTGATTAAGAAGTAAACCGGCTTTCTCTCTTCCTGTCAGTTTGAGTGTGTCGTAAACTGCCGAGAGGTCACAGCTTCGTATAACATTCTATCTTCGGACTTTTAATTCACTTCGTTGAAAAAATTTCCCATCATAGCTCTTAGTGTAATCCTCGCATCCTGTTCCTATTTTAAAAAACGGCAAACAGCCGGTGCAGATGTGATAGCAAGGGTGAACGACCAATACCTTTATGCGTCCGATATACAACCCCTTACTAAGGGCTTAACCGGTGATGATAGTATCAAAGTATTGAAGAGCTATGCCGAAAGCTGGGTGCGCAAAAAGCTTCTACTGGAGAAAGCCATTGAAAATATCCCCGAAGACGACATTGGCATTACTAAAAAAATTGAAGATTACCGTGAAGCTTTGCTTTTGTATGAGTATGAAAAAGCGCTCATCAATCAAAAACTTGACACCGTTATAAAGGAGGAAGAAATGTTGCAATGGCACGATAAGATGAAGAACGATTTTCTGCTTGAAAGTGATGTGTATCTGGTTTCGTTTATCAAACTGAAAAAAGATGCTCCCGAATTGAACAACGCCCGGAAGTGGATTTTAAAACCTAAGAGCCAGGAAGACAGTCTGAAAGCTGAAGGCTACTGCCGCGAATTTGCAGTAAGCTACACTAAAGGGGAAGGCATGTGGTATGAAAAGGCAAACATTCTGAAAAACTTTCCGCTCAATGAATATGATATCAATTCACTCTCCGGCACTAAGAGTTTGCGTGAGTTTAAAACCGATGAAGGTTTTTGGTTTATTCGCATCTCAAATTTCATTAGAAAAGGGGAGCCTTCACCGCTGGAGTTTATCCGTGAGCAGATTATGAAACGTATTATTGAAAAGCGCAGGCTGTTATTGGTTGAAAAAGCATACGACAGAATTTACCAGGACGGAATCCAGGATAAATCGTTTGAAGTATTAGTGAAATAATCGATGAAGAAAGCAGCAGCCGCACTCTTTTTAAGTTTGTTCCTTACCTCAGCTTATCCTCAGGTTGAAAAAGGCAGGTACCTCATTGGAGGCAATGCCGACATAAGCACAGCTTTTCAGAATAAAACAAGCCGGTTCAACCTTTCGCTTTCGCCTGCATTCGGGGTGTTTGTAATAAAAGGGTTTGCCATTGGCGCAAGATATTCTTTTGGTGTAAGCAGCGTGCGTACTTTTAATACTAACCGGCAGGAATATGTCGCCACCACTACCTTCAATTCGGGGGTTGGTCCTTTAGCACGGTATTATTTCGGTAAAAAACAACTGAAAGGATTAGTTGCCGCCAACGTAAATTACCTGACCACTGTTACTTTAAGGAGAAATAATGTGTCAGGAACCAGCGGATACAGTGCTACCGGCTTTTTGGGTATGGCGCATTTTTTTAATCCGCATCTTGCCCTTGAATGCGGATTGTATGTAACTGGTGTGGGTTACCTGAAACAACTTCCAACCACCCGAATCGGTTTTTCAGTAGGTTTATTTGCATTCTTAGATAAGAAAAAGAAAGAATAAACGTTTAGGAGTGCAGAATTCGGAATACAGAAGTTAATACACAAAGAAATTTGAAATGAATTTAAAACACATAAAAATTTTTCTGCCGGCAGCCTTACAGCTTACCGCATTTTTCATGAACGCACAACCTATACAGGTTGACAAGGTGCTAGCAGTAGTTGGCGATAACATTATTCTTCACAGCGATGTGGAAGCCCAGTACCAGCAAATGGCGGCACAAAGTCAGGGACAGCCCCTTCCAGATGACACCCGCTGTATGATTTTCGACAACCTTCTGCTGGATAAACTTTTTCTTTCGCAGGCCGTGCTTGACAGCGTAACCGTAACTCCCGATAAGATAAATGCCGAACTCGACCGAAGGGTGAACTATTTCATTTCTGTTTTCGGTTCCAAAGAAAAGCTGGAAGAATATTACGGCAAGTCAATCCTTGAGCTGAAAGACGACTTTAAAGAAGACATCGAAAAGCAACTGATTTCGGACGAAATGAAAGGCAAAGTTTTTTCCGGCCTAAAGGTTTCACCGGCTGAGGTGAAAGAGTTTTTCGACCGCATTCCCAAAGATAGTGTTCCCTATTTCAACTCAGAGCTTGAGCTAGGTGAGTTAGCAATGTTTCCCAAAGTGAGCGATATAGCGAAAGAGTATGCGCTTAGTAAAATAAAAGCTATCCGCAATAAAATTGTCAAAGGCGGTGAATTTTCAGTGGAAGCCATGATTAATACCGAGGATGAAGGCTCCAAGCGCGATGGCGGTAGCCTGGGTATGGTAAGCCGCGGTGAAATGGTTTCGGAGTTTGAGGGAGTAGTTTTCCGCCTGAAAGAAGGCGAGGTGAGCGATGTGTTTGAAACCCCTTTCGGCTATCATATAGCTGTGGTAGACGAAATACTTGGCAGCAAACGTAAGGTGCGCCATATCCTTATTAAGCCACAAATCACCCGCTCCGATTTAACCAAAGTAAGCGAGAAGATGGACAGTATCCTTCACCAACTGCGCGTTGATTCGCTTTCGTGGCGCGAAGCGGTGAGCGCTTTTTCCGAAAATGAGCAGTCGAAAAGCATTGGCGGCATGATGACCAATGCCAAAACCGGAACTTCTTTTTTTGAAAAAGCCGATATTGACGGAACCCTTATCTTTTCGATTGACCGGATGAAAGTCGGAGAGTATTCAGATGTGCTGCCTTATGCCGTTCAGGACCGAACCGGTGAGGACAAAAAAGGTTTCCGCATCATCTGGCTGAAGAGTGAAACCAAGCCGCACAAAGCCAGCCTGGAACAGGACTATGCCAAAATTCAGACGGCAGCCAAAGCCGAAAAGCAACAGAAAATCCTGGAACAATGGCTCAGGCTTCATGTGGGTAAAAACTATGTACGCATTGACGATTCGATGAAGGACTGTGAGCAAATGGATAAGTGGCTGGTTAATTAGTGTGTTCAGGTGCGAAAGTATTAAGGTGTCAAAGGTTGCGATACAAACTGCCGGTGAAATTTCTTTCTTTGTCTTTCCGATTAACCAATAACAATTAACGATGTATAATTCAGATGTAGAAGCATTAGACGCTTTCGCTAAAAAATATAAAGACCTTAAAGCCGAGGTGGGAAAAGTAATTGTGGGGCAGGATGAAGTAATCAAGAACATCCTTGTTTCTGTTTTCTGTGATGGTCACAGCCTGTTGATTGGCGTTCCCGGGCTGGCTAAAACGCTGATGGTGCACACCATTGCCGATGTGCTCGACCTGTCGTTCAACCGAATTCAGTTTACTCCCGACCTGATGCCAAGCGATATTATCGGCTCGGAAATTCTGGATGAAAACCGCCACTTCCGGTTCAACCGCGGACCGGTGTTTGCCAACATTATCCTTGCCGATGAAATAAACCGCACTCCGCCCAAAACCCAATCAGCACTGCTCGAAGCCATGCAGGAGCGCAGCGTAACAGTTGCCGGTCAGCGCCACAAACTCGACCTGCCTTTCTTTGTTCTGGCTACGCAAAACCCCATTGAGCAGGAGGGAACCTACCCCCTGCCCGAAGCCCAGCTCGACCGCTTTATGTTTTCCATCAACCTCGATTACCCGAGCTACGAGGAAGAAATACAAGTGGTTAAACAAACCACTGCCGGAACGAAAGCCGAAGTAAGCAAGAAGATGAGCGCTCAGGAAATTCTCTACTTCCAGCAATTGATTCGCAAGATACCCATTGCCGATAATGTTTTGCAGTATGCTGTTAAGCTGGTAAACAATACCCGCCCCAACCTCACCGGTTCGCCTTCTTCCATAAATAATTATGTAAGTTGGGGTGCCGGTCCCCGCGCTTCGCAGTACTTGGTGCTGGGCGCCAAGTGCCACGCTGCTACACGCGGCAAATACTCGCCCGATATTGAAGATGTGCAGGCTATTGCCCTGCCGGTTCTCCGCCACCGGGTTTTCAAAAACTACAAAGCCGAAGCCGAGGGCTTGAGCGTAGATAAGATTGTGAGCGAACTTTTGTGATTAGTGATTAGCAGTAAACCTGCCTAAGCGGGGAAAATCCCTTCCAATGGTATCTTGACATCAGCGCCTGGTTTTTACTCCAGCGCTTTCCGCATTATTTCAAGTGCTTTTGCCGTTGGTGCATACTTCTGCCAGCCGGTATTTTCAATCAATCCTCTTTTGCGCAGCGCAGTCATAAACTTAGAAATACCCCCCTGCGAATAACCGGTGAGCTTGCGGAGTTCCGAATAACGGCTGCTGTTCTTGTTATAGAAGTGAACAAGAAGCTTTGCCACATTAACTCTGGCGGCATAGCTCATGTAGCGCACTCCATTTTGATGCATCTTTCCTGCAATCCGCGAAATTGTCATTCCGTCTGTGGACAATATATCGGGAAGCTGCTTCGCAACTTTGGGTTGCCCCACCAGGGTTTTGTCATTGGACATTGTATTTTTGTTTTGCCCTATGTATATTTCTGATATGGACATTGTAGTTTTACTAAGTCCAATTTCTGTTTCGTCAATGGACTTAGTATTTATGTTATATCCATTTCCGATTTTGTCTTTGGACAATGTAGCTTCACTAAACCCAACACCGGTTTTGTCATCGGACTTAGTATTTATACTAAGCCCATTCCATATTTTTACATTGGGCATAGTAATATTATTTTCCGCAATCCATGTTTTTACATTGGATATATCAGCCTTTAGTTGACCATTCTGCTCAAGTAAAACGGTAATAATCTGGTTCAGGCGGGCTATTTCGGTTTGGTAAGCCGCCTCTTTTTCTTCGCTCATAGGCTATAAATTTTATGTGAAGGTAGGTAAAACCAATGAAACATGGCTTCATTTAGCTTATAAGCTAAAAATCAGGAAACGGTATTTTTTTTCGGAAAGCGGCAGTGTGTAGTAATCCTGTTTTTGAAGAATACAACATTCGGCATTCAACAATACTTTGCTCCGCATCACCGTTCTTCTTCATGTATCCATTCATACATCATTACATGGCTTCTTTTATTTTCACCCCGTGCAAATATTTCAACCGGTTAACATTTTGGGAATTGATTTTGAGTTTATCCTTTTCGGCTTAACCCTTTTGGGCGTTGCTGTTTTCCATCATAAAACATTACAGGTAGCCCTGGCAGGACTTGCTTCGGTGCTGCTTTATAAATTTCTCTTCACCGGTTTTCAGCTTGAACCTCACCTGCAGCATGAGTGGCACGACCTTGTAAATCTTTTCGGCTTGCTGGTGGGTTTTGCCATCCTCGCGAAACATTTTGAACACTCGGGCATACCGGCTAAGCTGCCCCATTTTTTGCCCGATGACTGGAAGGGCGGCTTTTTACTGCTGATACTTGTGTTCTTTCTTTCATCGCTGCTCGACAATATAGCCGCGGCTATGATTGGCGGGGGTGTGGCTCATGTTATTTTTAAGAAGAAAGTTCATTTGGGTTACCTGGCGGCTATCGTTGCGGCAAGCAATGCGGGAGGCAGCGGCAGTGTACTGGGCGATACCACTACTACCATGATGTGGATTGACGGAATAGCAGCCGCTGATGTGTTGCATGCTTATTCGGCAGCCCTGCCTGCCCTTTTTGTTTTCGGAATAATTGCATCGCTGCAGCAGCACCGGTATCAGCCGGTACTCAAAGATGAAATTGCCGGTGCGCACATTAGTTGGCGAAGAATAACCGTTTGCGGAATGATATTGGCCGGTGCGGTTGCCACTAACATTTTGCTGGAGTTTCCGGCATTGGGTGTTTGGGCGGCAATTATTGCCGGTTCGCTTATTATTAAAGGCGAATGGCACGAAGCCAAACTTGCCCTGCCCGGTTCAGTTTTTCTTTTAGCCCTGGTGCTTTGTGCCTCTATGATGCCGGTGGAGCAGCTACCGGCTGCAAGCTGGCAAACCGCTTTGGGATTAGGTTTTGTTTCAGCAGTGTTTGATAATATTCCGCTGACCAAACTGGCGCTTACACAAGGCGGATACGACTGGGGTGTACTGGCATACACGGTGGGTTACGGAGGAAGCATGATGTGGTTCGGCTCCAGTGCCGGTGTGGCTATGTCCACTTTGTTTCCGGAGGTAAAAAGCGTAAGCGGCTGGCTCAAAAACGGCTGGCATGTGCCAATAGCCTATGTGGTTGGTTTTGCTATTCTCCTTTTTCTTTTTGGCTGGCACCCCCACCCCCCGCATAAGTAACCGCTTTTTCAGTCACTCCACACCGCTCTTGTTTATTTATATTTCATTAAACTGCGAAGCGTAAACCGTGAACCGGTTATTTTCATCGCATGATATACGAATTCCTCGAACCTCTCGACAAAGACAACCTGCTCGATGGCGCTGAACTTCACCCCGGGCAAATAGGCAATTACATTAAAGTTTATGACGGAAAGGAACCGGAATTGGGCTGGTATGATATTGCCATTCTGGGTGTGCCTGACGACAGAAGCAACACCGGTAATACCGGTTCGGCAAAAGCACCCGACTCAATCCGCAAGGAATTTTACAAGCTGTTTCTGCCACCGGTTGAAAGAGAGTTTCATGTGATTGATTTGGGAAACATTAAACCGGGCGAAACCGTTCGCGATACCTATTTCGCCATAGCTTCGGTAGTTTTAGAATTGATTACTCACAAGGTTTTCCCGATTATCATTGGCGGCAGTCATGACCTTACCTTCGGGCAATACCTCGGCTATAAAAACCTTCAAACGCTCATCAACATGGTGAACGTTGACGAAAAGATTGACATGTTTGAAAACCCTGAAGGCAAGGAACCCGGCAAAGCATTTGAACATATTGACTCAACAAATTTCGTGTTGAATATTTTCACCCAATCGCCAAATTTCCTTTTCAACTATTCGCATCTCGGTTACCAGACCTACCTGAATGATTCAAAGGCTGTGGAAACCCTGGAGGCACTGAATTTCGACTGCCACCGGTTAGGGTTAATACGAGCCAACCTCGAAGAAGTAGAACCCATACTGCGCGATGCCGACATGCTGAGCATTGACATTTCAGCCGTGCGCCAGGCCGATGCACCGGCACATGCACAGCCTTCGCCTAATGGTTTTACTGGTGAAGAACTGTGCCAGATAACCCGCTATGCAGGCCTCAGCGATAAACTTACTTCGCTCGGCATTTACGAGGTGAATCCGGATTATGACAACCACCGGCAAACCACTCAGTTAGCTGCTCAAATGATTTGGTATTTTTTGGAAGGATACTATTCGCGCGTAGGCGATTACCCGATTGTTATTGAGGAGCATTTGAAATTTACGGTTCATTTAGAGAGCACCAACCATGACCTCATTTTCTGGAAAAGCAAAAAAACCGAGCGCTGGTGGATGGAGTTGCCGTATGGCGATAAAGAAAAATTCAGCCGCCACCAGCTTGTGCCCTGCTCCATGCGCGACTATGATTTAGCCTGCGACCAGGAACTGCCCGACCGGTGGATGCGGGCTTATACCAAGCTGGTTTAGTCAGCCAGTATTTTTTCCAGTTCATTTTTGCGCGAACCCTTTATAAGGATATAGCAGTTTTGGAAGTGTTGCTGTTGAAACCATTTTTTCGCTTCCTCAGTTTTTTCAAACCATTGAACGGCTGTGTTACCTTTCAGAAATTCAAAGCCGGTACCCACAAAAATTTTTTTCACCGCCTCCCAGTCTTTACCGCTAACTGCTGAAAGAATTTTTTCATGCTCAGCTTTAGAACTGTTACCCAGTTCCATCATTTCCCCCAGAATCACAATTTTGTTGGGTTTGTCGGCTCTTTCAAAATTCTTCAGTGCCTCGGACATGCTCGATGGGTTGGCATTGTAAGCATCCAGGATAATGGTGTTGCTTCCATAAGTGATTTTTTGTGAGCGGTTGTTAGAAGGAAAGTAGTTTTCAATAGCTTCCTTTATCTGATTCATTTCAACTCCGAAATATTTTCCGACACAAACGGCACTCATTACATTTTCAAAGTTGTAATCGCCAATAAGGTTGGTTTGAATCTTGACTCCTTCCGTTTCAATAGATAAAAATTCCATACTGCTATTAATCTTGCCACTACAGTACACATTTGGTAAGTTGCCGTAAATTATAGCCTTTGTGTTATGTCCATACTTGGATGCAATAACAGCACAAGTAAGCATTAATATTTCATTGTGTCCGTTTATGAAAACTTTCCTATTGTGTTGTGCTAAATGGCGATACAATTCTGTTTTCCCTTTCACCACACCATCAAACCCGCCAAAACCTTCGGTGTGAGCCAATCCTACATTGGTAATTAATCCGTAATCGGGCTTTACATATTCGCAGTAAGAAGCAATTTCTCCCTGGTGGTTGGCGCCCATTTCTATTACAGCAAATTCTGCATCGGTTTTTATAGAGAGAAGAGTAAGCGGAATGCCAATATGATTGTTGAGGTTTCCGTGGGTGAAATACGTTTTGTACTTTTTGGAAAGTACGACAGCGATTAATTCTTTAGTTGTGGTTTTTCCATTTGAACCGGTGATGGCAAGCACGGGGCATTTCAATTTGCTGCGATGATATGCCGCCAGTTGCTGAAGCGTTTGCAAAACATTACCAACTACGATAAGTTTTCCGTCAAATTTTTCTTTCCATTCCGGTTTGCTGATTTCATCAACAACTGCATAGCCGGCTCCTTTATTAAACGCCTCTTCGGCAAATTGGTTGCCATTAAAATTTCCTCCTTTAAGCGCAAAAAAAATGTTTCCGGAAGTAATGTTTCTTGTATCGGTGATAACGCCAGTAGATGAAAGATACGCCTGATATAAATTTTCAATTTGCATAAACTGAAAATAAAAAAGCCTCCGTGATTTCTCAGGAAGGCTTTTTTATTAGGTAGCTAACGGTTTATTATCCTTTCATTTTTCTTTTTCCCTTTTCACCTGGGAAGTTATTTCCGCCCTTTCCGCCTTTCATATAATTACCCGAAGGCGAACCTACGCGGTCCATAGCGCAACGGAAACCAATATCATCAGTTGCCAAAGTCTGGTCTAAATATCTTCTGGTTCCGGGCGAAAGGAAATATGCCCTGTCTTTCCAGCTTCCTCCTTTGTAAACCCGGATATTGTCATCAATCAACGAAGACATTCCGAATTTATAATCAACGTTTGAAACTTCATCACCATCTAAAAAGTTTCTCACTTCACCTCTGCGGTAGTTTCTGCGACCTGCACTTTCTTCCTGAGTTACATCGCGCAATACCACTCTGCCAAGACTGTCTTTTTCAACAGGTACTCCATCCGCATCCAGCACTTTTGTTTTATACTGGTTGCCCCGGAAGGTTCTGAAATCATTGCCATCAATGGTAGTCATAGGACGGTAAACATCCATCACCCATTCGTTTACGTTTCCAGCCATGTTATACAAGCCAAAGTCATTCGGCATATATGATTTAACCGGTGCGGTTACGTCTGCATTGTCATTTAACTTTCCTGCAATACCCATGTTATCTCCGCGGCCTCTTTTGAAGTTAGCGAGAAACTCGCCTTGCCACATTCCTGATTTAGGATAGCGGGTTGAGGTTCCGTTCCATGGATAAATTCTTCTGTCTGTAATTCTTTCTTCAGATGTCATGGGCTGATTTCCAATCAAGCCAAGAGCCGCATATTCCCATTCAGCTTCGGTTGGCAGACGATATTTCGGAAGCATAATTCCATCTTCCAAACGCACGTGACGTGTTCCTGTACCGGTAGGATTCAAATCCTTCATAGGTCTTTTACCGGCAGCGCCTTCGTACTGACCAACGAGATAAGCATCGGTATTAAAGTTGTCGCTTCCGACCTGTGAAGGGTTTTCAGCTAAAACTCCTTTATTGATTAGGATTCTTTCGTTCACCCGGTCAGTACGCCAGGCAGCAAAATCTGTTGCCTGAAGCCAGTTTACCCCCACCACCGGATAGAAATCATAAGCGGGGTGACGGAAATAATACTCAACGTAAGGCTCATTGTAAGCCAGCTCGTCTCTCCAAACCAAAGTATCGGGAAGCGCTCTTCTTACTACATCCGGAAAGTCGGTTCCGAACACACGGTTCATCCAGTAGATGTACTCCCGATAATGAACGTTTGCAATTTCAGTTTCGTCCATATAAAATGAACTGGCAGTTACTCTGCGCGGAACGTTATGGTACTCATACATCACATCCTGCTCGGTATTGCCCATCATGAAAGTGCCGCCCTGAATGGGAACTAATCCCGGACCTGTTTCCTGGCCCTGGTATTGTGTTACTTCAAAGCCTCCGTTCTTGGAGTCATTGTAGTTCCATCCGGTGACAGATGATTTTTCCTTTTCGCATGAAGAAATCCCGATGACGAGCGGGAGTGCGAGAAGCGGATATAACTTGCTTAACTTCATTGGTAATTTAAGTTTAGTTTTTAAAGGGTTGTTTTAAAAGGTTGCTAAAGTAGAATTTAATATCAAAGTTCAAAAAAATGGCCGTAAAAATTTATGCTGTTCGTTAACATTACTCTATCAGAATTTCAAAATATCAGGACAGGAAACATAGGCTTTCATCTTTTTCGGGTTGAGCGAGTTGTCATCGCCCGTCCAGTTAAACGTAAATGAAAGTTCGTGGGTTCCCCCGGTTTTGTTTGCCAGTCGCGAAATGGTGTAATCATAACTATAACCCACTCTGAATTTGCCTTTTTTAAATCCGAGGTAACCAATTACCGCATCCGAATTCCATATTGCATTCCTGTACCCCAAACCGAAATACATAAAACTGATTCCTGTTAAAAACGAGGCTTGCGCCTGAAAAGCCCTTCCCTGATTCACGAATAAAACGTTTGGAGATACCCAAATATTGTACCGCGTATCTTTCTTATGTTTAACATTGAAAATTCCCCCAAAATGCACCGCAAACCGAACCGGCACCCGCGCCTCATTCAAATCGCTGAATGATTCGTTGTGCATTAATAAATTATTTACGGCAAAACCCACGTAAAGTTTCTCCGTAAAAAACAAAAGCCCGGCACCTACTTCACCTGCATGAGTGGCTGTTACTCCGGGAGTAGGTTGGCTGGTAGGGTTCCTTACATTGATGTTGTTATAGAAACCGGTGTAAGGGTCAATCATATCACTCCACAGCAGTTCATTCCATTTAATGCGCGCGTGAACATAGGTGCCCGAAATGCCGATTTTCATCGCCATTTTTCGGTTGAACTTTATTTGCTGAGAGTACATCAGGCTCACTTTGTAGCTGGCGTACAGATTATTCATGATCTGATCGCCAACAAAAAGGGCTCCTATGCCCGCCCTGATTTTATCAATATGCATATCGAACCCGGCCATGTACGTGGTATAACCTCCGTTAAATCCGTCACCCAATCCGCTCCACTGGTTGCGGTAATTTAAAGTAGCTCGGGGACCGTATGAAATTCCTGCCAGGGCGGGATTAAGCTGAAGGGGTGCTGAAAAATATTGCGACATTTCTACATCCTGACCGAAGCCTGCAGAACATATATTCAACAATAAAAAAAGGGAGAGATATTTGTGTTTACTTTGCAAAATATTACGGGTTGATAAAATAAAACTCAACAAAGCGCGTTTTATTGCGCGGTTTTTCAAAAAGCGTAAAAATAATGACTGCTTCGGTATATCCACTTTTTATGAGTAGAATTTCAATATTCCGGCTTTCAGCACTGTTTATTTTTATTCTGCCGTTTCTTGCAAAGGCAGAGGATTTTCAACGAAAAATTGTGTGGAAGCAAACACCAAAAACCTTTTCCATACTTGACCCAAAACCGATTACGCAGCCCACTTTTGAAAATGCAAAACATGCAGAGCAGTTCAACCTGCTTCCCGTTTATAACGAAATAATTCCCGTTCAATTTTCAGGAAATGTTACCGTTCAGATTGTCAATGCAACTTATTCTGCGGTAAATGTTGATGCCGGAAGCCTGTCGTATATCAGTGGTGATATTGAGCCTAAATCCGAAATGGTCTTTTACCGCAAACAGCCTCGGACAGCTATTTCTATTCTTCCCTTTCGTAAAAATGCGGCAACCGGTACTGTTGAAAAGCTGGAATCATTCACTTTGCGCTTAAATGTTACACCGGGAATACATGCCCGCTCGGCTGCTGCTTATGCTTCTAACTCTGCATTGGCTTGGGGAAGTTTTTACAAGATTGCCGTAACTGCTGACGGCATCTACAAGATTGATTTCAGTTTTATAAAAAACACCCTTAAGATTGACCCGGCAGGGTTTAGCTTCAGCACACTTGCCATTTTTGGAAATGGCGGAGGAATGATTCCCGAGCAAAATTCTGTTTCACGTCCCGATGACTTGATTGAAAACCCCACGATGATTGTTGACAACAACGGGAACAATAAATTAGATGATGGTGATTATCTTTTGTTTTACGGACAAATGCCCGATGCCTGGAATTATAATTCTTCTACGCAAAGTTTTACTCACGAAAAAAATCTTTACACCGACAAAACTTTTTATTTCCTGACCACAGATGCCGGCACCGGAAAAAGAGTTTCGCAAGCTCCATCGGCAGGAAGCCCCAATAAAACGATTACCGATTTTGATGAGCGTGTTTTCCGCGAAAGCGAAGAATACAACCTCCTTGCCAGCGGAAAACGCTGGCTGGGCGATAAAATGACTAGTTTCAACAACACAAAAACTTTCTCATTTAATTTTCCCAACCTCATCACTTCGGTTCCGGTGAAGTTTACTTCCAGAGTCTCGGCTAATACCAGTAACGGATCAAATACAGTAGTCGGGATAAATCAGCAAGCCTCTTTCATCACCCATCCTATCAACGGGATTCCAATAAGTTCATATCCGCAGGCTTCACTTTCGAGCCAGATTTCTGCAAGCTACTCAGCTAATGGCGACCAAATCAATGTCACATACACTTTCAATCCTAACTCCGACCCTTCCGGTACTGCGGCTTCTTACATTGACTGGTTTGAAATGAATCTTAAACGAGGGCTTTCTTTCACCGGAAATGCCATGACTTTCAGAAGTATTGCTTCGGCAGGAATGGGAAGTGTTTCTAATTTTCAATTGAACAACTCTTCCTCTTCAACCAAAGTCTGGGATGTAACCAACATAGCCGACATTCAGGAAATGCAGGGAACCCTGAACGGCTCGCAGTTTTCGTTTACAACCGCCACAGATATTCTGAAAGAGTTTATTGCGTTTAACAGCAATGCTTCGTTTGGTTCACCTGAATACATTGGCAAAGTCGAAAATCAAAACCTCCATGCCTTAGGCCAGCCCGATATGCTGATTATAACCCATGCAGATTTTAAAGGAGCATCGAATGAACTGGCGAATTTTCACCGTACGCTTGATAATATTTCGGTGAGCGTGGTTGACGTGGATGAAATATACAATGAATTTGGCTGCGGCAAGCCCGACATTTCTGCCATCCGCGATTTTGTAAAAATGTTTTACGACCGGGCAGGTGGAGATACGGCTTTAATACCGCGCTATCTTTTGCTAATGGGCGATGGAACTTACGACCCGAAAAACCGCATTGCCAACAACAACAATTACATTTCTACCTACCAAAGCAACGAGTCTGATTCACCGACAAGCACTTTTACTTCCGATGATTTCTTCGGATTGCTTGATGCCAATGAAGGCGGCAACATTGCTGCCGGCACCCAGATGCTTGATGTAGGTGTGGGCCGCTTGCCGGTAGGCAGCGAAAGCGATGCCTGGGCGGTGGTGAACAAAATAAAAAACTACAAACGCCCGCAGCAGGATGCCTCTTGCATACAGATTACCTCGAATAACAGTTGGAGGAATGTAATTACTTTCATTGGCGATGATTTGGATGAAGGCGGTACGGTTTTCGAAAATTATTCAAATACACTGGCTGATAATACCCGCGCTGCAAACCCTGCTTACAACTACGAAAAAATTTATCTCGATGCTTTCAAACAGGTTCCAACCCCTGCCGGTGACCGGTATCCTGAAGTTAACACCTCCATACTTAACAGAATCAATGCTGGTGCACTGATTGTAAACTACGTGGGGCATGGCGGTGAAACCAACTGGGCGCACGAGCGCATTTTCAACATGGCGGATATTGTGCCGCTCAATAACCGCGAAAAGCTTCCGCTGTTTATTACCGCCACCTGCGATTTCAGCCGCTTCGATATTCCCACCCGCTCTGCCGGTGAATGGCTGATTATGAATGCCAACGGAGGCGGAATTGCTTCGGTAACGACTGTTCGATTAGTTTACCAATATGCCAACCAACAAATCAATGATGCCACTTTCAATAATCTGATGAGCAGTTATGAGGGGCGGTTTCCTACACTTGGCGAAGTAATCATGCAGGCGAAAAATGACATTATCGGTTTATACGACAACGGCAACACCCGCAAGTTTATGCTCATTGGCGACCCTGCCCTTACGCTTAACTATCCGCGTTACGATGTGGTAACTACCGAGGTAAATAACAAACCGGTTTCGCTTCCGCATGATACGCTGAAGGCTTTATCGGAAGTGA
The DNA here is from genome assembly GCA_964631835.1 of uncultured Chitinophaga sp. GTDB lineage: Bacteria > Bacteroidota > Bacteroidia > Chitinophagales > LD1 > Bog-950. The sequence continues at coordinate 32,957 of CAZWAD010000013.1, forward strand.
CTATCAAAGGCGAAGTGCATGACGATAACGGTAACAAGCTGACCTCTTTCAACGGAGTTGTTTACCCCTTGGTGTTCGATAAAATCTCAACCCTTCAAACCATAGGCAACGATGCCCCGAGCATCATTAATTTTCAGATGTATAAAAACACCCTTTTTAAAGGCAAGGCAAGCGTAACCAATGGCGATTTCAGTTTTTCATTTATTGTTCCCAAAGATATTAACTACCAGTTCGGCAACGGGAGAATAAGTTACTATGCCGACAACGGCAATTATATTGACGCACACGGTTACACCAACAACATAGTTATTGGCGGCTCGGCAGATTCATTTTCTGTTGATAATGCCGGCCCTCAAATGGATTCGTATATGAACGATGAGAAATTTGTTTTCGGTGGAACTACCGGCACCGACCCCATGCTGCTGGTAAAACTTTCAGATGAAAGCGGCATCAATACCGTAGGCAACGGAATAGGCCACGACCTCACCGCCATTCTCGATGATAACACCCAAAACAAAGTAGTGCTGAACGACTACTACGAAAGCGAGCTCGATAATTTCCGGAAAGGCGAAATAAAATACCCGTTTTCGAAACTAACCATAGGCAGGCATACGCTTAAATTGAAAGCCTGGGACATTCACAACAACTCATCGGAAGACTACATGGAGTTTGTGGTTGCTTCTAATGCCAAGCTGGCGCTAAGCCATGTTTACAACTACCCGAATCCTTTTACCACACATACACAATTCATGTTCGAGCACAACCGCCCCTGCGATGATTTGAATGTGAGCGTTCAGATTTACACCGTGAGCGGAAAATTAGTGAAGAGTATTGTAGAGCAGGTTCACAGCGAAGGCTACCGGGTGGACGATATTGCCTGGAACGGGTTAGATGATTATGGCGACCCCATTGGCAAGGGAGTGTATGTGTACAAAGTGAATGTGCGCGACAGCAACGGCAACTCGGCTCATAAATTTGAGAAATTGGTGTTGCTGAGGTAAGATATTGTCATCCTGAGTTTTGGCTTTGCAAAACGAAGGAACTTGTATTTAATACAATCTGTAACTTGAGTTAAACTTCTCCGTAAGAAAGAAAGCCAAACACCAACATGCTTTATTCACTAAAAAGATTACTTTTGGCGTCCATTTTTAAAACAATCCACATATCGCAACAGGTTTACCTCTCATTTTAATTCACTAATTTTAAAACATGAATTATTTGTTGCGTGCCAAAAGCGCCTTTGCTTTTTTAAGTTTTTCGGTTCTGGCGGTTGCATTTGCCCAGGCTCAAACCATTAATACCGGTGCCGGAAGAATCAACACGGTAACTACCGCAGTTCCTTTTCTTCGCATTAACCCCGATGCCCGCGCAGGCGGCATGGGCGATGTTGGAATTGCCGCACCGGTTTACGGCAATGGCGATGGGCCTAACGATTACCTGAACCCCGATGTTAACGGGCTTTATACTAACCCCTCCAAACTCGCTTTTATTGATAAAGATTTTGGTTTCTCCGTCAGCTTCAGCCCCTGGCTTAAGGCGCTGGTAAACGATATTTACCTGGCAAGTTTAAATGGGTACTACAAAGTAAAAAAACAACAAACCGTTGCTCTTTCCGTTCGCTACTTTTCGCTGGGTAATATCACTTTCACCGATTTCAACGGCTCCGAAACCGGGCAGTTCCGCCCCAATGAATTTGCCATTGACGGGCACTATGCGCGCAGGCTGGGACCTTATTTTTCAGTAGCCGCTTCGCTTCGCTTTATTTACTCCAATCTGGCAGGCGGGCAAAGTGTAGATGGAAATCTGGTGAAACCCGGTTTAGCCGGTGCGGGTGATATTTCTGCTTTCTTCATGAAAAAATTTAATAAAAACGAAGCGCACAAACTCGAGCACGAACTATCTGTGGGGCTTAACATTTCCAACATCGGCAGTAAGATTTCTTACACCGATAATGTGAACCGCGACTTTATTCCTACCAACCTGGGTCTTGGTGTGGGTTATACTTTTAATATTGATAAACACAGCGCCATAGGGGTTTATTTAGATGTAAACAAACTGCTGGTCCCTACACCCGACCCTACAGATTCTACCCGCTCCTGGAAGCAAAAATCAAGCATTACCGGTATGTTCACTTCGTTTGGCGATGCACCGGGCGGCAGCAGGGAAGAATTCAATGAAGTAACCTGGGGCATTGGTGCAGAGTACATGTACAACAAGCAGTTTGGTGTTCGCTTCGGATATTTTTACGAGCACCCGCTCAAAGGCAACCGCCAGTTTCTTACTGCGGGTTTAACCGTTAAGTACAGCGTTGCCGGGTTGAACTTCTCTTACTTAATACCAACTACTATACAGCGCAACCCGCTGGATAATACGCTTCGCTTTACGCTGTTGTTTGATTTCCTGGCCGGAGGCAAGAAATCAGGACAAAACAATACCGGAATTTCGCTGGTGCCTGATGCCCCGAAAAAGAAGAAAGTGAAAGACGAAAAGCAACCGGAACCGGTTGATACCGAACCTAAAAAACCCGTGAAAGAAAACAAGCTGGAACCGGTAGAGCCGAAATAAAGTTCAGAAGATTAAATAAAAAGCCCCGAAATTCTTTTCGGGGCTTTTTTATGAGCGCCAGAATTGGTCACCACAATAGCAACTTCCTATGATACAAACTGCCCGCACTACTTACAATCATCCAATAAATTCCTTTGGCGAACTGAGGAACCTCAACTTCAGCTTTTTCACTCTTTATTTCTGATTCGAAAACAATCCTGCCGCAGGCATCAGTAACCTGCAACACTCGGTTTATAAGATTACCGGGCAACAAAACCTGCCATCTGCCTTCCGTATTTGGATTCGGAAAAACAACACATTCTCCTCCCACCGGTTCATTCACTGTACTGTAAATAAAATTATAAGCTGCAGAAACTCCCGTGCAGCCATCTGCACTTATTACCAATAAAGAATAATTTCCCGACTGAACCGGTGTGATAGTTGAGTTGATTTCACCGTTGATGGCAACTCCGTTTAAATACCATTGGTAGCTGCTGCCGCTGGTTGCTGAAACAAGCTGGTTGCCCTGAACCGAAATAATTACATCTGGTGTATCCACTACCGTTACATTCAAAACTGAAGGCACTCCTTGTCCGCACGAATTTTGTGCCTGCACATTCACAGCGCCTGTGTTCGCAGAAACAAGAAAGGTAACCGAATCATTCTCTGCCCCGCTAATAACCAGCCAGCCCGAAGGATATGACCAAACGTACGAGTCGGCACCGATTACCGGTGCAATGGAATACAAAACTGTTTCACCCTCGCAAAGCAGCGTATCACCGGTTATCGCTCCTGCTGTTCCAAGATTGGAAGGAATCACCGTAATGGTTTTTTGAACCGGTAACGAAACTCCGCAATCATTCTGCGCGGTTACTGAAATGGTTCCTCCGTTTACATCCGATATTGCTTCGATAGCGTTTGTGCCGCTGCCCGATGTAATACTCCAGACGGCAGGTAAAGTCCAGTTATATCCGCTAACATTCGTATCGTTACTTACCGAAATGGCGATGTTGGCAATACCTGAGCAAACCGTATCTCTGGCTGTAATAGCTGACGGAGTTGCCGGAGGAAAATTTTCCGATACACTGACCGAAACCGGTGGCAGTGAGCAAACTCCGTTGCCAATAGTTACCGAATAATTTCCGCCTGCGGTAACACTCAAACTGTCACCGGTTGAATTATCGTTCCACAAATAATTAAAACCGGGCGGATGGGCAGAAAGTGTTGTGCTGCTTCCGGTGCAGAAATAGTTATTGCCGGTAATTGACGGATTTACAGGAACGGTGTTGGTGCAGCTGCGGAATTGTGCATCGGTATTTGCCAACCATCGGTTTTCGAAAAGCAACCAGGCGGTGCAATCACCTTTGAGGTAATAATTAAGAAAGGGAACAAGGAACAAAAGTGTTTTATTGATTTGGGCGGTGCGGCTAAGCGGTGACGAAGCGCAACCTGAAAATCCCTCTCCGAAATTGCACTGGAAGTTTCCGTTGCCGAACTGACAGTGAAGTGCATCGGTGATGTTGATTAAAAACTTGCAGGATGAGCCGCACGAATCATACATCGGTTTTTGATGAGTGGCAAGTGGTGCAATGCAGTCGCGACTGCCGGCAAAAGCTAAGTAAGGTTTTATCATGGAAGTTGCTGCAGCAACCGATGAGGGGTTCGTAACGGCAGCGGCAAAAGTAAAATAGCAGGAAGCCGGGTTGCTATACTGAGCAGAAAGAACTGTGCTTCCTCCGCCCATTGAGTGGCCTCCCAGAGCACCTTTCGGAATTACTTTCTGGTAAAATGGCGAACCGGTGTTTGAATTGCTTTCCGAGATAAGTTTGTTGTAAGCAAAAATCAAATCCTGCGCAAAGTTGGCGTGGCTGGGCGAAAGGCTGGTTTCGGTCGTCAGCAAACCCACAATGTAACCTTGCTTTGCCAGCGAATCGGCATACGGATAATACGGCACCTGGTCCATCTGAAAACCGTGTGCAAAAATTACAAACGGAAACTGACCGGCAGCAACAACCGAATTGGTCCCCGGATATCGGAATTCAATTCCTACAGAACGGTTGCTGCGCGCAGGGTCGGCCCAAGCAAGGGTTTGGGTTCCTACGGTGTATACCTGAGATTTAGAATAAACAAAACTGCAAGTAAGAAGTATCAGTACTAGTTGTTTCATGGGTACAAGAAACAAATAAATAAGTAATTAGTTTAAGCCTGAAAGAAATATTGCTTTTGTAGGAAGGGGTTGGTCTTCCGTTCTGCCCCAATGGTACTTTCCGGTCCGTGACCGGAGTAAACTTTTACCTCATCGGGTAGGATCATCATTTTGTTCGTAAGTGTTTCGAATAAAACGTTTCCATCAGCACCGGGAATATCAAACCGCCCCACGCTTCCCCGGAAAAGAACATCGCCACAGAAAATCACTTTTTGCGCTTCGCTGTAAAACGACAAACTGCCCGGTGAATGACCGGGAGTGAAAAGAACTTTCAAAACCGTGTTGCCGGATTTTACCTCATCGCCTTCTTCCAGAAAATTTTTCGGTTCGGGCGAAGCCTCGCAGTTAAACCCGAAAAAACTCTGATAGCTCAGCGCGCCATACATTACTTCTAATTCTATTTTATGGAACTCGGGAAGTAAATTATAAGTATCGCACACAAATTTGTTGCCTGGAAAGTGGTCAATGTGGCAATGCGTGTTCAGCAGTTTCACCGGTTTAAGTCCGTGTGCTGAAATGGTTCGTGTCAGCTCATTCCGCTCGCGCTCGTTTGAGCATCCCGGGTCAATAATCAGGCACTCTTTCGTTTCGTCAGTAACGATATATGTGTTTTCCGAAAACGGATTAAAAGTAAGTTTGTAAACCTTCAGCATCGCGTAATTTAATTAAGTTTGAAGGCGCGAATATAAGAGCAGAATGTGAGAACTGGAGAATGAGAGAATGAATGCAAAAACAAAGCTGTGTGTGTAGCGTTACCTGTAAAATGAAAACCTCAGGCAGAACCTATAAAAGCCAAAGTCCCCGCAATGTCTCCCCTCCGGAGGTTGGGGTCTCTGCGATATGGTTTCTGTCAAATTCCGGCATCCTCGCATTGGCTTTGATTTTTAGTCTTTGGACTTTGAACTTACATTCTCAGGGCACCGAAAAATTCGGGCAAAACCGCGTACAGTATAAAGACTTTATTTTCTCCTATTACGAAAGCGACAATTTCATTACTCATTTTTACCAGGGCGGGCAGGATGTAGCGAAATATGTGATTAAAACAGCCGAAGACAATGCCGATGATATTTCAAAGCTGCTCGACTTCCGGTTCAAGAAAAAGATTGACATCATTGTTTACAACAGCATCAACGAACTGAACCAAACCAACATCGGTATTTACGAACAGGGGCAGAATCCAGGCGGCACCACCAAAATTCCCGACAACAAAATCTTTATCTATTTCAATGGCGACCATCGCCACCTCGACAAGCAAATACGCGAAGGCATTACCAAAATTTATGTGGACAAGATGGTTCTCGGAACCGGTTTTGCCGAGGTGATTCAGAATGCCGTGTTACTCAACCTTCCCGAATGGTACCGCAAAGGGCTGATTAATTACATCGGTGAAAGCTGGAGCAGCGATATGGAAGACCGCCTGCGCGATGGCATCATGAGCGGGCGATACAAAAAACTAAGCAAGCTGCAACCCGATGAAGCGGTGTTTGTCGGTCATTCCATTTGGCATTATATAGAGGAAGTTCACGGCAAGGGTGCGGTGTCGAATATTCTTTATCTAACACGCATTAACCGCAGCGTGGACAATGGCTTTGAATTTGTTCTGGGAACCGGTCTTTCGGAAACGCTGAAAGATTGGTACACATATTACGTAAACCGGTTTGCGCGCGAATCAAGAATTACTTTCATGCTGAGTGACAATACCATCGTAAAAACCAAAATCAAAAAAACACTCGATTATTACCAGGCGCGGTTGAATACTGATGGAAAATTCGTTGCTTATGCAAGCAACGATATGGGTCGCTACAAAGTTCATTTGCTGAATACCGAAACCGGCAAGCGTCAGGTAATTTTCAGGGGGGGCTACAGAACCAATACGCAGTTTACCGACCAATCTATTCCACTGCTGGCATGGGACCCCTCAGGAAAACGTCTAGCGATTATCAGTGAAAGACGCTCCAATATCTTTCTCCGTTTTTATGATTTGGAAAAGAAAAAAATGGAAGTGAATCCCGTTCGCAAATTTCAGAAGGTCGTGAGTTTTGGATTTGTTGACTCAAAGCAACTTGTCATGAGCGCCATGCAAAACGGGCAGACCGATATTTTTCTTTATACCATTGCCTCCACAACCACACGGAAAATAACTGACGATTATTTCGATGACCTGTATCCTGCATACATCGCTGCCGACAGCCTGCGGGGAATTATGTTTTCCAGCAACAGGACTGATGAAAATCTGATTTCGCAACGCTATGAAACACAAATTACCGAAAAGAAGCACGATTTGTTTTTTTATGACCTGGACGCCAATGGAAGCCGGCTCTACCGCATTACAAAAACTCCTTTCGCCAACGAAACGTTTCCACAAAAACTGAATGACAGCTCGTTTTGTTTTTTGAGCGAAGAAACCGGAATCCGCAACCGCCACATCGGGCATTTTGAAAGCGTATTCGACTACAATCAAAAAACCTATCATTTTGTTTACAAAGAAACCGGTGAGCCCGATTCGGTTCAGGTGCGCGAGGAAATTCCATTGGAGGCCGCCCTTGATACTGTGCTGATGGAAGTTCGTGATTCATCTTTCGCAGAAGTGTATAAAATCGGGGGAGTTGTAACGCCCTATTCAAATTTCTCTTACAACATCCGTGAGCAAAATGTTATTCCGCAAAAAGAACTAACGCTCGACCTGTTTAGAATCAAGGGGAAAGTTCAGTTGCAGAAGTATAATGTTACGGCTGAATCAGCCCAGGGCTCGGCACCCATGATGGATAATATGATTCAGTTGCAGAGGAAAGAAATTGAATCGAAGAATCCGGAGAAGAAAGATGAGACGGGAACAAAAAGTTTTACTCAGGCGTACGATACAATTAAAGCCAACAAAGGAAACCGCCCGTACGATTTTCAAAGCGAGTTTGATTACGGAATCAAACTGTTCGACTGGGATTCAGTCTCTGTCTCCAAGCTAAGCCAAATTCAAAACGGCTATGTATTCCGCTTCTCGAAGGTGCGTCCCTATTTCGTGCGTTTTATGGTTGATAAAGTGATTGCGCAGTTTGATAATAATATCATGGTTACACGCTACCAGCCTATCGGACAGTCTGCTTTCGGACAACCGTTTTCTACGCCCAGTTTCATGCTCAAGTTCGGTATAACTGACTTATTGGAGAACCATAAAATATATGGCGGTATGCGCTTGCCGATTCCCGGGCTCACCAATATTACAGAATACTTCATTACATACGAAAACCTGACGAAACGGCTCGACAAGAAATTTACTTTTTACCGTAAATCACAGTCAGATGAAGGAATATTTTTTGAGGGCAACCAGGCGCATTTTGCCAATTACAGCATAAAAACAAATTATGCTGAACTCGAATTGCGTTACCCGCTTGATGTACTGAATAGTTTTCGCTTTACCCTCTCGTTCAGGAATGATATCCTTCTGCTTAAATCAACCGATGAATTTTCGCTGCGCTATCCCCGCTCTTCAAACAACTGGCTGTTCCTTCGCGCAGAATATGTTTTCGATAACTGTATGGAAGTGGCTACCAACATCCGTTACGGAACGCGGTTTAAAATTTTTGCTGAAGTGCATAAAGAGTTTCCGACTAAAAATAGAACCGTTTCCGACCGCTACGACTTATCGCTTCCGGTATTCAATAAAACAGTCATGTCGGTCTTCGGATTTGATCTGCGCCACTACCTGAAAATTTACAAACAGATTATTTGGGCGAACCGGATGGCGGCTGGCGCTTCTTTCGGAACGGCTAAATTGCTGTACCTTCTTGGCGGGCTTGACAATTGGATTACTACCAAGGGAAACATGGACCAGGTTTTTGACTTTACCACACCGGTTAACTATAACAACAATTATGCGTTTCAAACGCTTGCAACACCCTTGCGGGGTTTTAAACAGAATGCGCGAAACGGAGATAAGTTCATCATGATTAACTCCGAATTGCGGGTGCCGATTTTTGCTGCCCTGATTAACTCTCCGATTCGCTCAGAGCTTATCAGGAATTTTCAAATCGTAGGGTTTTTTGATGTAGGTACAGCATGGGAAGGACTCTCTCCGTTTTCATCCGACAATCCTTTGTTTAACGAGGATATTCCCAACACCCCTGAAAATCCTTCCGTGATAGTTCGTGTGAAACGGTATAAAACTCCCGTAATTCTTGGTTTTGGTCCGGGCTTACGGACTTCTTTATTCGGATATTTTCTCCGCTTCGATACTGCCTGGGGATATGATACCGGTGAGTTTTCGAAAAAGCCAACTTATTATTTTTCTTTCGGCTTAGATTTTTAATCATGCTCAAATTACGTTCTGAAAATCTGGTGAAGGTGTACCGCGGGCGGGCAGTAGTAAATCACGTTTCGGTGGAAGTGGAACAAGGGGAAATTGTGGGGCTGCTCGGGCCGAATGGCGCAGGGAAAACAACTTCGTTCTACCAGATTGTTGGATTGATTGCTCCCGATGAAGGGAAAATATTTTTGGGCAGCGAAGAAATCACCGACCTGCCGATGTATAAGCGCGCCAAACTTGGTGTGGGCTATTTGCCTCAGGAACCTTCGGTCTTCAGAAATCTTTCGGTGGAAGATAATATAGCTGCTGTTTTAGAAATGACTGACCTTTCTAAACAGCAACAGAAAGAAAGGTTGGAATTATTGCTTTCCGAGTTTGGTTTGAATCGTGTTCGTACCAGTATGGGAAATGTGCTGAGCGGTGGCGAGCGAAGAAGAACAGAAATTGCACGTGCGCTTGCTACCGACCCGAAATTTATTTTGCTTGATGAACCGTTTGCCGGTATTGACCCGATTGCCGTGGAAGATATTCAGCGGATTGTTGAACAGTTGAAAAAGAGAAATATCGGAGTGTTGATTACCGACCATAATGTGCATGAAACACTATCTATTACCGACCGGGCATATCTTTTGTTTGAAGGAAAAATTATGATGCAGGGAACAGCCGAACAACTTGCTGCCGACCCGATGGTGCGTAAAGTTTATCTGGGGCAGCATTTTGAGTTGAGGAAACGGTCAGCGAATGGCGTTTAAATGCGCGCGATGAATCTCAACTGGAAAAATTTCCTTTTCCGCATTTATCTCAAACTTGCTTACTCCCCTGATTTCACTGCTGAAAAATCTATCCGCCATCAGCAAAAGATTTTTAGGAAAATTCTCCGGCAACTGTCTTCAACCGAATTGGGGATAGGCTTTCGGTTGTTTGAAATAAACTATTACAAAAGTTTCAAAGAGAGAATTCCCGTAAGTCAGTACGAATTTTACGAGCCGTACATAGAAAAGATAAAAGCGGGGAGACAAAATGTAATGACTGACAAGCCGGTAAAGTGGTTCGCTAAAACAGCAGGGACAACCAGCGGTAAAAGCAAACTTGTTCCCATTACCAGGCAAATAATGAGAAACTGTCACGTTCGCGGAAGTTTTTTTGCGCTGTCGAAAATTCATCAGCTGGATAGAACGATTCACCTGCTGAGCCACAAAAACCTTTTGATTCCGGGAGGAATTTATGAAACGCTTCCTTCGGGGATTGAGATTGGTGATGTGTCGGGAATTCTCGTGCGCAATGTGCCGGTTATTTATCGCCCATTTTATGTTCCTGAAATTGATGTGCAGACTTTGCCGCAATGGGAAAAGAAAATTGAAAAAACGGTTGATCAAATTAAGAATGAGGACTTAGGAACGATGAGCGGAGTTCCCACCTGGTTTCTGGCGATGCTTAATAAACTGAAAGAGGAAGTCAAATTCGAAAAGCTGACAGACCTCTGGAAAAACCTGCAGGTTTATTTTCACGGAGGTGTAAGCTTTGAACCTTACCGCAAACAGTTTGAAGAACTTGTCGGGAAAAAGGATTTTGTTTTTTATGAAGTTTACAATGCCACTGAAGGTTTCTTTGGCATACAAGAAAACCTGAAGAGCAACAATCTGCTGCTGCTTACCGATAATCTCATCTTTTACGAGTTTATTCCTTTCGAAAAATTTTTGATTGGTGAAATGAACGCCCTGCCACTTGAGGAAGTAAAAGCCGGACTTCCTTACGTTCTGATTATAACTACACCCAATGGATTAGTTCGTTATCCGTTGGGTGATGTGATTACTTTTCAATCTCTAAACCCTTTCTCGTTTAAAATCACCGGACGCACTCAGGAATATATTAATGCCTTTGGCGAAGACCTTCTTCTTTCAAATGTTCAGAATGCACTGATGAAGACAAACCAATCTCTTGGTTGTTCTATTCGCGACTACACGGTTGCTCCGTTTTATATCAGTATGGAGCGGAAAGGGAGAATTCAGTTTGCCATTGAGTTTTCAAAAGCACCGATTGAGATTTCAGCTTATGAGGAACTGCTTGATGAAAATCTGCAACACGAAAACTCCAACTACAAACAAAAACGGGCTAATGATTTGGCACTCTCAAACCTTGAAGTTATCACTTTGCCTGAAGGAACTTTTTACCAATGGCTTGCTTCGAAAAATAAATTGGGGGGACAGAACAAAGTTCCCCGATTGGTGAACGGGAGGATGGTGATAGAAGGAATTCTGCGAATTAAATCTTCCTTTGAATCGTAAACTCAATCAGTTGTTCAACTGATTTTTTTGCTTCGCCATCACTGAACCCGTTCAGGATGCTGAGCGCTTCGTTGCGATAGTCTTCCATTTTTGTTTTGGCATAATCCATTCCACCGTTAGAGCGCACGGTGTCAATTACCCAGCGCACCTTTTCGGTATTCTGGTTGTCGTTTTTGATGATGTTGATGATTTTATTTTTCGCGGAGGAATCAACTTTGCCGAGAGTGTGAATAAGCGGCAAAGTCATCTTGCGTTCTTTGATATCAATACCGCGTGGCTTGCCCACCTCCGCTTCTTCGTAGTCGAACAAATCGTCTTTGATTTGAAAAGCGATACCGATTTTTTCACCCATCAGTTTCACCCGCTTTAGCTTTTCTTCATCCGTAGTCACCGTGCTTGCGCCACAGGCGCAGGCAGAAGCAATAAGAGAAGCTGTCTTCTGCCGGATGATATCAAAATAAATTCCTTCCTTGATGTCAAGTCGTCTTGCTTTCTCCAATTGCAGCAACTCACCTTCACTCATTTCGCGGATGGTGTTTGAGAGAATTTCGAGCAACTGATATTGCTTATTCTCGACCGAAAGCAGCAATCCTTTCGACAGAAGGTAATCGCCTACCAACACAGCAATCTTATTTTTCCAAAGTGCGTTAATCGAAAAAAAACCTCTGCGCTGATAAGAATCATCTACCACATCATCGTGAACCAGTGTAGCGGTGTGAAGCAGCTCTACTAACGCAGCAGCCACATAAGTGGCTTCGGTAATTTCGCCAAACAGTTTTGCTGACAGAAAAACGAACATAGGACGCATCTGCTTGCCCTTGCGGGTTACTATGTAATGAGTAATGCGGTCGAGCAGCGGTGCCTTGCTCTTCATGCTTTGCCGGAAGCGGATTTCAAACTCATCAAGCTCTGCAGCAATAGGTTTTTTTATTTCATCGAGACTGAGGGACATTGGGGCGAATGTAGCTAATCATACCCGACATATTTTAAGTTTGCTCTTATGATTGCTGATGAAAGGAATATTGTTTTACAAGGCAAACACGGGCGCCCTTTTTTGGCGGATGTTCATTACCAAGATACCGGAAGTAAGAAACCGGTGGTGGTTTTCAGCCACGGGTTTAAAGGTTTTAAGGACTGGGGGCCATACGACTTAATTGCCCAAAGATTTGCAGGTGCGGGGTTCATATTCGTCAAATTCAACTTTTCGCACAACGGAACTACCATTGACCACCCGGTTGATTTTATTGACCTCGAGGCTTTCGGCAACGACAACCTTTCGATTGAAATGGATGACCTTGGCATTGTGCTGGACTGGATTTTCTCCAGTGAGTTTCCGGTGAAGACCGGTGAAGCCGATTTAGAAAACCTTTATTTGATGGGACATAGCCGCGGAGGTGGAATCTCCATTCTGAAAGCACATGAAGATGTGCGGGTGAAAAAACTTTGCACCTGGGGCAGTGTAAACGAGTTCAGCAAATACTGGAGCAAAGAAGAACTGGAACAAATCAAACACGATGGAGTTATCTTTATTCCAAACACTCGTACGCAGCAGATGATGCCGATGCGCTGGCAGATGTATGAAAATTATTTCGCCAACCTCAGCCGGCTTTTTGTACCCGATGCCGTACGAGCTCTGAAGATTCCTCTGCTTATTATTCACGGAACTAAGGACGAAACCATACCGGTAGAGTGCGCCATTGAAATGGAAAAGTGGAATGACCAAGCCCAACTTCTTCTAATTGAAAACAGCAACCACAACTTTGGCGGCAAGCATCCCTGGGCAAAAAACGAACTGACGAGCGATTTGGAAATTGCGGTAAACGCAACGGTGGAGTTCTTTAAGAACTAACCTCAGCTTTTGCGGGCTCCGTTTCAGCGAAAGGGTTCTTTTCTTCCTTCGGTTCACGCATTTTTGTAATCAAGGACTTGAGCCAATAGAACAGTGCCATACCGGCAATAATCAGCCACAGCGAATACCCGAACAAATAATCCCAAACCGGAATTTTGTATTTGGGCAGAGGGTTTGGCAGAGTTCCATCTGCCTGGAATTCTTTCACCATTTCGGACGTCAGGTCCCAGTATTGCTCGTTCTTCCCTTTTTCAATCAGCACATAGCCCTCATCGGAGGTATAGATACCCGCCACAAAAAAATGAAGACTTACGCGATGAGCGAGTTGCATGGGCAAGTCATTGGGGCTGGTAATGTTTACATCCTGAATCGAGTGAATATTATCATCGGTTCCAAACATGGCGCTACCGGCAAAAGCGGATAAAGCAGAGCAGATTAAAAGCAGAATGAAAAAAGGTTGTTTCATGATTTATGGTTTAAGTGTACGGGTTAAATATAAAACATTCATCAAAAAATATTTTACCGAAAGTTTGGAAATGTTATTTAATTTATCGTATATTTGCGATAAAAGATAAAGAACATGGCCCAAAACAAGAAAGCAGAGTTTGATAAGGACGAAATTGAGATAGCCGATTTCGCAAAAGCGCTAAGCCACCCGGCACGTATTGCTATCTTAAAGGAAATAGCCAAACGCGATAACTGTATCTGTGGCGAAATAGTGGAAGTGCTTCCCCTCGCCCAGTCTACAGTTTCACAGCACTTGAAGGAGCTGGTGAATGCCAAAGTAATAGAGGGAACTATTGACGGAACCAAATCCTGCTACTGTATTAACTGGAAGGTATTCGAAAAGTTTGAAAACACTTTCGCTAAATTCTTTCACAAGCAAAAGAGCTTTGAAGAAAAGCGCAACTGTTGTTAATTATTTAATCAAATAAAATTTCAAAAACATGAAAACAAAAATCAAAAAGCCGGTAGTAAAGCAGGAGGAACCCTGCTGCGGAACCGAATGCTGCTGTTGCTGCTAATGGAAACAAAACGCAAACAGCATTGGGAGAAAATTTATGCCACAAAAAAGTCAGGCGAGCTAAGCTGGACACAGCAGATGCCTGCCACCTCGCTTGACTTTATTCACGGCTTCCATCTTCCTAAAGGTGCAAACATTATTGATGTGGGCGGAGGCGACAGCAAGCTGGTTGACTTTCTGCTTGCCGAGGGATATGAGAACATTACTGTTCTCGATATTTCTGAAAAAGCCATTGAAAGAGCTAAACAGCGACTGGGTGATAAAGCCTGTAAAGTGAAATGGATTGTGAGCGACATTGTTGATTATAAACCCACAGAAACATACGATTGCTGGCACGACCGCGCTGCCTTTCATTTTCTGACTGCTTCAAGTGATGTGGACGCCTACCTGTCTGTAGCAAGACAGGCTCTGCTGCCGGGAGGCGGGATGATTATCGGTACTTTCTCCGACAAAGGCCCAAAGAAATGCAGCATGCTCAGTGTTCATCAATACACCGAACCGGAGTTACAGCAACAGCTTCAGAATGGTTTCGAGAAAATAAAGTGCATTACAGAAAACCACGTGACCCCGTTCCATACTACGCAGAACTTTCTGTTTTGCAGTTTTGCCCGCCACTTTAAAGCAGAGGCTTAGCATGAAAAACATCCTCTTTGTGTGTATCGAAAACAGCAACCGCAGCCAAATGGCTCAGGCTTTCGCTGTCATTCATGGAAAGGGTAAAGTGAGTGCTTACAGCGCGGGCTCGCGCCCCTCCGGAAAAATAAATCCTAAAGCGGTGGCATCTATGAAAGAACTCGGTTACGACTTAACTGCTCATGACTCTAAACCGCTCAGCGAAATACCCGATATAGAATTTGAATATGCTGTAACCATGGGCTGTGGCGATGAATGCCCCTATATTAATGTAAGCCACCACCTCGACTGGAACATCCCCGACCCGCGCGATATGAATGAAAAAGATTTCAGAAAAGTGCGCGACCTCATTGAGCAGCAGGTGAAGGAATTGCTGAAGAAAATTTAAATGGATTGTGCTCCTGCGGAGCTAAAAGAAATACCGTTTCATCTTCTCTACAAGCAGATTACCCCGATGGAGCCAAAGAACACCCCGCTGGTGTGGGTTCTTCTCTCTTTAGGAGTCTATGACAAAACCAAATACGGTTTTGGGTCTTGTGATAGAAACTCAGGGACAGTTCGCACTTATTAATTGTTGCGGTATTCTTCAAAAGCATTCAACCCGCAATCGAGCCAGGCGGTATATTCCTTGGCGTTGGGTGTATATGCCACCGGGTTGTTCAGTAGTTTTTCATCGGGAGTAATAAGCACGTAGAAAGGCTGCGAGTTTTTACCAAAATACTGAGCCTGCATTTCGTTGAACTTGTTACCTAAGGTTTTAATCTTTTTCGTTACGTTTTTTCCCTTCCAATATTCGCTGATGCGCTGTTCAGCCAGGGGTAACTCTGTAGGGTCATCAGCATACAACGAAACAATTACAAACTTTTCAGCAAGTTTTTCCTTTACCTCCGGAACCGGCCAAACGTTTTCTTCCATCTTTCGGCAGTTAACGCATGTATAGCCGGTAAAGTCAATCATCAGCGGTTTGTTTTCAGCCCGTGCCCGTGCCAGCGCGGCCTCATAGTTGTTCTTAATAGGCTCTATCTCCAATGGCGGCTGAAACCAGGAATATGATTTCGGAGGGGGAAAGCCGCTGAATAACGATAAGTCGTTGCCCGGAATTCCGTACGATGAATATCCGGTAAACAACAAAGCCAGCAATGCCGCACCTGCCCGCACGGGCGCCAGTTTACCTACCGGTGAATCATGAGGGAATTTTATTTTACCAATAAGGTACAGAAACATGGCGGCTCCGAGCAAAGCCCATAAACCAAGAAATACTTCGCGCTTTAAAAGCCCCCATTGCCCAACCAAATCGGCATTCGACAAAAACTTAACGGCAAAAATAAGTTCAAGGAAACCGAGCACTACTTTTACGGTATTCAGCCATCCGCCTGACTTGGGCAAGGCATACATCAGTTTCGGGAAAAAAGCAAAAAGACCAAACGGAAGGGCAAGGGCAAATCCGAAAGAAGTCATACCGGCAATGAGGTTAAGCTTGCCGCTTGATGAACTGAGCGCGCCCACCAGCAGCGAGCCCACAATGGGACCGGTACACGAAAACGAAACAATAGCTAGGGTAAGCGCCATAAAAAAAATGCCAATCAGCCCGCCAATGCTGGAGGCAGAGTCGGCTTTATTGGCAATAAATGACGGAAGTTGAATTTCATAATACCCGAAAAACGAAAATGCAAAAATGACGAAGATGATAAAGAAGAAAACATTGAGCGGTATGCCGGAAGAAATTTCATAGATGGTATCGGAAGAAATATTGAAAATGAGAAACGGAACAGCCAGCAGAAAATAAATAAACACGATACAGAAAGCATAAAACACCGCATCGAATTTCCCCCGCTTTTTATTTTCGCTTCGCTTGGTGAAAAACGAAACTGTAAGCGGAATCATAGGAAACACGCAAGGGGTAACAAATGCCGCAAGCCCACCGAGAAACCCAAAAATGATAATGGCAAAAAGGCTTTTGTCTTTAACGCCCGATTCGGCACTGCATTCCTGAACCGGCTGCCCGTATTTGTTATTCTCGGCTGCGCTCAGCACAACGGTTGCCTGAGCAGTCGAATCTTTTTTCATTTCCGTTTCAATAACCGCCTGCACAGCCGAGTTAAATACTGCCTCATCAGAGTTTGGCAGAGTTCCTTGTGTTTTTGGCTTAACCGGTTCAGGGTTAGAGGGGGTTGATGCGGCACCTTTCAAATCGAACTCAAATTCCACGGGCTCCGGGGGCAGGCACTGCTTATCGTCACACGCCATGTATTCCAGGGTGCCTTTCAGTTTGGTGTCTTTCAGCAGTTTTACCTTTTGCACCAAAGTCATGTCGCGGTCATAGTACGTCAGGTTAATATCAAACACCGGGTCATGACCGGAATGGGGTTTACTTCCTGATTCGATGGCTGCGCCAATCAGCTTTACATCTTTATTCTCTTTATCGAAAGTAAGAGTGGTGGGAAACGGCCCATCGCCTGTTATAGTTTGTGAGTACGTGTGCCAGCCTACGTCAATTTTTGCTATGAAGATGAGTTTGTATTCGCCCTTGCCCAGCGATTCGTATTTCCAGCTCCACTTTACCGGATTCAGGATTTGCGGTTCGGGCGCAGGGTTTGCATGGCTCGAAAAAAGGGGAAATAAAACAGGCAGCAGGAACAGAATACGGAGGAGCTTCATCGAAACAATTTTGTTTATAAACGAAAATAGCTGATTAACCTTTCATAAAACAAGAATATAAAATGTATTTAACGAAGTTTTAGGAAACGCTGTTGCGGGCTTTCCATGCCTCAAAATTGAGTTTCATCTGCAGAATATGAACCGGTATATGCTCTTCGTAAATCTTCAGCCATTCTTCAAAGGTCATTTTGCCAACTTCCGAATGTTCGATGTAGGAATTGGTCCAGGTTTCGTCAGTTACGGTTTTCAATAGTTCGTAACTGGTTTTTCGTAGCCATTTAAAGAGTTGAAGAGCATCATCAGTATCTTGTTGGTGGTAGTTCAGTTTTGTAGCCCACGTATCCTGGTCGTAGCCATAAACCCCGCTACCGGGTTCGGCAATCAGCCTGCGGCAGCGCACAAATGAGTTTGCTTCACTGTCGGCAATATGAATAAGCACTTCATGTATGCTCCACTTCCCGGGTGCGGGTTTCCACTGCCACATCTCTACAGGAAATTCTTTGAGGGCTTCAATCAGAATGTTGTAAGCACTGCCATAAGATTCAATAAGCGAGTTGCGTTCCTGTTTAGTCATAAAAACCTCCGTACTTTTTGTTTGTAATCGAGATAAGATTGTCCATGCATTTTGGCCAGGTATTCTTCCTCAAGCCTGATTTGAACCTGGATTAAAATATACCCAACTACCGAAATTAACAGAGTAACCGCATTAGGTGTGGCTAAAAACAACGAAGCAATAGAGCCAATCATGCCTACATATACAGGATTTCGTGAAAAGCGAAAAACACCGGTGGTAACTAATTCTGTTTTGGTGTTCAGGTCAATACCCACCCGCCATGATTTACGCATAGCATTTTGTGCAATTACTGTCCATACAAAAAAAATGGCGGATAATATCAATGCTGCCCATTTCAATGATTCAAGTTCAAGGAGTTTTATAGGAAGAAAATAATCGTAATAGCCGGGCAAGGTGCAAAACAGAATTACGTAAACTGCCAACGATGCAATGGTCGCTTTAAAATAAAATCCCAGTAAACTATAAGCGGTGTCATCACCGGTAAGCACAATGGGGTTTTTACCAATCAGCTTTTTTATCAGTATTGTTTTCAGAAAAAGCAGAACAAAAAAATAGAGAAAAAAGTAAACAGGAAGGATAATGCGTAAAAGTTCATTGCTCATAAGCTGAACTTAAAGTGGTCAGCTATAAAGCACTGTCATTTCCAGTACTTTGCTAATCAGCGAGTCGAATAAGATTTTTCCATCGGTGTTGTGTAAAGCCTTTTCAGAGGCGCGCTCCGGGTGGGGCATCATGCCGAAAACATTTTTCCCTACATTGCAGATTCCGGCAATGTTATCGAGCGAACCATTGGGATTTGCTTCTTCGGTTACATCTCCGTACTCATCGCAGTATTTGAAAAGAACCTGGTCGTTAGCATAAAGAGATTTCAGGGTTTCAGCATCGCAGTAATATCTTCCGTCACCATGAGCAATAGGAATTTTTAGTACCGCACCGTCATCAATTTTGCAGGTAAGCAGGGTTTTTGTAGTTTGAGTTTTCAGGTAAATATCTTTGCATTCGTACTTCATGCTTAAATTACGGAGCAAAGCGCCCGGCAGCAAATGCGACTCGCATAAAATCTGGAAACCATTACAAACACCGAAAACTTTCCCGCCATTATTGGCAAATGGAATCACTGACTCCATAACAGGCGAAAAGCGGGCAATAGCCCCTGTGCGCAAATAATCACCATAGCTGAATCCGCCCGGCAGAATAATGCAGTCATCGGTTGTGAACTCACTCAGGTCAGTTTCTTTATGCCAGATATAACGAGCCCCGCAACCCATTACATCTTTCACCACATGATACATATCCCTGTCGCAATTTGAACCGGGGAAAACAACAATTCCGAATTTCATAGACCAGTTTTTATAAAATAATGAACAAAGGTAAATATTGACCTGCCAGTACCAGCAAAATTAAAATTAAATGAACCACTTCAACGATGAGTTTCCGCTTTATTTGGGTTAATACCATGGAAGAAATTATTCCCAATGGCAAACCCAGTAAAGCAAAATGACTCAGATTTACGGTTTTGAGAATACTAAAAGATAACACGGTAAAAAGAACGAACAAAACGAGAACAGTTGAAAATTTACGTACCTGAATCAAACTGGAATATAAAGAGTTAGGCAGCATGGTAAACAGGGTTAAAGTAATGAGAGAAATGCTGCCAAGCAAGACCCAATCCGTTTTATTTATGGTTTTTACACCAACCCAACTGTTGGAAGCCACCCCTGCAATACTACGCAGCAAGGTGCTGGTTTCGTCATTCCAGTAATAAGCTGTAAAAAGCACAATAAATGGAGAAAGAGCACCCAGAAATAGAATAACTCCTTCTCGGATAGAATACGGACGAATAACAGCTACCGCGATAAAAATAAAAAGCACAAACAAAATTGAAGGGAAATAGAAAAAGGAAGCTATAGCCGTCAAAAAGCCAGCGTCAAAAATATCAGTATTAGATTTTTCTTTCCTAATGAGAGAAAAAGTTTTGGCAATGCACAGAATCAGGAACGTAAATGCTACAGAAGCGGGTGTAAGTAAAAGGCTCTCCTTAAAGAAGGATGAAAAAATGATGAATAATGCACCGGGCATATAGGTCCGTCTGGGAATGATTTTGTTTTCATTTACGATTTTATTGATGAGCAGCGCCTGAACAAAGCTTAGCAGTCCGGAAAGGGTAATACTTACAATATAAAATTTTAACGGCAAATGAGTAAGCAATGCAAAAAGAAAGCCGCTGAGCGGCTCATGATGTTCAAAAACAAAATCTGAATCAGGGGACAAGAACAAAACATAAACCCGGAACAAAACCAGATACACGATATAGAAAGTTACAACTGCCGGATTATTTGATTTGAAGAAACTGAGCAAGTGAAGAATTTTAGAATGTAAGTTTTACCAGCCTCAGATTATTGGAAATATAGCTTGGAATAATGACTTCGTTCGGAGAAATCTGCTTGCCCATTTTGGGTAATAGCACCACCTCCTTATCTTCCTGATTCAATACCGTGCGGTGTTCATATTTCCCCTGACTGCTCAGTACATATTCTTTCAAAATTCCCGAAGAGGAAATATCATCTAAATACAAAAGGTGAAGTTTTTCTTTACGGTTCGCAATCAGAAATGACGAATATGCTCCGTTGTCGTCTTCGCTTACCTGTTTCTTGCGCAGCACTGCATTCCATTCCATTTCACCTGCTGCATTTACCGAGAAAGCAATAATGTCGTTAAATTGAAAAATTTCGGAATTGCGGTAATTATTAAAGCCGGGCTGAATGCCCATGGTAACCGGTATTTCGCGTGTATCTTTAATAAATGACTCTGCTAAAATCAACACCCCACCGTCATTCCTTAAAATGGCTTTGCGGATATTGAAAGTGTATAAACTTTGGTTAGTTACATTCTCTCTTCCGGTAAGTGTTGAAATAAATTCTTTTGAAAAGGGAGTGTAATTCATCTTAAGTTTTGTTCCGTTTGCTGGGTCAAAGGCGGCATACATAAAACCATTAGCTACATCTTCGCCAATTCGCTTTTTGTCATCATAAAGAGCGGTCATTACTAAGTTGCCATTCTTATTATCAATTTCAAAAAACGGGTCACCGAAAATTTCCTTTTCTGTTTCGAGGTTGTAAGTAGAAGATTCTCCGTTGCTGCTGATATGAACAACTTCATATACTTTACCTGCTTTGCCGCCTTGTTTAAAAAGCATAAAAGAACTTCCAGCATTATCAATCAGGGTTTTTGAATCAGCCAGGTCTTTTTCATCTTTACTCAACGGAATTGTTTTATTGTAAATAGTTTTTAAACTGTTGTCTAAGCAGATAAACTTTATGGATTCAACTTTGGTGAAATTGAAAAAAGGGTAGTAGATCATTAAGGATGACTGGTCAACTGAAGTTTTGAAACGCAGATTAGAGGCCACCAAATCTTTTCGGTCTGTAATGGAATCAATAACCAACGGCTTGCCGATTTCCATAAATTTTGAATTTACCGGTTGAGCATAAAGCACTGAATTTTTTTTGTCCTGCTCCAGGTAAAAAATTACAGCTCCGGTTTTGTTCAGCATAATGTGTTGCAAAATGCCATCCTGATTTTTAAACTCAATAGTTTTACTGCTAAGCAGTTTTAGGTTTTCATCATAAACATCTATTACATCCACCGTTCCGTAAAGCCGAACGATAACTCCATCATTATTTTTTCCAATTACTTTAAACTTGCTTGTTTTAGGAGGGAGTTTAGAACCATTAGACACTTCAACTGCCTGAGCACTAATTAAAACCGGGAGAAGGTTAAGAAAAATTCTGAGCAGTAATTTCATTTGCTCAAAACTAAAAAATTAGAGGATGAAAGCTTATTGTTTCAGACGCGGGTCAAGCGCATCGGTAAGTCCTTCTCCTATTAGGTTGAATATGGTGACAGTGACAAAAATTGCCAGTCCGGGAAATACCGCAAGCCACCAGGCTGAAACATCTTCGCGGGCTTCACTGAGCAGCTTACCCCATGTTTGTAACTCAGCCTGAACACCAATGCCCAGGAAAGATAGCCCGGATTCAATCAGAATAGCACTGGCAATTCCAAAGGCGATAGAAATAAGCACAGGGGTCAGGGAATTGGGCAAAGCATGCCTGAAAATAATTCGCCATTCGCCAAAGCCGAGCGATTGTGCCGCTTCGATATATTCCAGGCTTCTCACTTTCAGTAATTCTGCCCTTACGTATTTGGCAATTCCGGTCCAGCCGGTTAATCCGATAATGACCATTACCCAGATTACGGATGGTTTTTTCAAAACCGCAACCAACGAAAGAATGAGCAACAAAATAGGAATAGAGTTAATGACCTCTATCGTTCGCATAACAATAATGTCAACAGGCACGGCAGATTTTTTGCCAAGCGCTGGAATTTTTTTAAGAGGTAAGGCTATGATATTAGGAAGGAGCATTACTCCAAGGAAAATCAATAAGGAAACGAAAATCTGACAAACATACGAGCCAAAACCGGCAGCTAAAGCATCGGTCATTTTAAATGAGCGAACATGAAAAGCATAAAACCAGGCAAAAAATACAAACAGCACATTGAGAAGAAGACGGATACGCGAAACCTGTAGTCGTTCATCACCGAAGTACCCGGACAACGCCCCAAGAAAAATTCCAATAATGGAAGAAATGGTCATCGAAAGCACACCGACAAGCAAGGCAATGCGTGTACCGTGAATCATTCCGGCAAATACATCCCGACCGATTTGGTCGGTGCCGATAAAATGTCTTTTTCTTCCGGGCTTTATATCCTGCTCACCAAACGGACTCCTAAACTGGCTGTTGTCAATATCAATAGTTGTTGGGGAATAAGTAATCGGGGGAAAAACGGCAGACTCAAACTCTATATCAAGCCAATCCACATTAATAAATTCTTTTTGCCATTTGGCTAAACCGAAATCAACGGCAATGGAACGAAACAGCGGAAAGTATGTATTGCCTTGGTACTTGCAGTAGTAAGGTTTTTCATTGGCGATAAAATCGGCCGACAGTGCAATTACAATCAATAAATAAAAGATACGGACAGACCAAACTGCCATGGGTTTTTTCCTGAATTGCCGCTTTACAATATCCCAGTAGGTTGTACCTAAATTTGTTGTGCTTTCTTTTTTTCTTCCAAACATTTTTTATTACACTTTTTTATTGAAAGAAATTCTGGGGTCAACCATTGCATACATCATATCTGCCAGCAAATTTCCAAGCATGGTAAGTATGGCAGAGAATAAAAGAATGGTAAACAGCACCGGGTAATCGCGCTGAACTACAGCATCATAACTCACCCGCCCCATGCCTGGAATGTTGAACATATACTCAGCAATTACCGAACCGCTAATCATTGCAGGCAGTAAACTCGAAAAAATGGTAATAATAGGAATCAATGAATTGCGGAATGCATGCCTCCAGTAAACCGATTTAGGCTCCAATCCTTTTGCAAAAGCAGTACGGATATAATCCTGGCGTACTACACTTAGCATTGAGCCTCTCATCTGCCGGGCGATATAAGCAAACGAGCCAATAACGAGAGTAAAGACGGGCAGGATAAAATGATAGCTCCTGTCAATAAATTTTTCCCAGAAACCATATTCATCACCTAATTTTCCCAAGCCATATGGAGGGAAAATATTCAGCCAGTCAGCATAATAATCACTTGTTAGAAATGTAATGAAAAGAGTTCCAATCCATACCACGGGTAAGGAATAAAAGATAAATAATAGCAGAGTTACCATTCTATCATAAGCTGTGTTATTTCGAACGGCAAGCGAAACACCAGTAGGAATAGAAACCAGATAAATAAGGAGTATGATGATGACATTTAAAAGCAGAGTCCACTTAAGCGCATCCATGATGATAGAAGTCACTTCCCTGTCATCAACAAAAGATTTTCCCATATCGCCTCTGAAAAATCCGCCCCGGCTTTTGGTAACATCTGTGTTTGCCGTAAACCAGGGTTTGTCTCCAAAAAGCCAACGGTGGTATTGATTTTCGGTTCCATACCAATGCACAGCCGGAATGTAATTGAGCAAGGTAGTAGGCTCGGTCTTTATTTTTTCATAGGCCTTTTTCATAGCGTAAAATTCCCCGCTAATAGCTGCCATGGGTTTGTGCTGAACCTGTTGGCTGTCTGTATTTATTAGTACCGAAACTTCGTCAACTTGCTGTTGGATTTGATTGATAAAAGATTGAAGCACGTCATCATTAGAGCTGATATAAAGTGTATTACAGGTATTTCTGATAATCTTTCCTTTTTCAAAAGCCGATGCATCAATCGTATCTTCTGGTAAACTGAGTACGGCAAGTTCAAGGGTCCGAATTTTATGATAATAATCAGAAATCAATTCCCAGTTACCATATTCGTCAATCAGTCGTTCAAGATTTTCTCTATCGGCTTTTCTTCTGACTTTGTATAGTGTATCCGGAACGGCTTTACTGGTAAGTGAAAAATAAAATGCCGGTAGATGGCGTCCGTATTTTTCGCTTAGTTCCAAATAAGCACGTTCAGTATTAAGTTTATCAGATGCCTGCTGGTTAGCGCTTTGCAAACCGCCTTTCAATTTCAACTCTACAGGGTCGCCCGGGGCAATCTGTCCCAGCATGAAAGTGATGAGAGAAATAACAAAAAACGTGGGAACGAAATAAAAAAGCCGTTTAAGAATATAAGATAACATGTGCGCTGTAACTTTCTGAGGTTACATTCCGAACTCTTTGTTGAGCTTAAATTCTGTGGCTACAAAGCCAGGTCGAGCCAATTTAGGCCCGGCATTGTCAAACCGCTTGTGAATCCCCATGCGGTTTAAACGCGAAAACATGAAGATATAAGGCTGTGCATCGTAAATCATTTGCTGTAATTGCATTTGCAGTTTTTTTCGTTCTTCTTTATCCATGGTATAGCGCAACTTATCAATTACAGCATCTGATTGTTTATCACCAAAACCACAGTAATTGCTTCCACCGTTGTACGATTTTGTGTGCCACAATTGAACGGGGTCATCTTCGTAACTTACTCCTCCCCAGCCAAGCATGCTCATTTCAAAATTGTGGTGGTCTAAATCATCGGACATTACGGTAAATTCTTTCACTTGTATATTGATTGCCACTCCGGCTTTTTTACAACTTTCCTGAAAAAGAAGAGCCATTTTATCATAAATGGGACTGCCGTTAGGTATCATCAAATTTATTTCAAGCGGTATTTTACGTCCATTAATCACTTTGTCTCTCACCCCGTCACCATCGGTATCTGTCCATCCAGCTTCTGCCAATAAGGCTTTTGCTTTTTCAGGATCATAAGGAATTGGTTTCAGATTTTTATTGCAAATATCTTTATAAGGGCTTACAGAACCTGCAATACGAACAGCGAGATTCATGTAAATTTTATCAATAATCTGTTCAACGTCCGTCAGGTATGCCATTGCCCTTCTTACACGAACATCACTGAGTTTGGGATTGTTCATGTTCATGGGCATGTAGTTGTAGCCTAAGTCGCGAGGCTTATGAAAGTTATATTTGGTGCTCAGTTTGCCATCGCCAGAAAATTCAATGAAATCTTTTGAAGGTATATTGTAGTGAACATCTAACTTTTCACCTTTAAGTGCAGAGAGTGATGCGGGTATATCGGGTATGATTTCATAAATGAGTTTATCAGGCAATGCTTCAAATCCTTCCTCTTTCCCGGCATACTTTTCACCCCACCAATTCGGTTTTTTCTTTAAAACAACCCGCTGATTAGCTTCCCATTTTTCAAGTGTGTAAGGACCACAACCGCTCACCCCCTTCGGGTCGCGTGCAAAAAACTCGCTGTTGAATTTGTCTCCAAATTTGACAATGTCAGGATTGGATTTAAGGGCTTTAACTCTCACAGGGTCATTAAGTTCTTTAATAGAAAATTTTGTCATTAATCCTTCGGGGTCATAATGATACACAGGAATAATAGTAAAACCCGACCAAAGGTCTGTAAGGAAATAAGTATCCTTAGTATAAATGGAATACTTCTTTTTGTTGGAGGGGTCAATCACTACATCTTTTATAAATTCATAATAAGGTCTTCCTTGTTCGCAATCTACTTTGGGATTTTTCCAAACTTTCACCGTAAAAGCAACATCATCACCTGTTACCGGGCTTCCGTTATCCCAAACGGCATCAGGTTTTAATTCATAATCAACTTTCAGTCCACCCTTAAATTCTCCTTCCAAAATCGGTGAAATTGTCGGGCGCTTTACCGCCAGTGCAGGAATAATTACACCTATCGAATCGGGATTTAGACCGAGGGGCGACATGAAAATGTCATTGTATATCTGAGAGGCGTAGCTGTTGGTAGCCGTAACCGGATTTAGTTTATCGGGACTGGAATTGATATGAATAATTACTTCATTAATCCCAGCCCGGGAACTTTTTACTTTTTCTCCGCTGCCCGATTTCCCAGCGCTGTTACAAGAAGAAAGCAGAACGATAACTGAAAGAATTAATGAAAAAAACAGATGTTTGTGGAACTTATTCATACGTGATTTTTTTGAGGTGGACAAATATAGAAGAATCGCTAAACCGAGAGTAACCTATTTCAATGAGCAGAGTATTGATTACGGGCGCGAATGGGCTGATCGGAACAAGATTAACTGAAATCCTTTTAGCCGAAGGCTTTGAAGTGTGTTGTTTAAAAAGAAAGCAAAGTCGGATAGCTTCAGAAACTGCCAAATCATTTTTATGGGATATTGACAAACGGGAAGTTGATGAAAAAGCATTTGACGGTGTTTCGGCAATAATTCATTTAGCCGGAGCAGGCGTAGGCGAAAAAAGATGGAACGCAAAACGCAAAAAAGAAATTATTGATAGCAGGGTAGAAAGTGCAAATCTGATCTTTGATTTTTTGGCGAGGCATAAACATGAAGTTAAAACCTTCATCAGTGCCAGCGCTGTTGGCTATTATGGCGATTGTGGAAATGAACTTGTAACCGAAGAAAGAAACGCTGGAAAGGATTTTCTCTCGCAGGTTTGCACAAAATGGGAAGAAAGCGCGAGACAGTTTTCTAAAGTCGGAATCCGGGAAGTGCGCAGCAGATTCGGAATCGTGTTGTCAAAAAATGGTGGTGCATTGGCCGAATTAATCAGAACTATTCCCTTTGGATTTGCCACATATTTTCCCAAACCAAATCTCTATTATCCATGGATTCATGTTGATGATGTTTGTTTCATTTTGGTTCATGCTTTAAAAAATGAATCTTTGAACGGAGCATTTAACGTAACTACCCCCGCACCTATGCTGGTAAAAGACCTGATGAGGGAAATTTTGTTTACCGCAAAGTCAAAAGCAATCCTGTTTCCAGTTCCGCCAATTGGTTTAAAGCTAATGTTGGGTGAAATGAGTGAACTTCTCTTAAGCAGCCAAAGGTGTTCCGCTGAAAAAATTGTTTCCACAGGGTACAAATTTATTTTTGAAGATATTAAGGAGGCTTTGGCTAATATTTTCGGGTAGTACTTTTACCTCGAAAATTATTTCTGCTTCAAAAAAGTATAATCCGAAATCAAATTTCCCTGTTCCCCTGTTGTATATTGAGTAATTAAAAAATACCCTTTTTCTTTTAGAGTATTAATTGTGCGATTTACAGTTTTAAGGTTTTCGATTTCGTTTTTCTGAGTATAAGGAAGCAGTTCAATCTCTTCGGTTACTCCATCTTCATAAATGATAAAAATTTTTGCAGAAATGTAGCCGGTTCCCATTCCAATAGACCGATTGCAATCAAACACCCTCATAGTGGCATAGCCACCTTGAGCGAAAGATTTTTCCGAAAAGAAAACAAAAACAATCGATAAAGCCAGAAGGAAAATAAACCGGTTAAGCATGTGCCAATTTCTGCTGTTTTTCATAATTTACTCTCCCATTTTTAATGCGCTCAACACGAGAAAAGAGACTATACCGGTCGTCAAACAAAAATTCAAAAAGCAATTTGCTCCACGAAGTATGATACTTCAGGTTATTGTAGAACTCGGGAGCCATGGCTCTTAATTTCGGAAGATTGTTCCACGGAATTGACGGAAAGTCGTGATGTTCATTATGATAGCCTACATTAAGCGCAACTAAATTTATAGGGCCGTAATAGCTTGCGGTTTCCTGTTCAATGCTGTATGTATAATGCTCCTGAATCCAGCGTGCACCTACCGGATGCAGGCCGATAGAAAAGAAAAAAGAAAACACCAAGTAAACCAAACCTGCCCATCCGCAGAAGTAAACAATAGCTGCATCATAAACTATTGCAAAGAACAAATTGACGAACGTCCACTTGCTCCACATGCTGAAAGCTTTGATTCGAGGGGGACGTGTAACCTGGAATACAGGAAAGAACAAAAGCCAGAATGCCTTGCCATACCATTTATTTCCAATCAGTTTTGCTTCCCAATGCGAAGCAAGGTCGGCATCGTATTCATAATCTCCCTGGTGGGCATGATGTTTCAGGTGATAGACATTAAAACCCATGGCACCGGGTACTAAATTCGGCAAGTCAGCAAGAATGGCCACCATCTTATTCCAGCTTTTACTTGTAAAAACAAGATTATGTGTAGCATCATGAATGATCACGTAGCCACAATGGTTGGCAAAGGCTCCTACACAATAAGCGACAATCAGGCTAAGCCACCAGTAACCAAAACCCAAATGACCCATCACATAGGCAATAGATGTCTGTAAAATCAGAACAAAAAAGAGAATCAAAGATGTATAGGGGTTCTTTCCCATTAGTTTACGGACTTCGGGATGGGTTTTCAGAATAGCCTTGGTCCGATCGGGATGAGGCTGGTCAAATTCTGCCTGATGAAAGTTGATGTCCATTGAGATGCGAATGTAACCGAAAATTTATTTCAGAATTTTTCCCTAATGTTTATCCCTGTTTGTTATATACCGTTCGGGTAGGAAACGCAAATTGCAATCCCGCGTTATTGAATCGTGCTAAAATTTGTTTATTGATTTCTGTTTGTGTAGCCATAATGTTTTCTCCGCTTCTGATAAAATAAACGAACTTAATATCAAGCGAACTGGCATTAAAAGATTCAAAGAAAACAACAGATTGGTCACGTATTAATAAAGGTGATTGGGCTGATATATCCTTTAGAATAGAAATAGCTTCATCCAGCTTTTCCGGAGGGGTGTCATAAACCAATCCTAATATAATAATTATTCTTCTTGAGGGTTCTAAAGTTACATTTTCAATCGGGCTGTCTGAAAATTGAGCGTTAGGCAATGTTACAATACGTCCCTCTAAAGTTCTTAAACGGGTACTTCTGATTCCAATGTACTCTACAAACCCATCGTAAGAATTAATCAGGATGCGGTCGCCTATTTCAAAAGGTTTGTCCAGAAAAATCATAACTCCTCCAAATATGTTTTTGACCGTATCCTGCGCAGCTAACGCCAAAGCCAAGCCTCCAATTCCCAACCCCGCGATTAGAGCGCCCACGTCAAAGCCTGCATTATTTAAACCTAAAATCAAACCAACAGTCCACAAAACCAAATTGGCTCCCCGTTCAATAAGCAGAATCATTTGGTCGTTTAATTCGTTGTCATCGCGTTTGGAGTAGGGTTTCAGATATTCCTCAATCAATGCATCCACCACACGGACAATAAACCAGGTAACATTGATAGCAATTAAAAAAACAAACGCACGGTGGATATACAAATCTACTTTCTCGGCAAAGTGCAAGCGCTCGGTAGCATAATATAGTCCGATAAGAATAATTCCAAGAATTGCGGGCCTTTCCAGTTTGGCAATAATCAGGTCATCCAATTTTGTTTGCGTACGGGAGGTAATACTTCTTAGGATAATAGATATGCTCCAATAGGTCAGTTTTGCCACAACTATCGTGCCTCCGACAATGGCTAAAGAAATCAGCCAATCCTCCACTGCGTTGTGATAAAGTTTTGTGCTTAAGAAATTTATTGAGGAATTCACAATGCAAAGAAAGAAAATATCAGTATGCCAGATTCGAGCTTAACCATTTTTCTAATTCTTTCACCGAAAGTCCCTTGGCTTTTGCCAGTGCCTCCACTTGGTCTTTTTGAATTTTTCCCACACCAAAGTATTTAGAATGTGGGGAAGCGAAATAAAATCCGCTCACACTTGCAGTTGGATACATGGCGTAACTTTCCGTGAGTAGAATGCCAGTATTCTTTTCTACATCAAGCAATTGCCAAATCTGCGGCTTTAGGGTGTGGTCAGGGCAAGCGGGGTAACCCGGTGCCGGACGAATACCCCGGTATTTTTCTTTTATCAAATCTTCGTTCGAAAGATTTTCCACTGCCGCGTAGCCCCAGAATTCTTTACGCACGCGCTCATGTATTCTTTCGGCAAATGCTTCTGCTAAGCGGTCAGCAATTGCTTTGAGCATAATGGAGTTGTAATCGTCATGGTCTTTCTCAAACCTCTCAACCCATTTCTCAATTCCTATTCCGGCTGTAACGGCAAATGTTCCGAAGTAATCTCCTTGCGGAGCAACAAAGTCGCTCAGGCAAAAATTCGGTTGCCCGTTCTTTTTTGTTTGTTGCCTCATGAAAACAAACTCCCGGATTTCGGATTTCGGATTTCGGATTTGAACCGCTTCACCCTTCGATTCTACTTCAAAAATTCCTATCACTCCTTTTGCCGTAATCCATTTTTCAGCAATTATTTTTCTTAAAAGTGCGTTTGCATCGTCATAAAGTTTCTTCGCCTCCTTGCCGTATTTTTTACTTTCGAATATGCGCGGGTAAACTCCGCTCATCTCCCAGGTAGAAAATAAAGGTGACCAGTCAATGTATTTTGAAAGGTCTTCTAAACTGTAATCATCAAAAACTTTTACCCCGACAAAACTTGGCTCGTCAATTTTCTCTTCGCTCCAGTCAATCTGAAACTTATTCGCACGCGCTTCTTCAAGGGAAATGTATTCAACATCACTTTTCCGGTTCGCATGTAGTTCGCGCATTTCTTCATACTCTCGCTTTACCCCTGAAGAGAACTTAACATTTTCCGCTTTACTTAGTAAACTGCTAGCGACTGTTACTGCTTTTGAAGCATCAAGCACATGTACCACACTACCCGAATAAGCCGGGGCTACTTTCACCGCTGTGTGAAGTTTAGAGGTAGTTGCCCCTCCAATCAGCAACGGCTGCTTCATGCCGATACGCTCCATTTGTTTCGCCACATGCACCATCTCATCCAGTGAAGGAGTAATTAATCCGCTCAGCCCGATAATTTGTGCATTTTCTTCTCGCGCCCGTTCCAGAATTTTATCAGCTGGAACCATCACACCCATGTCAACAATTTCGTAGTTGTTGCATGCAAGCACAACTGCCACAATATTTTTTCCTATGTCGTGCACATCGCCTTTCACAGTGGCCAGCAAAATTTTTCCATTATTCTTTGCCGTGTTGCCCGACCTCTTCTTTTCTTCTTCTAAATATGGAAGCAGATACGCCACAGCTTTTTTCATCACGCGTGCGCTCTTTACCACCTGCGGCAAAAACATTTTACCACTTCCAAACAAATCGCCTACCACATTCATTCCTGCCATCAACGGACCTTCAATTACATCCAGCGGTTTCGGATATTTTAAGCGTGCCTCTTCGGTATCTGAATCAATAAATTCAACAATGCCCTTTACCAGCGCATGCGATAACCTTTCTTCTACTGTTCCGCTCCTCCATTCTTCACTTACCACCTCTGTTTTTTCTTTCTTTTTCACGGTTTCGGCAAAGGCCAGTAATCTTTCAGTTGCATCTTCTCTTCGGTCAAGCAGAACATCTTCTACTTGCTCCAGTAAATCCTTTGGAATGTTATCATACACCTCAAGCATAGTAGGATTTACTATGCCCATGTCCATGCCGTTTTTAATAGCGTGATACAGAAACGCGGAATGCATTGCCTCGCGTACAGTATTGTTTCCACGAAAGGAAAATGAAACATTACTTACACCGCCACTCACATGTGCACCAGGTAAATTTTCTTTAATCCACTTGGTGGCCCGGAAAAAATCAACCGCATTTTGACGATGCTCCTCCATACCGGTTGCTACCGGGAAAATGTTCGGATCGAAGATGATGTCTTCAGCCGGGAAACTAAGTTGCTCAGTGAGAATTTTATAGCTGCGCTCACAGATTTCAATTCTGCGCTGGTAACTATCTGCCTGCCCATTTTCATCAAACGCCATTACAATTAAAGCAGCCCCGTAATTACGAATCAGTTTTGCCTGTTTAATGAATTCTTCTTCACCTCCTTTCAGAGAAATTGAATTCACAATTCCCTTTCCCTGCAAACATTTCAAGCCCGCCTCAATAATGTGAAACTTTGAGCTGTCAATCATCACCGGAACCTTAGCGATATCCGGTTCGCTTGCCGTAAGATTCAAAAAGCGCTTCATTGCCTCTTCGCCATCCAGCATCCCCTCGTCCATATTGATGTCAATCACCTGCGCACCTCCCTCTACCTGTTCGCGTGCTACTGAAAGCGCGTCTTCATATTTATCTTCTTTAATTAATTTCAAAAATTTTGCCGAACCGGTAACATTGGTTCTTTCACCCACGTTCATGAAATTACTTTCAGTAGTAAGTGTAACCGGCTCCAACCCGCTCAATTGCATAAACGGAATACGCTGTGGCTTTTTACGCGGAGCATACTTTGCTCCCACTTTCGCAAACTCACGGATATGGTCGGGTGTGGTTCCGCAACAACCTCCAACAATATTCACAAAACCACTTTTACAAAACTCTTCAATGTCACTTGCCATCATCACAGGAGTTTCATCATAGCCGCCAAAGGCATTTGGTAAACCGGCATTGGGGTAAACACTTACCCACGTATGCGCCACATTCGACAGAATTTCGAGATACGGACGCATATCTTTTGCTCCCAGAGCGCAGTTCAAACCAACAGAAAGAAGGTTCGCGTGTTTAATTGATATCCAAAACGCTTCGGTGGTTTGTCCGCTCAATGTGCGGCCACTGGCATCAGTAATTGTTCCCGAAACTGAAACCGGTAAATTAGTTCCTTTTTCTTCCTGAACTTGTTGAATAGCGAATAAAGCTGCCTTGCAATTCAGCGTGTCGAAAACTGTTTCTACCAGAAGCCAGTCCACTCCTCCGTCAATTAAACCCTGCGCTTGTTCGGTATATGCAGTAACTAGTTCATCGAAAGAGATCGCGCGAAAACCGGGATTATTTACATCAGGTGAAATGGAAGCAGTACGGTTGGTTGGTCCGAAAGCCCCGGCAACAAAGCGCGGTTTGGCAGGATTCTTCCTTGTAAATTCTTCTGCAATCTGTTTCGCAATTTTTGCTGATTCAAGATTCAATTCATACGCCAGCGATTCAAGTTTGTAATCGGCTTGTGCAATGGTGGTTGATGAAAAAGTATTTGTTTCCACAATATCCGCACCGGCTTCAAAGTATTGTGCATGAATTTCTTTAATGACCTCGGGCTTGGTGATGGAAAGTAAATCGTTATTGCCTCGCAAATCATACGCATGGTTTTTAAACCGTTCTCCACGGAAATCTTCTTCACCCAGCGTATATCGCTGAATCATCGTACCCATGGCGCCATCAAGCACAAGGATTCGCTTTTCAATTTCTTGTTCGAGTTTCGATTGCATAAACAATATAAAGTAAAAAGCCCCTACAATTTTTGTCTTTGAGTTGATTGTCAAGAAAGTTGAAGGAAGAAGAAGTTCGTTCTTATCTTTCAGGAGTTGGCACCTTCCCCAATATTGGCAGGGGGGTTGTCAAGACTTCATCGGGCCTGTCCCTCGGTCTTTCTTGATAAGCAGTGAATCAAAGAGCTAAGCAAATGTAAAAGAATGCAATGAAATGTCAAATACATTCGCTGCAGCAGTTTTAATACACAGGTTTATTATGTTTGAATGTGTGAAAAGAAATTTGTTTCTACTTGTAATCTCTCTTCTTGTCTGTTTGGTTGCTGCCGAGGTAGTGTTAAGGTGGTGCGGTTATGAGCCTGCCCATAAGTGGGAAAAACAGAACATACTGCTTGTTAAACCCGATTCCTTTTTCATTAAAGACGAACATCTTGAATGGCATTTGGGCATTGGTGTATTTGAAACCTACCTGAACAACAAGTTTGTTTTTAAATCTACCATGAACAGTGGCAGGAAGAGGGTAACAAACTTTGGGAGCACCGTTGGTTCCTCTAACACCCAAGAACAGAAAAGCAAAATTTTCACATTCGGCTGCTCGCACGCTTTTGGTACAGCCGTGCCTGACAGTAGCCACTATCCATATTATTTACAGGCTTTGCTGCCAGAGTTTGATGTGCAAAATTTATCTGTTCCTGCATATGGGCTAACTCAAATGTATTTATACCTGAAACAGGAAGTCGAAAGCGGAAACAAACCCGAACTGGCTGTTATAACTTATGGAGAGTGGCAGGGTGAGCGGACACTTTTGGGGTTAAAATAGCTGAGGATGTTTAAATACGCCATTATTGAAAGTGCCCCTCCCGAAAACCATTCTATAAACTACACCAAATGCCGGTTAAATAAAAGCAAGGATAGTTTACTTATTGATTACCTTTCGTGGAATGATTGGCCCGGTGATTTTGTGTTTCGTGATAAGCTAGCATTGGTTGATTTGGGTAATACGGCATATGATAACTATGTAAACAAGCAAAACATGGCTGATCGAAGAATCGTTGCCCTTATGTGTGCGCGGAAAATAGCGGAGTATTGCAAGGCTCATGATATAAAGGCGGCTTTCTTCGGATTGAAACCAGGGTATTTAATTGATAGCCTGGAAGCAACCGGTATTCCCGCAAGATCTTCGAACGTAGATATTAATAAGGAGGGCTGGAATTGTGCTCCGCTTGACCCGGGTCATCCAAGTGCGAAAGCTCACAACGCATATGCCATCGAAGTGTATAATTTTATAAAAACTGAAAATTTGATTCAAAAATACTAGGCTTTCTTTTCAATATCTTAGTTGTACTTGAATGGAACCAACCAAAATAAGAAAAATTACTCGAGCCGAAGACGTTAAAAAGAGTAAGGCATTTTGCATGAAAGCATGGACACACCTGCATGTTACGCTTTTTGGTAAAGTGGCTCCCTGTTGCAATTCTGCTTGGGGTGATGATTATGCTTTAGGTGATATCAATATGCAAAGCGTGGACGAAGTCTGGAACGGAGAATTAATGCGCGACTTTCGTCTGGCACTTTTGCGGGACGAGCCCAACTTCCGCTGCCACTCGTGTTACAAGCAGGAAGATGCCGGCTTATTCAGTGTGCGCAACAGCGTCAACGAGGCTTTTGCTCATAAACTGCAGTGGGCGCTGCGAACAGATGGTCAGGGCTTCGCTGCGCAAGCCAAGCCTGTTACGTGGGATATCCGCATTTCTAATCTCTGCAATTTCAAGTGTCGCATTTGCGGACATCATTCCAGTTCGCATTGGTTTGAAGATGCCCAGTCATTAGGCTTCCAAAGGGCATCGCAAAGCGAAGCCGTTTGGCATAATGCTAAGGTGAATCCTGCAGTGAAGAATTTCGATTTACTTATGAAGCAACTGGATTTTGTAATTCCAGATTTGGAAGAAATTTATTTTGCCGGTGGCGAACCGCTGCTTATGGATGAGCATTACGCCATACTTTACCGGTTAATAGAAAGTGGTAAAACCAACGTTCGCTTGGTTTACAATACTAACTTTTCGCAAACTACCTATAAGGGAAAGGATGTTTTAACCCTGTGGGCTCAATTTGAGCATGTAATTGTAAACGCCAGTTTGGATGACAGC
This sequence comes from uncultured Chitinophaga sp., assembly GCA_964631835.1. Classification (GTDB taxonomy): domain Bacteria; phylum Bacteroidota; class Bacteroidia; order Chitinophagales; family LD1; genus Bog-950. The sequence continues at coordinate 68,797 of CAZWAD010000013.1, forward strand.
GGCATCCGGGCTGAATTGCAGCGCTGTGGGCAAGTGTGGAAACAAGCTGAAGATAACCGTAGGCGCATGATGGAGATTTGCCCTCAGGTTGAATTTGTTATTGCCAGCACCATCAGCGTTTTTAATATCCAGCACCTACCCAACTACCACCGCGAATGGACCGAGCGCGGGCTTATACTAGTCAACCAGTTTTTGCCTCATACACTCATGCACCCTCCACATTATAGCGTAACGATTTTGCCTCGTCAAATAAAAGAAAGGGCAGAAGACAAGTTACTGAAACATATTGACTGGTTGCGAAACTATGCCCGTCAGCATCCCGATTTATTATCGCCAAAAATTCAACTTAACTCACTGGTGAATGAACTTACAGGATGTATTACCTATATGAATTCTAGAGACGATTCACATTTAATTCCTGAGTTCTGCCAGCTTTGCGACCGTCTTGATAAACTGCGGAATGAAAACACCCGAGCAGTTTTTCCCGAGTTGAAGGAAATGTGGCTTTAATCCCGACCGGACTTGTATATTTGCCCTCCCGTAAAAGATAAAATGAAAGTTACCGAACATCTTGCCAACGCCAAAGGTAAAACACTTTTTTCCATTGAGGTTCTTCCTCCTCAAAAAGGAAAAACCATGGACGATTTGCTGAAAGTGATTGAGCCACTCATGGAGTTTAAACCGCCTTTTATTGATGTAACTTATCATCGTGAGGAAATCATTTATAAGAAACGAACTGATGGCTTGATAGAGGAAGTGCCGTTGCGAAAACGACCTGGAACTGTGGGGATTTGCGCTGCTATCAAAGGAAGATTTAACGTAGATACAGTTCCGCATTTAGTTTGTGGAGGGTTTACACCAGAAGAAACAGAGGATGCTTTGTTCACCCTCCATTACCTTGGAATCAATAATCTTTTGTTGCTTCAGGGCGATGCAGACAAAAACCCCAATGGTAAACCGCCCAAAAACGGACAACATAAATACGCCTCCGAACTGGTCCATCAAGTTGCAAACATGAATAGAGGAAAGTTTCTGCATGAAGAAACAGAGAACGAAATGAAAACAAACTTCTGCATTGGTGTAGCAGGTTATCCTGAAAAACATTTTGAAGCACCCAACCTGAACACGGACTTAAAATGGCTGAAACATAAAGTTGACCAAGGCTCTGATTATGTTGTGACACAAATGTTTTTTGACAATAAAAAGTATTTTGAGTTTGTGGAAAAATGTAAAGGGGCTGGTATCCTTGTTCCGATTATTCCCGGCATAAAACCGATTGCACAGAAATCGCAGCTTTCATCGCTTCCTAAAATTTTCCATATTGATATTCCCGAAGAATTAGCAGATGAAGTAGAGAAATGTTCAGATGATAAAGCAGTGAAACAAGTGGGAATTGAGTGGGCTATTGAACAATCGAAAGAATTAAAAAAAGCCGGGGTGCCTTGCCTGCATTACTACACGATGAGCCGCAGCCAGGCAACCATTGAAATTGCCAAAGCAGTTTTTTAATTGAGATACTTACTTGCCTCGCGCACACTGAGCTTAGCTAATATGGTTTCAGCTAAAAATTTTTTTACACTTTCTGGATTTGTCTTGGAATATTCTCTCAATGCCCAACCAATTGCTTTCTGAATAAAAAATTCCTTACTGTCTTTTAGCTCAAGTATATATTTGTAAAGCAGCTTTTCGTTTGTGTTGAATTTGTAATTAAGCTGAAATAAAATAGTAGCACGTTGCAGCCACAAATTGCGGCTTCCCATCCATTTTCGTGTAACAGGAATTTGCAAAGGCACATTCTGTTTGAAAAAATCGCGGGTGCAATTGCTTGCCACGGAGTCAACTGAATCCCACCAACTGTTTTCAATTATCATGTATTCCATCAGCGGAACAAAATCTTTACCGGTTTTCTTTGCAAATTTTCCGGCCAAGTCAATAGCAAAATAGTGAAACTCTCGTTCAGGCTGTGAGTAACAACTTTTGATGACTGTAAAAAGTTCTTTGTATTCGGGCAAGCCGTGCTCGGTAAGATATTGCTTGAAAATTTCTTTTCTGGCTGGTGAAGGAATACCAATGAATGGGAAAAGATTTTTCATGTAGCGGCTCATGTCCTGGGCGTTAACAGAATCGCGATTCGCTTCGTAAATTTTTTGGAGCGGGATAATGTAGGAATGAATTTTTCGGTTCGGCATCGCGGACTACACCGGGGGCTCTAAAACCGCTCCACATTTTTTGCAGGTACGTAATTCTTCATTGGTATAAAATCTTTCCATCACACCAGGCAGGTCTTTTACAATATCATCAACACGGAATTTTTCCTCATAGAGTTTGTTGCTGCAGTTTTCGCAGAACCACATAAAAGCATCGAGTATATCTTTGGGCCGGTTGATTTCCATGACCAAACCTACACTGCCTTCAGTTCTTCGAGGTGAGTGCGGTGTGCGGGCCGGAAGAAGAAAAATATCGCCTTCGTTTATGTTCATGTCAACAATCTTTCCGTCTTCCACAATCTTCACCACAATATTTCCTTCCAACTGATAGAAAAATTCTTCCGTTTCGTTGTAATGAAAATCCTTCCGCTTGTTCGGCCCGCCTACAACCATCACAATAAAATCATCGTTTCCTTTATAAACTACCTGGTTCATCACAGGCGGCTTCAGCAGGTGGCGATGTTCATCTATCCACTTTTTAAAATTAAGGGGTCTTGTTACAGCCATATAAAAGATTTTAGATTTACGATTGTAAAACTAAAGTAAGAAATGAATCTTGACCTCATCGGAAAAAATGCTTTTGTAGGCGGCAGCAGCAGGGGGATAGGTAAAGCGGTGGCTGTGGAGTTGGCGAAACTTGGTGTAAACATTACTCTGGTTGGCAGAGATGAAGCTGCTTTGGTACAGGGGTTGATTGATTTGAGTTTTGTAAGCAAAGCGGAACAAAGACATGATTCTCTGGCTGTAGATTTTTCAAATCCTGATAAAGTAAAAACTGCTGTTGAGCGGCATCTCAAAAAAATAAACAAAACGTACCATATACTTATCAACAATTCAGGAGGACCGCCATCCGGAAAAATTCTTGAAGCAGAAGAAAAAGAATTTATCGCTGCTTTTCAATCTCACCTCATCAACAATCACACGCTCGCCAAACTTTTTATTCCGGGAATGAAGAAAGATGGCTACGGCAGAATCGTGAATATTATTTCCACTTCAGTAAAACAGCCGCTGCCAAATTTGGGAGTAAGCAATACCATTCGCGCGGCAGTTGCCAACTGGGCAAAAACTATGGCAAATGAGCTAGGTGTATATGGTATAACTGTAAACAATGTTTTACCGGGAGCAACAGAAACCGATAGAATGAAAACGCTTATCGCCAACCAAGTTGACAAAACCGGCTGGAATGAAGAGATGGTAAAGGAAGAAATGCTCCGCGAAATTCCAATGAAACGCTTCGCCAAGCCTGAAGAAATTGCAGCAGCAGTTGCATTTCTTTCTTGTCCCGCAGCAGCTTATATCAATGGAATTAATGTACCTGTAGATGGAGGAAGAACGGGAAGTTTGTAACACAATTTAATTACTTCGAAACATAAGTTCATGCAGCAAGCCAAAAACACCGCGCTCATAGCTACCGTTATTCTAGGTATTTTCTTTTTCATTTTCGGATTTGTTACCTGGCTCAATTCAACACTTATTCCCTATCTGAAAATTGCGTGTGAGTTAACAACAGCTCAGTCTCAGTTAGTTGCGTTTGCTTTCTATATCTCATACTTTGTGATGGCTCTTCCGTCTTCTTTCATACTGCAGCGAACAGGTTTTAAAAAAGGAATGATGCTGGGTTTGCTTATTATGGCAGCAGGAGCTTTTCTTTTTATTCCAGCGGCTCAAACAAGGACCTATTGGGTATTTCTCACTGGACTGTTTGTTATCGGCACCGGCCTTTCACTTCTGCAAACCGCATCTAATCCTTACATCACTATTGCTGGCCCCATTGAGAGCGCGGCTCGCAGGATCAGCATTATGGGTATTTGCAACAAAGTTGCCGGAGTGTTGGCTCCTATTGTTTTGGGTGCTGTTATTCTTGCCGATGCCTCCACTCTTGAAAATGATTTGAAAGTTTTAGATGAAGTTGCAAGAATTGCGAAGCTCAACGAATTGGCTTCCCGGGTTATTACCCCATATACTTTAATGGGAGCAGCATTGGTTGTTCTTGCTCTCCTCGTTCAACTTTCACCACTACCTGAAATTGACAAGCAGAAAGAAACATCAGAAGAAAAAGAACCAACCGGCAAAACGAGTGTTCTTCAGTTTCCCAATTTGGTTTTTGGAGTAGTTGCACTGTTTTTATATGTAGGCGTAGAAGTAATGGCTGGTGATACCATTGGACTTTACGGACAAACGCAGGGTATAAACTTGCAGGAGGCAAAGGTTTTTGGCTCTTATACGCTGAGCGCAATGGTTGTCGGTTACATTCTAGGTATTGTGTTCATTCCCAAATTTATTTCGCAATCGAAAGCACTTGCTGTTTCAGCCATAACCGGAATTATTTTTTCAATTCTTGCAACTTTCACTAACGGATTTACTTCCGTAATATTTATTGCTTTTCTGGGACTTGCCAACGCTTTAATGTGGCCTGCTATCTGGCCGCTGGCAATTAACGGACTCGGAAAATTTACAAAAACCGCATCAGCGTTATTGATTATGGCGATTGCGGGTGGCGCCATTCTTCCTTTGATATGGGGTAAGCTTTCTGATTTGCCTTCTGTGGGACATCAGCAAGCATATTGGCTTATGGTTCCGTGCTATGTTTTTATTCTGTGGTATGCGGTTAGGGGGCATAAAACGAAATAGAGATGGAGAAACTGAGGAATTACATCAACGGAGAATTGATAGAACCGGGTTCAAAGAAATATCTCGACAATTATGAGCCAGCCACCGGTAAAGTATATTCGCTTTGCCCCAATAGCGATGAACAAGATGTGCAATTAGCCGTTGATGCTGCAAAAGAAGCCTTCGGGAGTTGGAGCAAAACCAGTTTGGAAGAACGGATGATGATGCTGCTCAAAATTGCCGATGGAATTGAACGCAAAATCAACGAGTTTGTAAAGGCAGAATCAAAAGACAACGGTAAGCCCATTAATCTTGCGCATAGGGTTGATATTCCGCGCGCTATTTCAAATTTCCGGTTTTACGCTTCCGCGATTCAGCATTTTGCCAGCGAAAGCCATCAAATGCCGGGAGTTGGAGTTAACTATACTCTTCGTCAACCGATGGGGGTAGTCGGCTGCATATCACCCTGGAATTTGCCGTTGTATCTTTTTACCTGGAAAATTGCTCCGGCACTTGCCACGGGAAATTGTGTAGTTGCTAAGCCGAGTGAGGTTACACCATATACTGCCTATCTTTTTTCGCAGGTTTGTATCGAGGCCGGGCTGCCTAAAGGAGTTTTAAATATTATTCATGGGTTGGGAAATAAAGCCGGCCAGGCAATTGTTGAGCATCCCGATATTAAAGCCATTTCGTTTACGGGAGGAACTGAAACAGGGAAGCAGATTGCTGCAACAGCCGCCCCGATGTTCAAGAAGCTTTCCCTTGAACTTGGCGGAAAAAATCCAACCATTGTTTTTGCGGACTGTGATTTTGATACAACGGTAAAACAAGTAGTAACTGCATCTTTCAGCAATCAGGGCGAAATTTGCCTATGCGGGTCAAGGATTTTTGTGGAAAAAAATATTTATAAGAAATTTAAAGAAGCATTTGTTGCAAGAACAAAAACTTTAAAAGTTGGCGACCCGGATGAAGAAGAAACAAATCAGGGAGCAATCGTTTCGCTGCAACACAAGCAAAAAATTCTTTCCTGTATAAAACTTGCCCGGGAAGAGGGAGGAAAAGTTTTGTTCGGTGGAAATGAGTTGAAACCGGAGGGAAGATGTGCTAATGGTTATTTCATAGAACCAACAGTAATTGAAGGACTTGATTACAATTGCAGAACCCAGCAGGAAGAAATTTTCGGGCCTGTGGTTACACTTACACCATTTGACACAGAAGAAGAAGCTCTGACAATGGCAAATAGTGTGAAGTACGGTTTGGCTTCTTCTATATGGACAAGCGATTTAAGCCGCGCACATCTTGTTGCAGAAAAAATTGAATCTGGAATTGTTTGGGTAAATTGCTGGCTCGTGCGCGATTTACGAACACCTTTTGGCGGTGTAAAAGCCAGTGGAGTGGGAAGAGAAGGTGGATGGGAAGCCATGCGGTTCTTTACTGAAGCAAAAAATGTTTGCATAAAATTATGAGTGAAATGTTTTCAACTGATAAAGCCCCTAAGCCCATTGGCTTATACCCTCATTCCCGTAAAGTCGGCAACCTGCTTTTTCTTTCGGGGATTGGTCCCCGCGAGGCGGGAACGAATAGTATTCCCGGCAATGAGTATGACAGCGAAGGGCAATTGGTGAGATATGATATTGCCGCGCAGTGCCATTCTGTTTTTAAAAATGTGAAAACTGTTTTGGAAGAAAGCGGAAGCAAATGGGAGAAGATGGTGGACGTAACGGTTTTTCTTACTAATATGAAAGCTGACTTCAAAATTTACAACGAACTTTATGCGCAGTATTTCAAAGAGACACAACCCTGCCGGACAACGGTTGAAGTAAAATCATTGCCCACACCCATTGCCATAGAATTAAAAGTGATTGCCACCGTTTAATAATGTAAAACCCCTGTGGCAAGAAAATCAAAAGGCAAGCTTCCCCGCTGGGTTAAGTACTTGCTGGTTATCGTTTCTCTTATTGTTTTAACTGCCCTCATTTACGAGAACAAAAAATATTTTCACAGAGCTTTCAGGTATCTGGTTCACCGGTATGCTAAAACAAAAGTCCGCCCCACAGATTTTCCGCTCGGATACAGCACTCATGGTATTGACATTTCTCATTACCAAAGCAATATAGATTGGGGAAAACTAAAGGCCGTAAATCAGTTGGGCGACACTATTCAGTTTCAGTTTGTTTTTATAAAAGCTACCGAAGGTTTGCTGATTGAAGATGCAATGTTCGATGAGCATTGGGAAGACGCCAAAAACCATCAGTTTATCCGGGGGGCTTATCATTACTTTTTGCCCGACAGGAATGCAAAGTTACAAGCCACAAATTTTATAACCAGTGTACATCTCGAAACAGGTGATTTGCCACCTGTGGTGGATGTGGAAGAAACACGGGGTAAATCAAAGCGGGAAATTGTAACCGGCCTGAAAGAATATCTAAGATTGATTCAGGCGGAATACCATGTAAAACCCATTATTTACTCCAATTACAATTTTATTGACGATTATCTGGCGGACGATTTTAAAGAATATCCGTTTTGGATGGCGCATTACTATCTCCGCGAAATGTCACCTATTGACAGCATTAACTTTCTGTTCTGGCAGCATAGTGATAAAGCCGATTTGCTGGGTATAAACGGGAATGCGGATGTTAATGTGTTTACCGGAACTAAAACACAATTTCAGAAATTACTCCTCCCCTGATTTCTTTTCAGGAAAATATTTCTCAATAAGGTTTAATGCAGGTGCGGTCATAAATGTAGTAGCTAGAGCCATAAAAACGAGCATGGTAAAGATTTCCGGTCTTAAAATTCCCAGGTCGTATCCAATGTTCAGCACAATCAGTTCCATCAATCCCCGGGTATTCATCAGGGCGCCAATACTTAAGGAATCTTTCCAGGATTGTCCGACTAATTTTGCAGCCCCGGCACTGCCGGCAAACTTTCCTAAAACTGCCGCTGCAATAAGCAAAAAACAAATTGCCCATAAATACCCTGTGTTTAGCAATCCAATTTGTGTGCGTAACCCGGTGAATGCGAAAAAAAGAGGCAACAAAAGTAAAACGCTTATGTCCTCAATGCGTTCGGTAAAAAGCTTTCGCAGCGAAACATTAACAGGCATAACTGTTCCGGCAAGAAAAGCACCGAACAAAGCATGAATACCGATTACCTCGGCAACGAAGGCAGAAAAAATCAGCACCAAAAAAATTATAACGATAAAAGGCGCCTGCAGGGTGCCATTGCTGAAAAACTTAGTGCTGATACTTTTTAGTACGGGTCGTACAATGGCAGTCATCACGGCTACAAACACTATACTAAGCCCTATAGTAATTAACGCATTGGAAATATTCCCTGCTTTGGCAATGGCAATAACCACTGCCAGAAGGCACCAACCGGTTATGTCATTAATGGCGGCACAAATAACAGCCATTCCTCCGACAGGTGTTGTTGTCATTTTTCGTTCCCTCAGGATGCGGGCAAGAACAGGAAAGGCAGTAATGCTCATGGCAATTCCCATAAACAGAGCGTAAGCCATGAAAGGAATATTAGCCGGAGCAAAAACCGGGTATAGAAAATAAGCAAGCACCACACCCAGAAAATACGGAAATACAATGCTGGCATGGCTTACAATAAGTGCCTGTGCCGCCCGTTTTCGCAAAATTTCAACATCCAGTTCCATACCGATAATAAACATGAACAACACCAGTCCGACCTGGCTGAGCAACTGAAGGTAAGTAAGCGAATTGGAAGGAAACAAGAACTGAAAAACATCTGGCGCGAACCATCCAAGCAGTGAGGGGCCTAAAATAATGCCTGCGGCAATTTCACCGATTACCGCTTGCTGACCAATACGGGCAAACAGGTAACCGATAATTTTTGACACACCAAGCACTACCAGTATCTGCATCAGCAATATGGTAAGCGGGTGACGGAAACTTTCCGTAACTCCGCCCGAGCCGATATAAACATTTTTTATCTCAGCAACATACAATGACGGCTGAAGTTCTTTCCCCTGAAAAAGAAGAAAAACAATAGCCGCCAGAAGCGGCAGGATGGTTGCGAAATATAACCTCAGATTGTTCGGTTTCATCGTACTTGCCACCAACAAAGGTGAAGCAATAATTCAAAAATACAAGTGATGGTTGTCAGCAGATTTTAAATTCGGTTACATTTACAGGTTCATGGCAAATGAAATTCAGGTTCCCCGCTTCGTAAACAAAAACAAAACCGATTTCTACCGGGTGATTATGCAGCGCGTAGATGATTATTTCCGGGAAAATAATTTATCGAAACACGCCAACGGAAAAATGTTTTTGAAAACGCTTGTTATGCTTTCCGTTTATATTATTCCTTATCTGCTCATTCTTGCCAACTTTCTGCCCGTTTACGGTATGTGGCTTTGCTGCCTTGTTATGGGATTCGGTTTGGCAGGCATAGGAATGTCCATCATGCACGATGCGAACCACGGGGCTTACAGTTCGAACCCAGCTCTGAATAGGCTTATCGGTTATTCGCTCAACTTAATAGGAGGTGATGCCGATAACTGGAAAGTTCAGCACAATAAACTGCACCATACTTATACTAACATTCATGGTTTTGATTTTGATATAAAGGAAAATGCAGGGCTGCGGTTTACTCCGGGTGTTAGACACAAACCTGTTCAGCGGTTTCAGTTGTTTTATGTATTTGTTCTTTATGCATTACAGACTTTTTTCTGGGTTCTGCTCAAGGACTTTCTGAATTTTTTCCAGTTCAGCAAAAAGAATTTTGACGGACAGGATAGTAAAGGAAGAATCTTTCATTTTCTCACACTGATTTTTACCAAGCTGATTTATTTCTTTCTGATGTTGGTGTTACCCGCTTTGGTTTTAGATATTGCCTGGTGGAAAATCTTTATCGGATTTATGACTATGCATGCGGTTGGCGGTTTTACGCTCGCCATTGTGTTTCAGTTGGCGCATGTGGTAGAAGGTGTTCATTTTCCCGAACCGGATAAAGACGGAATCATAGCCAGCGAGTGGGCAATTCATCAGCTATATACAACTGCTAATTTTGCCCCGAAGAACAAGTGGCTTTCCTATTATGTAGGGGGACTGAATTATCAAATTGAGCATCACCTTTTCACCCGGGTGTGCCATGTTCATTATCCGCAGATTGCCGGGATTGTAAAACAGACGGCTAAAGAATTTAACCTGCCGTATTTTACTCACGACACTTTCCGCGAAGCGTTTCTGTCGCATGTAAGTTTGCTGCGAAAGCTTGGTCGCGATGAAGTGTGGGATATAGCCACGCATATCGGGTAACTATTTTGAATGAAACTGATTGCAAAAACTCTCATCGCCATTTTTCTTGCTATCGGAGTTGTGGCTCATGTTTATGGTTTAATTGCACATGCCTTCAACGAACCGGACTGGTCTCATGCGGTTCATATTTTCAGTTACTCGCTTTGCCTGTTTACTTTTTTACGTCCCGTAAAATTCCGTTTGCTCATTTACGGTTTAGCCGCGGCATATCCTTTCGTTTACCATGTGCGCTGTTTTTTTGTGCCTTTGTTTGAGCGGCACCAATTCAATCACATTTGCCTCGAAGTAATTATTGTTTTGCCGTTAGCGGCATGGTTCATAATCAGCGAAAACCGCCCTACCGGACTAGGCAATCAGTAATTGAGCAATTCGCTTAACTTTTTCTGCAACCTGCTCTTCGCCAGGAAATTATTCTCCAGCGGAATGGCAAACGGAACCGGTGTATCCAGTGAAGCGCAGCGCATAACCGGTGCATCGAGATGTTCGAAAAGGTTCTCGGTAATCCATGCCGATATCTCCCCGCCTATACCACCGGTCAGGTTGTCTTCGTGAAGAATTAATACTTTTCCTGTCTTCTTTACAGTAGCTTCAATCGCATCTTTGTCGAAAGGCAACAAAGTTCTCAGGTCAAGCACATCGGCTGTTAACCGTGGACTGTTGTCTGTTGACTGTTGTCTGATTTCTTCCAGCGCCCAGTGCACTCCAGCGCCATAAGTTATTATGCTTACATCATCTCCTTCGCTTACTAAACTGGCTTTACCTATTTCAGTGGTGAAATAATTCTCCGGCACTTCACCTTCAACACTCCGGTAAAGGGCTTTGTGCTCAAAATACATGACCGGGTTGGGGTCTTCGATAGCTGCACAAAGAAGTCCTTTGGCATCAGCGGGGAATGCCGGGTAAACAATTTTCAAACCCGGTACATGAAAGAACCATGCTTCGTTGCTTTGCGAATGAAAAGGACCGGCACCCACACCAGCACCGGTAGGCATGCGCACCACCACATCGGCATTTTGCCCCCAGCGCCAATAGCTTTTAGCCAGGTTATTGACTATGGCATTAAAACCGGTGGACACAAAATCAGCAAATTGCATTTCCACCACGCTTTTCATTTCTTTTATACTCATACCCAGTGCCGCACTCAATATTCCGCTTTCGCAAAGCGGGGTGTTGCGCACTCTTTCTTTTCCGAATTTTTCTACAAAGCCTTCGGTGATTTTAAAAACACCTCCATACTCCGCCACGTCCTGACCCATGATAACAAGGTTGGGATGCTGCTCCATGCCTTGCTTAAGTCCCTCGCTTATTGCATCTACGAAACGTAAACTGCGAGCCTCGGGCTTCGGGCTTTGAGAATTCTCATGGCTTGCTGACTGCAGCCCGCGGCTCATATAGATTTCTTTCGTTTCCTTCTCTGTATCCGCAACTACTTCCGGTTCTTTTTCCGCTTTATCAAATGCTTCGCGCACTTCGGCATCGAATTCTTCGCGTACCATTTCGGGATAGCCGGGCGAAATTACTCCCTCACCGAGTAGCCAGTTTTCGTAATTAAGCACCGGGTCTTGCTTCTCCCATTCTTCCAAAAGTTTTTTCGGAACATACTTTACTCCGCTGGCTTCTTCGTGACCGCGCATGCGGAAAGTGAGGCATTCCAGCAGCACCGGAAAAGGTTTTTCGCGCATCTGCTCCGCCAGGTTTTTTACGGTGTGATATACTTCGAGGATGTTGTTTCCGTCAATGGTGAGCCCTTTCATACCGTAACCGATGGCACGCTCGGCTAAATATTTGCACCGGTACTGTTCGCTGGCTGGGGTGGAAAGCCCGTAGCCATTATTTTCAATCAGGATGATGATGGGTAAATCCCAAACAGCCGCAATGTTGCAGGCTTCGTGGAAGTCGCCTTCGCTGGTTCCGCCTTCACCGGTAAAGGCAACGGTTATTTTTTTTTCGCCTTTCAGCTTGCTTGCCAGCGCAATTCCATCGCCCACACAAAGCTGGGGGCCGAGGTGCGAAATCATTCCTACGATATGATGCTCGTTGGTGCCGAAATGGAAACTTCTTTCCCTGCCCTGGCTGAAGCCGGGCGCTTTGCCCTGAAATTGTTCAAACAGTTTTTGCAAATCGCAGTTGCGTGCGGTGAACACTCCGAGGTTGCGGTGCAGCGGGCAAATGTATTCGTCCGGTTCGAGGGCGGCAGTAACGCCTACGGCAATAGCCTCCTGGCCTATACCGCTGAACCATTTGCTGATGCGCCCCTGCCGCAGCAGCTTGAGCATACGCTCCTCAATTACACGGGGCATGAGTATGCGCCTGTAAAGGTTAATAAGCCCGGTGTCGGAAAGTTTCTGGCGCTCGAATTTCACGGAGTGAATATAATTATGTTGGAAGTTTCAGGTTCGGGGGTTTAAAGTTGAACCGGTTCGGCATCGGCAGCACCTTTGCTGAGTTTTAATTGCAGCGCGCCCAACCTTCGGACTAAGCCTTCGCGAAGCGCTATGGACGCTTACGCTATAGTTTATTTCCTGAACCCGTGGGGGCTATTGATACAGACCTCGCGGGTTTTAAAAACCTGCGAGGTCTTTCGGAAAAAAATAACCCCGCGCAAAAGCGCGGGGATTCAGGCATAAATAAGCTTTCCTTTCGGTTCGGGGATAGGGCGATTTAAAGACTTTGCGGTTTCAATCCATTCGCTAATTACCACCTCCGCATTTTTTAAAGCTTCGGAATGGCTGTTACCGTCTGCCATACAACCCGGTAATTCAGGCACCTCAGCGATAAATGAATTGTCGGTTTCGCTCCAATAGATAATAATCTCATACTTATAGTTCATTGTCTTCTGTATTTTGCTTCACAATTTTATACTTAATCAATAATTCCCTGACTTGTTTTACCTGATAAGGTTTTGCTTTTCCCGACTCACCCTGCTGCAAATTAATAATTTCCGATATGCCCTCTTTGTAAAAAATATGATGACTGCCTCTTATCCGCAAATGGAACCCGTAATTTTCAAGTATTCGTTTTAAATCTGAAAAGCTGAAACTTTTATCGGCATTGCCGCTTAACAGCTTAAACAGCAGCTTTTCGAATTTACTCATTTACTGTTGTAATTGTTTCAAAGGTAATCGTTTGTTTAGTAATCGAAAACCCTCCACCCTCACCGAGCAGAATAATCCGGGGCTATTGATACAGACCATGCGGGTTTTAAAAACCTGCGAGGTCTTTGGGAAAATAATTGCCCCGCGCTAAAGCGCGGGGCAAAAAAAATGAGCAGAGATTTGGGCTTTAGCCCCATAGGGTTAATTAATGAGCCCAATCACCGGCAGGCTCCAGGGGCCGCTGTTGGCGGGGTTGCTGGCATTAGCCCATCGCAGGAAGGCAATCATAAATTTGCCCACTTTGTTTTCGCCAGTTTCAAGAATGAAGAGCGCCTTTTTGCTGATAGAATAATTCTTCGCAGTGTCGGCTGTGGGAATAGAATTTTCGGGGGCGGGAGGTGAGGCGGGGGTACCCGGTGCGCTGGGGTCAAAGCCCAGTATCATATATTTTATTTCCAAAAAATCGGCCAGGGGGTGCATGCTGGCGCGGCTGCCGTCTTCGGTGGTGCGCACGCGGAACTTCATTTGCCCGCCACCGATGGCTTCAATTTTTACAAAAGGGGTGTCTTCGATTTTACCCCTTCGGGTAGGTGTTTTATCGCGCACGGGCAGGTGAAGGATATCACGGTCCTGATTAGTAAGAGCGCTGCTGCCGCTCATGCGGTTCAGGAGGGGTTCGGCAAACAGCCTGAACCCGTCCATGGTATCGTTAACATCTTCGGTAACAGTTTTGGTGCGCTGGCTGGGGTCGTTGTATTTGGCGAACAAGGGCACCCAGGTATCGCGGAAATCAATCCAGTCATCGAGTTCCGCAGTGCTTAATCCCAGCGTTTCGCCCCTGCGGTTGGGCGAAGTGCCGGTTTCTAAATGTGCCGTAGTGCCTGTAAGATAGGCGTTGAAAGGTCCTTTGGCATCAGGAACCCTCTTTCTGTTTTGTGTAGCCATAATTACGGTTTTTGGTTAAAAAATGATTTTAATACTGATAATCCTGTTTTTTATCTTCTCCGCACATGTTTGGAGCCCCTCCACACATGTTCGGAACCTCTCCACACATGTGCGGAGCCCCTCCACACATGTTCGGAACCTCTCCACACATGTTCGGAACCTCTCCACACATGTGCGGAGCCCCTCCACACATGTG
>CAZWAD010000013.1:83240-106469 GCA_964631835.1 uncultured Chitinophaga sp.
ACACATGTGCGGAGCCCCTCCACACATGTGCGGAGCCCCTCCACACATGTTCGGAACCTCTCCACACATGTGCGGAGCCCCTCCACACATGTGCGGAGCCCCTCCACACATGTTCGGAGCCCCTCCACACATGTTCGGAGCTCCTCCACACATGTGCGGAATCCCTCCACACATGTTCGGAAAATTTCCGCACTGCTTTTCTTCTTTTATTTCCAAGAACGATTTACTTTCACTTCCCCTTTTTCGGGAGCAAAGCAAGAGAATAAGCGGGCGGAAAACGTGTAAACTCAAAAGAAACCCGTACAGAGGGGAAACAGGCAATTTCAAAAAAATTTTGAGCCATGCCTCACGAGCGCACTATCCTCAGGAGCCTTTGCGGAAGGTTGCTGGAGTTGTATTGCCCCGAAGCGGCTATGCCTCGACCACCGGGGCGCACATTTTTTACCAAACGGTTTATGCTGGCGCTGAACAATTGCTGGCATATTGACCCCAGCAAGCTGCCCGGTGAAGAAACATTTTACAATGCTATGCACCTGCGGTATTGCTCCGATGCCACTAAAGAAAAATTTGCCGTGTTCTATTATGCCTTTATTGATGAGGTCGTCCGCAAGCAAATGCCCGGGCTCTATTTCAATATCAACTCACAGCGCCCCGCCAGTACCCCTTACTGGAACCGGTACGTGGAGGAATATAAAAAGGAGCATGCGCAGGATTTGACCAAGCACGCGCTGATTAACCATATCATGCGCGGCTTAAAAAAGAAATCTCTAAGTGAATTGAAGGAGATAGCGAAAGAGATTGGAAAGAGGGGGAGGAGGAAGTGAGGGGGATTGGTAAATTTGGCTAACCATACAAAATAGGTGAAAAGAAATCTTCAAATACTTTTTATTTATCTGTTCACCATTCCGCCTTTTGTGCAAGGGCAGGTTTCAGACGAACCGGTTTTTATCGTGGCCGAAAAAATGCCTGAGTATCCGGGGGGAATGGATTCATTGATAAAAGATATTTCTGAAAAAGTAATTTACCCGCAGGTTTGTATTGATTCCAACATTCAGGGAATGGTCCATCTTCGTTTTGTTGTTAATCAGGATGGAAGTATTTCGGATGTAATTGCCGGAAACGGAAAGCATGATTCATTAAAATCGGCAGCCATAAGGGCGGTAAATGGTATCCGGAAATTTTCACCCGCTGTTGAAAATGGTAAGCCGGTAAGAGTTTACTACAATGTTCCGGTAGCTTTTAAAATCAAAACTGAAGAGGTTTCCAATGTACAAAACAGTAAAAGGCCTGGTAACGAAACTCCCGGATTCCCCGGGGGAAATGCCGCCCTGATAGAGTTCATTCAAAAACATATCCGTTACCCGTCAGAAGAAAAAACAAAAAGTATACAAGGGAAAGTGATAACCTACTTTACTGTTATGGAGGATGGCTCGGTAGAAGATATTCGAGTTTTGCGCGGATTAACTCCAGCATGTAATGATGAAGCCCTTCGGGTAGTTAGTAAGTTGCCGAAATTTAAACCAGCTCAAAAAAACTATGAAGCGGCAAGGTCGTCATTTACTTTACCGGTTCTTTTTACGCTTAAACAGGATATGCAATACGCTGCCGAAAAGGATTCATTAGTGAATGAAATAGATTTGCTAAATCGATTGGATATTGCTGCAGGTGAACAGGAAGTTGGACCAAGTGATGAGCATCCTCAATTCCCCGGAGGCCTTCCGGTTTTAAGGAAATGGATATTCGACTGGCTTGATACTCGCAGGCTGATTGGAAATGCCTCCCGGCTTGTAGTTTTACGTCTGGATATTTCAGAAGAAGGTCGGGTCAAAAATGCTGCAGTTGTACGTGGATCTAACCCTCGCTTTGACCAACAAATTAGAACGTTAGGCGAACAATTGCCCGATTTTAAGCCTGCTACAATTAACGGCACACCAGTAAAATCAACTTTAGAAATTTCGTTTCGGTTTTAGGATTTAATATTTCTACATTTTCTCCCTTTGCAAAGCATTGGGGAAGCTGCGGTTAAAGAAAAAATCCTTACCTTTGAGCTATGAGTTACCTTCAGAAAAATCATAAAGAACTCACCGCGCATGATTTGGCTTTTGGCATAGGCAGAAAAGCCACCAAAGCTGAATTAAAAGAGTTGCTTAAGAAGCCCGCAGGCAAAAGCAAGTCAGCAAAGAAAGTATTGGCTGATTTAAAAACTCACCTTGCTCAAAGAAGAGACAAGCGCAAAGCATCATGAATGTTGTTTTTAGGCATGCTGCCGAAGAAACCCTCCGCGAGATTGCTGAATTTGTAGATGATATGAATGTTTCCGGTGCCGGAGAGAGGTGGGCGGCAAAACTTGTATCATCCGTTTACAGGCGCGCCAATTTGAAAACCATCAAAACTTTTCCGCTTTGCAACAACGAAGAGCTTGCAACGGAAGGTTTCAGTTGCCTGGTTTATAAGGGCTGGGTGATTGCTTTTAAGATTGAGCGGAAGAACTTTGTGGTTTATCAAATCATTCACGGTTCGCTGCTTTACTAAGGCTTATTAATCGTCAGCACACTCGTTTGCACGGTATTGCTTTGGTTACCGGCACGGTCTTTTACGTACACGGAGTAGGTAACGGTTTCGGAGTTGTTGTTGTCATCTATAAAACCCTGTGGTGGTAAAATAACCGGTATGTTGGTGCGGATAATAATATCGGAGTTATCGGGCGCAAGCTGGTTAATGCGGAATTCGTAGGTTACGTTATTGCGGCTGTCGGTTACAAAAAGGTTTTTTACATCGGGCGTGTTTTCGCCCAGGTCGCCATTGCCATCGGTGGCTGTAATGGTAATGCGTATTTCATCCTGGTATTTTACAGCGGGGTTGGGTGTAACGGACACAAACTCAATGGAAGGAACATCGGAAACGGGCTCTTCTTTTTTGCATCCGGTAAAAAGCAGAGTAACAACAATCCCCGTAAAAAGCAAAAACCTTACCAGGGACTTTGTCATTCTGAACGAAGCCTCCGCGAAGTGAAGAATCTTGTATTTCATGAGTAAAGAGAAATACAAGATGCCTCGTTCCTCGGCATGACAGCCCTCTTTTATATCTTCATTGGTCATTCGTGTAATCCGTGTCTGCATACGTAGAAGTTATTGCCTGATAAACGACCAGAAAGTTTTATACGGATAGGGCTGCTCGGTTCGCGGAAACTCGGTGTTGTTTGCATGGTGGCCATCGTTTACATAATAGCGCATGTATAATGTATCGTTGGCGGGCATGGCAGCGGTGGGAACCGCAACAATCCATAACTGGTAAGCGCCTATGCTGTAAAACGAAGCGTTGTACTGCCAGGCGCTGGTAAAATTATCGGCATCGATCGAAATTTTCAGCCGGTTCACCTGCATGGAGCCGAGGGCGGTGCTGTCGTCAGTCACTGTAACTGCCATGTAAAACACGCTTTTGTTCACCGGTACGATAAACGGATTATAAAACACCCCATCAAGCCGCACCGTATCATATTGTTTGGTAGGCAATACAAAGGGAAACAGCGAGAAAGTATCGAAGGCGGCATAGTAGCCGATTACCGGCTCGTTGTTGGGCAGCCGCGGAACATTGCCGAACATATCACGCGCTCCGTGCATAATCCAGGCGGCAATCAGGTTAATACTCGAATCGGGAAGCGGAATACCGATGTTATCCTGGGGCATGCGGTCATCCTGGTTCACAAAACAGCAATTGGTAATCCGTTCATACAAAACAGAATTGGTGGTGTCGAAAGGAATAACCCGGTACTTGAAAGAATTTGTGGTGTTGTTTTTAGTGATGGTGGCATATACCAATGTTGAAAACGAAGACTGAGGAGTTCTGTAATCAGGCTCAAAGTTTCCGTCATGACAGCCGGGCAGGGCGCATTTGCCAAGCAAAACTTTCTTGTGGACGTAAGTAATGGTCAGTGAGTCAACGGGAATATCGTAACCGGTGGTGTCATCGCGAATAATATCATCATAAGGATTGCGAGGAAGCGGCTCGTCTTTTTTGCAGGATTGAACAGACCACAGACCACAGACTACAGACCACAGTAAAACACCAATAAGAATTTTATGACGCTGTTTCATCTTTCAATTAAATGCTTCGGTTAAAACCCTTCCGTCCAGCAGCCCGGGAGGAATATCAGAATGAAATCCGAGTATGTTGGCAATGGTGGGAACCACATCCACACTTTCGCCTTTAGGAGTAGTAAACACCTGGTTTTGCTTCACCACACCCGGAGGTCCTGCAATGAGGCAGAATATTTCGCGGCTCATCTGGTCGTTGTTGTGGTCAATGGCATACCTGCCGTAGGCGTCAATCACGCTGTTGGGCAACTGGTTCCTTCCGTGTTCGGGGGCTACAATCAGTACGGTATCATTTGCCATTTCCGGAATTAACTGAATCGCTTCCCACAGTTTATACAGCGCAAAGTCAGCCATGCGGATAGCATTTACGTACTTGGTGAAATCGAAATGGCAGATGTCAATATCCTGCATGTTAATTACCATCAGTTCGGGTTTGAACTCCTGCATGATTTTTATTCCCGCGTAAATATTGACCAGGTCTCCGGTCATGGGCACGCCCCAGTTGGCATTGGTAACTCCGTCATTAATCATTTGACGGAGAAAAGTCTGCAGGCGTTCAGCATCAGCGGGAGTGTTTTGAATTCCGGAAGAAGCGCGTACCGTAGAACTTCTGAATTGCCCGTTCATGAATTCCTTCATCATGTCGCACTTTGCTTTTTCCGAAGAGTTGAGCATCAGCGGATTTCCCAACACGCTGCCTG
This sequence comes from uncultured Chitinophaga sp., assembly GCA_964631835.1. Lineage (GTDB taxonomy): Bacteria > Bacteroidota > Bacteroidia > Chitinophagales > LD1 > Bog-950. Next base: position 88,036 of record CAZWAD010000013.1, read on the forward strand.
AGTTAGCAAGCGAAGCAGGCTGAATAGAGTTAGCCCCATAGTTCGCACCGTATCCATCGTAAAGGCTGAAGTTCAGATATGGATAAGGTCCCAGTGCGTTGCTCACCCACCAGGCGTTAAGCGCGCTCATGGTTGGCGAGTTGTGCTTGCGGTAGTATTCGAAAATAGTGGGATACTTAGGCGGCTCTTTCAGGCGAATAGCTTCATCGGTGTATTTCCCGGTAATTGCTGTTGTATGCCCGTTGTAATGACCGGTTGGCCCTGCTGAATAGCGAAACTCTTTGTAAAGGGTTCCGAAATTTTGCAAGCGGGTGGAAGCCAACTGCGGAAGCGAAGTCATAGCCGAAGCTATATCCGGTGAAATGTTTTCGTTTCCGTTGAGGGTGTTCTTCATCAGGTTGCCTTCCGCTTTGTCCATGCTTTCGAGGTTACGCACCCCACCGGCAAACAAACAGAATACAACGTGATTAGCCCTCCGCGAACCGGTAGCGGCAAACAATCTTCCGCTGGGCAGAATGTACGGAACAACAAAACTTCCAGCGGCAGCAAGCCCGGCTTTTTTGATAAATGCTTTCCTTTTCATACCCCTCCTAACCTCCCCTAAAGGGGAGGAATTGTTTTGTCGTTAATAATATCTGTACTCTTCACCCGTCATCATGGAATAGTAAACCATCTTTGGAGTGATGTCGGTGTTCTTTTCAATCAGGTCTTTCATTTTCCAGGCTTCAAACTCGTTGGGCTTGCGGTTGTAAAACCGCAGGTAAACGCCTTCAACAAACTCAGCGACATCAGCTCGCATGGTAGCATCAGAAACAATTTGCACACCGCTGGGGCGGTTAATCAGGCTTTTCACAATCATGTCCTCCAGTACATATTTGTCGCCCAGCGATTGGTAGGCAACATCAAGTTTGGTCAGTTCATCGGAAGTAATGTTTGTGCCGAAGAGGTCATTGTAGGCAATGGAAATAAACTGGGTGGTTGTTTTCAGTGTTTTTTTCTCCGAAGAGTTTTGATACAATTCCTGTTCCTGAACTTCGTAGATAACCCTTCTCTCCTTGTTGCATGAAGGGAGAAGTATAAAAGCCAAAATCAAAATAGAAAAGTAATGTTTCATGTTCGGGTTATTTTAGTTCACTCCGGCATATTCATTGGACGAAAAAATTTCTTTCTGAAGCGCACCGTAATTATCTCCCGATTTGTAAATGCCGGCATAAAGAGCAATCTCAGCCGGGCTTGGCTCGCGGAATAAATACTTAGTAAACGCATTGCGCACTTGTCCTTCATAGTAATCATCGGAGTTGAAGAAGATATTCAGGTAGTCGGCCTTTGTTCTTCCTGTTTGCAGAAAGAGTATGGCATTATTGCCGTCCACCATCGTTTTACCCTGTAACAGCTCCCCATCGCTGGGGTAGCGGAAAAGAAAATTCTGGAAGGTGGATACCACAAAATTTTCGGTGCCCATGTTTATCTGGTCGTAGAAGTAATTGTCGCTGACGCGTTTCAGCATGCTTCTGTAATTAAGGGTACTGGCATTCATATCAGCCATTATATCTTCCAGCTTTTCCAGCCGTGCCAACTCGTAATTGATGATAGAATAAAAAGGCGCGTACTGGGGTTGAGTCAAAAAATAATTGAACTGGTAAATCTGAATGGCAATTTCCAGCGAATCCAAATCAAGCAGGTATTCATGATTGGCAACCACGTACAGGTTTTGCTTGTATTCGGTTTTTGAAAAAAGGGTTTCGAGGAATTGTTCTCTTCCGCTTTCGGAAAAGTTATCTTGCCGGAGAATGGACATGGCATCACGCTTTTCGTTTCCTAACGGTTCGCGCCCCAGCAGGTTGATGTAAACCTTATTCAGGTAAATTTCGATGGTGGTGGAGTCTATGGTATGGTCGGGCGGGGGAACGTTATCGCGCACGATTACATCTTCCGTTTTTGTACATGAAGAAGCAAATGCTATAAGCGAAAGCAGAAGAAAAGGAGTCAGAAAATTTTTCATCTGAAGTTTTTCCGGCACAGGGGCTAAAAGTAAAAATTTTCTTCTTCGGCAAATGAGTGTTTATTTAGCGCTATGGATAATGCTTCGCATATAGCACAGCTTGATGCTCTGGTAAAAGTGATTATGCCCGGAATATTCGCGTTTGCCGTAATTATCATCCTGCTTGAAGTTTTAATTCTTGTTTTCAGGAAAGTAAAAGTGAGCCACAAAGGCGGAGTGGTGAGCCTGATGTCCGCGCTCGGTGTTTTTGGGTTGGAAGCTGCGGCTGATTTCGTTTTCTATCTCGGACTTGCTTACTGGCTTTATGAGCACCGGTTATTTGAGCTGGGCTTCAAATGGTATGTATGGGTTTTTTGTTTTGTGTTGTTCGATTTTATTTTTTACTGGAGCCACCGGCTGCAGCATGAAGTACGTTTTTTCTGGTGCTTCCATAGTGTTCATCATACAACCCAGGAAATGCGGCTGGCTACTGCCGTGCGCGGACCTGTTTACGAGTTTTTGATGACCCCCTGGTTTTTTACCTGGATGTGCGTACTCGGTATTCATCCGCTCATGTTTATTACTGTAAGAACTTTTTCCCGCATCTGGGGAATTTTTGAACATGTTCATGAATCCTTTGTTGGCTATCATCCCTGGCTGAATAAAATTTTTATTACGCCCGATGTTCACCGGGTTCATCACGGAAGAAACTACAGGTACCTTGATATGAACTATTCCGAAATTCTTTCTATCTGGGACAGAATGTTCGGAACGTACACCGAGTACAGCGAAAAACCCGATTATGGAATCCTGAAAAAAATAAACCCCGACAACTTCTGGGAAGTTCAGTTCCACGCCTGGCTCGATTTGTGGAAAGACCTGAAAGAAACAAGGGGCTGGAAAAACAAAATCAAACTGCTCATTATGCCGCCCGGCTGGTATCCGGATGGGAGAGATTTCAGGGCAAAGACATTGAGAAAATCAGCACAGGGAAACCCAGCTACTGTTCTTCCAGCAGTTTCTTCAGCTTATTAAAGGCTGCTACATTGTTTGCGCGTTTTAGCGAACGTAGAATATCATCTCTGTCACGAGTACTTGCGTGCATGCTCATAGCAGCTTTGTCATCTTTCTTTTCGCTGGTGTATTCAAACAAAACAAATTTCAATTTGCCGCTCAATTCTTCATCCATGTAATTCAGTTTTTGGTCGGTGAGAAAATCCTGCATGTTTTCCATGTTTGTGTAAACTGTTCCCAAAGGGTCGAGCATCCGTGAGAATAGGGTTTTCCGTTTCTTTTCTTCAGGTTCTTCCTGCTTGGGGGTATCTCGAATTTGAATCACCACTACTTCGCTAACATTTTGATTAATCCAGTCTTTAAATGTTTGCAAAAAACGGAAGGTGGTTTCCACACCGGTGTTGTCCAATGCCCCGCCATCCATCACGTAAGTTGGAGGTTCGCTCGGCAATACCGGGTTGGGAAGTATGAACGGGAAAGTAGCATCCATCCTCATGGCGGAGGTAACCAAAAGATTACTTCCGTTCTGTTCCTCAAAAAATTTACAGAAATCAATGCCGTCAATTTCCAATTGATTATCTACGGCATTTTTTCCGTACGGACGCATCAGGAAGGAAACGGGTTGCGAACTGATAAAATACCTGCGCGAATCATTCATAATTGTGGTATGATAAATGACTACCGGCACCTTGGCTAAGTATTCAGCATACTTGTAGTCGGCAATTGTTTTTTCAAACCGGACTCCTGTATTGTGGCAATAGAATTTCTCGAAAATGTAGCCGCGGTCTTTATGATAAGTATAATCGCCCAGCTTAAACCGGTGAAACGGAAACAGTGCATCGTTACTCAAAATGGAAAGGGCAATCGGATTGAGCAGATCTTTAGAAATATTTGTTACAAACATCGAATCCTGCATATTGACATCAAACCCGCCTTTTTTTCTCAGAAACATTTCACGCAGGTAAGTAATGGCAAACATTCCGCCCGATGCACCTGAAACCATAAAAGTTCTGTCCCACAGCATTCCGTTGGCTATTTTATCGCATTGTTGTAAAACCGATGTGACAAATACACCGGCTCTCACCCCACCCCCGCTTACATTTATGAAGATGAGCTTTTGTTTCCGGGAAGGATTAATCTCATCAGTATTTTTATTTTTCCAGTTATTGAGAATCTGTAAAAAATGTTTTTTGTCTTTATCAATGTTTTCATCTGATGAAAGCTCTCTGAATTTTTCAAGATTATAAGAAGCTTTGGCTGTTTCATAATCCAAACCGTAAACACGGCTTTGAGAGCCAAGTATGTCGTATTTCGTTAGTTGATTGGCGGCAATCAGGAAAACAATAAGCGCTGCAGAGCCCCATGAACCCGTCCAGTACAAAAACAAACCAGACAAAGACATAAGCACACACAAAAACAACGAGCCGCTGGCAGCAATGGGAATCTGGAAGAAACGGTTTTCAATAAAAAAGCCACTTAACATTAATATAGCAAGTGCAACTATGGACGCTATGAATGCATTCCAGTGGTGATTGCGGAAAACAAGCTGGTGTAATTTGGGGTCGTAATGTTCAACGGTTCGTGTGTGACGTATGTTGAATTTATTTGTAACATAGTAATCCACACGGTTGATGTGCTGCATTTCAAGCGTATCGCTGAACACCACCTTGCGTACCGCTTTTTTTCTTCGAATTCTTTCTTTGTTTTCCTGAAGTACCGAGCCGGTATTTTTATTGGTGAAATTGAAATAGATACCCGTAATCAGAATAACTAGCGCCACACCAGCAATTAATCCAAAGATATCAAGTGAAAGCTCAAAAAAGGTTTGGTACTCATAATTGATTTGGTAGAGAATAATGCTGACGATGTAGGCAATGAAGAAAATAAGCGGGATGACGGAGTTGTTGATGATGAACATGCCCAGCGGATATTGCAAACTGGCCATGAAGGGAAACCGGTGACTGCTGAGAATGTACACTACTACGTTCCATGTAATGAACAGCGCACCCAGCCCCATGCCCACGATGGCAAAGCTCAGATAACCTACGTTTCCTAAATATTCCGGGTCGAGAAAAACTGCCGGTGCGCCAACATGAGAGCCAAATCTTCCAATGGCAATAGCAAAAAGTAAAATCCAGGCCAGCAGCAAAAACTGGTGACGTTTAAACGACAGAAGAAGTAACTGAAAGGGAAACGAATAGTAAAGGTCTTTTAGAAATACAAGCATTTTAAAAACTGCCTTTGCAAGAAAGAGAAAAGAAGCAAACGAAAGGTTGCACTAATCAACCTGCCATGAAAATCTTGTGTAAAGGAATGTACAAATTAGGGATTTTTGATTTCAGCAAGCTGAATCTTCCACCCCAAATCCATCCGGTAAATAAGCGGGAAGCGAGCTGATTCCAAAACTACCACCGTGTATTTTATTTCACTGCCGCCCAGCAATTCCCAACCCGGAATGCTTACAAAGTTTCCATTAACCACAAAACCCACATCACTAATTGTATTACTCATTACTGTTGCGGTATCTTCCGCACCATTTATTTTGATACTTGTTTGGGTAGTGGCCTCCACATCGCTTACAATTTTCTTACTTACAAAAACAGAAGTCTCTTTTTCCAGTTTCGATTCCCCTCCGTTAAAGTAGTTGAACAGTGCGTCAGCTTTTGAAACCGCACTGGTGCTCATGGTTACGCTCCCTGTTTTGTTTACCGGCTCGCTCATTTTCCAGTCAAATGCAATTTCGTCACCTATTTTTTTGATAGTGACTATGAATTGATACTTCTTGTCGCTCATGGTTACATCATAGGTAAGTACTGCACCCGGTTTCATAGCTTGTTCGAAAAGTTCAAGGTCTGAAAGGTCTTGAGATAATGAAAAATGAAAAATGAAAAATGAAAAATAAAGAGAGAATATTGTTCTTTTCATACGGGAAAAATTTTGTTTATGGTTGAGTTTCTACTGCTCCTATATCGTTTACTCTAACACCCCCGATATTTTGACGTTGGCGGTCATAAATATCTAATGACAAGCCAGCAGGGCAAAAATCAATCAGCGAAGAAAAATAGCCAGTGCTGTCACTTGGGGTAAAATCGCCTTGAGTAGGGTTTATAAACCGTGGTTCTTCATTAAACATAATATGGTTGGTATCACTGGCAAAAAGGTTAAAGGTATCTATCCGCGTTTTTACATTTGAATAATGAAACCGGTTTTGAAAGTTTGTGAAATTCAAACCATCAAAGTTGTTGAACGAAATTTCATTTTGCAGGCTTCCATAAATAACGCAGTTGGTAAAAGAGCTTTCGAGTGGTTCCGTAGCCAGTATGCTTATTCCATTTGATACAAGGTTGCTCAGCAATAAAACTTCCTTTTCATGGCTTACAAACCGCGAACCGGAGTTATACATTGTGCAATGAGTAAAGGAGTACTCGCCACCTAAACCGAATTTAATCAGATTATCACCACTCACATAAAACAGAGAATTCTCAGCAGTAATTTTTGCATTGAATCCATACACGGCATTATTCTGGCTATTTTTTACAATTGTGTTTTGAATCTGAACAAATGGCCGTCCTGCGGTGCCCGTATAACTGGAAATATTTGTACTCAATCCCGCACCAGCATAAATACCATACGATGATTCGTTCACTACACAATGGTTAAAAAGCCCCTGTGGTACGTTGATATTGTTGCTATCGCGCAGAAAAACAATACCGAACCACTGACCGGGTTTGTCCTCATAATACCTTTCGAGGCGCGCTCCCTGAAATACGATTGAATCAGCCCATGTGTTTGCATTGGCAAATAAATTTCCTTGCACAAAAATTGCTGAGTTGCCTGCAAAAAAAACTTTGCAACCAGCTCTAATATTCAAGGTGGCATCTTTGCCCACCAGTACACCGGGCACTGAATCATGACCGATAACCACATGCGGCAAATCGCTGCTCCAATTCACGATACCGGTTTTAATTTCTTCGCCATAATGAAAGTGCGCATTCTGACCGAATGCCTGCAGATGAACTGTTGAAGTATTTCCGTTATTCGTAAAAACCACATCATCAATAATTACAAATGGCGTGGAAGCGTCATTAGGATTTACAGTTACTTCCACAAAAACATAAATGGAATCTTTAGCGGGTATTTCAATGTCAGTAAAGTGGTCACCGGAAATTCCATCCACATTAATGCGGAACTGACTACCTACCAAGTGCATCAGCCGGATGTCTGATATTCTTATGGCTTTTTTATCCTTATTAAATACCTTAAAATATTTAGTTGTTGAGCCGAGAGAAGTAAAAACCGTATCAAATGTCAGAGTATCTCTGCTGAAAGATAAATTTCCGTTTCCGAACTGCTCCTTTTTACAATTGCCAAGAAAAAGCACAATAACCGGAACACTGAAAACAATAAAAAGACGAAAGATTTTTTTCACTCCTGAAATTGAAACCTAATAACGCTGGGTGAAAATAGAAATTGTGTAGAAAGACTTTCTATTGTATAAATAACTCTCTGAGGAGTTGCACTATGAACTATACTATTTCTTTTTCCTCCAATCAATAGTATGATAAGCAAACAGGCGAATACCATGAGCCATTTCTTTACGTTTGGGTGTAAGCAAAAATACATTCAGGTAACCCATTTGTAATTGCAGAACATTGGTTATCTGATAACAAAAACCGGCAAAGGCGCGGTTCTGGTCAAATACTTTTACCTTATCTGATGAATAAGCATTGATAAACACTTCGTTGTTGAGCACAGCACCCCAGCTTCCCTGTTTAAATTCTTTTTTCTTAAAAATCCAGATAAGCATATAGTTATACCGGAACCTCTGCCTGAACACATATCCATCGGCAATGGTCTCACCGCTGGTTTTTTCAATAAGCCTCTGTTCGCTGCGAAGCAAGTGCATGGCGCGGAAATTTTTGCTGCTGTATACAAACTGTAGCTGCTGCCAGGGGCGGTGTTCCTGTCTGATAAACTCCATATTAGTCAGCGAAGGAAATTGAGGAACATACGCATAGCCAACTGTAAGTCGCAAATTATCTTTGGCATACCATGTTCCTCCGAAACGGATAATCTCCATGTGAAGGTTCTTTGCAAAATCGTTTTTTGTGCGGTGGTGGAGGTCTAACCAATAGCCCCAGTTTTTATGCAATCGCCCCTGTTGGAAATATCCGAACCACAATTGTTCATCCATGTGAATGGATACTTTGTTCCCGGAACCGGAAGGCTCATGTGAGCCGCCATGAGGAAATACGCCAATACTTTGCAGGCTTGCAAACAAAAAGAGCAGCATTTTTTTCATGCTGCAAGTATATAACATTATGCACGGTCAAGGATTGACTTCAATGATTCCTTTTTTCCAGATAAAGTTGTGGCACCGGTTATCAAGAGCCACGTAAATACATGAAAGTAAAAAGCCGGTACGGAAAATGGCATCGGGAAATGCGAGCAATACTGAAAGGTAAACTACAAACACCAGCCAAAAACTACCTATGATAGCTGCGGGTCGCGAGAGAAGCCCGCTTACGAGCATAATACCCATAATGGTATCAGTAAAGCCGCTGTAATAAACAATTCGGTTTGCCCATTCTTCGGAAAGAACCTGCGAGGCAAGCTCAATGTGCCCGCCTTTCAAGCCGAAGAAACCAATAGATGCCAGACCGTGAGCCAGAAAGGCAAATCCGATTCCGATGCGCAGAAGTGAGTAGATTTTTTTCTTCCGGTTGAGCCAGAACCACAGAAAGAGAGTGTAAAAAATCCAGGCAAATCTGCGGAATGATTCAGCAATCCCGAAGAAAGAACCGGTTTTATGATGGTAATACAAATAACCTGCGACAGCCACAAAGCATAGATATACAATAGCAACGGTTAATACATAACGAATCTGGAAGCCGCACAAAATCAAAAGGGCAAGAACAATATCGAAACTTCCCTGAAATTGGAGTACCTGCCTGATGTCGAGATTAAACACATTGATTGACTCGAAAATGCGATAGTGCAGTTCATAACCGGGGCTGAAACCAAGAGATACAAACCCGTGACCAAGGAAAACAAGAAACAGGATAAAGCGAAACACCGGTGCCGTGTGCCGGGTTACAGATTCGTGTAATTGCTGAAGAGATAAAATCATGGTTGAGGGTTTTTCTGTTTGGCTTTGACGGAAAACTCATGTTCAATGCCTATGCGAAGCGTATGAATATTGTCAAACTCGTAGCCTGTCCTCTTTTGACGGAAGAGGTGCATATAATTCACAGAGAAAGTTGTTCCTTCCACTGGCTGATAACTTAAGCCGGCCGTTATCCGGTTTTGGTCAAATATGTTGTAAACTATGTTTTTCCCGGCATGCAGCATGGCTTCTTCGTTAATCAGTAATTTAAACGGGTTTTTGTTTTTGCCGGTTGTAAACAAAGTAATATCTGAGCCAATACGGTAGCGGAAGCGCATGGTGAATGTTACACCGGATAAAAGCTTTTCACCCAGAAAGTTCCGTGTAAAGCGCTCTTCGATTTTAAAGCGGTGAGTGAGGGTTAGTATTTTCAGTCGTTCAAAATTTTGGCGATAAAAGATCCATTGTTCGGGTCTGAACTCGGGCACGGGCTGCTTACCACTCCAGGTAGTAAACTGAGCGTATCCGGTGCCTGTGCTCCATCCCGATTTAAAATGGTAAAGGAAATATGTGCGTGCGGCAAACTGCGATTGAAACAGCGGGTGGAAAGAGTGCCTTTCTGTGAGGTTAACTATAACACTCCACCGCGGACGGACTTTAATGGTTTCGGTGAAGTCGTACCAGATTTGCTGCTGGTTGAAAAGGTGTTTTTGGTGAGCGGCATTCAACACTGAAAAGAATGAAACAAAAGCAAGAGTTAAGATTTGCCGCATATATTTTGAAATGGGAAGCGGTAACATTTAGGTTTTGGCTTCGGGCAAATAAAATGAAGTTGATGGAATAGCCGAATTGTTGTTGTGTCTCCAGGTAATTCAACATACTGAAACTTTCACTTGCTTTTTGCTGGGAAAGTTATTGCGCTTTAATAAATTAAGTCCGGTTTTCAGCCACCAATTGGCTATTTCAATTTATCCTTTAGGGTTTTGGTATCTAAAGTCATGTTAAACTCATCGCCATCTTCGTAGTGTAAAATGTAATCGGCAAATGACGCCTGCTTTTTGTTGAGCATGTGGAAGGGCAAAAATGTTTTGAGGTTGGTAATTCTTCTTTCCCAGTCAACCCATCCCATGCCGATGCCTTGAGTAAATACATAGTTAGCGAGGCGCCTGTTGTCTTCGAGAACCTGGGTTTGTCCGAAAGCGCATTCAAAATTGTGCTTAAAAAAATAACGGATTATTTCGGATGGATTGTTCAGTTGGGGGTTTTGACGCTCCCGGTAGCGCTTAAAAAAATGTGTGTTGTATTTTATGGTTCCGTTTTCGCGGTTGCGGGTGTCAAAGAGAAACTGGTAAGCCACCTTGCCTCGTTTATCGGAGGCTTCGGTATAATAAATGTAATGGATATGGTCAGTGAAAATGTCGTATAGAATAGTCCATTCTGTTTTGCGGGCAGATGTATATTTAATAAACCGCTGTTCGTGGTGCAGTCCTTTGCGCTTCATTTCGCCCTGTACCAGGAGCGATTGCGCATGCGCCTTACGGCTCACTGCTTCAAAATCGTAAAGCATTTCGTGGCGAACTTCATCTATAGTCATGGCAGGCACTATCATACTGCTTGTGGTTTATATGTAAGCGATGACCAATTTAAGAATTTCCATAATTTGCCTTCAAAGTCTTCTGTTGTATGAAACAAGTTGCTCCTAACGAAGCGCCATTGATTTTTATCTTCGCCACCCTTTATGATATATAATTTTTCGAATACAGTGATTGGTCGGCTGCGCTTAACCGGTTTTGCCGAGGGGGTATCTTATGTCATTTTATTATTTATAGCCATACCGCTAAAATATTTTGCCGGCTTACCAGAAGTGGTAAAATACACCGGTTGGATTCACGGGGTGTTGTTCATACTATATGTAGCGGCACTTTTCCAGATAAGGGTAAACTATCCCTGGTCGTTCAAGAAACTGATGTTGTCGTTCGCTGCTTCCTTAGTTCCTTTCGGTACTTTTATGATGGATAAGCAGTGGAGGCAAGAGGAGAAAGCCGTTTCGAACCGGGGCTAATAACCGTCCTCATTTCTTATCAATAGTCATTTCTTGTTGATTTCTCTCTCATTTTTAGTTTCGCGCCCTCGTATTTTCACCCGACAATTTTTCAAGCGCAGATACATTGCGTTCAACTCATAAATTTTTGTGTTATGGCAAAAGATGAAGTTAAATACACTGAAGACGAGGTAAAGACCCTCGACTGGCTGGAACATATACGAATTCGCCCCGGCATGTATATCGGTAAAACGGGCGATGGCAGCTCGATGGATGACGGCATTTACATTTTGCTGAAAGAAGTAATTGACAATTGCGTGGATGAATACCAGATGGGTTTCGGGAAGAAAGTGGATGTTACGGTGACGAAGGAAAAAGTGTCGGTTCGCGATTACGGGCGGGGCATTCCGCTGGGCAAGCTGGTGGATTGTGTTTCGCAGGTGAACACCGGTGCCAAATTCGATTCGAAGGCGTTCAAGAAATCGGTGGGGTTAAACGGGGTGGGAACTAAAGCGGTGAATGCGCTGTCTACGTACTTTAAAGCGTATGCTGTGCGCGAAGGCAAGAAAAAAACAGCAGAGTTTGAAACCGGAAAGCTGAAGAAAGAATACAAACTTGAAAAAACAGATGAACCGGAAGGCACCTACATAGAGTTTCTGCCCGACAATAAGATTTTCAAGAATTACCACTACATGCACGAGTATGTGGAGCAGATGATTCAGAACTATACGTACCTGAACACCGGACTTACGTTCCACTACAACGGCAACAAGTATGTGTCGCAGAACGGCTTGCTGGATCTGCTAACGAAGAAGAAAGAGAATGCGGATTTGCATTACCCGATTATTCACCTTAAAGGTGAAGATTTGGAAATTGCGATGACTCACAACCATCAGTATGGCGAAGAATATTACTCTTTTGTTAACGGGCAGTACACGATACAAGGGGGCACCCACCTGCAGGCGTTCCGCGAGGCAGTAGTGAAAACGGTACGTGAATTTTACAAGAAAGACTTCGATACGGTTGACATCCGCGAGGCGATTGTGGCGGCTGTATCGGTGCGTATTCAGGAACCGGTGTTTGAGTCGCAGACGAAAACAAAACTCGGCACAGAAAAACTTCATGGCGAAGAAAGAACAATGAAGCAGTTTGTAGGTGATTTTGTGAAAGAGCACCTGGATAATTACTTACACAAGAATCCCGAAACAGCTGACGCGCTTTTAAAACGAATTCAGCAGAGCGAAAGAGAACGGAAAGAGATAGCGGGGATTAAAAAGCTGGCGAATGAGCGCGCGAAGAAAGCGAACATCCACAATAAGAAACTGCGCGATTGCAGGGTTCACTTTAATGATGAGAAAGCTGAGGACCGGCTGAACACTACGTTGTTTATTACCGAGGGGGATTCGGCAAGCGGCTCTATTACCAAGAGCCGCAATCCTGATTTGCAGGCGGTGTTCTCGTTGAGAGGAAAGCCGCTGAACTGTTTCGGACTGACGAAGAAAGTAGTATATGAGAACGAGGAGTTCAACCTGTTGCAACATGCGCTGAACATAGAAGACAATCTTGATGACCTGCGCTATAACAATATTATAGTAGCCACTGATGCCGATGTGGATGGGATGCACATCCGGTTGCTGCTGCTCACGTTCTTTTTGCAATTCTTTCCTGACTTGGTCCGTAATGGTCATGTGAAGATTTTGGAAACACCTCTTTTCCGTGTGCGCAATAAGCAGAAAACTATTTACTGCTATAACGAAGAGGAAAAGCAGGCGGCCATTAAAGAGTTAAAAGGAAACCCGGAAATAACGCGGTTTAAAGGGCTGGGAGAAATATCACCCGAGGAGTTTGGAACATTTATCGGTGAGGATATGCGCGTGAGTCCGGTAATAACCGATGAGAAAACAAAAGTGCAGGAAGTTCTGCTGCCATACTATATGGGTAAAAACACAGAGGAGAGGCAGAAGTTTATTATCGAGAATTTGAGAATAGAAAAAGACGAAGTGAACGAAGCAGTTGAGGAGGAAGTTGAGGTATAAACGGGGGTTGAAACAATGAAAGAAAAAGAAGAGAATAAAAGCGAAGACCAAAAAAAAACAACAGCCATTCACGTTGACGGAATGTTCCAGAACTGGTTTCTGGATTACGCCAGCTATGTAATTCTTGAACGTGCTGTTCCTGCTATTGAGGACGGACTGAAACCCGTTCAGCGCAGAATCCTTCATGCGCTGAACGAAATGGATGACGGACGCTTCAATAAAGTGGCGAATGTAATCGGGCAAACCATGCAGTATCACCCTCATGGTGATGCAAGCATTGGTGATGCACTGGTGAATATCGGTCAGAAAGAACTATTGTTCGATACACAAGGAAACTGGGGCGATGTGCGCACCGGTGATGCAGCGGCTGCACCCCGATACATTGAAGTCCGCCTTTCGAAGTTTGCCAAAGAAGTTTCTTTTAACGGAGATATCACCGAATGGCAACTGAGCTATGACGGAAGAAAGAAAGAACCGGTAGCGCTTCCGATGAAATTTCCCCTGTTGCTTTCACAGGGAGCTGATGGAATTGCAGTTGGGCTTTCTACCAAAATACTCCCGCACAATTTTGTTGAGCTGTGCGAAGCAAGCATTAATCATCTCGAAGGGAAAAGGTTCCGACTGCTTCCTGATTTCCTCACCGGTGGCTTTGTTGATGTAAGCGAATACAACAAAGGCGAGCGCGGGGGGAAAGTGAAAGTGCGCGCAAAGATTGAAGTGGTGGATAAGAAGACACTTGCCATTCGTGAAATTCCTTTCGGAACTACCACCGGCAGCCTGATTGAAAGCATACTTAAAGCGCAGGACAAAGGCAAAATCAAAATCAAAAAGGTAACCGACAATACAGCTAGGGATGTCGAGATTCTTATAGACCTGGCTCCGGGCTCCGATGCGGATGTAACCATTGATGCGCTTTATGCTTTTACAGATTGTCAGAGTTCAATTTCAGTAAATGCCTGTGTGATTGTTGATGAGAAGCCGCGCTTTATGTCGGTGAATGAAATTCTGGAACTAAGCACTGAGCGTACAAAAGAGTTGCTCAGGAAAGAACTGCAAATCAAGCAAGCCGACCTGAATGAGAAGTGGCATTTCTCTTCATTGGAGAAGATATTTATTGAGAAAAGAATTTACCGCAACATTGAAGAGGCAGAAACCGGGGGAGAAGTAATTGAAACCATTGACAAAGGGCTGAAACCATACAAGAAGAATTTCAAGAGAGAAATCACACAGGATGATATTGTAAAGCTCACCGAAATTAAAATCAAGCGCATTTCGAAGTTCGACAGTTTTAAAGCCGATGAGGAGATAAAGAATATCGAAGCCGGACTGAAACAGGTGGCTTATGATTTAAAACACCTTACGGAGTTTACCGTTGCCTTCTTCCAAAACCTGATTACCAAATACGGCAAAGGGCGCGAGCGCAGGACCGAGGTGAAGGGCTTTGAAGAAATTGAAGTGAAGCAGGTTGCCGCAACCAATGCCCGTCTGTATGTAAACCGCGAGGAAGGTTTCTTCGGTACCGGTTTGCGCAAAGATGAGTTCGTGTGCGAGTGCAGCGACCTTGATGATATTATTGCCATTACCAAAGGCGGCAAGCTGATGGTGTCCCGGTTGGGAGATAAGAAGTTTGTCGGCAAAGACATCATCTATATTAATGTGTGGAAGAAGAACGATGAGCGCACTGCCTACAACATGGCTTATTACGATGGCGCCAGCAAGCGGACTTTTGTAAAACGGTTTAACGTAACCGGTATAACCAGAGATAAGGAATATGATTTAGCTAAAGATGCTCCCGGTACAAAGGTTCTTTACCTTACTGCCAACCAAAACAGCGAAACAGAGAAGGTGAAAGTTCAGTTACATCCTAATTCAACTGCGCGCATCAAAGAGTTTGAATACGACTTTGCCGAAATTGAAATTAAGGGACGAGGGGCGGTTGGAAACATTCTCACCAAATTCCCGGTGCGCAAAATTGAATTGCTGGAAAAAGGGAAGTCATCTATTGGCGGGGTGAAGATTTGGTTCGATGAAAAGTTTGGAAGATTAGTGAACGAAGAAAAAGAGAAAACCAGATACCTCGGAGAGTTCAACACCGGTGACCAGATTATTGTGGCTTACAAAGACGGTAATGTTGAGCTCACTAACTTTGAACTAACTAACAAATATGAGCCTGATGAAATTCTGACCGTTGAAAAATTCCAGCCGGAAAATATTTACAGTGCCGTTCAGTACGATGGTAACAACAAAGAGTTTTATGTAAAACGTTTCCTGGTAGAATTGAAAACAGAGAAATTCAAAACTTCAATTGTCAGCGAGCATCCCAAATCATACCTCGCAGTGTTTTCCTCCAAGCCTGAAGTATGGGTTTCTTTTTCAACCGAAACCGCCAAAGGCAAAAAAGCAGAACAGGAAGTTAATCTCAATGACCTGATTGAAGTAAAAGGCTGGAAAGCGCTCGGCAACCGGTTAACGGATAAAGATGTAAAGGGCAAAATAACTGAAGTGGAAAAGACCACCCCGGTTGAAGAAGTAAAGAAAACCGCAAAAGGAAAAACTACTCAGGTGAAAATGGGAACTACCATTGAACTGGACGTAAACCCCAAAGCCGGCAAGAAAGGCAAGCAGGGAGATTTGTTTTAACCGGGCTGTTTTGATTGTTTATTAGCCCCTGCACTTACCCCATTGCGCTTTTAGTTTTAACCTTGTTTTTAACCCGGTTCATGTTAGCGGCTGGTTTCGTACTTTGCGAAATCTTTGTGCGCTACTGAAGGGTCGTAGTCGTTTTTAGTAACCAATGAATGTAACTCACTCTCCGGTTTCTTTGACCTAATAATAGGAAACATCAGCTGCACGTACCAGGGTTCTTTTATTTTGTTCCATGCCCCGAAAACAGAAGGATATTGCCTGGTTATTTTTGCTGTCCCGAAAATAACATCCCATATAAATAGTAAATTTCCATAGTTGCCGTTAGGATGTGATATGCCATCTTCTGAAGTTAAGCCGTGATGAGCAAAGTGGGTGCTTGGTGTTGAAATTGTTCTTTCGATTATCCAGGCCAAAGGGTTGAGCCATTTATTTTTATATAAAAACCTGTCCCATTTTGTGACGCTGTGCGCTAATAAAATCACAATTAATTTTACCGGTAGGTAAAACAGGTAAACGCTGCCCATTCCCAGAAAAATAAGTATGGCAGAGAACCAAATTCCCGGCATTAAGGCATAGTACAGTATGGCGTTTCTGTAAGTAACGAGCACACCCATTTCCTCTACAACATGATGAGGCCGGTGAAGTTTCCACATTATTCTACTTACATGAGAAAGCCTATGCCACCAGTATTGAGTCATATCATCCAATAGGAGAAAAGCCAGTATTTGCCATCCAATTGGAATTTTAATGAAGTAATTGGCGTATTGAGAAAACCAGGTTTCGCCTATCCAAAGTATGAAAAGAAATATTCCCGGTTGAATAAGAGTGGGCAGAGTGAACAGGCTTATTAACTCAATGGTCCAGTCATTTTTCGTTCTCTTATCATTCAGATACAAACCCCCTAGTGCTTCTAAAAATCCCAGCCCAAGTATTAATACCGCGAGTATCAATTTGTTAATCGTTTCTGGTTCGAACATTTGCACAGCTGTTAATTATTCAACGTTTGAGGGCTTGTTGCAGGCGGGGCTTAAACGCTGCGACCTGTCGCCAAGCACCAAAGGTAATAGAAAGTAATAGCGGTTGAAGTTCCTGTGTCAGCCCCGCTTGAAACAAGCCCATGTTATGGGCAGTTAAGTTTCTTGTCAGTCTGTTCATAAGTCCAAGTGTCGCTTTTAATTTGTCCGCGTTATACTGTGCGTTATTTTTAAAACTCGTAGTCGTCCCTTTTACAATACCAATGTGGTTCGCAACCAAAGATTACACAACCTCCCAAACGAACTTTTCCTAATCTGCTGTCTTGAATAAGTTTTCTTGCAGGCTTACCATATACAATTGGTATTACCCTGCCTTCCTTATGACAAATAGGGCAGGTATTTTCAGTCACCTCATTTCTTGGTTGAGTATATCTGCAAGTCCAAGGATAACCAATAAAAAGGTCAGCAATAGTGTCCTTGGTAATTTGTAGTCCAGTCAGGGTTGTGTCGCCAACACCCTCGCGATAAACTTTTAAGTCGTAAGTCCCAAAAGGAATACTGTCTATTTTGAAGTAGCCTGTCGAGTCAGATAGTGTCGTTAATGTTGTCCGCAATAAACGTAGACTAACATACCTTACCCCTTGCGAATTATGTCGGTCGTAAATTTGTCCGTGTAGGTAACCTGTTTGGCAGAAGCAAGTCGCGAAAGAAAATAGTCCAAATATTGTCAGTAGCAGTCTGTTCATTTTAATTGCCCATAACGTTTCGGGGGTTTGCGATGGCGGGGTGTTTTAGCACTAAACTTCATTCGGAGAACTGAACTTCCACCTTGCACAAATGTGTCTGCGAAGCACGGAACCCCCGCTATCGCAAACGCCATGTTAGCGGCAGTATTTTCATTTGTCAATGTCGTCAATTTTAGTTTTGATTACTTTAAGTGTATTGTCGTCCAAAGACTTGGTGTTATCTGTCAGAAGTTTTAAAATCTCAATAACCTTTGCTGATTTTGAAGTCTCACTTGGCGAGTGTTTAGATACAGTCTTAACCTTACCGTCAGTCACGCAAGATAAAAAATATTGAACTCCGTCTAAAACAAAACCACCGCTTTTAGCTGGTCGTGCGTCTGAAATAACTTTGTAAAACAGGTTGAATATTTTACGACCAGTCTCTTGGCTCAATTCAGTAGTTGAAGTCGTCTTGTCAACGGCAGTAATTCTATTGTCAGCGTAGAACGCTTGCCAATAGTTACTTGCTAAAACTGTATGTGTCAAAACAAACTTGTCTTTGTAGTCGTCAATGATTAGCAAACTTTCAGGTTCAAAAGATGGTATTGTCAAAAAGGAAACTTGTGTTTCTTTAAGTTGTCCTAAACCCAAAGTCAGCCTTAAGTTGTCTTTATATAAACTAATTGTGTCCCTTTTGGAATTTTCGTCTACAGGCTCAAAATACTTTTCGTCCTCAAGTGTCAACAAATGCTGTTTGTATTGTCTTTCGCAAATAGCAAGCTTTTCAGGCGTATCAATTTTGCTAAAAACTTCAAATTGTTTTTTGTAATCGTCAAAGTTCATGGTCGTTGTAATATTGCCGCTAACCTTTAGACTTGCATTTTAATCTAAAGGGTAATTACATTAGATAA
>CAZWAD010000014.1:0-23060 GCA_964631835.1 uncultured Chitinophaga sp.
CGACCGTCACAGACGCGATTTGATTTTTCATATTGCTTCCGCGACCGTCACAGACGCGATTTGATTTTTCATATTGCTTCCGCGACCGTCACAGACACGATTTGATATTTCATATTACGTCCGCGACCGTCACAGACACGATTTGATTTTTCATATTGCTTCCGCGACCGTCACAGACACGATTTGATTTTTCATTTTATAAGGTCAGCCGCTTCGCCCCGATAAATTCTTTCCTTTCCGTTTTAATATTTTTTCACAATCAAATAAATAATAACATAAGCGGCTGATACGTTAACCATACATTAAACTTTTTTGTTCACCAATAAAATTTAAAAGTTATGGCAAAACGTAAATGGATTTTTCTGATTAACACATTTCTGGTAAACACCTTCGGCAATTTTAAAAAAACGCTGACGCTGATTACCGACCACCTTTCGAAACTCGAAAGCCAGAACAGCGATGCTGACATACTGGCTATGTTCACCACCTTTGAGCCGCTGAAAGAAAGTTTTGAAAACCTGTATGCCCAGTGGCAGCTTACACAGGGAACCCGCGAAGGAAAAACGCAGGGCTTTACCGAGCGCCTGCAATATTTCAGCGTGGAGCGCATAAACGTATGGCGCGGTATTGTGTTCAGTATATTTCCGGAAAACACGCCTGCAGCGCGCGAAATTTTTTACAACGACAGGCAGCCTTTTCAGGCCGGTACTTATGAGCAGCGCGTAAATGCTTTTAAAACGCTGGGCGATAAACTGGCTGAATATACCACGCACGCTCCGCTGGTGGCGCTTTCTACCGAGGTGCTTTCGGCACATAACGAGCTGAAAGCCCTTCGCGATGCACAGCAAAACAAAGAGGGCGCAACCGCCATATTTGCTGACTCGCTCGAAACCGCGCGGGTAATTGTTTGCCAGGAAATGTACAGCAACCTCGGTTTGCTGATGAGCAAATACAAGCAAACCCCCGATACCATTGCTGATTATTTCGACCTTTCGCTGCTGCGCAAAACCGGTGGAACTCATGAAGTAGAGCGGGAAGTTTCATTAGGTCCGGGCGCTGCCGGCAATTTCAGCTTAGCCGGTATTAACCTCGAAAAAGTTGTAAGCATTGAGTACGAAACCATAAATGCCAACGCACAGTTTTATGCTGCCGCATCGCCCACCGATTTCCCCGGTGGAACGGTACACAACCTCGCAGCAAACAACACGGTGGTAAAAACCATGGAGCAGGTAGTAACCGAACTTGGATTTGGCGAAACCCTTCCTTACATGAATGTGCGCAACAACGACATTGTACCCGGTGTGTTTAAACTTACGTTTACCGTAGAGGATTGAGAAAACTATTTTTTGTTTTTCGTTATTCCCCGCTTCGAGGACCGGAGCGGGTTTTTTGTATTACCCCCTCTGCCTTCGGCTTCTTCACCTGAAAACAGGGAAAGAACCACAAGTGCATACTCACTTGCGCCAATCGCTTCCGCGAATTTGCCAATAGCCAATCCCGCGCTTAATTTGTTTTTGTAAACTTCGATATGCGGCAGTTGTTGTTCCCCATGCAGCCGCCTATGTATAAATCGTCATTAGGTCCGAAACGCATTTCCCACAAACCAAGTATTTCACCCGGTCCGCTGCCTTTGGTTCCCCACTGTTTAATAAAGGTGCCGTCTTTTTTGTAAATACGGATGATGCCATCAGTGCCGCCCACGTGGAGGTTATCCTGCGAGTCGAAATCAATAGCTGAGATATATCCGCCTGCGGTATCTGTCGAATTCACCTGCCACGAATTAAGAAGAGTACCCATGGAATTGTAGTGAACAATGGTTTCTTTCCTGGGAATACTCAGTGCATCATCAAAAGCAACAAACACATCGCCTGTTGAATTGCACGCTACATCGCTGGCATAACCATAGGCATAACCATAAGACCAGCTAAGCAGGTGAGTGCGCGTGGAGCTGAATTTCTGAATACGGTAGTTAGCAGGGTCAGCCACGTATAGTATTCCGTTTGCATCCTGGTCCATATCATAGAAATCTCCAAACTGCCCGTCTGCCGTGCCGCAGGTACCGAACTTCGACAGGTAAGCGCCTGCGGGAGTAAACTTCTGTATCCTGCAGTTATTCTGGTCAATCACTTCTACACTTCCATCGCTGTTGGCAACCATACCCCGCGGCCAGTCGAACTGGCCATTGAGAATGCCGAAATTTCCCCATTTGGTTATAAAAGTTCCTGAGGAGTTAAACTTCTGAACCCGGTTCTGGTTGATGTCGGTGGTATATACATTGCCCGATGCATCTACCACAATACCGGTAAGCAGGTCAAATTGTCCGTCACCGGTGCCTCCGCTGCCAAAAGCAGTGGAGTATGTCCAGGTAAGCGAGGCAGTAGTATCGTTACTTTCTTTTTTGCAGGAAGAAATAACAAGCGCAATAAAAATAAATGCCGTAAATGTTTTTATGAGTTTCATATCATTGGTTTTAAGTTGAAGAGATGCTATAAAAGTAAAAAATATTGTGTGTAATTATTTTGTCAGGATTTATTTTGCACAAAACCCCGGCAAAATTACAGCTACCGGAGACCACTCATTTGGTTCAGCGTAATCTTATACAACTGCAGTTTACCGCTTACACCTTTTACATTGGCTTCAACCGGTGTAACGGTACAGGATTCGAGGAGTTTGTCCACGCCTTTATAGGAGTAAACATCTTTACTGATGTAAATTTCGTTGGCTTCAGCCTGCTGCTGAACACGGGCGGCAATATTCACCGTTTGCCCGAAATAGTCGAGGCGGTCGTTAAGGGTAACCGCAATGGAATGACCGGAGTGCAGCCCTAATTTCAAGATAAGTTTCTCTTCGCGCGTACTGTTAAAGTCCTCAATGGCTCGGAAAATCTCAAGTGCAGCCTTCAAGCCCTCAAGCGGGGTGCAGAAAGAAGCCATAACCGCATCGCCAATGGTTTTTACGATAGCGCCCGACTGTTTTACAATCACATTGTGCAGGGCATCGAAATGCTGGCGCACGAGGTGGTAAGCTTTTAAATCGCCCAGCTGGTCGTACAAAGCGGTAGAACCTTTCAGGTCGGTGAACAGGAAAGTAATATCGCGTATTCCTATGCCTTCGTTGGCATCAATCACTTCGGAGCGATACAGGTTGCGGAAAGTTTGTGATGTAAGCAGCCGCTTGCCCGACAGAAAAGAAGAAACCTTCACATAGGTTGAGGTAATATCCGGTGGGGCATCGAACACACTAATACATGCGCGCTCATTCGTTTTGTTTTCAAACACCCATTGCGAGCGTCCGGCAGGCACCTCGGCAAAGTGAGCCATATTATAGGTAGCTTCACCGTGAGCGGTGTCAATGGTCAGCGACAGGGGAGCGGTGGCGGGTTCGCTCACTTTCATTTCGGGCGAGCTGAAACTGATATGAACCGGCAGCGTTTTTGCTTCGCCAGCCGGCAGGGGGGCTGCAACAAAAGTAACCATACTGCCATGCAGTATATCGCCACTATAAACCATTCCGGGTGTTATGTCGAGGTCGAGTTTTACGGTTTCACCGGGCTCCAGGTATCGAAGCACGAGCATGAATTTTTTCAGATAGTCTTCGTTGGCGCCCAGGTTGGGTTCACGCATTACACCTTTGGCAGGGTAGTAACGGAAAAGGTAATCTTCGGCTGAAAGTTTTTCGGGATGGCGGTAGATGTTGTCGCGTACAGCAGATGACAGGGTAAATGAAACCTGTATCATGTCATCAAGCTCTATATGGTTTTCCATCTGGCAAAAGTTACAAACAAAATGCGTGTGCACTTTGCCAATGCTTTTTAAACTGGCGAATACCTGCGCACAGCAGGCGCATAGCATATTCCATTCCATGTCGAAGAGACCAATGCGCGAAGCATGAAGAAACAAATCAATGGCTTCATTTTCGGAGATTCCTCTTTCGGCAGCATAGTCAAGCGGGTTAATCCGAAAAACGGAGTAGTCGTCAGCTGTGCGGATAAATGACTCCAGTTTACTGATAACGCGCGGTGACCAGTTAGCTGCTTTTTCGAGTTGCGCAAGCTGTGTATCCAGCAGTGTTTCGTTTACAGCATTCATGGGCAATGAAATGAAACGGCAATATACATATCATTTTACATTGCGCCTTGATTTAGCCGGGTATTTCGCCTGGTTTCGTTGGAACTTATTATTGTAAATTCATACAGGAACTCTTATCCGTTTGTTTAACCGGCTTACTGCCACTTTGATACCTTGGAATGAGAAAATGAATGCTCCGTTACGGATTGCTATTCCTTAGCAATAAACTAAGTTACTTTTAATAAGCCCTCTCTAACACAAACCAACTGAAAGCGCGCAGGTTTAGCTTTACCATGGAGTCGCGCAACAGCGGGTCGAGTTTTTTCCAGGCTCGCTCCAGGTTTGTTTTGGCTTCGCGCTCACTTCGCTCAATGGCTTTAACTTTATCAAGCAGAGCCACCGCTTCGCTAATCAGTTCAATTTTGTCAGTCTTGGCGCTAACAATTTCCCAAAGCCGGGCACGGTCCGCTTTATTCAGCAGGGGCATGGCTTTGGCAATGGGGTAAGTAATTTTACCGGCAGTAATGTCTTCGCCTTTTGTTTTCAGATTGTTTTTAAAGCCTTTCAGGTTTAAAGTGTCATCAATAATCTGGAAAGCAATGCCGAGGGTTTCAAAATAACGCCCCATTGCTTCGGTTTGTTCTTTAGTCCCTTCGCCAAGCAATACACCAATGCGTGCAAGATAACTGGCAGGGGCTGCACTCTTTAACCGGTGGGTGGCAATGACTCTTTTCGGGAGCAGCCGGGCTACTTTATCGTCATGTAAGGCATCAGGCATCATGTAATCAAGTCCGTAAATATCCATGGCTTGTCCGCTGTGTGAAGCACGCATGGATTCAAAGTACCAGTTATAAATCTGAACTTTTTCCTCCCAGGATTTCTCAACCTTGTAAATGCAATACTGCCCGATGAAGTAAGCGGCTGTTCCGCTGTTAATGGCAGTAGCTTCGCCATGAACAACGTGGGCAGCGGGTCCTCCCCTGCGAACAGTTGACCGATCCTGAACATCATCAACAATAAGGGAGCCCACGTGCATTAATTCGGGAAGTGCAAGCCAGTCAACTGCCACTTGCGAGTCGCCACCTACCGCATCGCAGCAGGCTATGGTGGCGTATGAGCGCCAACTCTTTCCGCTTCGGTCGGTAATTTCGCGTATGGGTTTAATGAATTTCTCTACATAAGCCTCTTTATCGAGCCCATCAGTAAACCTCGTGTTGCCTTGAATAGATACCAACTCTTCAAATTTTTCCTGGGTGAGTTCAAGCGGAAGGATTTGCCGAACCGATTTAAGGGTAGCTTTTGAAACGGCTTTCAGAAACTCCTTCATGTTGTTGCTGTTCACAAAGCCGTGTCGTTCGATATAACCGGGACCGGTAACTTTTTTACCTCGCAGAGTACCGGAAATGTTCATCCTCCCTTCCCAGAATGCGGGCTTGGAAATAACCGTGGCAAATTCCTGGTTAGGGAAAACAGCTTCAGCTTTCACCTTTAACCCGAAATCAGGGGCTTCGAGAATCCAGGCTTGCGGGTATTCGTTGAAAGTTCGGGTGCTTGTCCATAACTCACCAACAGGTTCAAGATGGAATTTATTGGAGTGGTGCCTGTTGCCCTTTTCATCAATCAAAATAACAAACGAGCCGCAGTCTTCACCGGTTTTTAAATCTATAAGATCATAAGCGGTTAATTCACAACCGTTATCGAACTGCATGGCAATCCAGTTCCAGGAAACATCTTTTTTAAGTTCATCTTTTTGGTCTTTCTTTTTCTTTCCGGCATGGCAGCCAAATTCGTGGTCGTACCACCCGGTAGCCGATTGGATTTCGTATTTCTTATCTTTTATTTTCAACTTTCCTGTAACCTTATTCCGCGGAATAAAATAATAAAACATGTCTTCAGCAGACACCCCACGCACCACACCGTCATCACCATGCCTCGTAGGCGGTTTCTTTGGCTCGAAACTAATGTCAACTTCAAGTTGAAGTTCCTTGTGTCTTAGTTTCAAAGCATAGGTGCCGTCCTTCTGCTTGCTGAAAGTGTTACCGTCATAATCCAATGATAATTTACGTTTAGAAATCTTTGGTACCTTGGTGAGCAGTTCATCCGGATAGGGCATGGCGCCTTTGCTCAACATTTCTATGGCGGCTCGCTTTAAAAACGGGTCTTTCAGAACTTCTCCCTTTTTTAGTCTTTTAACGCCAAGTTCAGGAAAACGTTTGTCAACAAGTGAAACAGTGTAATACTTTTTTTCTTTCAAATCAGAAATAGCCCAGATAACGGAATACCCGTAATCCGGTTTCTTTGTTTTTTTATCGAACCCAATGGCATGAATAAAAAAAGAAGCAAACAACGAAAACTGTTTTCCGCCCTTTGTTTTTATGTGCGAGTGCATATACCACCACTCGGTTGTAGACGATGCATGAGGAAGGTCGTGAATATTCAGGTCAATCGGTCCTTCTTTCGGCCAGTCAAATGCGAAGAATTTAGCTCGGGGAGCAGATTTATTTTTTTTCATCAGAAGCGCGCAAATGAATGATAAAATTACCGACCCGCCAACTGATTTTTGTTATTCCATTTGTTTTTCTCAGTGTTTAACACGATAAATTATTTTTGTTGCGATGGGAAATGACGAGAAAGAGATAGCCGGGTTTTCAAAAATGAGCAAGCGCGATAAAATTGCCTGGCTTGCCAAAAATTTTCTGTATGCCAACCCCGTGGAGGTGGTTAAAGAGTTTGCAGAGTATTGGCACGATAATGTTGAAGCGCAGAAACTGCTCGATGGGTTCAGCGAAAACACATTGACTAATTTTCCTGTCCCCTTTGGTATTGCTCCCAACTTTAAAATTAATGGGGTGGTATATGCGGTGCCCATGGTTATTGAAGAAAGTTCAGTTGTAGCGGCAGCATCGAATGCAGCTAAATTCTGGCTTACCCGCGGAGGGTTCAAAGCCAATGTTCTTTCAACACATAAGGTGGGTCAGGTGCATTTTATTTATACGGGTTCAAAGGAGAAGCTGTTTAGTTTTTTTGAAACCGTTAAAATGGAAATTATCAGCAGCGTAAAACACATCACAGGAAAAATGGAAGAGCGCGGTGGAGGAGTGCTTGATATGGAACTGCTTGACTTTACGTTAAGCGAGCAAAACTATTACCAGCTGCGGGCTTATTTTGAAACCGTTGATTCCATGGGTGCAAATTTCATTAACTCTTGTCTGGAGGGATTCGCAAATACACTGCAGGAAAAAATTTCAGGAAGCGATGTTTTTGATGAAACTGAAAAAGAGCTGGATATTGTGATGTGCATTCTCTCAAATTACACCCCCGAATGTTTGATTCAGGCAGAAGTGAGTTGTAGAGTGGAAGAACTCGGCACTTTCAGCAAAGGGACAATAACAGCTGAGGAATTTGCCTGGAAATTTGAGCGGGCTGTAAATATTGCCCGGATTGACCCATATAGAGCAACCACCCACAATAAGGGAATTATGAACGGAATTGATGCAGTGGTAATAGCCACCGGTAATGACTTTCGGGCAGTTGAAGCTTGTGTTCACACTTATGCGTGCCGCGATGGTGTTTACCGGAGTTTAAGTGAGTGCAGAGTGGAGAACGGTGTTTTCCGTTTCTGGCTTACTATCCCTATTGCAATTGGTACCGTTGGAGGATTAACATCTCTGCACCCGCTGGCTAAGCGTTCGCTTGAATTACTCGGAAATCCGAATGCAAAAAAACTAATGGAGATAATCGCCTGTGTTGGGCTTGCGCAAAACTTTGCCGCATTACGTTCACTTACCACAGTAGGTATTCAGGCGGGGCACATGAAGATGCATCTCACCAACATTCTTGCCGGAATGAAAGCTTCTGAAGTAGAAACAGAAAAGGCCAGGGTCCACTTTGCAGACAAGGTAGTAAGTGTTGCCGCAGTGCGAGAATTTATTCAATCAATCAGAAAATGAAACTGCGCGCTGTAAAATCCGGTGATGAGAATACATTCTACGGTCACGGAAAACTTTTAATCACCGGTGAATACTTTGTACTGGATGGCGCAAAGGCCTTAGCAGTGCCTGTTAAATTCGGACAATCGTTGCGTATAAAAGAGCTTCACTCCGCAGAAAACATTTTATACTGGGTAGCCCTAAACAGCAAAAATCAAATGTGGTTGAATCTGGTTTTTGATACCACCGATTTTAGCTGTATCAATTCAAAAGAAAAAGAAGCAGCAACCCTCACTAAAATTCTCAGAGAAACAAGAAAACTGAAACCTGCATTTCTTTCTGTTAAAAATGATTTTGCCGTAGAAACACATCTTGAATTCCCCAATGAATGGGGGCTTGGCTCCAGTTCCACTTTAATACATTGTATTTCCCAATGGGCAAAGGTTGACAGCTATAAACTGCTACGCAACACAGTCGGGGGCTCAGGATATGATGTTGCTTGTTCGGGTTCTTCCTCCCCGATTTTGTATCAATTAGAAAACGGTAATCCTGAAATTTGGGGGGTGGATTGGGAGCCGCCTTTTACTGAGAGCGTTTATTTCGCTTACACAGGGCAAAAAAAATTATCGTCTGATGCCATTAAATATTATCGGGAAAAGATTTCCGGCAACTCACACATTACTAACGAACTTACCCGCATAACTGAGCAGATTTTGTGGTGCTCCGAATTAGGCAAATTTGAGAGATTGCTGAATGAGCATGAAAATATTATTGCCTCCCATTTAAAAATGATGAAGATGCGTGATACATTGTTTGCTGACTACTGGGGAACTGTAAAATCTCTTGGTGCATGGGGTGGAGATTTTGTTATGCTTACCCATGACAGAGATGAAACTGAATTGTTTGACTATCTGAAAGCCAAAAACGTAAAGACTGTTTTTGGCTGGAAAGATTTAATTTTAAACGCAAGACAAAGTTTATGACAGAAATACAGAAGGTTACATGGCGCAGTCCATCGAATATAGCTTTGATTAAATACTGGGGGAAAAAATCAGGAATTCAGATTCCGGCTAACCCTTCAATCAGTTTTACTCTTGAAAAATGTTACTCGGAAACAAGCGTTGCGCTAACTGAAAAACAGGGGAACTCAAAAGACATTGAACTTCGTTTTTATTTTGACGGAAAAGAAAACATGGCTTTTCATTTAAGGATGCTGAAGTTTTTTGATGGTGTAGCTAAAGATTTTCGTTTCCTGAAACAATATGGGCTGGTTATTCACTCTACTAATTCTTTTCCGCACTCTTCCGGCATTGCTTCATCAGCCTCTGCTATGAGTGCACTATCTCTTTGCCTTTGTGATTTGCAGCAACAACTTACCAATAAAAAACTCCCTGCTGAAAAATTTTTTCAGACGGCTTCTTATTTTTCCCGTATAGGTTCAGGCAGCGCATGCCGTTCTGTTTACCCATACATAGCTGCATGGGGAAAAGCAAAGTCAATAAGAAATTCTAACGATAATCATGCTATTCCTTTTGGAAATAACCTTCATAAAACATTCAAGTCATTTCATAACAGCATATTGATTGCCAGCAGTGCAGAGAAAAAAGTTTCAAGCCGTGTGGGACACTCGCTGATGAAAACAAACCCTTTTGCAAAAACCCGATATGCCCAGGCAGAAAAAAACCTGAAAGAAATTGTTGCGGCACTTAAGGGCGGTGACCTGGAAAAATTCGGGGCAATAACTGAAGAAGAAGCCATGACCCTTCATGCCCTTATGATGTGTTCTGCCCCTTCTTTTATTCTAATGGCCCCTTCCACATTAAGTATGATTGAGAAAATCAGACAGTTCAGAGCCGAAAGCAAATTGCCGGTTTACTTTACGCTTGATGCCGGCCCCAACATCCATTTGCTTTACCCGGAAACCAACAAAAAGAAAGTTCAGGAATTTATTTATTCGGAACTGGAGCAGGATTGCGAAAAGGGCAGAATGATTCACGACAATGTAGGCAAAGGCCCTGAGAAAATAAATTAATCAGCAATATCTGTTGATGAAAATCCGTACCGGTTGTGTCTAAGAGAATTTCTCACAAGTTTTTCCATTCCAAAATTCTGCTCTTTGGTGAACAAATCATCAATAAAGGGGCTATGGGTCTTGCACTGCCTGTAGACAAATTTGGCGGGGCACTAAGGCTGGGGAATATGAAGGACAAAAATATACTTGAATCAAATCAGTCACTTTCACACCTTGTCAATCATATCATTTATCAGGATGAACTTTCCTCGCAGTACGATACAAATCAGTTTCTTGAAGATGTGGAAAACGGATTGTATTTCGATTCGGATATTCCGCAGGGATACGGATTGGGTAGCTCAGGCGCTTTAGTTGCAGCTATCTATAATCAATACAAGAAATTCAAAAAGAGAAATTCACCGGTAGAAACAATCAAGAATGAACTGGCTTTGCTTGAAAGTTATTTTCATGGTAAAAGCTCCGGGCTCGATGCATTAGTGAGTTACCTGGACCTTGCTGTACTCATAGATAAAGGTGAGGTAACCACAACATTCCGGTTCACCGGTTCCGATAAGCCTGCCGTAAAAGTATTTTTGGTGAACACCCGTACTGTGCGCAGCACTTCTACCTATGTAAACCTGTTCCTCGAAAAATGCACGGACAAAAAATTTATGAGCACGGTGGAGAGGAGCCTGATACCAACCACAAACATCGCTGTTGACAGCTTTATCAAAAAGAATTACTCAATACTGATGACCTCAGTAAAACTGATATCGCAGCTTCAGTTTGATTTACTGCCCGAGTTTATCCCCGCACCGTTTAAAGATATCTGGAAAGAAGGCCTTCGAACCAACGAATATCATTTGAAGATTTGCGGTGCCGGTGGCGGAGGGTTTATCATTGGCTTTGCCAAAGAAGAAACTAAAACTGATTATCTATTCAGTGGAAAAGAAATTATTGAATTGATGAAATTTTAAACCCCGCCTGTTCCAAATCTTTCCAGAATGCGGGGTAAGATTTCTCCACCACAGCAGGAGTTTCTATTTCAATTTCGCCCATTAATGCCAGTGGCGCAAAACTCATAGCCATACGGTGGTCATCGTAGGTATGAATGGGAGAAGAGGGAAGACGGAACTCGCCTTTCAACTGGTAAAACTCATACAGTTCGGCATATTGAAAGCTCACATTCGCTTTTTTCAGTTCCTGCTGAAGTGCCGCCACGCGGTCGGTTTCCTTAATCTTCAGAGTTTCAATACCAGAAAAAGTAGCACAGATATTTTTAGCTGCGTACATCACAGCAAAGGTTTGTGCCAAATCTGGGTTGTCAATAAAGTTCATCTTCATCAGCCGCGGGTAATTGACATTTACCTTTTTAAGCAGCGCACCTTCACCAACAAATTCAGTAGTTACCCCAAAACGCTTAAACCAATCGGCAACCGTCCGGTCGCCCTGACTCCAGTCATTTTTTAATCCTTCTAAAAATATTTCCGCTTCATCGCACAGAAATGCGATGGAATACCAGTAGGATGCGGAAGACCAATCTCCTCCAACTGTATACGATTTAGAATTATGAATTTTAGAATTAAGAATTGAAATACTGTTTTCTTTCCATTCGTGTTGAACACCTAAATGCTTAAGAATCATTAAAGTCATTTCAATATAAGGTCTTGAGGTGAGTGCCGTAGTAAAATTTATTTTCAATCCCTTTTCTAGAAATGGTGCAATAAGAAGAAGCGCGGTGATATACTGGCTACTGATGTTACCCTCAATGCTCACATCAGGTTTAATTTTCGATATGTCAATTGGGTTAACCTCTACCGGTGGGAAACCTTCTTTGCCGATATAGTTCATATCAAAACCCAAATCATTAAGAGCATTCACTAGCGGGCGAATAGGGCGCTCGCACATACGCTCGCTGCCGGTAATTATTTTATGCCGGTTTGCCGCACAGTAATACGCTGTAAGAAACCGCATGCTTGTTCCGGCATCGAGCACATCGGCCGTATCTGCATCAGATGTAAGCACCTTAACTAAGTTTTGCGTATCGCGTGATAAGGAAAGGTTATCTATCTGAAGTTTGTTACCGCTAAGGGCATTTAATATAAGCAGCCGGTTGCTTTCGCTTTTGGAGCCGGGTATTCGGATATGCGCGTTTATTTTCCGCGTGGGGTGGGAGATGTGCATTACACTTTATGAGGTCGTGTCATTTCAGAATAGTATGTCAGGCACCTGACTATCTCCTTTTCATTTACGGTCTGTTCAATTGAATAACTGCCCAGGCCGTTAAGTAATGAAAATTGAATTTCCCCGTTTCTGTTCTTTTTATCCTGTTTCATCAGTTTAATAACAGCCGGGATGCTTTTGTAATGCAAATACGGGAGAGCATCAAAAAGGATCATGCTTACCGGAAGCAGAATTAAAGCAAATTCAGGATTGTGATTAAACGACATAGCACCTTCGCAAATCAGGCCTGCACCCACCGCTTCGCCATGCAGTACGTTTTTTCCCTTGCTCAAAAAATGAGTTTCAAGGGCATGACCTGCGGTATGCCCAAAATTCAAGGCTTTCCGTTTACCCTCATCGTACTTATCCTCATCAGTAAAAGATGATTTAATATTAATGTTCTTTATTACCAGTGCATTCCAGTCAACCTCATTCCATGTTGTTTCTTTTCGAAGGATAGCAGTAGCTAAGTTGAAAAGGTCATCCAGGGCATCTGCATCGGCAATGGCATAGTGCTTAACTACCTCCATCATTCCCGCATTTCTATCGCGGTCAGGCAGCGTTTTAAGAAAACCGGTATAAATGAATACAGCAGAGGGGTCATTGAACAACCCTATTTGGTTTTTGTAATTCTGAAAGTCAATACCGGTCTTACCTCCCACGCTCGCGTCCACCATAGCTAGAAGAGTGGTGGGAACATTGATAAACTTAATTCCCCGCTTGTAACATCCTGCTACGAATCCGCCAATGTCGCCAACCACACCACCACCTAGGTTTATCAGCAGCGAGTTTCTGTCCGCATCTTCTTTGGTTAGTTTCTGCCAGATTAACTCGCAGGTCTTAATCGTTTTGTTCTTTTCCCCGGGTTTAATTTTTACTAGATGATGAGGAGGGAGATGTTTTTCCAGCAGCGGGTAACAATAACGAAACGTGTTTTCGTCTGCTAAAACAAAAATTTTAGAATAGTAATCATCAAAGATAAATTCGGGAACCCTGGACAAGGCATCATCCCCGACATATATGTCCGTTTCGGTTTTGCTCACACCTCAATACTTTCTTTCGAAAATTACCGAGCCGATAAATGCCTGGCGGGCATCAAATTCATAAGCTGTTTCTTCTTCCGTACGCGTATATTCTTCGGCTGCATATACCTTTCTAGTTTTCTGTAATTCGTTATGCAGTTTTTCTTCAGAAGTCAGCTCACGCTGGTAAATCGGCTCGTAATCCGTAGCACCTTCCACCATCGTTGCAGGCTTCACTTCACGGACCAATATCTCTTTCTGTGGTTTTGTTTGTTTGTAAACAGGCGTTGGTTTGGTCTGGGGTTTCGGCTGAGATCTTGTTTGCGTAAGTTTTCTTTGTGCTTCCGCTTCTGCCTGCTTCCTTTTTATTTCACGCAGAATATCATCCATAGGGTTCGTTACCGGTGGAGAAACCGGTCTGTTAACCGGTGGGATGTCATCTGTGGCTGTGTTTTTCTTCTTTTCCTCAGCCCGTTTACCGATAGTATAAAGAAAATACAAAACTCCGATAATGATGTATATGATTACTTTAAAATCCACGGAAGCAAGTTATGATTTTTTAATGAATGTAAACCGTTTTAATGTTCACAAACTCACGCAAACCATGCTCCGACAGCTCTCTGCCGTAGCCGCTTCGTTTAACACCTCCAAAAGGTAAACGCGGGTCGCTTTTTACAATATCGTTGATGAAAACATTACCGGTGCGCAATTCAGAAATATATTTTTCAGCATTTGCACTATCTGCCGTCCAGATAGACGCGCCTAACCCAAAAACAGAGTTATTGGCAGTAGCAACGGCCTCGGCTGCATCCTTTACCACAATAACACTCCATACCGGACCGAAAATTTCTTCATCGAAAGCAGGCATACCTTCACCAACTCCTGAAAGTACGACCGGTGAAACAAAATTACCATCCTCAAGTGTAACTTCAGCGCCATAATGAGCCAAAGCTCCTTTGGCTACAGAATCAGAAATCTGCTTTTTTACCTTTTCAGCCAAATCTTTCCGCGCCAATGGGCCTATTTGGGTTGCATCATCCATCGGGTCACCTACTTTCAAGTTTCTAACAGACTCAATCAGTTTACCGGTGAAGTCATGTGCAACATCTTCAACTACAATAAAGCGTTTTGCAGCGTTACAACTTTGACCGGAATTGATGCTGCGCGATTTTATTGCTCCGGCAATGGTGAAATCCATGTCCACATCACCCAGAACGATAAAGGCGTCATTGCCCCCGAGTTCCATTACACATTTTTTAATATTCCTCCCGGCTTGTTCCGCAAGTCGACCACCTGTAACATCACTACCGGTGAAACTTATTCCGGATATGCGCGGGTCTGCAATCAGTTTGGCAGCATCTTCGTTAGAAAGAAAATAGTTTTTGAAAACTCCGTCAGGCAAGCCGGCTTCTAAAAATAAAGAAGCAATTGCCTCCGCACACTGAGGAACATTAGGTGCAT
The DNA here is from genome assembly GCA_964631835.1 of uncultured Chitinophaga sp. Taxonomy (GTDB): domain Bacteria; phylum Bacteroidota; class Bacteroidia; order Chitinophagales; family LD1; genus Bog-950. The sequence goes on from CAZWAD010000014.1 coordinate 14,714, forward strand.
GTTTCAGAATACTTACGTTCCCCGATATCAATGTCGGAATGGCAAAACGGAAAACCTGCCAGAAGGGAAAATTCCATGGCATAATGCTGAAAATTATCCCCATCGGTTCAAAACGGATATAGCTTTTTGATGCATTGGTTTGTACCGGTTCATCTTTTAAAAACTCAGGGGCTTTTTCAATGAAGTAATCAAAGGCAGTTAGTGTTTTGCTGATTTCATATTCCGCTTCGCGCAAAGGCTTTCCCATTTCAAGGGTAATCAATTCCGCATATTGGTGTTTCCGTTTTTGAAGCAAATCAGCAAGGTTCCTTAATTGTTTACCTCTTTCAAGCACTGAAAGTTTACACCAGGTATCAAAAGATTGAAGCGATAACGTCAAATCAGGAAACCCATCTAAAGGAAACTCCCTGATAAGGTGATTGCTGACAGGATTAATAGATGCGTATTTCATTGCCGATCAGTCGCGAAAATGAAAGAAATTTGCAGATTTAGATGTAAGGAGTTTATCTGATTAGTGTTACGCTTCCTTTTCGGATATCTTCAACATGCCCGTCTAAAAAGCCAAGACGTAACTGCCAGACAAACACAGCAGGATTCTGGAGTACTCCTTTATAAGTGCCGTCCCATTTGAACTGGTAGTTGTTGGATTCATAAACTTTTTCGCCCCAGCGGTTGAAAACCTGTATTTCAAAGAAAGCTACTCCTTTCAGCTTGCCAAACACCTCAAAATAATCGTTGTTGCCATCACCGTTTGGGGTAAACACGTTAGGAACAAAAATGGTATAGTCAGTTGTGATGTATACAGTAACGGCATCAGATGCAGTACATCCGGCTTCGTTAGTAACCTGAATGTTGTAAACAGTAGTAACGGAGGGTGAGGCTTCCGGATTTATACAACCAGTACAACTCAGAGTAGATGAAGGTGCCCAGATGCTGGTATAGTTCCCGGGGTTACCGGTAATGGTATATCCTAAAGTGGTGCTTTCCCCCAAGCTTATAGTTACCGAAGGCGAAGCGTCAACGCTAAAGTCATACTGATAGGAAAGCGTAAACGATGAACTCAAACTGCAACCATTAGCATCTGTCAGTGTCACGATGTAGTTTCCGGGACCTAAACCGGTGAGGTTGCTTGCGGATGTACCATGTGACCAGGAGAATTGATAAGGTATTGCACCCCCGCTCACATTCAATGAAATACTTCCGTCATCGGGGTTCATTTCGCAAGTAGGGTTTATGAAAGAGGAACCGAGAAGAACTCCTGCAGGTTCTGTAATTACAGCACTTATCGTTACAGGACAAGAATTATTGTCGGTAATTGAAACCGAGTACGTCCCGGCTGCCAGATTATTTCTGTTTTGTAAAATGTTGCCATCATTCCAAACAAATGCATAAGGAGAAACACCCCCTGAAACTGAGGTGGTAATATTTCCGTCATTGTATCCGTTACAGCTTACATTGGTGTGAACCTCGCTTGCAGTAATTGCTGTAGGTTCAGTTAGTATAATTCCGTTTTGCATTACTGAACACCCGTTGTTGTCGGTTACAGTCACTGAATAATTTCCGGCAGAAACATTCGTAAGATTTTGCAAAACAGAACCTGTATTCCAACCAAATGAATATGGAATTGTTCCTCCGGACACTGTAAGGTTTACATAACCTGTGCTGGCACCATAGCATAAAATATGCGTATGCGATTCATTCAGCTCTAGAGGTGCGGGTTGAGTAATACTTACAGAAAGTGAAGAAGTACAGGAATTGTTATCACTAACAGTTACAGAGTAGTTTCCGGCCGCAATATTTACCCTGTCTTCAGTATTCACCCCTCCATTCCATATGAAATAATAAGGAGAAACACCACCTGAAACAGCAATATTTATAGAACCAGTGTTGGCGCTGTTACATAAAACATCCGTATGCGTTGCTGTTAAACTGATGGCTGGTGGCTCTGTGATGTTTACGTTTAATGCTGATGAGCAGGTATGGTTATCAGTTATGGTTACCTGATAATTACCGGCACTAAGGCTGTTTCTGTTCGGAGTTGTAGTCCCGCTATTCCAAACAAAATTATAAGGTGATGTGCCCCCGCTTGGAACAAGATTAATAGATCCGGTTGCTTGCCCATGGCACAAAACATTAGCAGTAGTAACCCCTACATTCAGAATAGCCGGCTCCGAAATAGTTATATTCAACAACTGAACGCACAAACTATTATCCGTTACGGAAAGCGTATAGGTGCCGGCACCAATACCTGTCCTGTTTTGCAAAGCCGCACCATCGTTCCACAAATAAGTGTAAGGCGAAACTCCCCCTGATACAGAAACACTGATATCGGCATTATTCCCGCCAAAGCACAAAACATTGGTATGTGTCTCGGTAATTAAAATTCCCGAGTTGGTTCCTACAGCAACATTTAATGAAGATGTGCAAGAGTTGTTGTCGGTAACAGTAACAATGTAACTTCCAAGAACAAGGCTACTCCTGTCTTCTGTAGCTGTTCCATCATTCCACAAGTAAGTATAGGGTGAAACTCCACCCGCAGATGTAATATCTATACTTCCTGAGTTTCCGCCATAACACGAAACATTCACATGCGTCTCAGAAATATTCAAGGTTGCCGGTTCAGTTATTACAATATTCAACCCGGAAGAACAGGAGTTGTTATCATTCACGGTTACTAGGTAGCTACCTGCATTGAGGTTATTCCTTATTGGAGAAGTGTTTCCATCATTCCATATATATGTATATGGAAGAGTTCCGCCTGTAGAAGATACACTTACAGAGCCCGTATTTGCACCGTTACATAAAAGATTGGCGTGTGTCTCGGAAATAATTAAAGCGGTAGGTTGAGGAATAGAAACAGTGATTGCTAAAGAACAAGAATTATCATCTGAAACTGTTACGGAATAATTCCCGGCTGTAAGATTCAGGCGGTTTTGATATGTATTACCGTCATTCCAATTAAACAAGTATGGTGACGTTCCACCCGACAAGGAAATATTTATGGAGCCTGTACTCGCTCCATAGCACAAAACATCAACATGGGTTTCATCCGCAATTAGTTCTGTTGGTTCCGTTATAGCTACCGGTAAGGTAATTGAACATAAATTGTTATCGCTGATAGTTACTGTATAATTTCCTGCAGAAATTCCCGTCCTGTTTTGCTGAGTATTGCCATCATTCCAAGCGAAAGTATACGGTGACGTGCCTCCGGATACCGAAAGATTAATTGTTCCGTTTGAATTACCGGCACATAATACATCCGAATGAGTTTCAATCACATTCAATACAGAAGGTTGTGTAATTTGAGTTGTAATAGAAAATGTGCAGTTGTTGTTATCATTAACAGTAAGCGAGTACGTCCCTGCAGAAAGAAAATTTCTGTTTTGTGAGGTATTTCCATCGTTCCATGTATAAGTGTATGGTGCTGTTCCTCCTGATGGAGCAATAACAATCGAACCAATATTTCCTCCGTTGCATGGAATGTTATTTCTGATTGCAGATACACTGAATGCTGACGGCTCTGAAATATTTACACCAACTGATGATGAACAAGAATTATTATCTAAAACGGTTACTGAATAATTTCCTGCTGAAAGAGTTGTTCTGTTTTGATTTATGTTGCCGTCATTCCATAGGAAAGTATAAGGAGAAGTTCCACCAGATGGACTGATATTGATTGCTGCAGTCGAACTTCCGTTACACAAAATATCGGTATGAGCTTCAGTTACATTTAAAGCAGCAGGCCCGGTAATTACAACGCTAAGTGAAGAGGAACAGGAGTTAACATCCGATGCGGTTACTGAATAAGTCCCTATAGAAAGATTTGCGCGATTTTGCAGTGGACTTCCATCGCTCCATACAAAAGTATACGGTGAAGAACCTCCCGCGGCCGAAACGTTTATAGCCCCGTTTGAGTTTCCGTAACATAAAACATTCGTGTGGTTTTCATTAAGGTTCAATCCGAGATTCAGAAGAATATTTACGGAAATAGCTGAAGTACACAGGTTGTTATCCTGAACTGTAAGGTGGTATATCCCGGATGGAAGATTGTTTCTGTTTTGAGTAGTAATTCCGTCATTCCATAAGTAGGAATACGGTGCCGTTCCTCCTGAACTTGAAATATCGATTGAGCCCGGGGTAGCCCCACCACATGCTACATCAACATGCGTCTCACTGATACTTAACGAAGCTGGTTCAATAACACTCACCGTTAAAAATGAAGTACATTGATTATTGTCAGTAATTGTAAGAGCATAATTCCCCGCAAGCAGATTGCTTCGATCATCAACTATAACTGCATCGTTCCATATAAAAGTATATGGCAATGTCCCTCCTGTAGAAGTAACATCAATTGAACCGTTGTTTGCCCCGTTGCATAGTATATTGACATGAGTTTCGGTAATATTCAAAGCCGATGGCTGATTCAGACTAACATTCAAAGAGGCAGTACATTGATTGTTATCACTCACAGTCAGAATATAATTTCCTGATGAAAGACCTGTTCTGTTCTGTAAATTGCTTCCATCATTCCAAGCGAAGCTGTAAGGTAAGACTCCACCAGCAGTTACAACATTGATTAACCCGGTGTTCGCGCCATTGCACAAAATATTCTGATGAGTTTCGGTTAAGTTTAACATTAAAGGCTCAGAAATATTTATGACTAAACCGGTTGAGCAGGAATTGTAATCTGTAACTGCCAGCGAGTAGTTCCCCGCTGGAATATTCACTCTGTTTTGAGTAGTAATATTATCATTCCAAATGAAAGTGTAAGGTAATGTTCCGTTCAAAACTATTACGCTGATAGAAGCCGTGCTCCCTCCGTTACACAAAACATCAGTATGCGTCTCGGTAATAGAAAGGGCTGCCGATTCTGTAATCGAAACTGTCAGAGATGAAGAACATGAGTTGTTGTCGGAAACGATTACAGAGTAATTACCCGCGATGAGATTGGTGCGATTTTGATTTGTGTTGCCGTCATTCCATACAAACAAAAGCGGCTGAATGCCACCTGACGAAGCAATATTTATTGTGCCTGTACTGCCGCCATTACACAAAATATCAGTATGCGTTTCAGAAATGCTGATAGCCGGTGGCTGAGAAATATTCACATTAAGAACCTGCACACAGGCATTATTATCGCTAACCGACAGTGCATAAGAGCCGGATGCCACACTAGTCCTGTTTGGCGTAATAACACCATCATTCCATAAATATGAATAGGGCGAAGCACCACCGCTTACATTTACTATGATGCTTCCATCATTGCCTCCAAAACACAAAACATCGGTATGTGTTTCAGTAATAACAATACCCGCATTACTTCCAATGGATATATTCAGTGAAGTTGTGCATAAATTATTATCAGATAGGGTAACCGAATAATTTCCAAGAGCCAAGCTATTCCTGTCTTCTGTAGGGCTTCCGTCATTCCATAAATATGTGTATGGCAAGACTCCGCCAGTAGATGTAATGTCAATACTTCCTGTGTTACCTCCGCTGCATGCTACATTTATATGTGTTTCTGTAATACTTAATGCTTCTGGTTCGGTAACAGGAACGCTTAGCATAGAAGAACAAGAATTGTTATCAGTAATGGTAACTGAATATGTTGCAGCACTCAAATTATTTCTGTCCTCTATAGTGGCGCCATCATTCCATATATATGTATAGGGCATAAAGCCTCCGGTGACTGTCAGAGCAATACTTCCGGAATTTTGTCCTCCACACACAATATTTATGTGATTTTCACTTACATTCAACTCCGCAGGCTGTGCTATGTTAATTGTTATAGGCTGAATACAAGAGTTATTATCAGTTACAGAAAGCCTATAAATTCCGGAGCTTATATTTGTCCTGTTCTGAGTAATTATACCATCATGCCACAAATAAGTATATGGTGCCGAGCCTCCGGTTACATTTACATTAATATCTCCATTATTCCCACCAAAACAAAGAATATCGGTATGGGTTTCTGTAATTACAATTCCGGCATTGCTGCCAATTGCAACGCTCAGCGAAGCAGTACAGAAGTTATTATCGGAAACAGTAACTGAATAGCTTCCGATAGTTAAATTGCTCCTGTCTTGTAAAGTAAGTCCGTCATTCCATAAGTATGTATAAGGCGAAACCCCACCAGTTGAAGTAATATCAATGCTTCCTGTGTTACCTCCGCTGCATGCCACATTCTGGTGAGTATATGTAATATTCAACGGGGAAGGCTCTATGATAGAAATACTTAATGCTGAAGTACATTGGTTATTGTCTGTAAGCGTAACAAAATAGTTACCAGCCGAAATTCCGGTTCTGTCTTCTGTTGTAACTCCTCCGTTCCAGACAAATGAGTAAGGAGAAACTCCCCCGGTTGCAGTTAAATCAATATTCCCTGTACTGCCCCCGTAACATAAAACATTGTCGTGAGTTTCGCTCACGTTTATTACCGGTGGTTGTGCAATATTTAAATTCACTGTCAACGAGCATGCATTATTATCGCTGACTGTTGCCGTATAACTTCCTGCTGAGAGTCCATTTCTGTTTGAAGACATTACTCCGTCATTCCAGGCAAAAGTGTAAGGTGATGTGCCACCAGTTGTTATAATAGTCGCGCTTCCCGAATTTCCACCATTACACAGAACATCAAAATGATTTTCTGATACAGTCAACACTGAAGGCTGTGCAATAGTTATCGTAAGCGATTGCTCACATAAATTACTGTCAGTTACTGAAACTGAATAAGTCCCTTCAATTAGATTGATTCTGTTTTGTGTAGTTATACCATCGTTCCACAAGTAAGTGTAAGGCGCTGTGCCACCGTTAACATTTATGCTAATACCTCCGTTGTTGCCACCAAAACATAAAATGTCCGAGTGAGTTTCAGAAACTGTAAGTACTGCTGGGTTTCCGACAGAGATACTCAAATTTGAGGAACAAGAGTTATTATCGAAAACAGTAACTGAGTAATTTCCTGTTGTAAGACTGCTTCTGTCTTCAGAAGTTACTCCGTCATTCCACAAGTAATTATAAGGGGCGCTACCGCCAGCAACTGTAACGTTTATACTGCCCGAATTTCCGCTATTGCAGGCAACATCCATATGTGTTCCGGAAATATTCAGCACTGCCGGTTCAGTAATAGGTATACTTACTGAAGAAGAACAAGAGTTATTGTCATTCACAGTAACTGAGTAATTTCCTGCCACCATGTTTGTTCTATCTTCAGTCAAAACATTGTCATTCCATTGATATACATAAGGACTAACGCCTCCGTTTACATTCAAATCAACAGACCCGTTACTCAAACCGAAGCATGAAACATTTATTACAGAGCTCGTAATCTGAACCACATAAGGTTCTGTAACATTTACATTAACGGAAGAAAAGCACCCTACATTGTCAGTTACAGTAACCGAATAATTTCCAGCAGTTATGCCGGTTAAGTCTTCGCTTAAACTCCCGGTATTCCAGGTTATGGTATAAGGGGGCAAGCCACCGTTCACACTCAAATCTATAGAACCATTATTGCCTCCGTAACATAAAATATTCACATGAGTTTCAGACAATACCAAGTTTGAAACGGTACTAACACTTTCCGTTGCCATTGCCGTGCATCCGTTCACCGGGTCGGTAACTGTTACCGAATAACTGCCTGGTGATGAAACTGCTTTTGTAGCGGTCGTGTTGCCGCCTCCCCAGTCAAATGTTGCACCGGTTGTAGTGGATGATGCCGTTAATGTAACACTGGTAATCGCGCAAGTTAAGATAGCCGGTGGTGCAATAGCTATATCCGGGGTAACTGTGTTTTGAGCCACATTCTCAGCAGTGCTTGCCGTGCATCCGTTCACCGGGTCGGTAACTGTTACCGAATAACTGCCTGGTGATGAAACTGCTTTTGTAGCGGTCGTGTTGCCGCCTCCCCAGTCAAATGTTGCACCGGTTGTAGTGGATGATGCCGTTAATGTAACACTGGTAATCGCGCAAGTTAAGATAGCCGGTGGTGCAATAGCTATATCCGGGGTAACTGTGTTTTGAGCCACATTCTCAGCAGTGCTTGCCGTGCATCCGTTCACCGGGTCGGTAACTGTTACCGAATAACTGCCTGGTGATGAAACTGCTTTTGTAGCGGTCGTGTTGCCGCCTCCCCAGTCAAATGTTGCACCGGTTGTAGTGGATGATGCCGTTAATGTAACACTGGTAATCGCGCAAGTTAAGATAGCCGGTGGTGCAATAGCTATATCCGGGGTAACTGTGTTTTGAGCCACATTCTCAGCAGTGCTTGCCGTGCATCCGTTCACCGGGTCGGTAACTGTTACCGAATAACTGCCTGGTGATGAAACTGCTTTTGTAGCGGTCGTGT
>CAZWAD010000014.1:23160-103622 GCA_964631835.1 uncultured Chitinophaga sp.
CAGTGCTTGCCGTGCATCCGTTCACCGGGTCGGTAACTGTTACCGAATAACTGCCCGGTGATGAAACTGCTTTTGTAGCGGTCGTGTTGCCGCCTCCCCAATCAAATGTTGCACCGGTTGTAGCGGATGATGCCGTTAATGTAACACTGGTAACCACGCAAGTTAAGATAGCCGGTGGTGCAATAGCTATATCCGGGGTAACTATGTTTTGAGCCACATTCTCAGCAGTGCTTGCCGTGCATCCGTTCACCGGGTCAGTAACTGTTACCGAATAACTGCCCGGAGTAGAAACTGTATTTGTGTTAGCTGTGTTTCCTCCGCTCCAATTGAAAAAGGTGCCTGGAGTTGTTGAAGATGCGGTAAGCGTTACGCTGGTTACAACACAAGTAAGAATAGCTGGTGGAGCAATCGAAACATTCGGGGTTGCAATATTCTGGGCAACATTCTGCACAACGGAAGCAGTGCAATCGTTCACCGGGTCGGTTACAGTAACTGAGTAGCTTCCGGGAGTTGAAACTGTTTTAGTATTTGTAAAATTTCCTCCACCCCAGTTAAAAGTTGCCCCGCTTGTAGTTGAAGAAGCGGTAAGCGTAACACTCGTAACAGTACACGTGAGAACTGGGGAAGGAGCAATCGAAACATTCGGGGTTGCAATATTCTGGGCAACATTCTGCACAACGGAAGCAGTGCAATCGTTCACCGGGTCGGTAACTGTTACCGTGTAGTTTCCGGGTGCGGTGACTACTCTTGTATTCGTCATATTCCCACCACCCCAATTATAATTTACCCCGGGTGTAGTTGACGATGCAACAAGATTTACGCTGGTAAAAGAGCATGTCAATACCGGTGGCGAAGAAATAGAAACATCCGGAATAAGTACATTTTGTGAAACACTTTCTGAAGTTTCGGCTGTACAACCATTCACCGGGTCGGTAACTGTAACAGAATAAGTTCCAGGTAACGACACAGTCTTGATATTAGTTGTATTTCCGCCTCCCCAGTTAAAGGTTGCTCCGGGAGTAACGGATGATGCCGTCAGATTTACGCTTGTGACAGAACAAGTAAGAACCAGTGGAGGTGCAATAGTTACATCGGGTGCAATTATGTTCTGAGCTACTGTTGTAGTGGCTGATACCGTACATCTGCTGACAGGATGTGTAACAGTTATCGTATAATTTCCGGGAGCGCTGACATTTCTTGTTGCTGTTGTCATTCCTCCCGTCCACTTATAAGTTGCTCCGGGAGTAGTTGAAGAAGCGGAAAGGGTTAAACTGGTAACTAAACAGGTTAAATTACCATGGGGGGCAATGGTTACATTGGGCATGCTCAAGTCTTGAGAAACGCTTACGGAAGCTGTACCGGTACATCCGTTATCAAGGTTTGTTGCAATTACTGAATATATTCCCGGTGAAGCCACAGAAATTGTCGCAAACATTAATCCTCCGCCCCAATCATACAATAAGCCCGGAACAGAAGAAGAAGCTGAAAGGTCGACACTGGTCACTAAGCAATTCAAAGTAGTCGGTGGAGCAATACTTACATCCGGATTTACAATATCCTGCTGCACGTTAACTGAAGATGATGCCGTACATCCGTTTACCGGATTGGTGACGGTAACGGAATAAATTCCTGGGCTCATCACTGTATTAGCAGTAGTAGTATTCCCTCCTCCCCAATTATAATTTACTCCGCTGGTGTTTGAAGAAGCGCTAAGGGTTGTACTTAGCACTACACATGTCAACAGGTCGGGAGTAGAAACTGCCACATCCGGTATTATTATGTTTTGTGCAACCCCTACAGATGCTGCTGCTGTACATCCGTTTGCGGGGTCGGTAACCGTAACGGAATAACTTCCCGGTGCTGCTACAATCTTTGTAGAACTGGTTCCGCCACCACCCCAGTTGTAAATAACACTTCCGGGACTTACTAAAGTAGTCAATGTAATACTTGTTGTTGTACAATTAAGAACCGGTGGAGATGAAATACTAACTGTCGGAATTGCGATATTTTGAGTTACAGCTACAGAAGCCGAAGCCATACAGCCATTCGATGGGTCTGTTACCGATACAGAATAATTTCCCGGTGATGACACAGTCAATGATGAAGCCGACCCTCCGGTACTCCAGTTATATGTAACGCTTCCCGGAGTTACTGTGGTATTTAAATTTACGCTTGCCGTTACACAATTAAGCTGCGCTGGCGGTGTAATGCTGATGGTCGGATTCACTATATTTTGAATTACAGCAACTGATGTCGAAGTTGTGCAGCCATTTGCGGGGTCGGTAACTGTAAGCGAATAGTTTCCGGGTGCTGAAACGGTCTTTGTGGAGCCTGTTCCTCCTCCACTCCAGTTATATGCAACGCCTGAAGGAGTGGCAGAAGCAGCTAATGTCAAACTTGTCAACAAACAAGTAAGTACCGGTGGTGAGCCAATGCTTACTATCGGTGGTGTAATATTTTGAAAAACAGTTACAGAAGTTGAAGTAGAGCAACCATTAGATGGATCAGTAACGGTGAGTGTAAAATTTCCGGGTGATGAAACTGTTTTTGTAGGGCTTGTCCCTCCTCCGCTCCAGTTGTAAGTAACTCCGGCAGGCGAAGCGGTGGCGCTTAAAGTTACACTCGTAACCAAACAGGTTAGCGTTGGGGGTGCAGCAATACTTACCGATGGAACTCCGGCAGTCTGGTTCACCGTAACTGAAGCTGAAGCCGTGCATCCGTTCACTGGGCTTGTTACCGTAACAGAGTAATTCCCTGCTGCAGAAACTGTTTTTGCAGAGCCTGTTCCACCGCCACTCCAACTAAATGTCACACCTCCGGGAGTTGTGGTTGTGGTTAGTGTTACGTTCGTCACACTACAAGTTAAAGTTGCAGGCGGTGAAATACTCACCGTGGGAGGAGTAATATTCTGTGTTACCGAAACCGAAGTGGAAGCGGTACATCCGTTCACCGGATTAGTAACAGTAACTGTATAAGCACCCGGTGATGTAACTGTAACGCTGGAGGAAGTTTGTCCGGTGCTCCAGTTGTAAGTTAAACTTGCCGGTGAAACCGTGGTAGCAAGTGTAGCACCCGGTGCATTACAAGTAATAACTGAAGGCGGAGTAATGCTTACGGTTGGATTTGTAATATTTTGTGAAACAGATACCGATGCCGAAGCAGAGCAGCCGTTTACAGTACTGGTCACTGTTACCAAATGACTACCCGGTGCTGAAACCGTTTTCGATGAACCGGTTCCTCCCCCATTCCAAACATAAGTTACTGTTGCCGGACTAACCGTGGGAGTTAATGTAACGCTTGTTGTTGCGCAGGTTAAAGTGGCTGGCGGAATACTTACCGTGGGAGGAGTGATGTTCTGATTGACTGAAACTGAAGCGGAAGCTGTGCAATTATTAGCGGGGTCTGTAATCGTAACAGAATATGTACCTGCCGTTGAAACTGTTTTTGTTGGCCCGGTGCCGCCTCCGCTCCAGATAAATGTGGCATTAGCCGGATTAGGGGTAGCGGTAAGCGTTACACTTGTTGCGCTGCATGTAAGTGTTTGCGGTGAAATGGTTACCGAAGGTGTTGGAACTGTAATTGTAGTAGAGGCAGTTACCGAACAGCCTGCGGTGTTTGAAATAGTAACTGTATATGTTGTAGTTACCGTTGGGCTTGCTGTTGGATTTGAAACACTGCTTGAACTCAATCCGGCAGAGGGTGACCAGCTATAGGTCAATGCAGTAGCACAACTTGCAGTAACACCATAAACATTTCCGGTTGTAGGATTTGGACCTGCACTGTACAAGGTATTACCCGAAGGACCTACCAGCGTATAAGAGTTTTCATTTTCCCAGGAACCGGAGACGTAATTCAAGATTACCGCACTGCCGTGAGGAGCGGTAAAAGTAGATACGGTTCCAAAACCGGCTGCTGAAAACGTACCGGTTAAAACCCCATTCACATAAATGCGGATATAGCCGCCATTCCAGCCATCGCCATAATCATCAACCATGTTAAGTGTGAATGTACAAGTGGCCGGAGGAGGAACAAGAGTAGTTGTTGTTGACAAACCCACCGAAGCGCCCCGGCAAATAGTTGCAGATGCCGGGGAAACAGAAGCGGTGTAAGACGGGCTGGTAACAATAAACTGGTCTGTGACGGTACATCCCAAATTGGTATAAGTAAGCGTATAGGTTACAGGGCCGGTAATAGTAGCCACAGGATTTGCAATATTTGTTGCGCTCAGGCCCGCAGATGGCGACCATGTATATGTTCCGCCTGATGGGTTTGCATTGGCATTTAACTGAACTGTTTGGGTTGTACCGGGACAAACCGAAATATTCGGTGTGGTAATATCAACACCCACCACCCGGATACTAAAACCGGAATAATTTACGGCTGGTATCGGGCAGAAATTATCTCTGGCTGTAAAAGTAAGATTGAAAGTACCGTTGTAATTAGCCGGAGTAGGCCAGCTAAAGTTAATAGTAACCGGATTGCTCCCGCTTTGTGTCATGGTGGCTCCGGGCAGAAACGATAAGTTTTGCGAAAGCACAGTTAAAACCTGTGGTACATCCGCATCGGAAATCGTCATGCTGAAGTTCAGTGTGCTTCCGGAGCAAACCGTAAACCTCCGGTTGGTGGCATCATAGGTTCCACCGGTAACGGAAGCAGGAGCGCTGAATACCGGTACATCGTTGCTGGCGCAGTCGTAAACAATTACTTCCATATCGCGTTGAACCGAGCCGATTAACTGACCGGCTGAATTATATTCCTGAACAAGAACTGTAACAATACCTATCTGAATAGCATTGGGAGTAAGCGTAAGTTGTCCGTTGGTTGAATTAAAAGAAACCGTACCGGTGTTTGTAGAAATAGGGTATGTTGGGCTAAAGCCCGGAGCGTAAGGCACATTCACCGCATTGGGTCCTATGTTTACGCCTCTTGGGTTTACCAAACTGTAAACGATGGTATTCCCATTCACATCAACCACTCCATGGTTGTATGTAAAGGGTTGATTCAAACAAATAAATGGTGTTGGTATTGTTGTAAAATCGGGTGAACTATTGCTTGGAGCCAAAACATTATTCAGCGTTGCCGTAACATGAAGCGTGTAAGTATCGGGCGCTGTGGAATTGGTAATATTTGTATTCCGGCAGCATTCATCAAAGTCTATGGTCCAGTCGGTACATTGCTGCAGGCTTATAACCCCCGTGTAGATATATTGCTCGGCACCAAAGAAACTTCCGCCCTGACAGGTGGAAACTGCCGAAGTACACAACTGCGAAATTTCAGTTACGCTTTGCAGGTCAAGGTATAGGTAAGTAGTAACTCCGCAACTGACTGAAGATATGGAAACAAACGGATTAACCGGTGCCGGAATACCGGAACAATCGCGGTAAAATTTCAGCACTATGCGGTACATATTGTTACCGAGATAATCGTAAGTCAGGTCAGCGCCCATGGCGTGGGTAGCCTGTGCGCGCTCCGCGCAGAAGAGAAAAAGTAAAGCAAAAAAGCAGGCGTAAAATTTCTTCATCTACAAAGGCAATTGTGTCATTTCTAATTTCTAATCCGTTTGTGTCATTAACATTGCTTAAAGACTGTTTTTGCCTTACGGGGTGTTGCGCACAAGATAGGCAAATTATATAGAAGTTTTCAACATTTTTGAGCACAATTTATAATGGCAATTTAAGGCTATGGTAAGGTTCAGCGTGTTCAAACTTTCGGTTAGGAGATTAGTTGTTTTTATTGTTACCATTTCGGTATTCGGGCTTGGAATCTGGCTGCTGAACAGCACCTCTGCTTACCGGGGTTTCTGGCTGCAGTTTTATACCGAAAGTGACGTTAAAACTTTCTTCTGCGAAAAAACCAATATGCAGAACCTGATTCGGCAGCCCATAAACACTTTCAGCAATTTTATTTACTGGCTGGGGGCCTTAGCCATTCTCCGGAGGGGCTGGAAAGACCAGCGCAATCAAAAGCGCTACAACTTAGTTTCCGCCAACCCGTTTTACAGCATTATGTTCGGGTTTATTCTGCTTTATATTTTTTGCGCCAGCGTATTCTTTCATTCTTCGCTCATTCACTTTGCCAGCGAACTCGATTTCTCAGCTGTGTATTCGCTTTCGCTTTTTCCGCTAATGTATTTCAGCCACCGCGTTTGGCTGCTCGCTATTGGTGTGCCTTCCAATGTAAGGCATACCAAAAGCACTGTAACGGTAATTTCCGCTTTCAGTATTCTTTACCTCCTGCTTACTTTTTTTCTGCCTGATGGCACGCAGAATTATGTGGTGCTCACCATTATTCTGCTGCTGGTGTTGTTCGGAATTATTGTAGAAAGGAAAGACCCGGGGCGCACCAACCACTACTATCTGCTGGCTTCTATCGGCTATATTCTTTTTGCAGTCATGTGGTTTGTGTTCGATGTTTACAAAATCATCTGTAACCCCAACAGCTGGATTCAGCCGCATTCACTGTGGCACTTCTGCAGCGGTGTTTCGGCTTTTTATTTTTACATGTATATACGAAGCGAGAGAAATAAAATCTGATGAGTTGATGAGATGATTAGCTGATGAGCAGATTGAAAAATACAATCTCAGAAGCGCAAATGTTTTACTGTCAGCCCGTCATTAATCAATTGCTTGAGCGAGTCCACTCCTATTTTCAGGTGCTGCTCCACAAAATTTTTGGTCACCTTCACATCGCTCTCTTCAGTTTTTACTCCTTGCGGAACCATGGGCTGGTCGGAAACAAGAAGCAGGGCACCGGCAGGAATTTCATTTTTGAATGCGGTGATAAAAACGGTGGCAGTTTCCATGTCAATAGCCATGGCGCGTATTTCGCGCAGGTATTCTTTGAATTTATCATCCCATTCCCAAACCCTGCGGTTGGTGGTGTAAACGGTACCGGTCCAGTAGTCCTGCTGGTAATCGCGGATGGTGGTTGAAATGGCTTTTTGCAAAGCGAAAGCCGGAAGCGCGGGGACTTCTTTCGGAAAGTAATCATCGCTGGTTCCTTCGCCACGGATAGCCGCAATGGGAAGGATGAAATCGCCTATTTCATTTTTCTTTTTCAGCCCGCCACATTTGCCGAGAAACAAAACCGCCTTAGGCTGAATAGCCGAAAGCAAATCGAGCATGGTAGCTGCGTTGGGGCTTCCCATGCCAAAACTGATGATGCTTATTCCATCGGCAGTGGCATTGAGCATGGGGCGGTCGGCACCCACCACCGGTACGTTATTCCATTCGGCAAAAAGGTTTACATAATTATCGAAATTGGTGAGCAGGATATACTCTCCGAAATCTTTCAGCTCGCGCCCGGTGTATCGCGGAAGCCAGTTGCTTACAATTTCTTCTTTGGTTTTCATGGCTTAAAAATGCTTCTATTTATTGAGAACATTTGCTTTGGACTAAAGTCCGTAGGGTATTTTATTTATAGCCGTTGGCTTAAGCCAACGGCAATTAATTAACAAGGCGATGGGCTTTAGCCCGTTAGTAAAACATAAAAAGTTTTTGTTAGGACAAGTCAAAAGCGTCAATTACATTGCCTGCGTAAAAATAATAAAGTGACCGAAGTAGTTTTTGGCGAATACCGTTTCCGCACCGAAATGCGCAATGGCAAGAAGTTCATTTTCGATGAGGTGCGGAAGAAATTCGTTCCGCTTACCAACGAAGAATGGGTGCGCCAGCATGTGCTGCATTATCTTATATACGACAAGAAGTTTTCAAAAAGCCTGATTGCCGTGGAGCGCGGAGTGAAACTGAACGGACTGCTCAAGCGCTTTGATGTGGTGGTGTTTGGCAACGATGGAAAGCCGAAAATGATTGTGGAATGCAAGAGCCCCGATGAAAAACTGAGCCAAAAAGTATTTGAGCAGATTGCCTTATATAACCTTTCGCTGAAGGTTGATTACCTGTGGGTGAGCAACGGCAAGTATAATTTCTTCTGCAAGCTGAAGGGCAGCATTGAGTTGCTGAAAGATATTCCCTCAACCTTTTCCTGATTTTTTCTGAAGCTCTACCCAAAATGATAGAAGCGATTGGAAATAGCATATTGCGTGTAGCACGATAGCGGATGCAATATGAAAAATCAAATCGCGTCTGTGACGGTCGCGGATGTAATATGAAAAATCAAATCGCGTCTGTGACGGTCGCGGACGCAATATGAAAAATCAAATCGCGTCTGTGACGGTCGCGGATGCAATATGAAATATCAAATCGTGTCTGTGACGGTCGCGGAAGCAATATGAAAAATCAAATCGCGTCTGTGACGGTCGCGGACGCAATATGAAATATCATATTCCGGATTACACCACCACGTTGATAATCTTTCCTTTTACGAAGATGAACTTCTTGGGCTGATTGCCGTTGGTGAACTGTTTAATGCGGTCGAGTTCCAATACCTGCTTTTGGGCTTCTTCCTGGCTAATATCCAGCGGCAGGGTGACCTGTGCGCGCACTTTTCCGTTTACCGAAACGGGATAGTCGAAGCTGCTTTCCACCAGATATTTTTCTTCCACAGCCGGAAACGAAGCCTGGTGAACGCTGCCGGTATTGCCGAGCTGCTTCCACAACTCTTCGGTAATGAAGGGTGCAAAAGGCGCCAGCGCAATAATTAGGGGCTCAAGAATTTTGCGCTTGTGACAGCCAAGACTGCCCAGCTCATTTACGCAAATCATAAAAGCCGAAACTGCCGTGTTGAAATTCAGCCGCTCGATGTCTTCGGCAATTTTTTTGAGGGTTTTATGAAGAATTTTCAACTCAGCATCAGTTGGTTCATCGGTGTTCAGTTTTGCATTTCCGTTGTCATCATAAAATAACCTCCAGAACTTGCGCAGGAAATTAGAAACACCGCTGATGCCTTTATCATCCCACGGCTTGCTTTGCTCAATAGGGCCGAGAAACATTTCGAACATACGGAAGCAGTCAGCGCCATGCTTAGCAATAACGTCATCGGGGTTGACTACGTTGCCATACCGTTTAGACATCTTTTCTACTAATGGGGCAAGTTGAACATACTTAATCCCGTCTTCTTCTATCCAAAAAACATTTTTATCTAAATCTAATTCAGGCAAGTCATAGTGATACTGCTCCGTTAACTTCTTAAAATTATCATAAGTAAGCCTTCCTCTTGAATCAACTAAACTTACAGGAATATGCCAATATAAAAAGCTGATTGTTCCATTCGAATAATATTGTTCACCTTGAAAATCAAAATATCTGGTCGAGATAAATTTGAAATTCGGAGATAAAACTTTTAGTTCCTTATCAATAAAACCATAAATCGAAATAATTTTCTCTTCTTCTTTACCGCCAATGCCTCCGTCTTTTCGAACTGGCGCTGCATTTTGAAACTGAGAAAAATAAAGCAGTTGCGAAACCCCCTGAATCATCCCCTGATTCACCAGCTTCTTGAAAGGCTCATCGGTATTTACATAGCCGAGGTCGAAAAGAAACTTATGCCAGAAGCGTGCATAGAGCAAATGCCCCACGGCATGTTCGCTGCCTCCGATGTACAGGTCAACGTTTTGCCAGTAATCCATTTTCTCTTTGGCGGCAAACTCGTTGTGGTTGTGCGGGTCCATGTAGCGCAGGTAATACCAGCTGCTGCCGGCATAACCGGGCATGGTGTCGGTTTCGTATCGCTGTGCCACCCAGTCTTTATTATTGGCAAGAGGTGAGCGCCCGTCACCGGTGGGCTTGTAGCTTTCCACTTCGGGTAGGATTAAAGGAAGTTCGCTTTCGGAAAGCGGAACGGCAATGTCATCCGTCTCACCCTCGCCTTCAAATGGCGGGTCGGGCTGCCCCACAACATTATATTTAATCGGAAAGGGCTCGCCCCAGTACCGCTGCCTGCTGAAACCGGCATCGTGCAGCTTGTAGTTCACTTTGCGCTTTCCTATTCCGCGCTTCTCAATTTCATCATTGATTTTCCTGATGGCATCAACCACTTCAAGCCCGTTGAGGAAGTCGCTGTTAATCATTTTGCCCACCTTATCCTCGATAGTAGCACCGGGGTGCATGCTCTTGTCAATAATGTCAATCACCGGTAAACCGAACTTCTGCGCAAATTTTAAATCGCGCTCATCATCGGCAGGCACCGCCATAATAGCACCGGTGCCGTAACCGGCTAACACATACTCGGCAATGTAAATGGGAATATCCTTACCGGTAAATGGATTTACGGCATACGAACCGGTGAACACTCCTGTTACTTTTTTCTCCTGCTGCCGCTCAACATCAGTTCTCGACTTTACATAGGTCAAGTATTTTTCTACCTCCTGCTTTTGCGCAGCAGTGGTTAAATCGCTCACCAGTTCATGTTCCGCAGCAATCACCATAAACGTTGCACCGAAAATGGTATCCGGCCTGGTAGTAAACACTTCAACCTCCCTAAATCCCTCCGAAGGAGGGACTTTAACAGCCGCATCTTCTTCAATGGTTCTGTCTCCAAGTTTTTTCAGAGTGTCTTTTATCTTCTCAATTACTTTATCTGTAGCAGCTATGACTTCTTCGTTTGAGAATCTCAATACAGTAAAGCCATATCTCTCCAATTGCTTTGTCCTTTCAGCATCATATTCTTTCTGCTGCTGGTGTATTTTCCCATCTATCTCAACTATCAACCCCTTTTTCAAACAAACGAAATCAACGATATAATCGTCAATCGGATGCTGCCTTCTGAATTTGTATCCAAGCTGACTTGCATTTATTCTGCTCCAAACAATCGCTTCAGCCTCGGTCGGATTTTTACGCATTTGTTTTGCGTTTTCGATGCTTGTATTCCATCGTTGTCCATCTGTGGTATAGTATTTCGGCTGTTGGCTGTTTAAGCCCTCTCCTTCGGAGAGGGTTTGGGAGAGGTTGAACCTAACCAATGCCCCCTCCGAACGCCCAATCCAGTTGCGCTGCATTTCTTTCATGGCTTCGCTCCAATCCAACTTGTCCAGGCCTTCGAGCAGCCGGTCGGCATATTCGGTAATACGCAAAAACCACTGGCGCATTTTCCTGCGCTCCACCGGGTGGCCCCCGCGCTCGCTTTTGCCGTCTTTTACTTCGTCATTGGCTAATACAGTTCCCAGGGCAGGGCACCAGTTCACCTCGCTGTAACTTTGAAAAGCAAGGCGGTAATTCATCAGAATATTTTGCCGGGAGGCTTCACTTAACTCGTTCCAACTTTTCTCCTTCCCTCCTGCTTTTAGCTTTTCACTTTTACCTTTTAACTTTTCAATCAGTGTTTCTATAGGCTCGGCCTTATTCGTTTCCTTATTAAACCAACTGTTGAAGAGCTTGAGAAAAATCCACTGAGTCCATTTGTAAAACTTCGGGTCGTTGGTTCTTACTTCCCGGCTCCAGTCGAAACTGAAACCGATTTTATCCATCTGCTCGCGGTATCGCTTAATCGCCTTTTCGGTAGTTACAGCCGGATGAGTACCGGTTTCAATGGCGTATTGCTCGGCCGGTAAACCAAATGCATCGTAACCCATTGGGTGCAGCACGTTGAAACCTTTCATGCGCTTGTAGCGGGCATAAATGTCGCTGGCTACATAGCCCAGCGGATGCCCCACATGCAGTCCAGCACCGCTGGGGTACGGAAACATATCAAGCACATAATATTTGGGTTTTGCCGGGTCTTCGGTTGCTTTATAAATATTGTTATCCGCCCAAAACTTCTTACATCTTTCCTCAATTTCAGTAAAATTATATTCCATTTTTGCTATCCGGTAATAACGCTCAAAGTAAAACGAATTATTGATTTGCGCAAAAGCAGTTTCATTAACGAGAACAACACTTCCGGTTAGGAGCGGAACTCTATTTTGCTATTTTCGTTACCCCTATTTACATTGATACTACAAAATCCAGGAATGATATTACGATTGAAGTTAGTTTTTGCCTTTCTCTTTTTGCTCATGTTCAGCTACACGTTCTCTCAAAACGCAGAACAGCCAAAGCGAAAAATTGACCAGGGAGAAAAGTTTGTAGAAGTACTGAATCTCATCCGAAGCTACTATACCGATACCGTTAACGAGGAGAAACTGGTAGAAGATGCCATTTCAAAAGTATTGGAGGACCTCGACCCGCATTCTTCTTATGTAAAAGCCAAAGATGTAAAGCGCTCTGAGGAACAATTAGTCGGAAATTTCGAAGGCATAGGAATTACTTTCCAGATTTTGAAAGATACGGTGATGGTTCTCGAAGTAATTCCAAGCGGCCCATCGGAAAAAGTAGGATTGCTGGCAGGAGATAAAATTGTGAAGGTAGATGATACCCTCTTTGCGGGAATAAAAATAGATAACGAGGGGGTGATTAAAAAGCTTCGCGGCCCGAAAGGAACCAAGGTGAAGGTAACAATGTTGCGCAGGGGCGAACCCAAACCGATTGACTTTAACATAACACGCGATAAGATTCCTATTTTCAGTATTACGGCTTCTTATATGGTTCAGCCGGGAGTTGGTTATATCCGGCTGGAACGGTTTTCAGCAAACACACTTCAGGAATTCAGCCAGAACCTGGAAAAACTCCGTTCACAGGGAATGCAAGATTTGATTTTCGATTTGACCGGAAATGTGGGTGGCTATCTTTATGCAGCAGTTGATTTATGTAACCAGTTCATGGGCGACAACAAGCTGATAGTTTATACTCAAGGGGTAAACTCGCAATACCAGCCGTATTTTTCCAACAACCGTGGCTTCTTTAAGGAAGGAAAAGTGGTGGTAATGATTGACGAGGGTTCTGCCTCAGCTTCCGAAATTCTTTCCGGATGCATTCAGGATAACGACAGGGGGCTGTTGGTAGGAAGGAGAACTTTCGGAAAAGGTTTGGTGCAAAAGCCTTTTACATTGATGGATGGCTCACAACTGAAACTTACAACCGCACATTACTACACGCCCAGCGGCAGATGTATTCAAAAACCTTACGGCAACGACAGAAAAGAATACCGTGAAGATTACAAAGAGCGTGTGGAATCCGGTGAGCTTTTCGGAAAAGATACTTTCAAGTTTTCCGATTCACTACTCTACCACACTGCAAACGGAAGAAAGGTCTATGGCGGTGGCGGAGTTGCTCCCGATTTTTTTGTTCCGATAGATACTTCTATGAATTCCACCTTGTTTAGCCAACTGGTACGCAGCGGTACAGAAAATAAATTCTGCCTCGAATATTCTGATAAGAACCGGACTGCACTTCATGAACTTTACCCTACCGGTGATTCTTTCTTCCTGAATTTTGAGGTTGATACAAACCTTCTTGCTGAGTATATGGCAAGTGCTGTAAAGGACAGTGTACTAAAACTGAAAGAAGGGATGAACCCGAAAAGTTTTTGGCAGTATTTCGGAGCTATTAAAAATGATTCGGCTCAAAGCTTTGAAAGAGATATTGCAAAGTCAGACCCGGTGATTAAAGCCAGGCTGAAAGCTACCATCGGGCGAAATCTTTTTGAAATAGGAATGTATTATCGGGTGATTAATTCTTCAGTGAATAATATTTTTGCGAAAGCAGTTGAAGTAATCAACTCAGAAAATAAATTCGATATATTAAGACCCAAAACCGAAACCGGAGAATCAGAAGATTTAAAGAGCAAGTCAAACAACAAACAGAAGAAAAAAGTAAATGTGACTTCAACCGGAAAAGAGAAAAAACTATGACTAAGATTGGCTTGTTTTATGGTACAGATACAGGCAATACTGAACGGGTTGCCAAGCGGGTAAAGGAGTTGCTTGAAGCTCAACTCGGTGCAGAAACAGTTGACCTACTGGAAATATACAAGAAGAAGAAGGATGATATGGCAAAATACGATTTACTCATTCTCGGAATGCCCACCTGGTATGATGGCGAATTGCAGGGCGATTGGGAAGAGTTTATTCCGGAGATGGAGCAGGTTGATTTCACCAATAAGAAAGTGGCGTTTTTCGGTTTGGGCGACCAATACGGATATGCCTCTTATTTCTGCGATGCCCTTGGCGTGTTTGCCGAAATTGTTGAAAAGAAAAACGGGATTCTTGCCGGCTTTATGAGCGTTTCAGGATTCGAACACAGCTTTTCTAAAGCCCAGCGCAATGATAAGTTTGTTGGGTTATGTTTAGACGTAGATAATCAGGACGAATTAACCGAACAAAGAATTCAGCAATGGGTACCGCAGGTTATTCAGGAATTTCAACTTGCAAGTTCTCAGTGAAAAAATGCTCCCTTTTTCTGCTGATTATGTTCGCAGCTTTCATACCCAAAGCACAGCAATTAGAATTGAAGAACAGAACAGTTTTAGTTTTTGCAGTAAGCGATTTGAAAGAAGTGTATGACCTGTTTGTTACCATCACCAAAATAGACTCCCATTATGTTTCTTTTGACTGGCGGATGTCAGCCCCTTTTGCTAAAAAAGGTTCGGCTGAAATTACATCTGCCTCATTGGACAGCGCAACTAACTTACTATTTCATATTGTGGGCATGAAAAAATTCAGCATTCCGAATATTGCTTTCTTTCTCAGCCGTCAGCAATTTCAAAAGGTAAAAACAGGTAAATATCATTTAGGCAGCGATGCTACTATGCGGGGAATTGACATTGTGAAAATATTCACCGGTCCGGACATAGTAAACATAAACGATGTTCCGGTGCAACTTCAGCAAGTATATGGCGAAGGCGATTTTGCCACTGGCAAAATCTGGATTTGGGATAATGATATGTTCCCGCTGGTAATTGGTTACAGAGGACCCACACTGACATACACCCTAATGAATGTTATTACTCCCGAAAAAGAATAAACATGGAATTCCGTCTGAAAAAACACATCGCATTTAATGTTCGCCAGTATGAAGGGGCTGTCCGCTTTTACCGCGATGTTCTTGGCTGGCAGCTAATTAAAGAAGGCTATAATCAGGCACACTTCAAAAAAGACGACACCAATTTTTATCCTGCAGAAAATGAAAAAGAAGCAGGTGTGTTTTATTTCGAGTATGAGGTGAACAATATTAAAGAAGCCAGAGAGACTCTTTTAAATGCAGGTTGTTCCATTCAAACAATTTACTCCGAAACCAGCATGATGTTCACCGACCCTTTTGGCAGTAACTTTCATGTGTATCAGAAAGGAACAATTCTTCCTGACTTATAAATACTTGAAGTTAAAGTCCGGCTTAAGATTTAGTAGCGATTCATACATCAAGCGGATAACATTTTCAACATCTTCAATAGCAACTAACTCAACTGTAGTATGCATATATCTAAGCGGAAGTGAAATCAACGCTGAAGGAATTCCTCCTTTAGTGTAGGCAAACGCATCGGTATCGGTACCTGTTGAGCGGGATGCCGCATCAATCTGATAAGGGATTTTTTTCTTATTGGCAGTTTCAATAATAAAATCGAGCAGTTTGTTGTGAACAGCAGGCCCTATGGTGAGTACCGGTCCCTTGCCGGCTGAGTAATCGCCTTCAATTACCTTTTCAATCATCGGAGTTGTGGTATCGTGACATACATCGGTAATGATTGCGCAATCGGGGTGTATGGTGTGGGCAACCATAGCTGCACCGTTTAATCCAACTTCCTCCTGTACAGAGTTAACAATATAAAGGCTGAAGGGAAGCTTTTTTTTGTTGTCTTTCAGTAAACGTGCAACTTTGGCAATCATAAATCCGCCAACACGATTGTCGAGCGCTCGTCCGCCAAAATAGCGTTCGTTCAGGATAAAAAAATCATCTTGGTAAGTAATCACACATCCAACATGAATACCAAGTGCTTCCACTTCTCTTTTTTTGGTACAGCCGAGGTCAAGGAAAATATTTTTTATCTCGGGCGCTTGTTCTTTTCCCGCAGTTCGTGTATGGATTGCCGGCCATCCGAATACAGCAGGAATCTTTTTCCCCTTTCGGGTATGAATCCAAACTCTTTTCGAAGGAGCTATCTGGTGATCACTGCCTCCATTGCGCCTTACATATATCAACCCGTTGTCGGTGATGTATGAAACAAACCATGAAATTTCATCTGCATGCGCTTCAATAGCTACTTTAAATTTTGCTGAAGGATTTACAATTCCGTAGACCGTTCCGTAACTATCTACTTCGTGTTTATCAATAGCAGGCTTAATATAATCAAGCCATAGCTTCTGCCCCTCTGTTTCGAAACCGGTAGGTGAAGGGGTGTTAATATAATCTTTAAAAAACTTTCTGTCGTCATCGTCTAAAATCGAAAGCTTTTTTTTTGTAATGGATTTTTTTTCCGATGCCATTATTTATGAGTTTAATAACTAATCGGCAAGAATAGGTATAATACCACTACGAACAAACAGCGGGGAATTAATTTTACTGGGCAACTACACTATCCTCCTGCTTTCTTTTAAAGGTGGTTCGGTACACCAAATCCCAGAATTTTGTGCTTACCCCAAAGCCATTGTGCGGGTCCTGGTAATGATGAATCATGTGGTGCTGCTTCAACTCCATCCAGAATTTGCTTTTGAAGTTGGCATGATGAAGCGCATAGTGAGTCATGTCGTACATTAAATAGCCGATGACAAAGCCTATAAAAAACGGAGCAACCAAATTTTCGTTACCGAATAATCTGCCTAGTAAAAATTGAAAAGCAAAATAAAAGACAATAGCCAACGGAACACTTACTACAGGCACCATAACCAGCCGGTAACTATCTCTGGGGTAATCATGATGAACCCCATGAAACATAAAATTGATTTTTTTGCCGATTTTTCCTGGAGGAGTCCAGTGAAAAACAAACCTGTGCATGTTATACTCTGTGAAAGTCCACACCGAGAGACCAAAAAGAATAAGTGGAAAAATAATTAAGACACTGAAGTGGAACTCAAAAAACGATTGGTATAAACAGTAGAAAATAACCGGAACAAATACTAGTAAGGGAACAGAATAATGAACCCGGGTAAAAAAATCTAGAACCGGCTGATGAAAAATGGGCACCGACTCA
This sequence comes from uncultured Chitinophaga sp., assembly GCA_964631835.1. Lineage (GTDB taxonomy): Bacteria > Bacteroidota > Bacteroidia > Chitinophagales > LD1 > Bog-950. Next base: position 40,057 of record CAZWAD010000014.1, read on the forward strand.
TCTTTGTTAGAAACGAAGTTCTTCGCCATAGTCTGGGTTCTGACTTTCGGGTGCTAAAGTATCAATAAACAAAAATTACTTGCCAAGTTATCTACAATTTCTTCACCGGAAAAAATGTTACAACTTGTATTAAAGGTTAATACTTAATTTGTAAGGAAAAGTTGGCTGTTTTTTCCTTGATACAACTATCTCATCAATTTACCATTTTGTCTATGCTTTTTTCGTCTTCGCATAAACTTCATGCCCGAAAGCATCAAGTTTATCGTAATCTTTTACGAAAAAAACCTGGTAAACCAGCAACAGTGCTGCAATGCTTAAAAGAATAATAACCGGGTCCATTCCAATTATTTTAGCATATTTTGACAAAAATCAAACCAAATTACCCCACTTATAGTGTACTATATTGATTATGAGTAAACTACATATATTCTTCCCCTTGTGTAATTATTATCTCATTCGCTTTTTGCTCACTTTTCCCTACATAATATAAATTCCTCAGACTTAAATCAAATACAAGATAATTATTAGCAGTTACTTTTAGCGATCCTCAATTACCTTACATTTACACAGCATTCGTTTGTTGATAATATTATTAGCCGTTGTGGGCCTTGCTTATCAAAAATTCTATTTTTGGTTCCCGCGACACTATCCGCAACTAATAAAATATGAGGAGATCATTTTCTCTGTTGCTGTTGATTCTTTCTTTCAGCAGTGTTTTCAGTCAAAAAGTTAAAGTCTATGGAACAGTTAGGGATGAAGCTGATAGCGCTATGGCTGGAGTCACTTTGGTGGTCAAAGGCACGGCAACCGGTACTCAAACCGACTTGGATGGAAACTACACCTTAGAACTTGAAAGGGGTATTTATACCATTGAGTTTAGTTATATCGGCTATGGCAAGCGTAGTCTTCCTGTTGCTCTGATTGATGTGAAAGAAAAGAGGCTGGACGTAAAACTGGCGGAGCAAATAAAGGAAGTCGACATTGTGGTAGTAACAGGAAGTAAATACGAAAAGAAACTTAGCGAGGAGGTGGTTTCTATGGAAGTGCTTAAAGCCAATGTCATCAATCAAAATAACGCCCGTATGGACGAAGCAATGAACAAAGTGCCGGGCGTGAATATGCTGGGCAAGACTATTTCAATTCGAGGAGGAAGTGGTTTCAGCGATGCGACAGGAAACCGTGTTCTTGCTATGCTAGATGAAATGCCGATTATTAGCCCTGAGAACGGAAGTGTACGATGGGAAACGGTTCCTATCGAAGAATTGGAACAGGTTGAAATAATTAAGGGTTCTTCATCAGCCCTTTACGGCTCATCAGCCCTAAATGGAGTACTGAATTTACGCACTGTGAATCCTAAACCGGAAATGGTGAATAAGGTTCTTCTTTATTATGGTTTTTATGATGAACCCCGCCAACGCACATGGAACTACTGGTGGAATAAAAAAGTAATCAAAAGACAAGATACTATCCAAAGAGTTCAGCACCCTATGTTTGGCGGAGGGCAGTTTCTTCATGCTAAACAGTATGGAGATTTTGGCTTGGTACTCAGTGGGGCTTACAACCAGGACCAAGGTTTTCGTCAGAGTAACGATTATAAGCGCACGCGCCTAAGTAGCAAACTGCGCTATAGTCCGCGCAAGCTGGCAAATCTTACCGTTGGACTAAATATGAATTTTTTTCATGAAACCCTAAAAGATTTTTTTGCATCTAAAGGCATTGCTAAAGAAATGTATATCCCTGCAGAAGTAGCTATTACCCAAACCCGCACATTTAATATTGACCCATATGTGAATTATTACGATAAAAAAGAAAACCGGCACAGCATTAAATTCAGGGTGTACAATACCAGTTTTAAATCCACTACCGGTGACAGCACCGAGACAACGCAATTTTATTTCGATTACAGTTTTTTGCGAAACTTCAAAAAAATAAATCTGGTAATTACTACAGGGGTAAATGGCTTTTACACTGCTATCAATGGAAAAACATTCGGAAATATTTCCAGCGCATACGCAAGCACACGTAAAGTTTCAAATGCCGCGGTTTATCTGCAGGCTGAGAAAAAGTTCTTTAACCGTCTTACTCTTTCTGGCGGAGTAAGGTTGGAATATGCTATGCTTGATACCTCTCTGATTTACTATCCTTTCCATCTTTTAAGCAAGGCTGCTGGAAGAGATTCTACTAATCTTATTAAATCACCGGTTGCTCCTCTGTTTCGTTTTGGAATGAATATCCAGGCTACAGAAGGAACATTTATCCGGGCATCTATTGGCCAGGGATTCCGTTATCCTGCTATGACTGAAAAATTTGTTCGAACACGAAGAAGCGGAGCAGATGTTTACCCAAATACAGAACTCCTCCCGGAAAGCGGATGGAGCGCAGAAGTGGGAATTAAACAGGGACTCAAAGTAAGTCAATGGGTTGCTTACTTTGATGTTGCAGGTTACATTATGCAATACCGCGACATGATTGAATTCCAAGTGTTAGATACTATTCCGCCCGATGCTATCGGCATACCCTTTCATGCCGTAAATGTTACTCATGCACGTATCATGGGTGTTGAGCTTTCAGCAGTTGCTAATGGAAAAATTTTTGGAGTACCACTCAACTTCCTGATTGGTTATTCATACCTCTATCCCGAAAACTTAGACTACAATGCTGACGACCCAACTTCGGTGAAAATTCTGAAGTACCGGATACAGCATTCAGCCAAAGCTGATATTCAAACCAATTATAAGGGAGTTACTTTAGGTATAAGTGCTTTTTTCAATAGTTTTATGAAGAATATTGATAACGTTGGAATTGGCGCTTTAAAAGTTGTAAATGATTTCCGCAAAACACATAATAGAGGAGATTTTGTAATGGACATTCGCGCTGGTTATAGCTACAAAGAGAAAGCTACGTTCATGTTTATCTGCAAAAACATTCTGAATACTGAGTACACTTTACGTCCTGCACTGATTGAGGCTCCAAGAAACTTTACTTTCCAGGTAGGATATAACTTCTGAAAAATTGAATCAAGATAGTGAGCATTAAACAAGATTTATTTTATCAGTGTAACGCTCCCGTGGTATTTATTATCGCTATGGTTATTAAGCCAAACAAGTTTGGCAGTGTAAACATAAACTCCCGGGTTTTGGAGAATCCCTTTATAGGAACCGTCCCAAGCAAAGTTTATATCCCTGCTTTCAAAAACTTTTTCACCCCAACGGTTGAAAACGGCTACTTCTAATTGTTTTATACCCAGCAGTTTACCGAACAATTGCCATACATCATTAACTCCGTCACCATTAGGCGTGAATGCATTCGGAATAAAAATATCATATGAGGGAACAACAGTTACGTTCACAACTGTGGTACCGCTGCAGCCAAAATCGGTTGTAGCAGTTACTGTAAATACAGAAGAATAATTTCCGGTGAATAACGGATTTGGACAGTCTGTACACGACAAACCAATTCCTGGTTGCCAGTTGTAGGTAACAACTCGGGTTTGATTCGTTGAAGCGCTTAACAAAATTGTTTCACCCATATCCAAAATTGCTGTATCGGGATTGACACTGATTATAACAACAGGTGGTTCACTAACAGTTACAGATACTGAAGTTGAGCAGTTATTTGCATCTGAAACAGAAAGTGAATAATTACCCGCAGCTAATCCGGTAAACATTCCCAGGATATTTTGAGCTCCAGTAGAGAGAGAATATGAATAGGGTGGAGTACCACCACTTGCTGTTGCTGTAATTTGACCATCAGTAAACCCAAAGCAACTTGCCTCAACTACATTTGCAGTGCTTACAATTTGCGAAGGTTCACCAACATTTACACTCGTAGTTGCAGTACATAAACTGGCATCGGTGGCAACAACTGTATAAGTTCCTGCTGCCAGAAAATTAAACTGCCCTGTAGATGATGATTGAGTATTAGTGCCATCGCTCAAAGTATAGTTAACTGCCCCTGTGCCTCCGGAAGCGGAAGCAATTACACTGCCTGTACTAGTACCAAAGCACAAGGCATTAGCTGAAGTAGCATTGACAATAACTTGGGTAGGAGAAGTAACTGAAACTGAAATGGATGCAGTACATTGGTTCACATCGCTTACAACCACATCATAATTTCCCACACTCAGTCCCAAAGCAGAATTTGTTGTGCTGACATTCGGATTCCAAACATATGTATAGCTTCCACTGCTTCCTCCGGCAACAGTTAATGTTATACTGCCATCTGCCCCTCCGAAACAACTAACATTTGAATGTGTTTCAGTTATTGAAATTTGCGGTGGTTCGTTGATACTGAAAGAAGCAGATTGATTACATGAATTTGCATCAGTAGCGGTTACAGTATAAGCCCCTGCATGAGGAGAGATGGTTTGTGTATTTCCGCCATTACTCCAGTTGTAAGTGAAAACTCCTCCACCTGCCGGGTTTGCTGTAGCGCTGCCACTGCCTCCGAAACAAACGGCATCAATAGTTGCAACGGGTAAAACAGGCGCAGGGGGTTCAGTAATGCAAACAGTAAGCGATGCCGGACAATTGTTATTGTCAGTAACTGTTACAGTATAACAACCCGCAACAATATTCGCTCTATCTTCAGTCGTAGCGGCATCATTCCATGTAAAAGAGTACGCAGGAGTTCCACCGGTTACAGTTATATCAATAGTCCCATCATTTTTCCCATTGCATGTAGCATCAGTATGAGTTTCAGTAATATTGATGGCGGTTGGTTCAACTATAGTTTCCGATAAAAATACCGAACATGAGTTTGCATCAGTCAGATTGCCCATATATGTATTGGGACCGAGTCCTGATATAGTAGTAGTGCCTGCAGGAACATTATTCCCCAGAAAAGAATATGACGCTGTTCCACCGCTGATATTCACAGTAATTGTTCCGTCATTAAAGCCAAAGCATGTTACATCTGTATGTGAAGTGGTAACCAATAAAGCTGCAGGTTCTGTGATTGTTGCACTGACAGAAGCAGTACAGGAATTATTGTCCGTAACCAAAACTGAATAAGTACCTGCAGTAATGTTCGTCCTGTTCGGATTTGTATCACCATCGTTCCACAAGTAAGAATATGCAGGAGTACCACCTGCTGTAGCTGTTGTAATTGAACCGGTAGCGCCACCGTTGCACAAAACATCAACATGTGTTTCTGTAATAGATAAAACTGCAGGCTCTGTAATACTAACACTTACAGAAGCAGAACAGAAATTACTATCTGTAGATGTAAGAGAATAGTTGCCCGCAGAAAGATTTGTTCGGTTTTGATTGATATTACCGTCATTCCATAAAAACGAATACGGTAATGTTCCTCCGGAAGCCGTAACAGTAATAGATCCTGTGCCGGTTCCATTGCACAACAAATTCGAATGCGCTTCGGAAAGTGCAAAAACTGCAGGTTCAATAATTGTTTCACTTAGCGACACACTACAACCTGTAGCATCTTGAACAGTTCCAGAATATGTTCCAGCCGATAACCCTGTTAGGGTATTCGTGCCACCGGGAACCGGTAATCCCTGATAAGTATATGGAGGTGTCCCTCCGCTTATTGTGATAGTAATAGTACCGTTGGCTGCTCCGTTGCATGTAATATTAGTATGCGATGAGGTTGCAGATAAAGCGGTAGCTGGTTGAAACACCGTATCTTCACCAAAGACCCGGCAACCATACGAATCAGTAACAGTGAAACTGTAAATTCCTGCAGCAAGCCCCGTTGGGTTTGAACCTGATAAAGTTCCGGGTGTCCATGCGTAAGTATATCCTGGGGTTCCCCCTGAAGTTGTTACGTTGAAACTTCCGTTATTAGCTCCAAAACAAGTCACATCCTGAACGGTAAACGGGCTGCTCAGCGGTGAAGTAGGACCAGTAACAGTGCCGCTTCGGGTGATGGAACATCCGTTTGCATCGGTAATTGTAACTGTATATGTCCCCTCAGTAATATTCAAGTTGGAGGAATCCTGGTCGAAGTTGCTCCATGCAAAGGAGTAGGGTGGACTTCCGCCACTTACGCTTGCTGTTAAACTGCCTCTTCCCGAGTGATAACAACTGTCAATAACCATATTAAGAGTTGCAGCAAGTGACGGCACACCGGATATAGTACCTGTAGCAGTAGCCGTGCAACTTCTGCTATCGGTGACAGTTACTGTAACATTACCAGGTGCTAAATTATTTGCTACAGGATTGTTTGGTTGCCCACCGCTCCACACGTAATTATAAGGAGGTACACCTCCTGAAACTACTGATGTGACAGCCTGCCCGTTATTAGCTCCAGCACACGTAATTGGAATAGTTGTCATTTGTGCTACCATGGCTGCCCCTGGCTGAGTAACAGTTACTGTTCCGGAAAACGTATGGGATGGATTCGCATCGCTGTAATTATAGGTATATGTACCGGCTGCCAAACCGGTTGCTGTAGCTCCTGTACTTCCGTTGCTCCATGTAATCGTTACCGGAGGTGTACTTCCGCCAACTGTCAGAGTAGCTGTTCCGTTGTTCCCGCCCCAACAACTCACATTAGTCACTGAAGCGCTTGCAGTAACTCCACATGGCAATGAACCTACAGTTTCGCGGTATTGTAACAGGGCTGAACAATTATTTGCGTCTCTGAAATCGGCTATATACATTCCGGGACCTAAATTTGTCCGTGTTGCGCCTGGTACTCCGGCCCAACTTACTCCCTGGTAAGGCGGTGTTCCTCCCTGGGGAGTTATAGTCACACTTCCGTTATTAAGTCCGCAACTGGCATCGGTATGCGAGGTCGTTGCTGTAAGAGGGGTTGGCTGGGTTAATGTGAATTGAGCAGTTGTATTACAAGTTCCGTCAGTTACTGATACGGTATAAGTTCCTGCCGTTACTCCGGCATAAGTTTGCAGAAGATTTGCTCCTCCATTCCAGCTGTACTGATAATTACCAAAGCCCCCCGTGGCATTAACTCCAATACTTCCATTAGAACCTCCATTACATAAAGGTGGTGTCGGTACAGGGGTAAGAACTATAGGATTTCTCACGTCAACATTGTGAGTAGCTGTTGACGAACATCCGTTAGCATCAACCACTGTAAGGCTTGCTGTATAAATCCCTGCTGCTGTATAGGTATGGGTTACATTAACGTTTGCCAAAGTAGGGTTAGAAATAACTACCGGTGCCGTTCCGTCACCGAAATTCCATGTCAGACTCTGATATTGACCCAATGATGTCACACAAGGATTAATAAAATTGAATGCAGCGGCATCACCTCTACAAACACGCTGGGGATACCAAAAATCTATATGGAGTTGATATTGAAAATTTGCGTAGTAACAATCTCTTTGTGAAAGGTTGTAAAAACCAAACCTGCCTGGTTTAAAGCAATCCTGCCAGTCGAAAGTAAGTACATTATCTACATATATTGTTGCCCGTGTATAGGTAAGGTATAAATCAAAAATATGGTTGTAATTACGTGTCCAGCCAGGACCACCGAAATCGTTTTGAACCACAGTAAACTCCGGAGTGTTTTGATGGGCATTGAAAGTAGTGCCATAAGCGCTGCCCGGGATAACTCCGTTTACCCGGCAAAGCGATTTGCCCCTGGGAGATGAATTCTGAAAATCCTGCTTCCAATCAAACAGCCAGCAATCGAAACTGTCTGTGGCTCCCATCGGGTTTAAAAAACTGAAAACAAAACCCATCCAGTCATCATCATCATCAGTTGTCCGGAAAGTGCCACTTACATGAACATTCATCATTTCGAAAGGGGAAATAAAAAATGTCGGGGCTCCGTTTACGCTCTGATAAATTTGTGTCCCTCCTCCCTGAACGCTCCAGTTCCCGTTGCCCGGTTGACCCGCCTGCGACCATGTATTGAAGTTTACATTTGTTACACATTGTGCCTTTACCGTCAAAGCAACAAAGCCTAAGCTTACAAAAAGTAAAAATTTTCTCATACGCGATTAACTCGTTGAAACACTAGATAGTAAAAAAATGAAATTTTCGCGAAAATAAAAATGCGACTAAGATGTAAGAATCACTTTAAACATTTTTGGTTGCATTCAACGAGTTAACTTTATGAACATTAACATGCATTATACCGGTAAAAACATCTGCAAAATTTTACTCTTCAGCTTTTAAATTTACCAAGTCTGAAAAATTAAAGCAAAAATTTTCCCTCATTATTTACAAATAAGATGATAGGAGTTTATTTTCATGCCCTTAAAAAAATTTATACTAATGTATTTTGTTGGTACTGGGCGTGGTGATGTTACAGCATTTGTAAAGGGGGTGGGAATGCTGGGTTATGGAATTTACTACAACACCATGGAAGGGGTTGAAACCCCACTTTCAGCCCGTGCATTTATCTTTAAAGATGAGAAAAACGGCAAAAAAATCTGTTTTGTTAACTGTGAACTGGGGTTTATTACTGTGGCCCTTAAAAAAGGTGTTTTGAAACACCTCGAACGTCAGCATCCCGAGTTTAAGTATGATGAAGACAATTTAATGCTTACCGCTCAACATACGCATAGTGGGCCTAGCGGCTTTTCATATTACGGTCTATATAATCTCAGCACCCCTGGTTTTTCCATGGAAGTGTATAAAAAAATTGTAGGCGGGATAGTGATAGCTATCATTCAGGCTGAAAGCAATATAAAGTCGGCAATACTAACATGGGGTACCGGTGAAATTGAACCTGATAAAGAAGTTGCGTTCCAACGTTCGATGAATGCGTATAACCGGAACCCGGAAGTAAGCCCGAAAATGAAACCAGAGCAATGGAATATAGCTCTCGACCGCGAAATGACCTTGCTTAAAATAACCGGAACAGACGGGACAGAATTAGGGAGTATCAACTGGTTTGGAGTTCACCCCACAAGCATACCAAATACGAACCACAAAGTTTGCTACGACAACAAAGGATATGCAGCCGCTTATCTGGAAAAATATTATGCTGATAGGGGAAATACAAATTATTTGTCGGCTTTTGCCCAGGGCACTTGCGGAGACGTAACTCCGCGAATGGTGTATCACCCGGTTTATCCTTTTCAGCGGGGGCAATGGGAAGGGAAATTTCCCGATGATTTTAAAAGTGCCCAATTCAATGGAAATATTCAGTTTGAGAAGGCAAAGGAAATTTCCGAGTTGTCAATGAATCTCAGCACAATTAATGGAGATATAGATTATGAATTGATGTATGTAAATTTCAGCGATGTTACCTGCGATCCAAAATTTACGAATAGAATAGAAAATGCACAAACGGGTAATGCTGCCATGGGGCTTGCTTTCTTTAAGGGAACATTTCATGATGGACCGGGAATGCATCCCGTTGTAGCTATAGTGGTAAGACAGCTAATCCGTTTTATCAAATTCTGGGAAAAATTAAAAGCCAGATTCGGCAGCGAGAAATACAAAAAAATTATTGAGCGAAAATACCGTGTGCATGGTGTTAAAGATATTTTGGTTGAGACCAACACCCGCAGAATCCTCGGCACTAAACATATTGACCGCCTTTTTGCACCAAGTTGGGCTGACCCGGCTATTGCCAGTTTCAAATATTTCTATAAAAAAGTAGGACACATCAATAAACCATGGACTCCAAAAATTCTTCCCATTCAACTTTTTATTATTGGGGATATTGCCTTAGCCGGATTCCCTTTCGAGATTACCACTATAGGCGGAAAACGTTTGCGCAAATCTCTCGAAGAAGTATTATCGAAACGAGGAGTAGTACGTGTCATTCTGTGTCCGTATGCAAACGGATATTCTGGATATATGACGACAAACGAGGAATACCAGGAACAGATTTATGAGGGTGGACATACTGTTTTTGGGGAATGGAGTTTAGCCGCTTTGCAAACAAAGTTTGATGCTCTCGCCCATGAAATGCTTAAACCTAAAGAAGAACGAAAATTTGTACACGATGCCATTCCGCCTGACTTTACGGAGGAAGAACTGAATCAATTTCCCTTTTATAAGCGGGCATGGTATATCCGCCAGGAACTAATCCGGGCGAGGAGAATGGAAAGAAGAAGTTAACCGCATACTCTTCTAAACAGTATGAGCCAACTATTCCGCCTGAAAAAATTTATCGGATATCACTGGAAAGCAAAGACTAAATACTACCTGCACTCACCCTTTGTATATCAGTTTTATTTGAACGTGCTTGAAGGTACAGCTGATGAAAACCTTGATTCAATCCACCTGTTAAGAGAAAAATTACAAACCGACTATTCTATTATAGAAATAGAAGATTATGGAACAGGCAAATCATCATCATCAATTTCAGTTTTGGAAGCAGATGTGGCTGTTCGCAGGAAATACGGAGTCCTGCTCTACCGGTTAGTAAAGTATTTCAAGCCGCAAAATATTCTCGAACTGGGAACCTCAATCGGCATAAGTTCTTCATATCTGGCTGCAGCGAATCCGAAAGTAAGAATTGTCAGCCTCGAAGGTTCGGATAAGTTATCAGAGCTAGCCAGGCGAAATCATTCAGCAATAAATATCCAAAATGTTGAAGTAGTGTCAGGGAACTTTGATGTTTTACTTCCTGCGGTTTTAGATAAAATTCCCGTGATTGATTTTGGTTTTTTTGATGGGAATCATAGAAAAACGGCTACTCTGAAATATTTTGAACAATGCGTAATAAAAACCAATGAAAATTCTGTTTTTGTTTTTGATGATATAAGCCGAGATAAAGAAATGAGTGAAGCGTGGGAGGCAGTTAAAGCACATCAGAAAGTTACACTAACACTTGAAGTGTTTCCATTCGGGATTTGCTTTTTCAGAAAGGGGAAATTGGCAAAGGAAAATTTTGTACTCAGATATTAGTCTACCCGAAAAAGTTTGAGATTAAATCAATTACATTGATATCAAAGAGAAAATAAGGAAGGAAAAGAATAGTTGCCCAAAACAACAGTGACATGATCATCGCTATCATTATTTTCTTTTTGTCGTGAGTCATGGTCAAGGCAAATATTACACCTACAGGTATCGAAAGGGCAATTGGTGTAAGAACAGCTATGCCGCCTAAGCCAAAGCGCCTTTTAACCCGAACCAGCATCCTGTTTGTGCTTGTAAACTTTCTACCAAACCGCTTTGGAAATTTTTTCACGACCCAGTCCTGCATCATACTCCCGAGGTAAGTAAAAAGAACTATACCAATTATTCCTCCAATCACATTCGCCAATGACCCCTCAAAGCCCAAATCAGCAGTTATTGCTGCGATTGTACCCATGGAGAATTTTAATAATGAACCAAGAAAAACAAAAAGGGAAGAAATGAGGTTTTCCATAATGCTGCTCCGTTACATACTTGCGGAATACAATTATAACGTATTTTATTCTGAAATTGATTCAAAACTGACAGGAATTCTCATTTTTTTTGTTAACACTTCGGGGAAAACCGTAATAGCCGGGCTTGCTGTAAACTTAGCGGGGTGTTTCCCTTTATATCTTTAGTCCCATTCATTTATTTACTCGCGAATACAACCGCCAAACCTGTTAGTTGTAAAATACTATATCCTTCTCTACGATTGTTTATAGCGTGTAGTGGATTGCAACGTAAGCCTCTCAATAGAAAAATAATCCGGTACAATCAGCTCTCAAAAAACAGTAGGTCACTTTTTTTGATTGTAGAGCCCCTTTGGAAAGAAGGGGAACAACTTTGACTAAAAGCACTGGTAATTTCACTAAAAGATGAACAATTTTACACATAAGGGAAACCATTCATGGTAATTGTGGTTCCGCTTTTGACAAAACAGTTACTCTTTTTTGTGTATTTGGAGCCACTTTGAAGGATTTTTGAATCTTTATTAGCAGAAGTGAAAACACTTCCAGTTAATGTGGAAGCACTTTTATAAAAAGTGGTGCCACTTAGGAGGATTCAGGATTCAGTTTTAACAAAACTGCATCACTTTTTGTTCATACCGTTTCGCGTTGATGGTTTTCTTGATTGCAGTCTTGGTTCAGCGACTTACAGAAAGAACTTTAGGTCGCAAAAACAACAAATCAGTACATCTTAGAAATTTTTCGATATACCCAACATTCAGATAAATAAGACAGAAATGTATGAATAAAAAGCCAGCTATTCGGTGCCTCATAAAAAAACAGTTGGCAGCTATTAACTGCCAACTGTAAACTGAATTTGTGCCCGGGAAGGGATTCGAACCCCCACACCTCGCGGCTCTCGCACCTGAAACGAGCGCGTCTACCAGTTTCGCCACCCGGGCTTCTCTTAGCAGAAGTAGCTTGGCAACAGCCAAACCCGCTTTTTTCAGAGGCGGCAAATGTAAACGTTCTGTGCAAATCTTCTGACTAAAGTCACTTGACAAATTTGCTTCAATATCTATATTTGGTAAAAACTAATGCGTATGAAAAAATTATTTACTCTCCTCCTCGTTTGTTTTTGTGTTACTGTTTTTGCCGGCTCATTCAAATCCAGCATGCGTTTGGGCTATGGCTTTAATCCGGTGATTGAAAAACCCACTGTAAAACGAAGTATAATGTTCAAATCATTCGACAACCGCAACTCGTTTGAAAGAGACGAAAGATGCGGGCGCTACCGCGGTATGGGAATTGCAGGTGTGGTAGTATTAGGTGTTGGTATTGCCGGAACTACCGGTGGTGTGTTGATGATTATCAAAGGAGTGAGAGGGTTTAAAAATGATGACGGTGAAGAAATCAAGAACTTCGGGTTGATTTACGGTGGTTATGTGGTAACTATAATCGGAGTGGCTGCCACCGTAGCGGGAACGGTGCTTACCGCCATTGGATTCACAAAAGCCAGAAATTACTGCCGCGATGATGACGAAGAGGGTTTCTATCTGATTAACCGCGCTAATACAATTGGCTTAGCATACCGGTTTTAGGTACCGAACCGGTTAGTCATAAACAACAACAGCAGACAATGTCTGCTGTTGTTGTTTTAGGCCTTTATACAACCGAAGTAAATTGATTTAAGAAGCGGATATCGTTTTCAAAAAACAGGCGCAGGTCATTAATTTGATATTTAAGCATGGCAATTCGCTCTATACCCATCCCAAAAGCAAAACCCGAATATTTTTCGGGATTGATTTTGCAGTTCTTCATTACATCAGGATCCACCATTCCGCAGCCTCCGATTTCAACCCAACCGGTGTGCTTGCATACCGCACAACCTTCTTGATTACAGATAAAGCATGAAACATCCACCTCGGCACTGGGTTCAGTAAACGGAAAGAATGAGGGGCGAAAACGAATTTCTGTGTTCCTGTCGAACATTTCCTGTGCAAAATAAAGCATGGTTTGTTTTAAATCAGCAAACGAAACATCTTCATCAATATACAACCCTTCAACTTGATGAAAGGTGCAATGCGCCCGTGCAGAAATAGTTTCATTGCGGAAAACTCTTCCGGGAAAAATATAGCGCAGGGGTGGTTTCCCGCTTTCCATCTTTCGTATTTGAACCGATGAAGTGTGTGTGCGCAGCATCCACTGCTTATCTTCGGTAAGAAAAAAAGTATCCTGCATATCCCGCGCAGGATGGTCAGGCGGAGTGTTCAATGCTGTAAAGTTATGCCAGTCATCTTCAATTTCGGGCCCTTCAGCTACTGTAAAACCAATACGGCTGAATATGTCAATCATCCTATTCTTCACAATACTCAACGGGTGGCGGGTTCCTGCCGGTGTGTTATATCCCGGTGCAGTTAAATCGGGAATTTCAGTCGTGGCAGATTTTTCAGAAGTGGTATTCGCTTTTGCTTCTTCCAGCCTGGTTTCGGCAGCTGTTTTCAGCGTGTTCATCAACTGGCCAAATTCCTTTTTTCTTTCGTTGGGAATTTGTGGCATGTAACCAAACAAATCCTTTAAAACTCCCTTGCTTCCTAAATAATGAATACGGAACTTCTCTGCTTCTTCTGCATTTGCAGGAGAGGCAGATTTTATTTCCTGAAGAATGGAATTAGCTTTATCGAAAATTTCCTGCATAAAAACAAATCAAACTATTTTCTCGAATAATTCGGACTCTCCTTTGTAATCATTACATCGTGCGGGTGGCTTTCCTGAATACCAGCGTTGGTAATACGGACGAACTTTGCTTCCTGCAATGCCTTAATATTTCTTGCACCACAATACCCCATACCTGCACGCAGCCCACCGATGTATTGATACATAACTTCCGCTAAAGTTCCCTGGTAAGGCACACGACCAACAATACCTTCCGGTACCAATTTCTTGATATCATCTTCCACATCCTGGAAGTACCGGTCTTTGCTTCCCTCCTGCATTGCTTCTACACTTCCCATGCCGCGGTACGATTTGAACTTTCTTCCTTCATAAATAATTGTTTCACCGGGGCTTTCATCGGTACCAGCAAAGATTCCGCCTGCCATCACCGTATCGGCACCGGCTGCAATAGCTTTTACAATATCACCGGTATAGCGGATTCCGCCATCGCCAATAACCGGAATGTTAGCTTTCTTCGCCACCTTCGATGCTTCGTAAATAGCTGTAAGTTGCGGAACACCCACCCCTGCTACTATACGAGTAGTGCAAATCGAACCTGGTCCTACTCCAACCTTCACCGCGTCAACACCTGCTGCGATTAATGCCTTTGCTGCTTCACCGGTAGCCACATTACCGCCAACAATATCAAGATGCTTGAAAGACTGTTTCGCCCTTTTTATGGACTCCAGCACCCCGCGCGAATGCCCGTGAGCAGTATCAATGCAAACCACATCAACAGCTACATGAGCCAAAGCATCAATGCGCTCCAGCATATCACCGGTTACCCCAACAGCGGCACCGCACAACAGTCTTCCGAATTTATCTTTGGTTGAATTGGGATGATTTCGGGTTTTCAGAATATCCTTAAAAGTTATCAAACCCACCAAAGCACCGTGTGCATCTACTACCGGCAGTTTTTCAATCTTATATTTCTCCAGAATTTTCTCTGCCTGTTTCAAATCTGTTCCCTTGGGGGCTGTGCGCAAGTCTTCTTTCGTCATTATTTCTGTCACCTTGCGCTTCATGTTTTTTTCGAAACGTAAATCGCGGTTGGTGAGTATACCCACTAACTTTCCCAAACCATCTACAATGGGGATTCCACCTATTCGGTTTTCAGTCATCAGACGAATAGCCTGGGCGACCGTGGCATTTTCGCCAAGTGTTATAGGGTCCATAATCATCCCCGAGTCGGCACGTTTTACTTTTCGAACCATTTCAGCCTGCTTTTCAATACTCATGTTTTTATGAAGAATTCCCATGCCGCCTTCGCGGGCAATAGCTATTGCCATAGCAGACTCCGTTACAGTATCCATTGCGGCAGAAACCAGCGGAACATTAACAGAAATATTCCGTGTCAGTTTTGAACGCAGGTCTACTTCGCGGGGAAGAATTTCAGAATAAGAAGGAACAAGCAGAACATCATCGAACGTGATTCCTTCGGTAGAAAACTTTTCGGTAGGATATTTTTCTTTTGCCATGCGCGAAGATAAAAAGGTTGAACAGTTTTAAAACATTCCTGCCCCAACCTTAAACATTCTTCTAAATTAGCCCCGATAATTCAAATCTGTTATGTCCCAAACTACAAACCTATCCGGTGGCGCATTTTTACTGAAAGATACTGACGTAAAGGATGTTTTCATTGCCGAAGAATTCTCCGAAGAACAAAAAATGATTCATCAAACGGTGAAAGATTTCATGTTCCGCGAAGTTCACGGTTTGGGAATCAGCAGAGTGGCAAGCCTTGATGCGGAAAAAGACAGAGAGGTGGTGATGGAAATATTCAAGCGGGCTTCTGAACTCGGATTATGCGGAGTTTCAGTTGATACAACATACGGAGGTATGGGTTCTGATTTTAATACTGCGTTACTATTTACCGAAGGGTTAGCGGGTGGTTTTTCTTTTGCTACCACCATCGGCTGCCAGACCTCCATAGGTTCGCTACCCATTTTGTGGTATGGTACTGAAGAACAAAAACAAAAATATCTTCCTGCTATAGCCAGTGGCGAAAAGGGCTGTTCATATTGCCTGACTGAACCCGGTGCGGGTTCTGATGCCAACAGCGGGAAAACACGGGCAGTACTCAATGCCGAAGAGACTCACTATATACTCAACGGTCAAAAAATGTGGATTACCAACGGTGGTTTTGCCGAAGTGTTTACGGTATTCGCAAAAATTGATAATGATGAAAAACTGTCGGCATTTATAGTGGAGAAAAGCTTCGGTGGCATTTCTCTTGGGAAGGAAGAAAAGAAGATGGGTATTAAGGCATCTTCCACGGTGCAGGTATTTTTTAATAACTGCCCGGTACCCAAAGAAAATTTGCTGGGCGAGCGCGGCAAGGGATTCAACATGGCGCTGAACATACTGAACAGCGGAAGGGTGAAAATTGCTGCCGGTGGAGTCGGTGGAATGAAATTCGGGATTGAAAAAACAATAGAATACGCCAAACAACGCATTCAGTTTGGCAAACCTATTTCCGATTTTGGCGCTATTAAGCAAAAAATAGGAACTATTGCTGCAAATACATTTGCCATTGAGTCGGGTACTTACCGCGTAGGTGCTGATGTTGACAAAAAAGAAAAGGAACTATTGCAGAATGGGAATTCATTAAATGATGCCCGGATTAACTCCATGCGCGAATATGCCATTGAATGTGCCGTAATGAAAGTGCTGGGCAGCGAAGCCATGTGCCAAACCGGTGACGAAGCCATTCAGATTTTCGGTGGCATGGGTTACAGCATGGAAACCGGTGTGGAAATGGCTTACCGCGATGCGCGTATTACCAAGATTTACGAAGGCACCAATGAAATTAACCGGATGTTGACGCTGGCTGAGTTTTACAAACGTTCATTCGTAACTAAGGAGTTAAACATGAGTGCGGCTAAAAGTTTTGTGCCTTCTGTTATTCTGCAAACATTTAATCCGTTCGGTGGAGGCTATCTTCAGCGCGAGTTCAGATTTGTCAATAACCTCAAAGCACTGTTCTTAATAATTACAGGCGCGGCAGGTTCAAAGCTGAAAGAAAAACTGGTGGACGAACAGGAAATTGTGATGAACCTGGCTGATATTCTCTCCCTGGCGTTTGTTACCGAATCGGCTTTTCTGAGGGTAAAAAAGCTAAGCGGAAAGCAGGGCATTAAATCAGAAGAACTGGAAATAAAAACCAAAATGGCTCAGGTTTATTTATACGATGCACTCGATACCGCGCGCAAAGCAGCCAACAACGCTATTGACAGTTTTTCATCAGGTATTACAAAAAGTCTCTTGAAGTGGCTTACCGGCAGAATGCTGAAAACCTATGGCATCAACCCCAAAGATGCAAGAAGAGAAGTTGCTGATTATATGATTGCAAAAAACGGTTATAGCTTTTAGAACATTAAGTTCCCGTAAAAAAATCAGATGCTCCTAATCATTATCTGCGGTAAGGCGGACATGAACCGTTACCGGTATGTGGTCGCTTTGATGTTCGCGGAAGAGATTGAAGTTTTCAGGCAGTAATTCATGGTGCACCCGTGCTATAGGTTCTACTACCTCGTCAACAAGGCCACCGGTGCAGGAAGAAATCATGATGTAGTCAATTTTACTGGCCGGGGTCAGTGGCACTCCTTTTAACCGGGTTCCGGGATATTCCTCCCCGTCTTCGGGCGAGAGAGTTTTAAAGCGAAACAATGCAGGCGAAGTGTTCGTCCACAGCGATTCGCGGTAGGTATCGTACCGGCTGGCATTAAAATCACCGGCTATTAAAATATCTTTTTCGTTACTGCTGAATGTATTATTAGAGGTAAGTACAGCAAGTTTTGCTGCAAGCAGAGTCATGGCAGTATCGTGGTTTTTATACAGTTGCTGTCCCGAAGCGAGGTGAACCGCCACAACAAGCAAATCGTTTTTCGCAACTCCGTTTTCAAGAAAAGTGAAGGAACATACCAGGGGGTCGCGGTCGAAAATGTCTTTATTCTGAATCTTCTTTTCAGGTACCTGTATTTCCACACATTTGTTACACCTGGCAAAACTGCTATCGTACACTATCGCCAGCCTCTGCTCGCCCGCAGAAGGTGAAAGAAAATACCCCCACCTGCCGCCCAGCTTTCCGCGCAACCGGTTCAGTTCAACAGAGTGGGCAGCCGATGCTCCATTTATTTCACTGAGCACAAGTATTTTTGCATCTATCCGGTCGCGGATGGTTTCGGCTATGGTTTGGTAATCAGCATCCGTGCGAGATTGATATGTAGGGCCACGGGGGGTGTAAGTGTTTTCAGGGAAGCCGCGTGTTTTGCCATCCTTGAGCCACTCGAGATTCCAGGCGCCCACTGCATAACTAAGTTCTTCATTAGTGGGTTCTTCATCGGGTTCACCAGCAAGTTGCAGGTAGTTGACGGTTACCCATCCCGTCATTCCGTTGCTTTCTACCTGCCGCCAACTGGTTTGTGTGCTGACAGCGGTAACCACCGCTGCCGTTCCGTTGGGCCACCGCACATAACTGTTATTGCCATCGGACGGGTGAACCGGTACTCCTGAGATATTTGAAGAAGTTAAAATAACCGGGTCGCCCGCCTGCTGGGCTGAAGCGTTGCAGAAAAAAATAAAGCATAGAAGTAATGCGAATACCGGTGTGGTGGCTTTCATGTTTGAGATTTCAGGTGAAGAATATGGAATCCGTATCAAATGTAAAACTGATACTCCATTCACCAAAAAAATATTCTTATTCAACTTTGTTGCAACATGAAGATTCGCAACAACTGTTTATTTAGTTGGCGCGGTGTTCACCCGGGAATCAACGGCCATCTGTTCATTTTTTACTGCCGGTACCGTTTTCCAGAATGTTTTTTAAGGTTGCAAGGCTGGCGTCCATATCTTTCGGAAATCTGTTCTCCGCTATCGGGATAAAAATATTCATCGGATATTTCATTGTGCCGGAATTAATCAATGACACTTTGGTTTGATTCTCTGCTACCGTTTCCGTTTCCATGATTACATCGGCTACCATGTTCATTGGTCTTACAAAACGGATTTGGGTTTCAATTCTTTCTCCCTCAACAATGTTCATGATTTCTTTTTCGCCTTCACCGGCATCTTTATTCCCGCTCCAGGCAATAATAAATCCAACTGTTCCGTCCGTTCCCCTGTATTCCCATTTTCTGCCGGGGTCGGCTTTCGCCCATTTATTAAACTTATCCTGATTTCTGAGCATCTTCAAAAAATCGAACACTTTTTGCCGGGGTGCATTGATAATAATTTCGCGTTTTACATAGTGCTCTCTTTTCATGAAAAGCGCAGCGATTAACAACAGAACAACGATGCCCGCCAGGGCACATAAAACTGCAATTACAATATTCATAACTTTCATATTTAATACCTTTGCCATAACCGAACGTGATGCATCGTTAATCCACTATTTGTTTTAAATGATGTTCCAGATGCTCAACGTAGTCGGTGATTAGAAATTCAAGGGTTAATAGCTCCTCGCCTACTTTGACCTGCCTGGTGAGACTTTCAGCCGGTATCCGCTTCATAATTTCAATCAGTTGCCTGTTGTATATTGCCCAAAAGGAAACGAGCTGCTGACTATCTATCTGCTGGTGAAAACTAAATTCATTCCATTTGTTCTGGTCGTATCGGATTGCGGGATTCACTTCAAACTGCCCGCGGACAAACCGCTGATGGTTATTTGCCGCGCTGTCAATCAGGTGTCCGAGAATTTCTTTTTTGCTCCATTTGCCGGGCGAAGGTTTTACAGTCATTTTTTCTTCACTGACGCAGGCTAAAAGTTCCGGTGCGGTTTCTATGATTCGGCTAAGACGGTTTATTGCTTCTTCAACCGTGCTGACCTTGGTTGGTTTATCGTTTGTCATTTCGCACCAAAATGAAGCATAATATTTAGCAATTCAAAGCTCGCGGGTTTCGGGACGATACATAATACCCCCTTACAGAATCCCTATCCCGCCACTCTGCGCTAAGTTAGTTTAACTCTTTTATTCTCGCAGAGTCCCTAGCCTGCGGAAAGGAGACTCTGCGGGGGGAGAGTTTAAACCCAAAACAGTAAAAGTAATTCCGATGGCAATGAAAGTTTCAAAAGAAGCCGAAAATAGCCTTAGAAAACGCTGTTTTTTATTTTTCAACTCATCACAATACCCATATATCCTTCTGTGATAAAAACAAAATCCGACTTGCGTGGTCGGTTTTTGTTTTGCAAATGGTTCTTAGATAGGGGTTGTGCAACTGCTACCCTTGTTAGCGGCTGCTTTACTGATGTCCACCGGTGGACATCAATACGAAATTAAAGCGGACACTTTCTTTACCTGTCAGCCAAGCGTAAAAACTTGCACAAGAAAGAGAAACCCCTGCGCGGCAATGCGCTCTCTTTTTGTTTTAATCCCAATTAAAAAATAAACAGTGCAAAACAAAATGGGAGCGCATTTGCTTAGATGTATTTGACTGGCTGTTAGTCTATAACAAACTTGCTAAACCCAACTCTCTTACCTTGTTGCTTAACCTCAAGTAAGTACAGCCCTACTGATAAGTCGCTTTTTTCAATGACTAAGTTATCTGACGGCAGAAAAATTTTCTCCCAAACTTTACTGCCAGCTATATCGTAAATAGCAAGTTGAATTGCAGCAGGTTTTTCACGTATCACCTCAACATTGGCAAAAGAACTGAAAGGATTGGGGGAAATCTTTATTGCGGATGCAACTGCCAAAACATTGTTTATTTCGGTAGTCAAATCGCATATAACAGTTTTAGCAGCGCTGTGTTTTATCTCATTCAAATTAAGATTGGTAACAAAATCATTCACGGGTCTTACGGATACCGGAACGGTGGTCTGTACCGAGTTTACGTTTATGGCCGTTACATTTTCCTGCATCTCTTCGCAAAAGCCCGAAGCGTTGAGCATATCCCAAACCACATATATAAAAACATCTCCTATGCCCATCATCGCAAACCGGTTGCCACCCATACTTACCACACCGAACGTAGAAAGACCGTTATTGCTATTGCTGTTATCTGCTGATTTTTGCCAAATGATATTCCCCGTTGCATCGGTTCTTATGGCTAATGCACTTATATCAGGTACAACCATATTCAAGGCATTTGTATCGGCACGTTCACCTGCCAGGATATAGTCGCCATTCTCAAGTTCTGTTACTCTGGGAATACTAATAACTTCGCCATTTTTTTGATAAACTTTAGACCAAAGTACATCGCCCGAAGAATTGGTATGAAGCACGAATGTATTTCGTGTAGTATTTTGAAATCGTTCGTGGCCACCGCAAACGGTAAAACCACCATCAAATGTTTTAATCACCTGTATAGGGTGATCGTCCTGCCCGGTATCATAGGTTTTAATCCAAACTACCGAACCATCAGTATCGCGGATTTTTAACAGGGATATATTGATGTTGTTGACACCTGATGTGTCGAAATTGGAACTGCCTATTACTACGGAGGTATCATCTACTGCTGTTCCGTAATATGCACCACCCAACAGGTTGGTGACATAATCTTGCTGCCATACTCTGTTGCCGAGCTTATCGATTTTGATGAAAACATTTTCACCTAAAGAGCATCTGCCTGTTAATGCAATACAGCCACTGTCACCGGTGGCTGCAACAACCCATACCACATTATACTCACTGTGGTCAAACCGCTTAGCCCACAATATGTTTCCTTCGGCATCCATACGGAAAACGATGTCTTCCTGATTGCCATTGGTAATAGAACACACAATTTGTTTGTCGACAGTTTCTATAATTGAATTAAAGACACCAAACGGCCAGGGCACGGTGTTGAACCACTGCACGTTTCCTGTGCTACCTGCTTTTAAAACCGCAGCCGTGCTAAAACCATTTACTGATGATGAATAAATAAGCCCTCCATCACTGCTCTTGACTATATGATATAGTGGTAAAACTTGCGTAGAAGATGTATAAGTATAACATTGTTGTCCAAATGAAATATTGTAAAGTAAAGTTGTTATGGCGAATAGGAGAAGATAGTTTTTCATTTGCCAAAGTTTAGAATATGAATATAAGAATAAACTGTTCTGTATAACTTACTACATACTCAACGAAAAGCCCGCAATAGAAAGGCTGTTTGTATTTGCGCGTCAGCGCAAAAAGAAAGGGATGATTCAAGTTTAAAAAATAGACGAGCATTATCTCTTTCTTTTTGCTGAAGCATAGCCAATGGGCTTCGCCCGTGTTTTTGTCTTTTGTCTTTAAGCGACTACCCTACACAACCTTGTCAAAAATTTGTGTAAAAAGTTGCCGCTAACTCATAAATATACGAACCTTTTCAAACCCAAATCAAGTAAAAGGTTCCCATTTTGTCATGTAGTGGGGTAAAAAGCGAACCTTTTATGGTTCGCTTTTTACCTTTGCTTTTATAAGTCTAAATTTTCCAAAGGGCTTTCTATCTTACTCAAATCTCTGTTAGTTACATGTAAATAGCTAAGGGGAGTTTTTATGTAGTTACCAAAACTTACTATTCCCTTTAATTTCCCCAAAACCATAATTACCTGTGCCGGTATATATAATTACCTGCTGCCCTTCAGGCAGTTACATAATGCCTGATATATAATTACAATTGCCCTTACAGGTAATTACATATTACCGTTCATGTAATTACATCTGGCATCATCTGTAACCATATATGCCTGCACCTGTAACCTCATTTGCGCATACATATAATTACATATCCCCAGTTATATAACTTCATATTCCCGATTATGCAACCACATATTCCAGGTTATGTAATTACATACTCCGCTTTATATAATTGCATTTTATCTGCAAAAAACAGAATATGCCTTATTTTTCATGTTTTTCCCGTTTTTTCTTCGATTTCGACACTGCCAATTGTCATGGAGTTGTAAAATTTTCAATAGCAGCCAACCCGGCACAATAACTCTGCGTCATTACAGTTATAAAGCAAGTTTTTGTTAAATTATTTATCTCGTCATATTATGGTTTTTCGCTGGCAGTGGGTTGCCGGTCTGTTGCGCTTACATCTTCAGCCTGCCGTCTGCTTCAGGTGAGGGGAGATGCCCCAAGGGCAGATGGGTGAGGTTTCAAATGGTATAGCGAAACCCAGCACCACATAACTTTCGCTGCGGCTTCGGTTTTTTTATTACTTTCATAACAAACAAATAAATCCTGAACCGCACCGCTTCTTTTCTTGTCTGTTTCGTTACTTATTTAGCGGCATTTGCAGGCGCATTCCTTTTTATTCAAAAATTTAAGGGAACAATTAACCAGCTTCTTCTCACTTTTATTGCCGATGTAATTGCCACACTCGTTGTTTACCTGTTTAGTGTCCGTTTTAAAAACGCAAGCCTTTACGACCCGTACTGGAGTGTTGCGCCTGTGCTTATCGTTTTTTACTGGCAAAATATTCAAGGCAGTATGCCTGCCGGTAATCTGGTGTTCGCAGCCGTGTTGCTTTGGGCTGTGCGCTTAACCTTAAACTGGGCGCGCGGCTGGAAAGGATTAAGCTACGAAGACTGGAGATATAAAATGCTGCGCGAAAAAAAGCCTGAGATATACTGGCTTACCAACTTGGCGGGTATTCATCTTTTTCCAACCGTTGTTGTTTTTGCTGCGTTACTGCCTGTGTATTACACTTTGGGTAATTCATTCGCACCGGTTGTTTTTTATTCCGGGTTCATCATATCTATCGGTGCAACCATTGTAGAATTTGTTGCCGATGAACAGATGCGTGCATTTAAAAGGAATGCTTCGGGCAATGAGTTTATCAATCAGGGCTTATGGAAATATTCGCGCCATCCGAATTATTTCGGTGAACTTACTTTCTGGTTCGGGTTATGGGTCATGCAAATGTCGGTTGTTCCTGAATACTGGTGGACAATCATCGGATTTACAGCTATGCTGCTGATGTTCCTTTTGGCTTCAATTCCTATGATGGAAGAAAAGAACAAAAAGGGTAAACCCGGGTACGAAGAGTATGTAAAGCGGGTTTCGGTTCTTATCCCACTGCCGGTAAAAAAGTATACATGAGCTATTTTCTCCAATAAATCAAGGCGCAAAATGTGTGGATAAAAAATAATCATTATTTAATGATTGAAAAGAGCACACAATAATAAACTTGTTATGTTCGTGCCTCTTTTTAGGACAGCACCTTATTACGCGAATTAATGGAAAGGTAACCGGCTTTGAACATTCAATTGATGTTTGACTGATTCTTTTGCATTTGTATTTGGTAACGGGCGCATAAATTTTTTAAACATTTTATCACTCACTAAAACTTCAGTTATGAGCAAAGCATTACGCTCTCTTTCCGGAAACAGAATTTTAGCAGGATTCATCTGCACAGTTGTTTTCATGTTTATTGGTTTTCAATCCTTCAGCGCTACGGTATTTTCCGAAAATATCGGAAGCCCGGGCGGAACCACTGCCATTGCATCATATACCGGCTGGCAGAATAATGGTGTTCTTACGTTTACGGGAACAGCTGATGTAAGAAACACAGGTCCTTCATCGGGATATTCAGGCGCCAGCGGTTCGGGTAATGTATTTATCACTAACGTAGCCGGAAGAGATTTTCAGATAGCATCAATCAACACATCTTCCTATACTTCGCTTTCGCTTTCGTTCGGAATTTTTAAAAGCACAACCACCGGCACCGGTTCTGATTTAATAGTAGAAATAAGTTCAGATGGGACTTCATATACGGCACTTTCTTATCCTGCCCTGCCAACAGGAACCGGTACAGCCACCTGGTTTTTGAGAACAGCGACAGGAACTATTCCTTCCACAGCCAACCTGCGTATTCGCTTTCGTCAAACGGGAGCAACTACTCAATATAGAATTGACGATGTAATACTTTCAGGCAATTCCATAGCCACCCCGCCCGCTAACGACTTATGTGGCAGTGCAATAGCTTTGTCAATTCCTTCAGGCTCCGTTTCAGGAACTTTAGTGAACTCCACTTTTACTTCCCCTTTCGCAAATAAGGATGTGTGGTATTCGTTTAACGCCACCTGCAACGGCAGTTACACCATTAACTTATCCGGTTTTACAGGTGATGTGGATATTGAATTGTTTGGTAGTTCGTGCCCTTCAAGCACCACTTTCCTTTTCAATTCCAATGGAACCACTTCAACTGAAGTAATCTCTGAAACTCTGTCACCGGGAACTTACTTTCTGCGCGTACTGGCATATAATGCAGCAGCCGAATCGTCAACGTTTACTGTTTCGCTGACATCACTTTGCCCCTGCCCGTCCCCCACCGCCAATTCAACAAGCATTGCATTTGCAGGAAACACTTTCAATTCTGTTTCAGGTTCATTTACGAAAGCGTCTCCTGAACCAAGCGGTGGTTACCTGGTTATCCAAAGCACATCAGCCTCGCTTTCTTCTTTTCCGGTTGATGCCAATTCATATTCTGTAGGGTCATCAGTTGGGGGAGGAACGGTGGTCGCCAATGTTACTCCCACCGGTGCCGCAACATATCCGTTTTCTTCTTCAGGCTTGGCAGGCAATACTCAATATTATTACACTGTTATTCCTTACAATTTCCAAAGCGGTGTTTGCCTTCATGCTTACGCCAATGGCCTGAGAATTACCGGAACAACATTTACATGCCCTCCGGCACCGGCAGCACCAACTACGGGAACGGTTACTTCCTCCACAGCACAAATATTCTTTACTTCACCAGGTGGAACCGGAACAATTACCTCGTATGATTTGCAATGGAAACCTTCACCTTCGGGACCAGTTACAACGGTAACCGGAGTTACAAGCCCTTATACACTGACCGGTCTTACAGCTAACTCATCGTATGAAGTAAGCGTTCGCGCCAGCAATGTCATCTGTACAGGACCTTACTCAGCGGCTCTTATATTTACTACGGCTCAGTTAAATGCTCCGACAGCCAACAATGCGACAAATATCTGCCCCTCTTCATTCCATGCAAGCTGGACAGCAGTATCCGGTGCTTCAGGTTACCAGTTAGATGTGAGCACCTCGCCAACTTTTTCAACGGTGAATACTGCTACAGACCTTTTCATTTCTGAATACGTTGAAGGTTCAAGCAACAACAAATACATAGAAATTTTCAACGGAACAGGGGCTCCCATCAACTTGAGCGATTATCAGTTGCGTAACTATTCAAACGGTTCATCGTCACCAACATTTAATAATACACTTTCAGGAACCCTTGCGCCAGGAACTACCGCTGTGTTTTCAAATTCGTCAGCAACTATCTATGGAGGGGCATCCACCTCCCTTACTTCTGTAGTGTTTAACGGTGATGATGCGGTTGTGCTCTTCAAAATTTCAACCTCATCATTTGTTGATATTGTAGGAAGAATTGGCGAAGACCCCGGAACAGCGTGGACCGCAGGAGGCGGATATTCCACTTTAAATAAAACTTTAGTGAGAAAACTTACGGTAACAGAGGGTGTTACAACAAACCCGGCTTCAGGGTTTCCTACTCTCGCTTCAGAATGGGATTTATATAACGAAGATGATGTAAGCAATTTAGGAAGCCACGATAATTCAACTCCTTTTTTTGTATCGGGATATGAGAACATGTCTGTTGCCGGAACTTCACAAATTGTAACGGGTCTGTCTCCTGCAATAACTTATTACTACCGCGCACGGTCAACTTCTGCTACGAGTACTTCGGCAAATTCAAACGTGGTTTCAGTTACCACTTCAAGTTCTCTTGCTGCTCCTGTTGCTATTTCAGCTTCCGGAGTTGGCTGTAATTCGTTCACAGCACGTTGGGATGCGGCAACTGATGCAACGGCTTATTTTATTGATGTAGCTACCGATAACTCATTTAGCACCTTTGTCCCTCTTTGGAACAACCGTCCTGTAGGTAATGTAACGAGCGCAGTTGTTGCTGGTTTAACAACAGGCGGCACTTATCATTACCGCGTTCGCGCGGCTTACACCTGCGGAGCAAGTTCAAGCTCAAATACAATTGATGTTACATTGAACTCAGCTCCTCAGATTACTTCCTGCCCGGGAGGAGTTGTTATTTTCAACGATAATGATTTCTGCAACGGTACGGTGACATATCCCGAAGCCGAAGCAAGTGGAACCCCAACACCGGTAATTACTTATTCTCAAAATTCAGGAACTACTTTCCCTGTTGGAACCACAACCGTGTATGTTACAGCAACCAACAGTTGCGGAACTGCTACCTGTTCATTTGATGTAACCGTGGTGGACAACCAGCCCCCGACAATTAGCTGTCCTTCAACACAAACGTTATCATTAGGAAGTAGTTGCGCAGCAAGTCTTCCTGATTATACAAGCACTGCATCGGTAAGTGATAATTGCTCTTTAACTCCAGTCCCCGAATTGCCAGCCGAAGCGCAGGAACCAGGAACCATAGTAGTAACTCAATCACCTGCTCCTGGAACTCCTCTGAGCGGAACTGGTACTATCATAGTTACCTTAACAGCAACTGACGAAGCCGGTAATTTAAACAGTTGCCAGTTTGGTGTGAATGTTCAGGATAATACTCCTCCTGCAGCCGCTTGTCAGGATGCAACTGTTCAGTTGGATGCTTTCGGCAACGGAGCAGTTACTGTTTCGCAAGTGGATAATGGCTGCAGCGATAATTGCGGAGTTACTTCAATAAGCATTTACCCTTATGAATTTAATTGCAGTAATGTAGGCCCGAATTCAGTAACGTTGACAGTAACAGATGTAAACAACAACTCTGCAACTTGCAGCGCTGTCGTAACAGTTGAAGATGACATCGCACCGGTTGCAGGCTGCCAGGACATTACTGTTTCTCTCAACCAATTTGGCTATGTAACCGTTTCAGGCTCGCAGATTAATAACGGAAGTTCCGATGCCTGCGGAATTTTAAGTTTGACAGCTTCTCCAAATACTTTTTATTGTTCAAATACCGGTGACAATCCGGTAACTCTTGTAGTGACTGATAACAACGGAAATTCATCAGGCTGTTCATCTGTTGTAACCGTTGTTGATGATTCCCCGCCTTCCGCATCATGCCAAAGTATTACTGTTGAGTTGAATGGTGACGGGACAGCTTCGATTACAGCTTCTGATATTGATTATGGAAGCGATGATAACTGTGGAGTTGCTTCATTTTCAGTTTCACCCGATGCTTTTACTTGTGCCAATGTAGGAGCAAATAATGTAATCCTTACAGTAACTGATGCAAATTCAAATTCTTCTTTATGTTCTGCGGTAGTTACTGTTCAGGACAATACCGTTCCTGATGCGGTATGTAAGGACATTACCGTTTTTCTTAACGGTGCCGGAAATGTCAGCATCAATGCCGATGATATAAATGACGGAAGTTTCGATGCCTGTGGAATTATATCATCAGGGGTATCGCCTAGTTCATTTAATTGTTCGAATGTGGGCGATAATCCGGTAACGCTTACCGTTGGAGATGCCAATGGAAATTCTTCAGGCTGTGTTTCTTTGGTTACAGTGGTGGACAATACTCCTCCTGTTGCTGTATGCACTGATTTCAGTGTTCAGTTGGATAACCTTGGAGAAGCCACAATCACTTCTGCTGAAGTGGATGGTGGAAGTTCCGATGCCTGCGGTATTGCACTTCTTCAGATTTCCAATGACAAATTCGGCTGTGATGATGTGGGTCCAAACACCGTTACGCTCACCGTAATTGATAACTACGGTAATGTTTCAACCTGCGAGGCATTAGTTCTTGTTCAGGATAAAGCCCCTGTGGTTGCACTTTGCCAAAATGTAACAGTGTATCTTGATGCTAATGGTTTGGCAACGGTTACTGCTTCTCAATTGGATAATGGTAGCCATGATAACTGCGGCATAAGCGATATCAGCGCTGATGTTACCACTTTTACATGTGCAGATATTGGCGCAAATTCTGTAACTATCACGGTTACTGATAACAGCGGAAATTCCTCTGAATGCACATCAACTGTAACTGTTGGAGATAACATACCACCATCAGCGTTGTGCCGTAATGTAACAGTAACTCTTTCGGGCGGTACAGCTTCAATCACAGTAGCTGATATAAACAACGGAAGTTTCGACAATTGCGGTGTTAGCAGCCTTTCGGCTATGCCTTTGACCTTTAATTGTTCCAACATTGGAGCCAATGCAGTTACGCTTACAGTTACAGACATTAGTGGATATACCGCATCTTGTGTAGCTGCAGTTCAGGTTACAGGAGTTGTTCCTGGGTGTACCCTTGCGGCTATTCCGGCAAATAGTACTTACACCGGTGGAGTACCCACCAACATCTATTTAGGATACGGACCTCAGACAGTTGCACTTAAACCAACTGTATCTGGAGGAAGTAGCTTCAGTTATAGCTGGTCGGGTTTATCAACCAGCAGGTTAAGCTGCACAAATTGCGCTCAACCGGTATTTACACCGCTCACAACCGGCAACTACACCTTTACCGTTACCATTACCAACGAATTCGGATGTGTGAGCAGTTGTAGTATCACTATTTGTGTTCTTGATGTAAGAAGTGCAAACGGAAAAGTTTATCTGTCGCATTACCCAAGCGGCTCGTTGCCATGCCCTGCTTCGCAGATGTGTAACACACTTTCTATTGCATCCAGCGCGGTTCCGGCTCACTTAGCTCATACCTGCGACCATTTGGGAGCATGTACAGGTACGCAGATTTGCGGAGGACCAGTGGCTAAAGATGGAGGAGAAGAATTCTTTACTGAAACAGAAAATGAAGATGGTTTTGGTGTTCGCGTTTTCCCTAATCCTTTTGCCGGCCAGTTCAATCTGAAAATAACTACTGAGAGCAATGAGAATGTTGAAGTAAAAATATTTGATGTTCTCGGTCACTTGATGGAGCAGATTAAAGGCGTATCACCATTCGACAATATTTATCTAGGCAATGATCTTTCCAAAGGAGTTTACCTGATTGAAGTAATACAAGGCGAACAAGTAGGCGCTGTGCGAGTAGTTAAATCGGAGTAAGATTTAAGCAGACTTCTGCAAATTTCAAAGAATCCGTTCCGGTTAACCGGAACGGATTCTTTAATTCTTTATTGCTGCTCAGAATTGTTCCGCATAAGGGTTAACTTCGCACTTCTGAAAAATTTATTGTTCATGAGTTATAAACAAGAAGACATTCTCAATGCGCTCCGTCATGTTGACGACCCCGACATCAAAAAAGATTTGGTGACGCTGAATATGATTAGTGAAATAGAGCTGACGGAAAAAAAAGTAAAGTTCAAGCTTACACTCACTACCCCAGCCTGCCCGCTGAAAGAGAAAATAAAAAACGATTGTGTTGCAGCCATTCATCAGTATGTGAGCAAAGATTTGGAAGTGGAGATAGAGACCGATTCAAACGTCACTTCCATCAGGAAGGAGAATGTGAATGTTCTGCCGAGCGTAAAGAACATTATCTGCGTGGCATCGGGAAAAGGCGGGGTTGGAAAATCAACGGTAGCGGTAAACCTGGCTGTTAGTCTTGCCCGCCTGGGTGCAAAAGTAGGATTGATTGACGCGGATATTTACGGGCCTTCGGTTCCCACTATGCTTGGCGTAAAAGGGAAAAAGCCGGAAGTCCGGTTAATTAAAGACAAACACTTTATCGTTCCTCTTGAAGTAGAGGGTGTAAAAATTCTTTCCATTGGTTTACTGGTAAATGAAAAGCAAGCGGTGGTGTGGCGGGGACCTATGGTCTCTTCAGCTCTTCGCCAGTTTGTTACCGATTGTATTTGGGGGAAATTAGATTACCTTATTGCAGACATGCCACCCGGTACCGGTGATGTTCACATTACCGTAGCGCAAACGTTAAATGTAACAGGAGCAATTCTTGTAACCACACCCCAGGAAGTTGCGCTGGGCGATGCGCGCAAAGCGCTTGCCATGTTCCGGCTCGATAGCATCAATGTTCCCGTACTTGGTGTTATTGAAAACATGAGTTATTTCACTCCTGAAGAATTACCCGATAACAAGTATTACATTTTCGGGAAAGGAGGCGGACAGCAATTGGCTGATGAATATGAGGTGCCTTTGCTGGGGCAAATTCCCATTGTGCAAAGCATACGCGAAGGTGGCGATGAAGGAAAGCCCGCAAGCATTTATTGCAGAAACAATCCTATTGTTGCAAACGCGTTTGATGAAGTAGCAGCGAATGTGGCACGTCAAATCGCCATTAAAAATGCTAACTTGCAAACTCAAACAACCGCACCGGTTTTATCATGACAGCAGCTCACGCCAAACAACTTACTGCCAAAGTGGAATCCGCCCTCGATACCATGCGCCCGTATCTGAATAACGATGGCGGCAATGTTGAGGTAATGGAAATTACCGATGACATGGTTGTTCGCCTGAAACTTGTGGGTGCCTGTGCCACCTGTCCGCAAAGTTTTATGACTATGAAAGCAGGAATTGAAGAAGCCGTAAAACGCTCGGTGCCCGAAATTAAAAGCGTGGTTGCGGTTAATCTGAAAGAGGAGTGATTGATTGCTTATAAGGCTTGCTTCCCAACTCATCCACTTTATATCCTTTCGGATAGGTTTCCTTCCTCGGAAGTTTTGTATGCAGGTGTGGTTTTTTCCTGTCGGGGAAAAACCGTAAGATAAATTTACGCGAGGCAAAGAATCCATCTGTCAAACTTTGCACAAAAAAATTGGGCTTCTTAAAGCCCACAGCTTTCAGCAGTGGTTCATCCATTACGGCACAAATGAACGGCCTGCCAATGAAAAAGAGCGGTTTGGGAAGGAGCCAGCTCAGAAACATATCAATAGTGTAGGAAGAAACCAGGTAGTTTGATTCCGCATACACAAGGTTTTTCTTTTCGTAATCAATATTAAACTGCTCAAACTCTTCCACTGTTGTCGGAATATTTTTAATGTGCATTGCCTCGCCAATTTCACTCCAAATCTTAAACCCGGCTTTAATCTCGTTATCTGAAAGTTTCCTGTATCCGTATTTATCATTCCATCTCATGGGCTCAAACACGAATGTGCTGAGCACATATAAATAATCATCGTTGGTAATTTTGAAATGAGCGTGTATGAAATTCAGTTTTTCAATAGCGGCTTTAGCTCGCTCGCTTTGCAAACCATTTTCCAGAATTTCACTTAATATCAAATCTGTGTCATCATAGCGTTTCTGGGTTCGTTTTTCAAACTCGCGGCTTTTATAGAGTATGGATGAAATAGAGGGAACGGCAAAAGTGCGGAAGAGTGCCATTTCGAGCGAGCGGGTAAAATCCCAGGGAAATTCATAGAACGCGCTGATGCGGATTATTTCCCAGTGGTCGTAACCGGGGTTCAACGAGTTGATTTTGTCGAGGTGGGTCGTGTGCATAAATAAAACAGCCCCAAGTTATAAAAACTTCGGGGCTGATTGTTTTTATTCTTTAAAGATTTACATTCTGAAAGCATACAGATAACTCACCGGTTTGTTCGGGTAAACGCCTTCCACAAGGATTTTTCCGTTTTTCTCACGGAGCATATTTACAAAGTCATCTACGCTTTCCACTGGTTCATCATCAATTTGAGTAATGATAAATCCTTTACGAATATCCGTAAACTCACTTAGCTTCCCGGGTTTTAGGTCGGTAACTTTCACTCCGAATTCCAAACCTGTGGCTTTCATATCCTGTACGGTCAGGTTTTCAACCTTGACTCCCAAAATATCGAGAATATCTCTTGAATAATCTACCTGTGCTGTGGTGTTATACTTGTTCTTCAATTCCACTTTTACATTCGATGTTTTTCCATCTCGGATAAACTCCACATTGAGCTTGTCACCGGGGCGGTACTTGGCAACCTGTTCCTGCAGTTCGGGAGAAGAGTTTACGGCAATGCCATTGATTTTCGTAATTACATCTTTGTTTTGCAAACCTGCCTCTTCAGCCGCTGAGCCCTTATTGACACCATCAACATACACCCCGAAAGGTTTATCAAAGCCCAAATCGCGCGCTGTTTTATCGTCCATCGTACGGATAGTAACTCCAAGGAAACCTCTCTGCGTGACCCCGAACTTTTGCAAATCGAAAATCACCTTCCTGACAATGTTTGACGGAACTGCAAATGAATAACCCGCATAAGAACCCGTAGGTGAAGCAATAGCAGTATTGATCCCCACTAACTGCCCATCCACATTTACCAACGCACCACCGCTGTTACCGGGGTTTACAGCGGCATCGGTCTGAATAAACGATTCAATAGCGGTGTTGTTCGGCTTTTTGTCCCCGTTGGCAATAATGTTAATGTTACGCCCTTTGGCACTTACAATTCCTGCCGTAACCGTTGATTCCAGGTTAAAAGGATTGCCTACCGCCATCACCCATTCACCAACCAAAACAGAATCGGAATTCGCAAAGTTAATAGCTGGTAAATCATTACCTTCCACCTTGACCAAAGCCAGGTCGGTATCCTCATCTCTTCCTATCAGTTTCGCTTTGTAAGTTTTGTTGTTGTTCATGGTTACCTCAATTTCATCGGCATTATTTACCACATGATTGTTGGTAACAATAAACCCATCTTTGGAAACTATAACCCCCGAACCCGTTCCTACTTGGGGTTGACTTTTGTAGGGATTAGGACCATGGAAATATTTAAAGAAATCATTACCAAAAAATTCTTCAAACGGGTCATTACCCCGATACGAAGTTCTTTCCACTTTAAAAGTGGATTTAATATGCACAACGCTTGGAGTGGATGTGGCTGCTGCATACCTGAAATCAATAGGCTGGGATTCGGAACTGCGTGCGTAATTAACAAATTTTGCCGGTGTTGAATTTTCAACAATGGCAACTTGTTGTTTGTTGAATCCGAAATAATTGAAAACAGCCACAGCGGCAAAGGCGCTGATGAATGCTGTTAAGGCTGTAAATCCGATTTTCCTGAAGTTCATATTTTTTGATTTTTATTTTTGATGAACGATTTTGTTACAAAGTTATTTCACCT
This sequence comes from uncultured Chitinophaga sp., assembly GCA_964631835.1. Taxonomy (GTDB): domain Bacteria; phylum Bacteroidota; class Bacteroidia; order Chitinophagales; family LD1; genus Bog-950. The sequence continues at coordinate 73,893 of CAZWAD010000014.1, forward strand.
TAGATGTTTTTTGCAAATAAAAGTTACCTCAATTAACCCGTTTTAACACCAAGTTTTAATGTACGTTAAATTTTACAAGTACCAGGGAACCGGCAATGATTTTGTTATGGTAGATAACCGTGCCCGGGGTTTAAACCTTAAACGCGAAGTAATTCAATCATTGTGCGACCGCAAGTTTGGAATTGGCGCTGACGGCTTAATATACCTGCAGGAAAAGGGCGGCTACGACTTTGAAATGGTTTATTTCAACAGCGATGGAAAACAAAGTTCGATGTGCGGAAACGGGGGAAGATGCCTCATCAAATTTGCTCATGAAATGGGGCTGATTGAATCGCAGTGTAAATTTTTAGCGATAGACGGAGATCATGAAGGTGAGATAAAAGCTACGGGAGTAGTTTCGCTGAAAATGAAAGATGTAGATACGATTGAAAATGTTGGCAGCGATTTTGTGTTAAATACCGGGTCACCCCATTATGTACGATTCGGCAATGAAGTGAATGGAATAAAAATCGTTGAGGAGGCGCAAAAAATCAGATATTCGGAAAGATTCGCCAAAGAAGGTATTAACGTAAATTTTGTGGAGAAGAAAAACATGAAGGAAATTTTTGTTCGTACCTATGAACGAGGTGTAGAGGGCGAAACCCTTTCCTGCGGTACGGGAGTGGTAGCCTCCGCACTTGCCTTTGCCTCTAAAAACGGATTTACTCTGTCCGAAATCAATGTTGAGACACCCGGTGGAAATCTGGAGGTAAAGTTTGAATTATCCGGAAGGGGATACAAGAACATTTTTCTTACTGGGCCCGCAGAAAAAGTTTTTGAAGGAAAAGTTGAGGTTTAATCGAACTGGTTTTTAATGAGGTATATTGTTTGTTTTCTTTTTGTTTTATCGCCCCGGATTTTATCAGCGCAAGGTTTAGACAAGAGTCTTTTTATAGGTACTTGGAAAATCCAGGGAGTAATACTGCAAAAGGAAATAGTAAGCTTTGCTTCGGCTGACACGCTCACAAAAAAACTGATTTCAAAAAGAAAAACAGAGCAGCCTGGTAAACTGATTCCAAGAGGTGATAGCCTTGCAATTTCTATGGGTGCTTCATTTCTGTGCGGAGTTTTGAATGAACTTGTTATTCAAATCAACATCAAAAATGAAATGTATTTTATGTTTACTAAAGCTGACAACGGAAGGAAAGAACTGAAAACCGAAACGCTGAAGTTTGAGTTTAAAGGAGAAAATGTTCTAGAAACTACAGATGAAAAAGGAAATATCAACGACCTGAAAATAGAAAGACTAACTCCGACAACTTTGGTTCTTTCGGGAATTTCTTCAGCCAGGTATATGCAGCTTAGTTTTAGAAGGCAGTGATTATTTCACTTCTTTAAGAGTTACCGGAGCAACTCCCACTTTCTTGCAAACAGCAGCGCTTGCTTTATTAGCTAACTGTGCAATTTCCTTAATCGAATACTTTTGAGCATAAGCGAGTGCGGCAATACTGATGGCGGTATCTCCAGCACCTGAAACATCGGCCGCTTTAATTTGTTTCGCAGGTACTATAAATGAATTGCCATCGCGGGTGAAACAGAAAATTCCATTGCTGCCTAGAGTAACCATTAAATTCTTAAACCGGTTTTTCCTGCGCAGTTCTTCTGCTCCGCTTCTTAGGGAATCAATATTCTTTGCGTTTATTCTGTAGCCAATAGCTTCTGAAAACTCCCTCAGATTGGGTTTGAATAAATCTATTGCCTGGTACTCGAAAAAGTTTCTGTCCTTAGGGTCAACACAAACAGGAATGCCGTTTTTTGTAGCGAGCAGAAGAATTTGTTTGATGAAATATTTAGTGAGCACCCCTTTGTTGTAATCCTGAATAATTACCACATCAATTTTTTCGTTGGCAAGGATTTTTTTAAATTCCTTAATCAGAATGGCTTCTTGTGCTTCTGTTAAATCTTCTACATACTCTTCATCAAACCGTACTACCTGCTTGTCTTCGTCAAATACCCGGGTTTTTAAAGTTGTAAGCCTGTTTTTATTTTGGATTATATGATTGGTTTTTATTCCGAATTCATGGAGCATTTTTACCATCAGATTACCTGTAATATCCCTCCCAATCATAGAAAGAAGAACAGGTTTAGCTCCGAGTTCAAGAATATTTAGCGCCACATTTGCTGCCCCGCCAGGGCGCGATTCTTTACCGGCAATTTCAACCACCGGTACCGGAGCTTCGGGTGAGATGCGGTTTACTTCTCCAAACAGGTAAAAGTCAACCATTACATCACCTATTATCAAAACAGACAGGTTAGAGAAATTCAGCATTGAAAGCATCGTTTGGGGTTACGGAATAAAATATTTAGCTCAATTTGGAAAAAGCTTCTTTCATTCGCTTGCAGGCTTCTTTCAGTTTTTCTTCAGATGTAGCATAGCTTAGGCGCAGGCAATTATTATCGCCAAACGATTCACCGCTCACCGCAGCTACTTTTGCTTCGCTCAAAAGGTAAAGCGAAATGTCTTCAGGAGTTTTTAGAACATTACCATTAAAGGATTTTCCGAAATAAAAACTAACATCAAAGAAAAAATAAAATGCCCCTTCAGGCAGGTTTACTTTTAACCCCTTTATTTCTTTAAGCAATGCATAAACAATATCTCTGCGCTTTTTGAACTCTTTTACCATGTCGAAGCTGGGAGTTAAGTCGCCAAGCAATGCTGCTTCACCTGCTTTTTGGCTAATTGAACAGGGGGCTGAAGTAAACTGCCCCTGGATTTTATCGCATGCTTTCGCAAGCCACAAAGGAGCGCCAATATAACCTAAACGCCAGCCTGTCATAGCAAAAGCTTTACTGAAACCGTTGACGGTAATTACCTGTTCTTTAATATCTGTAAAGCTGGCAAGACTTGTGTGTTTTTCTCCGGTGAAGTTGATGTACTCGTAAATTTCATCACAGAGGACAAAAAGATTTGGATGTTTCTTTATTACATCGGCAATAGTTTTTAACTCATCGTGAGAAAAAACAGAACCGGTAGGATTGCAGGGCGATGAAAAGATAATGAGTTTGGTCTTGGGCGTAACGTACTTTTCCAGTAGAACGGCTGTTACTTTAAAGTTGCTATCAATAGAGGTGGGAATTTCAATGCATTTACCTTCAGCCACTTCAGCAATAGCAGCATAACTTACCCAGTAAGGGGCGGGAAGAAGAACTTCATCACCGGGGTTTATTAAGCTTAGCACCACATTGGCAATAGATTGTTTCGCACCGGTTGAAACCACTATCTGCTCGGTTGTGTAGTCCAGATTGTTATCGCGCTTGAATTTGGTAACAATTGCCTTACGTAACTCCGGATAACCCGGAACAGGGGTATATTTTGTATAGCCCTTGTCTATAGCAATTTTTGCAGCATCCTTGATATACTGAGGAGTATCAAAATCAGGCTCACCTAAGCTTAAATCAATTACATCATGCCCCTGAGATTTAAGCTCACGACTGAGTTTTGCCATTTTAATCGTGGCTGATTCCTGCATGTTGTTGATTCGGTCGGAAAGGTGGTTCATAATGGCTTTAACTGTTGACATAATGAATAATTTTCTGCTCTATCCCGAACCAGTTTCGGGAAAAGAGCGCGCAAAAATAATGTTGTGAACGAATTGAAAGCGGAAATTTTAGGAAAAAGATTTCAGGTTTCCGTAAACTACAGGAACTGGCGTTCAAGAAAAAGGGTAATCCGCTTTGCTAAAGTGCTTATCAACCAAGTCGAGGAGCATTTTTTAGGCAGTGTTTTGTTTAATGTAATAGCCCGTAAAGGCTTGGATAGTGTTGTAAAAACAGCCAAAAACTGCATTTTTACTTAGAGGTCTAATATGCGGTTTGTTATTCGCAAACTTTCCCTTTCATCTCTTCGGCACTGTCGAACTTAAGTAAAACAGCACGTGTAAAATCGGAGCAGGCACCGGATATATCACCCATATAATACCTGTCAAGCCCACGGTTGTAATATGCTTCGCCATCTTCAGGATTCAAATCAAGCAGGCTGGTGTAATCTGCTACAGCTGCACCAAAGTTTTTCAATTTTTCGTAACTGATAGCGCGGTTGTAGTACGCCAGGGAATTTTCAGGAGCGTATTTGATAGTCAGGTTAAAATCACTAATTGCTTGGGTATGTTTATTCAAGTATTGGAAAGTAATTCCCCGATTGAAATACGCAAGAGCCGAAGCAGAATCAATAGCAATAGCCCGGTCATAATCTGCCAGTGCTTCGTCTAGACGTTTCAAGTTGCTTTTTGCTCTTCCACGATAAATGCAGGCACTGGTAAAAGTCGGATTTCCAGCAATGGCGGTATCGAAATCAGCAATAGCTTCGGTTTCATGATGCCAGTAAAACTTTGCCATTCCCCGCCAGTAAAACAAATAGGGCTCGGGCTTTTTGAGTCGGTAAAACACATTGTAAGTTTCTATAGCTTCGGAATAATATTGCTGGTAATACAACGCCTGAGCTCTGCCAAACCAAGCGCCAGCGTAGGTTGAATCCATACGCAGTACAGTATTAAAATCATCCAGTGCCTCACCAAAAGCACTCATTTTAATCAGCACATTTGCACGGTGGTAGAAAACATCTTTGTTTGAATTATCTAACTGTAAAGATGAATTATAATCAGCCAGAGCACCGGTAATGTCGCTTAGCTCATCTTTGGCACGCCCTCTATCGAAAAGGGCTTTTGCTTTGGATTTTACGTTATGCTCCAATTCAATTCCTTTGTCAAAGTCAATCACTGCTCCTGAATAATCTTTAGCTTTCATTTTGCTGTTACCACTCTCAAAGTAAGCTTTTGAAGTTTGCGACAAGCTTGAAAAGCAGGAGATGAGAAAAACAGAAAAGATGAATAGTTTCATAACAGCGGTAAATGTAATTATAGGTAGTTTAACTAAACTAGCTGGGTAAAATATATCCGTGGAAGAGTAGTGAAATCGCAAAATGGCCTCTGTATCTGAAATTTCCTGTATTCTTCCATCTTTCAGTTATATTTTTCCATTGGGCGTCTCTAAATTCTAAACTTAGGATATAGATGTAAGCAACAGAAAAAGCCAGAGAGCGGTATAATAAGATTGATAGACGATATTATATCCAAGCTATTTATGAATGAAACCAATGACATCTTGTTAATCTTTAACAATGCCCATATCAGGTTTGTTTTGAAAAAAAGTTATTAGTTTGTTAGAACCTACTTTTTTGTTGGAATGCTTTCCGATTAATTTCTTCTTTTGCTGCTTAACTTTTTTGTATGAAGCGTTTTTTTATTTCCATCACTTATCTGATATTTATTTTAACTGCGAAATCACAGTTAATCATCAACGAATTGTCGCAAGGGCCATCAGGCTTTAAAGAATATGTTGAGCTTCTGGTCACCGGTACACCGGTTTGCAATGGCAGTAATACAGTTGACTTGCGCGGCTGGATTATAGATGACAACAACAGCTGGCATGCTTCAGGCGCAGGAACGGGAATTGCAGCGGGGCATGTTCGTTTCGACAGCATACCTCTATGGGCAAACGTGAAGATTGGAACGCTTATTCTTATATATAACGATGCAGATACTAGTTCTGCAACAGCCGCTTTAACTATTGACACTAACGATGCGAATAACGACTGTGTTTATATTGTACCTATCAGTTCATCAGTGCTGCAAAAAAATACAACTCTGCCTGCCAGCAATGGAACCATGGCTACTTATAGTGTGAGTGGAACGGTTTATTCATCTTCGGGAACATGGACGATATTAGGCATGGCGAACGGAGGAGATGCTTTTCATACTGTTTCACCGGCAAACTATTCTTCTGCTTATCACGCTATCGGGTGGGGAAATGTTAACCAGCAACTTGATGTTTATTTTTCTTCATCTCAGAGCGGAATGGTTATTTACATGGCAAATACTGTTGACGACAATCCTTTTAATCAGTTGAACTATGTAGATTCCTCGGCTCTCACTCACGAAACACCCGGAGCACCAAACAATGCTGCAAATGCCGCATGGATTGCATCCTTAAATAATAATTGCCAGCCATTTATTCCACCAGTTGTAAGTATAAATACACCGCCACAACTCACCTGCAGCAATACCGAAGTAATACTTACACCCGTTACGAACGGAAGTGTTTTTCAGTGGAGCACCGGTGGAACGGGTTTAACCGATACAGTAATTACAGGTGGAAATTACCAAGTGACAGTAACTGATTTGGGGGGATTATGTTCTGCTTCAGCATCCGTATTTGTTGTACAAAATACTTTAACGCCAAACCTAAGTATTACGACTCCTGATTCTATCGGTTGCAGTGGTGATATGGATACTCTTTTTGCCCTGTCAACAACTCCGGGAGTTTCGTTTGATTGGGGTGGAGGTGTTGCATCCACTCAACTCATTATTACGTTAGCAGGTAACTATTCGGTAACGGTTACAGATCCTGCCAATGGCTGTACTGCATCCGAAACAGTTACAGTATACTCCGCGGCAAATCTTACTCTTTCGGTTTCTTCAATCAGTACAACTTGCGGAAACAATAATGGTTCGGTAACTGTAATTGTTACATCTGGTACTGCACAAAGCTATTTGTGGAGTAACGGAGGAAACACAACAACCATTACAAACCTTCCGGCAGGAAGCTATTCAGTTACGGTTGATGGCGGTAGCGGTTGTAGCGCCAGCGGAGGAACAACTGTTGGTTCGAGCAATTCTGTCTCGGTGATAACAAACTCCAACAAAAGTATCATGTGCTCTGGCGACAGCGCTACTATTTGCGCTACTGCGAATTTTACCGGTTACCTATGGAATACCGGAGATACGTCAAAGTGTATAAAAGCCCGGCAGGCGGGAAATTATTATGTTACTGTGACTGATGCTTCCGGCTGCACAGCCACATCCTCTCCGGTAACGCTGAGTGTGTACCCGCTTCCTCCGGTTTCTATCAGCGTAAATGGAGATACACTTAGAGCATATAATGCCGTAAGTTATCAATGGCATTTAAATAACAATCCCATACTAAATGCAACGTCAAATACCTACATCGCCCAACAGGCAGGAAGTTACACGGTAGAAGTTACTGACAGCAATGGTTGTCGCGCAATTTCCACAGCAGTGAATTTGGTTACCGGTGTTGAAGTATTGTTTGGCTTGGGGGAAGTTAAAATTTACCCCAATCCTTTGGTTTCAGGTACGTGGGTTTTGAATGCTTCACCAGATTTGATTGGAAACCTCTTCGAAATTTTGAACACGGAAGGAAGAATTTTGTATGAGTCTGAAATCAAGAATGGGGTGGTTGAAATAAATACTGACCTGTACTCAGGGATGTATTTTCTGCGCATCATGGATGGCCAAAGAATTATTACCAGAAAACTGGTTAAGTTGTAGAGGCTGTTGTTAATTCAGTCGACAAAGTAAATTGTTCGATACTAAAGGAGGATTTTTTCTAACCCCTGACCTGCCGCAAGCAGTTCGGCAATGTCAAATACTTTAACTGTATCCTGTTTATCTTTCGATTTTACTCCGTCTGTAAGCATGGTGTTGCAAAACGGACAGGCAGCAGCAACTACCTGCACACCGCTGGCCAGTGCTTCTTCTGTACGTGCTATGTTGATTCGTTTCCCCCCTTTTTCATCTTCTTTAAACATTTGCGAACCGCCAGCCCCACAACATAATCCCTTTGTGCGGCAGCTTTTCATTTCTACTAATTCAGCATCTAATTCTTCAAGTACTTTGCGTGGGGCCTCATAAATTTCGTTTGCCCTGCCGAGATAACATGAATCATGATATGTTATTCGCTTGCCTTTAAAAACATTGGTGTCATTTAGCTTTATTTTCCCTTCATCAATCAGGATTTGGAGAAAGGAGGAGTGATGAATAACTTCATAGTTCCCGCCAAGTGAAGGGTATTCATTTCTGAGAATATTGAAGCAATGTGGGCAAGTGGTTACAATTTTCTTGATCTGATAATTATTCAATACTTCAATGTTCTGAAGCGCCAGCATTTGGAAAACAAACTCGTTGCCTGCGCGCTTGGCAGGGTCACCGGTGCAAGTTTCTTCAGTACCCAGCACGGCAAATTTTATATTCAGGTGGTTGAGAATTTTTACAAACGCACGCGTAACTTTTTGTGCGCGCTGGTCGAAACTTCCCGCACAGCCTACCCAAAAGAGAATTTCGGGCGATTCGCCTGATGAGGCATATTCTGCCATAGTTTTTACATTCAGTTCCATTTGTTTCTATCCGTTTTTCCAGTTTAACCTGTCCTGCTGTGAAAACTGCCACGGTGCTCCGTTGTTTTCTAAATTTGAAAACATGCCTGTCCATTCGGCAGGTGCGTTCGATTCCTCCATCACTAAGTTTCTTCGCAACTGAACAATAATATCTAAAGGCGAAATCATTACCGGGCATTCTTCCACACAAGCATTACAGGTAGTGCAGGCGCGCAATTCTTCAATGCTGATGTATCCGTTTTCAATCAAACTCTTTCCATCATCTTTCCACTCACCGCCATTTAGCTCTATGCTTCTGCCCACTTCATCCAACCGGTCGCGGGTATCCATCATTATTTTTCGAGGGCTCAGTATTTTGCCGGTAAGGTTTGCAGGGCAAGCAGCAGTGCATCTTCCGCATTCGGTGCAAGTGTAGGCATCGAGCAAATTTTTCCAGCTTAAATCAAAAATATCTTTAGCTCCAAACTTTACCGGTTCATTTGTAGCCTCAGGTGGAGTTGCATTCGGATCCAGCATCAGTTTGATTTCCTTAGTTATTTGAGGCATGTTGGCAATGTATCCCTTCGGCTCAAGCCGGGCAAAATAAGTATTCGGAAATGCTAGAAGAATATGAAGATGCTTCGAATAAGGAAGATAGACCAGGAAAGCAAGCACGCCAACCATGTGCCCCCACCAGCCAAGGCGTTCAATAACATGAATTGTTGTGTAATCCAGCCTTGATAAAAGAGGCATTAGCAATCCGCTGATTAGGAATCCGTATTCTCCGTTGTGCATAGCCATATCACCGGTGTTCATGCTGAAGATGCAGGTGAGCAGATAAATTTCTCCAACAAGAATAATTGTGGCATCCTGAATGGGCCAGCCTTTCAACTCGGGCATATTCAGGCGAGGAACGCGCAAAACCCAACGTCTTACTAAGAATGCAACTGTAACAATGAATACGGTAACTGAAAGAACTTCAATCAGAGAGATGGTAAAAATGTAGAGAAAATGAAGAGCAGGAATGTCTTTAGAGGCATGATACAAAATGCGGTGGTTACCCGTAAATCCATCAATAAAAATCTCAATCAGTTCGATTTGAGTAATTACAAAACCTACATAAATAAAAAGATGAAGAAGGGCAGGTGTCAGATTCTTAAACATCTTCTTCTGTCCGAATGCAACAAGTAGAAGGTTTTTTATCCGTTCAGGAGCATTTCCGGTAAGGTCTTCTTTCTTACCGAGCATGATGTTTTTATAGACTTTGTAGTATCCTTTCCACGATAAATAAACTGCAATTCCGCAAAGAACAGTAAACAATACAACCTGAATAATGGTGAACATAAGTTGATAAACGAAACCGGGCGAAAATACATTTTTGTAAAAGAAAAACAATTCGTACCCAAACTCTTAATTTTATGATTATGAAGAGAAAACTTTACCTATCCATCCTTTTTGCAGTTGCGCTTTTAAGTGGAGTCCACGCGCAAAAAATTACATCCAAACTTGATTTGCGTTTATGGAAACGGCTTCATGACGGAAACATCCGTGAACAAAATATGCCTCTTCTGGTAAGAGGAGACATGAACCGGGTTAGGGAAATCACCGAAAGGTTTGACGGTGTTTACAAGTACGGATACAACAACATTTCTTCAATAGAAATTCCTGAAAAAAACCTTCTGGTTTTTTCAGAACAAAAGGAAATAGAAAAAATAGAAAGCACCGGTGGCAAAGGAATATTTCTGATGGATACTGCCCGAATGCGGAATAACATTGACAGCGTTCATACCGGATTTTCTCCGCTCACAAGCAATTTGAAAGGGAGAAATGTGGTGGTCGGAATTATTGATGGTGGAATTTATTGGCAGCATTACGACTTCCGTAACCCCGCTGATAGCACTACCCGCATTCAATTTATCTGGGACCAGGTAACAGGTGGATCTAATCCTCCATCGCCATATAACTATGGAAACGAATGGAGCAAAGCGGATATTGATTTGGGGAATTGCACTCACGTTCCTCCGGCAAACGATTTCGGACACGGCACTTGTGTTGCGGGAATTGCCGCAGGCAACGGATTGTCGGTGAAGGGAACTGCTTACGACAGCCTTTACACTGGTGTAGCTCCTGAAGCAGATATCATTGCTGTGCGCATTGATAATACTAACTTCCTTTCTAATGTGGCTGATGCTGTAAATTACATTTTTGCAAAAGCAGATGGCTTGGGGAAACCATGTGTAATTAACACCAGCATAGGGACATACTACGGCTCACATGACGGATATGACCTCGCTACAGTGATGATAGAAGCGATGCTTGACCAGCAAAACGGAAGGGCGCTGGTAGCTGCTGCAGGTAATGGCGGAAATATTCCTCACCACCTTGGGTACAATGTTCCTGCTGATTCCGCATATACATATTTCACATATACAGGTGGCGGTGCACATTATTTTGATTTTTGGAGCGATACGGCTGATTTCAATAATGCTTACTTTAAAGTAGGCGCGAGCGATAACAACGGCAACATCATCAACAGTACCGAATATTTTAATGTACCGATTGATTTCAATCCACCGTTGGATGGCAACTATGTTCTTCAGAGCAGATTTCTGCCGAATAACTCTCTGACAGATGAAGTATATATCGCAGTTACGCTCGATACACTACGCAGTTTCAGATATCATGTAGAGTTTCAGATTGTTCCTTCAAATACCTCTCACTACTGGCGTTTGCAGACATCCGGCACCGGCAGCTTTGATGGTTGGGCAAGCGGTAATCTAATTGGCACTTCGGATATGACCAGCTACTTAAACGGGGGAATTTTTATCACCGACCCGCATTACCGCCATCCCGATACATTGAAAACGATGGTTTCATCGTGGCAGAACAGCGATAAAATAATTACTGTAGCGAATTACTCGAACCGGGCTGGTTATACAGATTACAATTCAAATTATGTTGACCTCACTACTTCGCCTTATAATGAAGTAGTAGGAAGAAAATTTTTCGAATCAAGCCTTGGTCCTACTCGCGACAACCGTATGAAGCCGGACTTAGCCGCTACCGGAAGCACAACGATCAGCACGGGCGATGCCAACAACATCAATCTGCTTATTGCCAATGCGCAAGCATTTAAAGTTTCAGTTACCGGAAAACACATCCGCAACGGAGGAACTTCCATGGCTTCGCCAATTGTTGCGGGAATTGCCGCTTTGTATCTCGAGAAAAGGCCTAATGCATCTTACGAAGAAGTAAAACAGGCATTAATTTGTAGCGCAACTCAGGATAATTTTACCGGGGCAACTCCTAATCATGAATACGGTTACGGAAAGGTGAATGCTTTTAAAGCCCTTGCATGGGCAAACTGTGTCACTTTCGGTTCGCCTGATACTTCCTGCCTGAACTATAACTCAACAGCCGATTTTGATACCGGTTGCGTAGCGAAAGTTTACGGATGTACCGATACGTCATCAACCAATTTTAATTCGCTTGCTAATGTGAATGACGGAAGTTGTATTCCAAAAGTTTATGGCTGCATGGATACCGCTGCAATAAACTATAACCCATTAGCAAATGTGAGTGATGGAAATTGTATCCCAAAGATTTATGGATGCACTGACACGACTTCCATCAATTACAATGCACTTGCAAACGTGAACGATGGTAGTTGTATTGCTAAAGTTTATGGAGCAATGGACACCGCTTGTATTAATTATAATCCTCTGGCAAATGTGGATGATGGAGGTTGTGTTGCAAAAGTTTACGGGTGCACCGACACCGCTTCAATTAATTATAGCGCTCTTGCAAACGTGAACGATGGTAGTTGTATTGCTAAAGTTTATGGAGTAATGGACACCGCTTGTATTAATTATAATCCTCTGGCGAATGTGGATGATGGAGGCTGTGTTGCTAAGGTTTATGGTTGCACCGACACTGCTTCAATTAACTATAATGCTCTTGCCAATGTAAATGACGGAAGCTGTATTGCAAAAGTTTATGGTGTAATTGACACCGCTTGCATCAATTACAATGAGCTTGCGAATACAGACGATGGAAATTGCGTGTTAAAAGTCTACGGCTGCACCGATACCGCTGCGGATAATTATAATCCACTTGCAAATGTTGATGACGGAAGCTGCACTTATACTTCTGTTCAAAATACAGGTTCAGATAATGTTTCGATTCAGGTTATTCCGAACCCATTCTCCAATCAAACTACTTTTAGAATTGAAGGAGCCCAACTGGCTAACGGAGTTCTGCAAATTTTCAACCAGGTTGGAGAGTTATCTGATGAGCTAAGACTTACCTCGGGCAAAACAATTTATACTTATTACAACCAAAAACTGGCAGCAGGAATTTATTACTACCGGATTGTTGCAGCGGGTATAAATCCCGAAGCAGGTAAGTTGGTGGTTCAATAAATTTGTTGTGTGATAAAGAAGTTTAAGCGAAATGAAAAGAGTTTTAATTCTAAGCAGCGAGGATATTGAAAAGAAGACACGCAGGCTGGCCTACCAGATTGCTGAAGACAATTATGATGAACCCGAACTTATCATGATTGGTGTAGTGCCGAACGGAATTGAATACGCGAAGCAACTAAAAAAGGAAATAGAATCGATTTATAAAGTGGGTATTACGCTTTTAGAAGTTGTTCTTGATAAGGCTGCTCCTTTGCAAAAAGTAATCAAACTTAAACTCGGGAAAAAATCACTCGACAACAAAGCAGTTATTGTTGTTGATGATGTAGCCAACACCGGGAAAACACTCTATTACGCACTTAAACCAGTTATGGAATTTTCTCCTAAAAAAGTTCAAGCCGCTGTGTTGGTTGACAGGCAACATAAAATGTTTCCTGTTACTCCCGATTTTGTAGGACTTTCACTTTCCACTACTTTGAAGGAGCATATCCTTGTGGAGTTTGACAAAGAGGGAAACGGCAATGCTTACCTGACCTGATTTACCCTCATTCGTCTTTTCTCCTTAGTTTCTCCACTGCTGCTTCACTGGATTTATTCTTCTTTGAAAAAGCACCCATGTGAATCTTGAAGCCTGCATTGATTAGCCTTCCCTCAAGGGGGGCATAAATTTCAGCAAAGCGGGGATGAGAATAAGTGGGGTCGGGGAAAACTACGCGCCCGTAAGTGGTTTGCCGGATATCTGCCAGATTTTCGAAGTTGGCAAAAAGAATAAAGTACTTATATGCGTATTGAAGATTGATTCCCACTTCCCAGATTTGTTTTCCTACCGAGCCATCGCTCAGTTTCACCGGGCTGAAATAATAAGCATCTAACCCGATGGAAAAGTTTTTGATTTCGTATCCGGCCAGAAAAGTAACAATGTGTTTGGAAGTAAGCGGTGCAATGCTTCTCACATTATTGATTTGCCGGTTGTTATCCGTAAGCGTATAAATAAGTGAGAAACCAAATCCGCGATAGCTCAGGTTTACACCGGTTTCAACTCCCCCGCTGCGGTTATAACCGTTAGCATTGGTGTATTGCAGCTGGTTACAATCCAGCAGATGGCAAGATGTATCAGGAAATGAATTTGCGAGCAGCGGTTTGAAAATATGTGTAAGAAAATAAAGCTGGTTAATGGAAACGTTCAGCCCGTTAAAATTCGGAAGCTTTACTTTCAAGTCAAGTGTTCCTCCGAGCGATAGCTCCGGCTTTATCGATTTTGTAACTGGTAAAACATTGATGAACCGGGCTTCTTCGCTTTCATCCTGGAATATGGTGGGGAGCTTATAGCCCATTCCGATATTAAGCCGCGTTGTAAAAATCTCGTTCCATTTTTGCCGGAAACCAACATGCGGAAGAGGATAAACTTTGTAAATATTGTTGTAGTCAATTCTTAATCCTCCCTCAACGGTTGTTTTATCGCTGAAGTTGTAGATGTATTGAGCAAATGCTCCGAAGGTCAGATATGTATTGCCCCATGGAACTCTGTCAATTGCCGGTCCGCACGGGAAAAGAGAATCGCAGAACTGATATACATATGAATCATGGCGCAAATCAATCCCCACTACAACATCATGACGTTTTTTAATAAAACGATAGTTTAGTTCAGTTAGAGAGGAAAACTGTTCTCCCCAAAAATCATTATAAGGAATGTTCAAACCTCTGCTGAAATAATTAAATGCATTTCTTACTGTAAGCTTTCCGCTTTCTTCCAAATCATATTCAAATTTCAGATTGGTGGTAACATGTTTCGAAATATTTTTCTCAAAGTAGTTGTAAACCGAATCTCCTTTCCCGTGGATGTATTCCACTGTTCCGCTTAAACGCATCTCATCCGTATAGCTTCCACCGATATTTAATTTTGCATGCTTAGTAATATCAAAAAATAGTTGTGGCGAAACCGAATAGCGCTGCAGTTTCGGAATTTCAGTAAAGTGGTCGTTATCCAAATCTTTTTCTGATTGCAAGCGGTAAATACCGGAGAGCGAAAACGCAAACCAATTAAATTTTTGTGCGGCATAAACTCCGGCATCGTAAGCATTCAGGCTTTCGCCATTGAACATGATATCGTAAACCGGTGTTTCATTTGGTGTTTTCGAAATCAGGTTAATCACACCTGCAATGGCATCGCCTCCGTAAAGCGTTGACGATGGTCCTTTGATAATTTCAACCTGCTTTAAATCAAGTGGAGGAATTTGAGTAATACCCAGCACGTTTGAAAATCCTCCGAATAGCGGGAAACCATCTTTCAGAATCTGAACATATCTACCTTTCAGACCCTGAAGCCTGATATTCATTGTTCCTGCCGTAGCTGATGTCCGCTGAACCTGAACACCAGGCTGCTCACGAACAACATGTGACATATCCGAAGGCTTATCATGCGAACGCTCTTCAACTTCTTCTTCAGTAATCACTTCGACTCTTGTAGGCAGGTATTCCGGCTTCTGGTAATTGCGCGTAGATGATACGATGACTTCGTCAATTTCTTCGACTTGAGGTTTTAAAACGAACGTTACAGAAACTAAACTATCAAACTTAGGATCAGAAAAAGGAAACGAAAATTTACTTTTCCATTTAAAGTACCCGACCATCGAAACCTCAATGGTCTGTTTGCCATCAGGAATATTTTTTAGAACACCACGACCGTTTGAGTCCGCAACAACGGAAATTTCTGTTCCCGTAATATGAACAATTGCCCCAGCCAAAGGCACTCCATCTTCATCACCTCCTCTTATCTCAAATGGGACAGTGTTCTGTGCAGCAACTCCCTGAATAAGAAATAGGAAAACTAATATGGTGAGGTGTACTTTCAAACAAAAATTACTTCAATAAAGTTCGGAAGTTTATTGAAGTTGCGAAACATCACAGCTGTTTATTACACACTAAGTGTACTGTAAAATTGATGTCGTCATAAATAAACTTATCGCCTAACGAACTGAAAATCGTTTTAGATTTGTAGGTAATATTCCATTTGGTCCGGTCAATGGTAATGTTTGCAGAAGCGGTTATTTTCTCTTCACCTACATCAATGCGCGCTGGAAATCGAATTTCGTTTTTAACTTCTTTGATGGTTAACTCTGCCGTGGCTTTATAGTTTGCCTGACCGGCTTGAGCCCGTTCAATTTTTTCAAATTTCTTTACAAACAAAGTTGCGGTAGGGTATTTCGCAGTACCGAAAAAATCATCGTTCTTCAGATGCCCAACTAAATCGGCATTGCTTTCAGCATCGGTAATGTCAGTAACTGTAATAGAGGTCATATCCATTACAAATTCTCCTCTTGTAGGTGACACATGGTCTAAGAAAAGAGTTCCTTTCAGTAGCTTTACATCTCCTTCATGCTGTCCTGTAGTTTTTTTGCCCAGCCAGTGAACGTTGCTGGCTTTAGTATCTACGGAATAGGAAACCTCGACAGCCCTAAAAGCAAGTGCAGAAATCAGAAAAACAAAAGCAATGATTTTTTTCATAACCGGAATTTTTAAAACTTAAACAGCAACAACACCCGCTCCTTCGCGAACAATGAGCGGCTCTTTGCCGGTATAATCAATAATAGTTGAAGGCACATTGCCTCCCGGGCCTCCGTCAATAACCATGTCCACCAACGGTTCATACACAGAATAAATTTCTTCCGGGTCGGTGATATATTCAAGAACTGTGTCTTCGTTTTTAATAGATGCGGAAAGAATTGGTGCTCCCAGTTCATCCACAATAGCGCGTGCTATGATATTATCAGGAACCCGGATACCGACAGTTTTTTTATTATAACCGTAAATCTTTGAGATATTATTGTTCCCGTTCAGGATAAATGTGTAAGGGCCGGGCAGCACTCTCTTCATCATTTTATAAACTGGAGTAGGAATACTCATGGTAAAATCAGTAATGTGGCTGAGGTCGTAGCACACAATCGAAAAATTTGCTTTGTTTGGCTTAACATTCTTTAGCTTACAAACTTTTTCGTAAGCATCGCGATGGGTAAGGTCGCACCCAAGTGTGTAAACGGTATCGGTTGGGTAAATGATCACTCCTCCTTCACGCAGGCAGTTCACCACCTGCCAAACTAAACGGTCGTCAATGTTGTCAGGGTTTATTCTCAGCAACATAATTCATAATTTTAGCAGTTCATAATTTCTTATTTTTTTCTTCAGTTCATCACTTAATGAGCGAGTTTGATTAGTTCTGTAATCAAAGGCTACCAGTGTGGTTGACCCGGAAGCAGATAACTCCTCTTTATCGCTCACTAAGTTCGTAATGACATAACGAAGTTCAAAACTTTTATTGCCGAATTTGCTTGTGCGCATATATATATGAGCTACACACGGGAAAACCAAAGGCTTTATATAGTCAATGTTTTGGTTGGCAAGTATAAAACTGTTGTCCTCCCAGTTCAGTTTCAGCGTTTCTCCGAAATAATAGATCCGTGCCTGCTCAAAGTAAGTAAAGTAGACAGCATTGTTTACATGGCGCATCTCGTCCATATCACTCCAGCGCACATCAAGTTTTAGTTTAAACCGGAATTTTGTTTTTTCTTCTTCTAGGTTCAGCATGTTCTGCAAATATACTTCATGTGTGCGCGAAGGTAAACCGAAAATCAAATTGCCGAAAAGCCCCTTATATTCGCACAACAAAACTTTGCAACATGGAATCATTACCCTTATCGCTTCTCGCCTTTGCTGCCGGTGTTTACCTGCTGGTTAAAGTAAAAAAAGAATATCTCGGTGACATATTCAGTGTGTTGGCATGGTTTGTTATTGCAGCTTCGGCAGTTTCCATCGGGTTTTCATCAGTGGAATGCTACGAAGAGTGTTTTGAGTGCTGCGATGATGAACACGAGTACCACATAGAGAAGAAAATAATGATTAAGGAAGGCGAAAAAAGCTGCCACCACATGAGTATGGACGATTGTTGCATGGGCGGCTGTAAAATGAAAGGCGACAGTTGTGTGATGGACAAAGAAGCCTGCGAAAAACTAATGGGCAAAAAAGAATGCGACAAAATGAGCAAAGAACGTGGACGTTGTATTATGAGTAAGGAAGAGTGTGAAAAGTTCTGCCACCCCGGTTGCGTACATAAAGGCGAAGGTGAAATGAAAAACGGCAAGCGCGGCTGCGTGGAGCCCATGAAAGAAGGCGAAGGAAAATGCGGACATCACTAAGAATAGAAGGACAGACCCGATAAAGAATTTGCTCCAGTGAATCCTGAAATATATGTTCGTCCGACAAAATTTATTGACTCGGACAACCAGCAATTAATTGATTACGCGCACAAAAAAACTTCTTTCGGCAAAACCGACAAGCAAAAAGCTATTGACTTGTATTATGCTGTGCGCGATGAAATTCTCTACGACCCGTACCACCTTATTTTAATCCCCGAAGAGATATCAGCAGCGAAAACACTGGTCCGCGGAAGTGGCTACTGCATTGAAAAGTCGCTGCTGTTATGTGCTGTTGGTCGCATTCACAAGATCCCTTCGCGTCTTGGTTTTGCTATTGTCCAAAATCATATCGCTTCAAAAAAATTTGTGGAAATGCTACGTAGCGATAAGTTTGTTTTTCATGGCTACAACGAGTTTTATCTGGATGGTAAATGGGTTAAATGCACACCTTCCTTTAACAAATCTCTTTGCGATAAGTTTAATGTTGAAGCGCTGGAGTTTGATGGTATGCACGATTCTATTTTCCACGAGTATGAAGGCGGTAAGAAGTTCATGAACTACCTGCATGATTACGGGCAGTTTGATGATTTTCCTTATGACCTTTTTGTCCAGGAACTTAAGATTCACTATCCTCACTTGTTCGATGAAAAGAATACAGAGGTGTTTACCTGGGGTGAGGGAGTTTGAGTTCATTATGTATTAAACGGTATAATAAGATTACTTCTAATGTAAAAGAAGCATGAAACCTTTTTCTTTTCTTTTCCTGCTGATCATTTCCTTGAATTCCGTTTTAGCACAGGTTACTCCTCCCGGTCGTTCTGCCCTCAATCCGGCTCTGTTTCCCTTTTATCATGGTGTGGCTTCCGGTGACCCTCTTGCTGACCGGGTAATGCTCTGGTCAAGGATTACTCTTGACCCACCTGTTTCACCGGTTTCTGTAAATTGGGAAATTGCAACCGATACAGGCTTTACCAATGTTGTCAACAACGGAACTATTTATTCCGATAGCTCAAAAGATTATACTATTAAAATTGATGCCGTTGGTCTGCAGCAAAACACATGGTATTATTATCGTTTTTCTTATGATACTTTTAAATCGGTAACCGGAAGAACACGAACGCTTCCAACCGGTTCGATAACGAATCTCCGGTTTGCTGTGGCAAGTTGCCAGGATTATCAGAAAGGATACTACAATGCCCACCGGCATCTGAGCCAACGTAATGATATTGATGCAGTTTTGTTTTTGGGTGATTATACCTACGAGAACGGTTTGGATAGCATTGTTAATGGACGTTATCACGAGCCTGCTAATAAAACCATTCAGCTCTCAGAATACAGAATTCGACAGTCGCTTTACAAACTTGATCCCGATTTACAGGAAGCTCACAGGCAGTATCCCTGGATTGCAGTTTGGGACGACCACGAAACAGCCAACAACGCCTATACCAATGGAGCAAAGAATCACGACACGATTAGTGACGGCTCCTGGTACAACCGGAAAGTAAACGGAGTAATTACCTATGACCAGTGGATGCCTGTTCGTGTTCCGGACCCAAATGACACTTTCAAAATCTTCCGCAAATTTACTTGGGGTAATTTGGCAGACCTCAATATACTTGACACCCGACTTTATGATCGTGACAAGCAAGTGGTAATTCCAGGCAGCCAGTTTGTATCCACCACGGATACAACTTTGCTTGATTCCACCCGTACTATGGTAGGTCCGGAGCAGTTCAACTGGCTGGAAAACAGTCTTGACAGTTCTCAGGCACAATGGCAGATTATCGGGCAGCAGGTAATTATGACCCCACTTGTTCTTCCTGCCGGCTTTCAGCCTACTCCGGTTATCATAAATTCCGACCAATGGGATGGTTACCCGTACGAACGTCAGAAATTTTATGACCATGTTATTTCTCATAACATCCAAAACGTAGTAGTTCTTACGGGTGATATTCATACCGCATGGGCAAACGATTTACCCCTTGCCGGTTATGATTCGTTGAACCGTCAGAACTCGGTGGGGGTGGAGTTTGTGGCAGCGAGTATTTCTTCGAGCAACGATAAAATTCCGCCCATCGTAAATCAGAGCTTTATTTACTCGCTGGCTCAGCATGTGAGGTATGTGGAACTTGTATTACACGGCTATTATGTTCTTGACATTACACCAGCCCGTGCACAAGCTGATTTTGTATATGTATCAAATGTGCTTACTAAAAATTTTACGGTGAGCGATGGCGAGTCCTGGTATGTAAACAGCGGGGAACGTTTTCTACGGAAAACAAGTTTGCCGTCAGTTGCTTCAAATGCTTATCCTGTGCTTGCCCCTGTTACAGTTCAAAACACTTCCGCGAAAACTCCTGCCGATAACATTACCACCATCAGCATGTACCCAAATCCGTTTATCAGCGAAGTACTTATTCAGTTTAATACCATGAAACCCGAAGAAATTATTCTTGAAGTCTTTAATCAAAACGGTCTAAGAGTATTGATGAAAAATCTCGGATTATCAAGCAAAGGACTCAACCATGCCACTTTTGACGGGAACAGTTTGACAAGGGGTTTCTACATAGTGGAGCTAAAAGGCAAAAGCCATTCAAAAGGGACGGGTGTAATTAAAATAAATTGATTTTGTTGGGGAGTTGTTCAACTTGTGCAGATTGATGTCATGAAAAAGTATTTTGCTTCAGGCATTACAAGTGTGTCAGTCTCATTGCTGTAATTAAAAAAGAAATTTGTATTTGTTTTTTCGGAGAAATCTGTGAAATAGTATTACTGCGGATTTATTCCGTCAATTCCTTCCAGAATTTTTCTCTCCCAATCTTTCCATTTACCTGCCGCAAAAACGCTGTTAGCCATTTGCTTGTATTCGGATTTCTTCAACAGAGATTTTAAGCATTGTTTTGCCGGGCCTCCTAACCTACTGTTTGTGTAAGTTGCTGCATTAAAAATATTGGCGATTAAAGTTTCATCGCAATAATTTATCCGCTCCAGGGTTTCAAAAGCACGTACGCGTGTACGGAACTCGTAGCGATTTGAAGTGTATTCAACAATTTGTGTGGCAAAATTTTTCTTTATGATAGAATCTTCAGAGTGATTATAATTTATTTCGAGCCAAGCAATCCGAACGTTGTTATTAATGCCATACACATACGATGTTGCATTCAAATAACTCCCTCTAGCAGTTTTATCAGGGTTGCTTTTATAAAGCTTGCGGAGGGTGTTTTCAATAGTATAGTACGATGTATCCTGAAGCAAGAGCTCTGTATCGCTCAGCAAAGCAACAGGTATAGTGTCGTAGTTATCTACAACAGCTCTGCGAACCAAAAAGTCTTTATCGCGCAAAGCAAAACGCATTATATCATAAACAACTGTACTGGTATCTTTCGAGAGTTGTGAGATAATTTCGCTTTGAAGTGTATGAAAATTTCTTTTCCTGAAAACACGAATGAGCAAATCTCTTTTTACTTCCAAAGCGGTATCGCGTAAGGCTGTAATGGCATCGTAACGGTCAATAAAGTGCTTGGCTTTCAATGCCTGCGCAGATAATTCTTCAAAACTCTTTTTGAAATCAACAGTTTTGATAATCACTGAACCTGGATCGAAAAGTGTGTAATCAATTTCTTTGTTTTTTGGAATATTCACATAAACGGTATCCAAAACCCGGCTTAGCCATTCTTTTTTGGCTGAAAAGGAACTGTCTTTAAAATGAACTTCAAAGTAAACAGGCATTCTGAAATATGAAGTCAGTTCATCCACCTGCTGGTTCTGGCTGACATAAAAAGCAACCCGGTTATCCTGCTTTTCATAATTGATTTCATATTGCGGAAACCCTGAACGATAAATCCACTGTTCAAAAAACCAGTAGAGATTTATGCCTCCCGTTTCCATAAAAGCCATCTTAAAGTCTTCATTTAACACGTTGCCGTAAGCGTGTTGTTTCAGGTAATTGGTTACGCTTCTTTTATAAACCGAATCACCAACCACGTAACGCAGCATATCAAGCACAGCACTGCCTTTGGGATAAACCCGGGGACTTCCCCCTTTGGAGTGTCCTACAGCATACCGGTCATTTTTATCAGCGGCAACTGCTGAGTTCTGTTCCCCCCGCCTGTCCCATTCGTACCGGTCTTCGCCAAAAACCTTGTGAATAAAGTGCTTGGCATAATATGTGGCAAAACTTTCGTGAAGCCAGTGGTGAGCCGCGCTGTATTCGGTCACATAATCGCCAAACCACTGGTGTGTAAGTTCGTGAGCGTTGGTAGCAATGTAATTTCTTTCGAGCGAAGAACGGGCATCACACAGGTAGAAATCACCATAAATAGTGGCAGTGGTGTTCTCCATTGCTCCGTACATAAAATCCTGCACGGGAACATTGCAGTAGTTTTCCCATGGATAAAACACACCCGTTTCATGGCAAAGCCAATCCATCATCTCAGCACTGTACTGATATGTTGGCTGTACGGTTTCCGGTTTGTCTGAATAATAAAACTGTCGTGAAACCATGCCGTTTTTGCTTTTGAAATCTTTATAGGCGTATTTATCAATTGCTATCATAATCAAGTAAGGAACCATGGGCTTATTCATGAGATAGTTCCAAGTAGCGGTTCCATCTGCATTTATTTTCCTGCTTTTCAGAACTCCGTTAGAAATAACGTGATATGATGAATCAAAAGTGATAATCGTTTCGGTAAGCATTTTATCGTTCACATCATCGTAGCAAGGAATCCAGTGACGGTTGTCAATACCCTGACCCTGAGTCCAGATTTGCTTTCGCGTAAAATACTTGTCACCGCTTTTGTTTTGGTCATTTACATTCCAGCCAATGAAATAAATCCCTTTACGAGGGGTTGCTTCATAACTTATCTCAAGTTTGTAATCGCGATTCCAGTCCATGGCTTCGCGAAAACGGATGGTTACTCCGTTGCTGTCGGTTGAGAAAGGAGTTTCCATTCCGTCCACCAAAACTCTCTTTATATCAATTTCGGGTGCATTCAGGAAAAGTGTATCCACTACATACTGAATGGGACGGAAGTCATACTTTACATTGCCGAACACTTTACCTTCCGAAACATTAAACCTTACATCGAGTTTCATCTTGATAAAGTCAACATTGTGTTCGCGGATTCTGCCCCCGGGGTCCCGGAGAAAACAAACAGAAGTGTCCTGAGAGAAAAGGAAATATGAAAAATAATGAACAAGAATGAGCTGGATAAAAAGCGGGCGGAATATTTTCATTGTCAGGAATTGTACAGCTAACCTACACGAATGTATTTCAAGTTCAAAATCCTGTATGAGTGATTTTATTACTACGGTTGGTTTTCTTCCCGGGTTAGAGTAACTGAAAACTTGATAATATTCAATAAACTACTTGTCTGTTGTCATTGATTGTTGAGCCTCAAACAGGTAACTTTAAGGCCTAAAATTGTAAAACATAAAAAGTAAAAAGTATGATGAAACAAGAAGAAATATTGAAAAGACAAGAAGTTTTAAACAAGGTAATATCAGGCATTGAACAGCAGAATTGGGATAAAGTGGAAAGAAACCTTACAGACAATTTCAGATATCAAGGAGGAGTTCCGCGCCCGCTTTCCAAAAACGAGTGGATAAAAGTACAGCGGGTGCTTCATGCCGGTATGCCTGACCTTAGGTTTCACCTGCACGATGTGGCACCTGAGAACGATTATAAACTAAAAGCAAAAATTAAGGTTACCGGAACGCACACTTCTGAATTACCTCCTTTCACAAAAGGAGTCAAACCGCTTAGGGCAACAGGTAAAAAAATTGAGATGCCCGATGAGGAAATGGAAGTAGTGTTTTCGGGCGATAAGATTTGGAGCCTTAACCTTAAGCCGGCTCCTCATGGCGGAATAAACGGAATACTGGAGCAACTGGATAGAACTTTAACTGAGAAGCCGGCTGCATAAGTACAGTTTCGTTAAACCTGCCGCTACGTTGAACGGCATCAGGTTTTACGGTTAAGTTTTGGTGAGTGGATAATACCGTCATTGACGGTTGGGCTGCCGAAAGGCAGCCCTTTTTTTTAATTGGAAACCTCAAATGAGTTATTTGACAAAACTCCTCCACATTTCCACAATCCTTAAATCTCCCGATTTCTATCTTTGCCGTATGACAGAAAAGATTTTGATTGTTGATTTTGGTTCTCAATATACACAACTCATTGCCCGAAGAGTTCGCGAGTGCGAGGTTTACTGTGAAATTGTTCCTTATAACAAGCTACCCGAACTCTCCAATAATATTAAAGGAATTATCCTCTCCGGTTCTCCCGCTTCAGTACGCGATAAAAAATCTCCCCGCGTTGATTTAAAAAAGCTTACAGCTTTCAGTCCGGTTCTGGGTGTTTGCTATGGCGCTCAGCTGATGGCGCAAACTTTTGGCGGCACAGTTCAAAAAAGTAATGTGCGCGAATACGGACGTGCCCATCTGCAGATAAAAAAGCGCAGCGATGCCCTGCTCAAAAATGTTTCGAACAACTGCCAGGTGTGGATGAGCCACGGGGATTCGATTAAAAATATTGGCGATAAGTTTGAGCTTATTGCCGGCTCCGACCTTAATGATGTGGCGGCTTTCCGCGCTAAGAACAGCTCTTTTAAACATAAAGTTTATGGTTTGCAATTCCATCCTGAAGTGTATCACTCTACCGAAGGGCACAAGATTCTCTCCAACTTTTTGTTTGCTATTTGCGGCTGTGCTCATAAATGGACTGCGGCTTCATTTGTAGAAGAAACAGTTTTAAGCCTTCGGAGGCAAATTGGCAATGAAAAAGTAATGCTCGGTCTGAGCGGTGGAGTGGATTCTTCGGTGGCAGCTTTGCTGCTGGAAGAAGCTATTGGCGACAACCTGCTCTGCATTTTTGTTGACAACGGACTATTGCGCAAAGAGGAATACGAAACCGTTCTGGAAAACTACCGGCAAATGGGTTTGAACGTAGAGGGTGTCCGTGCCGGGAAAAGATTTTTGAAGGAGTTGAAAGGCGTTACCGACCCGGAAAGGAAAAGGAAAATTATAGGGCGTGTGTTTATCGAAGTTTTTGAATATGAAGCCCGTAAACACAGAGAAATAAAATGGCTGGCACAAGGAACAATTTATCCGGATGTGATTGAATCCGTTTCGGTGAAAGGGCCATCGGCTACTATCAAGTCGCACCACAATGTTGGCGGATTGCCCGAAATTCTGAAGTTGAAAATTGTTGAGCCGCTTCGCAACTTGTTTAAAGATGAGGTACGCAAAGCGGGGGAGGAGTTGGGGCTTCTACCCGAAATTCTTTACCGCCATCCATTCCCCGGTCCCGGTTTGGCAGTGCGGATACTTGGAGATATTACCGAAGAGAAAGTACGGATACTGCAGGAAGCTGACCATATTTTTATTGAAAATCTGAAAAAGCATGGTTTATATAACACTGTTTGGCAGGCGGGCGCTATTCTCCTTTCCACTAAAAGTGTAGGGGTAATGGGCGATGAAAGAACGTATGAAAACGCGGTAGCTCTCCGGGCGGTAAACTCCACCGATGGCATGACAGCAGACTGGAGCCACCTACCGTATGAATTTCTGGCACGAACTTCGAATGAAATCATCAACCGGGTAAAAGGAGTAAATCGGGTTGTGTATGATATTTCTTCAAAGCCACCGGCAACTATTGAATGGGAATAGAACAAATAACCGGAACGACAACTTAGAATATCAGCAAATGCAAATACGGAGTAAGCAATCAGAAGCAGGGAGACGGAAACTTTTCCTTTCTGTAGTCTGTGGTCTTTTGTCGGTGGTTGGCTTTGCGCAAACCGATTCTGTTTACCGCATTGGGCTGATTCTTCCTTTTAAAGCGGAAAGTTCTTCATCGGTTATGGATGGCTTTCTGAATGCTCATGACTTTTTTACAGCTAGCAAGGTTCAGCTAAGCAGCGATGTGCTTGTCTCGCTTGAGTTTTACCATGGTCTGGAACAAGCGCTTAATCAGTCGAAGTACAATTTTAAAATCGAACTCAGTGTTTACGACAACTGGAATAACGATTCCATTACCGAAGAAATTCTGAAGAAGGAAGAGCTGAAGCAATTGCAGATTATTATCGGCAGCTACACTACTTCTTCAGCAAAACTGGTAGCCGATTTCTGCAACTTGAATCATATCATCAATATCCAGCCCTTCAGCCCATCGAAAAGCCTTACCGGTTCAAACCCCTATCATTTAAAACTTGCACCTACCATTGATGCCCATGCCGATGCCATGTTCAACTCGGTGGTTGACTCTTTTCCCGGTGCGAATGTTATTATTTACACTCCCGATGTGGAGCGAAGCAGTTCAGTGGCTTATCGCTTCGACTCCTTGTTCCGCCTTTATAATCAAACCGCGGCAAGAAAATTTACGGTTAATGTAATTAACTCCAAAGACACCCTTATAAACGGCAAGAAACCCAGCGTGCGGGATAAGCTGAAGGCTGACCGGAAGAATATACTGATTATTACCTCGTTCGATGAAGCGTTTATAAATGGCAACCTGCGTGTGCTGTTTGACCAGCGCCTCGAATACATGATAATTGTTTACGGTATGCCCACCTGGCTCAGTGGCGACATTCTCCGCCTCGATTACCTCAACGAATTTTCTACTCATATCAGCGATCATTACTATGCCGATTCTTCCAAAAGCGAAACGCTGAACTTTATGACTGATTTCAGAAACAACTACAACGTAACTCCCGGAGAATTTTCCTTTCTCGGCTACGACCTGATGAATTTCACGCTAAGCGCATTAAGCGATTACGGGTTAGATTTTATGAACCATATCTCCACACAGCGCTTTACCGGCACCGGCTATAAATTCGATATTGTAAAAGTGATGAAAGATTCAGCCACGGTTAATTACCTGGAGAACCGGCACGTGAATATTTTCAGGATTGAGAATTACCGGCTTAGGAAAGTGTATTGAGTGAGCGCCTATCCCTGCATCATTATCACCCAGCCCATGCTTGATGAAGCAGTGCGGCTTATTCCACAAACCAAAGTAGAGCGGACCATAGCTTCAAAAATTGATACACTCACCGGGCACCTCGGTGAGTTTGTTTTTGCACAGTACCTGTTTGGCGATTGGAAAAAACACCGCGTGGGAAAAAACAAAGGCGATACCGATTTTGAGAAAATTGAAATAAAGACTTCCGCTTTCCCTTTCAATAACAAGCTGAACCTGCTGGTGCGGGAAGACTATGCGCGCAGGCGCAAGCCCGATTATTATGTTCAAATCATTCTTGATGTTGATTCGGCAAAAGCCGAAACTATCCCGGTAAACACCCGCGCTTATTTGTGCGGGTTTGCCACCAGCGCTGAAATAGATAATGCGCCCATGAAAGATTTCGGCAGCAAGCTGGGTGCCGAAGGCGGGTACCGGTGCCGGTACATTCCTGTTACGAAACTGAAACCGGTAACAGACCTGCCCGCTTTTTTCAGGGGCAGTTAAAAAACGGGCGGGTTAACTTTCTACGGAAACACAAACAGCAACTCATTCGCCTGCCCGGCAACTATGGTAATGTTCTGGGTTTGGAAGTTTGCCGGGTCGGCAATGATGGTGGCGCGCACCGTTATATTTCCTGCCGGTATGTTTTCGATGGTGTAAACTCCCGTTGTTGGTTCGGTTGAGGCGCTGAAGGTAGTGCCTTCAATGGTTATGCTTGCCGACACCGGTGAGCCCCCCAGCGTAACCGAGCCTACCAGGCTGCCGGTGGCGGCAGCGGGAAGCAGCGATATGTTCAGCGTGGTTATTTGCCCGTCAACCACCGTTACATTGGTTATGGTTTGGGTGACGAATCCCGCTTTTTCCACCTGCAGCGTGTACGTGCCGGGGTTGAGGCGGGATACCAGGTAATCGCCATTGCTCTGGCTCAGCACTGTGTCGCCTGTTTCCAGAACGGTAACCGTTACATCAGCCACCGGTACCGGTGAGCCGGGAACGGCAATGGTTACTTTACCCATAATGGAAAAGTCATCGGGAGTGGGAACTGTACCGGCAACGAGCACATACACCACACCCCAGTCGCGGGCGTTTCTGCGCTTGCTCGATGGCGCTTCTTCGCTGTAAGCCGCTTCCGTTTCGTTCCACATGCGCAAAATGAGGCTGTCCACATCTTCGCGCATGTTGCTGATGGCTTCCTGCGCATTGTCATAGGCGGTTTTCAGCAGGCTGTAATCGCCAAAGGCGGTGCTGAACAGGTTGTATTTCGCTGTAACATCGGCAATGGCGGGAAAAGGCATAACCGGTTTGCCGGCAGCAATGCGCAGTGCATCGCCATCAATAATCCGCGGGCCCCACAGCAGCACCTCGTTGTCGTTTTCCAAATCAGGAATATCAAAATTGGTTCCATCGAGCTGAAAATACGAGCGGTCGGCTTTGAAAAAACCGGTTTCGCCACGCATAGCTGCTTTGTCGCAGCCCTGTACATAATGCGAAATAAAAAGCGCGGCAACTCTTCGTGCAGAATCTTTGCCCGGTGTGGCTACTGTTTGGTTTCCCAGAGCTTGTCCCCGCAGTACAAGGTTGGTATTAAAGGTTGGACGAATGGCCGCCAGCCGCGTTTGCGATTGTGCCGTAAGCACTATGTCGGCAGGGGCGGTAATGCTTAATTTTATAGCCGCACGGTCTAATGCTAAGGCGCGCCCGGCATCGGTGTTGGGTAATCTGCGTACTACTGCCATAGAGTTTTGTTTTAATTATTGATTAGTTTGAAAATAAACGGGCAAAAAAGGATGAAACACCATGTCTGCATAGCTGCAGTGGGCATCTGACTGTAACTTTTCAGGCTCTGCATACCTGCAGAGGGCATCAGGTTGTAACTTTTCAGGCTCTGCATACCTGCAGAGAGCATCAGGTTGCAACTTTTCGGGCTCTGCATACCTGCAGAGGGCATCGGGTTGTAACTTTTCGGGCTCTGCATACCTGCAGAGGGCACCGGGTTGTAACCCTGCCCTGTTTTTATGTTTTATATATACAACCGGCTGATACATTTTTTGTTTCATATTAATTACGATGCAAAGTTATATCAGCGGGGTGCGTATAAACGAAGATGCATATCAGGGAAGCGAATCAGTGATGCGTATCACCGGTAGCAGAGGGCGGCTTGGTTTTCTGTTGGCAGTGTTTCTAAAAAAACGGACTCCGTCATCCTGAACGAAGGCTCTGCGAAGTGAAGGAACTTGTATCTGGCGTTGGGAAAAATACAGGATACTCCGGTTCGCAAAGCCTCTCCTCAGTATTACAACCCTTTCTGGCGGGTTTCGGGATATTCAACGGGGCAGCGTTTTGGCAGACTCAGGTTGGCAGGTTGCTAAAAATCAGGCGGCCTTGCCCTTGTCCGTTCGTGGGGCAATGCGGTGCATGCGGTTGATGTCGGCACGGGTAAGCACGCGCGTGTTTTTATAGCGCCCGCCCTCCTCAAAACCAAATTGTTTACACTTGGCGAGCAGACACTGGATTTCGCTCGGCACTTCTAGGCAGCCATACAGGTTGCAAATGTGGTTGCGCACGGTGCTTACCTCGTAGTCCATGCAGTCGGAGGCTTCGAGGTAGGTAAGCCCTTCAATCATAAAACATATCAGGCGGGCATCCTCGTCTTTAATACGGGCTCCGTCTATTCTTATGCCGAGCAGGTACGACATGGCGCGGGGGTTTATTGAATATAGAAGATGACATAAACGCTGAATTCCACATTTATATTGTGTGGCAGGGAAGGGAAAATGTGATGAGGGGGAGGTGCGCGAGAGCAGAAGGGGCAGAGGTATGTTTCCACCAATCTCCTCACCATAAACCATGTAACTTACACCTTAAATGCACAGCGCCAATCCGCAACCGGCTATTTTCTTTTATGCTTCCAGCGCTTATGGCTCCAGAGCCAGTCTGCGGGGTTTTCGCGGA
>CAZWAD010000015.1:0-63155 GCA_964631835.1 uncultured Chitinophaga sp.
TTCCCCGAAAGTATTAAGGAAAACATGGAAAGTATTGAGGAAAACTTCGTACTTCTCAATACTTTGAACGAAAGTATTAAGGAATTCCCCGAAAGTATTAAGGAAAACTTCGTACTCCCCAATACTTTCAGGCTTGTTAAAAACAATATCTTCGCCCAAAACTGAATTATTGCTGAACAAATTGTTAAATCTCCTCAGCGGAAACAAAGAAAGCGGAGCTTCTTCACTGACCGATTTCAGTTTAATGGCCGTTGATTTACACTCCCACCTCATTCCGGGCATTGACGATGGGGTAAAAACATTGGATGAGTCATTAGCGATGCTGCGCCAGTTTGCCGCATGGGGTTTTAAAAAAGTAATTACCACTCCGCATCTGATGGCGGGCGGGTTTAATAATACCCCAGAAATCATCAACAGCGGCAAACAGCAGGTGCTGGAAGCTATCAAACAGCAGAATATTCCCATTGAATTTGATGCGGCTGCCGAATATTACCTCGATGAAACTTTTTATGAAAAAACAGAGAAAAAGGAGTTCCTGACCATAGGCAAGAGTTATGTGCTGGTTGAATTCTCGATGCATGCCAAACCTTTTAATGTGGCTGATATAGTTTACAAAATGCAAACAGCCGGTTATCATATTATACTTGCACATCCTGAACGCTATCCCTATTATTACGAGCCGGATTTTGAAGGCTACAACGGGCTGAAAGACCGCGGCATTTATTTTCAGGTTAACCTGATGTCGCTGAGCGGCAGATACGGCAAACATGCAAAATACACCGCAGAGAAAATGATTGACGAAAACATGGTTGACTTTATGGGCAGCGATTTACACGGAGTAAGACATACCGAAGCCATACATGCCTGCTTAAAAGAGAAGTACCTTGAAAAAATTCTTACCAGCGGTAAATTATTAAACAAAACTCTTCTGTAAGAATGCCATTTACCGAAACCGGCTTTCCCGGGTTAAAAATTTTTGAACCTAAAGTTATAAGCGACAGCCGCGGATATTTTTTTGAAAGCTTCAACAAAGCCTTATTTCAAAGTGCCGGAATTGACACCGGGTTTACACAGGACAATGAATCGAAATCGAAGTTCGGTGTAATCCGTGGGTTACATTACCAGTTGAATCCCTATGCCCAAGCTAAATTAGTTCGCGTAGTTGAAGGCGAGGTTTTGGATGTGGTCATTGACTTGCGGAAAGGTTCACCTACTTTCGGCAAATCTTATTCGCTGGTTATTTCTGCCGATAACAAAAAGCAGCTTTTTATCCCCCGTGGTTTCGCACACGGCTTTTCTGTATTAAGCGAAACCTGCATTTTTCAGTATAAGTGCGACAACTATTATTCGAAAGAAAGCGAAGGCGGTATTATATACAACGACCCCCAACTGAATATTGATTGGGGCATTGGATTGGACAAAGTTGTTGTTTCAGAAAAAGACAGGGTTCTCCCGTTGTTTAAAGACTGCCTGAATAATTTTCAGTTCAATGGCAAATAAAATACTTGTTACCGGTGCGCACGGGCAGTTGGGAACTGAAATCAACTTTCTTTCCTCGCTACTTGAGACACATGATTTCGTGTTTGTCGGACATGAAGATTTGGATATTTCTGATGCCGGGGAAGTGAAAAGTTTTTTTGAAAAAGAAAAGCCAACTGCGGTTGTCAACTGTGCCGCTTATACAGCAGTGGACAAAGCTGAATCTGAAAAAGAACTCGCCTTTAAGGTAAATGGAGATAGTGCCGGAAATCTTGCAGCAATATGCAAAGCAACTGATGCACGGTTTATTCATATCAGTACTGATTTTGTATTTGACGGAACTGTTTCCCGCCCGCTGCTGGAGGGAGATGCCACCAACCCGCTTTCCGCTTACGGAGCCAGCAAACTTGAAGGTGAAAAACAAGTGCTGCAAAATAATACGCGTGCTGTACTCATCCGCTCGGGTTGGGTTTACTCTTCGTTCGGAAACAATTTTGTGAAAACTATTCTGCGCTTAGGAAAAGAGCGCGAATCGCTGAATGTGGTTTACGACCAAACCGGAACCCCTACTTATGCGCGTGACTTAGCCGCAGTTATTTTGAAAATCATTCAGAACGATGAATGGAAGCCGGGAATTTACCATTACAGTAACGAAGGTATTGCCAGCTGGTATGATTTTGCTGTGGCTGTTTGTGATATAGCAGGATTACAAACAAAGATTATTCCCATAGAAACCACCCAATATCCTACACCGGCTGCACGCCCTAAATACAGTGTGCTCAATAAGCAAAAAATTAAAGATACATTCCGCGTTGAAATTCCTCACTGGAGAGAAAGCCTTCAAAAATGTATCGCCTTACTTTCCTGATTATTTTTCCCTTTTACTGACATGGAACTGTTTTATAAAAACATTGATATTAATGAACTCATTTCTGCAGCTCAACATGCCGGAAATGAAATCATGAAAATTTATGTAAGCGATTTTATGGTGGAAACGAAGAGCGATTCTTCTCCCTTAACCGAAGCCGACCATCGTTCTAATGCAATCATTCTGGCAGCTCTTAAAAAACTGCATCCTGAAATCCCATTCATTTCAGAAGAAACAAAAATGACTGCATACGAGGAGAGAAAAAACTGGAACCGGTTCTGGCTCATTGACCCGATTGACGGCACAAAGGAATTCATCAAAAAGAACGGAGAGTTTACAGTTAACATTGCGCTGATTGAGGAAGGAGTGCCGGTAGTGGGTGTGGTTCATGTACCGGCACAAAACAAAACGTACTACGGAATAAAGGGAATCGGTTCGTTTGTATTTACCGCTCACCACTCACCCCTTGCCGCAAACCCGGGAGAACATTACTCTTCCAAATCAAAAGTGACGGTCGTTGCCAGCCGCTCGCATTTAAGCGATGAAACTCTTCAGTTTGTTGAACAATTAAAGGCAGCCGGCAAAGAAGTTGAGTTTATCTCTTCGGGCAGTTCCTTAAAACTTTGCCTGGTGGCGGAAGGCAAAGCCGATGTTTATCCTCGATTCGGACCTACCATGGAATGGGACACTGCTGCTGCTCATGCGGTTGCGCTTTATGCCGGTAAAAATGTAATGAATTACGAAACCAAACAACCACTTACTTACAATAAAGAGAACCTTCTCAACCCCTGGTTTATTGTAGAGTAGGTATTACAAACAATGAAAAAGAAAAAACATTTCAATAAAAGAAAACCAAATACCAACCCCGGTGAAAATGCCCGCTACATACTCGGCATTATCCAATCGCTTGGCAAAGATGCCTCGCTCAAAACACTTTTTCCGAAAGTACTTCGCAAGATGACTCAGGAGGAGATTGTTCTTGCCCTCAACAAACTCGACCACCAGGGCGCTATTAAAATCGAGCAGAAAGGAAAAATCAAAATTCTGCGCGGTGAGAAACCGCACAAACCGGTTCACCGCGATACGAAGTTTCTCATCGGCACGGCCGATATTGCTCAAAGCGGGGCTGCTTACATAGCGGTTGACGAGTTAGACAAGGACATTTACGTTCCCAAAAAGTTTGTGCGCAGCGCCATGCAGGGCGATGAAGTGAAAGTGCGCCTGACCGCTTACGGCAAACGTCCCGAAGGCGAAATAGTAGAAATCATCAGGCGCTCGCAAGACAGTTTTGCCGGCCGGGTGGAAGTGCTGGAGAAGTTCGCATTTTTTGTAGCCGATGAAAGAAAGCTGAACACCGATGTTTTTATTCCTCTCGCCAGCCTGGGTGGCGCTAAAAACGATGAACGGGTTATTGTGCGCATTACCGACTGGAACAAAGAAGGCAAAAGACCGGTGGGCGAAGTGGTGGAAATTATCCGGGGCGTTGGAAGTTCGGATATGGATATGAAAATGATTCTCATTAGCAATGGATTCAGTATTGATTTTCCGCGCTCGGTTTATAAAGAGCTTGCAAAATATGGTGAACAAATTCCAAAAGAGGAATTAAACAAGCGGCTTGACCTTCGCAAAGTTCCAACGTTTACTATTGACCCGGAAGATGCCAAAGACTTTGATGACGCCATTTCGGTTCGCACGCTGGCTAACGGAAATTACGAGGTAGGAGTTCACATTGCCGATGTTTCGCACTTTGTCCGCGAGGGCTCTGAACTTGATAAGGAGGCGGAGAGGCGCGCCACTTCGGTGTATTTGCCCGACCGCGTGTGTCCGATGCTCCCCGAAAAGCTGTCGAACATTCTCTGTTCGCTCCGGCCCAACGAAGACCGGTTGACCTTTTCCACCATTTTTGAGTTTGACAAAAACTTTGAGCTGAAACATTTTACCATTTCCAAAACAGTAATTCACTCCAGGCGCAGGTTTACTTACGAGCAGGCGCAGCAGGTTCTCGAAACCGGTGAAGGCGATTACGCCTCCGAGCTGCTGTTGCTCAACCGCATGGCGAAATCTTTCCGCGCCAGGCGGTTTAAGAAAGGCGCTATCGCTTTCGAAAAACAGGAAGTAAAATTCCGGTTAGATGATACCGGTAAGCCTTTGGGTATTGTGCTGAAGGTTCGCAAAGATGCACACCTGCTGGTAGAAGATTTCATGCTTCTTGCCAACGAAACGGTAGCCCGTTTCGGCTCTAAACTGCGCAAAGGGAAACATGCCGCGCCTTTTGTGTACCGGGTGCATGATAATCCCGACCCGGCAAAGCTTGAAATGTTCAGCACGGTGGCTGCCCGCTTCGGTTACAAAATAACTTTCGACAATCCGAAAGATGCTGCCGAAATTTTCAACTCCATGCTTCGCAGAATTGAAGGCAAGCCCGAGCAAAATGTATTAGAGACCCTCGCTATACGAAGCATGGCAAAAGCCACTTACACTACCGGCAACATCGGGCATTACGGTTTGGCGATGGAACATTACACCCACTTTACTTCGCCTATACGCAGATATCCCGATGTGCTTGTTCACCGGTTGCTGGAAGGCATACTCCACAGCCCCGATAAGATGATTAGCAAAGATGAACTTGAGGCGCGTTGCAAAAACAGTTCGGTAATGGAGCGAAAAGCTATGGATGCCGAGCGCGAAGCCATTAAATACAAGCAAATTGAATTTATGCAGGATAAGGTGGGCGGTGAATTTAATGCCCTCATTACCGGTGTAATTCCAAGAGGTGTTTTTGCCGAAATGATTGATAATAAATGCGAGGGAATGGTAAGCACCGAACTTTTGGGCGATGAAGATTTCCGTTATGAAGAAAAGCAGGTGCGCCTGGTAGGCACCCGAAGCGGCAAGCGATACCAGCTTGGCGACCCGATTAAAGTGAAAGTGCTTTCGGCAGATATTATCCTCCGTAGGATTGACCTCGGGCTGGCAGAATAAAGCAGCCTGAAGTTTGTACCGCTTGCCTGCCGCAACATACCACCTGCAAACAGGGCTTTTTCAGCTAAAAATGAAGCAAAACCCACTGTTTGACGCTTTTCTGGGCATTTTTAATGGTTTCCAGCAAGTGCTGGAAGGTTTCCATCAACTCTTTTAGGTTTTCCGGCATCTGTTTTAATATTTCCGGCACTTGCTTAAAGATTTCCGCGAGCTGCTGGAAAAGTGGCACCGCCTGCTGGAATATTTACAGAAGCTGTTGGAAAGTTTCCACGGCCTGGCGGAAAGTTTAAACCATCTCCCGGAAAACTTCCACCGCTTGCCGGAAAGT
This sequence comes from uncultured Chitinophaga sp., assembly GCA_964631835.1. Taxonomy (GTDB): domain Bacteria; phylum Bacteroidota; class Bacteroidia; order Chitinophagales; family LD1; genus Bog-950. Next base: position 5,658 of record CAZWAD010000015.1, read on the forward strand.
TTGCAAAACGCTGTGGAGAGCCGGCTCCTGATGACGAAAATATTTACCGGAATGAAAGTGAAGTTAAAGCAGAATTAAGAAGAATGCCAACAGGCTAAAACAAACTGCCGCCAGTCATTTCAGCGGGTTGTTCAATACCCATAAGCTTTAAAACGGTGGGTGCAATGTCGGCAAGTTTTCCCGGACGCAACGAAGGATGAAAATTTTTATCAACCAGAAAGAAGGGAACGGGGTTCATGGTATGTGCGGTATTAGGAGAGCCGTCAGGGTTAATCATGTAATCTGCATTACCGTGGTCGGCAGTTATCAGCACGGTGTAGCCTTTCTCCAGCGCGGCTTCAGTTACCTGCATCACACATCTGTCAACCGTTTCTGCGGCTTTCACCGCTGCTTTAAAAACACCGGTGTGCCCTACCATGTCGGTATTGGCATAATTGAGGCATACAAAATCAGGTGCCTTGTTTTTAATTTCTTCCAGCACCTTACCGGTTATAGGCAGGGCGCTCATTTCGGGCTGCAAATCGTAAGTAGCTACTTTGGGCGAAGCGGCAAGCAGCCGTTTTTCGCCTGCAAACTCTTTTTCCCTTCCACCGCTGAAGAAAAAAGTAACGTGAGGATATTTTTCAGTTTCGGCAGCACGTATTTGCGTTTTGTTGTTTCGTTCCAGAACTTCACCCAGGGTCATGGTCAGGTCGTTATTGTCGAATATATTTTCAATACCCTTAAACGTATGGTCATAAATGGTCATGGTAAGGTAACGAAGGTTCAGCTTAGCCATTCCATGCTGCGGAAAATCCTGCTGGGCAAGGGCTTTGGTTATTTGGCGGCACCGGTCGGTGCGGAAGTTAAAGCACAGCACCGCATCATCGCTCCATACATAAGCAAAAGGTTCTCCCTGAGCATTGGTGCGCACTATGGGCGTAATAAATTCATCGGTAACACCGGCTGCATAACTTTCTTCCACGGCTTCAAAAATGTTGGTGGTTTTTTTGCCTTCACCTTTTGTGAGTAAATCGTACGCCAGTTTGATGCGCTCCCACCGGTTATCGCGGTCCATAGCATAGTATCTTCCGCAAACAGATGCTATATGCCCGACAGAATTATCCAGGTGCTCCTGAAGTTGTCTCAAAAATCCGAGACCGCTTTTGGGGTCGCAGTCTCTGCCATCGGTAAAGGCGTGAATAAAAACATCATTCTTTCCCAAACCATTTTCTTTGGCAATATCGCACAGCGCTTTCAGGTGGTTAATATGCGAATGCACTCCTCCGTCTGAAACCAGACCGATAAGATGAAGCGGCTTTTTATGGTCTTTGCAATACGCGATAGTGGCAAGCAGCCTCTCGTTGCGGGCCAACTCTCCGCTTTTAATGGCGCGGTTTATGCGCTCCAGTTCCTGATATACCACGCGCCCGGCACCTATGTTAATATGCCCTACTTCACTGTTACCCATTTGCCCTTCAGGCAAACCCACATAACCGCTGTGTGTACTCAGTTCTGTATTCGGATAAGAGTTGTAAAGAGAATCTGTAAAAGGAGTATGCGCCTGTGCAATTGCGCTACGTTCAGGGTCAGGTCCGTGACCCCAGCCATCCATAATAATGAGGATAACTTTCTTATTCATGGCGGACAAAGTTACCCGAGTTTCTTACTTTTAACAGGCGCATTCAGCCGGATACGATGTATGGCATGATATTCGAGAATAAATCATAGAAATTTTACGCTATGAAAAACCAGTTCATAAAAACGCTTACAATAACCATTCTCTTCGTGCTTGCAGTTGGCAGCCACCTTCAGGCGCAGAGCTTTGATAATATTGTAAATGCCATTAAAACAGGTAACGCTTCAGCCCTTGCAGCTAACTTTGAAGGTAATGTAGAGATAACCATTAAAGAAGTTGCTAATTCATACAGCAAGGCACAGGCGGAAATGGTGCTGAAAAACTTCTTTGCAGCCCATCAGCCTAAGTCTTTTTCCGTAGCCCACCAGGGAACTTCACCCGAAGGCTCGAAATACTTTATCGGCAATCTTTCTACTTCATCGGGTAACTACCGGGCGTATGTTTATGCCAAGACTTCGGGCAGTAAACTGGTTATTCAGGAAATACGATTTGAAGAGCAATGAAACCAATAGGCAATAAGCAATAGTGAATAGGCAGTAGGCTTTAAATACCAGTGCAAAATGTAAAGCGAATACGAAGTGATTCGCTTTTTGTTTATTACTTCACACCAAAATTACGGAGTGAGTTTCAGCATCGAAAGATTTATTGATGAAGCATTGGCGGAAGATGTCGTTGATTTTACCGGCAAGATACCATCGGGTGACCACTCATCGTTAGCTGCCATACCTCATGCTAAGAACGGCAGGGCGCAACTTTTATGCAAAGCCGAAGGAATAATTGCCGGGGTAGAGTTAGCAGAAGTAATTTTTAAGCGGGTTGATAAGGAAATACAGTTCGAAGGAATTCTGAAAGACGGAACCCGAATTAAAAAGGGCGATGTGGCTTTTAAGGTTTCCGGAGAGGTAAAGTCTATTCTCCGTGCGGAGAGGGTGGTGCTCAACTTCATGCAGCGTATGAGTGGTATTGCAACGCTTACCTCTAAGTTTGTTGAAAAGGTTTCCGGGACTAAAGCAAAGATTACCGATACCCGCAAGACAACCCCTAACTTCCGCTATTTTGAGAAGCTGGCAGTGCGAATTGGCAGAGGACACAACCACCGGTTTGGTTTGTACGACATGATAATGCTCAAAGACAACCACATTGATTTTTGCGGGGGCATCGGGAAAGCGGTTCTTGCTGTAAAAGATTACCAGGCAAAAAACAATTTGAACTTACCCGTTGAGGTTGAAACCCGAAGTTTAAAGGAGGTGGAAGAGGTTTTGCAGATTGGAAACGTGGCGCGTATTATGTTCGACAACTTTACCCCGGGGCAAATGAAAGCTGCTGTTCAATTGGTTAACGGCAAATATGAAACTGAAGCTTCCGGTGGAATAACATTAGACAACGTGCGCTCGTTTGCAGAAACCGGTGTTGATTTTATTTCGGTAGGCGCGCTCACTCATTCATCCGCGAGTTTAGATTTAAGCCTCAAAGCGTTTTGATTCACTGTCCGAAGTGTGAAATAATATCTTCGTCTTATGGAGTCGGCCAAGAAAAAGAAAATCATGTTCATCATAAATCCTATTTCGGGGGTTTATAAAAAGAAGAACATACCGGAGAAGGTTGCCCGCTACATTGATTATGTGCAGTATGACTATACCATCCGGTTTACTCAGTATGCAGGTCATGCCAGTTTAATTGCCCAGCAGGCAGTGGAAGAAGGCTTTGATGTTTGTGTGGCAGTAGGTGGCGATGGCTCCATTAACGAAGTAGCGCAAAGCCTTGTGGGAACTAACACTGCACTTGGCTTGCTTCCTTATGGTTCCGGTAATGGGTTTGCTACTCACCTCAAAATTCCCCCGCGCGATGCCGAAGGCTCTATCAACGTGCTTAACACCGGTAAGACGGTGAAGATTGATTTGGTGAAATCAAACGTTCGTTACTTTGTAAGTAATGCAGGCTTTGGAATTGATTCTTCGGTAGCGCGGAGGTTTCATCATCATAAAATACGCGGGCTGGCTTCGTATGCGTGGGCTGTGGTTAAGGAACTGCTCCTTTACTTTCAGCCGTTTCATGCCAAGGTTGAGATTGACGACACGACCATTGAGCGAGAGTTTTTCCTTTTCACGGCTTTCAACGCCAACCAGTATGGCTATGATTACGCGGTGTTTCCTTCAACCAGCCTGAAAGACGGAGTGCTTGATGTAATTGTGCTCAACCGGTTCGCGCTTTGGAAAATGTTTTGGGTGGTGGGCTGCCTGATAATGAAGCGCCCCGACCTGATTAAAGAAGCGGAGAGTTACCGCGCTAAAAAGATTTTAATTCATGGCAGCAAAAAAATGATTTACCAGTTCGATGGCGACTCGTTTATTTACCACGATGATGTTACCTTTGAAGTAATACCCCAGGCGATAAACGTAATTGTACCGGCTGAGTTAAATGCGTATTGATAGTGAATAGGCAATAGTGAATAGTTAATGATTGCCCATTCACTATTCACTATTTTTACCACATGGAACATAAAGACCCCATAGTTTACTCCACCAACCCCAATTACAAACCCGGAGAAGAAACCCGTGAGCAGGAAACCACCGCTGCCAACCAGCAAACACTTTACATTTCGCTGCAGCGATTGAAAGGCGGCAAGGTGGCCACCATCGTAGAGAACTACAAAGGAACACTTGCCAGCCTCGAAGCCCTCGGCAAGCAGCTTAAAAGCAAATGCGGCACCGGTGGAACGGTTAAGGATGGTATCATTCTGATTCAGGGCGAAAAGCGCGAGCAGGTTATTTCTATTCTAACCGGATTGGGGTTTAAGACCAAGAGGAAGGGAGGGTAACTCTGCCGTGTTCTCCTTTATTTGATTAAAAGTTATCCCATTATCACTTTCAATCCCCTTTATCAACATACTTGTATTTGTTATAATATTTGTTCATATTGCACAAGTTAGAAACTGATTAGGGGAACACGTATCGGAATTATTTTTGGACACGTTGATACGCATGATTTAATTAAGAGAATTTGTTCCGGTGAGCAGCACCGGTTGATGTTTCAGTGCGTGCGCTGGCGGAGGCGGAGATTAGAGAGTTTTATAACCCACAAATAAAAGTTCATGAACAAAACTTTACTCCGCGCATTTATTGCCGCATGTTATTGCGCAATGTTTTTTACTCCGATCATTTTATCAGCACAATCTGTTGGTGATTACCGCTCGGTTGCCACGGGTAACTGGTCAACACCGGCTACCTGGCAACGGTTTGACGGCTTGCTTTGGGGTCCAGTTATAACCCCACCCTCTTCTGCCGATGGGGTAGTTACTATCCGAAACGGTATGGGAGTTATTTTTGATGCTGCTGCTACCATTGATCAGGTGGTGGTTGAGTTCAATGCATCATTAAGAATAACCAGTGCTACAATGACTTTAAATAACGGAGCCGGGGTTGATATTGATGTAAGTGGATCGTTTCAGGTACATGGAGGTATTATTACAGGTGGCGGTAATATTGTAATTCAAAACGGAGGCTCACTTGATTGGAGCAACGGAAATATGCGCGGTGCAATTACTACTGATGTTCTTGCCGGTTCGTTCTTTAGTCTTACAACCGGTGGTGGTTCGCGAATCATGCAGGACAGCCACACAATTAATAACTACACCGAGTGCAACTGGCTTTCGGGAACCAATGCTTTTGCAATGGGGGGGACATCAGTGTATAATAACTACGGAAAATTTAACATTAGCACCAATGCAAGTTTTGCTACCAACGCACCCATTGTTTCGCCAACATTCAACAACCATCCGACAGGCGATGGTTTACATAAAAACGATGCTTCCGCTACAACCTTTCCTAACGCGTTAAGGTTTAACAACCTCGGTCAGGTTAGAGTAAACGCGGGAACTTTGGCTTTAAACAATAGCTCAGATATACACAGCGGAACATATCATATTGCCGGTGGAGCTAATCTTTCGGGTAGTGCTGCAGTTAATTTTACAGGGCCATTAGTTGAAAACGATGGTATAATGACCGGGACTGCCAACTTTACGTTTGCCGGTACTGCACAACAGGCATTTAACGGCACCGGGTCTATCATGAACCTGCGGATAAACAACAGCAATGGAGTAACCATTGATGCAAACCGTGTTGTCAGCTCTTCTTTAACCTTAACCGCAGGCAAAATTATTACCGGTGCCAACAAAGTTATCATGGGCAGCGGCAGTTCTTTAACAGGAGGCAGCACTTCAAGTTATGTTGACGGAATCCTTGAGCTACCGTTTTTAACCGGTACTTCAGTAAGCAGAGGTTTCCCAATTGGTGATGCTGCGGGATATGCACCGGTTACAGTAACATTTGCCAATGTTTCTGCTGCGGGTTCATTGGCAGCCGGCACCTTGGGAACCGACCATCCCGATATCATGACATCAGGACTTATACCTGCCAGAACGGTAAACCGCTACTGGAGTTTTACTAACGCAGGTATTGTGTTTACTACTTATGATGCCAACGTTATTTACCCGGCAGGCGATGTGGATGCCGGAGCTAACTACAACAATTTTCAGATTAAAAAATACAGCGGAGGAACGTGGAGCAATGTTTCTACAACTCCACTCAGTTCAGTAAATATTCTCGCAAGCGGTGCTTCTTCTTTCAGCGATTTTGCCATTGGTGAACCCTGCACCGTTGAAACCTGCAACGGCATTGATGATGACTGTGACGGAGACATTGACGAAGGCGGTGTTTGCCCTCCGGGTGCTGCTCTGAATTTTGATGGAGCGGATGATGTGGTGGTTGGTCCGGTTGATTTAGTTCCTACTTCGGGCGATTATACAGTTTCGGTTTGGGCAAAAGAAGATGATTTTAATTCCGGTCAGCTTACAAACATAGTTTCACAAGGTCATCAATTTTACATTGGCAGATATTATGACGACACCATTCGCATTGCTGACCAGTGGTATGGCACACACGTTCTTTGGCCAAGCGACTTACAGTGGCATAACTATACGGTTGTAAAAACAGGTACAACCGGTCATTTGTATTTAGATGGAAATTTAGTGGCTACTAAATCCGGTTTTGGCAATCCGGTGGCGGGCGCAACCTTTTACATCGGCACCCAGTTTACCGGCAACAGCGAGCTATTTGATGGTAACATTGATGAACTCAGAGTGTGGAACCGTGCATTATCTGCCGGTGAAATTTCATATTACCTGAATTGTGAAATTCCTACTAACGAAACCGGGCTTGTTGCCAACTACCATTTCAACCAAGCTATGGCGGGTTCAAATAATGCGGGCGTTACCACTTTGACTAATTCAGTTACCGGTGGTGCAGATGGAACACTCACCAATTTTGCTCTCACCGGTGCAAGCTCTAACTGGGTAGAACCGGGAGCTGTTACTTCCGGAAATTTCTGTTCGCCATGCACGCCCTCAACCGAAATATGCAATGGAGTAGATGATGACTGTGATTTTCTGATTGACGAAGGTGATGTTTGTCCTCCCGGTGAAGCATTAAGTTTTGACGGTAACGATGATTCACTTCGAATAGCGGGGTACAAGGGTGTTACTGGTACTTCAGCCCGAACTATTGAAGCATGGATTAAAACCACCACCACTTCACAACGACCAATTTTAGAATTTGGTCAATCACAGGCAGCGAATGGAGCATGGTTCAACTTCAACGTAAGGGCAAACGGACAATTACAACTTGCCATTACTGCAAAAAATATCAGCAGCACCGATACCGTCAATGACGGAAACTGGCATCATGTAGCAGTAGTATTACCGGGCGGAAGCCCTTTAAATATTACCCAGACTCAATTTTATATTGACGGAATTCTGCAAATAAACACTGCGCCTTCAGGTGCCGGACCCGGGGATATTAATACCGCCTCGGGTACCGATGTGCACATTGGCAGTTCACCGGGTTTAGGAACTAACTTTCTTGGCGATATTGATGAAGTAAGAATTTGGAACGTAGCCAGGACTGATGCTCAAATACTTGGAAGCAGAAATTGCGAGTTAGGAGCGCAGGCAGGGTTACAGGCCGTTTATCATTTCAATCAGGGTTACGCAGGCCTTAATAATGCCGGTATTACCTCATTGACAGATGCCAGCGGATTTAACCGCACAGGTACGCTAATAAATTTTGCTCTTACCGGTGCTACATCTAACTGGGTTGCACCCGGTGGAACCAGTATTACTGTGGAAGTTTGCGATGGAATTGATAATGATTGTAATGGGCTTGTGGATGATGGTAACGTTTGTTGTACCGCTTCTGATATTCCTTCAATATCAGGATTGACCATTTGCAGTGGAGATACAGCCACCCTGAGTGTAGGTTCAGCCAGTTTGAATGACGCAACCGCATGGCATTGGTACACCGGTAGTTGCGGTGGTTCACCGGTTGGGACCGGAGCTACACTTAACGTTTCGCCAACTATAACCACTACTTACTATGTACGTGGCGAAGGAGGCTGTGTAACACCCGGTAGTTGTGCAACCGTTACAGTAACTGTAAATCCTCTGCCCTCTGTTTACACCGTTACTGCAGGCGGAATTGCCTGTGCAGGCAATTCAACATTTGTAATTCTCAACACCTCTGAAAACGGAGTCAGTTATCAATTAGTAAGAGATGGCTCGGTAAATGTGGGAAGTCCTATAGTCAGTACCGGTGCATATTTTAATTTCCCTGCGGTTTCAATTGCGGGAGTTTATACGGTAGTGGGAACAAACGCTTTTGGCTGTTCGGAAACAATGGATGGCAGTGTTCTTGTTAACCCTGCGCCAACCATCACCAGCGCTTCGAGCACAACTATTTGCAGCGGTTCAGCGGTTAATTTTTCTCCTACAGCAGATATGCCTGCCCTTTTTTCCTGGGCAGCTGCTGATAATCCGAATGTTACAGGTGAAACCACAACGCCTGTAACCTGGCCTACTATCACTAATGTCCTTGTAAACTTATCAGCAACTCCGCAAGTGGTGAACTATACCATTACGCCTTACCACGACCCATCGGGCTGTCCGGGAACTCCGCAAGTGCTAGCAGTTACAGTAAATCCTCATATTGGCATTTATCGTTCATTCACCAATGGTGACTGGGCATCGCCTTCAACCTGGGAAAGATTTAACGGCTGCTCATGGGTACCTGCTACTGTTGCTCCAACTTATCTGGATAGCACCATTACTATTTTAGGTGGTGACACGGTTACCATTAACAGCGGTACCATTACCATTGACCAAACCACAATTAATTCCGGAGGAGTGCTTAATGTAAACGGAGGGGATTTGATTATTCACAACGGAGTTGGTTCTGATTTAACTATCAATGGCTCTGTTGAATGGTGGAATCCAACGGCATCGCTTGATGTAAACAGCGGAGCTTTGGTTGATGGCAGCAGCAGTTTAAGCTTTACGGGAACCACACTAACCAACAATGGGAGTATCAACACCAGTCAACTGGTAGTAATTTCGGGCAGTGTGCCTCAAACAATAAACGGCAACGGAAGTATTGCAACCTTTATTCCGTTTAACCTGAGCACAAATGGAATTACGTTAGGCGGCAACCAGACTATTACCAGTCAGCTTGCTTTCAATTACGGAATAATTCATACCGGGATTCATAAAATAATTATGGGTAACGGTGCTCTGCTGATAAACGGCTCATCAGATACATATGTAGATGGAAATTTGGAGTTGTACTACAGCGGTCCTTTGGGTATGACTTATCCAATTGGCGATGCAATTGGTTACTATCCTACGCCAATTTCTTCCAGCACTACAACGCCCGGTGGTGTTATTGCTCGAACCGATGCCGGTGATCATGCCCAAATTTCAACCTCGGGTTTAGATGCAAACAAAACTATAAACCGTACTTGGACAGTTACTTCAACCGGAGCAGAATCGAATCCGTTGTATGTTACATTAGCATGGGACGCTGCTGATGAAGATGCCTCTGCCAGTTCAGATGACTTTATAGTAAAAGCATATGTCAATGGCAGTTGGATTACCGCTACCCCCGTAAGTGACGGATATCAATTCATGCAAGTTTCTATTCCTTTCAACAGTGGAGATGTGGCAGAGTTTCAGATAGGAGAACCGGAGTGCATTGTAAACATTCCTGATGCCAACTTCAAAGCAGCTTTGGTAGGAAACCTTTCTATCAACACCAATGCCGATGGTGAAATTCAGTGTTCTGAAGCTGCGGCATTCACAGGATTTATTGATGTGAACCAAATGGGAATTTATGATTTAACCGGTATAGAGGCCTTCACAAACATTACTGCTTTGAATTGCGAAAAGAACTTTCTGACAAGCTTGGACGTGACAAATAATACAAAGCTCACCCTGCTGATGTTCTCCTTTATGAGTATTAATTCAATTGATGTTTCCGCCTGCCCCGATTTAGAAACGCTGATTTGCGTAAACACAAATCTTACAACGTTAGATGTGTCAAATAATACTTTGCTGCAACACTTAGAATTCCCGGGCAATCAAATATCCAGTATTGATGTGTCAAATAACACTGGCTTAACATACTTAAACTGTAACTTCAATCCAATAGCCACGCTTGATGTTTCAATGCTAGGCAATTTGTCAGCGTTAAGATGTGGAGGCACTCAGTTAACCAGTTTGGATGTTTCTGCAAATACAGCACTTACTTTAATTAATTGTTCCGATAATCAATTATCTACTCTTGATGTATCATCTAATACAGTCCTGGCACATCTTCAATGCGGCTATAATCAAATAACATCTTTAGATGTATCAGGTAACCCCGCCCTTACTACTTTCCACTGCGCTTTTAATGTTACTATGACATCCCTCAACATTCAAAATGGATATAACACCAATTTCACAGATGTGAGTTTCGTAGGTCTTCCTATTTTATATTGTATCCAGGTTGATGACCCTGCATACATGGATTCAGTTTGGTCACAAGAACACGACCCCCAATCGGAGTACAAAGTAAATTGCGGTTGTGTTGTAAACATCCCTGACGCAAATTTCAAATCTGCTTTAGTAGGAAACCTTTCCATCAATACAAATGCTGACGGAGAAATTCAATGCGATGAAGCCGCTGCCTATACAGGAGCGATAAATGTAAATGGATTAAGCATCTATGATTTAACAGGGATTGAAGCATTTACTGCATTGACTCAACTCAGTTGTATGAATAATCAACTTACGAGTTTGAATGTTTCATTGAACACAGTTCTTACTCACTTGGAATTTGGCAACAATCAGGTCAGCAGCATTGATTTATCCAGCAATCTTTCGCTGGTTGTAGTCAGTTGTTTTAATAATCAGCTTACCGCGCTGGATGTGTCCGCTCAAAATTCTCTTTTCCTGGTTGATTGCGCTTTCAATCAAATCAGTTCACTTGATTTTTCCAATAATCCCGGGTTGGCAATATTGTTCTGTGAAGTCAACCAACTGGATTCTTTGGATCTTTCAGGGCAGGCTTCGTTGGCTAATCTCCGCGCACATAACAACCAGCTTACTTATTTGAATATTCAGAATGGCAACAACTCAAACCTGAACAATTTTACGGCTAATGGAAATCCGTCACTTACTTGTATACTTGTTGATGATCCGTCTTACATGAATACAAACTGGAGCGGAGGCAAAGATCCGGGAACAACATTTAGTTTAGATTGTTCAACTCCTTCTGCAGCTTTAAATTTTGACGGGGTAGATGATTATATTTCTGTAAACAGTGGTCTTGATTTAACCGGGCCATTCACTATTGAAACATGGATTAAGCCGGCATCGAAGTCTGATTTCTCAACTATTCTTTCTAATAAAATCGGAGGAATCAGCAGCCCCGGATTTGTGTTTGCTATCAATAATTTCATGCAGAATGACGGAGTGCTTCTTCTTGAAACTCAAAACAATACTGTTGTTTCAAACCCCGGTGTAATCACCTGGGGTACCTGGCAGCATGTAGCAGTTACTTATGACGGAAGCCAGGTGTATATGTATATCAATGGAAATTCCATTTCAACCAACTACCCAACTGCCATAAGTCTTGTTGCCAGCGGAAACCCAACAAACATTGGCGACTTGTATGTTTACGTGTTTAACGGAAAATATTTCGGAGACATGGATGAGTTACGCGTTTGGAATGTAGCTCGTTCACAAGCGCAAATTCAGACATACATGAATTGCGAAATTGCTCCACAAACCGGACTGCTTGCTGCTTATCATTTTAATCAGGGAGATGCCAGTGGTTTTAATCCGGACGAGAACGGATTAACCGATGCAAGCGGAAATAACTATCATGGAAACCTTGAAAATTTTGCTCTTACAGGTGGAAATTCTTCTAACTGGATTGAACCGGGAGGCGTAGCTTCCGGAAACGCTTGCTTATTTTCTCCTATTGTGGTTAGTGTTTCTGTTACCCCGCCTCTATGTCATGGTAACGACTACCAGGCAATAGTTACCGCCTCCGGAGGATTTCCTCCTTACACAGGTACAGACACATTAACGGTTGCCGGATTTACAACAGATTCCATTTCTTTAAACTTCGAAGTGTATGATAATGTTGGTGGATACGGAAATCTGGTTGTTTCCATTTATAACCCGCCTGTTTTAAAATTCTCTTGTTTCCTTCCTGACACTACTATTTTTTGTCTTGAGGAATCTGTCAATATTGATGTGAGTCTTATCGCTTCCGGTGGAACTCCTCCTTACATATTCAGTGGTGATGATACCCTCGATTTAACACCGGGACTTTATAACTACCAGGTAACAGATGTAAACGGTTGTACGGCTGTTGCCAGTACCGAAGTTATTGCAGCCTATTGTATTGTTCCGGCCTTTGACCCGCCAACAGAGGGGAAATCTGATTCCATAATTGGACCCGCACTTACCTATATAGGAGGAATTGATACTTTTCCGCGTGATACTTTCACTACTTTATTACATCAGTTTAACAGCGACTCATTGGTGTTCGAATTCAATTTCGATACATCAAAGGTTTTAATTGATGTTATTGTTAAAGATTTACCGGGTAATTATGACTATGTACTGAACCTGGTTCAATCTCCCGGTTATGGAATGACTAACATTGTGAGTAACGGTGACACCACTTTGACTATAACCGGTTACTTCCCGATATCCAATTTGTTTAATCTCAATTCCAGAAGCGATGTCATCAGATTTGTGAGGAGCTACAATAGGCCTATCACCAGTGCGGGTTTAATTTACAGCCAGGGTGATCGTTCGTTGAAGGGGGATTCTACAAGGACGCTATTCGGCTTAACCGGTGAAGGGATTAAAGTTGGTGTTCTTTCTGATAGCTGGAACACACAACCGGGTGACCCCGCAGGAATTGACTTACTCAATAATGACCTTCCCGGATACACAAATCCTATAAATCCAAAACCTGTAGAAATAAAGCTGGAGTATCCATTTGGAAGAGCTGTAGATGAGGGTAGAGCTATGGCGCAAATTGTACATGATATTGCTCCCAAAGCTGAATTGGTCTTCAGAACCGGCTTTATAACCCCTGGCGATTTTGAAGAAGGCATCAAGGAATTAAGAAGAGATTCATGTGATATTATTGTAGATGACATAACTTTTACCACAGAACCTTTCTTTCAGGACGGAATTGTGGCACAAGCAGTAAACGAATTGAAGGCTTCCGGTGTAGCATACTTTACATCTGCCGGTAACTTTGGCAGAGCGTCTTACTCCGGCACTTACAATCCGATGAATGCCCCCGTAGGATTAACCGGTACAGTTCATAATTTTTCAGGTCTTGGTGATTACCTGCAACTTGTAAATCTAAAGGCTGGCTCATACATCATTGTTTTACAATGGGATGATAATTTTTATTCGCTGGGGCATGGGAGCGGTGCCGCTTATGACTTTGATATTTTTATGGCAGACGCTCTTGGTAACCGGCTCTTTGGCCTTAACCGGAATAATATTGGTGGCGACCCTATTGAGATGTTGTCATTTACTGTTAAATATCAAACTACCGCGAACATCATTATTCGCAGAACAGATAGCAACCCAACTCCTGTAAAATTCAAGTATGTTTCTTTTCGGGGAGATTTGGTGGTTGCAGAATATCCCGAAGGGCAGTCCACGATTGTAGGTCATGCGAATGCGGAAGGTGCTATGGCGGTGGGTGCGGTTCGGTATACCAGAACCCCTGCATATAACGGGACATTAGCTATCGAAACATTCTCCTCTTTAGGCGGAAGTGAAGTAAATGGCTCAGTTCGTAATAAACCTGATTTTACAGCACCGGATGGAGGTAACACATCAGTTAATTTCCGTTCATTAGACATTGAAGGAGATAATCTTCCTAATTTTTTCGGCACTTCTGCTGCTGCACCTCATGCTGCAGGTGCGGCCGCATTAATTCTTGAAGCCAGAAAGAAATTTTATAGTGAAATCATGTCTCCGGATTCATTACGTGCTTTACTTGTTAGTACATCTCTTGATATGGAAACACAGGGTTATGATTTTCTTTCGGGTTCAGGCTTGATTCAGGCATCCGATGCGATCAGAACATTTGCTACTCCAATTCCCACTTTGATTTCGATGGAATTGGTTGATTCAAATTTAATCGCTGGAGAAGATGCAGTAGAAATTATAGTTACCGGTTCCGATTTCAGCGATTCAGCTGTCGTTTTGCTCAGCGGTGTTGAACTGAGCACGACTTATATTGACGATGAACATTTAGGTGCTGAAGTTCCTATATTTAATGGCAGCCCATCCGTGGTAGTTTACAATCCGCCAACAGTTCCTAACGGAAATGATGGTGGTTATTCCAACCCGCTTTTCTTTGATGATGTACCTAAAAATGAAATTGTTGTTACCGTTCAAGACGCGCACAAAAAGTATGGCGAATCAATACCTGAGTTCATAGCCACAGTTACAATAGACGGAGTGCCTTTATCTGCTACCACTTTAACTCTTGCCGACATTGGGCTTGATGACATGCATATAACAACTCTCGCTAACAGCATGAGTAATGTGGGCAACTACCAGATAACCGCGGAGATGCAGGAACTGAGTTTCCTGAATCCTTCAGATATTCCTTTGATTGAGCGTTACAACTATACGTTCAACCCGGGAGTGCTCTTCATTTCTCGTATGCCTATTGTAATTACTCCTGAAGATACTACTGTGACATATGGAACTCCAATGTACGGTCTCGAACTTCTTTTCAATTACGAATACGATACAACTAACATGTCTGAAATAGAAAAGATCAACTTCTTTGAAGAAGTTACTGCTATCCATTATTCCTTCATGGCTGATGAGATAGCTCTAATAAATGGAAGAGATACTATTGACGGAAGAGCAGTTAGCAGTAATGATTTCTTCAATGTAGGTATGATGGCAAGTGGTGGAACACTCTCGAATCCGAGAATTGCAACTAACCCGAGAATCGCTACTAACCCGAGAATCGCTACTAATCCGAGAATTGCAACGAATCCGAGAATTGCAACTAACCCGAGAATCGCTACTAACCCGAGAATCGCTACTAATCCGAGAATTGCAACGAATCCGAGAATTGCAACGAATCCGAGAATTGCTACCAACAACATTTTGGACGCCTTTGGAAATGTGGTCGGTGTTGAGTCATACATCGTACTCGACACGACCATTGTAATGGAAACGGTTACGGTTTATGACACAATTATTGTAATAGATACTATTACTGTTTTGGACAATGTTGTTGTTTACGATTCTGTAGGAATTGTTTATGACACTATTATCGTTTATGATACTATTTCAATTGATATAGATACTGTACCGGTTATTGATTTGGCAGCTCAATCGGTATTTAATTTTACCACCAATCCTGATTCAGCCGATTTGGTAAGTACCCTTGACACGAATAATTATCGTGGATTGTTTAACGCTGAGGCACTTTTCAACGGAGAAGTAATAGCAAATCCACGAATCGCGACAAATCCTCGGATTGCAACTAATCCACGAATTGCAACTAATCCACGAATTGCCACTAACCCGCGAATTGCGACTAATCCTCGGATTGCAACCAACCCACGTATTGCAACTAATCCGCGAATTGCCACAAATGCTTTTGCCACAGTAAATAGTCTGAATGTAAACGACATCAGCAATGAAGATGTTGCTATTATTATTGATGATGATGATTTGTACGGACCAGTTCAGGATTCCATATTCAGCATTCTGGCAGTTAATGCGGTTACGGGTTACGAAGTCGGTAACTGGGATATCATCCCGGCAGCTTTCTTGTCTGACAATTTTGAAATCAGTTATGGTATTGGAAAATTCCATGTATTACCAGCCGCTTTAAAAATAAAAGCTTCTGATATTGAGGCTTGCAACGGAGTGTCACCTGAATTTTCCTCCATCCCTCTAGATGCACAATATTCAGAAACTTTGGATTACATTGTCAAAACCGGACCTGATTATTCTTTGTTTGATATGGATGATGTTCCGGTTTCCGGGTATCCGCCAACCGGAGCTTATAAAATTTTCCCGTCAAATGCGCAGCAGCATTATCCAAATTACAACATTACTTACGAAGAAGGCTTGCTTACAGTACCGGAGTCTGTAGTTGTTACAGCAGTAGCTACTCAACCATTGTGCGCGGGTGGTAAGGGAAGAGTATCACTCTATGTATCAGGTGGGAGTGGAGAGTTTATAATAAGCGGTGATGATACAGTTAACTTAGACCCTGGGACTTATTATTACATAGCAACTGATACTAAAGGATGCAGCGGAGAAGCAACTGTTACTATTAATGCTGTTCCTTTAGTCGAAATCAACGCAGATGTAACTCAGCCGGTCTGTTTTGGTGAAAAAGGAAGCGTAGTTTTATCAGCATCCGGAGGCACTGGTACACTTACTTTCTTTGGAGAGACTCCAACAGATAATCTTTCTGCAGGAAACTATACTTACCAACTTGTAGATGAAAACGGTTGTGTGGCAAGCACAATTATTTCTATTAATCCTGAACCACTTTCAGTTTTACTAAACGTTTCAATAGTTCAACCATATTGTTACGGGGAATTAGGACAAGTCACTTTGTCAGCTATTGGTGGAACCGGGCTGATTACACTTAGCGGTTCTCCCACAGCAGATCTTTCTGCTGGCTCCTACAGTTACATTGCGACAGATGAAAACGGTTGCTCCGTAGATGCAACTGTGGTCATCAATGCTGCTCCAACAGAGTTGGTATTAAGTACAACAATAAATCAGCCTCGTTGTTACGGACAATTAGGAGGAGTAGTACTCAATGCAGTTGGTGGTGTCCCTCTTTATACTTTCAGCGGAGGTGCTACTAAAAATCTGATTGCGGGTGCTTATTCCTATACAGTAACTGATGTTTATGGATGTTCTGCATCAACTACTGTGAATATTAATGTAGCCCCACCTGAGTTGGTTTTAACGGCAACAGTTTTTCAACCACTTTGCTATGAGCAACTGGGAAGTGTAACACTTAGCGCAAGTGGCGGAACTTCTCCGTACACTTATGGCGGAGTATCAAGTGCGCCAACCATAGATTTAGGTCCTGGCACTTATAATTACCTTGTAACTGATGCAAACTCTTGCACTGCAACAGCTTCCGCTACTATTACAGTTCCGTTACCCCTTTTAGTTAGCGCTACTATAACGGATGCCCTTTGTTCTTCAAATAATGGTTCCATATCGATTGCGGTAACTGGAGGAACTCCGGGATATTCATATTTGTGGTCACCAGGATCTGAAACAACGCAGAATCTTACTTCATTAGGTGCGGGTAATTATGAGGTTACAGTCTCAGATGCTAATGGGTGCGTTAAGACAAGATTCTATACAGTTAATGCTGTTAGTTCTGCAATTACCATAACTACTTCACAAACCAATTGTACTTATTGGAGTGCAAGTAATGGTACTGCCACTGCTATACCAAGCGGAGGAACTGCTCCATATTCTTATGTATGGAATACATCGCCTGTACAGACAACAGCAACCGCTACCAGCTTAAATGCCAGAGCCTCTCCTATCCTTGGTTATGACGTTACTGTTACAGATGTGTACGGATGTTCCGAAACTGCAACAGTAATTATAACTCAACCGGCTTATTCATGCGGTAACTTAACTGAATATACCGATGCTGAAATCGGAGGCTGGGGAGCGCCACCGAATGGAAACAACATTACCAACAAGTGGTTATATCCGTATTTTTCAAACGCTTTCCCTAATGGAATTACAATTGGCGGTTACGGCAGAACTTTACAGTTTAATTGCGCGCAAGCTATTACAAATTTCCTTCCTGCAACTGGAACAAGCGGGCAGTTGCCAGCAGTTAATCATGTAAATCCGTATGGAGGTAACAACCCGTACTACGCCACAATTCCATGCGGGGCTGTTGGTCCGCAGTATAAAAACACGCTTGCTTCAAAAACACTTGCACTTGCATTGAATATCGGTTTCGATGAAGTGCTGCCTAATTTCTCACCCAACTTTACGGTGACTTACGGAGATATTGTTTACACCGCACCTCCATTTGCAGGTTGGAAGGTGAAAGATATTCTGGCTGAAGCCAACCGGTTGTTAGGACAGGGGTTGGTTAACGGACAAACCAGTACATACTATGGAACTGTTCAAACAGCTATCACTAATATAATTGCGGGTCTAAATGAAGTTTGCCCGCCTAATGTTGCATTTAAACAAGATGAAGATAGTGAATTACGCTCCAATGATTTTGACAATAAGGTTTTCGTGTTTCCGAATCCTAGCTCTGGTGATGTCAATTTCCTGTTTAATAATTTACAGCCTGCTGATTTCTCTTTCAGAATTTACGATGTTGTTGGCAGAACAATTTATTTTGATCTGCAACGATTCAATGAGGGCGAAAACATCAAAGCCATTCAGCTTACTAATGTGGCAGCAGGAACTTATTACATCCGGGTTGAACGAAATGGAGAAGAAGTGAAAACGGTGAAACTATTTATCCAGTAAAAACCCCTTTAACCATTCAAAGCTGCTTCGCCTTTCGAAGCAGCTTTTTATTTTTATCACCCATGAAGCTCTGGTTATCTGTCCTCTTTCTTTTCTCCGGTTTCTTTTCACTAATCTGCTATGCCGAGGATAACGGGGCCGAAAGTTTATTGCAAAAACTTCAAACCGGATCGGAAGATACCATCCGTGTAAACACCCTGAACCAACTCAGTAAGTTTTTTTTCAACTCTGATCCTGATAAATCCATTCTTTACGGTAACCAAGCCACAGAACTGGCTACACAGTTGAATTTCAAACCGGGTCTGGCATACGCCTTCAAACATATTGGTATAGCATATTTTAATAAAGGAGATTACAAGGAAGCGCTCAAATACTACGAATTGTCATTAATAACATTTCACTCCATCGGTGATAAAAAAGGAACTGCCAATATGGAAATGAACGTAGGCAATGTTTATTACCAAAACGGAGTAGATGACAAAGCGCTTGAATTCTATTTAAAATCTTTAAAAATTTCTGAAGAAATAAAGGATACCCTCCGGATGGTCTCTGTTCTTGGAAATATTGGAGCCATATATGGAAAGAAGAAACAGACTTATTCTGATGCAATTAAGTATTACCGGCAGGCATATCCGCTTAGTATTGCCATAAATGATTCCTACCTGGCAGGGTTAAACGCTCTGAATCTTGGTGAAGTATTCATGTTTAAAGAAGAGTATGATTCAGCCCTTCATTATTTCAACATTTCTCTTCCTTATTTTGACAGCTCACTGGATTCCTCGTATACATTAAATAATGTTGGCAGATTATACAGACGGCAAAAGAAATATGACCAGGCAATTGAAATTCAAAAACATGCTTTTGAACTGGCAGTAAAATTAGATTCAAAAGACGATATGGCAATTTCTTTAGCGGGGCTTGCCAAATCTTTTTTAGAAAAGGGCAGCCTTTCCGAAGCTACACTTAGCTATAAGAAAGCCGAACAGATTGCAAATGAAACAGGAGCCAACTACACACTTCTTGAAATTTACACCGGGTTATCAAAAATTTATTCCAATACAAACGATTTTGGAAATGCTGTAAAATATCAGAACCTGTTGTTAAATATTAAGGATAGTATTTACAATTTAGAAACCGATAAAAAACTGGGTACACTTGATTTTACTTATAACCTTGAGAAGAAAGAATCACAAATAAATCTTCAAAAGCAAGTAATCAGCAGGCAAAAACTTGTTCGGAATAGTTTCATTGGTGGTTTTTCCATTATGCTTATTTCCGCTATTGTGTTTTTTCGCCAGCGTAACAGGATAAAAAAAGAAAAACACCGCAGCGATGAACTACTCTTAAACATTCTTCCTGAGGAAACTGCCGAAGAACTGAAACATACAGGTACAGCTAAAACTAAAAGCTATGATTCAGTTTCAGTAATGTTTACCGACTTTAAGAACTTTACAAGCATGAGTGAAAAACTCAGTGCTGAAGAATTAGTACGTGAAATACACATGTGCTATAGTGAGTTTGACAAAATTATTACCAAACACAACCTGGAAAAAATTAAAACTATTGGCGATTCTTATATGTGTGTTGGTGGTTTGCCAGTAGCTAATTCTACCCATCCTGAAGATGCAGTACGGGCTGGCCTCGAAATGCAGCAGTTTATGGCAAAGCATAAAGAAGAAAGAATTGCCAACAAGCTTCCATATTTTGAACTTCGCCTTGGAATTCATACCGGTCATGTGGTTGCCGGTGTGGTGGGTATTAAAAAATTCGCTTACGACATTTGGGGCGATACCGTAAACACCGCTTCGCGAATGGAAAGCAGCGGTGAAGTGGGCAGAGTGAATATTTCAGAATCAACATATCAATTAGTTAAAGACAAATTCAGATGCGCGCATCGAGGAAAAGTTCACGCTAAAAACAAGGGCGAGATTGATATGTATTTCGTGGAAACAGCAAAAGCATAAATTATTTTTTCCACATCCCGCTTTATCCCCCACCCATTTCTTTAAATTAGCCTCATAATTTTATTTTCAGTATTGTCTACTCCTTTGAGTTATGCCCGAGTTTATTCATCTCCACTCCCATACGCAGTATTCACTTCTTGATGGCGCTGCCAGCATTCAGTCCATGTATAAAAAAGCGGCTGCGGATGGAATGAAAGCGCTCACCATTACTGACCATGGAAACATGTTTGGTGTTTTCGATTTTGTAGCAGAGGCAACCAAACACAAAATTGCAAACGGCACCTCAATAAAACCTATTGTAGGCTGCGAGTTTTATTTAACGGAAGACCGGCACATCAAAACTTTCACAAAAGAAAAAAAAGACAAACGATATCACCAGTTACTTCTGGCAAAAAATGCAGAGGGTTACAAAAATTTAATTAAACTCTGCTCGCTCGGCTATACCGAAGGTATGTATGGAAAATATCCGCGTATTGATAAAGGGCTGATTGTTCAATATCATAAAAATCTTATTGCAACCACGTGTTGCATCGGTGCTGAAGTTCCTCAGACCATTCTGAAGAAAGGTGAAGAAGAAGGAAAAAAAGTTTTTGAGTGGTGGTATAATCTGTTTGGCGAGGATTATTATATCGAACTTCAGAGGCATGGTATGGAAGAGCAGGATAAAGTAAATGAAGTATTACTCCAATTTGCGAAAGAATACAAGGTGAAAGTTATCGCCACAAACGACTCGCATTACGTTGATCGGCAGGATTCAAATGCGCATGATATTTTGCTTTGCATCAACACAGGGGAGAAACAAAGTACTCCTGCACTAAGAGAATTTACAGATGATGACGTTTCAGTAAAAGGAAAACGCTTTGCTTTCTTCAACGACCAATTCTATTTCAAAACGCAAGCTGAAATGTCGGAATTGTTCAAGGATATTCCTCATGCAGTAGAAAATACACTTGATATTTTTCATAAGGTGGAACACCTCAATCTGAAACAGGATATCATGCTTCCGAATTTTCCAATTCCCAAAGAGTTTCAGATACACCCCGATGATACACTTAATCAATGGGAGTACCTGAAACACCTCACGTTTGAAGGCGCAAGAAAGCGATACAAAGAAATTACTCCCGAAGTTGAAGAGCGAATCCATTTCGAGCTTCACACCATTAAGACCATGGGTTTTGCCGGTTATTTCCTTATTGTTTCTGATTTTATCAACGAAGGGAGAAATATGAATGTACTCGTTGGTCCCGGTCGTGGTTCCGCAGCAGGCAGCGTTGTAGCTTATTGTATAGGGATAACTAACATCGACCCCATAGCTTACAACCTGCTTTTTGAAAGATTTTTGAATCCTGACCGAAAATCTATGCCAGATATAGATACAGACTTTGATGACGAGGGACGTCAAAAAGTGATTGACTATGTGGTAAAAAAATACGGACAAAACCAGGTAGCTCAAATCGTCACTTACAGTAGCATGGCGGCTAAAGTCAGTATTAAAGATGTAGCGCGTGTGCTTGATCTCCCTCTGAACGAATCGCTCGCTCTTACCAAATTAGTTTCTGACCGTCCTGGAGTTTCGCTCAAAAGACTCCTTCACGCACCGGTTGAAGGTAAGGACAGTTTGAAAGAAAAGGAGCAACTTTCTTCTGAAGAAATTGAGGACGTCAAACAACTGCGAAAAATTTATCAAAGTGATTCACTACAAAGTAAAGTGCTTCATGAAGCTGAGATTCTTGAAGGAGGGGTTCGCGGAACCGGAGTTCATGCCGCGGGAATAATTATTGCTCCCAAAGACATCAAAGAAATTATTCCAGTGGCAACTTCTAAAGACACCAACTTATATCTTACTCAATACGAAGGTAATGTTATAGAAGAATCCGGTGTGCTCAAGATGGATTTCCTAGGCTTGCGAACACTCACCATCATTCGCGATGCATTGCAACTGATAGAACAAAACAAGGGAATCAAAATTGACATTGATTCTATTCCGTTCGATGACAAAAAAACTTTTGAACTTTACCAGAGGGGCGAAACCAACGGTACTTTCCAATTCGAATCAGCGGGTATGCAAAAATATCTGAAGGACTTGAAGCCGGATAAATTCGATGACCTCATTGCAATGAATGCACTTTATCGTCCAGGCCCTATCGCTTATATTCCTAATTATATTCTTCGCAAACATGGCAGGGAGCAAATCACTTACGATTTGCCCGAAATGGAAGAATTCCTGAAAGACACTTACGGAATAACTGTTTATCAGGAACAGGTGATGTTGCTCTCACAAAAACTGGCGGGCTTCACCAAAGGCGATGCCGATGTGCTTCGCAAAGCAATGGGAAAGAAAGACCGCAAAACGCTCGACAAAATGAAAGACCAATTCATGGAGGGCGCAAGGGCAAAGGGCTTGAACGAAAAGAAACTTGAAA
The DNA here is from genome assembly GCA_964631835.1 of uncultured Chitinophaga sp. Lineage (GTDB taxonomy): Bacteria > Bacteroidota > Bacteroidia > Chitinophagales > LD1 > Bog-950. The sequence continues at coordinate 28,596 of CAZWAD010000015.1, forward strand.
AAATATGGACTGACTGGGAAGCGTTTGCGCAATACGCTTTTAATAAATCTCATTCAACGTGTTATGCGTATGTGGCTTTTCAAACAGCTTACCTCAAAGCCAATTATCCTGCCGAATACATGAGTGCTGTACTTTCAAACAACCAGGGCAACATTGATAAGATTACTTTTTTCATGGAGGAATGCAGGCGTATGGGCATACCAGTGAAAGGACCCGACATTAACGAGAGTGATGTGAAGTTTTCAGTAAACAAGAAAGGTGAAATCCGCTATGCACTTTCAGCTATAAAAGGAGTTGGTGAAGCGGCAGTACATGCGATTGTTGAAGAACGCAAAGTAGGCGGTTCATACAAAAGCATTTATGATTTAACATGCAGAATAAATCAACGTGCTGTAAACAGAAAAGCCCTTGAAGCTTTATGTTATTCTGGCGCTTTTGATTCTTTTACAAATTATCATCGGGCCCAATATTTACTCCCTGACAAGAAAGATGGACTCAGCTTGATAGAAAAAGCTGTGCGTTACGGAAACAATGTTCAGAATTCCTCCGCTTCGAATCAAAGTTCATTATTTGGTGAAATGCAAGGAGGCATTGATTTACGGGAACCTACTTCATTTGGCAGCGAGGAATGGAGCCTGCTCGAAAAACTCAAAAAAGAAAAAGATGTTATTGGTATTTATATCAGTGGGCATCCACTTGATGACTACCGTCTGGAAATTCAAACATTTACCAACTGCCGCTTGAATGAGGTTGAAAGGCTGCACAATAAAGAGCTGAAAGTTGCAGGAATTGTAACTGAAACGGAAACCCGCACTTCAAAAAACGGAAATCCTTATTGCAAATTCACCATCGAAGATTTCACTGCCAGTTTCAACTTTACTTTGTTTGGCAAGGATTATCTTGAGTTCAAACCTTTTATTGAAACAAACAATACCATGCTCCACATCTGTGGTCGTTATCAGTTGCGGTATAACAGCGAAGCAGAATATGAATTCAAAATCAACAAAATCAATTTGCTGTCAGATATTCGAACTAAACTCACTAAGTTTCTCACTCTTGAGTTATCCTCCCTTGAAGTAAATGATAACCTGATTAAAGAAATTGACAACATCGTTTCCAGATATCCTGGTAAGACAAGATTGAAACTCAGGTTTATTGATGAAGAAGAAAAAATAGTGGTAGGTGTAAGTTCCTCTGCAAAGACCATTGACCTTAGTAATGATCTATTTAAAGAATTAGATACTCATCGGCTACGCTATGGACTAAATTGAAGCATCGTGTGCATTGAAAACCATGTGCTATCCCAACTCGCTTAAATGAACCAGGCTCCCTTAAACATTTCTAAAGCTCATACTTTCCTTTTTTTACTACTATATTCCTTATCATGCTCACCATCACTTTCTCCCAGAGAGTTTGGTTGAGACAATAACATAACACAAGCTGATTCATAATTCAGATTAAAGGCTTTAACCAATACTTTCATCTTCAGTAGCCAGCACTTCCATAAACCGGTTAAACAAAGTAAACGGCAGGCGCACCAGTAAAAGCAAATAGTAAAAGGTTATAAAAAAAATCATTGCAACAGAAGCTTTCATAGGTTATATATTTAGTGGTTAATCAATTATCGCAACCTCGGCTGCACGCTGAAATTGTAAACAGCAGCCATCAAAAAGCTGGCGTTAAAGCCGGTAGCTTCGCCATCTTTGTTTACAAAAATCTTTTCAGTGCTGCCATCAAACCTGAACTCCGGTATCAGCGTAATGCCATACACCTTGAAGTTGGCAGAAAGAGTAGCTTCAAAAACGCTGCCGCCTTTAGGGGCCATAGCCATTACCTTCAACTGGTCGGGGTCGCCAAAATGTTCCAGGCGAAGCGCCAAACCGCCCCAGGGCTTAGGCATATATTTGAAGTAAATAGCCTGTCCGTGCCAAACGTTGCGTGTTACTTTATCGCGCTTCAGCGGCAGGTCGTCAACTACGTTAACCGTTCCGTTAAAGCCCAAAGTTACCTTGTCTGTCACCGCGCTCGAAAGCACCAAATCAACCTGGTTCGATAAAGTAGTATCCAACGCTTGTCCGCCCACATAGTTCAAATAAATCGAAAGATGCGGGTTAACCACCACACTATACTGAGCAATAGCCGCTTTATTGTTCAGCCCGCTGATTGAATACTTGTAATCGTTCGGGTTCGAAACTCCCACCATAAACGAATGCTTGCCTTTAAAAAACTCCAGCTTTAAACCGGTATGAAAGAACGGCCCGTTGGTGAACATATAACTCATGCTGTAGTTCTGATTCAGGTGCGGGTCTAGAACTTCGTAGCCCACATGCGTACCCCAGCTGCCCACGGTTATCTTCATCCAGTCTTTGGGCTGGTAATACAAATACATTTGCTTCACTGCCGTCAAAACAGAATAAGGAGTACCGGCTTCGTTGTACGAAAACTCTACTGCGCGCTTTCCAAAACCCAAATCAATACAACCGCCTATGCTCTTATATTGATATTCGAGCTTCACCGAAGCCATGCCGAGCTCAAACGCGTTATGTGAGTTGGTAAAGCTGGTGAAATTGTTGGCTTTGGTTTTACCAATCATATCGTACCGGTAATAAATATCGCCAACACCCGAAATAGTGAGTGTGCCGCGCCTCGCTATCTCAGCCGAGTCGGACTCTTGTGCAAAAACATTGTTACAAAACAAAGCAGAACAGAAAACAACGAACAGTAGGGAGGATTTGTGTACCATATTGAAATAACGCTTTTGAGTGAATAATGGCACAAATTTACACTTTTAGAACTCAAACAAGCCATTTTTGTAAACAAAATGAGGAAAACTTGTCTTTTGTAAGTGTATTTTTCAATAATAATGCAGTATTTTGCAAAAATCAAACAGATATATAAAGTTATAATAAGTATGAAATGAAGCCGGTTTTTGAATAGTAAAATGAGTAACTCAGCTCATTTTGATCTGCGAAAAAGCTTCAGGATATTAAGCGCCAGAAGAACAACCAGCACAGCAGGCATCAGAAATATAAAGAGTGCGATGTTAAACTCATCGTAAGTAATGCCCAGCAGGTTAGCCATATTTATACAGAAATCTGTACCCTGCCAAAACAGATATTCAATAATATTTTTCATCTTTTCTTCTTTAAAAGCCGAAACAACAAAATGAATATCGCCAGCGGATAAAAAATGAAATACACAGCAATGTTAGCCTCGGAATAATTCAACACCGGAACGGTATTCAGCGATTTTACATTCCACCGGTATAATTGATACCACCACTTGCTTAATAACTCTTCCGTACTGCTGAATTTTTTGTTGAAATGAATACATCCGTGTTGTTCGCACCAGCGTGTACATAAACTCTCCCGCAGCTCAAACGTAGCTCTCGGACTCAGGGCATTCACCAAAAACATAAACAGAAACGGAAGAGAAATAAGGAGCAATAACTTACCAAATGCGCTCATAGAAATGTTTTTGTCAAATCCATTCTAATTATTTTATGACAAAACTATGACAATTCATCGTGTGGAATTTCGTGAAAACTGCATTATACAATTAAATCTATTTTTTAACTAAAACAGTTTTATATGAAAAACACGTATGAAAACGCGAGTATGCTCGACATGATTTTCGAGCACCGCAACAAAGCTTACGGGGCTTATGCTCTCCGTAAAAGTTACAACAAAACCATTGCCGAAGCCCTCGTAATTACCTTTTCGGTAGTGGTTTTTATCGGTATGGGTAAATTTCTTTCGGATAAGTTGAAAACACCTCCTAAGGCATTAAAAGAAATATTTGTTATAGCGGAGCCAATTCCGGAAATTGAGTTTGAAGATGAGATTGTTCAACCTGAAACTCCTCCACCGCCCCCCCACCCGGAAGGCAGTCCAACGCAAGAAAACACTGAATTTGCTGTAACGCAGAATGCTCCTGAAATTGATTCTATTCCACCCACTGCGTTAATGAACGACATTGACCCCGGCTTAACTACCAACCTTACCGGCAGCGCCACCGGAATACCAGATGGAACCAGTACGGAGCCTGCTCCGCCTACCGCTTATGTTCCACCGGTTAACAATACCATCTACACAGAACCGGTGGAAGTTATGCCTGAATATCCGGGAGGTGAAAAGAAGCTACTTGAGTTTCTCCGGAAAAACACGAATTACCCTGACTATGAACGCGAACTTGAAATTGAAGGGAAGGCTTATGCCAAATTTGTAGTAAATACAGATGGAAGTATTTCAAGTGCAGAAGTTGTAAGAACCGATAGCCGGGGTTTTGGAAAAGAAGCTGTGCGCGTGGTTTCGCTGTTAGAAAACTTTAAGCCCGGTATGCAACAAGGAAGGCCAGTCAGAGTTCAGCTTGTTCTTCCATTTAGTTTTAGACTCAATCATTGAAGCTAATTGCGATGATGTCACCGGTTAACCGGTGACATCATTTTATATTCAATTAAAGCACCGGCTAAAATTCCCGCTGAATACCAGATTAAATCAGTCCATACAAAATGGAAACCAAGTAACATTCCTCCGAAAAATGTATCTCTGATTGAATCAATAAACGGGACATGATACAATTGACTAAACTCTATGGTGAACGAAAAGGCAAGTGTGAACAAAGCAACGACTAATGTTTTTTGTGAAGGCATGAGTAGTGTAAACAACTCAAAAAACATTAATGCCCAAAGAAAATCTCCAGTTGCATCAACAACGTAAGGCGAAAAAAATATGCTGAATTTCTTTATAGAAAGCCCAAAGACTATTACACAAGAAATAAACAGTATCCGGTAAATTATTTTTCGGGTCACTATATCAACAAATCTTAAGGTTCATGTTAGCACAATTTAATGAAAGCTATTCGTTCCATTATTACCGAAGGTTTACATTTGACTAAAATATTCTGAAGCATGAAATGCCCATGATTCAAAATTACCAACTATGAATAAATATCATGGGCATTCCATCTGACCTTTAAAAAACAAATTATATACAGATGAAAAAAGTATTGATTGGAATTGCGGTTTTTGTTGTGTTGGTTGTGACAGCATTGTTTGCACTTCCGTTTTTGTTTAAGGATAAAATAAACGCAAAGGTTAAAGACGAGATAAATATGCAACTGAACGCCAAAGTTGACTATGGTGATTTTGGCCTTTCACTTATCCGAACCTTCCCCAATTTCAGTTTTTCAATTGATGACATCTCAGTTGCTGGTGTAGATTCATTTGCAAGCGACACACTTTTATACATGAAGAACTTCAGCTTCACCGTTGACCTGATGAGTGTAATTAAGGGTGAAAAATACAAGCTGCTTGCTTTAAACTTGAATGATCCGCACATCAACGCCATTGTAAATTACGATGGTAAAGCCAATTGGGATATTCTGAAGCCATCAGCAGAGAAGGAAGGTGAACCAGGTGAGCCGGTTAACTTTTCACTTGAAATCAAGAAATATAAAATTGAGAACGGGGAAATTATTTACGATGACAAAAAAGGAAATTCCTTCGCCCAAATTCATGACCTCGACTTTGAAGGAAGCGGAAACGTGACCCAGGATATTTACGATTTAATTACAAAAACAAGTATTGCCGAGCTCACTTACAAAAGCGGAGCAGTTGCGTATCTCAGTAAAGCAAAATTAGATGCCGACATAAATCTTCTGGTTGATAACGCCAACAGCAAGTACACCTTTAAAGAAAATTCAATTGGTTTGAATGACCTGGAGTTACAATTTGACGGTTTTGTTCAATCGGCCAAGGAAAGAACCAACTTCGATATTACTTTCAAATCAAAAAAGACCGAGTTCCGGAGTATTCTTTCGCTTATTCCCGCTATCTACAAAAAAGATTTTTCACAGGTAAAAACTTCCGGAAGTCTTGCTCTTAACGGTGAAGTGAAAGGAACTTACAGCGAAAATACCTACCCCGGCTTCAACCTCAATCTGAAAGTTGATAACGGAATGTTCCAATATCTTTCACTACCGGTGGGGGTTAAAAATATTTTTATTACGACTAATGTTTCTAAACCCCAAGGAGATTTGGATTTGACTATCGTTGATGTTTCAAGACTTCACCTCGAAGCCGGAACCGACCCGATTGACGCAAAAATGAATGTGCGCACACTGGTAAGTGACCCGGATGTTAAAGCGAACATCATTGGCAAACTTGACCTCGCTAACGTTCCCAATTTCTATCCGATGGAAGGATTGAAAACTATTTCGGGCTTGCTGAACATGAATCTTGATTTCAGCGGCAAGAAAAGCGATGTTGACAAGAAAAATTATTCTGCCATTAAAGCGGCTGGCAGTGCTAAAATTACTGACTTGGTTTACGACAGCGAAGATGTTCCCATGCCTGTAAAAGTTTCGGACATGCAGATGACTTTCAACCCGCAAAATGTTACGCTTAATAATTTCTCTGCCGTTCTTGGAAAAAGTGACATAAATGCATCCGGCACACTCGATAACTTTATGAATTACTATTTCGGTAAAGGAGATTTGATTGGAACGCTCAGCCTCCGATGCAATCAATTTGATGCAAATGAGTGGTTGAAGAAAGATGAAACTTCAAATGCTACGAAGACCGCAGATACCTCTTCAACAGAATATTTCAAAGTTCCTGCCGGCATTGACTTTACACTTAATTCTCAAATTGGGAAGATTTATTACGAAAAACTTACTCTCGAAAATGTAAAGGGGCAAATCACCGTAAAGGATGAAGCGCTTAACCTGAACAACCTTTTTGCCAACTTGCTTGGAGGCAGCGCAAACATCAGCGCTAAATACAACACGAAAAATCTGGAACACCCGGATGTTAGTTTTGCTTATGACATCAAGAATTTCGATATGCAAAAAACTTATCAGTTTGTGGGAATGGCTGAAAAAATGGCACCGGTAATTAAGTATGTGCAGGGCAATTTTTCCAGCGACTTAAAAGGAACAGGCAAACTAAATAAAGACATGAGCGTGGATTACAACTCGCTGAATGGTGACGGAAAAATTGAAATTCCTTCTGCAAAAATTGTCGGGTTGCCGATTCTTACCAAGATTACGGAGGTGGCAAAAATTCCTGCGCTGCAAAATCTGGAAATGAAAAATGCCTGGACGATTATCCGCTTCAAGGACGGAAGAGTAAATGTTGACCCAACTGATTTAAAATTCGGCAATGGCTATAATATGAATGTGAAAGGCTCCAATGGTTTCGACCAAACTATTGATTACGATATGCGCGTGGATGTTCCCAGCAAAGAACTGGGTCCTGCTACTGCTTATGCTCAAGGTCTTCTCGACAAGATACCCGGTGTAAGCCCGAAATTGCCAGAGACATTCCGTTTTAATTTTAAAGTAACCGGTACGGTAGCCAAACCGAAAGTAACCCTTGGGAAAGTTGCGGGCAGTGGCGGCTCGGCAAAAGATATGGCGAAAGAAGCATTGGAGGATTTGAAAAAGAAGGCCGAGGAAGAAGCGCGTAAACAAGCAGAAGAACTGAAAAAGAAAACGGAAGATGAACTGAACAAACAGAAACAAGCTTTGGAGCAACAAGCTAAAGAAGCAGCCGATAAAGCTAAACGCGAGGCAGAGCAAAAAGCAAAAGAGGCGGCTGAGAAAGCAAGAAAAGAGGCTGAGAAGAAGGCGAAAGAAATATTTAAATTTCCACGCTAATAGAAACGCATGAAAAAGCGCGAACTGAAATTCACACTCCGTGTTTTTAAAAATCTGGAAGAATTACCGAAGGAGGATTCATCACTTCTTGCAAAAGCAAAGAGCGCTTTAAATGATTCTTACTCACCGTATTCAAATTTTAAAGTGGCGGCCGCAGTTCTGTTGGCTAACGGGAAAGTTGTAACCGGAACAAACCAGGAGAATGCGGCTTTTCCTGTTGGCATTTGTGCAGAAGGAACTGCTCTTAGTGCAGCCTCGGCTTTATACCCAAGTGTGGCGGTTAAAAAAATTGCTATTACAGTAAAAAGTGGAACACATATCGTTTCTCATCCCGTTGCTCCTTGCGGAACTTGCCGTCAGCGCATTGCTGAATATGAAACACGCTTTAAGTCTGACATTGAAATCGTTTTCACCGGTGAGAAGGGCGAGGTTCATTCGGTGGGTTCGGTGAAAGATTTATTGCCGCTGACTTTTTCCGGGTCAGAACTCTAATTGGATTTAAAGTTTCTTTTCAGACTGCACTTCCAACAATAACTCCCGCGGCAAACACAATTGAAAAAATAAAGGTTGAAAGCGCAAGCTGCTTCAAGTGCGGGTCGAATTCCCGCAACTCCTCAATTTCCTGAACACGGTTTACATGCTTGCGGAATAAAAGCAAAGTAATAATGAACAGGAACTGAAACATGGAAATCATGTTCACATACACATAAACTATGCTTGCCATAAACCCGATAATGATTATGGTGGTGTGATATTGTTTCGCTTTTTGTATTCCCAGTTTTCCTGCCAAAGTAGTTTTTCCGGCTTTCATATCGCTTTCGTAATCGCGCATGTTGTTGAGGTTCAAAACCGCGGCCGAAAATGCACCAATAGAAATTGCCGGAAGTAAAACCGAGAACTTGATTTGGTGAGAGAGCAGATAATAACTTCCGCACACACCTACTATTCCAAAAAACAGAAAGACAAACACATCACCCAAAGCCATATAACCGTAAGCGCTTTTGCCAACTGTATATTTAATTGCTGCAGCAATAGCACCTAAGCCCAACACAAAAAAGAAAACACTCATACCTAAGTGCAATTCTTTGGTGGCTTCCCTTACCAAAAATGAACCAGAAACCAAACACAAAATAACCGTTAGAAAAATACCCGCTTTTATTTCACCGGGTGTAAGCATTCCTGCTTGCACAGCTCTTTTCGGACCAATCCGCTCATCATTATCCGCTCCCTTTTCACTATCACCATAGTCATTAGCTAGGTTGGAAAGAATTTGAAGAAATAAAGTTGTCAGAATACAAAGCGCAAATACAAGCCAGTTGAAATTTTCACGGTTGTCAATGAAAGCAATGGAACTCCCGGTTATGATTGAAGAAAAAGCCAAGGGCAAAGTCCGTAACCGGAATGCATAAAACCAAGCCTGAAGTTTGCTCACTAACGACTCGTTTTCATTTTAATCGTTCTGACCTCCTGCTGATAAAAATGTCCGGTAGCATGGAGATATCCGAGGATAAGCTGAACAACCCGATGAATTTTTTCGCGCGACATGACTACATCGAAATTATTGCGCAGTTGTTCCACCACATGGCCAGTCAGGACTTTCTCATCAATCATCTGGCCTGCCGACTCATCCCACTTTTCGATAAAGGCATTCAAAATCGCATAAGCTTCATCTTCCGATATGTGGAATTCGATATGCTTGTAAACAAACTTTACAGTATGGTAGTAATCCGGCTTGTCTAAAACCGGGGGCTCCCATTTATCTAAAACGCTTGCCATAATGTTTACAATATAACGTTAAAAATAAAAATCAAAACTTCGCTTTTGCACCTGAAAGTGTTCATACCAAGAAAATAAAACACCTGATTTAACGAGTGTATTCATACTTCGGCTTCCATTCATTATCTCCTTTCGGAAATAAATCAAACAAATGCCAAACAGAACAGTAGTAATCGCCTGGGCCAAAATGGTCATAAGAAGTGCGGTAAATTTTCCCATCCTTTCTTATTAAAGCCGAAGCGCCCGGCCAATACTGTTTCGGCTGCGGCTCAAATCCCAAATCTTTAGTGAATGTAGTTTCACTAGCGGATAACATCTTGAATTTCCATCCGCGGCTTTCTGCAAATTCTTTTTGAACTCCGGGTGTATCAGGCGAAACAACTACGAATGGCATGCGGTCGTTAAGAGGAAGAACCGACCCGTTAAATCCATCAGCCCACAAAGTGCAATAGAGACAACGCTTACCCATGTTGTGAATCACCAGCAGTTCTTCCCGCTCATCAAACAAAGAAGAGAGAAGCACATCATTTCCGTTCCAGTCTATTAGTGCATAATCTTTCACTTCTTCTAATTCAGTTTTTTTCCTCAACTCAAGAATTTGCTGGCGTTTAGCTTCTATTTCTTTTTGTAGATTTTCTATTTCTGAATAAACAGATTCATTCATGGTTGAAAATTTAAAACCGAAATTAGCGTTTTACTAATAACATGAAAACAGTTCTTTTCTGTTTAATTATTCTTGCTTTACCCGATTCTGGTGAAAAGTTTTTAAGGGAAATTGCTCTCTTCCAAAAAGAATCCTACTTCAAGCAGAAAGTTTATGATGAACACAATTGGAAAAGTTTCGCTAAACTGAAAGAAGCGAATGAAGCCATCCATACCAGCAACTACGACATGCATTTGCTTAATGCGGCAGTCTTCTTTTCAACTAATAAATGGAGAGAAGAAAGAAAACTAAAGCCGCTCACTTTTTCAGCGGAGCTTAGAAACGTGGCTGTGATTCATACACACCAGATGATAGAAAAGAAGTTTCTGAGCCACTACAATAACCGGACTCCCAAACTCCGGTTGCCTGAAAACCGGATTCGTTTGTTTATACCTAAGCCGAAAAGTACCGGGGAAAATATTACCACAAGCAGCATGGTTGAATTATCTCCTTTAACTTATCTGCAACTTGCCGATAAAATTACGGAAGCATGGATGAATTCACCGCCACATAAAAAAACGATGCTTAGCAACGACTTCTCGCACCTGGGCTGTGCTGCTATGTTTGAAACAAAGAAAACGGGATTTGTATGGTATGTAAAAGCCACGCAGAATTTCTGCTCTTATTTCTGATTGAGTTTAGCAGCCAGATTTCCGCTCAGTGCGGCAAATCCACCAACCAAGCCTCCGATAACTCCGGTTACAAGAAGCAAAGCAGTTACACTTCCTTTCAGTGGAAGCAGGTTGGCAACTTTTGTTGCCAGTATATTTTCATTGGAAGATGAAAGTATGAATGCGTAAATCGTCCATAACAAAAAAACAGCTAAGAAACCCGAAAGGAATGACGGCAATGGATTTTGAATGAAAAAGCAGCCAAAGAAAAAAGCTACCGGAGCTATAATCCACCAGGGCAGAAACAATTGCAGTATGAAAGATAAGGCAGCAGTAAGCAGCAGTGATAAAAAGAAGTTTCTCATGATTTAAGGTTTAAAGGTGCTTACAAATAACTTTTTCTCACCCAATTCTTCACCGGTTTTAATAAAGTTGGCTTCAAAGTATTCACCATTTGCCCAGGGCTTAATACCCGTGTTATAAAATTTACTTCCGGGATTTCCTGATTGCCCGCCCGGATAAACTACGTAACCCTTCATAGCTCCTTCATCCACAATCATTCGCCATGATGGTCCGTTGGTAGAGTTAGTGGCATTTACAATTCCGAGGTTGCCGCCATTGTATGCATGAACGCTGAAAGGCTCAAGCAAAGCAAGGTGGGTAATTTTGGTGTCTTTATAAGTACCCCAGTCGTGCGGATTCAAATCTTCCTTCTTTGAAGTTTCATCATCACCATACGGCTCGCTGACTTCGGTAAATTCTTTTTCTGCTAAAGTGTCTTTAATCCGTTGGAATGAACTAAGCACTATATCTCCTCTGGCTTCCTTCTCAGGTGTGGAAGCATTGTCGTAAAACTGCGAGGTGCTATCATTTTTCAGAAACTGAACAGTGACATAAAAGTTCGGCTGCTTCATCGGAACTGATTTGTCCAGCATTTCATCCCAAAGCATTTTGCGTAATTCATTCCACCATATTTCAAAGTAAACCGGTGCTACTTCATTCGGGTTATTGAAAAAATTCCACTTGCCGATTTCATCCGCGATTTTCTTTTCACCTGCATCTAACTTTGATTGGTCGAGTAGCGAAAGCAGAACGGGCACTGCTTCTTTAGCATGTAGATTAAAATTATCGTTCTGCAATTTCTTCATAAAATCAACATCAATATCCTTTCCTTCGGCCAGCAGTTGATTAATCCTCCGGTTGCGGTAATTTTCGTAAACACCTACCCCGGGATAGTAATATGGGTAAGTAGAATCGGTCGGATGCTGGTTCGCGCTGCTCACAAAGCCGCGCTCCGGGTTTTTGATATGCGGATTTGCTTCGTAAGGAATAAAAGTTTTCCAATCGTCTTTATCAGAACTTCCATCGCTTAAATATTTTCCCTGCTCGGTGGCTTTGTCGCGAATAGGGAATTTCCCTTGCTCCTTAATAGCAATATCACCGCTGCGTGAAGCAAAAACAAAATTCTGAGCAGGACAAGCGTAATAATTCAGCGCGTTGATGTAATCATCATAGTTCTTGCCGGTGTTAAATCCATAAAAAGTCTTGAATTCATTGGAAGGCAAATGCGCCACCCAACTCATAGCTAAGTTTCTGCTGCTCTCTGCTTTGCCAAAACTTTCATCAAATACTACCGGTCCGTATTTGGTGTAAACCACGGTGTCGTACACCACACCTTTACCGCGAACAACATATTTCTCAATCCTCTTTTCCGACTTCAACCACTGGCCATTCCATTCATATTCGCTGCGCGAAGCATCTTTGAATTTTATTTTATACCAGTCGCGCACATCTCTTCCTCCGTTGGTTACTCCCCACGAAATAGAATCGTTAAAGCCGATGATTACTGCCGGTGAGCCGGGAAGAGTAGCACCGTAAACATTCATGTTCGGAGAAACAAGATGCATTTCGTACCAAATAGAAGGAAGCGACAAGCGCAGGTGCGGGTCGTTGCAAAGAATGGGTTTGCCGCTTTTTGTTTTGCTGCCGCTTACAGCCCAGTTGTTTGAGCCGGTTATTTCATCGGGTTTTGAAATGATGTTTGTAAATATTTCGGATTGCGCATTGCGCATTGCCGATTGCGAGTTAGTATTTGCCTTCGCATTCTGCATTCCGAAATCCCACTTGGTTCCGATAGGAATAATCGGGTCTTCATCAGCAATAAAATCGGGATATAGTTTTCGGAACTCTTCATTTCCATACTTGGCAACAAAATTTGAGTTCTCAATATCGTATTCAAAAACCGAAAGCATGTTAGCCATGTTCTTCAGCAACAAGCCGACTTTAATGGGCTGCCATTCTTCGGGAGCATAGTCCAGCAGTTTGTATTCAACGGGGTAATTTTTCGGTTTCAGCGTTTTGATGTAAGTATTTATTCCATTGCAATACGCGAGGAGCAGCTTTTGCGAAAAACTATCCTGCTCAATAAACTTCTGCGCATTCTCAGCCCCGTTACCCATACCTATTCTGCGCATGAGCCTGTCAACTTCCAGAGTTTTTTCACCGGCAATTTCTGATACGCGCCCCGCTGCATTATGCGTGGAAATTTCCATTTGCCACAAACGGTACTTGGCGGTAATGTATCCTTGCATAAAGTAGAGGTCTTCATCGTTTTTTGCAAACACATGCGGAACGAGCCGCTCATCAAAATAAACTTTTACTTCTTCCCGTAGACCGATAAGGTTCATCTCATAGTCTTTCATGCCTTTTACATCTTCTGCATTTTGCCAGAAACCGGAAAAGGGATTCAGGAATTTGGCAAAAGGCGGAGCTATGCCGTGCTTAGTGTTTAGAAAGTAAACAAGTGCAATAGTTATTGTCAGCGAAAGAATGAGCTTAAAATATTTCACGGTGCGGAAGTTTTGTGGAGGTTTTTATTTACAAGTCATCTCAAAAATACATTTCACGCAGAGAACACAAAGAAGCAGAGATAAATAAAGAAAGAAATTTGGTTCTTCTATTGCCCGAATATTTCTGCATTAGGAAAGAAGGCGAGATAAGCAAAAGCAAAGTGATTGCTTTGCGGCAACATGCCTAATTGCTGCCCCTTCAAAGTTCCTTCTCTGCAATAACCTGTAATGTCCCAAACGGAACCGGTCTGAGCATCAACAAAATAATCGCCCGACTTGCGGAAAATGTAAGTAACTCCGTTCAGTTTACTTTCAAAAGCAGTGGCGCTCCCAGTGCGTTTGGCTTTGGCGAGGTTATCCTTGTCGAGCACACTCACCGTTTCGTCATGATAGAAGATAACCAGTGGTGATTTGCCCACGGTTTCGTTTACCACCTGCTGCTTTGCCAGCGCATGAAAAGGATAAATGCGGTCGTGACCTTCTACGCGAATGTCAAGAACATGTTCCTGTGGCGGCAGCCGCGGATCGGTCTTTTCGGGCAGGTAATATTTGCGCGACAAATGTCCGCTGTGTTCCAGATGATGAAACGGGCGGTGCGCATGGGTCTTCAGGTACATATTCATAGGCACTGGTGAAAGTATTTTCCCATCGGGATACCGGTCGAAGTAATCTTTCACCGAAATAAGCAGGGCGGGCAGCATCTTCATTTCAACACCTGAGTACTCACCTGCTATGCCCGCACCCATCAGTTGTTCCCACCAGCTTTCGGTTTCGTGGTCGTACATCACCATGTCGTTGTGCATCAGCAAACCGGAGATGCCGAAGGTGAGCAACCTTTCGTCTTTTGCTGATTTTACTTGCCGGTTATATACCAAAGCCGCATTGCACATGGGGCAGAAGGTAACCATAATCTGTTTGCCGCCCACGCTGTCGTTTGCCAGTTCATACAGCGTAAGAATACTAAGCGGATACGCCCACGCTTCACCGCCAAAGTTGACCACAATGGCGGGTTCAAACTCGTAATAGTTGTAAAACGAATCGTTCCGGGTAATAAATTCAGGAAAGCCGAGCGTTTGAATTTCATCTTTTGCGGCAGCTATGGTTAGCTGAGCATAGCTTACCGTATGTTTTGTAGTATCTGTTTTCCAGGTGTAAGGTAAGCGCTTCGGGTTATGAATTTGCGCCCCTGCACGAAATGCACCGAGGCAAAGCACAAGCAAAACCGGTAAGTGAAAAAATTTAGCCACGTATTAGTTGCGGTTTCAAACATAGAAAAAACAAACGGTTATGGAATCGCAACTACATCCTCACCAGCTTTCTCACCGAGCTGCTTTTTGAAGAACTTATCCGAAGCAGGTAAACCCCTTTGGGAACATCGGGAGAAATGACCGATGTTCGATGACCGATGACGGATGTAAACACCACCCTGCCGTTTACATCAAACACCTCGGCAGTGCCGCCAAGCAGGTTGTCACCCACAACTATTATCCATTTGCCCACAGCGGTGGGGTTGGGATAAATATTTACCAATTCATCTTCTTCCAAAACACTTATGCCGGTCAAATCTAGTACACAAAGGGTATCAATGTTGTATTTCCATAAAGTTTTATAAGCTTTAGAACTCAATATTCCTCCAAATATCCAACACTTTCCATCTCTATCTATAAATGCCACTTAACCTCGCTCTTTAGGGGGTTGATTATGATAATTGGAAAGGCCTTTATCACCAAAAACTGGAGCGGATTCATTAGTTATTTTAGTTCACTTTCTTTGAGTAGAAATATACGCCCACGTATATGAACGTTCCACCATTAATCCAGAAATCACCAGTGGTATCGGTCCATAGTGCACAAACCTAGTGTGAAGCTGGTTCATTAAAAGTTGAAGGAATTCCTTTAACGAAACAATTCCCCAAATACATTTGCTTTAGTATCCCCTTTCATCCACGTCCACATCCTTGCCTGTGAAAGAGTTACCTCGAAACAAACAAAAAAGAAAATACCTATTGGAAGGACTTTATTATTAAAGTGAAAGTAACTAAACCAAATTGGCAGATTAACGATCGGAAAATACATCAACGCAAACGTTCTCCCATTTTTTCTTTTCTAATAATGAATAGAACTCTACATTTGCTGAATGAAGATATAGCAGAAAAACGTATCCATCATTTCTGTCGATGTAATAGAGGATATGGCATTCGTGACCGCACTTAAAGAAGCGGAGAATCCTGGTAAGGTAAGTTTGAGTAAGGTAGTTACTCATTTTTCAGAAATAGTTTACCCTCCAAATTTTGTCGCCTGAATACCTCCACATTCTTCAGCAAAAGATAGACTGACTCTAAGAGCAAAGTAACTGCCGCTATTTCAGGGATGTAAATAAGAGTGCTCGTCATTTCTCCAATTTTTATTATGATATTAAAAGGGAGACAAGAAAAACACTTTCAACTGATGTTCGAACTATTGCCTGCCATAAGTATTGATGAGGAAGTCATCAGTAATCTGGCTGAACTTTCCCCGGTGCTTCACTTATATGCCACACAGCGAAACGAGCAGGAGTCGTTTGGTGATTTTACGCTGAGGATGAAATTGGTGGGAACTTAAACTCTTTTCCTTTTTCTATACTGTAAAAGATTTGCAGGCAGCGATTGTTTTCTGCAAATCGTCTTCACTTAGTGCCGCACATAAGAACCATGTTTCGAACGCAGATGGAGGAAGATAGATGCCATTAGAAAGCATGTGGTGAAAGAACTTTTTGCAGGTGTCGTTGTTGCCTTTTGCAGCGCTCTCAAAGTCAGTTACTTCATTGTCGCAGAAATGAACGCTAATCATAGAACCCATTTGATTGATAACATGAGGGATTTTATTGGCAACGAACACTTCATGAATTTCTCTTTTCAATCTTTCACCTTTAACCTCCAGCGCTCTATAAATAGAAGCATCGTCATTCAATACCGAAAGCGTGGCAAAACCTGCGCTCATAGCAATGGGATTTCCGCTAAGCGTACCTGCCTGGTAAACAGTACCGAGCGGAGCAATATGGCTCATGATATCCTTTCTCCCTCCGAAAGCGCCAACCGGTAAACCACCACCAATCACTTTCCCGAACGTGATTAAATCTGCCCAAACATTCAAGCGTTCCTGTGCCCCGCCTTTTGCCAAACGGAAACCGGTCATCACTTCGTCAAATACCAGGACGATGCTGTTATCAGAGCACAGTTTGCGCATCAACTCCAGAAAGCTTTCCATGGGTGGCACACATCCCATGTTACCTGCAACCGGTTCAACGATGATGGCGGCTAATTCATTTTTGAACTCAGAAACCGTTTTCTCCAGAACAGCAAAATCATTGAATGCAATAACGATGGTGTCATCGGTTACCGTTTTAGGAATGCCGCCTTCCTGTTTAATACCGAGCGTAGCCACACCGCTGCCTGCTTTTTTCAGAAACATATCGGCATGTCCGTGGTAGTGCCCTTCAAACTTGATGATTTTTGATTTGCCGGTAAAGCCCCGCGCCAGGCGAACAGCACTCATGCAAGCTTCGGTGCCGCTGTTGACCATGCGCACGAGGTCAATGTTTGGCACCATACTCTTAATCAGCTTTGCTATTTCAACTTCCAGTGCAGTGGGAGCGCCAAAAGAAATGGCAGTCCTCACCTGCTGCTGCACCGCATCAACAACTTTCGGATGATTGTGCCCAAGTATCATCGGCCCCCAGCTGTTGATGTAATCGATGTAGCGATTATCATCAGCATCGAACATATATACGCCATCAGCGCGCTTCATAAACAGAGGAGTGCCGCCCACCTGTTTGAATGCACGCACGGGGGAATTGACACCACCGGGGATATGGAGTTGAGCATCGGAAAACAACTTTTCGCTCGAAGGATAACCCATGCTCAAATACCTTTTACAAATTGCTTTGCAAAATAAGACGCAATTAAATCAGCACCGGCACGCTTGATAGAAGTGAGAGATTCGATAACAGCAGCTTTTTCATCAAGCCAACCTCTTTGTGATGCAGCTTTAATCATAGCATACTCACCGCTCACCTGGTAAGCAGCAACCGGTACGTGAACGGTGTTCTTCACTTCGCGGATAATATCGAGATAAGCACCGGCAGGTTTTACCATTACGATATCTGCTCCTTCGCTAACATCATCCAAAGCTTCTTTGATGGCTTCTCGTCTGTTTCTGAAATCCATCTGATAAGTCTTCTTGTCACCGAAACCCGGTGCGCTGTCCAGCGCATCCCTGAAAGGACCATAGAAAGATGAAGCATACTTGGCGCTGTAAGAGAGGATGCCTGTTTTGGTGAAGTTATTTCTCTCTAAAGCAGAGCGAATAGCAGCTACTCTTCCATCCATCATGTCGGAAGGAGCAACAAAGTCAGTACCGGCACCTGCATGGAGCACACTCATTTCTGATAGCACTTTTACTGTTTCATCATTTAGTATTTCCGTGCCCTTCACTAAACCATCATGTCCGTGAGCAGAAAAAGGGTCGAGCGCAACATCGGTCATTACGCACATTCCCGGTTGCGCTTCCTTCACGGCTTGAATAGCGCGAATCATTAATCCTTTTTTGTTGAGCGCTTCAGAGCATTTGTTGTCCTTTAGTTTATCAGATACCTTAACAAACAACAGCACACTCTTTAATCCTAAACTCCAAAGTTCTTTCACTTCTTTCTTCAGGTTGTCGAGGCTCAAGCGGTAGTAACCGGGCATGGAAGAGATTTCCTCTTTTACATTTTTACCTTCCATTACAAAAAGAGGAACGATAAAGTCGTTGGAAGTGATAATAGTTTCTGCTACCATCTCGCGGATGGCAAAAGATTGACGGTGAGTTCTGTTTCTTTTGTTCATATGATTATATCCATTCAACGGGTTTCATCAACACCCGCTGCAGCTTTTCTTCTTCTGAATCAGGCTTAGGCTGATAGTTGTATTCAAAGCGAACGTTCAAAGGTAAACTCATTAAAATACTTTCAGTCCTTCCATTGCTCTTCAAACCGAACAGAGTTCCGCGATCGTGAATTAGGTTAAACTCTACATACCTGCCTCTTCGAATCAGTTGCCAATGTTTTTGTTGTTCGGTAAATGGGAGTTGCTTCTTACGTTCAACAATAGGAAGATAGGCATTAATAAAAGCTTCTCCGTTTGATTTTGAAAACTCAAACAATTGTTCGGCTGTGAAAGCCGGTGAAGGCTTCAGGTAGTCGTAGAAAATTCCACCAATACCTCTTCGCTCTCCATTGCGATGGTGATTCACAAAATAGTTATCGCACTGCATCTTAAACTTCGGATACAAATCGTCCCCGAACTTATCACAGCTCTTTTTGAACGCCTGGTGAAAATGTTTTGCATCTTCTTCGAACAGAATATACGGGGTTAAATCAGCTCCACCGCCAAACCATCCATCAATTACGTTCTTGCCTTTATCATATACCTCAAAATACCTGAAGTTGGCATGAACTGTTGGAACTACAGGGCTAAAAGGATGAATAACCAGGGAGATACCACAGGCAAAAAATTCTTCGCCTTCCACTTTCAGTTGCTCACGGATGAGCGGTGTGAGCTTTCCGTACACCTCTGAAGTATTAACTCCGCCTTTCTCGTACACTTTACCGTTTTGAATTACACGCGTTACTCCTCCGCCACCTTCCGGACGTGTCCATTTATCTTCAATAAATTTTTCTTTCCCATCTGCCTTTTCCACTTCATTGCAAATAGAATTTTGAAATTCTTTTATCCAAATCGAAAATTCCGTTCTCATCAGTTCGGATAATTTTTGACGGCATCAACAAATGCTTTCGCATTCTCCACCGGGATGTTCGGTAAAATACCATGCCCGAGATTGGCAATGTATCGCTGCACACCAAATTCATCAATCATCTTTCTCACTACTTTCTGAATTTCTTTTGGCGCCATTAGTAATTTAGATGGGTCGAAGTTGCCTTGCAAAGTAATTTTATTGGAAGTCTGTTCTCGTGCGAATGAAGGTGTGATAGTCCAGTCCACCCCGATGGCAGAGGCAGAAGTTTCACTCAGCTCCTTCAATGCATACCAGCTTCCTTTAGGAAAGAGGATAACAGGACACAGCGGACTGAGGGCATCAGAAATCCGTATGAGATAAGACAATGCGAACTTTGCAAAATCATGAGTAGAAAGCATTCCGCTCCAGCTATCAAATACCTGCACACAATCAGCACCGGCTTTCACTTGTTGTTTGAGATACGCGATGGTTACATCGGTAATCTTTTGCAGTAGCTCGTGTGCTAATGCGGGCTGTGTAAAGCAAAACTGTTTGGCCTTATCAAACGTTTTGCTGCCCTTGCCTTCGACCATGTAGCAAAGAATAGTGAAAGGAGCACCGGCAAAGCCAATTAAAGGAGCCTTACCGTTTAGCTCCTTCTTTGTTAGAGATATTGCTTTGTATACATAATTAAGTCGCTCGACAGCTTCGTTTACCTGTAAGGTGTTAATATCAGCTTGGGATGAAATCGTTTTCGGCAGCCAGGGACCTTTGCCTTCTTCTAATAGCACTTCCACTCCAAGCGCTTGCGGTATTACCAGTATATCAGAAAAAATAATTGCAGCGTCAGGCCCGATAATATCAATAGGTTGTAAAGTGATTTCGCAAGCAAGCTCAGGAGTTTGAACACGGGTGAAGAAATCATATTTCTCACGCAGCTTCATGTATTCAGGCAGGTAACGTCCAGCCTGGCGCATCATCCACACAGGCGGACGCGGGACGCCTTCTCCTCTTAAGGCTTTTAGCAACAAATCATTTTTCAGTTGACTCACGATTCAGGTTTTGATGAGTAAAATACCCCGCTATGGCATCAATCATTGCTTCGGGCGTGGGATTTACGGGGACAACGACTTCCACATTCGGCTTTCTGATCTTTAATGCTGATGCAGTCGTCTCCCCTATACAGCAACACAGTGTGTTCGTTTCAATATCGTTCTTCATTAATAAGCTTTCTATGCCGCTAGGACTGAAAAACAATATAGCATCGAACGATTCCTTAAGTCGTGGCTGTTCTTGAATAACCGTTTCGTAAACTACAAATGGCACATAGCGAATTGCAGCTTTCGTCAATTTGGATTCCAACACATTCAAACTCTTATTTCCGCAAACGTGAATAACAGATTTCACTTCTCCCTGTACAATAACTTTTTCGGCAAGCTCTTCGGCATTATCACCGGAAACAGAAATATTGATCCCCGCTTTTTCCAAATCCGCTTTGGTTTTTCCTGAAACTGAGAATATTTTCTTCCCGTTCAAAAACTTCTTTGCTCCTCTCCTTTCAAGAAAATGTTTCACAGCATTAGAACTTGTGAAAGCTGCTGAATCAAGGGTGGCTAAACTCGTCCGCGATAAGTCAAAATCAATTGACTGTGCCTTGATAAATTCTACACAGCTCAAATCCATGTCCAGTTTTCGCGCGTAGTCAAACATTTCTTGCTCAAGAAGCTTAGTGGATAGCAGGGTCTTCATTCCATTTTTTGTTTCTTATTTCTTCAAGCAATTCTTTCATACCAGCCTGTTGTAATAACTCTTCCGCACATTCTTTACCCGCATTCTCCCATTGGGACAATTCCATCGAACGTTGAACAGAAAACTTACTGCTTCCATCAAAAGCATGAATAGCCCCTTCAAATTCAATCTTTTCTTCTGAAACAATAGCCAAAGCACTAATTGGCACAGAACATCCTCCCATCAGCGTTTGCAAAAATTGTCTTTCGGTAAAACCAGCAATGGAAGTTTCACGGTGATTTATTTCTTCACATACATTCTGCATCACTTTATCATCTTCTTTGCAAACAATTCCGATAATTCCTTGTGCCGGTGCCGGAAGCATCCACGAAAGCGTAATGACATTATCATTGAGCAGACCCAATCGTTCTAAACCTGCTTTAGCGAAAATCGCAGCATCAATGTTTTCAGCTTCTTCAAACTTATTCAAACGGGTTTGCACATTGCCTCGAATGGAAACTAGCTCGTGCTTCGGATATTTTGCCAGCCATTGTGCTCTTCTCCTCAGACTGCTTGAAGCAACTGTAAACCCTGACGAATCACTTTCCAAAACCTTTTGGCTCTTCACAACAGCCACATCTTCATAAGCTCCGCGCTCAAGGGTTGCCACGAGGAAAAGATTTTCAGCCAACTGTGTAGGAACATCCTTGAGCGAATGAACGGCTATGTCCGCCTGGTTATTGAGAAGAGCCGTATCAAGTTGCTTGGTAAACACCCCGGAAATACCAAGCGCGTAAATCGGCTGGGTCAATTGAATATCTCCGGTGCTTTCAATGGGAACTAATTCGCAAGCATAGCCGTTAGCTTCGAGCTTTCTCCTTACTGTATTGGCTTGCCACAAAGCAAGAGGGCTGTTTCGGGTGGCTATTCTTATAGGAGTATTGTTTTTCACCGGTGAAGTGGTTCATCTGCCGCCAAATAAAAATCAGGATTCAGATTTCGTTCTGTAAAGCTTCCTGCGTTTCTCCCATTCCTTGAACTCGTTGAAGTGTTCTTCGATTATTCTATTCGCGAGTGGAATCTCTTTTTCGCGCTTCCTTAAGGTTTTATTAACGATTTGTGACAAACCGTCAATATCATACGTCTTCAGGCCGGGGATATCTTTCACATCAGCACTAACATTGGAAGGAACAGAAAGGTCAAAAATCAAACTGATATCACCTGATTCAATTTCATGCTTAGTAATGATAGGATGATCGGCACCTGTAGCCACAATCAACACGTTAGCCTTCTTCAAAACGTCATTTTGCTTTTCGAGCTTGGCAAACCCCACTTCAAATTCATATGCTGTCATTTCTGCCTTCAGTTCATTGCGGTTAATGAGGGTAATTTTATGTTGAGGCAAATAATGTTTCAGGTTTTTAAGAGTAAGAATCCCGATTTTACCCAATCCCGACAAACAAATGTTCAACGCCTGCTCCCCTTTTATTTCTTCTCTAAGCAACTGAATAACTGCATAGGAAATAGAGGTTGTTCCATCGGAAATAGAAGTGCGGTTTCGTACCTGACGCGATGCCTGCAAAGCAGCATTCACCAACTTTTCCATCAACCCGCTGGTGAAGTGGTGTGCTTTTGATAATACAAATGCATTTTTCAGTTGTCCAATGATTTCGTAGTCGCCCAGAATTTGAGAATCGAGCCCTGATGATACATGGAAAAGATGTTTGATGGCCTCATCACCGGTTTTAATAAAGGTATAATCGCTTACTTCCGCTTCGGTGGCATGACTGTATTGAGTAAATAATCGAAGTAGTTCAGCCGGTTGCCTTGTTATACCATAAATTTCAGTGCGATTGCAGGTGGAAAGGATAAAAAAATCTCCGGGCTTCGTATATGAAGTATCTTCGTAAACATGCCTGATGTTCTCAGTTGTAAGGGCAAATTTATTCCGTATCTCGAGAGCCGTTTTCCTATAATTTACGCCCACTACCACCAATCCAATATCATAATCCTTCATGCTACTACCGCTGATTTTTAAAACGGGCGCAAATATATTTTTCTAATTCCCTCTTTCTTGTTAAGAATCCAATTTCCAAAAAAAATGACAATTCTATGACAAAACTGCTTATCATAAGCTTTGTTTTGAACGATTTCAGAGCATTTTCGCGCTTATGGTCAAAAATAGACAAGGGCTCATCATTATTAATCTTGGCTCGCCCGACAGCTATTTTGTAAAAGATGTGCGCCAATACTTAAACGAGTTTTTGCTTGATGAGCGCGTCATCGACATGCCTGCCCTGCTGAGACATATTATAGTGAAAGGTTTTATTGTCCCGTTCCGTTCCCTTAAATCAGCAGCTGCTTACAAAACAATATGGACAGATAAGGGCTCACCTCTAAAAGTTATTACCGAAGACTTTGCAACATTGGTTCGTAAAAAAGTCAACCTGCCCGTTGCTGTTGCTATGCGCTACCAAAACCCTACTCCCATGCATGCCCTGAGCGAACTCGAAAACCAAACGGACCATCTTGAGGAAATTTTACTTGCGCCTATGTATCCTCATTATGCTATGAGTTCTTATGAAACTGCTCTTGAACATGTTAAAACCAGCATTCGCGCAGAGCGGAAGGATATTCGATTTAAAGTGTTAAAACCATTTTACAATGAATCGGCTTTTATTTCTTCTCTCGCTAAAACCATTGAATCGCACCTTACCCAACATGATTTTGATGCTTACTTGTTCAGCTACCATGGATTGCCCATCCGGCACTTGAAAAAATCGGATACAACGAAAGCACATTGTTACAGTTCGGACAGTTGTTGTGAAATGCCATCACTTGCATGGGAAACATGCTACAAACACCAGGTGAAAACCACCACTAAACTTGTTGCAGAAAAATTGAACCTCGATTCGTCTAAAGTAAAGATATCTTTCCAATCGCGCCTTGGCTCCGATAAATGGATACAGCCCTTCACCGATAAAATGTTCGAAACCTTGCCAAAACAGGGAGTAAAAAGGTTACTCGTTGTATGTCCTGCATTTGTAGCTGATTGTCTCGAAACACTCGAAGAAATGGATGAACGGGGAAAAGAAATTTTTATAGGTAACGGGGGTGAGGTATTTGAACGGGTACTCTGCCTTAATACTTCTGCCGACTGGGTGGAAACATTTTGCTTTTATGTAAATCACGCTGAAACAGATTCTAAAAATCTTTGGAACTAATTTACCTGCGAACTAATTTGTAAATGCGTATTGCGCTGAGGAGTGCAACTATAAAAAGCAGAAGCCCTGCAAGGCCCCATATAAAACTTAATTCTTGTTTTACCACGGCAAGCATTACAATAGCCACTAAAAAAATTGTTGCCACTTCGTTCCATATTCGTAAATTTTGCGAGGTAAACCTAAATTCACCAGACATTTGCTGCGTGAAAATACTATGAAGCGAAAAATGATAAACATACAAGCCAACCACTAAAATTAATTTAACAGCAAGCCAGTTTGGTAAAGAGTTGAGTAAGTACCACATCCACCCTCCGAATACAAGTGTGAGTATTGCCGAAGGCCAGGTTATACCATACCAAAGGCGTTTTATCATTACATTAAATTGATTTTGAAGAATGCTCCTATCGGGTTCAGGTTTTAAGGACGACTCTGCATTATATATGAACAGCCGGACGATATAGAACATACCGCTGAACCATGTTACAATAAAAATAAGGTGCAGAGCTTTAATATATGGGTACACGACAATCACATTTTAAACATATCACCCCATAACCTCTGTCCTCCGTCAATGTAAACTGTTTCACCGGTAATAAATTTTGCCATGGGACTGCAAAGGAAAAGAGTGAGGTAAGCAACTTCATCAATTGTTCCCAGTCGTTTAGCAGGAATAATGTCTTCCAATCCTTTCATGAATTCGGGCGGATATTGCTCCAATCCTGTTGACTTAATAATGCCCGGTGCAACTGCGTTTACCTGTATATTAAACCGGCTCCATTCTACTGCTAAAGTTTTTGTCAGGTTATCAACTCCAGCACGAGCAGCACCGGTATGAGCCATACCGGGAAATCCGCGATAAATGTTGGCTATTATATTTACAATATTTCCGGTCTTCTCGGGAATAAAGAAATGTTTTGCCATAGTTTGAGTAACATAAAAAGTGCCGTTCAGATTGTTGTTGATTACAGCATTCCAGCCTTTGAAAGAAATATCCTCAACCGGTGAAGGAAATTGTCCGCCTGCATTATTGATAAGAATATCCAGCTTGCCTTCGTTTGATTTAATGCTTTGTGCTAGTTGTTCAATCTGGTCGATTTCACGAATATCAAGAACCGCATAACGCACTTTACCAAACTCAGAAAGTTTTTCTACTGCAGCCTTCAATCTTTCTTCCTTACGCGAAGAGATGATTACAATTGCCCCTAACTGGAGCAGTTGTTTTGCAATAGCAAAACCGATCCCACTGCCGCCACCGGTTATGAGTACCACCTTTTCTCTAAATAAATTTTCTTGAAACATTCATCCGCTTATTTACTCAATGGTTTATTCAACATCGCCCTGGCTTCTTCAATACTCGCCACTTCTTTGCCCATCATACGCACTAATTTTGCAGCTGCATCAATCAGTTCGCCATTGCTCTTTGCCATTTCACCTTCGGGCAAATAAAAGTTGTCTTCCAACCCAGCACGAATATTTCCATCAATCGTAATAGCTGCCGCAATTGCCTGCCATTGTTTTCTGCCAATACCGATTACCTGCCAATGCGAACCTTCGGGAACGCTTGCTGCCTGGTGCAAAAGATTTCTTGTAGAAATAGGAATCCCTCCCAGTACACCCATTACAAAGCTAAACACATAAGGTTTTTGCAGAAGTCCCATATCTATCAGCGGGGAAGCATTATTGATATGTCCGTTGTCGAACACTTCCATTTCAGGAACCGTTCCGGCTTCTTTCATTTTTTCAAGATAAAATTTGATTTCGCCAAAAGGATTTTGAAAAACGAAATCGTGATAAAATTCTTTCGCTTTCGGTGAGTAAATGGCATAGTTCATTGAGCCCATGTTAAGAGCTGCCATATCCGGCTTCAATGCGGTGATGTGCTGAATACGCTCCTCTTTCGATAAGCCAACAGCACCGGTGCTGTAGTTGATGATAGCAGTCGGGCATAGCCTGCGGACTTCTTCCCCAATTTGCCGGTATGTTTCAATATCGTAAGCTGGCGCACCGCTGTCCTGACGGGCGTGGATATGAAGAATACTTGCACCTGCATCAACAGCTCGTTTCCCTTCTTCTGCAATTTCTTTCGGTGTGTAAGGAATGTACGGACATTGTGCACGTGTTGCTAAAACTCCGGTGAGTGATGCAGTAATTACAATTTTCTTAGCCATGAAAAAGTATTGATTATTTAGTATATAGTATCAAGATTAAATTAACCTCTCCAAACCGGTTTCCTTTTTTCAAGAAACGCTTTCATTCCTTCAGCGGCATCCTCAGTTTGAAGACATTCTCCAAGCATTTGCTTCATGTGGAAGTGGGCCTCGGCAGCAGGAATTGATTTTAAATCTTCAAATGCTTCAAGCCCAAGCCGGATTGCGGAAGGGGAGTATTGGAAAAGTTCATTTACCAATACCTGAACTTCTGAATCAAGTTGAGTTGATTCTGCAACTTTACTTACCAAGCCAATTTTCTCAGCTTCTGTTGCTGTGGCAGTTTTAGCGCGCATGCAAAAATCAAGCACGGTTCTCGGAGGCATAATCTGCAACATACTTTGCATAACCTGGAAAGGGAACAGTCCGCGCTTTACTTCCGGTAAACTGAAAGTGGCATTGGCTGAAGCGATTACATGCGTGCAGCCGCAGATGATTAAAAAACCTCCCGCATAAACTGGTGCATGGACTTTCGCAATGCAGGGTTTGTGCAGAGCATTAAAAACATTCCCGATTGCAATTTCCTCTTCTGGTTCCGGAATGGTGGATGTTGTCTTTTCGCTTTCGCCTGAAAATGCTTTTAAATCGGCACCGGCACAAAACACATCCCCTTTGGCAGCAATCACAACTGCCCAAATGTTCCTCGTGTGGTGAGCATAGCTTAATGCGTATGTCAGCTCCTTAAACAGAACCGGGTTGAGTGCATTTTTCTTTTCGGGGCGGTTAAGCGTAAGTGTAAGCAGGTGATCTTTTTCTTCAACCAGCAAATGAGCAAATGTTTGCTGAGGGAGGTTGGTTATTTGTTCGGACGCGTACAGCATAATTCAAATTTTCGATGGTAGCTAAAGTAGAAATGGTTTTGAATAAAAGAACAATTTGCCTCGGTGAGTTTACTCAACCGGAGCAAAATTCCGGACATAAGCTTGGGTTGAATCAATAAACGGCAGAGGCTGGTTATAATCGGGCATCTGGCTCGGGTAAAAAGTAAGGATACCAGTACGTGGGGTATAGAACTTAACCAAAAGAGTCATGTATGCAAACTGGTAGGGGTCAGTAGCCACAGCAATTTTTTTAAAACCTAACATACGTGCAAGCTTAGTTCCGTAAATAGTGTTTTCATTACTGTGGAGCGCCTTGTCTTCCACAAACGTATGGTCCGAAGGGATGCCAAGGGAGTCAGCAAAGGTTTTCATGATTTTCCCTTCGATGTAAGGTGTTTTTACTGCCGCCCCCGAAAAAATGATGTTCCTGGCTATTCCTTTTTCATAAAGCTCTTTGGCGAAGAAAATTCGAGTATGAAAGAGTATGCGGTTTTTTTCTTCCCGATACGGGTAACCGGGAACTATGATAGCATCATAAGGTGCCTGCTTCATGTATTTTTCGTTAGAACGAGTTACGCGGCCCTCCAGGCTGCATCCGTATTGACTGCAGATAAAAACAACAAAAAAAAGGAGAACAAAGAACTTCAACATCATCTGCAAATTGAGAAACAGGCAACAAGAGCTACTCTTTCATTTTTAGTAAAACCGTATTAGCCTCCACAAACGTTTTCTCTGCCACAAAAATTGCCTCCACCTCACCGTCAGCGTTTGCTTCGATGGTGGTTTCCATCTTCATGGAATTCATAACTACCAGGGCTTTGCCGCTTTCAACTTTATCACCGGGTTTAACCAGTACCCTCACTATTTCACCTGGCATAGGCGAACAATATCCGCCTTTTGTATCAATGTTACCGGGTTCAATGAAACGCAAAACCTTTTTTAACCGGAAAGTTACGGAACCGGGATGATGTACAAAAAACTCTGTTTCGTTCTTTGCTACAAAAAACCTGCTCCGGTGCTTGTTAATATCTAAAAGAATGAGGTTATTTTCGCGGAATATAATCTCAGCCCGGTAGTTTTCTGTCCCTGCTGCGATGTCGAATGTTTCATTCTGCCTGTACCGGTACTCCAGTTTTGTTTTCCCAGTGCTTGATTCCACTTCAAAAACCTGAGGTTGGTAGAAAATATTTCTCCAGCCGTTTAATGAATTCGAAGTTTTTTCAACTTCCTTTCTTATCAGCCAATCATAAGCCAGGGCTGCTATAGCTGCTTCATGAATTTCTGTTTCAGATACAAGTTTTTTGTACAAGGCAAATTCGCGTTCAATCAGCTTGGTGTCGAAAGTGCCGTCAGCAAAAGAGGGGTTCTGGAGCAGCTCTTTGAGGAAATCCTTATTCGTGGTTATTCCCAATATGGGGAAGTTGTCCAATACATGTTCCATTTTTTGAATGGCTGAATTTCTGCTTTCACCAATAATAATCAGTTTGGCGAGGAGGGAGTCGTAAAACACACTTACTTCCGCACCGGTTTCAATGCCTGAATCCACTCGTGCGGAAAAAGAAAAAGGAGCTTCGGTATAAAGAATTTTTCCGGTGGACGGCAGGAAATTATTTTCGGGGTCTTCGGCACAAATGCGGCACTCGATGGCATGTCCGCGCGGAATAAGCACGTCCTCGTCAAAATTCACTTCTGCACCGGTGGCTGCCAGAATCTGCATTTGCACCAAATCCACACCCATAACCATTTCAGTTACCGGGTGCTCCACCTGCAGACGCGTATTTACTTCGAGGAAATAGAAATTCTTTTGTTCATCGAGCAGGAATTCCACAGTTCCTGCACCGGTGTATTTCACTGCCCGCGCTATAGCCACCGCTGCTTCGCCCATACGGCTGCGCAGGTTTTCATCGAGCGAAGGAGAAGGGCTTTCTTCAATTATCTTCTGGTAGCGCCTTTGCATGGAGCACTCGCGGTCGAAAAGATGAAAGCAGTTTCCGTGTTCATCGCCAAAAATCTGGAACTCAATGTGCTTGGCTTTCGGAAAATATTTTTCGAGCAGCAGGCTGCCGTCACCAAAGCTTTTTTCTGCCTCCCGCTTTGCAGCCTCCACACCGGTTTCCAGTTCCCCGACTGAATTTACAATACGCATTCCCTTACCACCGCCCCCGGCACTGGCTTTAATCAAAAGCGGGAAACCTATTTCTTCAGCCTCATATTTCAGTCGGGCGATGTCCTGCTGATGACCATTGTATCCGGGCACTACCGGTACCCCGGCTTCGATGGCAATTTCCTTGGCAGCTATCTTAGATCCGAGTTTACCGATTACTTCTGCTGAAGGACCGATAAAGATAATTCCCTCATCGGCACATCGCCTGGCAAACGAGGCGTTCTCGGAAAGGAAACCGTAACCCGGGTGAATGGCATCGGCACCGGTTCTTTTTGCCGCATCAATAATTTTATCCTGAACCAAATACGACTCGCTGGCAGCATTGCCCCCGATGGACACCGCTTCATCAGCGTTTACAGCGAACAAAGCTTCGCTGTCGGCATCGGAGTAAACGGCAACTGTTTTAATGCCCATTTCCTTGGCGGTGCGCAGAATACGGATGGCGATTTCACCGCGGTTGGCTATTAATATTTTTTTGATCACACGCATATACCTTCTATGATTATACACCTGGGAAACAGTTTTTCCTTAAGTGTTCTTATTGTTTTGAGAGGGTATTGAGTTCTTACATTCTGAAAACCCCAAACCCTTTTGCTCCTTCAAATTCGTTTTGGTAAATAACCTGCAAACACAGCTTTAAGTAATTCCTTGTTTCGCGCGGGTCTATCACCCCGTCATCCCAAAGTTGTCCGCTGGCAAACCAGGCGTTGCTTTGCTTTTCAGCTTCCTGTACCATGTACGAAGCCATTTCCTTTCCCTGCGCTTCATCGTATTTTATTCCCGATTTTTCAGCCGCCTGCCTGCCAATGGTTTGCATGACACCGGCTAACTGGTCGGGACCCATGACTGCAATTTTTGAATTGGGATAGGTAAACAGAAAGCGCGGTTTGTAGGCGCGACCGCACATGGCGTAGTTACCTGCCCCGTAACTGGCCCCGGTAATAATGGTAATAGCAGGAACGGTGGAGTTGCTCACCGCGTTAATGAGCTTGGCGCCATGCTTTATCATTCCTTCCTCTTCATATTTTTTGCCTACCATAAAACCGGTGATATTCTGTAGAAATAGCAGAGGGGTGTTGTTCTGATTGCACAGTTGAATAAACTGCGCTCCTTTGTTGGATGCATCGGGAAAGAGCACTCCGTTGTTGGCCAGAATTCCGATGCGGTAGCCGTCAATGTTGGCGTAACCGGTAACGAGGGTATTGCCAAAAAGCGGCTTGAACTCGTGAAACTCCGAGCCGTCAACAATGCGGGCAATGAGTTCGCGCTGGTCGAAAGGCAGGCGCACATCGGCAGCCACCACGCCCAGTATTTCTTCGCGGTCGTATTTGGGTTCGGGGAATTCGCCCCTTACTTCGTCTCTTCGGGGTAACACTTCGCTGCCCAGGTTGCTCATTATTTCACGGGCAATACGGATGCCGTCCAATTCATCTTCAGCCATATAATCGGAAACTCCCGATACGGTGCTGTGCATTTGAGCACCGCCCAGGCTTTCTTCATCGGTAACTTCGTTGGTTGCCATTTTTACCAGTGGCGGACCGGCAAGAAAAACCTTGGCTTCGTTTTTAACCATAATAACATAATCGCTCATACCCGGTACATAAGCGCCACCGGCTGTGCTGCTGCCGAAAACAATGCTTACGGTAGGCAGCCCTGCTTTACTGCGCTGTGTAATGCCGCGGAAGTTAGCGCCCCCGTAGTTGAAAATTTTTGCCTGGTCGGGCAAGTTAGCGCCTGCGCTTTCAACCATGTTTATCATGGGTAGCTTGTTCTCCACAGCAATTTCGCCCATGCGCAATCCTTTTTGAAGTGTGGCATAATCTACCGCACCGCCTTTGATGGTGCCTACGTTTGAGTTA
The DNA here is from genome assembly GCA_964631835.1 of uncultured Chitinophaga sp. GTDB lineage: Bacteria > Bacteroidota > Bacteroidia > Chitinophagales > LD1 > Bog-950. Next base: position 59,950 of record CAZWAD010000015.1, read on the forward strand.
ACCATGCACAACCGCCCACTGACAAAGCCAATACCGCAAACCACTGTGCCACCGGTGCCGAAGCCATCCATACCCCAACCGGCAAAGGGCAGCAGTTCCATGAAAGGAGAGTCCTGGTCGAGGAGCAGCTCTATTCTTTCGCGCGCCAGAAGCCGCCCGGCCTTTTTGGTGCGGGCAATATATTTTTCTTCGCCTTGAAAAAGCGCTTCTTTCTGTTTGGCTTCCAGCTCGGCAACTTTTTCTTGCATTAAAGCATAGTTGCGCTTGTAGCTTTCGCTGTTTACGTTTGCGCGGCTTTGAATAACTGACATGCAGGGCTTGGTTTGGGCGGGTGAAAATAAACGGATTTATTAAAAAAACTTTCACCCTGAGCCTGCAAGGAAACTGAGCACAGGGAATTTTTCAGTCGCTTCTTACCCCTGTCCTTACTACCACATCAACCAAACCGGGGTTGGTAAACTGAAGGTTTGTTTTATTGAGGTCAATATTAAGATTGCTGAGCGGGCCTTTGAAAGTGTACTTTTTTATTTAGCTGGTGTAAGAAGTTTGAACCGGAGAGGATGGAAAGAGCGTACGGAGTAAAACTTACTCGGGTTTTCTTCTTTTTCCTTAGTCAGCTCAATTTTTATTTTTACCCGACATGAGCAAAGTAGAAATCTATACCGATGGCTCCGCCCGCGGCAACCCAGGTCCCGGTGGCTACGGGGTAATACTTAAGTACGGCAGTAAAGAAAAAGAGCTGTCGCAGGGCTTCCGCAAAACCACCAACAACCGTATGGAACTTCTTGCTGTAATTATTGGTTTAGAAGCCTTGAACCGCGATGGATTAGATGTAGATATTTACTCCGACTCGAAATACGTGGTGGAAGCAGTAAACCAAAAATGGTTGTTCGGCTGGCAGAAAAAAGGATTCAAAAACAAAAAAAACCCCGACCTGTGGCTCCGCTTTCTGGCGGCTTATAAGAAACACCACGTCAAATTCCACTGGGTAAAAGGCCACAATGCGCACCATTATAATGAGCGTTGCGACATTCTCGCCACCGAGGCTGCCGACAGCCGCCACCTGCTAATAGATGAAGCCTACGAAGCCGAAAACTCCAATGCCGGAAACCTGTTGTAAATGTTGCAAAGCCGGAGAACTGCTCGCCTAATACGCTCTTGCAAACACCACTCTTTCTTTGCTGGGCTTACCGCTGAATATGCAATAACCTTCCTGCTGCGGATTGCCTTGAGGAATACAGCGAACGGTGGCTTTGGTGGCTTCCTTAATTCTGGTTTCAGTTTCTGAAGTGCCGTCCCAGTGTGCGGAAATAAAACCGGGCTCTTCAATCAGCTTCGTAAACTCATCCCATGTATTGGCTTCGCGGACATGGCTGTCGCGGAAAGCTTTTGCTTTGTTGTAAATATTCTGCTGAATATCGGCAAGAAGTTTTTCAATATAGCTGCCCACGCCATCAAACTGCTGTGATGATTTCTCTTTCGTATCTCTTCGCGCTACCTCCACAGTACCGGCTTCGTAATCGCGCATGCCCATAGCCAGGCGCACCGGTACGCCTTTCAATTCGTATTCGGCAAACTTAAAGCCGGGGCGCTTGGTATCATCCTCGTCAAACTTCACAGAAATGTTTTTCGCCTTCAGTTCTTTAATCAGCGGCTCGCACTTGGCGTAAATCTTTTTCATTTCTTCTTCACCTTTTGCAATGGGAACAATAGCCACCTGCAAAGGTGCCAGTTTAGGAGGAAGAATGAGCCCGTCATCATCGCTGTGAGCCATAATCAGCGCGCCAATCAGCCTTGTAGAAACACCCCACGAAGTAGCGTAAACAAATTCCTGCTTTCCTTCTTTGTTCAGAAACTGAACATCGAATGCTTTGGCAAAATTCTGCCCGAGGTAATGCGAAGTACCGGCTTGCAGCGCCTGCCCGTCCTGCATCATGGCTTCAATGCAGTAAGTTTCCACCGCACCGGCAAATCGCTCGTTGGCGGTTTTCTTTCCGCGCAAAACCGGAAGCGCCATCCACTCTTCGGCAAAGGTGGCGTACACATTCAGCATCTTTTCCGCTTCTTCAACTGCTTCTGTTTCGGTGGAGTGAGCCGTATGTCCTTCCTGCCATAAGAACTCAGCCGTGCGAAGAAACAAGCGCGTACGCATTTCCCAGCGCACCACATTTGCCCACTGGTTTATCAATAAAGGCAAATCGCGGTAGCTTTGAATCCAGTTTTTGTAACTGTTCCAGATAATAGTTTCGGAAGTAGGGCGAACAATCAGTTCCTCCTCCAGCTTAGCCGAAGGGTCAACCACCACCCCCTTTCCGTTCGGGTCGTTGATTAAGCGGTAGTGAGTAACCACGGCACATTCTTTGGCAAAACCTTCCACATGCGAAGCTTCCTTGCTCAGAAAACTTTTAGGTATGAATAGCGGGAAGTAAGCATTCACATGGCCGGTGTTTTTAAACATTTTATCAAGGGCTTCCTGCATCTTTTCCCAGAGGGCAAAACCGTAAGGTTTAATGACCATACAGCCGCGCACAGCACTATAATCTGCCAGCCCGCTTTTAATGACGAGGTCGTTATACCATTGTGAATAATCGTTAATACGCGCTGTAATTTCCTTCGCCATAATTTATTGGTACGATGTTTTATTCAATGTTAAAGTGCGCGCTAAAATATTAAAAACAGGCGCGCGTTAAACCAGCAATGAATAATTTTGTCATACAGAAAAAACAAAATGCTATGAAACGGTTAATCATATTTCTCCTTGCACTGTTCACCGGTGCACTTCAAATAGTGCCGGCACAAGACGATACTTATTACGACCCGAAGAACGACCCGGGTGTTCAGCGGCAGCAACAACCGCAATATGACGAACCTGCTGACAGAACCGATGGCTACGGAAATCCTTCCGACAACCCCGCCTATAAATACGATTCGCCCGACTATTCCGAATCATACCAAAGAAATGGCGACACCTATATCACCAACAATTATTACGATGATGATTACGATGATTTCTGGTACACCACACGCCTGCGCAGATATTACACCTGCAACTACGGGGTGAATTATTACAGCTATTGGTTTACCCCTTCCTACTATTTCGGCTGGGGAGGCTGGAATTCGGGAATTATTGTTTCGGTGAATCCCTGGTACAACGACCCCTTCTTCGACCCTTACTGGAACTGGAACTGGGGCTGGAACAGTTGCTC
>CAZWAD010000015.1:63255-64634 GCA_964631835.1 uncultured Chitinophaga sp.
ACGACCCCTTCTTCGACCCTTACTGGAACTGGAACTGGGGCTGGAACAGTTGCTCATATTATTACAACACCTGGAACTATCCTAACTGGGGGTGGAATAGCTGGAACAACTGCAACCGCAATTTCTGTTCAACCTTTAACTACGGCTATGGCGGATGGTGCGGAGGATATGGCGGCTACAATAACTACTGGAATAACAACTATTACAATAATTATTACAACAATTACTATTACGGCAACAACTATTACGGGCATGGAGGGCGCCAAAACGGAAGAACCGAGCCACCGGCAAACCAGCCGGCCACATTTACCCGGCAGGTTCCTAACGCCAATCCCTCAACCAAACCGAACATAGATATTCATAACGTAGAAATACCTAAAGAAGGTATTCAAAGACCTTTACCAACTGCAGCCAGCGCGGAGAGAAAGCCGGCAACAGTTGCCAAGCCCAATCCGAACAACACTGCCGAAGATTCAAGAGATATGTCAGCGAAACCCCGTTACACCCCCGGTGGAAGTGATAAAACTGAAAATCCTGTAGCTCCGGTTCAGCCGCGGGCAGCCGATATTGACCTTAATAACATTAATACGCAGCAGGTTCCGCCTAAAACCTATCAGCCGAAACCCGAGCAGGAAGTACGGAATGAGCCGCAGAGAAGTAACCCGGGAAACAATTCAACAGCACCGGTTCAACGTAACAATCCTCAGCAATCAAACAATTACCGTCCGTGGGAAGAACAGCAACGTACGCAACCGCACACTCAGCCTCAGCCAGCCACCGAACCTAAACGAGTGGAGCAGCCGCGGAACATTCCGCAGCCATCACCTCAGGAGCAACCGCGCAGGACAGAACAGCAGCGTTACAACCCGCAACCGCAGCAGGAATTGAAAAGACCTGAGCAGCCCCGCAGTTTTAATCCTCCGCCCAAGCAGGAGATGAAAAGAGCGGAGCAGCCGGGGAATTTCAGTCGTCAGCCGCAGCAGGAAATGAGGCGCATGGAACAGCCGCGGAGCTTTAGCACTCAACCTCAGCAGCAAATGCGCAGCCCCGAGCCACCGGCAAACAATTTCAGGCAGCCTGCCCACCAGCAAAGAAATACCGGCCCATCACCGGGCGGAGGGAGTTTTAAGAGAAAACCCTAACGTTTTTCATGGTTAATGGTTGAACAAGACCGCTTCCGTATTCGGGGGCGGTTTTTTTGCCTCATACCTAACCTGCTTCTGATTTATAAAGTAAAAACCCCTCGAAACCGCAGCTTCGCACTACCTGCTATTCAGCAAACCCCTTGTAGCTATGGCGACAAACTCCCTGCTACTCAGCAAGCCCCTTGTAGCTATAGCGACAGACCCCTTGCTATTCAGCAAGCCCCTTGTAGCTAT
>CAZWAD010000015.1:64734-88721 GCA_964631835.1 uncultured Chitinophaga sp.
GCGACAGACCCCTTGCTATTCAGCAAGCCCCTTGTAGCTATAGCGACAGACCCCTTGCTATTCAGCAAACCCATTGTAGCTATAGCGACAGACCCCCTACTATTCAGCAAACCCCTTGTAGTTCTGGCGACAGACCCCTTGCTATTCAGCAAGCCCCCTGTAGCTATAGCGACAGACCCCTTGCTATTCAGCAAGCCCCCTGTATCTATAGCGACAGACCCATTGCAGGTATGCAAGCCCATTGTAGCTGTAGCGACAGACCCCTTGGAGGTATGCAGACCCCTTGTAGCTGTAGCGACAGACCCCTTGCAGGTATGCAAGCCACTTGTAGCTCCAGCGACAGACTCCTTGCAGGTATGCAAGCCCATTGTAGCTATAGCGACAGACCCCTTGCAGGTATGCAAGCCCCTTGTAGCTATAGCGACAGACCCCCTTTCCCTTATTAAAGGCGCTAAAACCACCGTTGTTCAGGCTTTTTCACTATCGGGCAGCTAAAACCACCCTCTGTCACTTCGTGACTTCTCCCGACAGCCTGCCTGCGCGAAGCCGCTTCGGCAAAGGCAGGCGGGAGACAGATGGGCGCAATTTGTCCTCCGCTGGCGGAGGAGGCTCTGCCGCAGGCCGAGTCGGAGGCGGTTGTGTCCTCCCGGAGACAGTTGTGGTTGCATCCGCTCTTTTGCTTTCTACCAAAAGAAGTTTTACTTTTATCATACTAAATCCCACCCCATGAAGAAACATCGGCTCATCCGCACCCTTGTGTTTACTTTTAGCTTTTCACTTTTCACTCTGAACTTACATAGCCAGTGGGTGAATATTCCCGACCCCAATTTTGTATCTTGGCTGAATGCAAATGGTTACTCTTATTGCATGTCAGGTAGTTTAATGGACACCACATGTTGGTTTATAACAAGCGAAACCGGTGTCAACTGTTCGTATTCCAATATTCAAGACCTGAGCGGAATAGAATATTTTGATAATCTTCGATATCTGGATTGCGGCTATAATCAGTTAACCGGTATTCCATTCTTGCCCGGTCTTACCGAACTCTACTGTTCACACAATCAGCTAAACAGCCTTCCGGTATTACCTAACGGATTACAAAAACTGCATTGCTATAATAACAACCTGAGTAGTTTACCGGAACTACCTAATATGATGAGTGACTGTTACATCTCCAACAATCCGATAAGGTGTCTTCCCAAACTTAAAAGGATTACAAATCTTGAGTTTGAAAATACTCAGGTAATTTGTCTGCCTAACTATGGAAGTGTTACCAGCAGCACACCTCTTTTAAATTCATTGCCTCTTTGCAATTTGCTTAATGAAAGCGGGTGTCCGTCTTACTGGAATATTTCGGGTAGTACATATTTGGATGAAAACAGTAATTGCACGAAAGACACAAACGATACAGAATATAGAAGTGTAAAAATTAATTTACTGAAAGGGTCAAATCTTGTAGAACAGATTTACACCGGTGACGGAGGGTTTTATTCTTTCAATACCGATAGTTTTGGTGTTTACGAGTTGAAGGTTGAAACATTAAGTGTAGCGTTTAATGTTGCTTGCCCTGCTAATAATTCATTGTTTGTTACAGTTGCTCCCGGCATATATTACAACAATCAAAACTTTGGGCTTACATGCAAGCCGGGTTTCGATTTGGTGGCAAGAAGTATTTACGGCTTTCCTTACCGTGCAGGACGGCAAACGCGGGTGGATATAACAGCTGGTGATTTGGGTTTATTTTATGGCACTTCCTGTGCTTCGGGTGTGAGCGGGACTGTTACTGTCACGCTATCCGGCCCGGTTCAATATGTTTCACCAGTGCAGGGTGCACTTACACCTGTAGTGAGCGCAAACACACTCATTTACCACATTGCCGATTTTGGTTCTATGAGTTACAATACTGATTTCAATATTATTGTGCAAACAGACACCGCAGCGGTATTCGGCTCGCAGGTTTGCTTTACTGTTTCGGTAACACCAACTATAGGCGACCTTAACCCGGCAAACAATACCCTCACGCATTGCTTTACCGTTATCGGTTCTTATGACCCTAACGATAAGCAAGTTTACCCTGTCAGCGATGTAAATATTGATGGAGAACATTGGCTTACTTACAGCGTCCGCTTCCAAAATACCGGCAACGATACCGCCTTCAATATTTTCATTACTGACACGCTCGATAACGATTTAGATGTTTCTACTTTCGAGTTGCTGGCTTACAGTCACCGACCGTTCGTACAGATTAAGGAAAATGCCGTACAGTTTAACTTCCCGAACATTATGCTGCCCGACAGCAACGTAAACGAGGCGCTGAGCCACGGATATGTGCAATACAAAATCAAAATAAAAGACGGCAAACCGGTGGGCACAGTCATCAACAACACCGCCTTCATCTACTTCGACTTCAACGCACCGGTGGTGACGAATACCACGAGCAACACTCTTGCTGTTGTTAGTTCAGTGGAAGAAATGAAAAATGAGAAATTAGAAATGAGAATTTATCCGAACCCGACAAGTAATAGTGTTACTATTTCTGTTGATGGCTTAACGGGTGGCACACTCTCCATAACTGATATAACGGGGAGAAATGTAGCGCCTGTCAATCTCATTACTCAATACTCGCTACTCAACACCTACTCCTTCGCCAAAGGCATCTTCTTCGTCCGCCTCAGAACTCCAACAGGAAGCTCGGTGGTGAAGAAACTGGTGGTAGAGTAATTCCCTCTTTTCTCCTCGTTCTCTGTGCCTCCGTGCGAAACATTTCTCCCCGATTTTCATTTTGTAATTTAAATAATAAATCTACTTTTGCCGTCCCTAAAAATAAAAGTAAAGGATGCCAACCATTCAGCAATTAGTAAGAAGGTCGCGCCAGACCATTCGCGCCAAGTCGAAAAGCCGTGCGCTTGACTCATGTCCTCAGAAGCGTGGCGTATGCACGCGTGTATATACCACCACTCCTAAAAAGCCCAACTCGGCTTTGCGTAAAGTAGCCAAAGTGCGCCTCACCAATGCGGTGGAGGTGATTGCCTATATACCTGGCGAAGGACATAACCTTCAGGAGCATTCTATTGTGTTGATTCGTGGGGGACGGGTGAAAGACCTTCCCGGTGTACGTTACCATATTGTTCGCGGTTCATTGGATACTGCGGGTGTTGAAAACAGAAAGAAAAGCCGCTCGAAATACGGAACCAAGCGCGGCAAAGGTGGCGCTGCTGCTGCACCCGCTAAAAAAGCTGAAGCAGCCGCTTAATTCATTTAACTAATTACGATTAAAGAAAATCATGAGAAAGAAAAGAGCCCCCAAGCGTTACGTTCAGCCCGACCCGAAATTCGGTGATGTAATGGTTACTCAATTTGTAAACCGCATTATGTATGAAGGTAAAAAGTCAACAGCATACAGCGTTTTCTACGGAGCACTTGATTTAGTTGAGGAAAGAACTAAAGAAAACGGCATGGAGGTTTGGAAAAAGGCTATCCAGAATGTTGGCCCTTCGGTAGAGGTAAAAACAAGAAGAATCGGAGGTGCGAATTTCCAGATTCCTACTGAAGTACGTGGCGAAAGAAAGGCTTCGGTAGCTATGAAATGGCTGATTCAATACAGCCGTGAGCGCAATGGGAAATCTATGGCTGATAAACTGGCTTCTGAAATTGTTGCAGCTTCGAAGGGCGAAGGCGGTGCATTCAAAAAGAAAGAAGATACACACAAGATGGCTGAAGCAAACAAAGCTTTTGCTCACTTCAAATTCTAATCCCAAAACTCCGGGAACCAACAAAAGCAAATAATAAGAGGATAAAATAAAAATGGGAAAGGATTTAACCTATACAAGAAACATTGGAATTGCTGCACACATTGATGCCGGTAAAACAACAACTACTGAACGCATTCTTTATTATACCGGTGTAAACTATAAGATTGGTGAAGTGCACGAAGGTGCTGCCACTATGGACTGGATGGAGCAGGAGCAGGAGCGTGGTATCACTATTACCTCTGCCGCTACCCGCTGCCAGTGGACTTGGAAAGACAAAAAATACGATATCAATATTATTGACACTCCCGGCCACGTTGACTTTACGGTGGAAGTAAACCGTTCGCTACGCGTGCTTGACGGGTTAGTGTTCCTTTTCTCAGCGGTTGACGGTGTTGAGCCTCAATCAGAAACCAACTGGCGCCTGGCTGATAACTATGGTGTTGCCCGTCTTGGTTTTGTGAATAAAATGGACCGCCAAGGTGCTGACTTCTTTAACGTGGTTAAGCAGGTGAACACTATGTTGGGTTCAACTCCAATGGTCATGCAAATTCCTATTGGAAACGAAGAGCATTTTAAAGGAGTTGTTGACCTGATTACCAACGAAGCGATTATCTGGAACGAAGAAGATAAAGGAATGACATATAAAGTAATTGACATTCCTGCTGATTTGGTTGAGGAGGTCACAACCTATCGCGAGAAGATGCTTGAACAGGTTGCCGAGTTTGATGACCACTTGATGGAAAAGTATTTTGCCGACCCGAATTCAATTTCGGCTGAAGAAATCCGCGCAGCTGTTCGCAAAGCAGTAATTGCACAAAAGGTGGTACCTATGTTCTGCGGAACAGCTTTTAAAAACAAAGGTGTTCAGGCGGTGCTTGATGCGGTTTGTGCTATTCTTCCTTCTCCGCAAGACAAACAAAATATTAAAGGAACAAATCCTGATACCGAACAGGAAGTTGTTATTCAGCCCGATACCGATAAGCCGTTTTGTGCTTTGGCATTCAAGATTGCTACCGACCCGTTTGTTGGCCGTTTGGCATACTTCCGTGTTTACCAGGGTTCGCTCGATAAAGGTTCATATGTATTGAATACGCGCACAGGAAACAAGGAGAGAATCTCTCGTTTGTTCCAGATGCATGCTGATAAGCAAAATCCGATTGACCGCGTTGAAGCCGGTGACATTGCTGCTGCAGTAGGATTCAAAGATATCCGCACAGGTGATACACTTTGTGCTGAAGACCACCCAGTGGTGCTTGAAAGCATGAAGTTCCCGGAGCCGGTAATTTCATTGGCTATTGAACCTAAAGCCCAAAAAGATTTGGATAAGCTGGGTATGTCGCTTGCTAAGCTTGCTGAAGAGGATCCTACTTTCCGCGTATCGTTCGATGAGCAGACCGGACAAACTATTATTTCGGGAATGGGTGAGCTTCACCTCGAAATTCTTGTTGACCGCCTTCGCAGAGAGTTTAAGGTAGAATGTAACCAGGGCGCTCCCCAGGTTAACTACAAAGAGCGTTTGACCAAGACTATCGAGCACCGTGAACTTTACAAAAAGCAAACGGGTGGCCGTGGTAAGTTTGCCGATATTAAAATTGAAATCGGTCCTGCTGATGAAGGTCAGGTAGGGTTGCAGTTTATCAACGATGTATTCGGAGGTTCTATTCCCCGCGAGTTTATTCCTTCGGTTGAAAAAGGATTCAAAGAAGCGATGAAGACCGGTGTTCTTGCAGGTTACGAACTCGACAGCCTGAAAGTTCGCTTGTTCGATGGTTCGTTCCATGCGGTTGACTCGGATTCGCTTTCGTTCGAGCTTTGCGCCAAGCTGGCTTTCCGTACAGCAGCCAAAAACTGCAAACCGGTTCTTCTGGAGCCGATTATGAAAGTGGAAGTTATTACTCCGGAACAAAACACCGGTGATGTGGTTGGCGACTTGAACCGCAGAAGAGGTATTGTGGAAAGCATGGATGCTAAAGTGAACGCACAGGTAGTTAAAGCTAAAGTTCCTTTGAGTGAAATGTTCGGATATGTAACCCAGCTTCGTACTATCACTTCGGGACGTGCTACATCGGTAATGGAATTTTTTGCCTTCCAGCCCGCACCGGAAAGTGTTTCATCGGCTGTTATTGCCAAGAACCAGGGTAAAGGAAGAAGTAGCGCAGTAGGAGAATAAATTCATCAATCATAAATTAAAAAAACGTTCTTTATTATGAGCCAGAGAATAAGAATTAAACTAAAAAGTTACGACCACAATTTAGTGGACAAAAGCGCAGAGAAAATTGTAAAAACAGTGAAGAACACCGGTGCCGTTGTAAACGGTCCTGTTCCGCTGCCTACTCACCGTAAAGTATTTACTGTGTTGCGTTCACCACACGTAAATGCTAACTCGAAAGAACAATTCCAGTTGTGCACTTATAAAAGACTTCTCGACATCTATTCATCTACTTCTAAAACTGTAGATGCGCTGATGAAGCTGGAACTGCCGAGCGGTGTGGAAGTAGAAATTAAAGCGTAACAGATTTATTTATTTATGAGCCGCTAATCCCCTATACAGGGAGGCTCCTCTAAAACCAAATAGTATGAAAGGAATTATCGGAAAGAAAATCGGAATGACCAGCGTTTATGACGCAGGTAAAAGCACAGCGGTGTCGGTGATTGAAGCGGGCCCTTGTGTTATCACTCAAATCAAAACGGTTGAGAATGATGGTTACTATGCCACTCAGCTTGCTTTTGACGACAAGAAAGAAAAACAAACACCAGCAGGCTTGAAAGGCCATTTTAAAAAAGCGGGTTCTGCGCCTAAAAGAAAAGTAGTGGAGTTTCGTGACTATGACTTCCACAAGCAGGTAGGCGAACAAGTTACTGTAACCACTTTTGAAGAAGGTGATTTGGTAAACGTAATAGGCACATCAAAAGGAAAAGGATTCCAGGGTGTTGTAAAGCGCCACGGATTTTCAGGAGTGGGAATGGGTTCGCACGGTCAGCACGACCGTTTGCGTGCCCCGGGCTCATTAGGTGCTTCATCCGATCCGGCACACGTATTTAAAGGAATAAGGATGGCAGGAAGAATGGGCGGCAACCGCGTAGAAACTTTGAATTTAAAAGTAGTGAAGATTCTCCCTGAAAAGAATATCATTCTGATTAAGGGTTCAGTGCCCGGAGCCATCGGCTCGTATGTTGTTATTGAAGGGTAGCGCTTGGAGTGGTTGGTGTTCTCACCAATTACGAAGAGATATCCGATAAAGGAAAGTGAAAGGTTCCCCGGTTTACCCGGGGGATTTTTTTTTGATAATAACCCTTTCATAATTATCACCGACCCTTACTGCATTTAAGTTAGATATTTTAAAAACTTACAAGAGGCAGAACAAAAAAGATACATTGAGGATAATCTTTATTTTAGTCCATGCTTCGCATAGGCTTACTCTCAGATACACACGGTTATCTCGACAAAAAACTTTTTGACTTATTTAAAGACGTTGATGAAGTATGGCATGCCGGTGATATAGGCACTATTGAAATTTGTGAAGAGTTAAAAAGATTCAAACCATACCGGGCTGTTTACGGAAATATTGACAGTAGAGAAATCCGAGCTGAATATCCTCTTGAATTGCTTCTTGAAAAAGAGGGGCTTCAAATTCTTATCCTTCACATTGGCGGCTATCCCGGTTATTATGATTCAAAAGCAAGAAGAAGAATCGAAGAACTGAAACCGGACATATTTATCTGCGGTCATTCGCACATTCTCAAAGTAATGCGCGACACAAAATATAATATGTTGGTCATGAATCCGGGCGCTGCCGGTCTTCAGGGTTTTCATAAAATGAAAACCGTTTTACGTTTTACATTAAACAGTGGTAAAATCGTGAACCCCGAAGCGATAGAGTTGGGCAAGAGGGGAGAAATCGTTTAATATTGCGCAATGGACAAAGCCACACATCGAATGCTCCTTTACGGAGCCTATAATATCAAAAAACGATTCCTCGCCATGTACAAAATGGCTAATGCGGGACATGTGGGTTGCTCCTTAAGCGTTGCTGAAATCATCACCTTTGTTCGTTTCGGATGGATGGAGGAAACAGATGAAATCATCCTTTCCAAAGGACATGCTGCGGCCTCGCTATATTCCATGCTGGCTGAAGATGGAGTTTTAAATGAGGACGACATCAATTCATTTTACAAAAACGGAACTTATCTGGCAGCGCACCCACCGGTAAACAAATTGAAACGTATTCCTTTTGCCACCGGAAGCCTTGGTCACGGGCTTTCACTGGCAAGCGGGTTCGGGCTTGCATACAAATTGAAAAAAAGCGGCAAGACTGTTTTTTGCATAACCAGCGATGGTGAATTGAATGAAGGTTCAACCTGGGAAGCAGCTATGTTTATTGCTCATCACAATCTGAAAAACGTAGTTTGGCTTATTGACCGGAACAATCTGCAAGGTTATGGACGTACCGAGGAGGTCATGAAACTTGAACCATTGGATAAAAAACTGGAAGCTTTCGGGTTTAACGTTATTACTGCTGAAGGTCATAATTTTGAATCGCTTGAAAGTTCAAGGCTTAAAGTTCAAAATTCAAAGTTGCCTTGTGCCATTATCTGTAACACAACCAAAGGGAAAGGGTGGAAGCTATATGAGGATAAAGTAGATTGCCATTATTTACCTATGAAAGATGACCAATACGAGCTGGTAATGAATGAAATTAAAAGCGACTTTGAAAAACGAATTCCTGAATAAATGAGAGTTGAATTTGCCCAGGCTATCATTAACGCTTATGATAGAAACGATAACCTTGTTTTTGTTACCGGTGACCTCGGCTATCTGGCATTGGAGAAAGTAGAAGAAAAATTCGGAGAACGGTTTATTAACGCAGGCGTTGCTGAACAAAACACAATAAGCGTGTGTGCTGTATTAGCTCACGAAGGTTTTATTCCGTTTTCTTACAGTATTTCACCCTTCATTACTATCCGTCCTTACGAGCAAATACGGAACGATGTTTGTCTGCACAACTTACCTGTGAAGCTGGTAGGCAATGGCGGAGGATACGGTTACGGAATCATGGGCGCTACACACCATAACATTGAAGATATTGGCGCTTTGCGAATGCTGCAGAACATGCGCGTGTATGTTCCGTTTACTGCCAATGATGTTGAACAGGTTGTTCGGCAAATGATTAAGGATAAAAGCCCAAACTATCTTCGTTTGAATGTCGGAGCAAAAATCAATTACCCGGTGCCTCCCTTTTCTCAATGGCGAAAAATAAAGGATGGAACTGAAGGAGTGCTGGTAGGAACAGGACCGGTTACCGAAAACATTCTTAATTCAGAGTTTGCTGATAGTTTGGAAGTTTGGGTAGTGTCAGTTTTCCCAATTACCCAGCTACCCAATGAGTTAGTTTATGCGGTAAATGCTACTCAAAAGCTTATTACAATCGAAGAACACAATGGCGAATGCGGCTTGCGCGAAACACTTTCCTACCATTTAATGAACCGGCTTACTTCAAATATTAAATTGCTTTCTCTCTCAGCCTCCGGTTATCCTTCGGGAAAATATGGCGACCAGAAATGGCACCAGGCAGAAAATAATTTAGGCGGAGAGGGAATGTTGAATGAACTGAAAGGCTTTCTCCGGTAGATTTTTACCTCTGCTTATTTTCCGCATATTTACACCATGACCTTAAAGGATAAGATTCAGAATGAAGTTCTGAAACTGGAAGGACCGGTAATCATTTTTGGCGCGGGAGGATTTATCGGAGCAAATCTGGTACGAGCTATTCTCGAACACCGCCCCGATGTGTTTGCCGTTACCAGCAAACCGTTTGTCCCATGGAGGCTTGATGACATTAGTCCGAAACATATTCTTCACTGTAACATCATCAAAAAAAATCAGCTTGAAAGTGTTTTTCAACAACACCGCTTTAAAACCATTTTCGATTTGGCAGCTTACGGTGCTTATAGCAAGCAAGACGATGTGGAACTGATTTATGAAACAAACTTTCTTGGGCTACTTAACCTACTCGAAATTGCCTCCCGGTTTTCTATCAAGGCATTTGTTCATGCTGGCAGTTCTTCAGAATACGGATTGAATGCCGCTGCCCCTAAAGAAGATGCACCGCTGCAACCCAACTCACATTATGCTGTTACCAAAGCAAGTGCAGCACACATGCTGAAGTTCTACGGAACCATTAAGGATATGCCCGTAGCTAATCTCCGCTATTATTCCATTTACGGACCTTACGAAGAACCTGACCGGTTGATACCCCGCTTGGTTGATGAAGGAATGGAAGGGAACTACCCTCCCCTAGTTCAGCCTGATATTTCGCGGGATTTTGTTTTTATTGAAGATGCAGTTTACGCTACGCTTCTTGCTGCAAACAAAATTGAAAAAATACAAGGACAGTCGGTAAATATTGCCAGCAGTAATAAAACTACTATCCGGGATATTGCCGGAACTATCAAAGAGATTTTCAATATCCGGGATGAGCCGCAGTGGGGCGATATGCCCAACCGCAAATGGGATTTGAAGGAATGGTATGGCGATGCTGCATTGGCAAAGGAATTACTTGGTTGGCAAAATGAAACTTCACTCAAAGAAGGTTTGACAAAAACTTACGAATGGCAGAAGAATTATTCTATGCCTTTGTACGAAAAGAAATTAGTTCAGGATAAAATCCGCCACAAACTGTCGGCAATTATCGCATGCTATAAGGATGAACAGGCCATTCCTGTTATGCACGAGCGGCTTTCGAAGACCTTTCAGAAGATTGGAGTTAATTATGAAATAATTTTTGTAAACGATTGCTCTCCGGATAAAACCAACGAGGTTTTGCAGAAACTGGTTAATGAAGACGACCACGTAATCGCTATAGAACACTCCCGTAATTTCGGCTCTCAGTCTGCCTTTCTTTCGGGCATGGAAATCTCAACTGGTGACGGTGTCATTCTTCTTGACGGTGATTTGCAGGACCCGCCAGAATTAATTGAAAAATTTTACGAACAGTACAAAGAAGGTTACGATGTGGTTTACGGCAGACGTGTAGCACGCGAAGGAAGCAGAGTACTCGCGGTGCTATATAAAGTGTTTTACCGGTTGTTCCGCAGCGTGAGTTATATACCCATGCCGCTGAATGCCGGAGATTTTAGTTTAATGGACCGGAAAGTGGTTGACGAAATCATCAAACTGCCGGAAACCGACCAGTTCTTGCGAGGGCTTCGGGCATGGGTGGGCTTCAAGCAAACCGGTGTGGACTATGTGCGCCCCGAAAGAATGTTCGGAGTAACTACCAACAATTGGCGTAAGAATATTGCCTGGGCACGGAAAGCTATTTTCAGTTTTAGCTTTGTTCCGCTGGAACTTCTCTCCTACCTTGGCTGGTCGCTTACCTTGCTTTCATTTGTAGCTATTATCATTCAAATTATTCTGTACTTCACTATGCCGGGAACTCCGCATGGAATCACCACCATTATTGTTCTCATTTTATTCTTTGGCGGATTGAACATGCTGGCTATCTCTGTTCTTGGCGAGTACCAGGGAAAGATTCTGGAAGAAAGCAAACGCAGACCTAAGTTTATCCGCAGGAATATTTACCGGAAAACTTATTGAGATGAAGAAGCAAATTGTTTGCAGCCTACTTCTGTTATTGCTGCTAAATTCGCAAGCACAAACCGATTCTATTTACAAAAGTTCACCCAGAAATTCACCGGTATTCACTTTTGTAGAAGCTATGCCTGAATATCCGGGTGGTGAAGGGGAGATAATGAAATTCATTTCAGCTAACGTGCATTATCCTCAATGGGAAATGGAGAATGGCATACAGGGAAAAGTGCTGGTCCGTTTTGTAGTTATGAAAGATGGCAGCATTGACAGTGTTACCGTTGTCAGGTCTGTAAGCCCTGGAATAGATTCCGAGGCGGTGAGAGTGATAAGTATACTCCCGAAATTTTCAAAACCCGGTTACCAGCAGGGAAAACCTGTAATGGTTTATTATACAATTCCGCTTACCTTACGGCTACAGGATGATGTAAAAGAAAAGAAGAAGAGAAAAAAGGACAGAAACTAAAAATGGCAAGCATTCTTGACGACCGTGGTTTCAACCAGGGGTTTGAGCTAGTGAAAAGCACGCAGGTACGTATGCAAAGGCGCGCTGACTATTTCATTTCCCAGATGAATTTATCGTCAGAGAAACACATTCTTGAAATTGGCTGCGGTACCGGTGAGGTTTCTTTCTGGATGGCTCAAAAAACTCCCTCGCAAATCTTCGGCACCGATTTGTGTGAGCCGTTTATTGAAGACGCTAAAAAGAAATACGTTCTGCCAAACCTTCGGTACGGTGTTCTTGATTTCAATAAAGCTGTAGAGTTTAAAGGGGAAAGGTTTGACTACATCATCGGTAATGGCATACTTCATCATTTGTATTATCGCTTAGATGAAGCGCTTACAAACATCCGCAGTCTGCTGACTGAACACGGCAAGATGATTTTTATTGAGCCGAACATTTACAATCCATACTGTGCGGTTATTTTCAATTATGCCCGCAACTGGGCAAACTTAGAGCCCAATGAAATGGCCTTTTCAAAAACATTCATCACTGGTAAGCTGCAAAAAGCCGGTTATAAAAACATTCGGGTTGAATACAAAGACTTTCTATTGCCCGGAATCCCCGATTTTTTAATTACACCTTCTATTGTTATAGGCGATGTGCTGGAAAAGGTTCCTCTGATCAATAAAATCAGCCAGTCGCTTTTTATTTCGGCTGGAAAATGAATAAAAAGGGCAGCAACTTTCGCTGCTGCCCGCGCTGTTTGTCTAACCTCTTGCGATGAAAAACAAACAAGGTTTGGCACCTGGCACAAAGATAGCCCGTTAAGCAGCTTGAAAAAAATTATTTTCTCTTTACTAATTTGCCGCGCAATACCTAATCATGGCAAAACCAAACAAACCTCATACACCGGCACAAAAAAAACCTGAACCCAAGCCTGAAAATGTTCTCACCCAGCTCTTGCCCGAGCCGTTATCAAAAAAACTTTTTCTCGGGTTTGCTGCTGTTTTGTTTTTGCTGATGGTTACCGTAAGCCATCAGTACGGCATTTCGGGCGATGAGAACTTTCATCGCGTTTACGGGCATCACGTACTCGATTTCTACTCCTCGTTCGGAAAAGACAAAACCTGTATTCAGGATGCCCCGGGACCCGACTCGCTGATGCGCTACTATGGCGGCTTTTATGACGGCACAGCCACCTTAATAAGCAAGGCGGTTCCGATGGTTGATGAATGGGATGTTCGTCATTTTTGGAATTCCGTATTCGGGTATTTCGCCATGCTGTGTGCAGGATTGGTGGCAGTTGAAGTGGCGGGCTGGCAGGCAGGGCTCATTACCTTAATTCTGATGGCGTTTTCACCGCGCTTTTTCGGTGAAAGCATGAACAATCCCAAAGACATTACCATGGCTGCCGGCTACATGCTGTCCTATGTTTTCATACTTAAATTTCTGAAGCAGCTTCCCAAACCTTCTCTAAAGGTGGCTGTTGGCTTGGGATTGAGCATTGGTTTGGCAATGGGTATTCGTATCGGTGGCTTGCTGCTAATTCCTTATACGTTTTTATTCTGGTTCCTGGCATTGTGGCAATTGTATGGTTTAGGCGGGGTTTTCGATTTTTCAAAATTCAGGGAAAACATTTTTCCCTCCCTCAAATTGGTTGTTCTTGCTTCGGTAATTGGCTATACGGTGAGTTTAATCTTCTGGCCTTACGGTTTGGTAGCTCCTTTTTCGCATCCGTTAGAAGCGCTGGGTGTAGCTGAAAAATTTCCGGTGCAAATTAAAATTCTGTTCGAGGGCAAGCATATTTCATCTACCGAAGTGCCTTGGTATTATATCCCGAAGTGGCTTTTGATTACCACACCCTTGTTCGGCTTAATCGGGCTGACATATTCGCTTTCGCTGTTTACAGTTTACCGTAAAGGAAAACAGTTTTTGTTTATCGCTTTCCTGTTTTTTACTATCCTTTTTCCGCTCGGCTATGTTATATACAAAAAGGCGGTGCTATACGATACCATGCGCCACTTCTTTTTCGTGTACCCGAGTATTATTATTCTTTCGGGTTTGGCGTTTAACTATTTGATAGGTGGTTTATCGAAAAATTTAAAATATGCAGTTGCAGGAGTTCTTCTCGTACTTGTTGCTTTGCCTGCCCGGTTCATGATTGCCAACCATCCGAATCAGTATGTTTACTTCAACGAAATTATCGGAGGCATTAAAGGCGCATTCGGCAATTACGAAACCGATTATTACATGAACAGCGTAAAACAAAGCGCTGACTGGCTGAAAGAAAATGAAAACCTGAAGCGCCCTGACGGAAAAAAAACAAGAGTTTTCTCGAATGCGGTGGCGCCCTGCAACTTTTATTTTAAAAATGATTCACTAACCGTGGCGGTGGGTTACACAAGCTACCGCACTAAAGACGAGAAAGATGACGACTACGAAATCCTCTACTGCCGTTTTGTTGACCGCGACCTGCTGTTGAACGGCTGCTATCCTCCCGAGCAAACCATTCACACGGTTTATGCTGATGACATTCCGCTTTCGTGCGTAGTGAAAAAGGCTGACAAACGAAATTACAAAGCTCAGGAACTGATGTCTGAAAATAAATTCGACAGCGCCTTGATGCTGCTCGAGGAATATACAAGCAAGTATCCGAAAAACCCGGTAGCGCTTTCCAATTTGGGTTTGTGTTATTTAAACACCGGTAATTACAACCAAGCTGTTTCGGTTCTTAACCAATCGCTGGCGCTCAACAGCCTGAACCTAAATGCTTCGTATTTTCTCGGGCTGGCATATTTCTACAAGCAGGATTTTTCCAACGCTGCCAATGTGCTTTCGATAGTGGTAAAAGAGAATCCGTATTTCGCAGCACCTTACCGTGTGCTGAGCGATTGCATGATACGCCTGGGTGATGCCAATGCTGCGCAGGCTTATATGAATATATACCGCCAGCTGAACGGAGGGAGATAACCAAACACTTGACCGGCTTGCGGACGCTCATTTTCCGACTGGAATTTTTATCTGGAGCGCGTCTGCAACTTACTTAGGCTTGTAAAACAAACTATAAAAAGGCATAAGAGTTTCATTCTTAATCAGGAAAAACAAACCCACACAGTACAAGGTGCTGAAAAGAATTACTGAAAAGCAAACCGACTGAATAATAACCCCATCCGCCACACCCTGCTGCAGAGGCAGCGTAGCAATAACCGCTGCGCCCAGTCCTTTAGGTATCATAATGGAAAAAATAGCTTTATCAAGCACCGGTGTATCATTACTGATAATCAGTTTCACCACTATAAAGCGAACCACAAACAAGGCGGCAGTAATCAAAGCCCCTCCTACAAGCCAGTCAAGGCGGGTAATCTGAATGTTGATGCCTATGAACACAAAAAAGAAAACCCTCAGCAGAAACACTAACTGACTGAAGAAATCCTTTTCAACCTGCGGCAGCACAATGCTTTGGTTGGGAATAATTTTTTGAAAAAGCTTAGGCTCGAAATATTCGAGATTGCCGATAGCAATGCCGAATGAAAGAGCCGTCAGCGGTCCGCTGTAGTTGAGGTATTCGGTAATGCCATAGAGTATAAACAGAAAAGCAGGCGTTGAAAAGGAAGTGGTTTTTAAATTGGGTATCCGGTTAACGATAAACGACCACAGGAATGCCCCGCCAATTCCAATCATAAGCGCAATAACCAATGAAGCAACAAACTTTGAAATAACCATGTTGGTTTCAATCGTACCGGTTACCATTAAACCCAGCACACCCAGCGGAACCGCAAGTGTGAACACATCGCTTTCGGCTGATTCAATAATTAGCGTTGCGCTTGTTTTTGGAAGTACGTTGATTTTGCGCACCAGCCCCACAACTACAGCCGATGAAGTTCCGCCAATGGTTGCGCCAATAAACAAACTGGCTAACGAAGGCAGCCCGAACATCAGCTTGCATAAAATAAATGTGGTTACCGTAGTAGTTAAGAACCCCGCTACGGTAATACTTACCGAATCTTTAAACGATGTAAGCACTTCCGAAATTTTGAGGTCGGTACCGCTTTCAAAAAGGATGAAAAGAAGAACGAAGTTGCTGAACAGTCTGCCGAACTTTCCAAAAGATGCCGGGTCAACTAAGTGAAACACCGGACCCATCAATATTCCCAAAAACATGAGCCCCACCACATCGGGAATGCCGCGTTTGTCAAAAATGCCGCGCAGATAATGACCCCAGAAAATGAAAACACCAATAATGATGATGATAACTGCTGTTTCCATGCTGAGGTTTTAGTCTATATAAATGTAATAGAAAAAAGGCGTAGAAAGTAAAGCACGAAAAAATATCCTTCGAAAAGCTTATGGTTTACAGCTTAATAAATTTTCGCCTTTCTGTTTTATTACCTGTGGTTGCTTCAAGAATATACACTCCTGTGGGCAATGAGGAAACATCTATGATTTGTTCCTGGGAGGTAACAAGTTCCGTTTCTCCAAGCAGATTGAAAATTCTTAAATCAGAAATGTTTTCCGGATATGCAATATATAAGAAACGGGAAACAGGATTAGGATAAATACTTATACCTAGCTGTTCCAATGAAGATACCCGGGAGGGTATATTGCACTGAGAAATATCAAAAGGCATAAAGATGCCGAGCCCCAGGTTGACATTATCGTATCCGTCATAAATCGAAGTCGCAATAACAACCGAATCGGTGGTGCACCAATCATTATTTTTCATATCGCAGCTATATCCCGGAGATGTGGCGTTAAAAACATTGAAAGAATCATTATTGCAAATACGGTTGCAGTTAATCCGGTTGGCGGCAGCGGTATTATAAATACCTATTTTGCTCCCTTCAATAAGGTTTTCCTTAACAATACCGGCCTGGGGTCCATGTATTCCCACCCGGTTATTCCTGATTAAGCATTTAACCAGCGTATCGAAACCACTCAGCATAACACCCACGGAATCATTCGACTCTATTTGGCAGTTCTCTATCATGGCTCTCTTTTTACAGCCGGTACAAAAAAGCGGGACGTAAGTCCTTAGTCCAATCCGGTTATATCTTGAGACGCAGTTTTGGATGACATTTAAATTAGGACCAAACAAACCTCCCTCGGTATTGATGTCGAAACCGGTTGCATTATTGGTGCTTTCACAATTATAAATTCTGGCACGGTTTCCTAAAAATCCCGCTGTTCCGTTATAACTTGCCTTGCAATTCATTATCACACCCCCGCTGGTTATTTGAATTCCGCCACCGTTGTTGTAGTTTGCAACGCAGTTAATAATAGTATCTGAAACCAGTTTAGCGCCAATACCGGTGTTATTCAGAAAAGAGCTGTTCGTAACCATGCCGCTATAAACGTAAACCCCGTTACCTGCATTTACCGAAAAGAGACAACTATCCATAGCAAACGAGGCTAATGTGCTGGTGCTTAACCCGGTCATATTAAAACTAAAACGTGAGTTAGTAACCGCCAGGTTACCCGAAGGAGAACCGTTACAGCGGATTCCGTTTCGTGAATAAAAAAAATTGCAATGGCTTATACTTGAGTTCACAAACTGGTTCATAAAAACTTCACTCCATATTCCCGGAAATGGCCCCGCTGAATTACTGGTAAAAGTGATTGAATCGGTTCTGGTTCCCTGTGCAATAAGGGAGCCTTGCCTTATCTCCAATTGCATGTTATCAGCGAACCTTACCTCCACCCCCGGCTCAATCGTCAGTATTACTCCCGGAAAAACAACAACCGTATCAGTAACAATATACGGGCTGTTAGTTTTTGTCCACGTGGTATTAGCATAAATTCCCCCGCTGACATTCGTTTGTGCTTTGGCAATGAAGAAAAAAGAGAAGAGAAAGAAAAAGGCTAATGATGTTTTGGTGTGGCTTTTCATAGCTGTTAGTTTACTCAAACCTAAATAAATACCCTCACTAAAGCAATTTTATTTCTCTTTTTTTAGCTGGTAAAAAGCATTGGCTGATTCTTGTTTTTTCTCATCGAAAAATCTGAATACTATGCTCTCCAACTGATGCACGATTAGTAAAAATGTTTCCCTTTTGAAAAAATAAAAACTGAATTCAGAGGTTTTACTTTCAGAAGAAGCAAAGTGTAAATGGCGGGTATGTGCCTGCGGTGTGCCATAGGTTTTACATATATGCCGGATATAAAAATCAGGAGAAAAGTAATAATGATGAGGGGCAGTTCTGCTATTTCACCACAAACTCCATCCGTTCAAAATTCTCGGCAGCGAAAATGCCGTAGCCGTTTTGCACATTGCTGAAAACATGCACCGGTTCCGATGGTCCGTTAAAATTTCCCTCTATCTGCAAAGTGCGGTAATATTCGTAATGCGCTTTTGAAACGGTGTAAAGTTCCACCCACAACCGGACAGAGGAATATTCCTCCGGCTCAGGTACATAGCGGAACTCCATTTGCAATTCTTTATCCTGCCCGTTGAAACTCCTGTCGCTGAAAAGCAGGAACCATCCTCCATCGCGCACCGTATCGGCTACCGTTGTCAGCAATTCGGGGCGGAAGCCGTAGATATAACTATGCTCCAGCGTATCACCGGTACTGTTTACAGTATTCCACCTCGCTTCCATCCAAACATTCACCCGGTAGTAATCATTCTTACTTCCGTCATCTCTGAATCTGAACTTCACCAGTGCATTTCTGTCTCCTGCTGATGAATCGGGATAATGCAACAGGCTGTACGAGAGAATCTGCGCGGCAAGAGGCATTTCGTCTTCGGCTGTTACCGTTCCGTAAAGCGGATGAGTGGCTTTTACCATATATTTCTTCCCCTCCTGCGCAATCAGCGCTGAACGGTAAGAGCCGAATGTGTTTCCGGTGTCGGAAGGGACATAAGCCAGTTCTTCTTTAAACACACCATCTTCAAATAATTCAACCTTCGCTCCTTCCAATGAGTTAATATTATTTGAACCGGTAGTAGTATAGCTTTCAGTCAGGTAAACGCTCATTTGCCAGGCATCGGTGAACCGGCAGTTGAGCACCATGCGCTTTGCCGCATCACGTTCCGGTGCATCGAAATCGTTTTCGCAGGAAGAAAGCAGAATCAGAAATAATGAAACGATAGAATAGCGGAAGAACTTAAAAGCTGTTTGTATTTTCATAAAAAGATTTCCTAAAAGTCTTTCGCACGGAGGCACGGAGAAAAGATACAGAGAATGCTTCCGGGCTGTTTTCTCAGTGTCTCCGTGCGATAAAAATGTTTCCTGTACAAACCCAAACAGCCCTTTAGATTTTCGACATTCCGGCATTCCAACATTCCATTTCATCTTTCTCATACCCCGAATTTTATAGTGTAAGAAACCGAAGGTAAAACAGGGAACAAACTCAGCTGCTTAAACACCAGCGAAAAAGTTCCGTCCGGTGAGGAACGGTAGTCGGTATAAACCGAAAAAATATTATACCGGTTGTACACATTGTAAACACTGAAATTGAAAAGGTGCTCCAGCCGCTTTACCTTTTTCTTGTAGGTAAAAGAAAGGTCGAGATGGTGAAAAGGCGGCAGCCGGTAGTTATTCTTGCCGGTGTAAACCGAAATCTGCTCGCCCGACTGCGGAGCGGTATAACCGTTTTGCACATAAATATCGCGGTAAAAAACAGCATTCCAGCTATTATACGACTGAAGCGGCAGTGTAAACATGTTTCCGCTTCCGTAAACCCATGCAAGTCCTACTTCAAAGTGCTTGCTGATGAGGTAATTCACCTGCAGGGCAATGTTATGCCTCCGGTCGAATTTGTAAGGATAATATTTGCCATCGTTCAGGGCGTCAAACTTCCTTTGGCTCCAGGCCAGCGTGTACGCCACCGAACCGGTCACCTGCCCGTAGCTTCGCGCAGCATACACCTCCACACCATAAGCTCTTCCGGTGCCGCTCATCGCCACTTGTTTCTCCCAATCGTCACCGGCTGAGGTATATGCCGCACCCTCTTTGTAATCAATCAGATTGTTCATAATCCGGTAAAAACCGTCAATGCTCCATTCAAAATTCAGAGGCAGCTTTTGCATCATGCCGAAAGAAAAATTCCAGCCCGTTTCAGGCAAAGCATTTTGCGTTGCCGGAACCCAGTAATCGTTCAGCACATCGGCAGAAGAAGTGGTAAGCAAATGAAGATTTTGCGACAACCCCGAAACGGATGAACGCAAAGAAAAATTCTTAACCGGTGAATAAACAACATGCCCCCGCGGAAGAAAGAAAACGTAAGGTTTGCCTTTCATGACGTAGCTGCGTAAATGAAACCCGCCATTGAGCAGCCAGTGTTCATCGGGGCGTATTTCATCTTCCATATACAAACTCGCCTCAATCGTTCTCGTCCATATTCCGTTAAAGGAGGTATCGCTCTTACCACGATACGTATTTTCGGTTTTCTCCTCTCCTTTTCCGGTTTCAAAAAGCAACCCTTTCACTTCCGCACCGGCACGGAATGTTTGCAGTTTGTTGAACGAAAACTTTACATCGCCCCGGTACGAGATGTCATGAATTAAAGATGTATTGCTGGCATCGTAATAGTTTTTGTATTCTGCCCAGTTGCCGGATGGCGAGTGATAATAATGGTCGCGCTGCCTGGGTGTGATGCGGTAACTGCTGAAAGCCACCGTATGTTTCATCTCCCATTTATCGTTAAAAGTATGAATCCATTTTGCTGAAGAAACATAGTTGCTCCAGTTCACCTGCTGCACAAACTCCGAAGTAAAGGCGTTCAGTGAATCGGTTGAGTTGTTTTGCTTTTTGAAAGAATAAAAATCACTGTTGGTAAAAAAACTCAGCTCCATCCGGTCTTTATCGCTGAACCGGTGAACCAGTTTTATGTTAGCATCAGCGAAATAATATCCGATGTCGCCATCATATCCCGAAGCCTTGTACTGCCTCTTCGAAATGGGCGAAGTATAAAGCCCGATGTAACAAACGCGTGCTGAAAGCGAAAAAGTAGTTTTCCTGCTTTTGGAAAGAGGACCGTCCAAATGAAATCGCGAAGCCACCAGGCCGACAGAAACCGAGCCGCGTAAATTACGCGTGTTGCCGCCATCGGTCTTTATATCCATTACTGAGCCGAGCCTTCCGCCAAACCGGGACGGGTAATGGTCTTTGTAAATATCAATCTGCTCAATGGCATCGCCATTAAACACCGAAATAAAACCATAAATGTGGGCAGGATTATACACCGGTGTGCCGTCCAGCAACATCAGGTTCTGGTCGGGGCTTCCCCCGCGCACAAAAATCCCCCGCGAGCCCTCATTACCCGACTGAATGCCCGGCTGCATCTGCACCGCGCGCATGGGGTCGTTCTCACCGAGCAAGGCAGGAAGCGAAAGGAAGTTCTCCTTGCGCAAAGTAATCAGCCCGCCTTCGTCATGGTCGGCTGCTTTTAATCTTTTTTTATCGGCAATAATCACTTCGCTTAACTGCAAATCACTTTTCATGCGCAATTCAATCAAAGTATCTTTCGAAAGATAGAGCCTCACAGTCTCGGTCTTGTAGCCGATATATGAAAAAGCAATTTCGTTCCAGCCGCTTTTTAAATTCAAGTGAAACTCGCCTAAGGAGTCCGTAGAAGTACCGGTTGAAAACTGAGCGATGTAAATAGTAGCATTCTCCAAAGGGCTGAAGTCTTCGCCCAGAATTTTTCCCGAAAGCCGGATTGTGGATTGAGAAAACAGAAAAGTAGAATTGAAAACAAGAAAGAGATAAATGATAACTCTCTGCCGCAAATTCATCTTTCAAAATAAAGAAAAAGATGAATAGGAAACCGGTGGAATGGTAAACCGCTTATTCTTATTGCGCAAACTGGTAATTATATCTCCTTTTGCTTTATCCCGACCCGGTTACGGGTTTCGCGAAGGCGGGGTGTAAAAAACTTTCCGCTTCTTAAAGAATCTGAACATTTCATCATAATGTTTACAGATGTCTCACTTCAGAAGCAAAGGTTTTTAGATTAAAGGAGGATTTTTAACAACAAAAGCAGGACTTTTTGCGAAATACCTATGATACGAACGAACATAGACATTCCTCCATCTATCGTGTCTATGTTACATCGAGAAATGCCTTGAACAGCAGCGATGATAGACATGTTCGATGCGATTATGTCTATTATCGTTCGTGTCGTGTCCGTTTTACTTCAAAAGCAAGACACGATAGCAACGATTTTGCCTATGTTCGATTGTATCGTGTCTATTTCACTTCGAATCATGCCTATTCCACTTCGTAACATGTCTGCTTTCGATGCTGTCGTGTCTATGTTCGCTCGTATCGTAGACATGATTCAAAGAAACAAAGACATGTTTGATGGAAACATAGACATGTTCGGTAAAACGCTCATTATCAGCGCTGCAAATATTTGCAGGGTTCTGCTTAACATAACAAGAGCGGTGTTTCCTGTTAAAAGAGTGGTTTTTGTTTTGTGTGGAAAGAGGTTTACTTTTAATGCCACATCCAACTCCATGAAACGCCTTCTCCCTTTTGCCTTTTCATTTTTCATTTTTCATTCTGCATTTTTCATTTCCCCAGCCCAGTGGGTTAGTATACCGGATACGAACTTCGGAGCGTGGCTGAATACTAACGGCTACTCTGCTTGTATGCAGGGCAATAATAGTGTGGGTTGGCAGATGGATACAAGTTGCCCGGATGTATTATGGGTATCAATGATTGATTGCGATAATTATAATATCAAAGATCTTTCAGGGATTCAATATTTCGATATTCTTGAAATTCTATCATGCAATAACAATCAACTAAGTAGTCTTCCCTCTTTACCGAATAGTTTAACCTATTTATCTTGCAATAACAATCAACTAAGTAGTCTTCCCTCTTTACCGAGTAGTTTAACTAGATTGTTTTGCCATGATAATCATCTTACTGGACTTCCACCCTTGCCAGGTAATTTACGTGAATTGGATTGTAGGTATAACCAACTCAATAATATACCTGCTTTACCGAACAGATTAGAAAAATTATTCTGCCTTAATAACCAGCTCAACAGTTTACCTGCATTGCCAGGTAGCTTAACTATGCTTCTTTGCCGGAATAATCAACTAAATAGCCTACCGGCATTGCCTGCAGGGCTTACCATCTTATACTGCGAAAGTAACAACTTAAGCAGTTTGCCGGAGTTGCCCGATTCATTAGGAGAGCTTAGAGTTGAACTTAATCCCTTGGTTTGCCTACCTCGCCTGAAGCGTATTTTAAATTTTACATACTATGGTACGAACATAACATGCCTACCCAATTATGGCTATGTAACAAGTGCTACTCCTACATTGAATGCCTATCCGCTCTGCGATTTGTTTAATGCACAGGGCTGTGAGGTTTACAGCAACCTCAGCGGCAAGGTTTATTTCGATGCCAATACCAACTGCCTTGGCGAAACTGCAGAGGGCGGTGTGGTAAATGTTCCTGTACGGCTTAAGAGCAATGGCATACTACTGCAACAAATGGGCACGGTGGCTTTGGGAACCTACTCATTCGATACCGACACGGGTAGTTATGATATAAGTGCAGATACTACCGGCTTGCCGTTTTCCGTTGCCTGTCCTGCAACCGGTGTTTACTATGATACTATTACCTCTACCGATTCACTGCATTACGAAAAAGACTTTGCTCTTGAATGCAAACCCGGTTTTGATTTAGCCGCCTGGAGTATTGAAGGAAGATTCAGACCTGGAGATACAAGGCGAGTAGATATTCATGTGGGCAGTAGTAGTAATTTTTATGGCATTAACTGCCTAACAGGTGCCGGTGTTACCGGAAATGTAACTGTTTCTATTACCGGTCCTGCCGGTTATGTTTCTCCTGCTCCCGGAGCCCTTACTCCTGATAACGTGAGCGGCAATACGCTTACTTATAACATTGCCGACTTCGGAACGGTTGATTTCAACACCAGCTTCAATATTATGGTGCAGACTGATACTACTGCTGTAATCGGCAGCACTATTTGCTTTACGGTTACCGTTACTCCCATTACCGGTGATGATATTCCTGCTAATAATATTCAGACTCACTGTTTTGTTGTTGTTGCTGGCTGGGACCCTAACGACAAACAGGTTTACCCGTTGAGCGATGTTGATGTAAATGGCGAGCGCTGGCTTACTTACACCATCAACTTCCAAAACACCGGCACCGATACGGCTATACATATTTATATTACCGATACCCTTGATACAGATTTAGATGTTTCCACTTTTCAG
>CAZWAD010000016.1:0-83546 GCA_964631835.1 uncultured Chitinophaga sp.
CTTTTATGCTTCCAGCGCTTATGGCTCCAGAGCCAGTCTGCGGGGTTTTCGCGGATGTGGGTTTCGAGCAGGCGCACAAACTTTTCAGTGATTTGGTTCTCCGGTTCTTCGCGGGGTGTATCAGTAATTAATATCAGCTCGGCAGTGTAATGCCCGCGGGCGGTTTGCACAATTTTAGGATACACCACTACACAGTTATGAAGCCGGGCATAAGATTCAGCGCCTTTAAAAAATGCGGTGTCGCGGTTCAGGAAGCGGGTCCAGCAGGCTTTCTCAATATTCGATGGCGACTGGTCGCTGATGAATATGCCGAGGTAGGGCTGTTCGGGGTTTTTCTTGAAAAATTCTTTCGCTTCGTTCATCGGCACCAGGTGCATACCCATTTTGCCCCGCGTGCGTTGAATCAGCCGGTTGAAATACGGGTTGCTCACCGTGCTTACTATGCCGAAAATCCAATGCTTGCAGTTGGCGCTCAGCTTATAGCCGCCCAGCTCCCACGATGCAATGTGCCCCACCATCAGGATGGCGTGGCGCCCCTGCGCATAATAATCATTCAGCATGTTCAGGTTGGGAGCAACCATGCGTGCGTTAACTTCCTGCTTCGAAATGCTGAGGCACTTGATGTTTTCCACCACGCGGTCAGCCAGGTGGGTGTACGATTCCTTAGCTATGCGCTGAATTTCTTCTTCGCTTTTTTCGGGGAAAGAGCCGCGCAGATTATCGAGTACCACTTTTTTGCGGTAGCCGATGATGGTGCGGAGAAAAAAAGCGAGCGCACCGGCAATCTTATATAGAACAGGAGAGGGAAGGTATGCGAAGAAATAAAGTACCGGAACCAGCAGATAGTACGTAATCATGCAGATTATTTCTTTTGCAAATCGTTCTGGTTCAAAACCATTTCCCTCCGTGTTTTACCGCCCCGCCCGATAATTTCAATTTTCATGTTCCGGTTGCCCGCCTCACCGGTGAAAGAAATACGCCCGAAATTCCGCCTGCCATAATCGAAGCCGTCAACCCGGTTATGGTTTTCGTAAGCGCCCACCAGCCTGCGCGGAAGAGGAGGGAATGTGAGCGGGGAGCAGGTGAAATCATAAAACGGATAACCGTTGCAAGTCATTTTGCTCAGCTCGCTGTAATGTTTGTCGCCACTTAAAAACACTACACCTTTAATATTGTTGGAAGCAATGAAGTCAAGAAGTTCCTGTCTTTCGCGCGGATATTGGGAATAACATTCCCCGAAAGTATTATCGTTGAGTACCTGCGAACCGGTGGCAATAAATTTGAAAGCGGCATCGCTCAGCAATAGTTTATTCTTCAGCCAAATCATT
Source organism: uncultured Chitinophaga sp. (assembly GCA_964631835.1). GTDB lineage: Bacteria > Bacteroidota > Bacteroidia > Chitinophagales > LD1 > Bog-950. The sequence goes on from CAZWAD010000016.1 coordinate 1,329, forward strand.
TGGGTTTCGCCTAAGTAGGCGCCAGCGGTGTCTCCGTCCGGGTCGCGGTGGTACCGGCTGTCGGTCATAAAGAACTCCGCATCATAATACCTGAAGTTGAAATAATTTCCTTTGAACTGCTCGCCCTCCGGGTAAGTATTCGGCCACATGCCTTTGAAAACTTTCAGCGAAGAGTCTTTAAGGGCGAAGTCTTTACCCGAGTTATCGGGGCCGTAGTCGTGGTCGTCCCACAGGGCATAGTGCGGCTGTGCAGCCAGGAATTCGCGGTACAGCGGAAACACTCTCCGGCTGCGCACATTGAGGTTGAACATGCCATCGTAGCTCTTAAAATCTTTTTTCAGGTAGTACACATCATCGCCCAGCCACAGCATAAAATCAGCTTTCTTCTTTTTCATGCGGTAAAAAATCCAGTTGGCGCCCCCCGGGAACACCGTACGGGCTATGCCCGGCATCATCAGCGCGCAGGAGCCGAGGATAAAATTGAAATCAGCCACCGGTGTGTCCGCATGGGTTTTGAACGAACATTTGGTATTCATCCCCCATCCCCCAATCGAAATAAGAACATTATAAAGGTGGTCGGGATTCAGCCCGGTGAATGTCATCGTAAGCGCCACATCGCCTTTCGAGTTGGTAATGTAGTTTACATCGGTGGGGTAATACACTCTTTTTTCGGAAGTGTCACCGAGAATCAGAAAATTCTGACCCGCCCCGCGGTAAGCAATCCACACTTTAGCGGAGTTCTTGGTTACCGAACCCACCACCGGACCTGCCAGTAGTTTCGGCTTCCGGTTTTTCTGGGAATAAAGAAACAGGGAAACTGTCAGGAGCACAAGCAGCGCAGAGGTTCTTTTCACGGAGGGCGAATGTATGGAAAGTTTGCACTCGTGGCTTGTCAACACCTGTGAATTGTTCTTTTCATAAATCGGTCTTATTTTGTTGGTACGCGATGGACACCACCATAAACATTTTACTCCTTGATGCCGATGAGCAGAGCGCTGAGGAAACGAAAAGCGCTTTAAAAGCGGACGGCTTTGCTGTCAATGTCAGCCATGCTTCTGAAATTGCTGATGGCAGAAACTATCTGAATAACCGGAAACCCGATTTGATACTGCTCGACTCGAACATGGTAAGCCGGAAAGATTTTTCTTCACTTGAAAAAGTAATGACAGCAACGGCAGTTCCGGTTATCCTGCTTTCCGAACTCACCGGTGATGAATTAAACCAGCATGAAAAAATGTCGGGTGCGGTGCAGTCGCTGCCGAAAAACCAATCAGGACTTGCCCGCCTGTCCCGGGTTATTAAAGGGGCTATTACAATCTCAAAAAATGAGGCGCGGGTTTCGGGCAAAATCAATGAAGCCCGCAGCCAGGCTGACTCTTTCCGCCAGGTTCTGGACAGTATTCATTCGGGCGTGATGGTGATAAACATAAGTAATGAGGTGTGTTATGCTAACAGCAAAGCAAAAACCATACTTGCCGATGAAAGCATACGGAGGTTTTTACCCGAATACTTCCGCTACCGCGAGTTGGATAAGAAAGGGAAGACGGAATTAATCCTGAAAGGAAAATTTACGGTAAACATCAGCCTGAGCACGGTGAACTGGAATGATGAACCGGCCAACCTGTTTGTTTTCGACCGGACAAAGAATGAAACCTTTGACATTCTTTCTGACGAGCCTCTTCTTGCCCTCCTGAATTCTGTTTCTGAAAATATGCTTCTGCTGAAAGAAGATGTTATTGTTTATGCCAACAGAAATTCAGCTAAAACACTGAAGCTGGATATTGAAGAAATCATATCGAAGCCGCTACGCCATTTCTTAGAACCTGCGCAAGTTGCTGAACAGGTGGTTACTATAAACTCATTGTTTGAAGAAAAGGAAACAAAGGCCACCATTCACCTTTCGGGAGGAGCAACGCAGAACTCCAGGTTTCTTAAAAGGCCGGTTCATATAAATAATGAGCTGTACCAGCTTCTTTCATTTGCAGTGGTTGAAGACAGGCCCGAACAGAATATTCCCAAGGCGACTGGTCAGGAAAAAGAATTTACTGCCGGAGGCATTCTGCACCTTGCCTCTCACGATTTGCGCGAACCGGTGCGCACCATCCTTAATTACATCCAGTTGGCTTCGCAAAATATTCAGAATAAGAAATATGATGAAGCCGTTGAGTTTGCGGAGTTTGCAAAATCTGCGGCAGGAAGAATGGATAAACTGCTCAGCGATTTAAAATTCTTCATCGGGCTGAACGAACACCGGTTTACACTGGGAAAGGTTTCGGTAAGTTCTGTTTTAAGCGATGTGCTGAAACGGTTGAAGGCTGCAGCGGAAACAGCACAGGCGGAAATCAGTTTTGCAGGTCTTCCTGAAATAAATGCCGACCGCGGGTTGTTGGAGAAACTTTTAGAATGCCTGATTGACAACGCGATTAAGTTCCACCGGAAAGAAAAGAAACCCGTTATTGACATCGGTTACGATAAGTTTGAGGGCAATATCATATTCTGCGTGCGCGATAACGGAATCGGTGTTTCAAAAAAATATTATCAGAAAATCTTCGAGCCGTTTGAAAAGCTCAATCGCGTAGATGAATACCCCGGCAACGGACTCGGACTTGCCATCAGCAAAAAGATTGTGGAAATGCACGGTGGGGAAATTTGGGTGGAAAGTTTGCCGGGCTCGGGCAGCAACTTTTACTTTACGTTGAGAGGAAAATAATTTGAACATGACCAGTACCAAATACCATGAAAAAATTTTGCAAGAACTGCGGTAACCAACTGGAACTAAGCCAGCGATTCTGCAGCGAGTGCGGAACGGTGAATCCGTTTTTTGTTCAGGCGTTTACCTTCATTTCCGACCAGTCGGAAGCGCTCGAAAAACTAAAACAGGAAAAAGAGCGGATTGAGAAGGAACTAAAGCAAAAAGAAGAAGAGCAGGCGGAGTTTAACCGCCAGGAGCAATTGCGAAAGGAAAAAGAGGCTGCTGAAAAAGCCAAAGCAGGGAAAGGAAAAGATAAGAAGTCGGTTGCAGATACCAGCGCAGCTGAAAATGAAAACCTGAAGAAGGAGTTGCTGCGGGTAAAGGAAGAAACTTTTGAGTTGGTTAAGGAGGTGCGGGAAGAACTTCAGCAGCTTGAACAGGAGAGCAAGCAAATCAAACAGGAGGTTGAAATTCTGCACAAGATTCATGTACCGGAGAAAAAAGAAGATGTACTTATTGCTTCCACTCAACCGCTACCATCACCCGCTTTAAATGAGAAAAGAATACTTGTTTCCGTCTTTCTTATAGCGCTTGCGCTGCTTAGCCTGCTGGCGTTTTTCTATTTCACCCGCGAGAAGGGCGATACCATTACTGATAACGCTCAGCTGCCCGCAAAAGAATTTGCCTCTCAGCCGGAAAATATACCACCCCCGGTAGATACCCTGGCTGAAACAGGTGCGGTGGAAGCTCCGGCAGACAGTGCAGCAAGTTTTGATTCCCCTCCAAGTTCTTCCCCGGCAGTTGTTACAACACCCACCATTGTGCCGAATGCGGAAGCAAAGATTCAGCCCCAGGTTTTTATGCCCGATGCAGAACGGGTAAAGAATGATTTAGTGGGAAAAAAGTTAACCGGTTGCGATATTGTTGTTGCCAGTCTGTCCGAAATCAGTGAGGTAAGCGGAATTACACAAGCCGGAAGATTGACAGCCGGTAATCTGAAGTTTAAGGCAAAGGTTGTGGTTACGCAGGGAGGAGAGACTTACCATGCCACTCCCTATTTATATTATACTCCCGATGGCGCATTTATTAGAGTTGACGGAACAAATTGCGAGTGATGTATAGGAAATATCTTGCCCTGTTTTGGTTGTTTGGTTTACCGGTATTCCTGTTTGCACAGGAATATCTGAACGGAAAAGTGACAGAAGGCAAAGCTACCCGCAACATTTTCTACGACCGTACCCAGAACTACCTGTCAAAAAATACTTACCAGTCGGTTTACAAGGTATTCAGCTCCAAAAAATATTTGCTGTCAACAGTAACTCTTACACACGACCGGAGCAAGTCATTGGTTTTTATAGGAATCAAATCTCCGGGGAAAACTGCGGAAGGAAGTACGATTAAGTACGAAGACGGGAAATGCGGATTAATCTTCAGCAATACCGGTACGCTTGATACATCTTTCAGCATGGCAAAGACGTACAAATATCTATTCTCTTTCTCTGACACTATCAGAGATTATCCGGTTCTGCATAAAATAAAAACAGATGAGAGTAAGGAATTTCAGCTGGACCCGCTCAGTAAAATCCGCCTGAAGAAGAACAACGAGCTGGTGAAGCGGATTCTCGATAATGAATCAGGACCGGAAAAGAAGAAGGAGAGAAGTAAAGAGGAAAGGGAGAAATTCAACAAGTACTTGTTGCAGCTTCGCGACTATCTGTATGTGCGCAAGGCTATGTTTGAGGAAAGTGTAACCAAAACCCGGGCACGGATTGAAAAAGATATTGAGGTGTTGTTTAAAACGAAAAAAGTATTCAGCGATGCGAGAAGATATGAGGGAGATAAAAGGAAAGGATATGCCAACGGCAGCGGCTTGTTTATGGCAAACGGGAATTATTATGACGGTTACTTTAAAGACGGGAAGTTTATTTCAGGAAGCGTGATTATTAATGCCGAGGCTTTTGAATACTGTGGCGATTATATTTACGACAGCCTGAACGGCACAGGATGGCTTAAGTATGACAACGGAAATTTCCTTCTTGGAATTTTCAAAGACGGCTCATTGCAGGACGGTGTTTTATACCGTACTGAAAGTGATGGAGAAACATTTTTCGGTGTTTTGAAAGGAGGCAAGCGTACCGGATACGGAGAACTCCATAATACCCGGGGCGAAATGTATGACGGGGAATATGTGAACGGAGTTTTGCAAAAGGGATATACCAAAGAAATAGACCCGTTCGGCTTTATCACTTATTCGCTGATTGAAAACGGGAACAAAGTACCTATAGACCCTGCCGAGGGGGAGGAATTTTTCAGCCTGATGACCGTTAAGAAGCAGTAAAGCAATTTACTTCTTCACAAACTTTCTCACCGCTTTTCCTTTTCCGTTCTCTAATATTCCGAAGTAAATTCCGGCAGGTAACCGGCTGGTTGCAAATCCGGCAACACTTTTTGTCACCTGTGTTTTGGGCAATACCTCTCTGCCTTCGGAATTGATAATGCTGAACAGGAAACCTCCTTCAAAACAATCGCCAGCGTGAACAGTAATAACATCATGCACCGGAACCGGTGAAAGCTCAGCCTGGCAGTCGGGATTATTTGTTGGAACGGAGAGCTGCGATAACGAGAAATCGGAAAATGAGCTATGCTGAATTTCGGCCAGGGTAGCCACTGTGGCAACAGCAGCCTTCACCACATTTGACATAAAAGTAAAATTGAGTGTTCCGATGCTGTCGGCAGGAGAGTGGTAATTGTGATTCCGGAAATTTGCACCGTCAGTCAGCAGCAGTGCAGGAACATTCAAATCCCAAAAGGGAGCATGGTCGCTGCGCCTGAAATCGGGAGCAATAAGACCGTTAGCCACCAACTTAAGCGAAGTAACTTTCAAAGCCGGAACATGAGTTGCCGCCAGATTTTTGTATGCCAGCATAAATCCTTCCGATTCCTCATCACCGGCATTCACAATAAAGTTACCGCGGAAACTGTCGGCTTGTAAAGTGGCGTATTCAGCAGGATAAATAAAATTAAAACCGGTAGGAACCTGTTGCGAGTTAGGCACGTTGCTGTAATATCCTATCATTTCGAAATTGGCTACGCCCTGAATTTTCTCCCACGAAGGGATTCCGCTTTGTGTGTACCTGATGCTTCCTTCCAGGCCGGCAATACCCACCGTTTCTTCAAAATCAAACCCGATAAAGCGGATTGTTTTTGCAAAGTTATAGGGGGCAAGAACCCGCAGGGCTTCCAGAAAGCCAACCACCCCCGAACCGTTGTCATCGGCACCGGGAGCATCGCTCACCGAATCAAAATGGGCATCAATGATATAGGTTGAATCTTCTTTCCCGAGCCCTGCCTTGCGCCCGATAACGTTCTGCCCGAGGTAACCGGATTTGGTAAAATCCTGGGTGTAGGTGTTAAGACCGGCTGAAACAAAACTGTTCCAAATGCTGTCTTTCACTTCTTCGAGATGAGCGGGGTTTGCTGTATAATGCCGTATGCCCGAAACAAATTCCAGGTTGCTTCTGAGTCGGTTGCTGTCCACTGCATCCACAATGTCCTGAATGTCGGGGAGTTGTTTATCGTCAGCAACCAGGCGCAGCGAGTAAGCAAATATATTGCTCACCGTATCGTAATTCCAGGTAATTTGCTTGCCGGTGCCCGGTACGATACCGGTTCCCACATCACCGGTGATGGTTCCGGCTTTAGACAGATAGGTTTGCCCGCCATTGGAAGAAACAAGCAGGCTGACATCACAGGGATTGTTTTCTGCATCGCTCAAATCGTAGGTGATGTTTACCTGCCCGCCACCTGCCGAGGCATTAAAATTTGAAATTACAGGGACCTGGTTTTGTGCAAAAACTATTTGACATAAACCGGTGAATAACAGAAGTGTAAAATGTTTCATTCGTCAGCTTTGGTGTAAAGGAATAAAAAAATAACAAAAGCAATTCGGGGAGGGATAGCGCCCATTGCGGTGTAGTGGTTTAAGACGTTTTCCCTTAGCCCGAGCGCTGCCTTGCCGGATGCATGTTTTTCTGATGACCTCCTCCGTTACATAAAGAGCAGAAGTAAAGCATTACATGGGGGGCAAAAAAATCTCCGCTTATTGCTAAGCGGAGACCGAATAAAAAAAGAAAATCTTTTACCGGTGCTTAATTGCGCACGGTAAGGGTAACTTTAAACGTACCGGCACTTATGCCGTTGTTTTTGGCGTTCATGAAAGTGTGGGTAACATCGAAGCCGAGTTCGGTTTGTATCTGGGCTGCGGTTTTCGAAACGCTTTCACCGGCATTTACGTTCAGCACGGTGGCACCGGGTTCGGCTGTGGGCGAGGTACCGGCATAATACATTCCGTTGGCGGTAATGGATTCAAACAATCCGCTTACAATTTTTTCGGGGTCAACGATAGATATATCAAAGTTGCCAACCTGGGCAGGCGCCAGGTTAAGGGTAACGGTTACGGTATGGGTGTTGGTGGAGTCGTAAATAACGTAGTCGTTGTATTTCGATTCATCTACATTCAGCCAGATGTTTTTACCGGTGTTGCAGTATTTTACCAGCAGTTTGTAAAGTTCATTTCCTTTTTTGATGCGCGCGTGATTGCCGGTGTCGCGCGCTTTAATGGCTTTGCGCTGTAGTTTCAGTTTGTTGTTGTAAGTGGTGCGTAAGCCGCGGAGTTCGGTTACATCGGCAGCATCAATGCCTTCACCAGCGAGGTCGGTGAGGTGGTCTTCGGTGCTGTCGGCAAAGTCTTCCATAAAGCGCAGCAGTTCTGCATCGGTGAGTTTCGACAGGGGGTTGTTTTCGGTAAACAAATGATATTGAGGGCTGTCAACGCCCCATACGTTTTCAACACCGGTAAGTACCTCGCGCACTTTTACTTCACAGTTATTGCGCGCGGTGTTTTTTTCACCGGTGGCTATTTCCTGCTGGCCCAGCAGGTAGTTATCGCCCGGCATGGCGTCAAAGTCTGCTATGGCGTTTTCAAACTCTGTTTTTTTGGCCGGGGTAAATCCGTGGGCGTTAAATTCGGTGATGTCGCGGTCAATACTGTCCATTACATCTTCGCAATGTAGTGTTAGCGAAGGGTCGGGCATCCGGTAATCGGGTTCTAGCTCTTTCATGTTATAATTGGGTTTGGTTAGGCAGGCAATGTAGCAAGTAAAAACAGAAAAAAGAATATTACCGGGGAGTTTTTTGAGGGTCGCAACGTAGTATTACCTGCTTTGCAGGGGTTGCGGGGCATCAGGAAAGCCCGGCATAAAAGGTTGCAGGGCTTGCGGGTTTTGGTGCAGCAGCCGCAAGGCAGAAAGAAGGAGTTGCCCTGCTCCGGGTAGTTACCGCCAGTTAGGTTGAAGCCGTTGCTACCCGCTTTGCAGCCCCCGCGACCCTCTTTGCAGGGGTTGCGAGGGGCTTTGCAGGCCTTTTTTGAGGTTTTTGGCCATTTAGCCCAAGTGCTGCTCACTCCTGAACAGCCCCTGCGCCTAACCAAATTTTTGAGCTGTGCAACACCAAATTTGGTGTATTTTTATAAAAAGGAAGGGGCAGCGGAAAACCAAAAAGCAAAACGGAAACTTTCGCTTTTTGCACCAACAGCAGGACTAAAAGCGAACCTTTTACTATGTTTAGGTTCGTATATTTATGAGTTAGGGGTAAGTTTAACGACACGACAGACAACGATAATTAGGCAATTTAAATTCAGACAACAGTGCATTACCTGATAATATTACAAATTGCCGCCTGCATCTTTATCGTAGTAAAACTGCTCGAAACATTTAGTGTCAGCTTTAAAAACAAAGTAAAGGGACCCGTTTCGTTCCTTTTTATAGCTTACATGACATGGGCTTTACTCACTGGACTTTCAGGAGTATTCTTTTTTATAAAAGTAACTTCCGACTACATTGTTGAATCTCGGCAGGACTGGCATCAAACAAACGCTACACTTACTGACATGACACCTGGTGAGCGGGTTAGGAATGACACTGCTGAAAATATCTTAATGCTGACATATGACTATGTTCTCAATGGGACGACCTACAAAACTTCTCATGCTCATGTAGTTCCGACAGACGAATTTGTTGAAGACGAGGTGAAAAAAGTAAACGACTCTCAAAAAAACGTGAGTATTTATTACGACCGCAATAATCCCGAAGCGACAATTTTTGGAGAGTTACCATTTAGATTCGGATTAGTTGGAGCTATCTTTATAGCTCTTATCTGTTTATTTATGGCTTGGGGTGGCGGACGGATTTTGATTAGAAATTACAAGTATAACTTCGGTGCGGACGCTGATAGCACGAACCGCTAACATCGCATTGCCGAAAGCGCGGGTGAAGTAGTTAGTGCCCACCATCGCCCCGCAGAGTCTCCTTTCCGCAGGCTAGGGGCCCTGCGCAAAACCAACTCTATAAAAGTATCTCTTTCAAAAAGTAGCCGGAGTATGCAATTCTTTAGTTAGCCGGTCATACTCCGCCTGCTTAATTTCTTCATCGCGCATCTTGCGCAAAGCGGGAGGCATTTCGTAGTGAAGTTCAGTAATAGGCCCGAGTTTTTCAAACTTCAATGCAGGGTCGTTGAGGAAATTTATTTTTCGCTTTACAGTATCGGTCAAAACAAAACCAATGGTGACCGAATTAGCATTGTTGTTCAGTTCGGGCATGGGGCGCAGGATGGAAATGGTAAGATAGTCTTCTTTGTCGCTGTTGGTGCTTATTACTGCGTCCACAAAAGTTTTACCCGTTTCCGCATCGGTCCTTTTGTTTTCCAGATACTTCACCACGGTTTTTGTAATCCATCGCCTGTAATTTTGCTCATTGATGATATACGCCAAATCAACCTGGTTTCGAGAAAGGTGAAGCTCTTTCGAAATTTCTTTCAGGTGTTTTGTCGGTTCCCGGCTTGAATAGCGGATAAAATAAAGTTCGTTGAAACCAAAGTATTTCGGAAGCAGGTTGGCAATGCGCTGAAAAAGCATTTCGGGCGAAGCGTTGTACTTTTCAAGCAGTCCGGTAATAATTTCAGGCTTCCAGGCCGGCTGCGAAAAGAAATTTTCCAAATCCTGAATCAGAAATTCTTTATTGATGTGCAGCGCCTGCGCAAAATAAGCCGCGCGGTAATTGTTCATCACATGGTCGAAAGATTCTACCTTCAGCCACGAAGTAGTAATAGGTCGTTTAGTTATTTTCATGTGAGCAAACCCAATCTCTTTTCCGAATAAAAATATTTTCTGCTGTGCGGTCAGGCGGCTGTTATATAAAAGAGTTGGCTGGTCGCCTTTTACAAATGCAGAGCGAAACCCGCGCAGCTTCGGATAGTCGGAAAAGTCGGTTTCCTCAATCCGGTAGTTGAATTTTTCTTTCAGCAGTTGTTCATATTGAGACGGTAAAACAGTTCCTGCATTTGTCAGCCCCGCTTCTTCCCTGAACTTTTCAACTGATTCTTCAATATCTTCAAAGTAGTTGTCGTTCATCTCCTGGTACGAACGCAGACAACTGAAATAGAAGTGCTCCTCCTGTAAATTATAATTACGTGCAATTTCAAATACTGAGTTGATAAGAGCCGATAGCGATGTGGGCGCGTTTGCCATCATGCTCATCAAAAGTCCTTTGTCAACCCCGAAAGTTTCAAAAAGGAAATCGTTGATAATGCGCAGGTTCAGCACCTGTACAACCGGTGTCAGGTTCTTGTTTATCTTCAGCGAAACAAGCTGGTCATAAGTGGTTTCGAGCGCTTTCGCCAGTTCAGTGATTTTATCGGGTTTCGGATATTTCTTCCCGCTTTCAATTTCGTTCATATACGAAACCGAAACGCCCGACATGTCGGAAAGCTGCTGAAGGGTGAGCTTTTTATCGGTTCTTAGTTTCTTGAGTTTGAGCCCAAATATGATCCGGATATTTTCTTCTGTGGTTGTTTCCATCGTCTAAGTTATAACAGCGAACAAAAATATAAAAAGCGAAATTTCCAACATAGCGAATATTCGCTTGTTATTTCAGAATGTTCGTTTCATATTTGCGCGAAAATTTCGAGATGGGAACAGCAATTAATATAGAAGGCTTGGAAATTACAGCCCCAATCAGCGATTCTTTTGCTGAAATACTTACTCCTGAGGCTTTGGCTTTCGTGGTAAAACTTCAACGCTCTTTTAACAAAAGAAGGATTGAACTGCTTGCTGCAAGAGATGAAAGACAAAAGCTGATTGACCAGGGAGAACTCCCTGATTTTCTTCCCGAAACCAAATCAGTCCGTGAAAGTGATTGGATGGCAGCTCCAATTCCCGCTGATTTACAAGACAGAAGAGTGGAAATTACAGGGCCTGTTGACAGAAAGATGATAATCAATGCACTGAACAGCGGTGCTAAAGTTTTCATGGCTGATTTTGAAGATTCTAACTCCCCGTTCTGGAATAACAATATTGAGGGGCAAATCAATCTGCGCGATGCAATCCGTAAAACCATTTCTTTCAAAAACGAAGCAGGCAAAGAATATAAGCTTAATGAAAAAACTGCTGTGCTTATGGTTCGCCCGCGCGGCTGGCATTTGCCCGAAAAGCATGTAAAGGTAGATGGGGAAGCCATGAGCGGTTCGCTGTTCGATTTCGGTTTATACTTTTTCCATAATGTAAAACAGCTAATGGCAAACGGAACCGGTCCTTATTTCTATTTGCCGAAAATGGAATCATACCTAGAAGCGCGCTTGTGGAACGATGCGTTTGTACTTGCACAGAATGAATTGGGAATTCCGCAGGGAACGATTAAAGCAACCGTTTTAATTGAAACCATAACTGCCACCTTTGAGTTGCATGAAATTATTTACGAGTTGAAAGAACACATGGCGGGGTTAAACTGCGGAAGGTGGGATTACATCTTTTCGTACATCAAGAAACTGCGTAACCTGAACGGGTTCGTTCTTCCTGACCGGGGACAAGTAACAATGGCTGTACCTTTTATGGCTGCTTACTCAAAACTTGTTATTCAAACCTGTCATAAAAGGAGGGTTCATGCCATGGGCGGAATGAGCGCTTTCATTCCTATTAAAAATAACGAAGCGGAGAACAATGCCGCTATTGAAAAAGTGCGACAGGATAAACTGCGCGAAGTAACTAACGGACATGACGGAACCTGGGTGGCTCATCCCGGTTTGGTGAAAGTAGCCATGGATGTTTTCAACGAGCACATGCCCACGCCTAATAACTATCACATCAAGCGCGAAGGCGAAGTTTTTACGCAGAAGGAATTGCTTGCAGTTCCTGACGGAACAATTACCGAAGCCGGATTGAGAATGAATATCAACGTAGGTATTCTGTACATCGAAAGCTGGCTGCGGGGTGTTGGCGCTGCTGCCCTTCATAACCTGATGGAAGACGCTGCTACTGCCGAAATTTCACGCACACAGGTATGGCAATGGATTAAAAACGGAAGCAAACTGGATGACGGCAGAGCAATTACTTATGAACTTTTCAGGCAAATTCTTCCGAGCGAACTGGAGAATGTGAAAGCATATGTTGGCGAAGGGGCATTCAATTCTTCAACCATGAAAAAAGCGATTGAAATTTTTGACCAGCTGGTTCAGCAGGGCGACTACAAAGATTTTCTCACGCTTCCTGCCTACGAACTTATCAGCTAAACATACTTAACCAGGCGTGGCAGCTTCTACCGAAAGAATTGTTCTTCCTAACCTGAATGGCTTGCGCTTTCTGGCTGCATTGAGCGTAATCATTTATCATGTTTTCGGTGTAGAGGTGCTCAATGGTCATTATGGTGTGATTTTATTTTTTGTTTTGAGCGGATTCCTGATTACTTATTTGCTGCTTGCAGAACAAGACAAGACCTCTACCATCTCTATTGGTAAATTTTACGTGCGGAGGATTTTGAGAATCTGGCCGCTGTTCTACATGATTATTTTTCTCGCTGGCTTCATGATTTACTTTTTCCATACTTCTGAAACATTCAGGATGTACATTTCCAATCTGCCGTACTACATTTTCTTCCTGCCCAATTTGCTTTTTGCACTGGATAAAGGCTCACCGTTTGCTGACATTCTTTGGTCGGTAGGCTCCGAAGAACAGTTTTACCTGCTCTGGCCTTTTCTGCTTTTGTCTATTCCCAGGGCATATCTGCTGTATGCTTTGCTGCTTATTATTTTTCTTTTTACTGTTTTGCCTCATGTGCTCGACTACATCAACAACAATAAATTTCAAAACACCCACGATACTTTGCGAGTTACTTCCGACATGATGCGCAGAATGTGTTTCAATGCCATGGCTACCGGTGCACTTCTTTCATTCCTGTATCACACTAAAGAAAAATTTATCCGCCCGTTGTTTCACCCGGTGGTTCAGGTTACCGCTTTAGCAGTACTGCTTTTCATCTGGTTCAAAAATGTGGAGTTCCGCTTTTTTAATGATGAAATTTATGCTGTTTTCTTCGGCATTATTATTCTGAATGCGGCTATGAACCCCAGGACATTTTTTAAACTCGGACATAAGGCGCTGGAGTACCTGGGTAAAATATCCTATGGCTTATACGTTTATCATCTCATTGTTATTTTCCTGGTGCTCCGCTATTGCTATTTCTTCGGGGCAGAGGGCGAAGTGAAAAATATTCTGGCATTAGTTTATGCGTTATCAGGAACTATTTTAATTTCAGCCATCTCTTACGAATTCTTCGAAAAGCCATTTTTGAGAATTAAGGACAGGCGGTTTACAATTATTCATTCGGGACAAAAAACCAATTAAATTAAATATACATTCAAACAACAACAGAAAAATGGCAACAAAAAAAGAAAGAGCGCTGGCATTGCGCACCGATTGGGAAACCAATCCGAGATGGAAGGGAGTAGTAAGACCGTACACGGCTGAAGAGGTCATTAATATCAGCGGTTCGGTTAAGGTGGAGTATTCTCTGGCACGTAACGGAGCCGAGAAATTATGGAAACGGCTGCACACCGATGCATGGGTAGCCGGGCTCGGAGCTCTTACCGGCAACCAGGCGGTGCAGGAAGTAACCGCAGGCATGAAAGCCATTTACCTGTCGGGCTGGCAGGTGGCTGGCGATGCAAACCTTTCGAGCGAAATGTATCCGGATCAATCGCTTTATCCTGCCAACTCAGTACCAGCAGTAGTTAAGCGAATCAACAATGCATTAATGCGCAGAGACCAAATTGAATACCTCGATGGCGAACCTCAGCGCGACTGGATGGTTCCTATTGTAGCAGATGCCGAAGCCGGCTTTGGCGGAAACCTGAACGCCTTTGAGCTGATGAAACAAATGATTGAAGCAGGCGCTGCCGGTGTGCATTGGGAAGACCAGCTTTCTTCTGCAAAAAAATGCGGACATCTTGGTGGTAAAGTTCTTGTTCCTACTCAGGAAGCTATCAATAAATTAGTCGCTGCGCGTTTGGCAACCGATATTTGCAATGTTCCTACTTTGGTAATTGCACGCACCGATGCCGAAGCCGCCAACCTGATTACTTCAGACATTGACCCCCGTGATACCAAATTCCTCACCGGTGAGCGCGCACCGGAAGGATACTTTTATGTGAAAAATGGTTTGGAGCAAAGTATTGACCGTGGCTTAAGCTATGCTCCTTATTCCGATTTGCTGTGGATGGAAACCGGCAACCCTGATTTAGGAATAGCCCGCGAGTTTGCACAGGGCATTCATGCCAAATTCCCCGGCAAGATGCTGGCTTACAACTGTTCGCCTTCGTTTAACTGGGCTAAGTTTATGGACGAAAAACAAATGCTCACTTTCCGCGAGGACATTGCCGCCATGGGCTACAAGTTCCAGTTTATTACCCTGGCAGGTTTCCATGCACTCAACTCATCTATGTTCGAGCTTTCGAAAAACTATATGGAGCGCGGCATGGCGGGCTTCAGCCAAATGCAGCAAAAAGAGTTTGCTATGGAAAAAGAAGGCTTTAAAGCCATCAAGCACCAGGCGTTTGTAGGCACCGGTTATTTCGATGCCGTTCAAAACGTAGTACAGCAGGGCAATTCTTCTACTACCGCGCTTGCCGGTTCTACCGAAGCCGAGCAGTTTCATTGATACTCGATTTGCTTTACCATGACAAAGGCACAGGGTTTTACTTTGTGCCTTTGTAATTTTAAGCCCTCTCCGATACCGCTCAATCGAGGTATTCTGTTTCAGAGACCCGTATAAATGGGGGGCTTCGCTTAGCCGAAACACTCAGCAGCAACATAGCCATATCGGAAAACCCCGAAGCCGGTTAGTTGTAGTTGACTATAACAGCCGCAACGGCATAATATTCAAGCACTTGAGGAATATCAGCCCCGGTAGTGCAGTTACCTCATGCTCCCGTTTACTGCGTCAAAGTAAACTCAAACGGAACAATCAGTTTTACACTCAGGTTTCTACCCGCGTTCCATATCCCCTGCCTACCGGTGGCGGGGTTTACCGGTGCATACTTCAGGCGGCTCAGGTGGCTTTGGTAAGTTTTGTTGAGAAGGTTCTGTGCAGCAAAAACAAACGACAGAACCTTGGTTTTGCCTTTTACATAAACATCGAAACCCAGCGAAGCGCCCAGCAACGGATAGCCGGGGGTGGAGGTTTCGGTGTTGTTCTGGCGCAATACATTTTTCTGCGTGAAATAGTATTCCAGGTTCATTTCGATAAAAACATTGCGGAACATTTTATCGGGCTTCTGCCATTCCCCGCGCAGCTCGGAGCGTATTCTTGCCGGAGGAATAAACGGAAGGAATCTGGCACTGCCGCTTTCGCTCAGATTTTGGGCATATACATACCCCACCGAGTTTTCGAAGTGGAGCCAGTCAAGAGGGTGCGGGTGGGCATCTATCAGAAACTCCCCACCGGTAAGAATGGCGTGGCCCTGCTTATAACCATAGGCGGAAACCGGGTCATCGGGGTCAGGTATGCTGTCGCCTCCGTTCGCACTGCTTAGCTTGGCAATAAAAATAAAGTTCCGGATATAGTTGGCGAACAAACTCAAATCAAGATTCACATGGTCGGAATTAAAGCTCACCCCGGCATCGGCCTGGTAATTCGATTCCGGCTTCAGATTCCGGTTGCCGTATTCATAGCGTATACTGCCTTCGTGAACACCGTTGGAACTAAGCTCAGCCATGTTCGGTGCCCGAAAGCCTTTGGCAAAGTTGAGTTTCAGCAGCCAGTATTTTGAAAAGCTGTATGAAATTCCTGCACTGCCGCTGGCATTGAAAAAATTTGTTTTCACCCTGCTGAACTTTAAGAAAGCGGTGGAATCATTTTCGTTTACAGGCTCGCCATTGGTATTCAGGTAAAGTGAACCGGATTGAAGAAACCGCTGATCGAACCGCATGCCGGCTTCAAAATACAGTCTGCCGAATCTGCGTTGGGTAATTGCGAAAAAACCGTAGTCGAACAACTGGTAACCGGGGATAATGAACTCAGCCCCTTTGTTTTCGCTGCGTTGATACATGCCGCTGATACCGAAAGCGGTGTTCCAGTTTTTCATTTCGGGCAGATGATATTGAAAATCATAAGTGAAAGAATTCATGCTGAAGAAAATATTTGCTTCGCGGGGACTCATAACGTTGCCGAATTCCCTCCGCTGGTTGAGCTGCCAGGAAAAATTCATTGCCAAGTTGGAATGACCGATAATAATGTTCGATTGCGAAGAAACGCGATGATGATTAACGCGCTGGTTGGGAACAAAAATTTTGTATCCGCCAGATTCGCCTGACGAAACAGTGCGGAGATAAACAGAATCATTTACCACTGTCTCGCGGAGAAATTTCCCGATGCTGTCGCGTTCTCCCTCATTAAAACCAATTTGCTGATTAAACGAGCTGAAAGAAACTTTTGTAAAACCCCAGCGCTTGGTAATACCAAACATTGCGTTGCCGTTCCACTCGTTGAAACCGGTATTGAAAACCTTTCCGTCATATTTGTTTTCATATCCGCCTGCGTGTTTTGTGCTGCCGCGTATGAGCCAGTTAAATCCGTTCACATTTCCATGGTTCATCAAACTTGCACTCAGCAAATTATTGTTCGACTGATAATGGATAATCGCGCTGCCCGAAATTTTCCCTTCGGCAGTGTGCTCGGGCTGAAGGAAATTGATGACCCCGGCAATGGCATCGGAGCCGTAAACCAGGCTTCCTGGGCCCTTGATAATTTCAGCTTTCTCTACCGAAAGCTCATCTATCTCCACTCCGTGCTCATCGCCCCACTGCTGCCCTTCCTGACGGAAACCGTCATTGAGCACCACCACCCGGTTATATCCCAACCCGCGGATAACCGGCTTGGACACAGCGGCACCGGTAGTTATTTGTGAAACGCCCGGTTGCCGCGAAATGGCATCGACCAGGTTAGCAGCAGCGCTTTGCTCCAGCTTTTTTTCGCTCATTACCGAAACAGAAACAGGCGATTCGCGGAGTTGGGTAGCGCGCGAAACCCCGGTAACCATCACATCGGAAAGCTCAGCTACTGTTTCATCGAGCTTAATATTTACAGAAGTATCAATCTGTAAATTGATGGAAAAGGTTTGTGCCGCATAACCGATATACTTCACCACCGCTGAAAACTTTCCCCTTGGAAGGTTGCCGAATCTGAAGGCACCGGTGGAATCAGTCACCGAACCGCGTTTCAGGTCGGGAAAATATATTGCCGCGTTGTCCAGGGCTGTATCTGTTCTGCTGTCGGAAATTTTTCCGGTAAGCTGTATTTGCCCGATGGCCGGAATGGCTGCAAGGGAAAACACCAGAGACCATAAAATGTTTTTCATCATAAAACCATTAAAAAATCAGGAAAGAAAATTTACGGCTTCAGCCGTAAAGAGGAATTTGCCCCGCTTTTCGCAGAACAAATTCAAACAGGTGATGAAGTTTGGGGAGGCCCGCGCAGAAAATGATGCGAATAATCAGTGGCAGGAATATTTCTTTGATATAAAAAAGCGGGTTGATAACTGAAAAATACAGGTTGGCAGGCAGTATGTGCAGCTATTTCATCAGTGAAGAGCGACACATCGAATTTACATACAGAGCAGTGGGCATGTTCCTCATCCTGATGTAAATGGTTTTCGCAATGTTCGGCAATTGAATGATGCTCTGAAAACAGATAGTGAGTCTCCTGAACCGAAACGGTAAACAAAACAATTAACGAAAAAGCAAAAGCAGGAATTCTGTATGTAATACCTTTGAATTTCATGTGCCTGTCAAAAATAATTACTTTCAGGTATTACTTATTATGAAGAAAGAACTGGTTTTAATCCGCCACACCAAATCAAGCTGGGGCAACTTTTCGCTACCCGATTTTGACCGCCCTTTAAAGAAAGACCGGATTGATGATGCCCACCGGATGGCAGTTAAATTAAAACAACTGAATCTTCAGCTCGATTTGATTATTTGCAGCCCTGCGCTACGCACCAAACAAACTGCCGGGCATTTTTGCAATGTGCTCGGTTATGATTTCAATAAAATCAATTTTGACAGCAGGCTTTATGAATCTTCTGCGGAAGAATATCTGAAAGTAATTCAGCAAATTGACTCCCGGTTTGGAACTGTAATAATCATTGGTCATAACCCCTCCATAACGGACCTTACCAGTTTGCTCCTGAACGAAAGAACAGGTGAAATTCCTACAACCGGAACCGTGTGGCTTGAATTTGAAAGTAAGGGGTGGAAAATAAGCAAGGAAACTATCGTTAAATTAAAACACTTCCTGACTCCTAAAGCAATTTGACAAACATTTCTCCGTTAAGTAATTGTGATGAAACCGACCTGCAAAATTGCAATTATTGTTTCTATTGCCCTCCTGCTTTTCCTACAATCATGTGTTGTAAAAAGAGATTGCCGGGGTAACGTAAAGCATAAACTCTCCAACGGTATCTGGATTTAGTTACAGGTTAATTTTTTGTTATCTTTCCAGGTAAGTGTTTTTTATATCCCGTATTCTTCTAATTTCGACACCCCGCAACTAAAGTCAACCGCCATTTTTTGTAAGTTGATGTTTATTATGTCTAAGCAGATAAAGTTTATAAACAGAGAAATAAGCTGGCTATCCTTCAACGGACGGGTACTTCAGGAAGCTGCAGACCCCAGTGTTCCAGTAATTGAGCGCCTTCGGTTTCTCGGAATTTTTTCAAATAACCAGGACGAGTTTTTCCGGGTTCGTATAGCCACACTCAAAAGGCTGGTTGTTTTGGGTAAGAAAGCCAAAGCAACCATTCATTTTAAACCCAAAAAAATTCTTGGCGAAGTTCAGAAAATCGTGCTTTCGCAAGGCTCACTTTTCGAAAAAACATACACTGATATACAACGCCAACTGCGAAAACACAGCATTTTCATTATTAACGAGAACCAGCTTTCACATGCACAGAAAGATTTTGTCAAAAATTACTTCGATGAAAACGTACGCCCTGCTTTAGTTCCCGTGATGATTAACCAGGTAAAAAATTTCCCTTACCTGAAAGATAAAGTCATTTACCTTGCAATTAAACTTTATGTCAAAGATAGACCGAACCTGAAGCAGTATGCGCTGATTGAAATTCCGACCGATGTAGTGGAGCGGTTTATTATCCTCCCCTCTCACAATCAAAACAAGTATCTCATTTTGCTTGATGATGTGATTCGCTTCAACCTGCCCGAAATATTTTCCTTCTTTCCTTACAACAAAATGGAAGCTTACACCCTTAAAGTTACCCGCGATGCGGAGTTGGATATTGACAACGATATTTCGCAAAGCTTTATTGATAAAATTTCGAAGAGTGTGAAAGCCCGGCAAAAAGGAAATCCCGTTCGCTTTGTTTATGACTCTGCTATGCCGAAAGATTTGTTCGCTTTTATCAAACAGAGGATGAAGTTGCGCGACTCAGATAACCTACTTCCGGGCGGGCGGTATCACAACTTCAAAGATTTCATGCGGTTTCCGGCCATAGGAACCCGCAACCTGATGTATCAAAAGCTGAAGCCACTACAACACAAGCTGCTTAAACCCGGCCGCAGTTTTTTCGATGTCCTGAAAAAGCAGGACATCATGCTTCACTACCCATATCATAACTTTGCACAGTTTATCGACTTGCTGCGCGAGGCCGCCATTGACCCGGATGTAAGAACCATAAAAATTACCCTATACCGTGTTGCGCGGAAGTCAATGGTTATTAATGCTCTGATAAACGCGGCTCAAAACGGAAAGCATGTCATTGCTGTACTCGAACTGCAGGCACGCTTTGATGAAGAGGCAAATATAAGCTGGGCAAAATATTTACAGGATAACGGAATACAAGTTATTTATGGCGTACCGGGCTTAAAAGTTCACTCCAAGTTGTGTTTAATAACCAGAAATGAAAGCGGTAAGCTTCATCATTATACAAACATCACCACCGGAAACTATAACGAAATTTCCTCTCAGGTGTATTGCGATGATTCTTTGTTTACCAGCGATTCGCGCATAACCCGTGAAGTTGAAAACGTGTTTGAGTTTTTTGAAAAAAACTACAAGGTGCATAACTTCAAGCATCTGGTTCTTTCACCGCACTCAACGCGGAAAAAATTCCTGAGAATGTTCGACAACGAAATTGAATTTGCCAACACCGGAAAGAAAGCCGAAGTTTTTTTGAAGCTGAACAGCCTGGTGGATGAAGAACTGATAGAAAAGATGTACGAAGCAAGCAAAGCAGGTGTAAAAATTCGTGCTATTGTGCGCGGAATATGCGCTTTGATTCCGGGAGTTAAAGGATTGAGTGAAAATATTGAAGTAATTAGCATAGTGGACAGATTGCTCGAACATTCCCGCGTTTTCTTTTTCAAAAATGGGGGCGAACAGCTCTGCTATATTTCTTCAGCCGATTGGATGGCTCGCAACCTTGACTCGCGGATAGAGGTAAGTTGCCCGATATATGATAAGCGAATCCAAAGAGAACTTTTGAAGATACTTGAAATTCAATGGAGTGATAATACTAAAGCGAGAATTGTTGATGCCACCCAGCAAAATCTCCACCGTACTACCAGCCTTTCAAAAAAGAAAATAAGAGCGCAGGTCTCTATTTATACTTACCTGAATGCAGGCAGAAAGTAGGTTCTCTTTTTCTTGTGTTTTTTTACCATAAAGTACACTTTTGTTATTGCTTTACCTGAATAGTTTGCTATTTTTATACAAGGGTAGTCAAAAACATGAAAGTTACTTTTGCCGCTATAGGTTCCGAACAGTTAGCTATTGGGTTACTGTCAGCCATTGCGAAACGCGATGGACATAAAGTTAGCCTTGCCTTTAGTGCAAGCTTGTTCCACGACAGATTTAATCTTGAAATACCATGGCTTGCAAAGTATTTTGACGATACGGAACACCTTTTGCAAGAAATTGAAGAACAAAAGCCCGATGTAATTGCATTTTCGGTTATTACGTCAACCTATCAATGGAGTTTGCACATAGC
Source organism: uncultured Chitinophaga sp. (assembly GCA_964631835.1). GTDB lineage: Bacteria > Bacteroidota > Bacteroidia > Chitinophagales > LD1 > Bog-950. Next base: position 22,405 of record CAZWAD010000016.1, read on the forward strand.
CCGCGAGGTAAAAAAACGAATGCCTCATGTAAAATCTGTTTTTGGGGGAGTCCACATTTCCGCTGTTCCTGAAAGAGTTATTGCGCTACCCGAAGTGGATTATGTGGTAGTGGGTGAAGGAGAACTTGCCTTCCCTCAAATCTTAAAGGCTATAGAATTTGAGGATTTGACTACGCCTATTCTCAACACAAGATTTCGCGATAAACAAGGAAATATCATCAAAGGTCCCCAAGTGGGTTTTAACCAAGATTTAGATGCACTCCCGGCTTTTGACAAAACTATTTGGGAAGAATATATCCGAATTGAAGACAAATATTTGACCATGACAAGCCGCGGCTGTCCCTATCGCTGCACCTTTTGTTTCAATAATTTTTTTGCTGAATTACCTGAAGGCAGAAAAGGCAAATATGTTAGGGTAAGAAGCGTAGAACATGTAATGAATGAGTTAAGGGCAGCTAAAAAGCGTTATCCTAATTTAAGAGCAGTGGATTTCCAGGATGACGTGTTTACTACAAGTAAGCCATGGCTTAAAAAATTTCTGCCGCTTTATAAAGAAGAAATAGGTGTGCCGTTTCAGTGCCTTACACATCCTCAGTATATGGATGAAGAAATTGCACAATGGCTTAAAGATGCAGGATGCACAACCGTTCAAATTGGCGTACAATCTTTAGATGAAAATTATAAGAAACAAAGCCTGCGCAGATATGAGCGTTCAGATAATGTATTGGAAGCTGCGCGTGCTATTAACAGCGTAGGCATAAACAGTAAGTTTGACCACATGCTTGGCTTACCCGGTGAGCCTATTGAAGCGCAGGCGACAGCTCTTGAACTTTACAGGCAGGAACCCCCTAAGCGCATGCAAATATTCTGGACATGTTTCTTGCCCGGCACAGAAATTATGAAAGAAGGGCTAGAACACGGTATTATTGATGAAGCCCAGGCCGAAAGATTGAATGACGGCAAGGATTTTTACTTCTACCACAATGTAGACAATATTAAGAACCCTGCATTAGTAAAGGAATATTTTGCCTATGAAGTAATTTTCAGAATGTTGCCCGTAATGCCCAGACTTCTCAGAAGAAGAATTTTACCTAAACATGTTAAATGGATTCCTAAGTCATTTGCCTTTGCTGTGATAAATGCAACAGATGTTTTTTCCGGCTTGTGGTGGGGCAATATGGAGATTTATGCTTACATGCGTCATTACTTGTTCCATTTATGGCGCTTTGTACTGATTAAAATGAGTATCAAGCCCCCGAAAGCAACTAAAAAAGCAAAATCTGAATCAGCAGATTTAATTATTCCTCAGGTAAAAATTTCAGTGCAAAATACTTGAAGATGATCCGCTTTACGGAATTTACTGAAGTAAATGCAAATGCATGAAAATTACTTTTGTTGCTATTGGCTCCGAACAGTTGTCAATAAGCCTGCTTTCAGCTATGGCAAAGGGGGCAGGGCATAAAGTAAGTTTAGCCTACAGTGCTGGTTTATTTCACGACCGGCTATATTTAGAAATCCCTACCCTCGCAAAATATTTTGATGACACAGAATTTGTTTTGCAAAAAATCGAAAAAATACAGCCTGATGTGGTTGCATTTTCTGTTATTACTTCTACTTACCAATGGAATTTGGCCATAGCCCGCGAGATGAAGAAAAGACTTCCTGCCGTGAAAACAGTTTTTGGCGGGGTACACATTTCAGCCGTACCTGACCGGGTAATGAAGCGACCCGAAGTTGATTATGCTGTAGTTGGAGAAGGAGAGCCTGCATTTTTAGAAATATTAAAGTCCATTGAAGTCAAAGATTTTGCTACGCCAATTCCAAATACCAGATATCGTAATAGCTGGGGAAATATTATTAAAGGTCCTCAGGTAGGCTTTTATCAAGATTTGGATACGCTGCCAGCGTATGATAAAACCATTTGGGAAGAATATTTGCATATTGAAGACAGGTATATGACTATGGCAAGTCGGGGTTGCCCTTATCGTTGTACTTTCTGCTTTAATAACTTCTTTGCCGAGCTACCTGAAGGGAAAAAGGGCAAATATGTGAGACTCAGAAGCCCTCAACATATGATGGCTGAATTGAGGGAGGCAAAAACGAGGTATCCAAATTTGCGGGGGGTAGATTTTCAGGACGATGTATTTACTACAAGCAAACAATGGCTAAAAGAATTTTTGCCGATTTACAAGAAAGAAATCGGTGTTCCTTTTCAGTGCCTCACTCACCCTCAATACATGGACGATGAAGTTGCTTTTTTACTGAAAGATGCAGGATGTTGCGCGGTGCAAATGGGGGTTCAATCTTTAGATGAAAAATATAAAAAAGAAAACCTGCGGAGATATGAACGGTCAGATAATATAGTAAAAGCTACGCGGTCTATAAACCTGGCAGGATTGCATGGTAAATTTGACCACATGATGGGGTCTGCCTGGTGAACCTGTAGAAGCCCAGGCAATAGCTTTGGAATTGTACAAACAAGAGGCTCCCAGCCGGATACAAGTGTTTTGGACATCGTTTTTACCCGGAACGGAAATGATGAAAGACGCTCTTGAACAAGGAACTTTGGATGAATCAACAGCCGAACGACTTAATGAGGGCAAGGACTTTTATTTTTATCATAATACTGACAATATCAAACACCCTGGGTTGATAAAGTTGTATTTTGCGTACGAAGTGATTTTCCGAATGCTTCCAATAATGCCCGCTTTTATTCGAAAACGAATAAAACCGCAACATGTTATCTGGATACCGAAGCCTATTGCTATAACACTTTTGAATGTTGCGGACTTATTAAATTGTTTTTGGTGGAACATGGAGGTTTATGCCTACTTCCGGTATTACATAACCCACACTTTCCGGTTTGCCTCTTTAAAACTGAAAAAAATTTTCCCTCGTGTTATCAAGCAAAGCTTCAACAACCCCAAAATGTTTCGTCAGGCATATTATAAATAACAAGGTAAATCGTATTAAGCAAGCCTTCAAGCTATTATCGCGCTAAGTTTTTCTGTTGCATATTTACCAATTAATTGAGTTTAGTATTTGATATGATTATATCACCAAGAAAGTATCTACTCCACTTCCTGCTGTACTTGCTTTTGTTTTCGCTTCTTTTCCTCCAGTTTCCGTTATCCGGTTCTTTACCGGGTAAAGGTGATAATTGGTTTTTTCTTGCGGCCTACAGAAATATTGCTAACTATTTTTCTGGTCTGTTAAATGGCACATATTTAGGTACGGTAATTTACCCAGAACACAACGTTTATGAATTCGGAAACTATTCTCCCGGTCAGGCCTTGTTTTTTTTACCATTTATTTATGTGGGTTTTGACGACCTCTTTGCCTACTACTGTTTTAATGTCATTTTATTTACTCTAAATGCATTTACCGTTTACCTTATATCGGGTAAATTTGGTATTCAAAGCCGGGCTTCTTTTTTCTGTGGTTTGTTTTTTGCCGGAAGTAATTTTGCTTTTGGCAATTTAGATAATCCCGATGCTTTATTTCTGAGTTTCGGATTTCTTTCTGTTTTCTTTCTGCTTCGGTTTTTAAAAAATTTCAGAAATAAAAATCTATTGTGGTCATTTTCCTCTTTAGGTGTTCAGGTTTATTTTTCGAGTTACGGGTTTCTATTCAGCGCTTTGATGTTGGGTATTATTGGATTATTTAATTTACGTGAATTAGTAATTCCTTCCCGCCTCAAAGTTCTATTTTTGGGTGGTATTATACTGTTAGCAATTATATCTCCTTTTTTAAACGTTTACTTTTTTGCCCCATCAATTCTGTCAGCTTACAATCCAGCCGGGTTAATAAGCGATGCGGGAAAAGCATCTCTCAAAATTGTTGACTTCTTCCATCCGCTGCAGAACAATATGTATTACTCCATAATGCCCCACAATGATTCAAACTGGCTTTACAAAACAAAATCAGCTTTTACTGGATTTGCATTGCCATTAGCCGGCTTATTCGGTCTCTTAAAATTCAAATCCCTTCACAAAAAATACCTCATTTCTGCTTTCCTGTTATTCCTTTTTGTTGCATTTGGACCATTTTTCCCTTTGGAAAACAAAGAAATTCCCTCACCACTTTACTGGATATATTACAAGTTTAGCATCAACCAATATTTAAGGATAAGCGTACGTGCATACTTCTTCTGTGTGTTAGTATTGAGTTTGGGCGCGGCTAAATTTATTGAGTGGATATACTTTTCTTATTCTAAAAAGGCTGCAATAATCTTACCTCTTTTTATTTTAATTGAGAATACACCTTACTCATTCGAAAAATATGAGAGCAAACCTCTAATGGATTTAGCTTTTCGGATACCCGATTTTGAAAATCATTCTGTGATTCTAAACCTACCATCGAGTTTATACTCCGACCACTACCCGCTTTTTCAACGCGAATGCAGAGAACGAAAAGATTATGAATTCGAGGCAGTAAGAGAACATATTTATATGTACGAACAAACGCTTCACCGAGCAAACACGATAAATGGCTTAACAGGTTTTATACCACAATCAAGAATTAAAAACCAACTATTAATTGACCGGGTTACGAACGGAGACATGACAGGTTTAAACCAATTAATTAGAAACAATGGCCTAACTCATGTTATCTGGCAAAAAAAACTCACTAATGGATGTAACTATACCATCGCACTCGACCTACTAAACAAAAGCCCAAATTTGAAAATGGTAACAGATAACGAGGATATCACAGTATATAAGGTTGACAGTTAATTATAAGCATCACAAGTCCCTTACAACTTCAATAACTCTTTTTGTATCATTCTCAGTCATTGCAGAGTAAATAGGAAGGCAAACAATACGTTTTGAAATAGATTCTGAAACCGGCAATTTTGAAATTGAGTGATTTAAAAAAAGAAGTGTGTTTAAAGAAGGATACCAAATACGTTTAAAAAAAACGTTTCTCTTTTTACCGGCTTCAATCAACTTAAAAACAGATCGCTCGTTAGGTAATACTATTGGAAAATAAGAAAAATTTAATCTGGTGTTTCTTTTAAAACTCAGCAACTGAACTTTCTTCAACTCCCGGAATGCTTTTGTATAGGCATTTGCAATATCACTTCTTACGCTTATTTCATGCGAAAGGTTGTCAAGAGATAAAATGCCAAAAGCTGCATTAAACTCATCCATTTTCCCATTGATGCCCAACAACTCTTCATGGTTAGCAGAATTCTTCCCGAAGTAACGTATTTTATAAACACGCTCTGCCAAATATTTTTCTTTACAAAAAACCGCTCCCCCTTCGACTGAACTTACAATTTTTGAAGCATGAAAACTAACCGTGTTAATTGTTCCGTAATTGAAAATAGACTTATACTTATATGTTGTTCCGAAGGCATGGGAAGAGTCATATATCACTGGTAACTTGTACTTTTCGGCAAGTTTCCCGATGGCATCAATATTACATACACCTCCATAAACATGAACTGGTAAGATTGCCTTGGTGTTTTCTGTAATTTTTTCTTCAATAAAATCTGCATCCATACAAAGCGTATCGGGCTCAACATCCACGAAAACAGGCTTGCAGTTTTGCCAAGCAATACTTGAGGCAGAAGCAATAAATGAATGTGGAGTTGTAATAATTTCGCCTTGTTCTATGTTTAGCGACCGGATAGCAATCTGCAACGCCACCGTTCCATTTCCCATAGCAAATATGTAAGGCACTCGGGTATTCTTAGCAAGCCTCCTCTCAAATAATTGAACATATTTTTTGTTATTAGTAAGTTCTCTTCGTTCTAGAATATCGTCAAACAGTTTGTACAGCTCTTTCTTGTCTGGTACCCAAGGATAGTTTACGTGTAATTCTTTCATGATGTAAACCGTTCGTGCGTTATACCCCAAAGAATTCTAAACAACTCTGCCAAATTAGCTTTGCTCTCTCCGGCACGTTCTGAGTAGCTGATTGGAAGTTCAACGTATTTAAATTTACTTTTCACTGTAAAAGCAAGTATTCTGGGCTCTACATCAAAACTAACCGCCTTTATTTTCTCCTTATACTTTTGGGTTCGAACAACTCGCAAACCTGAAATAATATCTTTCACTTTTGATGAGAAGAGCAAATTAAAATAACCCGAAACTAAATAATTGACCATTCTTCGGTGCCAAGCAATTTTCGAAAACGGTCTCCCACCAACAACCATATCATAGCCACCTTCAACTGCAATTTGATACAGTCGACTTAAGTCGTTTACCGAATACGTCAGGTCGCAATCAATTATGCCCATATACTCATATCCACGCTCATCAGCAATTTCCAAGCATTTCATAATTGCAAACCCTTTTCCGATACTTTCACGGAACACACATTCTGCATTCTCCTCCTGAGCTATAGATACTGTATTATCGGTTGAGAACCCGTCACAAATGATAAAGTCAAATTTTTCTTGCCTCAACAATTCAATAACACTTTTCACAGCCTTCTCTTCATTATAAGTAGGTACACAAACTAAAATTGACATCCGATATTTTTTATTCAAAAGCTGCTTTGGCGGAAAGGCGGTTCTAATTTAAACAATAATAAAATATATTTGGAAGCATTAAAGTCAAGGTTTCTTCAGGCGGGGTCGTTTATCAATGCGCCCTAAATGATTCTGCTTAATATTGCTATTTAATGGACCAATTTTTAAGAGATGACGCCCAAAAAGTTGTTACGGCTTTAGGTGGTTTAAATGATAAATTTTCCGGTAAAACAATTTTGATAACCGGAGCTTCGGGTTTTTTAGGTAGCCATTTTGTTCATTATTTCGTTACGCTCAACAATAACATTCTTTTTAAACGACCCTGCAGAATAATTGCCCTTGACAATTTTATCAGGAAAAAACCAAAATGGGTAAATGAGCTAAAACGCCATCCCCACCTTGTTTTCCGTAATCAAGATATAGTTAGCAGTTCTGTAAACTTCAAAGCTGATTTCGTTATACACGCAGCCTCTATTGCATCACCTAAGTTTTACAGAAAGTATCCGGTTGAAACCATGGATACAAATGTTGCAGGAACCAGAAGTATTTTAGAGTACTGTAAGGAACAAAAGGTGATAAGCATGCTCTTCCTCTCCAGCAGTGAAATTTACGGAAACCCTTCTTCTGAAAATATCCCAACTTCTGAAGAATTTCCGGGGGCCGTAAATAACCTGGGACCCAGGGCTTGTTATGATGAGTCGAAACGCTATGCTGAAACTTTATGTTACACTTTTTACAAGACCCATAAAATACCAGTTAAAATTATCCGCCCTTTTAATATTTACGGACCAGGTCTCCATGCTGATGATGGTAGAGTAATATCAGATTTTTTTAGAGATGCAATAACTAAAAAAAGAATTGAATTGCTTTCTGACGGCAATTCAACCAGAACTTTTTGTTATGTGTCGGACGCGGTTACAGGATTTCTGCAAGCATTACTTTCCAAGTATGAAGGGGAAGTTTTTAATATCGGCATGAGTGAGCCGGAAATTAGTATGAAGACCCTGGCCCATGAAATTAAAAAAGTCTGCAGTAATGATACAGCGATAAGTTTTGGCGTCAGCAGTGACTCCGAGTATAACACCGACAGTCCAAAACGCAGATGCCCCTCTATAGCAAAAGCCAAAAAAATGTTAGGCTACAAGCCTATCACTTCCCTGTCCGAGGGCTTAAAAATCACTTTTAGCTATTATAACCATTTATTAAAATCATACTAATGCAGGTTGGCGTAATCGGAGTTGGCTATGTTGGTTTAGTAACGGGGGTTGTGTTGGCTTCCAAGGGGCATCACGTTACTTGTCTTGATAAGGACAAAACTGTAATCAAGCGCTTAAAAAAAGGTGAACCTCATTTCTATGAAAAGGGTATTGGTGCCATTCTTCAAAAAACCTTAAAATCCGGAAATATAAATTTTGAATCCGCTTATGAAAAGCATTTAAGCCGTTGCTCCGTTGTATTTATTTGTGTAGATACGCCTACAATCAATGGCAAAATTGATTACACCAATTTTTCTCAGGCAGCTGGTCTGGTAGCTAAGGTGATTAAAGACACTGACAAGTTCATTTCTGTTGTAGTCAAGAGTACAGTATTGCCCGGTACCACATCAGTGAAAGTAAAAAAAATAATACAAGACATTTCAGGGAAAAAATTGGGATGCTTTGGTTTAGGAGCAAATCCCGAGTTTCTTCGGGAAGGGACTGCTATAAATGATTTTCTCAATCCGGATAGAATAATTATAGGCTCGGAAGATAAACCAACCCGGGAAAATCTGCTGACGCTTTATAGCACATGGCGCTGCGATAAGATAATTACGAACAGCAATACCGCGGAATTTGCAAAGTATGTAAACAACAGCCTGCTTTCTTTGCTTATATCGTTCGGAAACGAAATGGCAAATATCAGCTTAAGTGACAAGCATATAAAGCTAGATTTAGCGCTCAGGAGCCTTAGTTTGGACAAACGCATAAATCCGGTAATCAATGGTACAGGGCGGATAAATCCTGAAATCTTGTCCTACTTTACTCCCGGTCCCGGCTTTGGCGGTAGCTGCCTTCCGAAAGACATAAAAGCTTTTTCGTCCTACGCGCAAGGCTTAGGGGTTAAAACTTATATGCTTAGCGCGATTCAAAAGACTAATACTCATCAGCCGGGTAAAATCGTTTCACTTGTTGAAAAATTTGTTATTCAGCCCTACACAAAAAAATATTTAGTATTAGGTTTTTCGCACAAACCGAATACAGATGATGCCCGATATTCTCCTTCAAAAGTTGTAATCGAAAAACTTATCGCCAAAGGGGCCGAAATTATTTTACACGACCCAGCTTCGCTGATGAGTGCAAAACTTCACTTCAAGAACAACAGGAATGTTTCATTTACCAATAGCTGGCTCAGGGAAATAGAATCTTGTGACGTAATAATAATTCTTACAAACTGGAAAGAATATCGCCAATTATCTTCCAGGGCACTCGCCAAAAAACTTACAGGTAAATTTATTGTGGATACCAGGCTAATGTTTACTAAAAATTCTTTCAAGAAGTCTGCCTATATATCTTTCTGACTTGAGTAATTTCATGTTTTCAAAAAAGTTTTTCGGTCAGAATATGAACAGGGCAGCACGAAAATTCCTTATTGCGTTTATTATCACTGTACTGGTTTGCGAATGCATTTCTCGCTACCATATATATAATAGTTTTCAAACTAATTTTTTCCGGCCCGGGAGAGTTATATATTCTTTTTATCCCGAATTGCTGCCTTTACCAGGTAGATTAGATTCTTCACAGATTAATATTTTAATTCTCGGAGGTAGTGCAGTTGCTGAAAATTTCTGTCAATTGAAAAAGCGTATTGAAAATGAAAAAGAAATATCAGGCCGAAAAGTGCATGTATTTAACCTGGCAAGGATTGCTCATAACTCTTTTGATTCAAAAATTAAATTCAAGTACTTAAAACACCTTGGTTTTGATTATGTGTTTGTTTATGACGGCATTAACGATACCCGAACGAACAATTGCCCTGATGATGTTTTCAAAGAAGACTATTCCCATATTCACTTTTACAGCCAGGTAAATATTTTCGAAAGACATTCTGAAATAAATTATTTCACCCTGCCCTTTTTGCTAGATTATTACTGGAATGAGTTAAAAATTAAAACGGGGTGGAAGAAGATAATTCCTAAAGAATATTTAGTGATGAATGAAAAAATAATGCCTCCGGAGTTAGTCGCACAGGCAGATACTCCTGGAACAGAGGGCTTCAAGGCGCGGAAAATTATAAAGCGTTACCAGGACAAAATCATGTATAAATACGGAGGAAATGAACATGACGGTTTTGTGTTTGTAACCGTTGATACATTATGGTGGAGAGAAGGAAAAAAAATAAAATCAGCCAAAAGTTTCAACAACAATTTGTTTTACATTTATCAAACCAAGCCGGCAACTACAAAATTGATTCTTACTGAGTATGCCTGGTATCAGCCAGAGGGTTATTCACTCACAAAATTCCTCTATGAAAAAATGGATTATTCAGAACAGCACTTTCCAACGGAAATGTACGGCAAACCGGAATATGTAGTACAGGGGTTGGTAACACACAACAAAATCATTGATTCCTTTGCCAAATCAAACACCGATATTGTTTATTTCAATTTTAACGACTCGATACCTCATAACGGAATTTACTTTAACGACATTTGCCACTTGGCTGATTCAGGACAAGCATTGCTAAGCAGCTTAATTATAAACAAAATCAAGAAACATTAGAAGAATCTACATCGGATTATCCGCAGCAAAATGATAAAGGCATCTTTAATGCCACTTTTGCTTTTCCCCGAACGAGGGAAATAGTCAATAGGAACCTGCTTAATCGGATGGTTGCTTTTCAATGCATAGCAAGTAAGTTCAGTTTCTATATCAAATCCCTCCACCCGGTTTATTCCTTTATAACTTTGTATATCAATTAAGCGTAGCCCAGATTGGGTATCACTTAACTTACTCCCAAATAAAAAGTTGATACAACCGGTAAGCAGGATGTTCGCCATACGATTAAGAAAAACGATTTTTTTATAATCTCTTACAGCTATAACCTGTAAATATTCTGTTGAAAAATTTACCATAATTGGAATTGCACTTACCGGATATGTCCTATCACAATCAATAAAAACCATTTTTTTATATCCCATTTTTTCTGATTCAGCCATAGCTTGCAAAATGCCATAACCTTTACCCTTCCCGGGTCTTGAAAAAACTTTTATACCCATGTCTTTACAAATATCAAGCGTCCCGTCTGTTGAGCCTGCATCGGTTATAAAAACTTTAAAACCAAGTTCGTGAATTTGAACAACCATTTCACGGACACACAAGGCTTCATTTAAAGTAGGCAGCCAAACAACAACTTCAGGTCTGGTTTTCATTTTTTCCATCAATATATTTGTAGGAGTTGAGACAGTTTGAAAAAGCAATCAAAGTACAGTTAAGGATGGAATGGGTATAACATATTTAGTAGACGCGGGCATTATTGTTTTTAAATGACTGATAATATCCACTGTAAAATTCCATGCCAATATTAAAATGTAATCAGGTGAATTCACTTTCAAAAAGCCAATATCCCTTATCGGTATTTTGCCCGTACTGAAATATTTGCCCTGCTTGTGGGGGCTTATATCAATAATGAAAGGAAGTTTTGCGGAAGTTACTTCGCAATAGGAAAGAAGTGTATTTGCCTTTCCGGCAGCACCATATCCGAATACGCGTTTTTTCTCAGTTTTCGCTTTATCAAGAAAAGTGTTTAAATCGTTTTTAATAATCTTGACCTGATTTAAAAATGCATTTAACTTTTCTTTACCATTCAGACCGTCTTCGCTTTCTCTCTTCAATAATCTTTCCGCGTTCTTAGAAAGGCGACCATGTGTTCCAACAAATACCCGCAGGCTTCCGCCATGAACGTCAATTTCTTCAACGTCAAGAACACACAAACCATTGTTCTCAAACAACCTGATTATATCACTCAAAGAAAAATAACAAAGGTGCTGGTGGAATATGGTGTCAAATTCAACCTTTTCAAACATTCTTTTTTTATAGGGGAACTCAAATATTCCCAAACCATCCGGCTTAAGCAACAGTTGAACCCCTCTGATAAAATCGTTTGGATTTTTTACATGTGCCAGCACGTTATTACCCATGAAAAAGTCGGCCTCCCATCCTTCTGCTGCCAATTGCACTGCCAATTGCTTGGAAAAAAAATTAACCCTTGTTGCAATTCCTTTACTTTCCGCAGCTCTGGCGGGACCTGCAGATGGCTCAATACCCAAAGCCCGTGCGCCCAACTTTAAGAAATGTTCCAAAAGATAGCCATCATTGCTTGCCGCCTCAATAGCAGTAGATGAAGCATCCACTTTTTTTCTCTTATTAATGACATTAAAAGTTTCACTGAAATGTCTCACAAGTGATGGGTTCACAGAGGTAAAGTACGGATAGTGTTCATTGAATAATACTTCTTGATGAACTCCCTCTTTTAAAAACAAAAAACCGCAATGATTGCAGTAATTTAAATGAAGAGGATAGGCAGGCACCTGATACACTGCGCCTTCCTCAACCAAATAATCCGCCAGAGGGATAATACCAAAATCAAAAGCCTCGCTCAAATCGCTGCTATTGCAAACAAAACATTTTGTATATACTTGGTACTTTAAACTTCCCTCTGCCATTTATGAATCTTGATTTTTATAAAAATAAAAAAATACTCATCACCGGTAACACAGGTTTTAAAGGAAGTTGGCTTTCTTTGTTACTCATCAAAGCCGGGGCAAAAGTGTACGGCATATCCAAGTCGGTACCTACCAAACCTTCGTTATACTACTTATGCGGGCTTAACCGTTCGGTCAAGCAGGCTTTTGCTGACCTGGGCGATCAGGTATCAGTAAATCATATGGAAAAAATAAAACCTGATTTTATTTTTCACTTAGCCGCACAACCCATATTAACTGGAGGAGTAAAAGAACCACGGTACACATTTGAAAATAATATTTCAACTACTCTTTCTGTTCTTGAGTATTTGCGCAGTGCAATTGTCCCTACAATCGCTCTTTTCATTACAAGTGATAAATGTTATCTGAATCGTGAATGGCACTGGGGATATCGAGAAACAGATACTCTTGGCGGTGAGGAACCATATGGCGCATCAAAAGCTGCTTGCGAGTTGGTAGTGGCTTCATATTATCATACTTATTTCAAAAACTCAAAGAATATCAGACTGGCAACCGCACGTGCAGGTAATGTGATTGGCGGGGGCGATTTTACCGAAGACCGGATAATTCCGGACTGCATACGTGCATGGCAAAAAGGAAAACCCATTGAACTGCGAAACAAAGACGGAGTCAGGCCATGGCAACATGTTTTGGAACCGTTAGGAGGTTACCTGCATTTATGCGAAAAAATGTCAAGCTATCCTTCATTGAATGGAGAATCTTGGAATTTCGGCCCTGCTGAGTCTGCATTTCACGATGTGCATGCTGTTGTGGAAGAACTAGCTTCACATTTTTCATTTCACTTGCCTGGGTCTTTATTTGTAGAAGACAAGCATAAAAAAGCACATGAGGCCACTCTCTTGAAAATCAGCAGTGAAAAAGCTATGAGTGTTTTAAAGTGGAAACCAAGGCTGGACTTCAGAGAATCCATCAGCCTTACAGCAAAATGGTATTCTGCTTATTTATCCAATCCCTCACGAATCAAAGAAGCAACTCTAAGGCAAATTGAAGAGTACCTGCAACTAAAAATTTAGCCTTTCAAATGTTTTTCAATCGTAGAGGTATCATCATTAAATCTTCCTGAATTTCTTTTTTCCCTTAGCTCATCCAGTGAATCATCATCTGAAGGTCGTTTGACATAAGTGGTTGAATGTTTATCTGCCATTTCTGCAACCGGCCTTCCGTTTGTATAATAATATGTAGCTACAGATTTTCGGGTAATGTGTTCCGGACTATCTAACGGTTCAGGATGACCGTGATATGATTTTTCAGAAGTAGAAAAAACAATCAACCTATTAAACAAAGGATAAATTTTTTCACATAAACGGTTAAGAACATGCTTGTCATTTACTTTTTGCCCTTCCCAAACCTGAAAATCTCCCCGCCATTTTTCATCCCAGTTTTTGTTTAAATACAAAATCACGCTTAGCCTTCTGTCTAGTTTTAATTTCGGGTGGATATTAAAATCTATATGGATATCAAGCTTCCCTCCCTTTTTAGTTTGATGGACACCACCTCCTCTGTAATAAGGGTCGGGAATAAGCCCTTCAATACCTGTTAGTTTTTCCAGAAAGGAAAGAAATTCGGGTGAATTCATCTCAATCAGTAAATCGCGGATAGGTCGTGGAAGGCTATATATTTTATCAAATCCCAATTTTTTTTCCAACGGATTGTTATACTCGTAAAACTGCATTTGGTTAAGGTTAGAAAACGCATCCTCCACTTCATCCAAATTATCAAAGACTCCATCTATGTATATGTGCGGGTAAGGAGTATTGCTTTGATATTTTCCCGCACACCACGGCATTAATGCACTCATTTTATCGGGGTTAATGTATCTCATGGGTTTTTATTTTCCGTAGTAATTTCGCCTTGTTTCATCCAAAAAGCTTGCTTTTTTTCCCAAATCTGATTTAGTAGAACAAAATCCTTGTATGTATCCATACATTGCCAATTGCCTTTGTGTTGATACGCGTTTAGCTGCGATAATTGCAACAGTTTTTCAAAAGTTCCATTTTCCAGCATTTCTCCGGTTTTCAGGTGTTTTTCAATATCCCGCTGAAGAACAAAGTATCCCCCATTAAGCCAATGGTCTGAAACGGGTTTTTCATGAAAAGCAATTACATTATTACTACTATCCGTTTCCAAAACACCGTAAGGCAGATGCGGTTTCACAGCGGTAAGAGTTGCAGTTTTCCCGCTCTCCTTATGCGCAGAAAGCAATTTCGAAAGATTGACATCACTCAAACCATCAGCATAGTTACAGAAAAAAATTTCATCACTAATATGCCCCAAGGCATTTTTTAATCTATCTGCGGTTCCACAGTCTTCCCCTGCAAAATCATACGTTATATTCCAATCATTCTCCGGGTTGTATTTAAAATAACTTTCAAACTCCTCATGTTTATAGCCAGTGCATAAAATGAAATCGCAAAAACCCGCTTTTGCATAAATGCTGAGTACATGCCAGATAAGAGGCTTTTCTCCAACTCTCCATAAAGGCTTGGGTAGGTCCGTATCATAGTTTCGGAGTCGTTCGCTTTTACCTCCGCAAAGTATTACCGTTTTCATTTCTTCATTTATGAGTTTTCACCGTACTTATTTGAAAATGCACTAAACATCTTTCTTCACTTCAAATATCACAACCTCATCGGTCTCCAAAATTTTATCCAGTAAATTTGAAGATTTTAGAAATGGCTCTATTGTTTCTTCTTCCTGAGTTAGAACCAATGATTTATGTAGTGTAATAAAATCCAGGTTATTATAGTTAATCAGTTTTATTAGATTGTTCCCGGATGATACATCCTTTGTAAGTGAATTATTATACATACGAGATTTTGGGAAAAAAGAACCTGAACCGTTAATAACAAAATTTTTATGCAAAGTTTGCCAGTACATATACCTATACTCCCTGCTATACTCGCTTACGCCATTTACGTACTGGAATCTTTCTGTAAAAAGACTTGAGGGTAGTTCGGCAATGACTTTAGAATGTTGTTTTGTATAAAAATTAACATATTCTTCGGGAGGCACTAAAGCAGTTGCATTTCCGCTCTCAATAGGAAAAGGGAATGGAGCATTTTCCAATATAAATACTATCATAATTGAAACAAAAACCGGTTGATAATACCGCAGATGTTGTTGTATATATACTAGCCCAAAAGAAAATAGTACAGAAAGGCAGAAAACTGTAAGTACAAATGTTCTTCCGGGAATTCGATAAAACTGCTGAATAAAATTTATTTTATATAACCAATACAAAGGCATATGAATGGTTGTTCCGGCCACCTCCAAAGAAGTTCCGAAGGAAACAAGAACAGATATTATTGTAAAAAAAACAAACAGCAGTTTACGCTTGTCTCCTTTTATTGTTCCCAGTAATGCAAAACCGACAAAAGCCAACCCGATATTTGCAAAATATTGGTTTTTCAATGCCTTGTCACTTATCAAAAACAATTTTTTGTAAATTAAGTTATTTGGCCACGATGAAATAAAGTTAACTAATTCAAGACTGTACCTCTGACTAATACCCGGTAGCTCAACCAATGGGTTAAAAACATTTTCACCTTTATGACCAAAAAGAATGGAATAAATACCCGGTATCGTAATTAAGACCCCTGTAAAAATCACCACTAGGTAATACTTATAGTGCTTCCCTATTAGTTTAAGCAAAAGCTCAAAATTGTATAGTAAGATCACCGAAACCATAAGTACGCCAAAAACAAAACTATAGGATGAAAAGTAAAATTGCATACCCAATGCAAAAACAGAATAGAACAGATATTTAGGCTTCTGCTCAATAAAATATCGTTCTATAAACAAAAGAACAAAAGGCACCATGAAAAATGCAAGAGCATTTATCATTTCCTGATTACATAACATATAACTACAAGTAGAAAAGGAAAGACCTGATAACAGCGAAGCAGGTGCGCTCTTAGTATAGAAATGCGTAAGGCAAAATACACTAAATCCGTTTAATGCAAAAAGCAATGAAATCAATAAATAAATATTTACTCGATCGCTGAAACCAGGAATACTAATTATTCCATAAAAAAAAGTTTCCCCCCAATATTCTTCAACGAAATCACCAAGCCGTTTTTCCGGGTAAAAAGCATTTCCATACGTTTCATGAAATACAATTTCACGAAGTTCTAAGAGATTTGTGCGATATACTGCCAAAGTTCCTATAGCATCAGTATTTCCAATCAATGCGTTGCTCTTAGGAAACGGGAGAAACAAAAGGAGAAAAAATAAGAGATAAACGAAAAAAAAACGGATTCCCAATAAATCGAGTAATTAACGAAATTTGCTGCAATAATACCACATAAATGCCATAAAGGCACGTTTATAACCCATCGCTGGAACTTGAAGAAGAGGATTATTCTTTTTGATTTACCCACCTATCCTAAAGGTGTTTTACCCCTGTCACTCATAACAGTGGCTTCCAATTTAAAACCATCTTTCGATGTGGAAATAATTGATTTAAATCTAGAGGAAATCGCTGTACTTCATGATAGTCTATTGATGAAAAATGTGGTTTTGTTTGGTTTCAAAGTAAGTGCTCAAAATTTTAAGCAGGCAGTTGAATTTACCAAACTTCTAAAAGAGAATAATCCTAATATTCCTATTGTTTGGGGAGGAGAATTACCCACTTTGATTCCCGAGGATTGTCTTAAGTACTCCACCTGTGTTGTGACTGGGTTATTTGAAAATATAGCCGACCGGTTTATTTCTGACTTGCAGGCAGGAAAACTTCTTAATAAATATTCATCTGAAGCAAAAACTGTCAGCTTCGGTAAATGTCCAACGATTGATTACAACACAGTAAAATCCATCCATAAGTACTATTCGTTTATGGGTATGCCTTTAGAAACATCTAGAGGTTGTACCGAGAAATGCACATTTTGTATGGTACATTCCATGCAAAATGTAAATTATAGTTTTAAAACTAAAGAGCGAATTGGGCAAGAATTATCAAACCTGAACGGGCATTTCTTGAATGTAATTGATTATAATTTTGCTGTAAATGAAAATCATGTTTTGGAAGTCGCTAATGCTATTAAGAATTCAGGAGCAGTCGGCTGGATGGCGGAGATGTGTATTGAATCGCTCGATAATGAAAACGTATTAGTGGCACTAAAGGAAAGCCGCTGCAAAATAATTTACTGCGGCATTGAAACTATTGAAGAGACCGCGCTTCAGTCTATTCATAAAATGAATACTAATCGCATTTCTAATTATGAAAGAATAATCCGGAAAGCCCAGTCGTACGGAATTCAGGTTGCCGCTGGAATAATTCTTGGTATTGAAGGAATGAAATACGAAACTTTCAACCTGCTGTTTGATTTCTTTTCCAGAACCGGAATTATTTATGCCAAACTAACTTTCCTGACTTATAATCCCGGAACCAAATCGCAGAAGTACATGGCAAAAAAGGGTACATTTCTGTCCTCGGAAATTGAAGATTACGATGGTAATCATTTGACTTATGTGCATAATAATAGTGATCGCCAAGAAGTAATCTCAGGTGTTTCGGAATTTATTAGAAAATTTTATTCGTTTAAGGAAATAGTTGCCCGTTCTAAAAACACGAATTTAACTATGCTCCAAAGGCTTGAATTTATTTTGTTCAACCTGTGTTACAGACAAGTATATTTAGACTGGATTAGCTACCGGATTTTTGAGGGTAACGAAAACTTTAACAAATTGTTAGTTCAAAAATTTAGAAAAACATTTTCGGTTCAACTGGCCGAGAAATTACTTTTTATTGTCAGAAAACTGCAGACCTGAAAATGGGGAGGAGATTTGCATATTTATTTTTCCTGGCGAGTTTTACTTGTATCTTACTGATATGCTGCCGAAATAATGTGAAGAGTCCCCATGAAATGGATGCAGCAGGATTTAGCTTGTTAAGCAGAACTCAGCAGGTTGAAAAATGTGGTTCATGCCATAAAGACATTTTAAAAAATGAATTGGAGGGGCCGCACGCTAACTCTTACAAGAAGCTAATGGAACATATTGAGTTTATAAATTCATCTCGTTTTGACCAAAAAGAGTATGCAGAACTTGTGGAAACTGCCAAACTAAATTGCATGCGCTGCCATGCACCGGAAAATTTGTACGAAACAATTTTTAAAAACTATTCTACCTCTTCCGATTCCCTAATAAATCTTTTTACTCATCAAGGCCCAGTCTTCCCTGAATGGAGGAAAGATTCCGCAAGTCTTATAACAGGTGTGGATTGCATGAGTTGTCATTTTGACGGTAAAAGGGTTGTTACCGGAAAAACTTTCTCTGTTTCAAAAACTGATAGTTGTCCGTCATTTTGTTCTCCACTGGCGAGTAATTTGTTTTCCTCTAATGCAAACTGCGCCCCTTGTCATTATGATGCAGTTTCGGGCATGTATCATTTGACCGATGCAGATGAAAAAACTCTCAGTAGTTGTTCTTCTTCATGTCATCAGGAGTACCAAAACAATACGGGCACACATTATTACTGGTGGCTACATGACCCTTCGGATAAAACAAGGCCCGTAGTTTTAGGGGGAATATTTAATGGACTGGTGTTTTCACTTAATAATACATCATCAGTTCTTAACGCTCGATGGAACAATTATGCAATTCCGCATACCATGAATGAATGCAGGGAAATAACAGCCTTAGTTGAAGTCAAATCAAGTGATAATACACTCCTTGCTTCAAAAAAAATAAGGCTTAACCGCAAAGATTTTCATGATAAAGCTGCGCTTTCAGCGTGTTTTAAGGATAAAAAAGTACCAGGATACCGAGGGGAGGAATTTACTGAAATTGCAAAATCAATTTCTTCATCCATTAGTTTGCCTCCATACACTGGAAATGAGTTGAAAATTTCAATTTCTGGTGGTCATAAACCTCAATATTGGTTTCCAGATTCTTTGATTGAATGGATTTATGAAAAGGATACAATCTTAAATTTGAAAAACACCGTAAAAGAGCATCCTAGTAAAAAATAAAAAGGGTTAACTGAAGATTAGAAGTTTTTAAAGAGTCAAATCTTCGAACTTTCCCATTCCAACGCTGGCATCAATCCTCCGGGAAATTTCCCGTTATAGTTCAATAATCCTAAGTAGGCCTCATCATAATGAACCGTAAAGGTAAGGGCATTTCTAACATGCAGTAATTCTTCATCGTTTTCTTTTAACACAAACGCATCAACAGAAAAAACTCCGTTATTGAATAAAAAAGAAGGTATGCGGCATGTTAACTTATACTTCCCTGGTTCTTTATCCAATGTATATTTCGTTCCGTTTTTCAAAAAAGGATTGGCTATAAAGACTGGAACTGTAAGGTTATAGGAGAACATGTAACAAAACATGGTGGGAATGTCAGTTAGTTTTTTGTATAGTGCTTCAATAGTAAGGTTGTCTTCTGATTTGAAAAAGGCCGTCTTAGTGTCGTTAAATATCCGTAGTGATAGCAACTTGATATCTTCATTTCCAGGGCACTTCTTTTCCAACCAAGTGACTTTTGTTTTTCCCAAAGCCGTGTGGTGGCCAGATTCGGTATTTGCCGTTCTTTTAATCGTTACACTCTCCCCTTCAGATACCTCTTCCCAGCTTGCTTCTGTATTTTGTCCTGCCAGATATTTCTGAACTGACTCGGACATATATTCAACTATAACATCAGATACTTTGCCAAATGCCTTCAGTTCACCTTTTTCCAATAAAACGCAATGACTGCAGACTTTTGAAACTGAGTCCAATGAGTGACTCGCAAAAACTACTGTCTTTCCGTTATGTTTCAGTTTTTGTATTGCATCCATTGACTTAATCTGAAATTCATTATCACCAACGCTCATCACCTCGTCAAGAACTAAAATATCGGCATCAAGATTTACGACAAGGGAGAAGGCTAAGCGGAGATACATTCCTGATGAGTAGTATTTGACAGGAGAATCTATAAAGTCTCCAATTCCGCTAAATTCCAAAATCTTAGAAAGTTTCTGCTGGGTTTTCTTCTTATTTTCACCTAATATGCTGGCGGTAAGAAAAACATTCTGTCTGCCCGTTAAATCCGGATGGAATCCTGAACCAATATCTAAAACCGATAAAACTCTTCCCTTCAGCCTTACCTCCCCTTCCGAAGGCAGTAAAATACCGGACAAAATTTTCAGCAATGTTGTTTTTCCGCTGCCATTTTCTCCAATAACACCCAACGAATCTCCTTTATTTAAACTGAAACTGATATCCGTCAAAGCTTGAACTACATAATTATCGAAAACTGTTTGACCTGTTAGAAACCGTTTATGTAACTGTTTAACTTCAATGATAGGTAAAAACTTTTCCTTCATCCCACTGAATTTATTTACCATCTATGATAGCAATAAACTCACTATCGGATATTGCGGGAGGGATATAATCAAAAATTCCTAAACTGTTGAATCCATCCGGTCTTTGGGATATTTCTGTTTCTAAATAAAAATTTGTTGGCGCTTCGAAAAGTTCAGCTTTTTCTTTAGGCAAGTCCGAATGCTGAAGGTAAACCTCGGGTCTTGCTTCTGTGGGCAACATGGCAAGAATAATTGCTGGTCGTAGGGAGGAAGTCTTATTATCATCCGAACCATGAATTATACGTGAATGAAAAAACAGAGCTTCACCGGCTTTCATCTCCATCACTTTCATACGGGGTTTTATCAGGTGGTCATACTGCTCATAAGCAAAAGGTAATCCAATTCCTCTAAGAGGGTACGGTAGCTTATGGCTATTTGGCAGGATTTGCAAACTTCCGTTTTCTTTATTTACATCAACCAAAGGTATCCAAACATTTACACATGTGTATAGTTCCTCGTTTGCATGCCAATCATCATTATGCAGGTCACAAGTACCACCATCACCGGGGTGTTTTATTGCAAAGTTGTATGCCAGTACTTTATAGTTATGAAAATGTGAGTTTATTGTTTGTCCTATCAACCGTTCCAGTTCATCATTAATTTTTCTCCTGTGAGACTTATCGGGACTGGCAAGCGTGTTATAAAATTTATCTTTCAGCAGGGAGTCGCTATCATAATAAAGCTGTAAGCATTGTCGAACTTGCTCCGAACTGAGTAATGAGTCAACAAAGTATCCTTTATCAAGCAATTCAGAATCTCTTACCCCTTCAGAAAATATTCTTCTCATATTTATGAATTTGCTGCTTTGTCAAAGCCTAAGTTAAAGCACTTTCAATTATTTTTTCGCTGTTTTTGCTAACCTCAATTAGCTGTAGCGTAATATTTTCGGGTGAATTCTTTGTAAAAAAGGTTTCAATTAAGAAGTCATCACCTAAATGCAATTTGAAGTATTCCCCGGTCTTCAAATCACGGTGGTAATGAACGGGACTTGCTTCTGAAGGAATAAACACCATCCCGGCAGCTATTCGTTTCTTACTGCTGTGGTTAGGCGCAGAAGAGTGAAGCAAACGCTGGTCGAATAATAGTATATCACCTGTTTTCATTAGAATTTCTTTGAATGCCCCGGCATTATAGTGTTCAGGAAACGAAAAGTAAGGGGTATCAATATTGCTACCCCGGATTCCACAATTGGTCAAATGACTGCCCTTTACCAACTTAAATCCCCCGTTGTATCCTGTTATATCGCACATAGGTATCCATGCAGTAACACCTGTGTATTTTTCCTCATCTACTATTGTCCAGTCGCGATGCACGGTTACTTCCCCTTCGGTTGAAGGGTATTTTGCCAAAAAATAGGCAAGTATGTTTTTATAATCATTAAAAACCGGAAAAAAGTAAGGAGAGAGTATAGACGAAACAAACTGATTCACCTTTTTCCTGTATGAGTAATTGGGGCTCCAGTGTGTTGTGAAAAAGGGGGTGTTAATCTGTGAATCAGATAAAGTTGAATCAAAAAAGTTTTGAAGAGTAATTAAAACATCTGTTGGAATAAAATTTTCCAGAAGTACATACCCGTTTTCTTCAAATGCACTCTGTAAATTTTCGTCTAAAAAAATCTTGTATTTCTTCATTATGCTCATTTCCTTATTATAATGAATACCTTTTTATCAACTCTATCATTTCTTCTTCGCCTAAACTAGTTACGTCATATGTCTCGTCATCCAATTTTGAATATGGCGGGCATGGCGGACGCTGCATAAAATCGAAATTGTAAAAAAAGTCTATATCCACATTGTACACCTCTATTTTTCCTGTCAATGTATTTTCATCCTTATAATGATGAAGAAATAAGGCTTCTCTAGGTTTTATAAAATAATTGATAGCAGTTCGGATATCACTTCCCATATTACTTGAAGAATGGTGAATAGTAGCGCTATCGAAAAACAGAACTTCTCCCGCTTTCATAGGTATAGGTGTCAAGTTCTGAAAAATGAGATGCTGCATTCCGTCATATAACCAGGGAATGTTAAGAGAACGAAACCTGTTTCCCCAAAGATGGCTTCCCTTCAGAACATGCATTGCGCCTGTATTTATATCTGTATCAACTAAAGCTACCCAAGCATATACTGCGGGGTATTTTGTTTCATCAGTATGGCTGCTGTCCTGATGTGAAGTAAGTTCACTAATCGGTGAAGGCCTTTTAGCTAAAAAAATACCTCCGATAAAATCAGCAGATGCATTATCGAAATATATCTCAAGCCTCTGTGGTAAAATTTTGTCGATACACCGCCTGGCAAAGCTGCGAATACGAACATCATCCACACGTCCGCTTGTCCAGTGCGTTTCGGGTAGTGGCTTGTCCAGCATTTTCAGAAGCTGGAAAAAATCGTGGTTTAGCTGAACAACATCGGAGTTATCAAGGAGTGGCTGAACGGAATAACCCTGCCGTTCAATTTCATTTTGTATTTCCTTGTTGCGAAAAAAAGGGAAATCAAACCGGGCGCGATTCGCGTTCCTTTCCGGGTAAAATATATTACTCAGCAGTTTGTTCATGCTCTAACCTTTCTATATCATCTATAGTAATCTGACTGAAAACAGCAGGGATTTCACCTAAACTCATTTCATGTTTTGGTTTATTGGGCATATCGAAAAAGTCTACCTGGCGAAATTGGTCTGGATCCATTTTCAAAATTTCCAGCCGGTGATTGTCAGAAGGTGGCTTGTAATAATGAATCAACTGCGCTTCATCGGGAATCATAGCCATAACCGCAGCCAGACGTATCTGGTTTGAACCATTTTCAGGTGACGCATGAATCAGTCTGTGATCAAACACAACTGCATCTCCTTTTTTGAGTGGCAAATCTGTAAGAAACCGATCATGAAGTATGCCACGGATACGTTCGAATAAAACGGGAGTATTCATGCCTCTTGGATACCCTGCATAAATATGACTTCTCTCCACTACTTGCAGATTTCCATTACTATAATCCATATCACAAAGCGCTACCCAAAGGCTTATAGAACGGAATTTCACTTCATCAACCAAAGTCCAGTCCTGATGGAGAAGCATATCGCTATTTGTGCCTGGACGTTTTACAGTAAACACTCCCATTACCGGCTTATAATTATCAATAAATTTAAGTGAAAAAGGCATCAGGGTCTCGGTAATTTTTTTAAATACCATATCTCGGTAATCCGAGTTGTGATTCCAGTTTGAAATTGTAAAAGCGCGTTGGTCAGCAATGTCGTTTTGGGTGAAAAACTGGGCGAGGTTATCGCATGTTTCATCCGATACCATTTCTTGCAGAATTACGTATCCCTTACGACTAATGGCTTCCTCTAACCCCTTGTTTGCAAAAATTTTTCTCATAGTAAAAAATGAGCCTATTCAATCAGCAACTGCTCTGAAGTTCACTCATAACAACTTTAACTTTTTCAAACTCTATTTTATGTGGAAATGTTTTAATAATCATTTCCGGTTCTGTTTTCTTCAATTCCTGAACAACTCGATGATAACTTCCGTTTAACTCTGCTTCATTCAGAATTTTTGTGACTTCCGTATTAATCACTTCTTCTGCCCCAGCCCATTCTCCGGGTTCAAATTTTGCCCGTACATATTTACTCATCCGTTCAAAAAAGCTTTCTGCATCGGAAAGAACAGACAGGTTGCTTTGTTTTTGCTCCTGTTCAACAGCCTGCAAAAAAAGGTGTCTGATATGCGATATGTAATTCTTGTAGTTGCGCAGGTTTGTTTCCTCTAAAGGGTTTTCTGGTATGATGTGTTCCCTGTCAAGTTCTTCATAAATACGTTTCAACTCGATAGAAGGAAGGCTTCTGAGTGAAAGACTCTTCGGAAAACTAACAATGTTATAAACCACATAAACCATTTTTTTATTAGCCCAATTCAAAAGCTTAGGAACTTCCTGCCAACTTTGTATAATTGGTGAAGGAGAGATAGTAAAATCAGTTCCTTTGTATTTGCAGTAATCCATAAAGTATTGTGTATTCCCTATCACTCTTTCGAAGTTTGAATTCACTCTGATTTCTTCAAACACCCTCTTATCAACCGCATCCAACGAAACATTGATATGAAACCTTCCCTGTTCCAAAATAGCTTTTATTCTTTGATTAAGGAACGTACCGTTCGTTTGCACTCTTATCTCAATTTGGGGATTCAACTCAAGCATTGTGGCCCACATATCAAAATAAATTTTTACCATAAACGGTTCACCTCCGTAAAACAGTGCCTTTCGCAGGTGTGGAATAAATTCTTCCAATTGCTTGACAAACTCATAATTATAAGGTGAAGAAAAAGATGGTAGTTTTTCCCTATTGCGTCTGATAGAAGAAGAAAACCTTCCATCGCACATAACGCATTCAAGATTACAATCATTATCAAGTTCAAACTCCATTACTTCAGGAAAGCCAGTACGATTTAGCTTAGCTGAATCAGCATAATGGTCATACGATTTTGCGCCCACATTTTCGAAATCTCTTTCCATAATCCTTTGTCCGCACGACTCGCACCCGAGCGTAAAGTCGTTAAGCTGAATTGCCTTTCTTAACCGCTCAAAAGAGCCACCAAACCAAATTTCCCGAATACTGTTCTCAGGCCACCTGCCCAGGTAACTTTGTTTACCGCTGAAACAGCAATTGTGAACTGCCCCATTGAACGAAAAAAACATATGAGAAAACGGAACATAGCATGCGGCCCCGCGGGCATTCGCGCTTCGAGTTGCGTAATATTCTTCTATAATTTTGTTATCAACCATATTTTTGTTGAACTAACTCCGTTATGGATGGCATTCCCGTTCCCGATATAATTTCTTTGATTTTTTTTACACCTTTCGGTTCTTCAAAAAAGTTGAAACTGTTGTAAAAAGTTTCATTCACTTCGTAAACTTCAAGTTTATCCTTTTGCCCGTTTCTTTTAAAATAATGCAAATTCGGGGCCCTATTTGGAATCATCGCTGCCCCAACGGCTACTCTCGATCTCCCCGAAAGGTTTGGGTCGGAAAAATGAACCAAGCCCCCATGATAAATAACCGCTTCACCCGCTTTCACCAGAAACGAAGTCGAATTTTCATAAATAAAATTCCTCAATTTCGAATAAGCATTGTCATCATATGGCGTATAGCGTATGTTTTGAAAAGTCTTATGGCTGTTTAAAAGCGCATGAAACAATCCTGTTTTCTCATCAATATCGATCAACGGAATCCAAATATTGATTGATACGAAATCAGGAGATGTAAAATTCCAGTCCTGGTGAATCCCGACTTTGGTTTCGGCTGACGATTCTTTTACAATAAAATTGGCAAAAAGCATTTTATACCCGCTTACAACAGAATTAACTTTGCCCAGAATGACTTTCCTGATTTCGTCATTTGTCCTTTTCCGATAGTCCGGATTACCAATAAACATGGTAGAATGAAATTTTTTATCTGAAATTCCGTCAGATATATCTTCATATACATGCAACAAACTTTCCACTTCAGCATTGTTTAACAATGGAACACGAACTATTCCGTCATTTTCAAATTGGCTTTCAAGAGAAGAGGAGAAAAAAATGGTGCTACTCATAACATCGGCTTTACACACTTAATTTCCAGCCATTCAGCAGGGTAGAATTCTGGTTCGCCTCCAAAAATGTCAATACCAAACTTAGATTCAAACTGCTGCCTGATAGATATGTCGTCAACAAATGAAAACTTTCTAACAAAATTAATTTCAAAACTTGCGGAACGTAAGGCACTAAGAGTATTATTCAGATTGAGGGTATTATAGCTATAAAGCCTGTTAATATTCTCAATCGTTTTTCGAATTCGTTTTTTCCAGTGCTCATTGTTGGGCTCCTTGTAATAAAAATCCTTGATATAAATATTGCCTCCTGGTTTTAAAACTTTAAATGATTCCAAAATCACCCTTTCAGGTACACCAGCATGCCCTAAAGATTCAAGGAACAAAACTTTATCAAAGCTGTTTTCCGGAAACAAAGCGGAAAGTTCATGATAATCGCCCTGCAAAATCTCGATTTTGCCAGCCAGATTCTTTCTGTCAATCTCATTCACAGCTTGTTTGGCTTGCACTTCGGAAATAGTAACGCCCGATATCTTCACATCGTTACTCAAGGCAATCCAGATTGCCGGACCTGCAACTCCGCAACCAGCATCCAGAATCTTATCTCCATTTTTTATCCCCGCACTTGTTGCAATGTAATTCATCAGTGCGTCCTTATTGCTTGGACGGAATGCCTGAATAGTGTCACCATAGACTTCACTATAGCCCTGCTGCATAGTGTTGTAGTACTCCGCTGTTTTTTTCGATTGCGGTTTGTAGGAACTTCCGTTCAATGAAGTTTTTTTCCTGAAAACTTCTTCAGAAAAAGTTACAGCAGGCTGGTCAATGGTTTCAACTAACTGAACTCCTTCGGGTTTTTTGCCAATTGTGTACGTCAGGTAAAAGTCAGAGTCAACAACATATTTCTCAACCTCTACACCATTTTTATCCGGTAAACCGAAATAATGGTATACTGGAACATTCTCGGGAACCATAATCAAGGTAAATGCAAATCGTGGGGAAACAGAAATATTAGGTAGCGAAAAATGAATTAACCGGTGGTCCCAAATCAAAGCTTCGCCTGCTTTAAGGATTATCGACAGTGCATATTTTTCTTTTATTGTTTTACTTAAGCCATTAAAGGGTTCATGAACATAGGGTCCGCGAAGTGCAGTCAGGTACTTGTGGCTTCCCGGAACGACATGAAGCGCACCATTTTTTTCCGTCACGTCCTGAAAAGGAACCCAAAAAGCATAAGAGGAATATTTGGTTTCATCTACATAAGTCCAATCCTGGTGAACCGGGAAATTGCCCTCTGGTCCCTGCTCTTTTATCATG
Organism: uncultured Chitinophaga sp.; assembly: GCA_964631835.1. Classification (GTDB taxonomy): domain Bacteria; phylum Bacteroidota; class Bacteroidia; order Chitinophagales; family LD1; genus Bog-950. Next base: position 49,888 of record CAZWAD010000016.1, read on the forward strand.
TAGTTGGTATAAAGCACCCTGTAACCATTCAGAAAACTTCGGGCTTTGGGTTCAAACATTTTCTTAATCTTTTCATCCACCTGTTTACGATATTCTGTTGACGGATTAAACATAGTTACGTGAGTACCCTTAGCATTTACTTGAGGCAGGCTGAAATAAAACTTTTTGAGTTCCTCTAATTGCTCTGAACCGGCAAAGGGGACAACTGCAAATCCATTTTCCTCGATTTGCTCATTAAGTTGCCGGGAAACAAAATCATTTCGCATAACTTAAACTCCAACCGTCAGATTTCTGTTACATAATTCGACTAACTCCTCTTCTGTAATTTTATGAATCGGGAAGTTCACCCGTCCTAATTTTTTCCCTCCGACTGGCTTCCTCCACATATCGAAATCAAAAAAGTAATCATCATCCACTTCTATAATTGACACTTCATCAGTTGCTTCATTTTCTTTATAGCAGTGAATGATAGGCGCTTCGCGGGGTTTTAAGATAAGCTGTACAGCCTTGCGGTGTTCTTGTGTTTGATTAATTCCCGAATAATGGATGACACTGTCATCTACAATACCTACCTGCCCGGGCTCAAGCTCAAAGGGCAGCATGTATTTTTCTTTCATCACATCATTAATATTATCGAACACCCAGGGAATGGAAGGCCCCCGGTAATCAGAAATTACTTTGTGAGAACCTGGAACAACCTCCAGTGTTCCGTTTTTTCTGCTAACTTTTTGCAGTGGGATCCAGACTGAAACTGAGGTATATTTTTTTTCATCCACAAAAGTCCAGTTTTGATGTATGGGGACTTCACCAGTACCGTATTCTTTATTAAAAAGGTTAATGATGATAGGAGTATAATTGTCAAGATGTTTGTCAATAAGAGGTTTCATAAAATCGTAAACCGCTTTGAACTTTTTCTTTTTCGAAACAACATCTTTCTCAAAGAAACTTAACTCATAAGAGTTTTTATTAGTGTTAGCAGTTCCGCTGACACCTTCAATTTCATCATACAAAGCAACAAACCTTTTGATTTCTTCGGAGGTGAAAAGCCCGACAACCACATAGCCGTTGCGCTCAAACTGCCTTTGAAAGGCATCGTTAATAAATGTCTTTCTCATTGTAAATTCAATTCTTCTAAAATAGCACAAAGCTACTATAAATAAAAGGAGCAGATGAATGATAATGGTCAGACAGGCTAGTAAAAGCAAAAATCCTGCTTTGATGCAGGATTTACCGCGCGGAGGGAGAGGGATTCGAACCCCCGGAAGGCTCATCACCTTCGACTGTTTTCAAGACAGTTCCGATCAACCACTCTGGCATCCCTCCGGGGGCGAATATAAAAAGTTGGAGAAACATTAAAAGCAAAAATGAACCGACCGGGTTATTCTTTCGAATCCGGTTCCTTAATTTCCAGCTCCTTTTGTCGGAGGGTTTTGTTGTAATGTATGCTCGCATTTATTTCGTAACCAATGAGGAGGACAAAAGAATTGATATTGAGCCAAATCATAAACAACATAATTGTCCCAATAGAACCGAAAATAACATTCAGCCGGTTGAAATTGTTAACCCAAAACGAAAATCCCACAGATACGAGAATCAACAATATGGTAGCCACAGTAGCACCGGTAGAAATAAATTTATACTTTTTCCGTGTGGCAGGGCCGTAGTAATAAATAAGTGATATGGAAAAGAAAAACATCAAAAGAATGAGCATGTACCTGAGCATGTTGATCAGCAAGTGTGTAAATTTATTTTGGATTTTAAGCCAGTCAAAAACAAATGCTACTGATTCCTGACCGAGAATAATCAAGGTGATGGTAAAAATGAAGAGTGTAATCAGAAGAATAGTAATTTTCAAAGCAACAAAACGTTCCTGTATGGTATTTCTCTTCCTGTAGTGCGCATAGGACTTATCAAATGAACTCATCATGGCTATCACTCCATTGGATGTGAGAAACAGAACCAGAAAAGCAGAACCAGTCAAAAGCCCGCCCCGCTTGTGGTTAGCCAGGTCGTTTAGCAAAGGCTCAATAAATGATTGAATAAAATTGAAAGTTTCTTTATTGGGTAAGACTTCCTTGAGCAAATTCATGATACTTTTGTCAAGGTCGCTGAAATAAGGAATATAGGGGATCAGGGTGAATACAAAAGTAAGGGCGGGGAAAAACGCGAGAAAAAAACTGAAAGCAATTCCCTGGCTGCGAATAGGAAGCGAGTTAGCGCGTATTTCGGCAGCAAAAAAACGAACGACATCAAGGACGGGAATACCATCAAAACCGGGAACTGTAAAGGTTTTTACTTTATCCGAAAGCGGACCAAGAAACGGATACCTCCTTGTCAGTTTCCCCCAATATTTTCTCATCACCATGATACCGGTAAAAATAAAATTAAAAGTATGGCATCAGCTTGCTGAGCAGAATCTGTGGAGCCGTTTTAATTTTCTTTGATTGTGCATCTATAAAAATAAGTTGGGTTTCGCCTTCATTAATTTTCTCATTTTGCGAGTTTCTTACATCGTATTGAAAAATAATAATCCGGTTGGGTAAATAAGGGATAACCGTTTTTATGGTAAGCAGTTCGTCATAAAAAGCAGGCTGAATGTATTTAATACTCATTCGCGTTATCGGCATCATGGTTCCCGAATCTTCAATTTCCTTGTACGAAATTCCTGCCGAGCGGATGGCTTCAGCGCGTGCTTCCTCATAGTAACGACCATAATTGCCGTAGTACACATAGCCCATCTGGTCGGTATCACTATACCTCACTCTAATTTGATGTTCGTACTTAAACATTATTGCTCACTTAATGAATGTTCATTTCGTTCAGTTTCTTCCGGTATTGAGTGGCAACTTTAGCCTGTTCTTCGTACGTTTTAGAAAAAACGGAATAACCGCTCATATCGGGATTCGCGCAGAAATACAAATACTTGTGCTCGTCAGAATTCAATACAGCATCAATGGACTTTTTACGGGGCATGCAAATAGGTCCCGGAGGTAAGCCGGCATATAAATAGGTATTGTAAGGAGAATCATATTCCTTATGAATTTGGTTCACTCTTCGTGCGTCAAAATCGCGAAGAGCGAAAACCAAAGTTGGGTCAGCCTGCAAAGGCATACCAATTCTTAAACGGTTGATGTAAACCCCGGCAACTGTTGGTAATTCCTTATCGCGTATTACTTCTTTCTCTACAATAGAAGCAAGTATAGTTACCTGTTGTGCTGTAAGGCTTTTTGCTCCGGCTTTTTTCAAACGATCTTCGTTCCAGAACTCGTCATAAGCTGAACTCATTTTTTCAAGAAATTTTTCAATGGAAACATTCCAATAAAATTTGTAGTTGTCAGTAATAAACCGTGTAAGAATATTATTTGTATCCAATCCGTGTTGCTTACAAAAGGTATCGTTGTTCAGAACTGATAGAAGCCTATTTGAATCAAGTTCAAGAGTTCTTCCGACCAAGCCGGTGAATTCTTCCTTGGTTCTGATATTGTAAATAACAAGAGTAACTGGTGTCTGCAACCCCGCTCGAAGCATATTCACCATCTGCCGGTTATTCATTTTAGCGTCAAAAACATAATATCCCGCTTTTATGCGCTCAGGGTAACGTTTCATTTTACTAACGAGCGAAAAAGAAAATTCGCTTTTCAATACCGCACTTTCCTGCAATATCTGTAGCACATTTTCATAAGTTGAACCAGTAGGAATTTTCACCGAAACTCTTTTCCCTCCGGCAATGTTGGGCATGACAAAAACGAAATACGCAAAAGCCAAACCTGTTAAAACAACAAAAAGAAGAAAAACTACACAGGCCCGTTTCATGAGCTACTCCAGAAATTTCTCTTTCAGTTCAGGGGTGGGAAGGCGGCATGTATCGCTTTTGCCAAACCATTTGTAGCGGTTTGCCGCTATGATATTATAAACAAAATCGCGGACAAAGCGGGGTACAATGAAAAATAAGACACCAAGTGAATAAATTCCCCCAAGTAATTTCAGGATGCGAAGTGCTGCATCGGAGCGCACAAATACTTTATCATCTTCAATCAAAAGAACGGTATCCATAAAGTCGTCTTCCAACTTAAATTTCTCTATGGTTTTTCTTCCGAACTCCGACTGAAGCGAAGCGAATTTGAATTGGTTTTTCCCATCGCGATCTATAATCCAGGTTACTGAAGCATTACACAAATTGCAAACTCCATCGAAAAGAACAGCCTTCATTAATAATCGGTTTTAATGATCCTGTTGCGATGATTTCTTCCTGTTCTTTTATCACGAGCCGATAAAAGATAAATTCCGTTTTGGAGGTTGCTGATATTCATTTGCCCTGTTACCTCATCTTCGTATTTCACGATTTGACCCAACATATTGGTAAGCAAAACTTCAAAGGAAGAACCGTTGTCAGTCGCCTTGAAATTAATAACCCCTGAAGTTGGATTAGGGAAAATACTCAAGGCGTCTTCTTGTTTTATCAAATCAATACCAGATGATGAGCCTCCCCAGAAATCAGTATCGAAAATCAAACGAATCATGGGTGAACCTGCCGGGATAATTGTAGAAGCTTTCCATGTAGCATTCGAGAAATAGAACATGTGAGGTTTGCCAAGCGTACTATTCAAATCATAACCGATTTGCAATCTTCTGTCATCGGTTTGCGACCAGCCGAAATAAATTTTTCCGGAAATGATTATTGGCGAATCCAATTTATAGGTGGCAAATCCACTTACCGAATCAACATAAAACGGAGTTCTATTCACCAATGAATAAATAACCTGAGAGTCATCAACAAAACTCAAATCACTCAGTCGAAGCGAATCCCACGCATAAAAACTAAAAACCAGGTTGCTGACATTGTCATCTACCTGTGCAAAATGAATCTGAAATGCGGAAAGTGTATCCGGTTGGTTCAGATTAAATTCATAAGCAAACTTTTTAAGCCCTAAGCCAACAATACCATAAGATTTTTCGGCAGTGCCATCGTCATAAGCCATTACCGAGTTGAAATTCTGCACGTGATACAAAGTGTCATTCTGGGGTCGGCTGTCAAATGGGTCAATAAAAACCTTTGACCGGATGACCAAACTATCGAATGGTCCTGACGGTACGGAATAATCTGCCGAAGGATTCACCTGAATAAAACTATAGCTGCCGGCATTAAAAGTTTGCAGTACATCCGCAGCAACAGATGAACTGCCTGGATACAACTCCATAGCACTTTTGGTAAAATTCGTTGCCGGGGGGTTGTTATCCGCATTTGGGTCTAAGTTGTGAACTGTCAGCAAGAAACTATCTCTCAAATCTGAGGAGTGGTTAAACTGGTCTGCAGGCATTTGAGTAAAGTTTTTCAGTATGGTTGGGAAAGGATAAACGAAAGCTATCTCCTGAATAATGGTATCGGCAAAACTCCGGTTCTTATCCAGCTTCACATAATCAATGTGCCAATGGTCGTTGTTGCCGTATAACGAAGCTTTGTTTCTGAAACGAAACTGGAAGGTATTATGAAAATAAGTAAGCGGAAAAGACAGCGAAGGAACCTGAACCAGTACCTGCTTGAATTTCTGCGGAACAAAACTGATATGCGAATAGCCCGTGTCGCTCCAAACCATTCGCCAAACGCCTGCATTATCTTTAAACTCTAACAGCAGAGAATCGTCTTTATCCGGATAATCTCCCAAACCTGCAGCTTCGTAAAAAAAGCTGAGATATACATTACTGTCTGAAGAAAGAGCGGACATATCAATAGGGAGCGAGGTAAGATAGTCTGCTGTGCCATATGTTGTGGTACTTGAGTTATTGTAAGGCAAGCCGTATTCATTCAAGCCATCAAGCGTAGCCACGCCTATGGTAGGGGGGTTTACAGGATATGTATAGTTGTGATACGCATAATTATCGAACCATAGTTTTCCCGGTTCGGCTGCGGCAAAATATACTACCGGTGCATAGTCAACTGTAGTTGTATTCAAAGTAACCAAAGTTGAATCACGTTTTGTACCTGTAGCCGTATCAAACGTATAGGTATAATACTGGTTCCAATAAGTAAAAGTTTGCGGGGTTTGAGCAAAACATCCGGATGGAGCCGGTCCAAAAAAAGTGAACATAATAGGTGCCTGCGCCACTGAATCAATGCGAATATTGTTTGTGTCAAAAGTGTAATCCCAAGCCTGAGCCGTTGAGAAAGTATCTTTAATTGTTTTCACCCCTTCAGTGCCCAAACATGTACCGAATACATTGGTATAAGTAGCCGTAATGTTATTTTCAAGCCATTTATAGCCTCGCAGGGTATTCTTCGAAAAATCATCAACAAACGGAAGTTTGAGGGTATCAGTAGAAACTATAGTTATACCCGCATCAACCAAATAGCGCTGACCATTACCGGAATTCTGAAACTTTTTAGTAGAATAATATAAAGCAGGATTGAAGTCCAAATCGTTCAGTTCTTCATGTTGGGCAAAAACAAGCACGAAGCAAGGAAGCATAAAACAGAATAGACAGAAATACTTCATAACAACTTTTACAATTCAGCTAAACGTCAATAATTCAATTTTATTCTTCGGGGATCGAATCATTATCATGATATAAAGACGGGTCAACAATAATACCAGCGGGTAGTTCCTTAGCCACAAACAAATCAACCGGCTCGCCCATGCGGATAGAGTCTGTAGCGTTATAAGGCGGAATCTGCCTGTAAACAACAGCACCCGCGGTGTCGGTTACTCCTTCCTCAGCTATTATTGCACCAATATTCAGCGAATAACCCTTGAGTTTAAACTCCGCATCGTCAAGGCGCAAACCGATTAAATAAGGTATCGCGGTTTTTCCTCCACCCAACCCATCGCCAAGAACAAGAGTCACTTCAGTTCCTTTCGGTACTTTCATTTTGCGGGTTACATTCCTACCATCCACCATCATTCCGATTACCGCATACAGATGCGGATCGGGGCGGTAAACCGGTTCACCGAGTTTCAAACCATAACTCTCCAACTGCATTTTTGCGTACTTGAATGAACTTCTTCCTATTAAATCAGGAATTTCGACTGCCGGAGCTGTGGTCGCATTCAGCGTGAGATAAATGGTTCTTCCTTCTTTCACCCCCGAATTAGGTTTGGGGTTCTGGTCCACAATAGAGAGAGGAGGTTTTTTCATGTCGTAAACGGAATCCATTATTTGCCATTCGAGGTTCTTTTCCGATAAAATTTCGGTGACTTGTTCCATACTTTTCCCCCGCAAATCAGGAACGGCAATACTTTCCCCGTGCCGGGTATATGATTTAAGCCCCGCCTGAACAATGAGCAGCAACCCGGTCACAACACCGATAGCAATCAGAATGTTATAGAGGAGAACTTTATTGAAATACTTTTTAAACAAGACCAAAATTTGCTGTGCGAAAATAAGATTTACTGCTTTTCTCTGCCTGCCTCCACCGTGGTTCTTAACGCTTCTTGTATCGAAATGTCAAACAATCTTTCCAGCGAAATACCCATCGCACGCGCCTGTTGAGGCACAATGCTTTCTTCGCTTAAACCGGGAACAGCATTCACTTCAAGCATAAAATATTCATCATCACGAATGATGTAGTCAGTCCTGCACATGCCTTTAAAATCAAGCTTGCGGTAAATAAACTCCGAGGTTTGCTGAATTTTTTTTGCCAGCTCAAAATTAATTTCGGCAGGAGTAACTTCCTGAGAGTTGCCTTCGTACTTCGCTTTATAATCAAAGAACTCACTCTTACTCCTGATTTCGGTAAGCGGAAGAGCTGTTACCTTTCCATCCATTGTTATTACACCGCAAGTTACTTCTGTTCCATCGATAAATTCTTCAACTAAAACTTCATCGTCATATTTGAAAGCGTTATCAATTGCCGGTTGCAAATCTTCCGACTTTGAGACTTTTGAGGCTCCGTAGCTCGAACCGTTTTTATTGGGTTTTACAAAAACAGGAAACGGAATTTGCGACTTGTGACTTGTAGTTTGCCCCTTGTAAAGCAACTCTGCCTTAGCTGTTTTAATTCCGAATTGCTGAAGATATTCCTTACAGCGCAGTTTGTCGAAAGTGAGAGATGCCTGTAAAACACCGCATGCGTTGTAAGGTATTTTCAATATATCGAAGTATCCCTGTAGTTTACCATCGTCAGCAGGTGTGCCGTGAAGAGCCATAAACACGCAGTCGAAATTTACCTTATGACCTTGAACGGTAAAACTGAAATCGTTCTTGTCAATCTTCAGTTGCACAGGATGGTCCCTTTCCACCAGCCACTCGTTACCTTCAATAATGATTTTGAAAACGTTGTATTTGTCTTTACTGAGATGTTTACAAACTACCTCAGCGCTTTTGAGCGAAATGCCCCGCTCACTGGCTTCGCCCCCGGTGATGACAGCTATGTTCCTTTTCATAGATGAATTGATAACGCTAAAGAATCTTTTTATTCTGTGGTTGCTGCCGGTTTCTTTCAACAAACCGAACAATTCTATTTTCGTGCCGCGAAAGTTGGACAATGAAACAAATTGTATACCTGGCAGAACTTGGCAGGCGATTAAAATCTTCTTCGGAACTTCAGGAAAGGATAAAAATTGCTGAAGAAAAGAATCCATGGTTTGTTGAATCATTCGCTAATCATGCTTTCAACTCTATCATTCATGAGATGCTTAGCGAAAAAAACCTGGAAGAATGGCTCAGGAATTATCCGCTGAAGCAAGTTTCAAATAAAACCATCGGGTTAATTTTTGCCGGCAACATTCCCTTAGTTGGTTTTCATGACTTTTTATGCTGTTATACAGCAGGCTTCAAAATGAAAATCAAACTTTCATCCAAAGATGATGCGTTGTTCCCTTTTGTTTTTAATACTCTTTGTGAAATTGACACAAAGCTGATAAATAAAGTTGAAATTGTAGATAAGTTCAAAGACTTTGATGCAGTGATAGCCACGGGCAGCAACAACACCAACAGGTACTTTGAATATTATTTCCGCGATTATCCGAAGATCCTCCGGAAGAACAGAAACTCGGTTGCTGTACTTAAGGGTGAAGAAACCGAAGAAGAATTAGACCAGTTAGCAGACGATGTTTTCCTCTACTTTGGTTTCGGCTGCCGCAATGTTTCTAAACTGTATATACCGGTGGGTTATGACACTACTCGTCTTTTCCATCATTTTGAGAAAAAGTACAAATGGCTGCACGGACATACCAAGTACATGCATAACTACGACTACAACCGAGCCATACTTCTGCTCAATAAAACTCCTCATTATGCCAACGAATTCGTAATGCTCGTTGAAAACGCTTCCATACCCTCACCTATTTCCAGCCTTTATTACGAATTCTGGCATGATAAAAATGTGTTAAACACTCACTTACAACAGAACGCTGAAAAAATTCAGTGCGTGGTTTCAAAAACAACACTCACAGGAATTACATCGGTAAAATTTGGCGAATCACAACAGCCTAAGTTGGGCGATTATGCCGATGGGAAAGATACGCTCAAATTCCTTCTTAAACTTTATTAGTTCAACTGAACAGGAATAGGGCAATCAGGTGAACAGCTTACCTGTTTATTTTACTACAACTATCTTTTGAAGGAATACCGCTGCCGGTGTAGAAACTTTCACAAAATAAAAGCCCGATGGTAAGTCTTCATTAGTAATATCCATTGCCAATGCATGGCTTCCTTCGTGCAGTACGCCCTCGAATACAGATTTAACTTTATCCCCTGAACTATTATAAAGCTCTGCTATGGTTTTACCCGCATTTGCAACGGTAAACCGGAGATTAAATAATTCGCTGCCCGGGTTTGGAAAGATAAAAAGCGAGGGGCTCTCCTTTTCAGTTTCGCGAATGGAAGATGGCATTTCGGAAGTATAGGAAAAGTAGGTTACAAACATTTCTTCTTTAGTTGTTAAGCCGAATCCTACCGTGTCAGGCCCGCTATTTACCCAGGTGGCTTCAAAAATGAGACCGTTGTTCATGTCCACTTCAAGCATAGGGTCGAAAGTTCGTACAGCTGGGTGGGCGTAATCGTAATAGCCTTGGTTGAAAGAATAATCCGAATTAAAAAAGCCTTCGTAGATCTGTGTTCCTTTAGTGCCATCGGGATTTCTTAAAAACATATCATAATCAGTACCTAAAGCGTGAGTATGTGATTGAATATTCCATATATATCTAACTTCGCCCGGAACAACAAGATGTTCCTGTAAGGTATAGGGCATTCCTGTATTAGGTATTTGCAAAATAAAAGGGTTCAATCCGCCATAAGGAGCAAGACCTGTCTTCATTTCCACAGCTCCGGATCCCCTCGGCTGAGTATAAACATTCAGATAAGCTACAGCGGCAATGATAGAGTCTGCGCTGTAATTTGCCACATGAAGGTTAAGTAAAAAGGCTTCGGCTGAATCCTGAAAGTGTGCAGTGCCTTCAGGCAAGCTCAGTTCATCGCTAAACTGCCAAATAGCCATAAAGCTGGTATGCTGATAAACCAGAATTTGCGCTTGTATGTTGGCTCCTTCCATAGGCTCAGCTCCGAATGCAGCTTCTCCTGCGGCTGTTAAACTTCTTAAAACCCAGTGATGCGACATGGCAGGCAAAACCGACCTGAGTGTAGTTATTTCTTTATCGGTTTGTAAACGTGGGTTGTAAGCCTGGAAATATTCAAACTCACCATTCGGCTCAAGAAAAACCGGCCCGAACTTAACCTGAAATCCTTCCTTTCCCTCTTGCCCGGGAGTTATCGGAGCAGGAATTTCTGCTACCCCTAAACCGTTATAATAGTCGTGGATGAGGTGGGAGTTAAATGCCACACCGGTATCTTTTGCTCCCCATATTATCCATTGCCGGATTAGCTCCTGCTCTTCTTTTGACAAAGCTGCCTGATTTCCCGGCATTGAGCCACCTTCACCTGCAGCTAAAGTATTCTGACTATCGAGCCCCTGATTTACCTTTTTCATCAAAAAACTGCGGAAAGGATAGCCGGGTTCAACCAATTTAAAATTTTTGGCTGCGGCTGTTGGATTCGTGGGTGCAATATTTATAAGGCGAGTATATACGTCATTCAAACTTCCGGATAAATCAAGGTTTCCAGAGGGGTTAGTTCCGCTATGACACGAAGGGGTACATTTCGTTTGAAAGACCGCATGAACCTGACCGAAAGTGCTTTGAGCGGATGCCGAAAGGTGATTAAATAGTAATAAACCAATAGTGTAAAAAAAATACTTTCTCATGTTAACTATAAATTGGATGAATAAAACCGGCTGAAAAAAATACTGAAACCGGCACAAAAATGCATCAACCTGTGAACAAAAAAAACTTTTTGCGATAAAATATTAAAAAAAAATATTAAGCAAAATTTTCGCTGCGGCACTGATGAGATTTGCGATTTTTTCGCTGAAAAATTCTTCTTCCAATTTTGTTTCGCACAGTGAATTTTTTTATAAAATAGAGTCTTTCTGCTATTCGTGGAAAGATGTATAAGTTTTGTTTTCTTCGTGCAATTGCCGAATGGATAAAAACTCTTTACTCGAAAAGCTGAACAAATTCTCCCCTAAATGGCTGAGGAAAGCTGACCCGTCATTACCTGTTGTTGATATTCTTCAACAAACGATTCAAAAGGTTTTGCCGGGCTTGCTTCATATTCAGATTGAATTACTTGACACCGAGAAAATAATCGGCACAGTTCCCTATCGTCACGATACGGCAAATGTGGTGGGCTACATGCACGGGGGAACCATCTTTACTGCAGGCGATACCTTATCGGGAACTTTCCTTTGGGCAAACGGTGAACCCAACCAGTATGCGGTAACCATGCGGTCAGAAATAAAATACCTGAAGCCTGTGAAAGAAGGGCTGCTGCGCTGCACTGTTACCGAAAAATCGCGCAGAGGAAAAACGGTTACTCTTGAAGCGGTTTTTGAAAATGAGCAGAATCAAACTATGGCTCTAATGACTGTTGATTACGCACTGATGTACGAGACAATTTAAGGCTTCGTTAGAGTTATTCTTTTTACAGGCACGTTCAGCAAGACCGATATCTTAGTGCCTACCAGTTTCCCGTTTCCCAAGCCGAATTCTTCGCGGTCGATGGTAAAACCGCCTTTCATTACACCGATGTTTCCTTTACGGTCGAACCGGAATGGAATAATTACGGGTTTGATGACGCCCTTGAGAGTTAACTCGCCTGCCGCTTCATAACGGCTTCCGGTTTTTGATATATGTTTCGAGCGGAAACTGATACTGGGATATTTCTCCGTATTAAACCAAACTTCCTGGCTTTTCAAATCATTGTCACGTAGCTTGATTCCGGTTTGAATGGTGTTTACATCTACGCTCGCTGAAACGGAAGATGCGCGTAAATTATTCTCATCGAAAATAATTTCCGCTTTCAGCCCCGATAAACTTCCGTCCACTTCGCCAAAGGGTCCGTCTACCTTGAATGTAATCTGCGCTTTTTCAGGAACAGCCTGCCAATTGGTAACTGCTGCAAACGCTGTAAGTAATACCAGCGAAATCAATCCTATGATTATTCTGAGTTTCATATCGCACAAGGATTGTGTTCTCTTATTTAACGCGGGATATAAAAAGTAGTATGAACAAAGTGTGCTCTTTAGCGGGTTGTTTATTCTGTTTTTTACCTGTTTTTATCATACTTAAATCTTACAGCCTCCGTTAATTAGATATATGGAAGATGAACTTTTACATTACCGGACAACTATGAATTTTTTATTAACCACAAAATTTCATTTTTATGTACAAGCAACTTTCAATCCTTATAATGAGCGCGGTCATAGGCACAGCGCTTCATTCACAAACTGCTCAAAAAGAAACACCGGCTAAACCCGCTGTTAAAGAATTCCCGAAATATGAATTCGGGATTCACGGAGCGCCATCATATTCCATATTCTTTAATGAACATCCGGCACAGAGTCCGCGCAATCCTCAGCGCCCGGTATTTGCGGGAGGTATGCTGGGCTTTTCGTTTCAGTATAATTTTCAGCGCATGTCGGGTTTGCGCGTTGAAGCCAACTACGAGCGCAAGGGCGATATATGGTACAACACTTCTTCGTGGAACAGCCGCAGGGAGTTTTCCCGCAGCTATGCTTCGGACCGAATCAGTTATATTACAGTTCCGGTATTGTACCGCGCCAGCTTTGGAAAAAGCATACGATTTTTTGTAAACGGTGGATTGTATGCGGCAATACGGATTAAGGCTGCGCGGTTTATGAACGACTTGCGTTATACCCCTGCTTCGGTGGCGGGAGATGCCGTAATTACCGAAAACAAATCAAAGACCGATATAACTGCCGACACCCGCCCGTTTGATGCCGGTGCAGTGGTGGGCTTGGGTGTTTCTTTCCCTGTCGGAAATATTGGCGCGCTAAGCCTCGAAGCCAGGAATAACACCGGCTTTGTAAACGTAAACGCCAATACCGGCTTGTATCAAAACAAGTTTTACAACAATTCCACCAATGTTATACTCGGGCTGTCGCTTTACCTCGACCGCTTTGCCAAAGCCGATGGCAAGCTGAAGATGTAAGCGCGGCAACTGCCGGTAAACTGTTCATCGAACAATAATTGAAACAGGAACAGATGTTGTACCGGGGTTTTGACGCCCTAAGGCATACACCCTCACCCAAACTGTAGTGGCGGGGGTGTATTCGCCTATTTCTTTTTGAATACTGGTGGTGCTGGTGCGCTGAATGCTTCCCGAAAAATCACTGTTCAGGGATGACTCTATAATATAATTCACCGCACCGGCTGTTTTTGCCCATCGCACCTTCACCAATCCCGAAGCAGAGCCGTCACCCAGGCGCACATTCATCACCTGCTCAGGAGTAGCGGAACCGGGAACACCCCTGCGCACCACATCAAAGCCGCTGCTCAGAATTTTCTCTTCATCGCCTGCCGAAGCCTGCTGCACATAGCCCGCAAGCTGAACAATTAAACCGAGCAGCTCTTTTCTGCGCATACGCATAATTGCAGCCTTGTCCTTATCCCTTCCCCGCGATTCGTTATAAGCAGTTTCAAGGGCATTGTTTGCCGATGCCACATCACCCAAAGAAGGAACCGGTGAAGGATAATTAGGGTTACCGTTCATAGCACTTATGATTGCGCGGGTGCGCGCTACCTGTTCGGGAACTTTCAGCCTGTCGTACCCCATTTTAACTTTAGCCATATTATTTCATTTTGTTTTAGTGAATAAATAAATGCAAACGCAAAAATGCAGTGCTGCAACGCAATGGATTTGCGCAGAGATTTTATCAATTGTTAAAGTGTTTGGAGAAATGTGATTCCGTTTTCCCAAAAAGTGGTCCCTCTTTTTTGGAAAGTGGTTCCCCTTTTTTGAAAAGCGGCTCCTCTCTTGCTGATTGCTGTGCCCATTTGCCGGAAACTGCTTCGCATTTTTAGAAGTTAGCTGCCGCTTTTTTCAAAAATGATTGCACTTGTGCGGATTGTGATTCCATTCCGCTTGAAAGCGGTTCAGCTTTTACAAAGAGTGGCTCGCCTTTTCACTATTTCAGTTCCTCTTTTGCCGTAACAGCAACCGCTTTTCCCGATTGTGTTTCCAAATTTGATAAATGAGGAGGCATTTTGCAGGAAAGGTGTTTGCAACCTTATTGTAACAACTCAAATTAACAACCGGTAAAAAAGCTTTAATCGGGGATATCTTTAGCATAAGTAATGAGCCTTGTTTGAGGACATGATATTAGAAAATTTACTCACCTATTTTTATTTCACTTTCCGTGTAATCCTTTATTAGCTTTTGAAGAAAGCCAGTTGGGGCTTAGCTATATAAATTTTTCCCATTGAAAATCCATTTTGGCTGTTATATTAGATTAAAATAAATCATGCACAAGATTAAAGTTGCCGCATTCCTGCTCTTTTTTTACCCCTGGCTTTGCCCTGCACAACCCGATGGCAAGTTTGAAGAATTCGGAAGAGTAACCACTGATGATGTACTGATAACCGAATGCAGTTTTGAAAAAGGAGCGGATGCCATGATGTTGTTTGACCTGGCAGAGGTATATTATGAAAAAGAAGACCCGGGGTTTATGTCAGGAGGCCGGTTCCTGATTACCACATCGTATTATCAGCGGTATAAAGTTTTTACTGAACGCGGATGCAGGCAGGCTGATTTCAGGCATCGTTTTAGATCGGGGAGTAACGAAACCATAACTGAAATTAAAGCAGCCTCTTACAATCTTGATGCAGACGGACAGCTAAGAAAAACAGAACTTATAGCGGCAGATATTCATTTCAACAAAATAAATGAACATGAAACTGAAGTGGTTTTCAGTGTTCCGGGAGTTAAAACCGGATGCGTTTTTGAAATAGCCTATAAACGGGGGCAGTATGTATCTTATACATTGCCGGGCTGGTACTTTAATTCTGATGTGCCAACTGCCTACTGTTCAATCAGCATTGGTTTTTTAGACCCCATACAGTACTACATCGAAGAAGTTTTTAACCGAGTTAAAATCAAAAAAACTACCGAGTCTTTTGTTTCCGATATACGGGTTCCCGCGCCAAACAGTTATTACTGGTCGAGGGAGCAGCTTCACGGCAAAACCATTTCTTACATAGCCACTAACATACAGTCAGTTCATGATGAGCCATTCATGAATAGCCGCAGAAATTATATGGACCGGATTGGTTTTCAGTTGAGAGAGATTGGTTATCCCCTTAATCCTTCCGCTTCAATGGTCAGGTCCTGGAACACGCTTAATTCATATCTGCTCAATCATGACCATTTCGGAGCTAATATTCAGGAAAGCGGAATTCCTAAAAAACAATGGAAAGATTTAATCCGTGTAGGGATGACCATCGAAGAAATGACCAAAGTTCTTTTTGAATTTATCCGGTCAAATATGAACTGGAACGGAATTATTTCTATGACTGCCCAAACTGATGATTCGAAAATCTGGAAGAACAAAAGCGGAAGCACTGGCGAAATAAATCTTCTTCTGCTCAATACCCTTCGCAATGCAGGTTTACCGGCATACCCGATGATTGTTGGTACAAGGGCCGGTGGTTACTTAAATACCGATTATCCGCTGCTGGATCAATTCAGAAATACAGTGGTAATGGTAGAACTAAGTAATGATAAAAAACTGATACTTGATGCCAGCGATAAATTCCTGCCTTTCGGACAAGTGAGGTACGATATTTTAAACAATTACGGATATGTTATACGCGGAGAAACGGATTGGTACTGGCACCGGATAACCAATGAAGGGACTAATTCGGTTATTACATCTATTTCGGCTGCACTTAATGCTGATAATTTTATATCGGGCAATATTACCATTGCATCCAACAATTACTCCTTCGCAAGGCTGAAAAGAATGAAAACCGCTGAAAAAGAAGACCTTATTATGGAAGATTTAAAAAAACAAATTCCGAATATCACCATTGAATCTTACAGCGACTCCGTAAACGCAGCTGATAATTTTTTTATTCAAAATGTAAAATTTACTACGGCAGCATCGGCTGACAACGATGGCAACATTTATATTTCTCTGCCGGCAATTTATGGAGAAGCGAATAATCCTTTTGTGAGTGAAGAAAGAATTTCAGCCATTGATTTTGGTTACAGGCAGAAAGAAAGCACTTCGCTTACTCTGGAGATTCCTGAAGGCTACGAGATTGACTCCCTGTTTAAACCCCAATGGCTTATCACTGAGGACACAACAATTAGCTTTTTATTTGATGCTGAAGATTTGGGCACCAAATTAATTATGGGTCAGCGACTTGATTATAAACGCAGCTTGTATTCAGCAAAAGAATACCCTTCTTTTTACGAGTTTCATCGGAAATACTTTCAGTTAAGACAGCAACCTGTAATTCTGCTAAAGAAAAAATGAAAAAATACCTGTCAGCTCTTTCTTTTATATTGATACAGCAGTTTGCTTTTGGTCTCTTAAAGGATGAGTTTGCCGTAAACCTAATACCAGATTCTTTGTTACCGGGAGCAAACAGTGTAGTGCGGTTTGCTGAAACTAAAATGAGAGTGGTAAATGCAGGCACGCTTGAGTACTCGGTTCACCGGGTTGTTTCAGTATTTAATGAAACAGGTGCCGATGAGTTGAGCATGACCATTTATTATAATCCGTTCCGGAAAGTTACCCGTTTCAAAGCCTTTTTATACGATAAGGATGGAAGACTGATGAACAAAAGAAGCGAATCCGATTTACAAGATTACGCAGCTCATGATGGTTTTTCGTTGTTTAATGACGCGCGGGTAAAACACCTGCAAACCAGTGGGGGTGTTTACCCCGTTACCATCGACTATGCATATGTTATAGAATATAATGGTTTGCTTGACTATCCGGAATGGCGAATTCAAAATTCGGGACAGGCAGTTGAGTATTCTTTCTTACAGATCGATGTGCCCGAAGAGATACCCATCAAGTACAAAAGCTTCAACATTGATTTATCGCCATCAATTATTACACATACCGGTGTAAATGGCTATACCTCGTATCTGTGGCGGGTCACCAACCTGAAACCTCATTCGGTCCCTATCAACTCTTACAATAGGAATTATTTTTTGCCGCATGTAGACGTAATCCCTGAAATTTTTGAAATAGCCGGTTATCGCGGTTCGTTCCGGACTTGGAGAGATTTCGGAATCTCTATGAATGAGATGTGGAAAGACAAACGTCACATTCCGGACAATATAAGGAACGAGGTAGCTCATTTGGTGGAAGGCATTTCAAACAAAAAGGAGAAAGCCAAAATAATTTACAACTATTTACAAAATAGTTTCAGGTATGTGAGTATCCAAGTTGGCATAGGTGGATACATTCCATTTAATGTAGCAACAGTTCATTCAGCTAAGTATGGTGATTGTAAAGCCCTGAGCAATTATATGCACGCTCTCCTAAGCACCGCAGGTATAAAATCTTATCCGGCTCTTGTTAATGCAGGCAGAGAGGAGCATTCCGTTGATACTTCTTTTCCCGGAAATTATTTCAATCATGTCATTCTTTTTGTTGAACTTGATGATGAAAATATTTGGCTTGAATGCACTAGTAATTCTATCCCTTTTGGTGAGCTAGGCGGCTTTACAGAAAATCGTTATGCCCTTGTGTTTGGTGACGAGGGAGGAAAAATGACAGCTACGCCAAATTCACGAGCCGATTTAAACACTCTGTCGGCAAATTGTATAATTCAGATTGACAGCAATTTAAATGCTGTTATCATTGACAGTGTAAGGTTAAAAGGTGAATTCAGGCAAGAAGCCAAACACAGGCTTGTCTTAGGTACCGAAAAGGAGCGATCTTATTATACGTTTAATGTTCTTGGTATAAAGCAACCGGAAAATTATTCCATTGAAAACTTTGGAAGATATGTACCGGAAATAGCTTTCAACATTAAAGGAAACTCATCTAAGATTTATGACTTTAAGTCAGGCAATAAAATTTTCCTGCCCGGTACGTTTATAAAAAACTGGTATGAAAATATCAACGCTGACACATCTGCTAAACATGATATTGTCCTTAGCTTTCCGAATACGAAAACAGAAAAACTAAAGTACATTTTGCCGAATTATTCAGTTCTGGCTCCATTTTCTGATTATGAACTTGATAATGCAGTAATTTCTTTTAAGCGGACATACCTGAAAGGGAACAACAACGAGCTAAACATTCTAACAGAGTTTTCAATTAAAAAGAACATAATAACATCTTCAGAAATCCAGATTCTGAAGCATAGCCTGCAATTGGTCAGTAAACAGTTGCAACAGAAAATCATTATTGTATTGTAGTAACTACTTAGTCCGCGCAGGGTCTCCCGTCTCGGGGACCCTGCGCTTTTGACTGCTTCATTCTTGTAAGAAAACACGAGTGAAGTGGATTGAGTTGATTGGGATGTTGGTGGAGGAGTGAATAGGACAAACTACAATCCTAGCCCGCAAAATTTCTCCCTTCCTCGCTCATCACGCTGCCGCTGAGTTTTCGTTGTGTTCATAGAATCTTTAAGCACCTTTCCGAATCTTATTATTATTCGTAAAGTTTATCTTTAATATTCTCAGGCCTTACCTCAGCCACCAGTCCGTAATCTTTTTGAACCAGCCTTTGATTTTTGTTCCTGTAATTCAGTTGCGATAGCAGGTGAGAAGTAATGGCGATATGAGCATCGCTTTTATTTTCAGCGTTGACAATATACCAGGGAGCGCAGGTAAAGTTTGTTTTCAGCAGCATGTTGTTACGAGCCTCCGAGTATTTCTTCCACATCTTTTGCGCCTTTTCATCAATGGGGCTTATTTTCCACTGTTTTAGCGGGTCTGTTCTTCGTGCTTTTAATCTGCCGTCCTGCTCCTGCCGGCTGATATCGAGGTAATATTTTAAAATAATAAAGCGGGAGTTAACCAGCATTTTTTCAAACAGTTCCACATCCACGAAAAAAGTTTCGTATTCTTCCTGTGAGCAGAAGTTCATCACCTTCTCCACCCCTGCCCGGTTATACCAGCTCCGGTTAAAAATTACAAACTCGCCTTTAGCCGGCAGATGCTGTACATAACGCTGAAAATACCATTCGTCCGCCTCGCCATCTGACGGTTTGCCCAGTGCAACAACCTTGGTTTCGCGGGGACTGAGGTGCTTGGTTATCCGCTTTATCGTTCCGTCCTTACCTGCGGCATCGCGCCCTTCGAGGATAACGAGCAGTTTTAATCCTGATGAAATAATTTCCTTCTGAAGCTTCACCAACTCAATGTAAAGCCGGTGCATGGTCAGCTTTTGTTTGTTGTTCATACCGGTTTCGTGTTACCGGCAGCAATTTAGGAGAAATACAAAGAAGCCATGCGCGAATTCATGGCATTATGTCGTACCCGTTTTAAATATCCAAATCTTTGGTAATGAAAACAAACCCCATTACACCAACACTTACCGTTTCACCTTTGCCGTTATTTTCATCGGTATAAGAAAACAGAATGCCGTTATGGTATTTTAACCCGAGTTCAGAGTACAGGTTGCAGCCGCCCAGTGTTCCGGTAACAGGGTTCAGGTTGCGGCATTGGCGGTTTACTTTTTCTTTATGTTTTTCAGAAGATGGATTGATAAGCGCTGCCAGCAGTATAACGATTAACAAGGTGACAATACCTTTTATCTGATTTGAGAGTTCCATAACGTCTTTTTTAAGTGATATTTAAACTTATAATTTTAACGCGGCTTTGGCGCAATTATTTAGTCCCGGGCGCTTGATTGTTTGCGCCTTCGTCAAAAAAATTGCTCATTCGCAGCGCAAATGAACAAACCCTCCCTCCTCGTTGTAAAAATTGGCGGCAATGTTATTGATGACGAAAACAAACTGCATTCATTCCTAAGTGATTTTGTTTCACTGCCCCAGCAAAAAATACTGGTTCACGGAGGTGGTAAACTTGCTACTGAGCTAAGCGGCAAACTTGGTATAGAAACAAAAATGGTTAACGGCAGAAGAATTACCGATGCCGAAACTATTAAAGCGGTTACCATGACTTATGCCGGATGGATAAACAAAAACATTGTTGCGAAACTTCAATCGAAAGATTGTACAGCATTGGGGTTAAGCGGAGCAGATGTAAATCTTCTTCCGGCAAAAAAGCGGCCCGTGGAGGATGTTGATTACGGGTTTGTAGGCGATTTGATTCCCGAATGGGTAAACAGTGGCTTTCTGCGCTTGCTGGTTGAACAAACCATTGTACCGGTTGTTGCCCCGATTACCAGCAACCATGAAGGAACCCTTCTTAATGTAAATGCCGATACTGTTGCGCAGGTTATAGCTGAAGCAATGAGCGGGCATTTCGATACCAATTTAATCTATTGCTTTGAGAAAAACGGATTGCTGAAAAATGTAGATGACCATAGCAGCATTATTCCCGAAGTTAATTTTGAAATTGCCGAAACGCTGAAAACGAAAAAGCTAATTACCGATGGTATGATTCCTAAAATTGATAATGCTTTTGCTGCAATCAAAAAGGGCGTACATACCGTTATTATCGGAAATGCTTTTCAAATCAAAGAACTGGCAGATAACAAAAAAGGATATGGCACCCGCATACAACTCTGAGTTTTCCAAAGAGGCAGTGGCGTTGCTTTGCGAATTGATTGCCATTCCTTCTTTCAGCCGCGAAGAACTTAACACAGCCGAAACCATATTTCGGTTTATTGAAAAGAAAAGCATTCCTGTTTTCCGCAAGGGAAATAATGTATGGGCAAAAAACCAATTCTTTGAATCATCGAAACCCACTATTCTTCTGAACTCCCACCACGACACGGTAAAACCCAATGCTGGCTATACCAGGAATCCGCATGAACCGGTTATAGAAGATGGAAAGTTGTTCGGGCTGGGAAGCAATGATGCAGGCGGAGCATTGGTATCATTGCTTGCTGTATTCCTGCAGTTTTACGCTGACAAAGAGTTACCATTCAACCTCATTTACTCGGCAACAGCCGAAGAGGAAATATCAGGTAAAGGAGGCATTGAAAGTATAATCCATGAAATCCCGCCCGTTCATCTGGCTATTGTTGGCGAACCCACACGAATGAAAATGGCTGTTGCTGAAAGGGGTTTATTAGTCCTCGACTGCACCGCAAAGGGCAAAGCCGGTCATGCGGCTCGAAACGAAGGAGTGAATGCCATTTATTTGGCGATGAAAGACATGGAATGGTTCAGTTCGTATAAATTTGAAAAGGTCTCGGAATGGCTGGGACCGGTGAATATGAATGTAACCGTTGTTCAGGCAGGCACAGCACATAACCAGGTACCGGCTGAATGCAATTTTACTGTTGATATTCGCCTGAACGAATATTATACTCATCAGGAAATAATGGATACAGTAAAACAACATATATCCAGCGAAGTAAAGGAACGCTCAACACGAATTAAGCCTTCGTTCATTGATAAAAACCATGCTATTGTTTCCGCAGCCAAAGAACTCAACATAGAGTTGTATGGTTCACCAACTACTTCCGATATGGCGCTGATGCCCTGGAAAGCGGTGAAGATTGGCCCCGGTGATTCAGCACGGTCACACAGTGCCGATGAATTTATTTATGTTCACGAAATTGACGAAGGAGTAAAGACATACATCCGGCTTTTGGAAAAATATGCTGAGTCACTTAAACCATATATAAAATGAAGCTTTGGCAAAAAGGAGAGTATAAGCAGGATAAAAACTCACTCGCTGTAGAAAAGTTCACGGTGGGCAATGACAGAAATTGGGATTTACGGCTTGCTGAATTTGATGTGCTGGGCTCTCTTGCTCATGCTGAAATGCTGAACACAATTGGAATCCTGAACAACAAAGAATGGAAAGCAATAAAAAATGGATTGAACGAAATTCTGAAAACTATCCGTGAGGGAAAATTTAAAATTGAAGAACATGTTGAGGACGTTCACTCACAGGTAGAAAAGACCCTGACCGAAAGAATTGGTGATGCCGGTAAAAAACTTCATACCGGACGCTCGCGGAATGACCAGGTTTTGACTGACATAAAACTACTTCTTAAATATGAGTTGAAAGAAGTGAGCAAACTTATTCTGCAACTATTCAACCGTCTTCAGGAACTTAGCGAGCAGCACAGGAATGATTTGCTGCCCGGTTACACGCATTTTCAACTGGCCATGCCGTCTTCTTTTGGGTTATGGTTTGGGGCTTATGCCGAAAGCTTAGTTGACGATATGGAACTGCTCGCAGCAGCTTACGCCATTGCCGATAAGAATCCGCTTGGCTCGGGTGCCGGTTATGGCTCAGCATTTCCTTTAAACCGGAAACTCACCACCAAGCTGCTGAAGTTTTCAGAAATGAATTACAACTCGGTTTACGCCCAAATGACAAGAAGTAAGGCAGAAAGAGCCACTCTTGTTGCTTTTTCATCCGTGGCTTCTACCCTCTCAAAGTTTGCTTATGACATTTGCCTTTACATAAACCAGCAGTTTGCTTTTGTTTCTTTTCCCGATTCGCTTACCACCGGCTCAAGCATTATGCCTCACAAAAAAAATCCTGATGTATTTGAACTATTGCGAGCAAAGTGTAACCGATTGCAATCAACACCTAACGAAATGACTTTGCTTTGCAGTAATCTACCATCCGGTTATCACCGCGACATGCAATTGACGAAAGATATTTTATTACCTGCCATTGACAGTATGAAAGAATGCCTGTCGGTATTTATTTTCTCGCTCAATGAAATCAAAGTCCGGAAAGACATATTGAGTGATGAAAAATTTAATGACCTGTTTACCGTAGAAGAAATAAATAAACTCGTTATAAAAGGAATTCCTTTCCGCGATGCTTACAAGAAAGTAGGAAATGAGGCTGGCAAGAAATCATTCCACCCGGAAAAAAATATTTCTCATACTCACGAAGGAAGCATATCCAATTTGTGCAATAAGGAAATCAAAAAGCTGATGGAGATAGTTGCTGCCCGAATTTTAAGCTAAAACAATTTTAGCTGCGACTTTTTCATTTCGACCAATTCACGTTTTCTTTCTTCAAACAAAGTGTAGTTCAGCGGCTTCATCTTTCTGTCTGCCAGATATTTTTTCCGCGCCAGAATGAACTGATTGCGTATAAGTTCAGCAAACTTTCCTTCGCCTTTCATTCTTCTGCCATAATTCGAGTCGTTCAGTTTTCCGCCATGCATGGTTTTTATCTGATTCAGAACTTTATTCGCCCTATCGGAAAAATTCTTTTTCACCCAATCTTCAAACAGCTTGTCATTATGCCCGTTCAAACGAACTACAATATACCCCGCGCTTAACGCTCCGGCATCAGCAACTGCTTTAATCACATCAAAGATTTCCTCATCGTTGATTCCCGGGATAATTGGCGCCACATTAACGTTTACCGGTACCCCTTCAGATGTTAACCTTCTTATAGTCCTCAAAACCGAATGCGCTGAAGCTGTTCTTGGCTCCATAATGCGTTTCAGTTTTTCATTCAGCGTTGTCAGGCTCAGGGTAACAAATACCAGACTATCTTTTGCAAGTTCGCTGAGAACATCCAGATCGCGCTCTATCAAACTGTTTTTTGTAATCATTGAAACCGGATGCTTCAAATCAAGAAACACTTCAAGAATTTTACGGGTTATTCCGAATCTTCTTTCTGCGGGTTGATAAATGTCTGTATTACCTGCCAGCATAATTGAGTCCGCTTCCCAGTTTTTGCTCATCAGTTTTTCGCGGAGCAATTGGGGTGCGTTCTTTTTGATAAGTATGTTTTGCTCGAATTCCATTCCCGAACTGTATCCCCAATATTCGTGTGTATTCCTTGCATAGCAATAAATGCATCCGTGTTCACAACCCTGGTAAGGATTCATGCTCCATCCTAATCCAATGTCGGGGCTGTCAACTTTATTCAGAATCGTTTTCGGAAAAACTTCGATGTATTTTGTTCCGGGGTTTTCTTTCAGCAATTCTTCACGCTCCTCTTGCATAGGGAGGTCTTCCACATAAATTTTCGTTGAATTTTTAAGAAACCGGTTTGCCGGATTCAGCTGTGAACCTCTCCCTTTGATATAAACTTCCATAAAATTCCGCTAAAAAATCGCTGTGATGAATTTAGACATAATGGATTTTGTTTCAGAACTATTTGTAAACAATCATTTCCACCGTCAATTTGAATAAACAAAAAATTATTTCTTCGCCTGAAATTCAACGAAATGAAAAGCCTGAAATGGATTTTGCCTTTAACGGTAATATCAATTATGCTTACCGGCTGCCCTTATGAGAGTAAAGTACCGGTTGACAGCCCTTCGGTAAAAATCAATACTGCCTTGCTGGGTAAGTGGGAACCGAAAAGCTCATCATCACATGACACTTACACAGTTTCTAAAAAAGATGAGTTCACATACATTATTGAAAAGAAGCCTGAAAACAGTGAACCTACATTTTACGATGCTCACCTGAGCAATGTTGATGACGATGTTTTTCTCAATGTAAAATCCAGTTCTAATACTTATTTCCTTTACAAATTAGTGTTGAACAAAAGCGGAAATAAGGTTACCCTTTTTTCAGTAACCGAAAATATTGATGAAACTTTTACAACCTCCGAAGAACTCAAGGTGTTTATTAAAAAACACAAAGCGCTCAGCTTCTTCTATGCAAAAGAAGAAGAGGTGTTCATCAAAGCCGACTGAAAAAAGAAAGGCTGCCTTTCTGCAGCCCGTTCTCTTTGGTTGGTGTGCCTTATATTTTACAACACCTCTTCGTAATGCTCATCATGTGAGGCATTCGGATCATCCTGGAAGTTTTCTATTTTAAAATCCTCCCTGGGAGAAAATTGCTCGGAATTAAGCTTTATGGAATTTAGACGATCCAGGCGAAACGACCTGTAGTCATTTCGCAACCGGCACCATCCGGCTAAATGTCTTTTACGGTCTTTGTAAACAACTGCCATCGGTTCAATATTTCTTACAGTTATTCCTTTTTCGTTTGATTCATATTCAAGCGTTACCACTTTTCTGTTTTCAATCGCGTTGCTGATTGTGCTTAAAAGGTTTGGAGAGTAGTGCATTTGCTTACGCTGGACAGCACTCTTAAAGTAAGTAGAAGTTTCAACCATAGTTTAGTTATTAAGAGAATACGAAAGTAGATTTTCAAACTGTTCTGACAAATATTTTGCAAAAAAAATTCAGCGAAAGTTTCCGTGAAACATACGCCAGCAAAGGGTTTTGGAAACTTTTGTTGCTTAATTGGTTTCCGCGTTGCAACGCTCAATTTAATTGGCGAGTGATTTTTCAAGCATGGCAATCTTAGCGAGTGCGTCTTCTCGTTTCTTTCTTTCAGCAGCAATAACTCCCTGAGGTGCAGAAGAAACAAATTTTTCGTTGGAGAGCTTTTTTTCTACCGAAGCAAGAAAACCTTTTGCGTATTCCAGTTCCTTAAAAAGTCTGTCCCGTTCTTCCTGCTCATTTTCGGTAGTGCCGGTAGTCACAAAGAACTTATACCCTTCAGCGATAAACGTTTTTGCGCCTTTAACTTGCTCATTTTTTATTTGCTCTAGTTTACCGAGCCTTGCCAGGCGGATAATTTTTGAGTGAAATGAAGAAAATGATACTTTATCCCCTCCAGTGTAATAAGCATTAACTGTTTCAGTATTTTTTTTATTCGCCCGAGCACGCACATCTCGTATACTTGTAATAATATGGAAAGCTAACTCAGCTTCGCAAACTAAGTCAGAATTCACAGTGCCTTCGGTTGGGTACTTAGCAATACAAATGCTTTCTTCTTTCTTTCTTTCTTTCAGTTGATGCCAAATCTCTTCGGTTACAAAAGGCATTACCGGATGAAGAAGTTTCAAAAGGGTTTCAAACAGCTCAATTGTTTTCTCATAAGTGTATTTGTCAATTGGCTTTTGATAATCAGGCTTAATTAACTCCAGATACCAGGAACAGAAATCATCCCAAATCAACTTATACAAAGTCATCAGCGCCTCACTCAGACGAAACTCTTTATAAGAAGAATCTAGTTCGGAAATGGTTTTGTTTATTTTGCTTTCGAGCCATTCAACAGCCACTTTGTTTTCCATGTTTTCACTTTCGATTACATCCCATCCTTTTATTAACCGTAAGGCATTCCAAAGTTTATTGCTGAAGTTTCGCCCTTGCTCACAAAGTTTTTCATCGAACAAAATATCGTTACCCGCTGGAGAACATAAGAGCATACCCATACGTACACCATCTGCTCCGTATTTTTCAATCAATTCTAGGGGTTCGGGAGAATTGCCGAGGCTTTTACTCATTTTTCTTCGAAGTTTGTCACGGACTATTCCGGTGTAATAAACATTCTTAAATGGCTTTTCACCTCGCCATTCATAGCCAGCCATTATCATACGCATTACCCAGAAGAACATAATCTCAGGTGCTGTAACCAGATCGTTGGTGGGATAGTAATAACTGATATCCTTATTATCCGGGTTTTCAAATCCATCAAAAACAGAAATAGGCCAAAGCCAAGAAGAGAACCAGGTATCGAGAACATCTTCATCTTGTTTTAAGTTTCGGATTTCGGAATTCGGATTTCGCACTTTGAACGCTGTTACTGCCTCATCATAAGTCTTCGCAACAACAAAATCTCCTTTTTCATTGTACCAGGCTGGAATTCGTTGTCCCCACCAAAGCTGGCGGCTGATGCACCAGTCTTTTACATTATCAATCCAGTGTTTATATGCGTTCTTGAATTTAGGAGGATAGAAGCGCAAGTCATCATTGATTACGTCATTCAATACATGCGGGTTCTTTTCAAAGAACTTTTTCATATCTACAAACCACTGAAGAGATAAGCGCGGTTCAATAATCGCATTTGTCCTTTCACTTCTTCCTACTTTATTTAGATAATCCTGCTTTTTAATTAGCAATCCATCAGCCTCTAATTTTTCTGTTGCAAGCTTTCGGGCTTTAAACCGGTCTTCTCCAATAAATACTTGGCCGGCTTCAGAAATTTTTCCATCCTCATTAAAACAATCAATTACAGGGAGATTATACTTTTTCCCAATTTCGTAGTCATTTATATCGTGAGCAGGTGTAATTTTCAGGGCGCCTGTTCCGAATTCTATATCCACATAATCATCTGCAATTACCTCAACTTCTCGATTGACCAGAGGTACAATTACAGTTTTTCCAACAAAGCTTTTATAACGCTCATCTTTCGGATTTACACACACAGCCACATCGCCCATAATAGTTTCAGGACGGACTGTAGCAACCGGGATAAAATCCCCACTGCCTTTCAATTTATATTTTACGAAATAAAGTTGACTGTTTTCTTCGCTGTAAAGAACCTCTTCATTGCTAAGTGTCGTTTTTGCCGAGGGGTCCCAATTAATCATGCGCAGCCCGCGATAAATGAGTCCTTTATTGTATAGGTCAATAAACACTTCTGTTACCGCATTGCTTAGTTTTTCTTCCATAGTAAAACGGGTGCGTTTCCAGTCGCAACTTGCTCCGAGTTTCTTCAACTGTTCGAGAATAATTCCTCCGTATTTCTCCTTCCACTCCCAGGCATATGCCAGAAATTTTTCACGTGATAAGTCACTTTTTTTAATCCCTCGCTCACGAAGCATTTGAACAACTTTCGCCTCGGTAGCTATGGAGGCGTGGTCGGTTCCCGGAACCCAGCAAGCGTTCTTGCCTTCCATGCGTGCTTTCCGAATCAGCATGTCCTGAATAGTATTATTGAGCATGTGCCCCATGTGGAGCACGCCTGTTACATTTGGCGGTGGAATAACTATTGTGTAAGGTTCGCGTTCATCGGGCTGGCTGTGAAATAAATCTAGTTCAAGCCAATACTTATACCATTTATCCTCAGTTTGTTTAGGGTCGTATGTTTTCGAAAGTTCCATTTATAAAATCAAATAGTATAGTTGTCTTTAGTCAAATACAATTTCGCACGAAAATAATTTTTGGCGTTTAGAATTTCAGGTAAAATTCGCGGGTGATGGCTTTATATTCTTCAGTAAAGTTTCCGTCCTTGCTCTGAATGGTAATTGAACTTTTTTCCCTCTTCGATTCTTTGCGCTCTAATTGAAGTAGTGTGAGATAAGGATTTTTACCTTCTATAGCTATAACATCAGTTGATTTTGTTATGAATAGTTCCTCCACTTGTGCAATAGTTTCAATCTGGAAATAACGGAATGATGGAGCACTAATGAATGCCTTTCCGTTTTCAATGAGTAGTCGGTTGATTCCCGAAAACAATTCTTTGTAGCTAAGAGCAATACTATGCTTGGCTATATTTTTTTGATGATTGCCGGTTTTAAAATCATCAACGAAATAAGGCGGGTTAGAAACAATAACATCATATTTCCTTTCTGGATAAAATTCCTGAAGCAATGAATGAAACACATTCAACCGTTTATTCCAAATGCTTCCTTGAAAATTTCCTTTCGCTTGCAAATAGCAGTTTATATCTATGTCCATGGCATCTACTATTGCTTTGTTATTTTTTTGAACCATCATCATGGCGATAACTCCAGTACCGGTGCCAATATCCAGAACTGTTTTTGCTGTACCTGCATCTGTCCATACGCCAAGCAACACCCCATCGGTGTTTACTTTCATTGCACACATATCCTGTTCAACGCTGAATTGTTTAAAACGAAATAGACTCATTTTTGCAACATAACATTAAGTTCTGCAAAATCAATCCTGTTTTCTTATTTTCATATCGGGTATCAGGTGAAATATAAAACCTAAATCATTCAACCTTATGTCAGCCCATCCCATAGAAATTATTCTAAGCAGGCAATTAGCCGATAGTTTGTCCATCCCGATTTTTATTGTTGACCCGAAAGGGAATCTGCTTTTTTACAACGAGCCGGCTGAAGAACTGCTGGGAATGCGTTTTGAAGATACCGGTTTTATGCCTGTGGAGGAATGGTCAACCCGGTTTAAACCTGAGGACGAAACGGGCAAACCTTTACCGCCCGTATCTCTTCCTTTGGTAAAAACATTGACACATCAAAAACCCGCTCATGGAGAATTCTGGATTTGGAGCATGACAGGTGAGCGGTTGAGAATTTCTGTTACATCTTATCCCATCATAGGCAGGGCGCACAACTTTCTGGGTGCAACCGCCCTGTTCTGGAAATCGGGCGCGGCATGAATATTAAACTATGGGGATGCAGGGGCTCATTGCCTACTCCGGGTCCCGAAAAAAATATTTACGGAGGAAACACCGCCTGTATAGAAGTGGTTGAAGGTGACACCTATGTAATTCTTGATGGAGGCTCAGGCATTCAGCGCTTGGGGCAAGGACTTTCCAAAGATGTACGCATAATTCATATTCTGCTTACACACCTTCATCTTGACCATATTATCGGGCTTGGTTTTTTTTCAGCACTGTATAATCCCGCCATCACGGTTCACATATGGGGTCCGGTCGCATCACACGAAAGTCTGAAGCAGAGGCTGAGAAGATATTTTTCTCCTCCCATATTTCCGGTTCGATTAAGCGAACTCCCGGCAAAGGTTGAGATACACGATATAGTTGATAACGAATTCGCTATTGGCAACTTGAAGTTAACTGCCGAATACATTTGCCACCCCGGACCCACAGTAGGTTACCGGTTACAATGTGGCAAGGCAGTAGTTGCTTATATTCCTGACCATGAGCCGGCACTTGCCTCTGCCTGCTACCCCTGTGAACCGGATTGGACAAGCGGATACAATCTGGCTAAAGATGCCGGAATTTTAATTCACGATGCACAATATAAAATTGACGAATACGAAAATCATCTGGGCTGGGGACATAGTTCCATGAAAGACGCGTTGGAGTTTGGCATTTTAACCAGTGTAAAAAAATTGCTGTTCTTTCATCACGACCCGTACCATTCCGATGAGCAGCTCCAACAGCTTTTTACTGAAACCCTCAGGGACAGGCAACTTGATTTTGAAGTTGAATTAGCACAGGAAGGCAAACTTTACACCCTTCAGACATAACCGGAAAATTTCGCATTTAGTGTATTTTGAATTTATTTTATCCGCAATACTTTACATGGCTTTTACATCAGTTAAAATATTTCCTGTTTAATACAAGAAAATTGTATAATTATAAAGAAGTTCATCTTATCCAGCGCGAATATCTGCAACGAACACTAACGAAAGGATGAATCTTCATCGTCTTTTTCCCAGGTGTTATGTTTTAAGGTTCACCATTAAATCGTTTACAGATGAAAAGAGCTTTACTTTTCGCGTACGTCTTTTTGATGCTGCTTATGTAAACAAGATTTTCCGTTGCGCAATGCACCAATGCCGATTTTGAAAATGGCACTTTTACCGGATGGACTGCCGCCTATGGCGATGGCACACAGCGTAATGTAACAGTGGGGCCAGTTTACGTTTATCAGTTCAAATTGGGCTTGACCGGTGATACGAAAAGCATTCTGCGAAAGGGCAGTGTAACTCTTGTGCGCTAGATTTACATCACTGCAATCTTAATGCCATATTACAAAAAGTTAAGGCAAAAATTATTTTTTCGGTTCTGCGAGAAAATAATTTAGGATATCCCTTGTTTTTTAAAAAATCGTGGTCTATTTTGCACTCCCGTTTAATCCGGTTCCCGGGTTTTTCGGACACATTTTTAAAATACTTTGTTAATTGTATAAACCAAAATGAATGATTATGGAATGTAATAATTTCCCCCAAACAAACTTTAGCGGAAATGAACCACAAAAAACAATCGTTGGTTGTGCCTGCCGGCACAATTTTTCGTTTAAAGAATCTGATTTCGTTAAACTTTTTTTCCCGTTGCTGTTTATCTTGCTTGCATCGGGAAATATTTTTTCACAGCTTATTGTAAGAACCGATACCCTCCAGGCTAACTTTGGAGTAGATGCAGGTTTATATGCCAACAAATATGAGTCTGCTGAATCACCGCCTTCACCGGCATATGCGACTGTTTCAGATGACTGGTTCCGCGATACAACAGGAAGCGGCATTGGTGTTATTGATACCACTGGAGGTGCTGCATTAAGAACTCTGATTTCCGGAGGAAGTCAAGCAATCAGGAACGTTTCTTTTACACGAGGGCTTACTCCTCCCTTCAATAACCTCGATACTTTCAATAACTACATATTAATTGATGCAAGGTATGCAAGAGATAATTTCTCGGCAGGAAGCCAAAACGATTCAACTGTATTTGGAAGCACATCAGATAAAAATGCTGACAACCCGGCTACTTGGGATGCGAAAATAGGCGGCATTCCTCAGAAAAATGATTTTATTGATGTTTTTGCTCATGCCAGACGCGACCTAAGGGATAACAATTTATGGCTCTTTTTGGGTTCCACCCTCCGTTCTACTGATGGTAATGCATACAGTGATTTCGAGTTTTTCA
Source organism: uncultured Chitinophaga sp. (assembly GCA_964631835.1). Taxonomy (GTDB): domain Bacteria; phylum Bacteroidota; class Bacteroidia; order Chitinophagales; family LD1; genus Bog-950. The sequence continues at coordinate 81,675 of CAZWAD010000016.1, forward strand.
GAAGTCCTACCATAGCTTATAGTCCGCTACTTGGATTTACCGGTACTGGTGTTGATTCCGGCCATACAGCATGGAAATTCAGACCTACTACACTTCCTTTCCCAACTAGTATTACTGATTCGGTAGGACATCCTATAGTTATTGGTGATATGATATTGTCAACAAACTTCGAAAACGGAGGTGCAGTTTATTCAGCTTACGCCCGCATTTGGGTTCATTTAGATAGTATCCCCAACGGGTTAGGTGGATACGCAACCGGTGGTGACGCTGCCAGACTCCTTCAATATAATACACAGCCCGGACGATTATTTGATTTCACCGGAGTGTTTAATCAGGGGTTAAATGTAGGTCGTTATGCTTATGCAGAAATTCAAGCTAAAAATCTGAGCATTCCTTCTGCTTACATTTGGGGTAATCCTACTACAATGAAAGCTCCACCTTGGGGAACTTTGGAGGGTCCTACTGCTACATTTCAAGCGAATTATGTACCAAGGCAATTTGTTGAAACTGGGTTTAACACAACCCAGCTTGGTTTGGATGCCTTGTTGAGCGTATCCACTACAGGAGGATGTAATCAAACATTCGGTTCAATTGTAGTTAAAAGCCGCTCATCATCATCGTTTACAGCAGAGCTAAAAGACTTCGTTGGACCTTTGACCTTCGGTGCCGAGTCTGAAGTTAATGTTGTAGCCAGAAAAAGCGGTGACATTAATTGCGATAGTACATGTGTCCAATTGTTTGCTGATTCTACAGTAATTGGAGTTAGTATTGTATGGACTGGCCCTAACGGATTTACTTCTACAGACCAAAATCCTATTGTATGTGATTCCGGAACATATATTGTTACTTGTACTTTACCCCAAACCGGATGTACGGTTTCGGATACCATACATGTAAGTGCAAATCTTACACCACCCGCTTGTTCAATTATTGGACCAGATGGTATTTGCATTGGCACAACCAATACTTATAAGGCTCCAGCGGGAATGACTACTTACAGTTGGGCTATTAGTGGAAATGGAACTATTGTTGGTTCCACAACCTTAGATAGCGTTCGGGTTCAGGCTGGTTTAAGTTGTGGTGGTTCTTATACCTTGAGTGTCACAATAACTGATGGAGGCTGTACGAACAATTGCAACCAATCATTTAATGTAGGAACCACTACACCTTCTATTACTTGTCCATCCAACATAACAATTAATTGTCCGGCAGATGTGCCTGCATGTTATGCTAACCTGGCAGTTTTCATTGCTGCTGGAGGAAGTGCCTCAGATGCGTGCGATCCTACTTTGGATTATAACTGCTCAACCGCACCTTTCAGCATTCCATGTGAAGGAATTATTGATAGAACTCATACGGTTACAAATGACTGCGGGAATACAGCAAGTTGTGTACAAACTATTACTATAGAAAGGCTTGACTTTACTGTTCCTGCCAACGGAGGCTCAACCGTGGCCTGCCCAGATAATACCGATGCAGTACCTACCCCGCCCGCAGTGAATGACAACTGCGGTAGCTCTATCACTCCGTCAGGGCCTTCGGTAGGCAGTAAGCCTTCCTGCGAAGGAACAAGAACTTATACCTGGACTTATACCGATTGCGAAGGAAACAGCCACGACTGGGTATACACGTATACCATCGAGGTGGAGGACTTTACTATGCCTTCCAATGATGGTTCTCAGATTGCTTGTATCATAGACGCTACTGACCCGGGTGCTCCGGCAGTAAACGACAACTGCGGCAACCCCATCACTCCTACCGGTCCCGCTATTGGCGGAACTTATGTAGACTGTGAAGGAACTAGAACATTCACTTACACTTATACCGATTGCGAAGGAAACAGCCACGACTGGGTATACACGTATACCATCG